>NZ_QTQI01000022.1 GCF_003853705.1 Burkholderia sp. Bp8992 | reverse complement strand
CGCGACTTCTGCTTCAACGGCAACCTGATCATGCGCGCGACCGGCGACCGGATGCTGCTGTCGCCGCCGCTCGTGATTCGCGAGGCGGAGGTCGACGAGATCGTCGACAAGGCGAAGCAGGCGTTCGATGCGACGGCGGAGCGGGTGGGGTAGCCGTGCGACGATTCGGCCGCGCTCGCGTGGCTGCCATCATGTCGCGGCGCGTTGCGTCTTTGCCGGCGGAAATTCGATGGATGCCGGCGGACCGGACGGGCGCGGGAGGGGGCGGTTCTGCAGCATGGCGTTCCCGGCGCCGGGCCGGCCATTGTGGCCGGTCCGACCGCCGGAAAGTGAACCGCGGGCGCTCTGACGGGGAATGAAACCGGGCGGTATCAAGCGTGCGTGAACCGCTGCCGCTCGAACGCCATGATGTGTGCGGCCGAAGACGCGATATCCATCAATCCGGTTTCGACAACGAGATCGGGTGCGGCCGGTACTTCGTAAGGATCCGAGATGCCGGTGAATTGCGTCGTCTGGCCGGTGATTGCTTTTGCATAGAGCTGTTTCGGATCGCGTGCGGAACAGGTGGCAATATCGGTTTTCAGATAAACCTCGACAAACCGATCTGCGCCGACGATATGCCGCGCCCGTTGACGGTCGGCTTCATAAGGCGAGATCAGCGCGACGATGACCGTAAAACCCTGCGCATTGAGTAATTTCGCCATTTCGGCGGTGCGGCGACAGTTTTCGGTACGGTCTTCTCGCGAGAAACCGAGATCGGGAGATACGCCTGCCCGCAACTCGTCGCCGTCGAGTATGCACGTCGGAATGCCGCGTGCGCGCAACTGCCGGGCGATTTCGCGCGACAGGGTTGACTTGCCGGCGCCGCTCAGACCGGTAAGCCACAGGGTGTAGTCGTTCTTCTCTTGTGCCATGGGTGTGCAATCTCTATCACCAGCTCTCACCATCGCAAGTCATGATTTCGTGCCTAAATGCGATGCCGATTTGGCTGGCTGTTATTTGGTGTAAGGATTCTATGCATCCGGATTTCTACAAATGTTACAGAAGAATTACCAAAAATTACAGTAGGAATTTTCTTTCTTTCGTGTTGAAAGAATGCTAATGACCTGAATGAAATGTCTGATCTTTGTTTCGTGCGTTGAACCGGGAGACGGCGTTGCGGCGCTCAATGCGCGAAGAAATGGGAGATTTTTCCGCTGATGACGTATTTCCCTGATTTGCGTCAACCGATAGCCACGGAGACCCGGCTGCCGGCGAGCATCTTGTTCGCTCGACGCACAAACATCCAGTGCCAAACCCAGAGGAAAACCGCCACTCCGCCGGCGATGGAGCCAATGGCATTGGGTATCAACGAAAGAACCTGGGCAAGACACCATCCGATGCCGCTGATCCGGCCGAACGAGCGCAAACCCGACAGCGCCGGATTGATACGAGACTCCGCTTCCAGGGACTTTGCAACGTTGGAAATAATGAAGAAGTCCTCGATGAAGTTGTACGGCAAGAGGAACATCAGCCAGACGCTGTTGGGTTCGGCCACACGCGATCCTCGGTCGACCGATTTGAGGGGAGTCCTGAGGTCGCTCGCGTAGGCATAGACCAGGGCCAGGAAAACCGCGACGACGACGATGCCGCCGATTGGCCCAAGCATCTCCATCTCGCCGAGAACGCCTCCCTCTCCTGACGGATGGATAAGCGGATAGGCGAGCCCAAAGGCAATGGGGATGCTCAGAATGGCTTTGAGAATGGTCAGTGCAGGGGTGCTCATGTGTGTCGGATGGAATAGGTGCGTTGTCACACGCAGCATAGCGAACGATCATCCTTGCGGTGCGACTTTGTCCTGGTATTTGCCGCCTTCTCTCGCGACGCTAGTCGAGCCGGTGTCAACCCGTTCGATGGCAGCAACGTAGCCCGCCGGGAGGTGCACCACTTGTGCGCCGCCGGCACGTGTTGCTTGTAACAGTGGTAGGGGCGAATCTCTGGGTGTTTGTTGGTGGCGATATAGGTGACCGCCTGGCGGGCGCCATCATCCGTTTCTACATTGACTTCATGCGGGTCGTATCCATAGCCGGCGAGATTGGCAGGAAGCGTGCTTTGCACCGATGGCTTTGACCATGACGACGGGACCGAATCCTGTGCTCGCTGCAATGCCGAGCGACATAGATCATGGAAACCGCGCTGCCGGCGGCTAGCCTTGACGACGAACTTCCGCCCGCCAGTAGTCTTCCAGTTTGATGTCGTCGATGCTCCGGACTATGTGGTTCTGGTTGTGTCCGGGCCTATTGTCTGAGTGCGCCACGTCTGTGCCAAAAGGCCCAATTCGCCAACTTCGGCTGCAAAGAAAAAGGCCCTCGGCTTACGCCTGAGGGCCTTTGTTCTTCGGGCTCACACACCGATGAATCCTTGGTGGGCGGTACTGGGATCGAACCAGTGACCCCTGCCGTGTGAAGGCAGTGCTCTACCGCTGAGCTAACCGCCCAAAGAAGAATGAAATTATGTCAGAGCTTTTGGGGTTCGTAAAGCACTTTCTGCAAATTTTTTTCAAATGCCCGCAAGCCCCCGCTGTTGTCCGCCTGCTCAGCCCGCGAGCGCAGGCAGCCCGTCGATCGACGCGCGCACGTAGTCGGCGAACTGCAGCGCGACCGGTTCGGCGGCGCCGCTGCGCTTCAGCGCGAGTGTGCGCGATTCGAGCGATGCATCCTTCAGCGGCCGGAACGCGAGCCGGTCGCTCTTCGCCTGCTGCAGCACGCGCGGCACCAGCGCAACGCCCATCCCGAACTCGATCATCGACAGGATCGTTTGCCACAGCCGCGCTTCGTGGCGGATCAGCGGACTGAATCCCGCGTTCACGCACTGCGCGATGATCAGGTCGTGATAATGCGGCGCCGCTTCGCGCGGAAACAGGATAAACGGTTCCGCTGCGAGCGCGGTGAGCGCGACCTGTTTGCGCCGGGCGAGCGGATGCGTGGCCGGCAGGCAGCACACGAACGGCTCCGCATAGACGGGCACCGATTCGACCTCGGGCGGGAAGTGGCCCCAGTGCGCGTAGCCGAGATCGATCTGGCCGCGCTGGATCGCCTGCACCTGCGCCTGCGTGTTCATCTCGCTCAGCACGACCTCGACGCCCGGGTAGTCGGCCTCGAAGCGCCGCACCGCATCGGGCAGCCCGCGATACAGCATCGAATGGACGAAGCCTATCCGCAGCCGGCCCGCGAGGCCCGACGCGGAGCGCACCGTCAGGCGCTCGGCTTCGGTCGCCTGCAGCAGCAGCCGGCGCGCTTCGCCGAGCAGCACCTCGCCCGCGTTGGTCAGCGCGACGGCCTTGTTGGTGCGCGAGAACAGCTGCACGCCGAGCGCGTCCTCGAACTTGCGAATGTCGAAACTCAGCGCCGGCTGCGAGATGAACAGGCGTTTCGCCGCGCGCCCGAAATGCAGTTCCTCGGCGACCGCCACGAAGTAGCGCAACTGCCTCAGTTCCATGGTGTCTCCTCCCGGCGTCGGGATCGATAAGCGTTATCTATCGTACCGGATAAATCCTGTATTGGACGCTTATCGATCGCGCGCCTACGCTCTGCGGAAGGCTTCGCACGGGACTGGCCGGGCGCCGCTGCGGCGCCGCCGGCCGACGTGCAGGCAACCCAGGAGACGCATGCATGAACGACACCGCTCGCACGCCGGACGCCGGCGCATCCAACATCCCCGACAGCCGGGGCATCAATTTCTTTACCGCCGACCCTGATCTCGGCGCATTGCTGAAGCTGCATCTCGGCGACGCGCGCTATGCGGCACTCGAGCCGCGGCTGCGCGCGCTCGGTGCACGCGTGTCGGGCGAGCTCGACGAATGGGCCGCGCGTGCGGACAAGCATCCACCGGTGCTCGAGCACCGCAACCGGCGCGGCGAGGCCGTGCAGCGGATCGACAAGGATCCCGCCTATGTCGCGCTCGAACGTGTCGCGTATGCGGAGCTCGGGCTCGCATCGCTCAGTCACGGGGCCGAAACCGTGCCGCCGCTCGTCAAGTACGCGTTGACGTTCCTGTTCGTGCAGGCGGAATTCGGTCTGTGCTGCCCGGTCAGCATGACCGATTCGCTGACGCGCACGTTGCGCCGCTTCGGCGATCCGGCGCTCGTCGCGCGCTACCTGCCGATGCTTGCATCGCGTGACTTCGACACGTTGTACCAGGGCGCGATGTTCATGACCGAGCAGGCGGCCGGCTCCGACGTCGCGAGGATCGCGACGCGCGCCGTGCGCGAGACGGACGCACAGGGCGAGACCGTCTGGCGCCTGACCGGCGACAAGTGGTTCTGCTCGAACGCGGACGCCGATCTCGCGATGGTCCTCGCGCGGCCCGATGGCGCGCCGGACGGCATCAAGGGCCTCGCGCTGTTCCTGTTGCCGAAGACGCTGCCGGACGGCACGCGCAACCGCTACCGGATCGTGCGCCTGAAGGACAAGCTCGGCAGCCGCTCGATGGCGAGCGGCGAGATCGCGCTCGAAGGCGCGCAGGCGTACCTGATCGGCGAGATCGGCCGCGGTTTTCACCAGATGGCCGACATGATCAACATGTCGCGGCTGTCGAACGGCGTGCGCGCGGCGGGGCTGATGCGGCGCGCGCTGAACGAGGCGCTGCACGTTGCCGCCCATCGCGAGGCGTTCGGCCGCAAGCTGATCGAGATGCCGCTGATGCAGCGCCAGCTGATGAAGATGCTGCTGCCGGCCGAAGCCGCCCGCGCGATGTTCATGCAGATTGCGCTGCTGCTGCCGCAGGCCGATGGCGGTGACGAGCAGGCCGCGCGCTGCGTGCGTATCCTGACGCCGCTGATCAAGTTCCGCGCGTGCCGCGACGCGCGCCGCGTGACGGGCGACGCAATGGAAGTGCGCGGCGGCACGGGCTACATCGAGGAATGGAGCGACGCGAGGCTCGTGCGCGACGCGCATCTGGGCTCGATCTGGGAAGGCACGAGCAACATCGTCGCGCTGGACGTCGCGCGGGCCGCGCAGCGCGAGCATGCGCTCGATGCGCTGCGCGCGTTCCTGGGCGATCGTCTGGGTGCAGCACCGCTGCCCGATGCGAGCCGCGCTGCGCTGCGGCGCATTCTCGCGCGCGCCTGCGATGCGCTGGCGCGGGTCGCGGCGGAAGGCGACGACGCACGCGTGCGGCAGGCCGCGTCCGCGCTGTACTACGCGAGCGCGGCCGTGCTGATGGCCTGCGAGGGCGTGGGTCTTGCACCGGATTACCGGCGCCTCGCGCTCGCGCACCTGATCGTGCGCTACAAGCTGCTGCCGGTCGATCCGCTCGCGCTGGCGTCGCGCGACGACGAGCCGGCCGCGTTCGATGCGCTGCTGCGCGGCGCCCCGGTCACGCTCGACACGGCGCTCGACCTGCTGCCGGAGGTCGAACGATGAGCGCGACGAACGCGACGAACGCAACCCGCGGCGCACTGGACGGCCTGAAAGTCGTCGACCTGAGCCGCGTGCTCGGCGGCCCGTACTGCACGCAGGCGCTCGCCGACCACGGTGCGACGGTGGTCAAGATCGAACCGCCTGTCGGCGATGAAACCCGCGGCTGGGGCCCGCCGTTCCTCGGCGACACGGCCTGGTACTTCATGGGCGTCAACCGCAACAAGGAAGGGCTCGCACTCGACCTGTCGCGCGACGAGGGGCGCGCGATCCTGTGGCGCCTGCTCGAAGAGGCCGACGTGCTCGTCGAGAACTTCAAGCCCGGCACGCTCGCGCGCTGGGGGATGGACTATGCGCGCGACCTGCAGCCGCGCTTCCCGCGGCTGATCCACTGCGCGGTGACGGGCTTCGGCGACGACGGCCCGCTCGGCGGGCTGCCCGGCTACGACGCGGTGATCCAGGCGATGGCCGGGCTGATGAGCGTCAACGGCGAACGCGACGGCGACGCGACGCGCATCGGCCTGCCGATCGTCGACATGGTCACGGGGCTCAACGCGCTCGCCGGCATCCTGCTGGCGCTTGCCGAGCGCGAGAAGAGCGGGCACGGGCAGTCGATCGACATCGCGCTGTACGACTGCGGCGTGTCGCTGCTGCATCCGCACCTGCCGAACTTCTTCGGCGCCGGGCGCGTGCCGGAGCGCAGCGGCAATGCGCATCCGAACATCGCGCCGTACGACAGCTACCGCACGGCGACCGTGCCGATCTTCCTCGCGATCGGCAACGACCGGCAGTTCGCGCGGCTCGTCGCGCATCTCGGTGCGCCGGCGCTCGCCGGCGACGCGCGCTTCGTCGACAACCGCAGCCGCTGCGCACACCGGTCCGAGCTGAAGGCGGAACTGGAAGCGCGGCTCGCCGCGCACGCATGCGAGCCGCTCGCACACGACCTGATGGCGGCCGGCGTGCCGTGCGGGCCGGTACGGACGGTGGCCGACGTCGCGCACGATCGGCATGCGCTGCACCGGGACCTGTTCGTCGAGATCGGCGCGTATCGCGGCACCGCGTCGCCGGTGAAGCTGTCGCGCACGCCGGCCACCTATCGTTCGCCGCCGCCAGCGCTCGGTCGCGACACGCGTGCGGTGCTCGACCGGCTCGGCGTCGATCGCGCGCTTCAGCAGCAACTGCTCGACGCCGGCGTGCTGAAGGTCGCGCCGGACGAGACGTGACGGGCCGACGGCATCAGCCGATGAGCGTCGTCTCGAACCGACCGATCGCAACATCAACATCAACGTCAACCTCGAACTACGCAACGTAGCGCAACCCCGCTAGCCGGCGGCGCAAGGCCGGCCATCCGGCAACGCGCGCGACAGTCGCGCCGCCGATCATAAACATGGAGACATCGATGAGCCGTCCGCAATCCCCGCACGCCGCGCAGTCGCGGCCTGGCCGCGCCGCCTTCGCGGCGTTCGTCGGCACCACGATCGAGTGGTACGACTTCTACATCTACGGCACGGCCGCGGCGCTCGTGTTCGGCAAGGTGTTCTTTGCAAGCACGATGGACCCCGGCGTCGCGACGCTGCTCGCGTTCGTCACGTTCTGGGCCGGCTTCGCCGCGCGGCCGCTCGGCGGCATCGTGTTCGGGCATCTCGGCGATCGCGTCGGCCGCAAGACCGCGCTCGTGATCACGCTGGTGATGATGGGGCTCGCGACGACCGGCATCGGCCTGCTGCCCGGCTATGCGCAGATCGGCGTCTGGGCGCCGGCCGGCCTCGTCGTGCTGCGCGTGCTGCAGGGCATCGCGGTCGGCGGCGAGTGGGGCGGCGCGGTGCTGATCGCGAGCGAGAATGCGCCCAAGCACCGCAGCATCCTGTACGCGGCGTTCGCGCAGCAGGGCTCGCCCACCGGCAACCTGCTGGCCACGGCCGCGTTCTTCGCGCTGAGCACGCTGCCGACGCCGTCGTTCCTGATGTGGGGCTGGCGCATTCCGTTCCTGCTGTCGGCCGTGCTCGTGATCATCGGCATGGTGATCCGGCTGAAGCTCGAGGAATCGGCCGACATGCAGCGCGTGCTCGCGCGCAAGCGCACGGTGAAGCTGCCGCTGCGCGACGTCGTGCGCGATCACTGGGTGGTCGTGCTGCTCGCGGCCGGTACGCTGCCGGTGATCAACGTCACGTATTTTCGCAGTACGTTCGCACTGTCGTGGGCGACGAAGGAACTCGGCTACGCGCAGGGCACGTTCCTCGGCATCCTGTCGATCTCGCTCGTCGTGCAGTTCCTGATGCAGCCGGTCGGCGCATGGTTCGTGTCGAAAGTCGACATGCGGCGCGCGATGTGCTGGATCCTGATTCCGGAGATCGTGCTGATGCCGGTGATGTTTCATGCGCTCGCGACGCGTTCGTACGCGGTCGCCGTCGCGGGCATGTGCATCTCGACGATTCCGTCGGCGATGTTCTACGGCGCGGTCGGCGGCGTGCTCGCGCGCGTGTTTCCGGCCAACATCCGCTACACGGGCCTGTCGCTCGCGTATCAGTTGAGCGCGCTGGTCGTCGGCGGCGGCACGCCGGTGCTCGCGCAGGCGATCCTCAACGCGACGGGCAGCATCGTCGGCGTCGCGGCCGCATCGGGGCTCTACGCGCTCGTGTCGCTCGTCTGCATGCTGGCGCTGCTGAATCGCACCGGATATCGCGCGGACGAACTGTCGACGGCTGAACGCAGCGATGCGGCCGAATGGGGCACCGAAGGCGGAGGCGCCGAAAGCGCGAGCGGGAGCCCGCAACAGCCGGGCGACGGCGGCGCGCTGAAACCGGCCGGTTGACTCGCGCCGATCGTCCGGGCCCAAAAGAAAAACGGCACCGTGCGAGACACGGTGCCGTTTTCGTCGGATCGCGCGGCCGCCTGCCGGCGCCGCGCATCACGTCATCAGCCTTCCGTCGGCGGCACGTAGCCGGACGCCTGGTCCGCGCCGTCGCCGAAGAAGTACTTTTCCGTCTGCTTCATCAGGTACTGGCGCGCGCGCGGGTCGGCCATGTTCAGGCGGTTTTCGTTGATCAGCATCGTCTGCTGCTTGAGCCAGCCCTGCCACGCTTCCTTCGAGACGCTCTCGTAAATGCGCTTGCCGAGTTCGCCCGGCAGCGGCGGGAAATCGAGGCCTTCGGCTTCCTTGCCGAGCTTCGCGCATTGGATCATTCGAGCCATCGTGTACTTCTCCTGTAATCGGTCTGGGGGGAGGGCAGTCGTGCCTGCGCTCAGAGCTGCTTCATCAGCACGAGCGACTTGCGCTGCCAGTTATAGAGTTTGCGGCGGTCTTCCGGCAGGTCGTCGACGCTGACCTTGACGAAGCCGCGCTTGAGGAACCAGTGCTCGGTGCGCGTCGTGAGCACGAAGATGTGCGTGAGGCCGCGCGCGCGGGCGCGCTGCTCGATGCGCTTGAGCAGGCGTTCGCCGTCACCCGAGCCTTGCGCTTCCGGCGCGACCGTCAGGCACGCCATCTCGCCGATCTTCTCCTGCTGGTACGGGTACAGCGCCGCACAGCCGAACAGCACGCCATCGTGCTCGATCACCGAGAAGTGGTCGATGTCGCGTTCGATCTGGTGGCGGCCGCGTCGTACCAGCGTGCCGTCCGACTCGAGCGGCTCGATCAGCGACAGGATGCCGCCGACGTCGTCCGGCGTCGCCTCGCGCAGGCTCTCGAGGTTCTCGTACGAGATCATCGTGCCGACGCCGTCGTGCAGGAACAGTTCGAGCAGCATGCTGCCGTCGAGCGACTGCGGGATCAGGTGGGCCCGTGTCACGCCGCCGCGGCACGCGCGGATCGAGTGCTTCAGGAAGAACGCGTCGTCGCCCTGGACGTTGCCGGAATCGAGCAGCTCGGCCGCCGCGTCGAGCGACATTTCGCGCACCAGCTCGCCTTCGTCGTCGACGATGCCGGGCGCTTCGGTCAGGAAGATGATCTTGTCGGCGCGCAGTGCGATCGCGGCCGCCGACGCGACGTCTTCCATCGACAGGTTGAATGCCTCACCGGTCGGCGAGAAACCGAGCGGCGACAGCAGCACGAGCTTGCGGCTCGCGAGCGAATGACGGATCGATTCGGCGTCGATCTTGCGCACGATGCCCGTGTGCGCGAAATCGACCCCGTCGAGAATCCCCACCGGCCGTGCGGTCACGAAGTTGCCCGACACGACGCTGATGTGCGCGTGCGCCATCGGCGAGTTCGGCAAGCCCTGGCTGATCGCGGCCTCGATGTCGAGACGCACTTCGCCGGCCGCTTCCTTCGCGGATTCGAGCGCGCGCGCATCGGTAATGCGCAGGCCGTGCGAAAACTCGGATTCGACACCGTGCAGGCTCAGCTGCTCCTCGACCTGCGGGCGCGAGCCGTGCACGAGCACGATCTGGATGCCCATCGCCTGCAGGAGCGCGATGTCGGACACGAGCGCGTTCAGCAGCCCCTGCTGCACCACCTCGCCCCCGAACCCCACGACGAACGTGCTGTTGCGGAACTTGTGGATATAGGGCGCGACGGAGCGCATCCAGTCGACGAACTGCGCGTGGCTGGCGGCCGAATCGTCGGCGGCCGGCGGCGTCGCGGCGCCGGTCTGGGCGGGAGGGAGGTCGGTTTGGGAATTCATGGGCGGGATTATAATGCGCCCCCATGTCGAATGTTTCTAAAAGTCCCGCGCCGACGCGGGCCAATACGCCGTCGGCCCGGCACCCGGATGGTGCGGCCGATGCGCGCGAGCAGCCGGGCCAGCCGCCGCGCCAGCAGCAGGACAAGCCGGCGGGCACGCCGGCACCCGCACCGCGCGGGCCGCGCAGCGACGAACGGCGCGGCGATGCGCGCCAGCCGGCCGCGAAGGGCGCACCGCAGGCACCGGGCGAGCGCCCGCCGCGCCGCGAGCGTCCGCCGCGCGCCGTCGTCGCACCGAATCCCGTTCCGCCGATCACGTATCCCGAAAGCCTGCCCGTGTCGGGCAAGCGCGACGAAATCGCGCGCGCGATCGCCGGTCATCAGGTTGTCATCGTCTGCGGCGAAACGGGGTCGGGCAAGACCACCCAGTTGCCGAAGATCTGTCTCGATCTCGGCCGCGGCCTCGGCGCCGGCGGCACGGGCCTGATCGGCCATACGCAGCCGCGCCGGCTCGCCGCGTCGTCCACTGGCCGCCGGATCGCCGAGGAACTCGGCACGCCGTTCGGCGAGGTGGTCGGCTACAAGGTGCGGTTTACCGACAATCTCGCGCCGGGCGCGTCCGTGAAGCTGATGACGGACGGCATCCTGCTCGCCGAGACGCAGACCGATCCGCTGCTGAAGGCGTACGACACGCTGATCATCGACGAGGCGCACGAGCGCAGCCTGAACATCGACTTCCTGCTCGGCTACCTGAAGGAAATCCTGCCGCGGCGGCCGGACCTGAAGCTGATCGTCACGTCCGCGACGATCGACGCCGATCGCTTCGCGCGCCATTTCGGCACCGACGAGCGCCCGGCGCCCGTGATCGAGGTGAGCGGGCGGCTGTATCCGGTCGAGATGCGCTACCGCCCGGTGGCCGAGGATCGCCCGGCCGTGAAGAATGCCGAAGGCACGGGCGGCCGCGACCGCGTGAAGACCGCGCGCGAAGCCGAGCGCGACCTGATGGACGCGATCGTCGACGCGGTCGACGAGCTGTGCCGCGAAGGCCCCGGCGACGTGCTGGTGTTCCTGCCCGGCGAGCGCGAGATCCGCGAGGCGGCCGAGGCGCTGCGCAAGCACCACCCGCCGCACACCGAGATCCTGCCGTTGTTCGCGCGGCTCTCGGCGGCCGACCAGGACAAGGTATTCAAGGTGTCGAACGCGCGCCGGATCGTGCTCGCGACCAACGTGGCCGAAACGTCGCTGACGGTGCCGGGCATCCGCTACGTGGTCGACACGGGCCTCGCGCGCGTGAAGCGCTATTCGTACCGGAACAAGGTCGAGCAGCTGCAGGTCGAGTCGATCTCGCAGGCGGCCGCGAACCAGCGCGCGGGCCGTTGCGGCCGCGTGGCCGACGGCGTCTGCATCCGCTTGTACGAGGAAAGTGACTACCAGGCGCGCGCGCGCTTCACCGATCCGGAAATCCTGCGCTCGTCGCTCGCGTCGGTGATCCTGCGGATGAAGTCGCTGCACCTGACGGCGATCGAGTCGTTCCCGTTCCTCGAACCGCCGCCCGGCCGTGCGATCGCGGACGGCTATCAGTTGCTCAACGAACTCGGCGCGGTCGACGACGACAACGCGCTGACGCCGCTCGGTCGCGAACTCGCGCGGCTGCCGCTCGACCCGCGCGTCGGCCGGATGATTCTCGCCGCGCGCGACCAGCAGTCGCTGCGCGAGGTGCTGATCATCGCGAGCGCGCTGTCCGTGCAGGACCCGCGCGACCGGCCGATCGAAGCGCAGGAGCAGGCCGACCAGGCACACCGACGGTTTGCCGACGAGCGTTCCGAATTCCTGCAGTGGCTGAAGATCTGGGCGTGGTTCGAAGAGGCCGTCGCGCACAAGAAGTCGAATCGCCAGCTGATCGACGCGTGCCGGCAGAACTTCCTGTCGCACCTGCGGCTGCGCGAGTGGCGCGACGTCCACTCGCAGCTACTGACCGTCGTGCGCGAGCACGGCTGGCGCCTGAACGAAGTCGAGGCGACCTATGAACAGGTCCATCTGGCCCTGTTGACAGGCCTGCTCGGCAACCTCGGCCTGAAAGCCGACGACGATCCGCACTATCTCGGCGCGCGCGGGATCAAGTTCTACCTGTGGCCGGGCTCCGTGCTCGCGAAGAAGGCCGGCCGCTGGGTGATGGCGGCCGAGCTCGTCGAGACGAGCCGGCTGTACGCGCGCTGCCTCGCGAAGATCGAGCCCGAATGGGTCGAGAAGATCGGTGCGCACCTGCTGAAGAAATCGCTGTCGGAACCGCACTGGGAGAAACGTCCGGCGCAGGTCAGCGCGTACGAGCGCGCGACGCTGTACGGGCTGCCGATCTATCACCGCCGGCGCGTCGCGTTCGGCAAGCAGGATCCGGCGCGCGCACGCGAGCTGTTCATCCGCGGCGCGCTGGTCGAAGGCGAGTTCGACACGAAGCTGCCGTTCTTCGCGCACAACCGCAAGCTGCTCGCCGACATCGAGCAGCTCGAGCACAAGTCGCGCCGGCAGGACGTGTTGGTCGACGACGAGCTGATCTACGCGTACTACGACCAGGCGATCCCGGAAGGGATCCACACGGGCGTCGCGTTCGAGCGCTGGTATCGCGACGAGGTGAAGAAGGGCGGCCAGGCGGAGGACAAGCAACGGCTGCTGTACCTGTCGCGCGACGACCTGATGCGTCACGAGGCGGCCGGCGTGACGACCGAGCTGTTCCCGAAGCGCGCGACGATGGCCGGCGTCGAGATGGCGCTCACGTACCACTTCGAGCCCGGCACGCCGCGCGACGGCGTGACGCTCGCGGTGCCGTTGTACGCGCTGAACCAGGTCGATGCGCGGCGCTGCGAGTGGCTCGTGCCGGGGATGCTGAAGGAAAAGGTGCAGCTGCTGCTGAAGTCGCTGCCGCAGAAGCTGCGCCGCCACTGCGTGCCGCTGCCCGAGTACGCGGCCGGCTTCGTCGAGCGGATGGGCCGCGAGCGCTTCGGCGCGGGCGGGCTCGTCGAGGCGCTGATCGCCGACGTGCGCGGCGAGACGCAAATCGCGATGAAAACGGCCGACTTCAAGCTTGAGACGTTGCCCGCGCACCTGTTCATGAATTTCAAGGTGATCGACGAGCACGGCCGCCAGTTGGCGATGGGGCGCAATCTCGCGCAGCTTCGCCAGGAACTCGGCGCGCAGGCGCAGCAGCAGTTCCAGAAGATCGCGGCGGCGTCGACGATCGCGCCGGGCGGCGACGCCGATGCCGGCCAGCCGGTCGGCCAGGCGCCGGCGGCGGCTGCCGCGGCCGGTGCAGCCGGTGCCGCCGGCCGCAACGCGAAGGCAGGCAAGGTCGCGGCGCCGCAGACGGCCGCTCCGGCGGAAGCCGGCGCGACGGCGCTGTACGAGAACCTGACGACCTGGAATTTCGGCAAGCTGCCCGAGCTGCTGGAAATCCGCCGGCGCGGCCAGACGCTGTACGGCTACCCGGCGCTCGTCGACCGCGGCACGCATTGCGACGTCGAGGTGTTCGATTCGCCGGAGGAGGCCGCACGCATCCACCGGGCCGGCCTGCGGCGGCTGTTCGCGCTGCAGCTGAAGGAGCCGATCAAGTTCCTCGAGAAGAACCTGCCGGGCCTGCGCGAGATGGCGATGCAGTACATGTCGCTCGGCACGCAGGACGAGCTGCGCGACCAGCTGATCGACACGGCGCTCGATCGCGCGTGCCTGCAGGACCCGCTGCCCGACGACGACGCGAGCTTCCACGCGCGCCGCGACGAGGGCCGCAGCCGCCTGAACCTGCTCGCGCAGGAAATCGCGCGGCTGGTCGGCCAGATCCTGGCCGAGTACGCGGGGCTCGTGAAGAAGCTCGCGCAGGCGAAGCCGTTCGCGCAGGCGCATGCCGACCTGCAGCAGCAGCTCGCCGCGCTGGTCGGCAAGCGCTTCGTGATCGACACGCCTTACACGCAGCTGGCGCACTTTCCGCGCTACCTGAAGGGCATCGCGCTGCGGATCGACAAGCTGAAGGCCGATCCGGCGCGCGACGCGAAGCAGTCGGCCGACCTGTTGCCGCTCGCCCAGCAGTACCAGCGTGCGGTGTCGCAGCGCGGCGGCGTCGCCGACCCGCGGCTCGCGGAATTCCGCTGGCTGCTCGAGGAACTACGGATTTCGCTGTTCGCGCAGGAACTGCGCACGCCGATGCCTGTCTCTGTCAAGCGTCTGCACAAGGTGTGGGAGTCGATGCAGCGCTAGCGCAACATCGGCGTCCCGGCCTGCACCGGCGGCCGGCCCCGGCCGGCCGCGCGGCGCCTGCCGCGGCGGCTCATCCGGCTGCCGCGGCAGCCGGCGAAGTGGCGCAATACCGGCCTGGGTCAACCGGAGGGGCCCGCCGAACGTTCTACAATGACAGCTGTTCCACGACGTGAGTCTTCATGCGCACTTTCCTTTCCTTCGGCCGCACGCTTGCGCTGGCCGCCGCCGTGCTGGCGCCCGCCGCACACGCGAATAACGTGATCGTCCTCAACTCGGCCGAAGCGACGCTTTCCCTGATCGACCAGCAGACCCGCGAAGTCGTCTCCACGATGCCGACCGGCAAGGAACCGCACCATTTGATGGCGACGCCGGACAATTCGTCCCTGATCGTCGCAAATTCGGTCTCGAACAGCCTGATGTTCGTCGATCCGAAGACCGGCAAGCTGCAGCGCACGGTCGAAGGCATCGAGGATCCGTACCAGCTCGGCTTCTCGCCCGACAAGAAGTGGTTCGTGTCGACCGGGCTGCGCCTCGACCGGCTCGACATCTACAGCTACGACGGCCGCGACCTGCATCTCGTGAAGCGCCTGCCGCTCGCGGTGATGCCGAGCCACCTCGCATTCACGAAGGACAGCAAGACCGTGCTTGTGTCGCTGCAGGTGTCCGGCGAGATCGCGGCGGTCGACCTCGCGACGCAGACGGTCAAGTGGAAGATGCCGGTCGGCAAGGTGCCGGCGGGCCTGTGGATGACGCCGGACGACAAATACCTGCTGGTCGGCATGACGGGCGCCGATTACATCGCGGTGGTCGACTGGCGCAATCAGAAGGTCGTGAAGACGATCCAGACCGGCAAGGGTGCACACAATTTCCGCTCGCTCGCCGACGGCACGCACGTCGCGATCACGAACCGGGTCGCGAACACGATCAGCATCATCGACGAGATCACGCTCACCAAGGTCGGCGACATCACCGGCCTCTTGCCGGGCCCGGACGACATGGAGCTGTCCGCCGACAAGAAGACGCTGTGGGTGACGTTCCGCTTCGCGAAGAAGGTCGGGATCATCGATCTCGCCTCGCGCAAGCTGGTGCAGACGATCTCCGTCGGCCGCTCGCCGCACGGCATCTACTTCTACGACCGCGCGCCGTGGAAGGCGGCGAACGGCGCGTGACGGGCGGAGGCGGACGATGCTGCACCTGATCGACGCGTTCGTGTCGGACATCCAGACCTGGCTGTACGTCGACGTCGTGCAGCCGCTCCTCTTCAAGTTCAACCTGATGGACTATGACGAGGACACCTACGACGCACTGTACTGGGTGATCATCGGCGCGCTGCAGATGGTGCTGATGTTCGCGCTGCTGCGCCCGCTCGAGGCGCTGCTGCCGGTCGAGCGCTGGAAGAACCGCCGCGCGGTGCGGGTCGACGTGATCTACACGGCGATCTCGAAGCTCGGCATCTACACGCTGTTCTTCTTCTTCGCGCTGCAGCCGGTGTTCGACAACTTCCAGGCGTGGCTGCGCCTGCACGGCGTCGCGAACGTGAACCTCGACTATCTGTGGCCGGGCGTGACGTCGAAGCCGATCATCGCGTTCGCGATCTACCTCGTCGTGCTCGATTTCGCCGGCTACTGGTATCACCGCTGGCAGCACAAGTTCGGCATCTGGTGGGAACTGCACGCGGTCCATCATAGCCAGCGGCAGATGTCGCTGTGGTGCGACGACCGCAACCACCTGCTCGACGACGTGATCCAGTCGTGCTTCTTCGCAGCGATCGCGCTCGTGATCGGCGTGACGCCGTCGCAGTTCGTCGTGCTGACCGCGGTCACGAACTTCATGCAGAGCATCCAGCATACGAATGCGCGCCTGTCGTTCGGCTGGCTCGGCGAGCGCCTGCTCGTCAGCCCGATCTTCCACCGGCGCCACCACGCAGTCGGCTACGGTCACGAAGGCACCAAGTACGGCTGCAACTTCGGCGTGCTGTTCCCGTGGTGGGACATGATGTTCGGCACCGCGTCGTGGAACCGCACGGTCGAGCCGACCGGCATCCGCGAGCAGGTCGAGGGCGTGTCCTACGGCGACGGCTTCTGGTCGCAGCACGGCCTCGCGTTCGTGCGGATCTTCCGGCGCCTGTTCCCCGCCAAGCGCGGCGCGGCGTCGGCCTGACGCAATTCCGCTCCCGTTGAACGGCATTCCCACACGGCCCGCATGCGCTTCGGCGCATGCGGGCCGTGTGGTTTATCCTTTCCCCGTTTTTCTCCGTCGATACAGGCTCGCATGAACGACTTGCTGCGCTCTTTCGTCCGGGCGCTCGCCAGCGCGCTGCACCCGCGCATGCTGTGGCTCACCCTGATGCCGTTCGTCGTCTCGGCGCTGCTGTGGGGCGCCGTGCTGTGGTTCTCGTGGCAGACGCTGCTGGATCTCGCGCGCGGCGCGCTCGACGGCTTCGTGCTGACGGCGATGCTGTATCGCGCGTTCGACGCGATCGGCATGTCGCAGTTGCATGCGGTCGTCGCGCCGTTCGTGGTCGTGTCGCTCGCGATCCCGCTGATCGTGCTGACGGTGCTGCTGCTGATCGCGACGATCTCGATGCCGGTCGTGATCAAGCACCTGTCGAACCGGCAGTTCGCGGCACTCGAGCCGAAGCGCGGCGGCACCTTCCTCGGCAGCGCGTTCAATTCGCTCGGCGCGGCGTTCGTCGGCGTCGTGCTGCTGGTCGTCACGATCCCGCTGTGGCTGATCCCGCCGTTCTTCGCGCTGCTGCCGCCGGTGATCTGGGGCTGGCTCACGTACCGCGTGATGACCTACGACGCGCTCGCGCTGCACGCGAGCCGCGACGAGCGCCGTGCGGTCGTGCGGCAGCACCGCTGGCCGCTGATCGGCATCGGCGTCGCGACCGGGCTGCTCGGCACGGTGCCGACCTTCGTATGGGTCTCATCGATCTGGATGATGGTGCTGTTTCCGTTCGTCGCGGCCGCCATGATCTGGGTATACGCTTTCATCCTCGTCTTCTCGGCGCTGTGGTTCGGGCACTATTGCCTGCGCGCGCTGGAGGACCTGCGCGCGAGCGCGCGCGCCACCGCAATCGACATGGGGCAGGCATGAGCATCGGCATCATCATCATCGGCGATGAAATCCTTTCGGGCCGCCGGCAGGACAAGCATCTGGCGAAGGTCATCGCGCTGCTCGGCGCGCGCGGCCTCGCGCTCGACTGGGCCGAATACGTCGGCGACGATCCGGCGCGCATCACGGCGACGCTCGCGCGTGCGATCGCGTCGGGCGACATCGTGTTCTCGACCGGCGGGATCGGCGCGACGCCGGACGACCACACGCGCCAGTGCGCGGCCGCCGCGCTCGGCGTGCCGCTCGAACTGCACCCGGAAGCGAAGGTGCTGATTGCGGAGCGGATCCGCGAAACGCACACCGATCCGGCCACGCCGGTCGACTTCGAGTCGCCGGAGAACCAGCACCGCTTCAACATGGGCGTGTTCCCGGCTGGCGCGACGATCATCCCGAACGGCTATAACCGCATCCCCGGCTTCTCTGTCGGCGACCTGCATTTCGTGCCGGGCTTCCCCGTGATGGCCTGGCCGATGATCGAATGGGTGCTCGACACGAAGTACGCGCACCTGCATCACGCGACGCCGCACGCGGAACGCTCGCTGTACGTGTTCGAGCTGCCCGAATCGACGCTCACGCCGCTGATGGAGCGCATCGAGCGCGATTTCCCGGGCGTGCGCGTGTTCAGCCTGCCTAGCGTCGGAGATTCGGAGCGCGGCGGCATCTATGCGCGCCGCCACATCGACCTCGGCGTGAAGGGCGAGCCGGAAGCGGTCGCGGCCGCGTTCGTGAAGCTGCGTGAAGGCGTGCACCTGCTCGGCGGCGACGTCGTCGAGCCCGACACGCCGCACGCCTGAGCGGCCCGCCACGCGGCCGCACAAAAGCCACGGGCCGCGCAACGCGGCCCGTCATCGGCATGTCATCGCCCGGCTCGACGATGAGAGTGTCGTCGTCGGTCGGTGCACCGCGCCGTCAGGCGCCGATCCACGGCAGTTTGCGGAAGCACCAGCCGTCGACCGTCTTGCGGTGGCCTTCGGCATCCTTCGCGCCCTCGAAGCCTTCGAGCAGGTCGAAGGCCTTCGTGAAGCCGGCCTGTGCGGACGCGACCGCGGCGAGCTTCGAGCGCGCGGCGCTGCGGCACAGGAACAGGATCGGCGTATCGGCCGGAAGGGCCGCCTTCAGTTCGTTGACGAATTCGGCGTTCGGCACGCCGCCCGGGTAGCGCGTCCATTCGAGGTGCAGGTACTGACCGTCGCCGACGAGCGGGCGGCCGATCCAGTCGAGTTCGGCGCGCGTGCGCACGTCGACGAGGCGCGCGGACGGGTCGAGCTGCAGCAGTTCGAATGCCTCGACCGGCAGCAGCGCGCCGGCGTAGTTGAGCGCGTCGTGTGCGCGGCGTTCGTCGGCCTTCGCGTAAAGCTGGTCGAGCGTACTCATGGCAGGGAGTCTCCGTATCGGTCAAACGACCATTCTAGCGCGGCGTCGCGGCACGGACGCCCGCATGCGGTGCGGTGCACGCGCGGCCCACGCGTTCACCAAAAGAGTGCAGAATGGCGCGCATGCACCAGAATGATTCTGTGACGGCAACGGGCTGTGGCGATTGCACCATGACAGTGCTTTCGACGAGCGACCGGTGTGGCGCGAAGCCCCGGAATCGCGCAGCACAGCCCTGTCGTGGCGAGCTCTGGCGCGATTTGCGCCCGGCGTTTGAAAAGGTGGCACGGAAGCTGCTATATAGAATTCGGTCGAATCGGGGCGCGCTGCGCCAAAGCAAGACCCCGGTCAGCTCGATAAACGAGGCGGTTCCCAGTCCGCCGGAATTGTTCTAATCAGGAGAAGAGGTTATGAGTAAAACCGTCGCCGACGTCATGCAACTCGTGAAGGACGAGGACTGCAAGTTTGTCGATTTCCGCTTCACGGACACGCGCGGCAAGGAGCAGCACGTCTCGGTGCCGGTTTCGGCATTCGACGAAGACAAGTTCGAAAGCGGTCATGCATTCGACGGCTCGTCGATCGCGGGCTGGAAGGGCATCGAGGCGTCGGACATGCTGCTCATGCCGGATCCGAACGCAGCCTTCGTCGACCCGTTCTACGAAGAGTCGACCCTCGTGCTGACCTGCGACGTGGTCGAGCCGGCCGACGGCAAGGGCTATGAGCGCGATCCGCGCTCGCTCGCGAAGCGCGCCGAAGCGTACCTGAAGAGCACGGGCATCGGCGACACGGCCTACTTCGGTCCGGAACCGGAATTCTTCATTTTCGACTCGGTCCAGTGGAACACGGACATGTCGGGCTGCTTCGTGAAGATCAACTCGGAAGAAGCACCGTGGTCGTCGGCCAAGGAATTCGAAGGCGGCAACACGGGCCACCGTCCGGGCACGAAGGGCGGCTACTTCCCGGTCGCACCGGTCGACACGTTCCAGGACATGCGTTCGGAAATGTGCCTGCTGCTCGAACAGCTCGGCATCCCGGTCGAAGTGCACCACCACGAAGTGGCGGGCCAGGGCCAGAACGAAATCGGCACGAAGTTCTCGACGCTGGTTCAGCGCGCCGACTGGACGCAATGGTCGAAGTACATCATCCATAACGTCGCGCACTCGTACGGCAAGACGGCGACGTTCATGCCGAAGCCGGTCGTCGGCGACAACGGTTCGGGCATGCACGTTCACCAGTCGATCTGGAAGGACGGCCAGAACCTGTTCGCGGGCAACGGCTACGCCGGCCTGTCGGAACTGGCGCTGTTCTACATCGGCGGCATCATCAAGCACGCCCGTGCACTGAACGCGATCACGAACCCGACGACGAACTCGTACAAGCGCCTGGTCCCGCACTTCGAAGCACCGGTCAAGCTCGCTTACTCGGCGCGTAACCGTTCGGCATCGATCCGCATTCCGCACGTGTCGAACCCGAAGGGCCGCCGTATCGAAACGCGCTTCCCGGATCCGATGGCGAACCCGTACCTGCTGTTCTCGGCACTGATGATGGCGGGCCTCGACGGGATCCAGAACAAGATCCACCCGGGCGAAGCCGCGGACAAGAACCTGTACGACCTGCCGCCGGAAGAGGATGCAAAGATCCCGACCGTCTGCGCGGGCCTCGACCAGGCAATCGAAGCGCTCGACAAGGATCGCGAGTTCCTGACCCGTGGCGGCGTGTTCACGGACGGCATGCTCGACGCGTACCTCGCGCTGAAGGAGCAGGAGCTGGCGAAGTTCCGCATGACGACGCATCCGATCGAGTTCGAGATGTACTACTCGCTCTAATCGGCGATGGCGCTTCGATTCAGCGCCGTCATGCCGGTTCGTTCCCGTCGCGCGGCCCGCGGCGGGAGCGGCGGAGTCTGAAAGGGGACGGCGTCCGGCCGTCCCTTTTTTGTTCCGACGATTTTCATTTTTGGCCCGGTGAGGCGCGACAAGCACGCAGATGGTTCTGAAGAATCTGATCAAGGCGAGAACGGGGCAGCCCGAGCGACTGACGGACGACGAGCGGCTCGCACGCTCGGGCCTGCTGGCGGGGCTGGAAGCGCTGCCGACGGTCGTGATCGTGCTCGACCGCAAGACGCTGCGGATCGCGTTCGCGAACCCGTCGGCGGAGGCGATGCTCGACATCTCGCGACGGCAGCTCGCGCAGCGGCCGTGGGGCGAGATTTTCCCGAACGCGAACGAACTGGCGTCGACGATCACGGCGATCGGCGAGGAACGCTTTCATGCGACGCACCTCGATACCGTGCTCGACCGGCCCGGCCGCGAACCGCTGCACGTGCACGCGATCGTCGGCTTCCTCGAGACGGCGCCCGATTTCGTGCTCGTCGAGCTGTTCGAGAACGAACGGCAGTCGCGCACCGACCGGGAAGAGCGCATCCACGACCTGACCGCGGTCAACAAGCAACTGATCCGCAACCTCGCGCACGAGATCAAGAATCCGCTCGGCGGCATTCGAGGCGCAGCCCAGCTGCTCGAATTCGAACTGGGCGAGCGCGAGCGCGGCGAGTTGCGCGAATACACGCAGGTGATCATCAAGGAGTCCGATCGCCTGCAGACGCTCGTCGACCGGTTGCTGGAGCCGCACCGGCATCCGCACATCGTCGGCGACGTGAACATTCATGAAGTGTGCGAACGCGTGCGCGCGGTGATGCTCGCGGAATTCCCGCGCGGGCTCACGATCGAGCGCGACTACGATGTGAGCGTGCCGGACCTGCGCGGCGACAAGGAGCAGCTGATCCAGGCGCTGCTCAACATCGTCCGCAATGCAGCACAGGCGCTGCGCGAGCGGATCGCGCAGGGCGACGCGAAGATCGAACTGCGCACGCGCATCGCGCGCAAGGTGACGATCGCGAAGCGCCTGTACCGGCTGGCACTGGACTTGCACGTGATCGACAACGGGCCCGGCATTCCGGAAGAGATCCGCGACCGGATCTTCTATCCGCTCGTGTCCGGGCGCGAGGACGGCAGCGGCCTCGGTCTCACGCTTGCGCAGACCTTCGTGCAGCAGCACGACGGGATGATCGAGGTCGAAAGCCGGCCCGGACGTACCGAGTTTCAGATTCTGCTGCCGCTCGACCATTGAGCGGCGACTTGCGATTCACCGGATTCACCCATACCTGACCGACCTATGAAGCCGATCTGGATAGTAGACGACGACCAATCGATCCGCTGGGTGCTTGAAAAGGCACTCGCCCGGGACAGCTTCGCGACGAAGAGCTTCGCGAACGTGCGCGACGCGCTGGCCGCGCTCGACCACGAGACGCCGCAGGTGCTCGTGTCCGACATCCGGATGCCGGGCGGCTCGGGCCTCGAGTTGCTGCAGGCGATGCACGAGCGGCTGCCGGGCCTGCCCGTCATCATCATGACGGCGTTCTCCGATCTCGACAGCGCCGTCGCGGCGTTCCAGGGCGGCGCGTTCGAATATCTCGCGAAGCCGTTCGATGTCGACAAGGCCGTCGAGCTGATCCGCCGTGCGGTGGAAGAAAGCCTGCGCGGCGGCGCGCCGCAGGACGAGCGCGTGGCCGAGGCGCCCGAGATGCTCGGCCAGGCCCCCGCGATGCAGGACGTGTTCCGCGCGATCGGCCGACTGTCGCATTCGGCCGCGACCGTGCTGATCACCGGCGAGTCGGGCACCGGCAAGGAGCTCGTCGCCCGTGCGCTGCATCGCCACAGCCCGCGCGCGAACGGGCCGTTCATCGCGCTGAACACCGCGGCGATTCCGAAGGACCTGCTCGAGTCCGAGCTGTTCGGCCATGAGCGCGGCGCGTTCACCGGTGCGCAGACGACCCGGCAGGGCCGCTTCGAGCAAGCCGAGAACGGCACGCTGTTCCTCGACGAAATCGGCGACATGCCGTTCGACCTGCAGACGCGCCTGTTGCGCGTGCTGTCGGACGGGCAGTTCTATCGCGTCGGCGGGCACAACCCGCTGCGCGCGAACGTGCGCGTGATCGCCGCGACGCACCAGAATCTCGAATCGCGCGTGCGGCAGGGGCTGTTCCGCGAGGACCTTTACCACCGGCTCAACGTGATCCGGCTGCGCCTGCCGCCGTTGCGCGAACGCAGCGAGGACATCGCGCTGCTCACGCGCCACTTCCTGCAGAAGAGTGCCCGCGATCTCGGCGTCGAGCCGAAGCGCGTGTCCGACGAAGCGCTCGCGTACCTGACGTCGCTCGCGTTTCCCGGCAACGTGCGGCAGCTCGAGAACCTCGCGAACTGGCTGACCGTGATGGCGCCGGCGCAGACGGTCGAGGTCAAGGACCTGCCACCCGACCTCGTGCCGGGCGGTGCGCCGGTCGTCGTGACGGGTGACGGCGCGGATGCGCCCGGCAGCAGCGGCAACGCGGCGGCCGGAACGTCCGTGCTCGGTGCCGCGCCGGTGGCGAGCACGCCCGTCGCGGCCGCGCCGAACGGCGGCGCGCCGGCCGGCTACCCGCTGTGGGAGCACGGGCTGCGTACCGAAGTCGCGCGGCTGTTGCGCGAGAATTCGGCCGACGTGATGGACGAGCTCGCGCGTCGCTTCGAGGCGGCCGTGATCCGCGAGGCGCTCGACTTCACGCGCGGCCGCAAGGTCGAGGCCGCGGAGCGGCTCGGCATCGGCCGCAACACGATCACGCGCAAGATCCAGGAACTCCATCTGGAGCCCTGAGCATGATTTGCGGCATGCGCGGGCGTCGCGCATGCCGCGATCGGACATAATCGCGGTTTGCACGCAGCTTGCCATTCCGCCGATCCGCAATGTCCGATTCCTTCCGCTGGCCCACCGGGGCCGACCCGTTCCGTTTCCTCGAAGCGCTCGACAGCAAGCGCGCCCGCACGTGGGTCGACGAGCAGAATGCGCGCACGCGCGCCGCGCTGCGCGACGACGACGCGTATCGCGCGCTGACCGCACGTCTCGCCAAGGCCTATCTGCCGCGCGAACGCCCGGTGATTCCGACCCGCTGGCGCGACTGGGCGTACGACCTGTGGCAGGACGATCTCCATCCGAAGGGGCTGTGGCGCCGCACGCGCTGGGACGACTGGCGTGCCGGTCGACCTGCGTGGGAAACGCTGCTCGACGTCGACGCGCTCGGTGCCGAGGAGGGCGAGTCATGGGTGTTCGAGCAGGACGCGATCCTGTACCCGGACGGCGATCGCGCGTTGCTGTCGCTGTCGCCGGGCGGCGCCGACGCGGTCGTCGTGCGCGAATTCGATCTCGTCGAACGCCGTTTCGTCGATGGCGGCTTCACGATCGACGAGCCGGGCCATCACACGGTCGGCTGGATCGACCGCGACACCGTCTACGTGAGCTGGGATCGCGGCGAAGCGCATGCGACCGCGGCCGGCTATCCGTACGAAGCACGGCGCTGGGTGCGCGGCACGGCGCTCGCCGATGCGCCCGTCGTCTTCAGCGGCGAACCCGACGACATCAGTGCCGGCGCGTGGTTCGATCCGATCGACCGTCGCCACGTCGCGTGGCGCAGCGTCGACTTCTTCGACGCGCATGCGTACTGGCTGACCGACGCCGGCGAGTGGGCGCGCTACGACGTGCCGACGCATGTCGAAGTCGGGTTCTGGGAAGGCTGGCTCGTGCTGGAGCCGCGCCTCGACTGGGACTGCGATGGCGTGCGCCATGCGGGCGGCTCGCTGCTCGCGATCCGCGAGCAGGCGTTCCTGGCCGGGTCGCGCGAATTCACGACGCTGTTCGCGCCGCAGCCGACGACGTCCGCGTGCACGTGGACGCACACGCGCACCACGCTGATCGCGAGCTGGCTCGACGACGTGCACAGCCGCACGATGCTGTGGCAACCGCGACAGGCCGACGACGGCACGTGGGTGTGGGACGCGCGGCCGTTCGAATGGACGGGCGACGCGCAGATCGACGTCGAGCCCGTCGAGGCGACGCTGAACGACGAGGTGTACGTCGATGTCGACACCTATCTCGATCCGCCCGAATGCTGGCTGGCCGATCTCGCCGATCGTGCGGACGATGCGCCGTCGCGCCGCGTGCTGCTCGACCGGCCGCCGGTGCAGTTCGATGCGGTCGGGCTCGTCGTGCGCCGCGCGAGCGCGCGTTCGCGGGACGGCACGGTGGTGCCGTACACGCTGATCGGGCCGCGCGATGCGCTCGATCCGGCCGAAGGTGCCACGCGCGTCGCGCGGCCGTGTTTGCTGTCGGGCTACGGCGGCTTTGCGATCCCGAACCTGCCGGGCTACAGCGACGCGTTCGGCATCGGGTGGCTCGAACGCGGCGGCGTGATGGCGTTCGCGCATATCCGCGGCGGCGGCGAGTTCGGGCCGCGCTGGCACGTCGACGCGCAGCGCGAGCACCGGCAGCGTTCATTCGACGATTTCATCGCGGTGGCCGAGGATCTGGCCGCGACCGGCGTGACGACGGCCGCTCAGCTCGGGATCGAGGGCGGCAGCAACGGTGGCTTGCTGGTCGCCGCGTGCATGATGCAGCGGCCCGAGTTGTTCGGCGCGGTGCTGTGCCGCGTGCCGCTGCTCGACATGCAGCGCTATCCGAAGCTGCACGCGGGTGCTGCGTGGCTCGACGAATACGGCGACCCGGACGATCCGGGCGAGGGCGCGGCGCTGGCCGCGTATTCGCCTTATCACCGCGTGCGCGAAGGCGTCGCGTATCCGCCGCTGCTGCTGACGACGTCGACGCGCGACGACCGCGTGCATCCCGCGCATGCGCGCAAGATGGCCGCACGCATGCATGCGCTCGGTCACGAACGGGTGTGGTACTGGGAGAACACCGACGGCGGTCACGGCAGTGCCGACGATCTGGAGCGCGCGGAAGCCGATGCGGCCGAGTTCGGCTTCCTGTGGACCCATCTCGGGTCGGCGCCCGCGCGGCGCTGAGCGCGGGCGGACTGGACGATCAGCCGACGACCGCGACGACGGGCGTGTGGTCGGACGGCTGTTCCCACGTGCGCGGCGTGCGGTCGACCTCGCACGACGTGCATGTCTGCGCGAGCGCCGGCGACAGCAGGATGTGGTCGATGCGCAGCCCCGCGTTGCGGCGGAACGCCATCATCCGGTAGTCCCACCACGTGAAGGTCTTCTCGGGCTGCTCGAAGCGGCGGAACGCGTCGACGAAGCCGAGTTCGATCAGTTGCGCGAAGTGCGCGCGCTCCTGCGGCGACACGAGGTTCTGGCCTTCCCATTTCGCGGGATCGTGCACGTCGCGGTCTTCCGGTGCGATGTTGTAGTCGCCGAGCAGCGCGAGCTTCGGGAAGCGCTGCAACTCGGCGCGCATCCACGCCTGCAGTGCATCGAGCCACTGCATCTTGTAGACGAACTTGTCGGAGTCGGGCGCCTGGCCGTTCGGGAAGTACGCGGACACGATCCGCACGCCGTCGACCGTCGCGGCGACCACGCGCTGCTGCGGATCGTCGAAGCCGGGGATATTGCGCACGACGTCCGATTCGTCGACGGTCAGCGACTCGCGCGCGAGGATCGCGACGCCGTTGTAGGTCTTCTGGCCCGTGAACCAGCTGCGGTAGCCGATCGCTTCGAGATCGGCGCGCGGGAATTTCTCGTCGGGCAGTTTCAGTTCCTGCAGGCACAGCACGTCGGTGCCGCTGTGCGCGAGCCAGTCGAGCACATGCTGCTTGCGGACGTTGAGCGAGTTGACGTTCCAGGTGGCAATTTTCATGAACGGGAGTGTGCGTGCGGCGTGAATGCGAAGGCCGCCATCTTACCGCGAGCATGGGGTGCGAACGCGCGCAATGCGCGACGCGGAGCAGCGGGCGTGCGACGCTGCCTGGAAGGGGAGAGAAGAAATTGTGACAAAAGTATTGACGTGAGTACTCCCTCACCCTATAATTTATTTCTCTGACGCGGGGTGGAGCAGTCTGGCAGCTCGTCGGGCTCATAACCCGAAGGTCGTAGGTTCAAATCCTACCCCCGCAACCAAGCACACCAGACGATGTGCAGCGCAAGTGACCGATGCGCGCTTCGTCGACAGGAACCCGGCCTCGTGCCGGGTTTTTTGTTTTCTGCGCGCGATATTCGTTGCCGCGGTTATCGCGCAGCCCACTCCACGGCCGCCTTCGCATGCAGCGCGGTCGTGTCGAACACCGGCAGCGGCGAATCGTCCGCGCCGATCAGCAGCGTGATCTCCGTGCAGCCGAGGATCACGGCCTGCGCGCCGCGCTTTGCCAGCGCCTCGATGATCGACACATACGTCGCACGCGATTGCGCCGCGACGATGCCGTGGCACAGCTCGTCGTAAATGATCCGGTGCACGTCGTCGCGCCCGCGTTCGTCCGGCACGAGCACGTCCAGCCCGAATTTCTCGCGCAACCGCTCCGCGTAGAACGGCAACTCCATCGTGTAGCGCGTGCCGAGCAGTGCGACGCGCTCGACGCCCGCGTCGCGCAGCGCGCTGCCGGTCGGATCGGCGATGTGCAGGAACGGCAGCATCACCGCGGCCTCGATCGCGTCGTGCACGCGATGCATCGTATTGGTCGTCAGCACGACGAGGTCGGCGCCGGCCGCCTCGAGCTGCCGTGCCGCGTCGGCCATCCGTTCGCCGAGCGCCGCCCAGTCGTGCGTGCGCTGCAGCGCTTCGATTTCCGCGAAATCGACCGTGACGAGCACGCTCTTCGCGTTGTGATGGCCGCCGTGCAGCGCCTTCGAATGCCGGTTGATCATCCGGTAGTACTCGGCCGACGATTCCCAGCTCATGCCGCCGATCAGTCCGATCGTCTTCATCCGTCACCTTCTCGTTTCGTGTGTCGCGGCAGACGAGTATAGGTGCGGCGGCCCGCACCCGGCCGGTACGATCCGCGCAAAGCGGGCCGGTACGGCGCAGGCGGGCGCGGGCGACCGGTTTCTGCCGCACGCGACAGTTGAAACCGGCACTGTGTTTTTGTACAGTATCGGCACCGTGAACCCGACCACCATTCCGCCCGCCGATCCGCACGTGCCGCCGCCGGGCGACGCGCTGCCGCGCATGCGCAAGATCATTC
Organism: Burkholderia sp. Bp8992; assembly: GCF_003853705.1. Classification (GTDB taxonomy): domain Bacteria; phylum Pseudomonadota; class Gammaproteobacteria; order Burkholderiales; family Burkholderiaceae; genus Burkholderia. Next base: position 106,625 of record NZ_QTQI01000022.1, on the reverse strand, counting down.
ACTGCGACTGCGACTGCTTCTACGCATCGGTCGAGATGCGCGACGACCCGTCGCTGCGCAATCGGCCGCTCGCGGTCGGCGGCCGGCCCGACCAGCGCGGCGTGATTGCGACCTGCAACTACGAGGCGCGGCGCTACGGCGTGCATTCGGCGATGTCGTCGGCACTCGCGATGCGCAAGTGCCCGGACCTGCTGATCCTGCCGTCCGCGATGGACAAATACCGCGCGGCGTCGCGGCAGATCATGGCGATCTATCGCGACTACACGCCCGACGTCGAGCCGCTGTCGCTCGACGAGGCGTACCTCGACGTCAGCGGGTCGCAGCGGTGCCAGGGCAGTGCGACGCTGATCGCGCGCGAGATCCGCCAGCGTGTGTTCGACACGGTCGGCGTGACCGTCTCGGCCGGCGTCGCGCCGAACAAGTTCATCGCGAAGATCGCGTCGGACTGGAACAAGCCGGATGGCCTGTTCGTCGTGCGGCCGCACGAGATCGACGCGTTCGTCGCGGCGCTGCCGGTGCGCAAGCTGCACGGCGTCGGCAAGGTGACGGCCACGCGGCTCGACCGGCTCGGCATCCAGACCTGCGCGCAGTTGCGCGACTGGCCGCTGATCGACCTGCACCGCGAGTTCGGTGCATTCGGGCGGCGGCTGTACGAACTGTCGCGCGGGATCGACGAACGGCCCGTGCAGGCCGACCAGGAGCGCAAGTCGGTCAGTGTCGAGACGACCTACGTGACCGACCTGACGACGCTCGAGCAATGCGCGGACGAGATTTGCCGCCTCGTCGTGCAGCTCGACGCGCGGATTGCGCGCGCAGGCGCCGCGCGGTCGATCCGCAAGCTGTACGTGAAGATCCGCTTCGCCGATTTCCAGCGCACGACGGTCGAGTGCGTGGCCGACGCGACCAATGCGGAGACGGCCGTCACGCTGCTCGCGAAGGGGCTGCAGCGGCGCGCGCAGGCCGTGCGGCTGCTCGGCGTCGGCGTGCGCATCGACGAGGACACGGCCGAGCGTCACGGGCAGTTCTCGCTGTTCGACGAAGACGCGCCCGCGCCATGAAAAAAGGCACCGCCGAAGCGGTGCCTGTCGATGCAGCCGGAAAGGCCGGGCGGCGCGCTCAGTGTGCGGGCGCGGCCATCCCGTTGTGGCGCAGCAGCGCGTCGATTTCCGGCTCGCGGCCGCGGAACGCCTTGAACGAATCCATCGCCGGGCGGCTGCCGCCGACCTCGAGGATCTCGCGGCGATAGCGCGTGCCGGTGGCCGCGTCGAGCACGCTGCCGCTCTTGGCGGCCGCTTCCTCGAACGCCGCGTACGCGTCGGCCGACAGCACCTCGGCCCACTTGTAGCTGTAGTAGCCGGCTGCGTAGCCGCCCGCGAAGATGTGGCTGAACGTGTTCGGCCAGCGCGAGAACGCCGCCTGCGGGATCACGTGATAGCGCTCGTTGATCTCGCGCGCGAAGGCGGTCACGCCGGTGGCGCCGGCCGGGTCGAAGTCGACGTGCAGCAGCATGTCGAACATCGAGAACACGATCTGGCGCAGCGTGCCGAGCCCGCTCTGGAAATTCTTCGCGGCGATCATCTTGTCGAACAGCTCGCGCGGCAGCGTGGCGCCCGTGTCGACGTGCGACGACATCGACGACAGCACGTCCCATTCCCAGCAGAAGTTTTCCATGAACTGCGACGGCAGCTCGACCGCATCCCATTCGACGCCGTTGATGCCCGACACGCCGAGCTCGTCGACGCGCGTGAGCATGTGGTGCAGCCCGTGGCCGAATTCGTGGAACAGCGTGATGACTTCGTCGTGCGTGAAGCACGCGGGCTTGCCGCCGATCGGTGCCGAGAAGTTGCAGGTGAGGTACGCAACCGGCGTCTGCACGTCGCTGCCGCGCTTCGCGCGCGAGCGCGCGTCGTCCATCCAGGCGCCGCCGCGCTTGCCTTCGCGCGCATACAGGTCGAGATAGAACTGCGCGACGAGCGAGCCGTCGCGGTTCTCGACGCGGAAGAAGCGCACGTCCTTGTGCCATACCGGCGCGTCGTCCGGCTTGATGCGCACGCCGAACAGCGTCTCGGTGACGGTGAACAGGCCCTTCAGCACGGCCGGCTCGGGGAAGTACTGCTTGACCTCGTTTTCCGAGAACGCGTAGCGCTGCTGGCGCAGCTTTTCGGCCGCGTATGCCACGTCCCACGGCGCGAGTTCCGTCAGGCCGAGTTCCTTCGCGGCGAATGCGCGCAGCTCGTCCCAGTCCTTGTCTGCGTGCGGGCGCGCGCGCGTGGCGAGATCCTCGAGGAATGCAATGACCTGCTGCGGCGATTCGGCCATCTTCGGCGCGAGCGACACTTCCGCGAAGTTGCGGTAGCCGAGCATCTGCGCCTCTTCGCGGCGCAGCTTCAGCTCGTCGGCGACGATCGCCGTGTTGTCCCATTCGGCCTTGCCGTCGCCATACTGCGGCCCGAGCTCCGACGCGCGCGTCGCATACGCGCGGTAGAGCGTCTCGCGCAGCGCGCGGTTGTCCGCGTACTGCAGCACCGGGAAGTACGACGGGAAGTGCAGCGTGAATTTCCAGCCGTCCTTGCCGTCCTTCTGCGCGGCTTCGCGGGCAGCCTCGATCGCGTCGCCGGGCAGGCCGGCCAGGTCGGCTTCGTTCTCGACGAAGTACGCGTACGCGTTGGTGGCGTCGAGCACGTGGTCGGAAAATGCCTTCGACAGCGCGGCCTGCTGTTCCTGCAGTTCGGCGAAACGCGGCTTCTGGTCCTCGGGCAGCTCGGCGCCCGACAGGCGGAAATCGCGCAGCGCGTTGTCGAGGATCTTCTTGCGCTCGGCGGACAGCGTCGCATATTCGGCGCTCGCGGCGATCGCTTTGTACTTCTCGTACAGCGCGAGATTCTGTCCGACGCTCGACCAGAACTCGGTCACGCGCGGCAGGTTTTCACCGTAGGCGGCGCGCAGTTCGGGCGTGTCGGCGACCGCGTTCAGGTGGCCGACGATGCTCCATGCGCGGCCGAGCGGCTCCGTGGCCTGCTCGACCGTCTCGACGACGGCAGCCCAGGTCGACGGCGTCGCGCTCGCGCTCGCGGCTTCGACCGCGCGGCTGGCTGCGTCGAGCAGCGTATCGAGCGCGGGCGTCACGTGCTCCGGGCGGATCTCGCCGAAACGGGGCAGGCCGGAGAAGTCGAGGAGCGGATTGGTGTTGGCGCTGGCGGACATAAGACTCCCTGTCTGTTGCCGGATGAACCGGGATGAAAAGGGTAACGGCGGCGGGGCGCGACGGCGCCCGATACCGACATTATTGGGGCGCATCGTGCGCTTTCCAATCGTTAGTTTCTAATGACGCGATTGACGCAGGGTCGGATGGGGGCAACGGGCATCCGGCGATCGGCGAGGGGGCGGCCGGCGCGGTGCAGCCGCGGCGACGCGGCTGGCGGGACGCCGGCGCACGGAACCGTGCGCCGGCTGAACGGGCAGGGGTCAGGCGGCTGCGTCGGCGGCGCGCTCGGCCGCTTCGATCGTGTTGATCAGCAGCATCGTGATGGTCATCGGGCCGACGCCGCCCGGCACCGGCGTGATATGGCCGGCCACTTCCTTCACGCCCGCGAAATCGACGTCGCCGCACAGCTTGCCGGCGTCGTCGCGGTTCATGCCGACGTCGATCACCGTTGCCCCCGGCTTCACCATGTCGGCGGTCAGGATGTTGCGCTTGCCGACCGCCGCGACCACGATATCGGCCTCACGCGTGTGCGCGGCGAGGTCGCGCGTCTTGCTGTGGCAGATCGTCACGGTCGCGCCGGCGTCGAGCAGCATCATCGCCATCGGCTTGCCGACGATGTTCGAACGGCCGATCACGACCGCGTTCGCACCTTGCAGCGCGATGCCATGCGCCTCGAACATCTTCATCACGCCGTACGGCGTGCACGGGCGGAACAGCGGCTTGCCGGTCATCAGCGCGCCCGCGTTCGCGACGTGGAAGCCGTCGACGTCCTTCTCCGGTGCGATCGCCTCGATCACCTTGTGGCTGTCGATATGCGCCGGCAGCGGCAGCTGGACGAGGATGCCGTGGATCTTCGGGTCGCGGTTCAGTTCGTCGATGCGCGCGAGCAGGTCGGCTTCCGACAGCGTGGCCGGGTATGCATCCTTCTGCGAGAAGAAGCCGTTGTCCTCGCACGCCTTGATCTTGTTGCGCACGTAGACTTCGCTCGCCGGGTTTGCGCCGACGAGGATCACCGCGAGGCCGGGCTGGTGGCCGCGTGCGGTCAGGGCGGCGGCGCGTTCGGCGGCCTGCGCGCGCAGGGTCTTCGAAAGGGCGTTGCCGTCGATGAGGAGGGCTGTCATGGTGGTGGGTCCTGCCGGGAAGTTGGAATGCGGGCGTGCGGCACCCGAAGCGCCGCAGCAAAGCACGCAATTATACCGTTCGCCTGCTGCCGTCCGACAGGGAATCAGCGAGAAGCGTCATGGCCGCAGCGCGCGTGCGCCGGGAGAAAAGGCCGCCGCCGCGCGAGTGGGCCGCATCGCGCGGGGCGGCAGACGCCGCTGGCGGGCCGCAGGGCGGGCAAGCGCCGCCGCGGCCGCTGAAGACGCTCAGGCCTGCTTCTTCGACAGCGCGAGGCGCAGCAGGTCGGCCACCGTGTTGACGTTGAGCTTTTCCATGATGTTCGCGCGGTGCGCCTCGACCGTCTTGATGCTGATGCCGAGATCGTCGGCAATCTGCTTGTTCAGGCGGCCCGCGATGATGCGTTCGAGCACCTGCTGCTCGCGCGCGGTCAGCTTCGACAGGCGTTCGCTCGCGGCCCGCTGTTCCTGGACGCTCTTGCTTTCGCTTCGGGCCTTGTCGAGCATCCGCTCGACGAGCTTGCGCAGCTCGGCTTCGTCGAACGGTTTCTCGATAAAGTCCATCGCACCCTTTTTCATCGTCGACACGGCCATCGGCACGTCGCCGTGACCCGTGACGAAAATGATCGGCAGCGCGGCATTGTCGGCGATCAGGCGTTCCTGCAGCTCGAGACCGCTCATGCCCGACATCCGCACATCGAGGATCAGGCAGGCGATCTGGCCGGCCTGCTGCGCCGGCTGGTAGGCATCGAGGAACTGCTCGGCGCTCGAGAAGCATTGCACGCGATAGCCGTTCGCCTCCAGCAGCCAGCGCAGCGAGTCCCGTACGGCCTCGTCGTCGTCGACGACAAAGACGGTTTCCTGAGTGGTGGTGACAGGGCTATTCATAGTTCTCCCGTAACGGTATGTGATGCCGATGCCTCGCGCCCCCCTTGGCCGAGATCAGCGGGTTCCCCAATGGGCAGGCTGCAGTGAAACGTCGCGCCGGAAATGCGGCCATCCGGCTCGACGTTGTTGACCACCCACAGACGCCCCCGATGCGATTCGATGATCGAACGGCAGATATTCAGCCCCATGCCCATGCCATCGGACTTGGTGCTGTAAAACGGTTCAAACAGGCGCTCGGCGGTCGCTTCGTCGACGCCCGGACCCTGGTCGATCACGCGGATGTCGACGAAGCCCGCATCGATGTCGGCGACGACGCGGATCACGCCGTCCGCCGACGCCGGCTTCACGTCGGCCATCGCCTCGGCCGCGTTCTTCATCAGGTTCATCAGCACCTGTTCGATCAGCACGGGGTCGACATAAATAATAGGCATTCTTGCGAGGATTTCCGTGACGATCCGGATCCTGCGCTTCCTGGCCTCGATTTCGGCGAGCCCGACCGCGTCGGCGACGATGTCCGCGACCCTTGCCGGCTGGCGTTTCGGCTCGCTGCGCTTCACGAATTCGCGGATCCGCTTGACGATCATCCCGGCGCGCAGCGCCTGCTGCGCGGTCTTTTCCAGCGCGGGCTGCAGCGTCTCGGGCGTGCCGCGGCCGCTCTTGACGAGCGCGAGCGTGCCCGAGCAGTAGTTGTTGATCGCGGCGAGCGGCTGGTTCAATTCGTGTGCAATCGACGACGCCATTTCACCCATCGTCATCAATCGGCTCGTGAACTGCAGCTTTTCTTCCTGCTGGTGCGCGAGTTCCTGCGCCTTCTTGCGGGTCGTGATGTCGGTCGCGATCTGCATCTGCGCGAGGTGGCCGTCGACCCACTGGATGTACTGGCGGCGCACTTCGAACCATTTCTGGATGCTCTCGACGTACACCTCCTGCGCATCGGCCGTGCTGCTCGTCAGTGCGGCGGCCGGCAGGCCCGCGAACGCGTCGACCATGTCGATCGAGTCGGACGAGGCCTGCGCGCGGTCGAAGCCGCCGCCCGACAGCTCGAGATGGCCGTCCGGGCGGATGCCGAACAGGTGGCGGTAGTAGCGGTTCGCGAACAGCAGCTCGGCTTCGTCGGCGGCCAGCACCGACACCGCTGCGTCGAGGCTTTCGAGCACGGTCGTGAAGCGCTCGTGCGCGGCCGCGAGTTCCTCGCGGGCGCGCTTCGGCTCGGTGATGTCGGTCATCGACGACATCCAGCCGGTCTGGCGGCCCGAGCTGTCGATCAGCGGCGACACGTACAGGCGCGCATGGAACAGCGTGCCGTTCTTGCGCCGCACGCGCAGCTCGAAGCCCGAGCTCGGCGCCTTGCCGCGCAGCGTCATGTCGAGCTGGCGCTGCATTTCCGGGTACGCGTCGCGCGGCCAGTACGGGAACGGCGCGACCTTGCCGACGAGGTCGGTTTCGTCCCAGCCCGTCATCCGGCAGAACGCGGGGTTCACGTGCGTGATGCGGCCGTGCATGTCGAGCACGCGCATGCCGATCAGCACCGAGTTTTCCATCGCGCGGCGGAAGAACGCTTCCGCGTACAGCGCCTGCTGCGCCTCGAAGCGCTGGCGCGTGTGCTTCCACAGGCTCCAGAGGCTCCACAGCACGAAGCACGACAGGCCGGCGACGAGCCACACGAGCGTGTTGTTGGTCAGGTTCGTGAGCTGCGGGAACGCGTACACGCGTACCGTCAGCCCCTGGCCGGGCGGATCGAGCGGAAGATCGTAGTGCGAGTCGCGCGGCAGGCGCGGGCGCGTCGACGTGGACGACAGCTCGCGGTTGTTCGAATCGGTGATCGAGATCTTGTACTTCGACGACAGTTCCTGCGGGATGTCGTGCTTCAGGATGCCCTCGACCGAGAACACCGCGGCGATCGAGCCGAGATATTCGCGGTCGCCGCGCATCACGGGCGTCTGCAGCGTGATGAAGCCGTTGCCGAAGTCGTCGTAGATCAGCGGCGAATAGGCCTGGCGGCGCGTGCTGCGCGCCTCGTCGTACGCGCCGCGCACGGCTTCCTGCATCTGTGCGTCGCCGGGCTTCGCGAGCCGCTGGCCGAGCAGCGGCGGATGCACGGTCGGCCAGCGCTGCACGCCGGGCGCGGTGTACCAGTTCAGGTAGAGGATTTCCGGATGCGTCTGCATCACGTCTGCGACGGCCATCTGGAACGCGTTCTGGTCGAGGCGGCCCGACGCGAGATCGCGCGACAGCGCCTGCAGCTGTTCCTGCGCGCCCGTCATCGACAGGCGGATCTGCTGCTGCGCCCATGCGACGTTGCGGAAGAGGGTGTCTTCCTGCTGCTGCTGTTCGCGGCGATTGAGGCTCCACAGGATGAGGCTCATCACCACGAGGAACACCAGGATCGACAGCAGCGGCGTCAGCAAATAGGAATTGGACCACCACGGTCCGTGGTGCCAACGGGACGGCTGCGACTCCGCCGGCGGGCCCGACGGTCGCGCCGAGCGTGCGAAAAGCCGATCGGTCAACATGGCAGGATTGTAGCGCAGCGCAATACATGGAAAACCTGTACCGGATATGTTGAACGGAAACGGATTTGTTCCGCTGCCGCGTGCCGGAGCGCCCCGAAACATGGGTGCAGCGCAGCAATATTCCGCATTACGAGAAAAGATCTCACAATTCGAAAATTTTGTTGCGCAGCCCCGTGCACGCTCATTACAATCCGCTGGAGCTTGCCCGCAGCCGGCCGCGTCGCGTCGTCTGCATGAGAGCGATCCTCACATTCCAGGACCCAGGAGACGAGAATGTCCGCTGTACCGAACGAAGTGATGAAGTATGTCGCCGCCGAACGTGACGACGACCCGCAAGAAACCGTCGAGTGGCTGGAGTCGCTCGATGGCGTGATCTCCTCCGTGGGCACCGGCCGCGCGCATTACCTGATCGAAAAGCAAATCGAGTTCGCCCGCATGCACGGCGAACACCTGCCGTTCTCCGCCAACACCCCGTACATCAACACGATTCCGGTCGAAGCCCAGGCGAAGATCCCGGGCGACCAGGACCTCGAGCACCGCATCCGTTCGTACACGCGCTGGAACGCGCTGGCGATGGTGCTGCGTGCAGGCAAGGACACGAACGTCGGCGGCCACATCGCATCGTTCGCATCGGCCGCGACGCTCTATGACGTCGGCTACAACCATTTCTGGCACGCAGCGTCCGACCAGCACGGCGGCGATCTCGTGTTCGTGCAGGGCCACTCGTCGCCGGGCGTGTACTCGCGCGCGTTCCTGCTCGGCCGCCTGAAGGAAGAGCAGCTCGACAACTTCCGCCAGGAAGTCGACGGCAAGGGCATCTCGTCGTACCCGCACCCGTGGCTGATGCCGGACTTCTGGCAGTTCCCGACTGTGTCGATGGGTCTCGGCCCGATCATGGCGATCTACCAGGCGCGCTTCATGAAGTACCTGGAGGCACGCGGCATCGCGAAGACGGAAGGCCGCAAGGTGTGGGCATTCCTCGGCGACGGCGAGACGGACGAACCGGAATCGCTCGGCGCGATCGGGATGGCGAGCCGCGAGAAGCTCGACAACCTCGTGTTCGTGATCAACTGCAACCTGCAGCGTCTCGACGGCCCGGTGCGCGGCAACGGCAAGATCATCCAGGAACTCGAATCGGAATTCCGCGGCGCCGGCTGGAACGTGATCAAGGTCATCTGGGGCAGCCGCTGGGATGCGCTGTTCGCACGCGACAAGTCGGGCGCGCTGATGCGCCGCATGATGGACGTCGTCGACGGCGAGTACCAGACGTACAAGTCGGAATCGGGCGCGTTCGTGCGCGAGCACTTCTTCAACACGCCTGAGCTGAAGGCGCTCGTCGCCGACTGGTCGGACGACGACATCTGGGCGCTGAACCGCGGCGGCCACGATCCGCACAAGATCTACGCGGCCTTCCACGAAGCCACGAACACGAAGGGCGCGCCGACCGTCATCCTCGCGAAGACCATCAAGGGCTACGGGATGGGCGAGTCGGGCCAGGCGATGAACATCACGCACCAGCAGAAGAAGCTGCCGGTCGAGCAACTGAAGAAGTTCCGTGACCAGTTCCGCCTGCCGATCACCGACGAGCAGATCGCCGACGTGCCGTACCTGAAGTTCGAGGAAGGCTCGAAGGAGCTCGAATACATGCGCAAGCAGCGCATGGATCTCGGCGGCTACCTGCCGCATCGCCGCGAGAAGGCAACGTCGCTGCCGGTGCCGGCGCTCGACGCGTTCGAGCCGCTCTTGAAGGGCACGGGCGAAGGTCGCGAGATCTCGACGACGATGGCGTTCGTGCGGATCCTGAACATCCTGCTGAAGGACAAGGCGCTGGGCAAGCGCGTCGTGCCGATCGTCCCGGACGAATCGCGTACGTTCGGCATGGAAGGCCTGTTCCGCCAGATCGGCATCTGGAATCAGCAGGGCCAGAAGTACGTGCCGGAAGATTCCGACCAGCTGATGTTCTACAAGGAATCGGAAACCGGCCAGATCCTGCAGGAAGGCATCAACGAAGCGGGCGGCATGTGCGACTGGATCGCTGCGGCGACGTCGTACTCGACGCACGGCGAGATCATGGTGCCGTTCTACATCTTCTATTCGATGTTCGGCTTCCAGCGGATCGGCGACCTCGCCTGGGCCGCGGGCGACATGCGTTCGCGCGGCTTCCTGCTTGGCGGTACCGCGGGCCGCACGACGTTGAACGGCGAAGGCCTGCAGCACGAAGACGGCCACTCGCTCCTGTGGGCGGCATCGGTGCCGAACTGCGTGAGCTACGACCCGACGTTCGGCTATGAACTCGCCGTGATCATCCAGGACGGTCTGCGCCGCATGGTGCAGGACCAGGAAGACGTGTACTACTACATCACGGTGATGAACGAGAACTACGAGCACCCGGCGATTCCGCAGGGCGACCACGTAGCGGCCGACATCATCAAGGGCATGTACGCGTTCCGCAAGGCCGACGCCGACAAGAAGGCGCCGCGCGTCCAGTTGCTCGGCGCGGGCACGATCTTCAACGAAGTGATCGCCGCGGCCGACCTGCTGAAGAACGACTGGGGCGTCGCTGCCGACCTGTGGAGCGTGCCGAGCTTCACCGAGCTCGCGCGTGAAGGCCATCAGGTCGAGCGCTGGAACCTGCTCCATCCGACCGAAGAGCGTCGCCTGTCGCACGTGCAGAAGTGCCTGAAGGACACGCAGGGCCCGGTCATCGCATCGACCGACTACGTCCGAGCGCTGGTCGACCAGATCCGCGGCCAGGTCGATCGCCGCTTCGTCGTGCTGGGCACCGACGGCTTCGGCCGCTCGGATACCCGCGAGAAGCTCCGTCACTTCTTCGAAGTCGACCGTCACTGGGTCACCGTCGCCGCGCTCAACGCGCTGGCCGACGAAGGCACGATCGAGCGCAAGGTGGTCGCGGACGCGATCGCCAAGTACAACCTCGATCCGTCCAAGCCCAACCCGATGACCGTTTAACGCACACGCCGTGTGATGCCGCGCGCCGCTCCCGCGAGGAGCGCGCGCGGCCATGGAGACAGAAACAGATGAGTCAAGCGATCGAAGTGAAGGTGCCGGATATCGGCGATTACAAGGACGTGCCGGTGATCGAGATCGGCGTGAAGGTCGGCGATACGGTCGAGCCCGAGCAGTCGCTCGTCACGCTCGAGTCGGACAAGGCGACGATGGACGTGCCGAGCCCGGTCGGCGGCGTCGTGAAGGAAATCAAGGTCAAGGTGGGCGATTCCGTGTCGGAAGGCTCGCTGATCATCCTGCTCGAAGGCGGCGCTGCAGCGCAGGCGAACGGCGCGGCTGCGCCGGCCGCAGCACCGGCTCCGGCCGCAGCGCCGGCCCCGGCCGCGGCAGCCCCGGCGGCCGCACCGGCAGCAGCCGGCGGCACGCTCGAGGTGAAGGTGCCCGACATCGGCGACTACAAGGACGTGCCGGTGATCGAGATCGGCGTGAAGGTCGGCGACACGGTCGAGAAGGAACAGTCGCTCGTCACGCTCGAGTCGGACAAGGCGACGATGGACGTGCCGAGCCCGGCCGCCGGCGTCGTGAAGGATATCAAGGTCAAGGTGGGCGATTCGGTCTCGGAAGGCACGCTGATCGTGCTGCTCGAAGCCGCAGGCGCACCGGCTGCCGCGCCGCAGGCGAGCGCGCCGGCTCCGGCCGCTGCCGCGCCGGCTGCTGCTCCGGCACCCGCGCAGGCTGCGCCGGCCCCGGCTGCCGCGGCTCCGGCCCCGGCCGCTGCGCCGTCGGGCGAATACCGCGCGAGCCACGCATCGCCGTCGGTGCGCAAGTTCGCGCGCGAACTCGGCGTCGAAGTCGCACGCGTGCAGGGTTCGGGTCCGAAGGGCCGCATTACGAAGGAAGACGTCACGGGCTTCGTGAAGGGCGTGATGACCGGCCAGCGCGCGGCACCGGCAGCGGCAGCCGCGCCGGCAGGCGGCGGCGAGCTGAACCTGCTGCCGTGGCCGAAGGTCGACTTCTCGAAGTTCGGCCCGTTCGAGGCGAAGCCGCTGTCGCGCATCAAGAAGATCTCGGGCGCGAACCTGCATCGCAACTGGGTGATGATCCCGCACGTCACGAACAACGACGAAGCGGACATCACCGAGCTCGAAGCGCTGCGTGTCCAGCTGAACAAGGAAAACGAGAAGGCGGGCGTGAAGTTCACGATGCTCGCGTTCGTGATCAAGGCAGTCGTCGCCGCACTGAAGAAATTCCCGACCTTCAACGCGAGCCTCGACGGCGACAACCTCGTGTTCAAGCAGTACTTCCACGTCGGTTTCGCGGCCGATACGCCGAACGGCCTCGTCGTGCCGGTGATCCGCGATGCGGACAAGAAGGGTCTCGTCGACATCGCGAAGGAAATGAGCGATCTGTCGAAGGCCGCGCGCGAAGGCAAGCTGAAGCCGGACCAGATGCAGGGCGGCTGTTTCTCGATCTCGTCGCTCGGCGGGATCGGCGGCACTAACTTCACGCCGATCATCAACGCGCCGGAAGTGGCGATCCTCGGGTTGTCGCGCGGGCAGATGAAGCCGGTGTGGGACGGCAAGCAGTTCGTGCCGCGTCTCATGCTGCCGCTGTCGCTGTCGTATGACCATCGCGTCATCGATGGCGCCGAAGCCGCGCGGTTCAATGCGTATCTCGGCGCGTTGCTCGGCGATTTCCGTCGCATCGCTCTTTGATGAGCGGGGAGGGGGCTCGCGGGGGCGTGGGTTTTTTGTTTGTTATCCGCGCCCTGTCGTTGAACCTGTATTGCTGACGGTCTGCTAGCGTCGCCCCTGCGCGGGGCGGCGGTCACTTTTCTTTGTCTTCCAAAGAAAAGTAACCAAAAGAAAGGCGCGTCCTTGGGCGGACAGCAAAGGTGGTCCTGCCCAGGTTCGCGTTCTTTTGCCAGGCCGTCGTTGCAGGTTCTTTCTGCGGGTTCCTCCCCCCTCTGTCTGCAGTCAATCAAGAAGGGGACAGTAATGAGTCTCATCGAAGTCAAGGTTCCGGATATCGGCGATTTCAGCGGCGTCGATGTCATCGAAGTCAACGTCAAACCCGGCGACGTGATCGAAAAAGAGCAAACGCTCATCACGCTCGAATCCGATAAAGCCTCCATGGAAGTGCCCAGCGACGTCGCCGGCACCGTCAAGGAAATCAAGGTCAAAGCCGGCGAGAAAGTCTCGCAAGGCACCGTCATCGCCATCGTCGAAGCTTCGGCAGGCGCCGCCGCACCCGCACCCGCGAAAGCACCCGAAGCGCCGAAGCCCGCAGCAGCTGCACCCGCACCGGCCGCCGCGCCGGCGCCCGCGCCGCAAGCCGGCAGCTACAGCGGTGCCGCCGACATCGAATGCGACATGCTCGTGCTCGGCGCCGGCCCCGGCGGCTACTCGGCCGCGTTCCGCGCCGCCGACCTTGGCATGAAGACCGTGCTCGTCGAACGCTACTCGACACTCGGCGGCGTGTGCCTGAACGTCGGCTGCATCCCGTCGAAGGCGCTGCTGCACACGTCGCTCGTCGTCGAGGAAGCCGCGGCGCTCGCGTCGCACGGCATCACGTTCGGCAAGCCGCAGGTCGACCTCGACAAACTGCGCGACTTCAAGGGCGGCGTCGTCAAGAAACTGACGACGGGCCTCGCCGGCATGGCCAAGGCACGCAAGGTCGAAGTGGTCACGGGCGTCGGCGCATTCGTCGACCCGTTCCACATGGAAGTGCAGGGCGAAAACGGCAAGAAGGTCGTCAAGTTCAAGCAGGCGATCATCGCCGCAGGCTCGCAAGCCGTGAAGCTGCCGTTCATGCCGGAAGACCCGCGCGTCGTCGATTCGACCGGCGCACTCGAACTGCGCCAGCTGCCGAAGCGCATGCTCGTGATCGGCGGCGGCATCATCGGCCTCGAAATGGCCACAGTGTACTCGACGCTCGGCGCCGAGATCGACGTCGTCGAAATGATGGACGGCCTGATGATGGGCGCCGACCGCGATCTCGTGAAGGTCTGGGAAAAGTACAACGCGAAGCGCTTCGGCAACGTGATGCTGAAGACCAAGACGGTCGGCGCGGAAGCGAAGGAAGACGGCATCTATGTGAAGTTCGAGGGCGAGAAGGCGCCGGCGGAAGCGCAGCGCTACGACCTCGTGCTCGTCGCGGTGGGCCGCAGCCCGAACGGCAAGAAGATCGGTGCCGACAAGGCCGGCGTCGCGGTCACGGATCGCGGCTTCATCGACGTCGACAAGCAGATGCGCACGAACGTGCCGCACATCTTCGCGATCGGCGACATCGTCGGCCAGCCGATGCTCGCGCACAAGGCGGTGCATGAAGGCCACGTCGCCGCGGAAGCCGCGCACGGCGAGAAGGCATACTTCGACGCGCTGCAGATTCCGTCGGTGGCGTACACCGATCCGGAAGTGGCGTGGGCCGGCAAGACGGAAGACCAGTGCAAGGCCGAAGGCATCAAGTACGGCAAGGCCGTGTTCCCGTGGGCCGCGTCGGGCCGCGCGATCGCGAACGGCCGCGACGAAGGCTTCACGAAGCTGATCTTCGACGAGGAAACCCACCGCGTGATCGGTGGCGCCATCGTCGGCCTGAACGCGGGCGACCTGATCAGCGAAGTGTGCCTCGCCGTCGAGATGGGCGCGGACGCGGAAGACATCGGCAAGACGATCCATCCGCACCCGACGCTCGGCGAATCGGTCGGCATGGCCGCCGAACTGTACGAAGGCGTCTGTACGGACCTGCCGCCGCAACGCAAGAAGTAACGCGACGCGCACGGCCGGCCATGCGCCGGTCACGAAAAACGCCGCCGCCCGGGCAATCCGGACGGCGGCGTTTTCTTTTGCCTGCGGCCGATGCGGCGATCAAACCGCTTGATCGAGCGCGGCGAGCGGCGGGCCGTTCGCGCACGTTCCGGCGCCGGAAACGAAAAAGCCGCGCTCGGCGCGGCTCTTTCAGGAGCAGGAGACGCTTACGCGGCCGGCTTGCTCGAACGACGTGCGGCAGCGGCGGTAGCAGCCTTCGTTGCGACGGCAGCAGCAGCGTTGAAGTTCGTTTCGGCGATTTCGACGGCTTGCTTCGTGGCCTTCTGAACCGTTTCGTACGTGGTGTTCGCAGCGTTCAGTGCCGACTTCAGCGCGGCGACAGCCGTTTCCGAACCAGCCGGGGCGTTCTTCGCGACGTTGTCGACGAGTGCCTGGACTTTCTTGTTCTGCTCGTCGAATTGCGCTTCGGCAACCTTCGCGAACTCGGCTTGCGTCGACGATGCGATTTCGTACAGGTGACGGCCGTACGACAGCACCTTTTCGGCGACCGGCTGCGACAGGCTGGCTTGCAGTGCGATCAGTTCCTGAGCGTCCTTCACCGACAGCAGGCGCTGTGCGTTTTCCTGCCCCTCGGTCAGCGTCGACTTCACGACCTGCAGGTTGAGTTCGATCAGCTTTTCGACGCCTTCGAATGCCTTGGTCGTCAGACCGAACAGGCTTTCGAGGTTGGCTTTTTGTGCAGCGGCGATTTGCTCGGGGGTCAGCAAGGACATGTCAAGCTCCTGAAAAGCGATCGCGTCGATCGCAGAGATAAAGGGCACTACGCTGGGGAACCTCGGATGCGCGTGCTTTGTGCAACGCAGCAATGAGGCCTATTTTAGGGCAGAGGAAGCGGATGTCAAGTACTTTTTGTGCGTTGCACAATCATCGTAAATTATCGATAAAACAACGAGTTATCGTGGCCGTTCGGAATCGGTTTCATGCGTAATCCCAAATGGTGCGCACGGCCGCAGGGCGAGCGCGGCGCACCATGATCACGCACAGGTAAACCTGACAGGCCCCTGGAACGTTATCCTTCTGTTCCTGTCGAAGAACGCGCCGTTTCGATGCGCGTGCCGTGGCGACGTGCCGCCGCCACGGTCGAGACCGGCGCCCTTGGCACGTCGAGCACCGGATACGTAGTTTCCCCGCTTTAAATCGCCTCCAAAGTGACGTTATCTCAATTAACCGTGTGGTAATCGGGAGACGGGCGCTGTCGGGCGGTGCACTCATTGGTTTTTTCGATGGGGGCGGGAGGGGTCATTGGTCTGAGGTTGGCCGACCCTTACATTCCGGTTTAACGACGATCGGTAAGTGCCTAATATTGCTCTTTTTTTCAGCTTTAACTACACTTGCGGAAACCTCCCGCCCGCTTTGTCCAGACCCCAATGAAAGCCGAATCGTTTTCACCGCGCAGACTGTTGCAGAGCATGACGCTCGGCACGGCTGTGTCGGTCGCAGTCGCCTTGCTGGCGACGACAGCGTCCGTCGCGCCTGCTGACGCCTTTGCCGCCACTGCGAAGACCCAACAAGCCGCCAAGAAAAAGGCCGTCGCTCCTGCTTCGTCAGCGAAGAAGAAGTCGGCCAAGGCGACCTCCGACAAATCCGCCAAGGTCGCCGAGGCCGATGCGCCGCGTGCGAAGGCGTCGCGAAAGCGGGTGACGCTCGCCGCGAACAACCTGCATGGCGGCCACCGCGGCGCGGTCCGCAAGGTCGCGTTCCAGCCGCGCCGTCCGACGGTCGGCCAGGCGTTCGGCCTGCACGACACGCCCGACGCGCTCGCGCTGCGTTCGAGCGTCGCGTACGTCGTCGACCAGAATTCCGGGGAGCCGCTGTTCGACAAGAATTCGCACGCCGTCGTGCCGATCGCGTCGATCTCGAAGCTGATGACGGCGATGGTCGTGCTCGACTCGAAGTCGCCGATGACCGACCAGATCGAAGTCACCGACGAAGACCGCGACTACGAGAAGGGCACGGGCTCGCGCCTGTCGGTCGGCTCGGTGCTGTCGCGCGAGGACATGCTGCACATCGCGCTGATGGCGTCGGAAAATCGCGCGGCCGCGTCGCTGTCGCGTTATTACCCGGGCGGCCGTCCGGCGTTCATCGCCGCGATGAACGCGAAGGCGAAGGCGCTCGGCATGACCGATACGCACTTCGAGAATTCGACGGGCCTGTCGAGCTCGAACGTGTCGAGCGCACGTGACCTCGTGAAGATGGTCAATGCGGCGTACCAGTATCCGATGATCCGTCAGTTCTCGACCGATCGCACGTACGAGGTGTACACGGGCAAGCGCAACCTGGTCTACAACAGCACCAATGCGCTGATCCGCGGCAACGGCTCGTGGGACATCGGCCTGCAGAAGACGGGCTTCATCAACGAAGCAGGCGAATGCCTCGTGATGCAGGCGACGATCCACGGCCGGCCGATGGTGATGGTGCTGCTCGACTCGTTCGGCAAGTACTCGCGCTTCGCCGACGCATCGCGCCTGCGCAACTGGCTCGACGCCGGTGGCGGCGAGCGCCTGACGGCAGCCAACACGCCGAACGGCGGCACCTGATCGCGTCGCGGCGGTTCGCCGCCGCTTTGCAGGCGCAAAGGAAAAAGCCCCGCAATCGCGGGGCTTTTTTTCGTCGGGAAAAAACCGGGGTGGGCGAGGGCGGGCTTACGCCTGCCGCTGCAGTCCGTCCACGTCTTTCGAGGGCGCGGGCCGGTAGCCGAGCGATTCCGAGATGGTGAGCGCCGTGCGGCTCAACTGGCCGAGCCACGCGTCTTGCAGGCGGTCGGCCGGTGCCGACAGCGACAGGCCCGCGACGAGCTTGCCCGAATCGTCGTAGATGCCGGCCGCGATGCAGCGCACGCCGAGCTCCAGCTCCTCGTTGTCGCGCGCGCACGATTGCTGGCGGACGATCGTGAGCTCGCGCTCGAGCTTCGCGATGTCGGTGATGCTGTTCTGCGTATGGCCGGACAGCCCCGTGCGCGTTGCATAGGCGCGCACGCGCGACGTTTCGTCGGCCGCGAGGAACAGCTTGCCGACCGACGTGAGGTGCAGCGGCGCGCGGCCGCCGATCGCGCGGACGACCTGCATCCCCGAGCGTTCGGAATACGCGCGCTCGATGTAGACGATCTCGTCGCCCTGCCGTACCGACAGGTTCACGGTCTGCCCGGTGAGGCGGTGCAGTTCGCGCATCGGCATCAGCGCCGCGTCGCGCACCGACAGGCGCGCCTTCACGAGGTTGCCGAGCTCCAGCAGCCGCATGCCGAGGCGGTAGGTGCCGGGATCGGAACGGTCGACGAGGCGACAGGTCACCATGTCGTTGAGGATGCGGTGCGCGGTCGACGGGTGCAGCTCCGTGCGCTGCGCCAGTTCCTTCAGGCTGACAGGATCGCTGTGCGCGGCGAGCGCGTCCAGCAACCGCATCATGCGTTCGATCACCTGGATCGACGTTTTTGAATCCGGGGTGGGTTGGCTCATGTCGGGGGAGAAATCGGTTGACGCGTCAAGCGGTGTTGCAACGATTGTATCTCGTATCGTGAAAAAAGCGAACGCCGTTCGAGGAAGTCCTCGTTTCTCGCGCGGCCGGGTTGCGCGCGAGCAGGCGTTGGTCTTGCCAGCCAAACGGCGGATAATGAGAGCCGTTTTCTCGAAGGAGCACGTATGCGAGTCGGTTTGTTCGTGACCTGCCTGGTCGATCTGATGCGCCCCGAAATCGGTTTCTCGGCGCTGAAGCTGATTCGCGACGCCGGCTACGAGGTGATCGTGCCGCCCGCGCAGACCTGCTGCGGCCAGCCCGCCTACAATTCGGGCGACCGCGCACTGGCGCGCGATCTCGCCGAAAAGACGCTGCGCGAGTTCGAGCAGTTCGATTACGTCGTCGCGCCGTCGGGTTCGTGCGGCGGGATGATTCGCGCGCACTACGGCGACCTGTTCCGCGACGACCCCGAACTGATGGGGCGCTACACGCGGTTCCAGCAGAAAGTCTACGAACTGACCGATTTCCTCGCGAACGTCGCGAAGGTGTCGCTCGCGCCGGGCGAATTCACCGGGCCCGTCACCTATCACGACTCGTGCTCGGGCCTGCGCGAGCTCGGCGTGAAGGCGCAGCCGCGCGCGCTGCTCGCGCAGCGCGGCGTCGCGGTCACCGAGATGAAGGACTGCGAGCACTGCTGCGGCTTCGGCGGCACGTTTGCGGTCAAGTACGGCGACATCTCGGCGGCCATCGCGGACGAGAAATGCGCGAACGTGCGCGCATCGGGCACGGGCGCCGTCGTGCTCGGCGATCTCGGCTGCATGCTGAACATCGAAGGGCGGTTGCGCCGCACCGGCGACCGCGACACACGCGTGCTGCACGTCGCGCAGGTGCTGGCGGGCGACGTCTGACGCCCGGTTCCGCTCACTTTTCCCCCGATACCGCGATGCAAGTCCAATCGATGCATTTCAAGGCGCGCGCCGGCCAGAAGCTGGCCGACCAGCGCCTGCAGCAGAACCTGAAGAAGCTGTCGACGAAGTTCGTGTCCGCGCGCGCCGACGCGATGACCGCGATCGACTTCCCGGCCACGCGCGCCGCGCTCAAGGCACGCCGCAACCGTGCGCTGGAAAACCTCGATGTCTGGCTCGAGGCGTTCGAGCGCGAGGCGACGCGGCGCGGCACGACGGTGCTGTTCGCCGAGACGACCGCGGATGCCGCGCGGCTCGTCGCCGACATCGCGCGCCGGCACGACGTGAAGAAGGTCATCAAGACCAAGTCGATGGTGTCGGAGGAAATGCGCCTGAACGCGGTGCTCGCGGAGATGGGCGTGCAGTCGATCGAGACGGACCTCGGCGAATACATCCTGCAGATCAACGATAACGAGCCGCCGAGCCACATCATTGCGCCCGTCGTGCACAAGGACAAGGACGAGATCGCCGACCTGTTCGCGCGTACGCACCACCGCGAGCGGCTCACCGAGATCCCGGACATGACGCGCGAGGCGCGCGAGGTGCTGCGCCCGCATTTCATGTCGGCCGACATGGGCGTGACGGGCGGCAACTTCGTGATCGCCGAGACGGGCTCGGTCGCGATCGTGACGAACGAAGGGAACGAGGGCATGTGCACGGTGATGCCGCGCGTGCACGTGGCGGTGACGGGCATCGAGAAGGTGCTGCCGACGCTCGAGGATCTCGCGACCGCGATGCGACTGCTGCCGCGTTCCGCGACGGGGCAGAAGACGTCGAACTATTTCTCGCTGCTGACCGGCCCGCGCGGGCCCGGCGACGAGGATGGTCCCGAGCACAACTACGTGGTGCTGGTCGACGGCGGCCGCACGGGCCTGATCGGCGGCGAGTTCCAGGACATGCTGCGCTGCATCCGCTGCGGCGCGTGCATGAACCACTGCCCGGTGTACCAGAAGGTCGGCGGCCACGCTTACGGCTGGGTCTATCCGGGGCCGATGGGGTCGGTGCTGACGCCGAGCTACGTCGGGCTCGACCGCACGCTCGACCTGCCGCAGGCCGCGACGCTGTGCGGCGAATGCGACAGCGTGTGCCCGGCCGGCATTCCGTTGTCGCACCTGCTGCGCACGCTGCGCGAGAAGCAGGTCGAGCGGCACCTGCGGCCGTGGCGCGAGCGGGCGGCGCTCGCCGCGTGGGGCTTCTTCGCGCGGCGGCCGATGCTGTACGCGCTGACGACCAAGCTCGCGGTGCGCGTCCTCGAGCGCTTGGGCGGCAGCGGCGGCATGCTGCGGCGCCTGCCGATGATGGGCGGCTGGATGGATACGCGCGACATGCCGACGCCGACCGGGCGCACGTTCCGCGAGCTGTACGCGGCGTCCCAGAGCCACCTCGGCTGACGACTGTTCATCGGGCGGCAACAGTGCGTTCGCTATTTGCATATTTATCTCGATAGATGCGGTCTATAGAATCCTGTCTGTAGTCCCCGGAAGTGGATTTCGGGGTACCCGGTCAAGGAGGTTCGCATCATGAGAAAGACAATATCGATGTACTGGCCGCTGGCAATCGTCGTCCCGCTGGCAGCGGCAGCCTATCTGCATGCGATGGCCGATGCGCCGTCGCGTGGCCCGCTGGCGGTGCACCAGGCGTCTGCCGAGCTGGCGCGCGCGGTGTCGTTCGGGCTGGTCGGCGACGCGGCCAAGCCGCTGCCGGCGGCAGCCGGCGACGTCGTGCTCGCCGCGCCGAAGGCGCTGTAATGCACGGCGCCGTCGCTTTGCGCGGCGGCGCGATTTCGGCCGTCTTTGTATAATGGCCGGCTATTTCCTCACGCGGTCCGCCGCAACTTCCCGATAGTGCGATGACCCGCGTTGCGATCTGTTTCGTCTGTCTCGGCAACATCTGCCGCTCGCCCACCGCGGAAGGCGTGATGCGCCACCAGGTCGACGCGGCCGCGCTGGCCGACCGGATCGCGATCGATTCGGCCGGCACCGGCGACTGGCACGTGGGCGAGCCGCCCGATACGCGGGCGCAGGCAGCCGCGCTCGGCCGCGGCTACGACTTGTCGGCGCTGCGCGCGCGGCAGGTGAGCGCGGCGGATTTCGAGCGCTTCGACCTGCTGCTGGCGATGGACGAGGCGAATCTCGCGGAATTGCGGCGGCGCTGCCCGCCGCAGCATCGCGACAAGGTGCGCCTGCTGATGGAGTTCGCACCGGGATCGGGCGAAACCGAAGTGGCCGACCCGTATTTCGGCGGCGCGCAGGGGTTCGAGCAGGTGCTCGACCAGGTCGAGCGCGCGTGCGCGGGCCTGCTGGAAACGCTTCGGGCCCGTACGGCGCGCTGATCGCACGGTATTCAGCGGTCTGCGAATACCCTTTCAAAGACATGGATACTTGACTAAAATCGTCAAATATTTATACTTGACCAAAATCGTCAAGATTGCAGTCCCCTAGACACCATGAGACTCACCACCAAAGGCCGTTTCGCCGTCACGGCGATGATTGACTTGGCACTGCGCCAGGAGCAGGGCCCGGTGACGCTTGCAGGCATCAGCCAGCGCCAGCGGATTTCGCTCTCGTATCTCGAACAGCTGTTCGGCAAGCTGCGCAGGCATGAAATCGTCGAATCCGTGCGCGGCCCGGGCGGCGGCTACAACCTCGCGCGTCGCGCGCAGGACGTCACCGTTGCCGACATCATCATCGCGGTCGATGAACCGCTCGATGCCACGCAGTGCGGCGGCAAGGGCACGTGCGACGGCTCGAAGCAGCCCGACGGCCATTGCATGACGCACGAGCTGTGGTCGACCCTGAACCAGAAGATGGTCGAATACCTCGACTCCGTGTCGCTGCAGGATCTCGTCGATCAGCAGCGTGCACGCGAGGGCGCCCCTGCGGTGCTGCGCGATCGCCGCACACCGGAGCCCGTCGCCGCACCGGCCGAGCCCGTGCGCACGATGCCGCTCGGCCCCAATTCGGTGTTCAACATCGCGAGTTCGTGAGCGCGAAGGCGCCCGCCATACCCCATAACGCACATAGTTAGTCCCTGCACAGAATACCCGGAGCGACAGATGACCCAAGAGACTCTCCACCTGCCCATCTACATGGATTACAGCGCGACGACGCCGGTCGATCCGCGCGTGGTCGACAAGATGGTGCCGTACCTGCGCGAGCAGTTCGGCAACCCGGCGTCGCGCAGCCACGCTTACGGCTGGGACGCGGAGCGTGCGGTCGAAGAGGCGCGCGAACAGGTGGCCGCACTCGTGAACGCCGATCCGCGCGAGATCATCTGGACGTCCGGCGCAACCGAATCGGACAACCTCGCGATCAAGGGTGCCGCGAACTTCTACAAGGGCAAGGGCAAGCACATCATCACGGTGAAGACCGAGCACAAGGCCGTGCTCGATACGTGCCGCGAGCTCGAGCGCGACGGTTTCGAAGTCACCTACCTCGACGTGAAGGATGACGGCCTGATCGACCTCGACGTGTTCAAGGCCGCACTGCGCCCGGACACGATCCTCGTGTCGGTGATGCACGTGAACAACGAGATCGGCGTGATCCAGGACATCGAGACCATCGGCGAGATCTGCCGCGAGAAGGGCATCGTGTTCCACGTCGACGCCGCGCAGTCGACCGGCAAGGTCGTGATCGACCTCGCGAAGCTGAAGGTCGACCTGATGTCGTTCTCGGCGCACAAGACCTACGGCCCGAAGGGCATCGGCGCGCTGTACGTGCGCCGCAAGCCGCGCGTGCGCATCGAAGCGCAGATGCACGGCGGCGGCCACGAGCGCGGCATGCGTTCGGGCACGCTGGCGACGCACCAGATCGTCGGCATGGGCGAAGCGTTCCGCATCGCCCGCGAAGAAATGGCGACCGAGAACGAGCGCATCCGCATGCTGCGCGACAAGCTGCTGCGCGGCCTGTCGCAGATCGAGGAAACCTACGTGAACGGCGACATGGAACACCGTGTCCCGCACAACCTGAACATCAGCTTCAACTTCGTCGAAGGCGAGTCGCTGATCATGGCGATCAAGGACGTCGCGGTGTCGTCGGGCTCCGCATGCACGTCGGCGTCGCTCGAGCCGTCGTACGTACTGCGTGCACTGGGCCGCAACGACGAACTCGCGCACAGCTCGATCCGCTTCACGGTCGGCCGCTTCACGACGGAGCAGGAAGTCGACTTCGTGATCAATCTGCTGAACAGCAAGATCGCGAAGCTGCGCGAACTGTCGCCGCTTTGGGAAATGCACCAGGAAGGCATCGATCTGTCGACGATCGAATGGGCCGCACACTAATACCGCATTGAATGCACCCGCGGGCGGATTGACGCACGCAGACGTAACGAGTCAAGGAGTCTGAGTCATGTCTTACAGCAACAAGGTTCTGGATCACTACGAAAACCCGCGCAACGTCGGTTCGTTCGCGAAGGACGACGACACGGTCGGCACGGGCATGGTCGGCGCGCCGGCGTGCGGCGACGTGATGAAGCTGCAGATCCGCGTCGGCGCGGACGGCGTGATCGAAGACGCGAAGTTCAAGACCTACGGTTGCGGTTCGGCGATCGCGTCGAGCTCGCTCGTCACCGAGTGGGTGAAGGGCAAGACGCTCGACGAAGCACTGTCGATCAAGAACACGCAGATCGCCGAGGAACTCGCGCTGCCGCCGGTGAAGATTCACTGCTCGATCCTCGCGGAAGACGCGATCAAGGCAGCCGTGGCCGACTACAAGAAGCGCCACGATACCAAGGAAGGCGATCAGGCAGCAGCCTGAGCGGCATCGAGCGGCTAGAGAAGGAAACGCGGCGGGCCCGGGCGGCGCGCCGCGGCAAGGACATCATGGCAATTACACTGACCGAAAAAGCAGCACAGCACGTTCAGAAATACCTCGTCCGTCGCGGCAAGGGTATGGGCCTGCGGCTTGGCGTTCGCACGACCGGGTGCTCGGGGCTCGCGTACAAGCTCGAGTATGTCGACGAGCTGGCTCCCGAGGATCAGGTGTTCGAGAGCCATGGCGTGAAGGTGATCGTCGATCCGAAGAGCCTCGCGTACATCGACGGCACCGAGCTCGATTTCGCCCGCGAAGGCCTGAACGAAGGGTTCAAGTTCAACAACCCGAACGTGAAGGACGAGTGCGGTTGCGGCGAATCGTTCCGCGTGTGACGCGGATCTCCGCGCGATGCGGGCAAGAGGCGGCACGGGCCGCCTTTTTAATGTGCGGCGTTTGCCGCGCGACGAACCGGAATTGAACGCGACGATGGTCTCGCTGAAAGACAGCCACTTCGACCTGTTTCACCTGCCGGCGCAATTCGCGCTCGACGAAACGGCGCTCGACGCCGCCTACCGGACGGTGCAGACGCAGGTGCATCCGGACCGCTTCGCGGCGGCCGGCGATGCGCAGAAACGTATCGCGATGCAATGGGCCACCCGCGCGAACGAGGCGTATCGCACGCTGCGCGATCCGCTGAAGCGCGCGTCCTACCTGCTGTCGCTGCGCGGCGTCGACATCGGCGCGGAAAACAACACGGCGATGGAGCCTGCGTTCCTGATGCAGCAGATGGAGTGGCGCGAAGGCATCGAGGATGCCGCGGCCGCCCGCAACGTCGACGCGCTCGACGGGTTGCTCGCCGAGTTGCGCGACGAGAAGCGCGTGCGCGTCGAGCGCCTCGGCACGCTGCTCGACAGCGGCGCCGACCAGGCCGCGGCGGAAGCCGTGCGCCAGCTGATGTTCATCGAACGCGTCGCGTCGGAAGTGGGCGCGCAGATCGAGCGCCTCGAAACTTAACCGCGTGCCTCGCGGCACGCGCAGCAAACGGGCCGAGCGCCCGAACGAACCAAGATGGCTTTACTGCAAATTTCCGAACCGGGCATGGCGCCGGCGCCGCACCAGCGGCGACTCGCCGTCGGGATCGATCTCGGCACGACGAACTCGCTCGTCGCGGCCGTGCGCAACAGCGTGCCGGAAGTGCTGCCGGACGAGGCGGGCCGCGTGCTGCTGCCGTCGGTGGTCCGCTACCTCGAGAAGGGCGGCCGTCGCATCGGCCACGAAGCGAAGGAGCAGGCCGCCACCGATCCGCGCAACACGATCGTGTCGGTCAAGCGTTTCATGGGCCGCGGCAAGGCCGAGGTCGAAGGCGCGGCGAACGCGCCGTACGAATTCATCGACGCGCCGGGCATGGTGCAGATCCGTACCATCGACGGCGTGAAGAGCCCGGTCGAAGTGTCGGCCGAGATTCTCGCGACGCTGCGCTATCGCGCCGAGGATTCGCTTGGCGACGATCTGGTCGGCGCGGTGATCACGGTACCTGCGTATTTCGACGACGCGCAGCGCCAGGCGACCAAGGATGCGGCGCGCCTCGCGGGCCTCAACGTGCTGCGCCTGCTGAACGAACCGACTGCCGCGGCGATCGCCTACGGCCTCGACAATGGCGCCGAAGGCCTCTACGCGGTGTACGACCTCGGCGGCGGCACGTTCGACCTGTCGATCCTGAAGCTGACGAAGGGCGTGTTCGAAGTGCTGGCTGCGGGCGGCGATTCCGCGCTCGGCGGCGACGATTTCGACCATGCGCTGTTCGGGCACGTGCTCGCGCAGGCCGGCATCGACGCGAAGACGCTGGCGCCCGAAGACGTTCGCCTGCTGCTCGACCGCGTGCGCGTGCTGAAGGAAGCGCTGTCCGCCGCGCCGCAGGCGTCGCTGGACGTCACGCTGTCGGGCGGTGCGCACCTCGTGCAGACGATTACGCACGACACGTTCGCGTCGCTCGTCGAGCCGCTCGTGCAGCGCACGCTCACGCCGACCCGCAAGGCGCTGCGCGACGCGCAGGTCACGCCGGCCGACATCAAGGGTGTCGTGCTGGTCGGCGGCGCGACGCGCATGCCGGTGATCCGCGACGCGGTCGCGAAATATTTCGGCCAGCCGCCGCTCGTGAACCTCGATCCGGACCAGGTCGTCGCGCTCGGCGCGGCGATCCAGGCCGACCTGCTCGCGGGCAATCGCGGTACCGGCGACGACTGGCTGCTGCTCGACGTGATTCCGCTGTCGCTCGGCGTCGAGACGATGGGCGGCCTCGTCGAGAAGATCATTCCGCGCAACTCGACGATTCCGATCGCGCGTGCGCAGGAATTCACGACCTTCAAGGACGGCCAGACGGCGATGGCGATCCACGTCGTGCAGGGCGAGCGCGAGCTCGTCGCCGACTGCCGGTCGCTCGCGCGCTTCGAGCTGCGCGGCATTCCGCCGATGACGGCCGGCGCCGCGCGCATTCGCGTGACCTATCAGGTCGACGCGGACGGCCTGCTGTCGGTGTTCGCACGCGAACAGCTGTCGGGCGTCGAGGCGTCGGTCGTCGTGAAGCCGTCGTACGGCCTCGCCGACGACGACATCGCGAAGATGCTCGAGGACAGCTTCAAGACGGCCGAAATCGACATGCGCGCGCGCGCGCTGCGCGAAGCGCAGGTCGAGGCCGAGCGGATGCTCGAGGCGACGCAGGCCGCGCTCGCGGCCGACGGCGAACTGCTCGATGCGGACGAGCGCACGCAGGTCGATACGCTTGCCGCCGCGCTGCGTGCGATCGTGCAGGGCGACGATACGAACGCGATCGAGGCGGCGACCAAGGCGCTGGCCGACGGCACCGACGAATTCGCGGCGCGCCGGATGGACAAGAGCATCAAGCGCGCGCTGTCGGGCCGCCGGCTCGACGAGATCTGAACTTGCGAACCGCGCATCGGCCGGCGACGGCCCGCGCGCGATGATGAACCGTGCGGCGCGTCGCGCCGCACCCTGACTGACGGAACGGACATGCCTCAACTGGTGGTGCTGCCTCACGTCGAACTGTGCCCGGATGGCGCAGTGATCGACGCGACGCCCGGCAAGAGTATCTGTGACAACCTGCTCGATCACGGGATCGAGATCGAGCACGCATGCGAGAAGTCGTGCGCCTGCACGACGTGCCACGTGGTGATCCGCGAGGGCTTCAACGACCTGACGCCGTCCGAAGAGGACGAAGACGATCTGCTGGACAAGGCGTGGGGCCTCGAGCCGACGTCGCGCCTGTCGTGCCAGGCGATTGTGAAGGAAGATTCGGACCTGGTGGTCGAGATCCCGAAGTACTCGATCAACCACGCGAAGGAAAACCACTGACCCAGACCGGAGGCAGGCGATGAAATGGACCGATTCGCGTGAAATAGCCATTGCGCTGGCGGACAAGCACCCGGACATCGACCCGCAGCGGATCAACTTCGTCGACCTGCGCCAGTGGGTGCTCGAACTCGACGGCTTCGACGACGATCCGGCGCACTCGGGCGAGAAGATCCTCGAAGCGATCCAGGCACACTGGATCGACGAATCGGACTTCGACGACGAAGACTGACCGACGGGCACCGCGTGCGCCGCATGGGCGCGCACGGCGCAATGAAAAAAACGGCTCCTGAGCGATTGCTCACGAGCCGTTTTCGTTTTCAGGCCGCTTGCCTGCGCACGACATGCGGGCAGGGGGCGCTGATACGATCAGGCGATTACGCGCCGACCAGCGTGCCGTTCTCGATCCGCACGCGTTGGCCCTGGCCGAACGGCGGCGGGTTGTGGTACGTGAACGTGCGCGTCGCGCCGTTCTCCATCTGCACTTGCACCTGATAGTCGGTTTCCGCGCGCACCTGCTTCTCGACCTGGTTGCCGGCCAGACCGCCGCCCAGCGCGCCGATGATCGTCATCGCGGTGCGGCCGTTGCCATGCCCGAACTGGTTGCCGAGCAGGCCGCCGGCTGCAGCGCCGCCCACGGCGCCGATCCCCGAGCTCTGGCCCGGCGTGCGCGTCTGCGAGATCGCGACGACCGTGCCGCAGGTCTGGCAGTAGCTCTGGGCCGGCGTCGACGGCTGCTGTGCGTATTGCGGAGGCTGCGGCGCCGTCGCGTGACGGCGATGCGGCGCGGCCGGACGCGGCGCGGGCTTCGGTTCAGCCTGCGCGATGGCGGCCTTCTGCTCGGCAGCCTTTTGCTGCGCGGCGGCCTGTTCGGCTGCCTGCTGCTGGGCTTGCGCGGCCAGCGCAGCGCTGGCGGCCGCGGCCGTATCGACGGCCGGCTGCGATGCGATCAGCGCGGCCTGGGTCTGGCCGTTCTGTGCGTTGTTGCTGTTGGCCTTCGGGAAGATGCCCGTGATCGCTGCCGTCGCCGCGAGGCTGGCGACGATGACGGCGCCGGCTGCGGTGGCGATGAGCGGGTGGAGGCGTTGCTTTTGCGGCGTGGTCTGATTCTGGCTGTCCATTTTTTTCTCCGGTGTCGATCCGGGTCGGCACTGCGGGCCGGACCGGATCCCACGCTCGGGAGCGAGCAGACCTGGCGTTCCTGCGCCTGGTTCTGGTCCCGTGGTCATGCGTGGTGACGCAACAGGAGTGTCATCCACCGGCGCGCGGCGCACCGTATCAAGGTGTAACGAATTGCAGCGGGGCGCACGCGTTCATGGCAGGGAAAACCCGCAGAAGGCCGGCGCGGCGAGGGAATAAAACGGGGGAGGATCGAAAGCCGGCGAATGCCGGCTGGCGGGACTTACGCGTCGTTACAAAGCTGACGCGTGCGCGCCGCGGGGCGCGGCGCACACGCGGGTGCGGCGATCAGTCTTCGCGGCGCAGGTGGGGGAACAGCAGCACGTCGCGGATCGTCGGGCTGTCGGTCAGCAACATCACCAGACGGTCGATGCCGATCCCGCAGCCGCCGGTCGGAGGCATCCCGTATTCGAGCGCGCGGATGTAGTCGGCGTCGAAGAACATCGCTTCCTCGTCACCCGCATCCTTCTGCTCGACCTGCTTCTTGAAGCGCGCGGCCTGGTCTTCCGGATCGTTCAGCTCCGAGAAGCCGTTCGCGATCTCGCGGCCGGTCATGAACAGCTCGAAACGCTCGGTGATGCCCGGCACCGTATCCGATGCACGTGCGAGCGGCGACACCTCGACCGGGTAGTCGATGATGAACGTCGGCTCCCACAGTTGCGCTTCGGCCGTTTCCTCGAACAGCGCGAGCTGCAGCGCGCCGATGCCTGCGTTCAGGAACGCCGGCTGCGACACGTCGACGCCGAAGCGCTTCAGTTCGGTGCGCAGGAACGCGTCGTCCGACAACTGGCCGTCGGTGTAGTCCGGCGCGTACTTCTGGATGGCCTGCGTGATCGTCAGGCGATGGAACGGCTTCGCGAGGTCGAGCTCGCGGCCCTGGTACTGGATCGTCGCGGTGCCGAGCGCATCGATGGCCGCCTGGCGGATCAGTTGCTCGGTGAAGTCCATCAGCCAGCGGTAGTCGGTGTACGCGGCGTAGAACTCCATCATCGTGAATTCCGGGTTGTGACGCGGCGACACGCCTTCGTTCCGGAAGTTACGGTTGATCTCGAACACGCGTTCGAAGCCGCCGACGATCAGGCGCTTCAGGTACAGCTCCGGCGCGATGCGCAGGAACATCTGCATGTCGAGCGCATTGTGATGCGTGACGAACGGCTTTGCTGCCGCGCCGCCCGGGATCGGGTGCAGCATCGGCGTCTCGACTTCCATGAACTCGGCGTTGTCCATGAACTTGCGGATCGACGCGATCGTCTTCGTGCGGGCGCGGAACGTGTCGCGCGTTTCCGGCGTGACGATCAGGTCGACGTAGCGCTGGCGGTAGCGCATTTCCTGGTCGGACAGGCCGTGGAACTTGTCCGGCAGCGGACGCAGCGCCTTCGACAGCAGGCGCAGCTCCTTGCACTGGACCGACAGCTCGCCCTTGTTGGTGCGGAACAGCACGCCGCGCGCGGCAACGATGTCGCCGAGGTCCCACTTCTTGAATGCGTCGTAGGTTTCGGCGCCGACGTCGTTGGGCGTCACGAAGAACTGGATCTGGCCCGAACCGTCCTGCACCGTCGCGAAGCTCGCCTTGCCCATCACGCGCTTGAGCATCATGCGGCCGGCGACCGACACCTCGACCGGGTTCGCTTCGAGCGCGGCCTTGTCCGAGTCGGCGAATTTCGCCTGCAGGTCGGCTGCGTGGTGCTCGGGCCGGAAATCGTTCGGGTAGGCGACGCCTTGCTCGCGCAGGGCGCGCAGCTTCTCGCGGCGCTCGGCGATGATCTGGTTTTCGTCCGCCGTGACGGCGGGCTGCGTTTGGGTCGGTTCGGTCATGATGGTCGGAATTCGGAGTGGGTGCGGCAACGCAAACGGGAAGGGCGGCGCGGGCCAGGCCGCGCCGCGGCGCTTACACGCCCTGTTTGAGGCTCGCGCTGATGAAGTCGTCGAGATCGCCGTCGAGCACCGCACGCGTGTTGCTCATTTCGACGTTCGTACGCAGGTCCTTCACGCGGCTCTGGTCGAGCACGTACGAGCGGATCTGGTGGCCCCAGCCCACATCGGTCTTGCTCGATTCGAGCTTGTCCTGTTCGGCCTGGCGCTTGCGCATCTCGACTTCGTACAGGCGCGACTTCAGCATCGCCATCGCTTCGGCACGGTTGCGGTGCTGCGAGCGGTCGTTCTGGCACTGCACGACGATACCGGTCGGCATGTGCGTGATCCGCACCGCGGAGTCGGTCTTGTTGATGTGCTGGCCACCCGCGCCCGATGCGCGGTACGTGTCGATGCGCAGGTCGGCCGGGTTGATCTCGACTTCGATCGAGTCGTCGATTTCCGGATAGACGAACACCGACGAGAACGACGTGTGGCGGCCGCCCGACGAGTCGAACGGCGACTTGCGCACGAGGCGGTGGATGCCCGTCTCGGTCCGCAGGAAGCCGTACGCGTATTCGCCCGTGACCTTGACCGTCGCGTTCTTGATGCCGGCGACGTCGCCGTCGGACTCTTCGAGCACCTCGGCCTTGAAGCCCTTGCGCTCGCAGTAGCGCAGGTACTGGCGCAGCAGCATCGATGCCCAGTCGCACGCCTCGGTGCCGCCGGCGCCGGCCTGGATGTCGATGAAGCAGTTGTTCGGGTCGGCGGGGTTCGAGAACATCCGGCGGAACTCGATGTCGCCGACGCGCGCCTCGAGCTTCGCGGCGTCTTCTTCCGACGCGAGGAGCGTGTCCTCGTCACCTTCCTCGCGGGCCAGCTCGAACAGGTCGAGCGCGTCGCGCAGGTCGCCGTCGAGCGCGGTGAGCGTCGTGACGACGCCTTCGAGCAGCTTCTTCTCGCGACCGAGCGCCTGGGCGTTCTTCGAATCGTTCCAGACGTTCGGGTCTTCGAGTTCCTTGTTGACTTCGGTCAGACGCGCAGCTTTGGCGTCGTAGTCAAAGATACCCCCGAAGCTCGCCCGCGCGGTTGCGCAGGTCGAGCAGGGAGCTTTCGATCGCGTTGAGACGTTCCGCTTCCATGATCGTTCGCTATTCTTGCTTCGTAAAAAAGCGGAATTATAGCCGATCGGCAAACTTACCCGGTGACGCAAACGGTGCGCGCAGACGTGTCGCGGCCCCGTCCGGCGCGGCGTGCATGCACGGGCGCGCACGGCAGCGGGCCGTGCGGCCTGCGCTCAGCCTGCCGCGTGCTCGACGATCAGTTGGACGCGCGTGACGCCGTTCCAGGTGTCGGCGACGAGCCGGTACGCGACCAGCGCGCTCTCGGGCAGCGGTTCGGTGTGGTTGAACCAGATCGCATTGAAGCGCTGGCGGCCGCGTGCGAGCTGCAGTTTCAGGTGCTTCTCCTTCACGAGCGACTGCGACACGACGTCGAATTCGCCCGAGAAAAGCGGGGCCGGAAAGCCTTGCCCCCACACGGCTTCGTCGAGCAGGCCGACGAACTGCGGCGTGAAGTACGCGTCCTCGAGCTCGCCGTCGGTCTCGATCACGCGGGCGAGCGCGTCGTCGGACAGCCATTCGCGCGCGACGGCCTCGAACGCGGCCGCGAAGCGCGGCACGTTCTCGGTGTCGAGCGTGAGGCCGGCCGCCATCGCGTGGCCGCCGAATGCGACGATCAGGTCCGGTTCGCGCTTCGACACGAGGTCGAGTGCGTCGCGCAGGTGGAAGCCGGCGATCGACCGGCCCGATCCCTTGACCCGCTTGCCTTCTTCGTCGGCGTGCGCGAACGTGAACGACGGACGGTGGAATTTTTCCTTGAGCCGGCCGGCGACGATGCCGATCACGCCCTGGTGCCACTCGGGGTTGAAGAGCGTGATCGTGCACGCGTCGGCCGGGTCGACGTCGGCGAGATCGGCGAGCGCCTGCTGCTGCATGCCGGCCTCGATCTCGCGGCGCTCGCGGTTCATCACGTCGAGCTGCTGTGCGAGGTCCCACGCGCGGCCGATGTCGTCGGTGATCAGGCACTCGATGCCGAGCGACATGTCGGACAGCCGTCCGGCGGCGTTCAGGCGCGGGCCGAGGCCGAAGCCGAGGTCGAAGCCCGACGCGGTGCGCGCTTCGCGCGCGGCGGCGCGGAACAGTGCGGCGACGCCCGGCTGCATGCGGCCGTTGCGGATGCGCTGCAGCCCCTGTGCGACGAGCACGCGGTTGTTGCCGTCGAGCCGCACGACGTCGGCGACGGTGCCGAGCGCGACGAGGTCGAGCAGCCCGTCGAGGCGCGGCTCGGCTTCCTTGCTCGCGAACACGCCGCGGCGGCGTAGTTCGGCGCGCAGCGCGAGCAGCACGTAGAACATCACGCCGACGCCGGCGAGGTGCTTGCTCGGGAACGCGCAGCCGGGCTGGTTCGGGTTGACGATCGCGCGGGCGGCGGGCAGCGCGTCGCCGGGCAGGTGGTGGTCGGTCACGAGCACGTCGATGCCGCGTGCGTTCGCGGCTTCGACGCCCGCGACGCTCGCGATCCCGTTGTCGACGGTGATCAGCAGGTCGGGCTTGCGCGCGGCCGCGAGCTCGACGATCTCGGGCGTGAGCCCGTAGCCGTATTCGAAGCGGTTCGGCACCAGGTAGTCGATCTGCGCGCCGAACATCCGCAGGCCGCGCACCGCGACCGCGCACGCGGTCGCGCCGTCGCAGTCGTAGTCGGCGACGACGAGCAGGCGCCGCTTGTCGGCGATCGCGTCGGCGAGCAGCGACGCCGCATCGGCGCAGCCCTTCAGCTCGGTGGGCGGGACGAGACGCGTGAGCGCGGTCTCGATGTCGGCGGGCGACTGCACGCCGCGCGACGCGTACAGGCGCGCGAGGACGGGGTGCAGGCCGTGGCGCGCGAGCACTTCGGCGTCGGTGGGTGCGACGGGGCGGGTAACGATCCGGGTCATACGTGCGGGCGGGTTATTCGAACAGGGAGGCAAGCGCGCGGCGGCGCCAGAACTTGCGCAGGTCGCCGCGCGTCGCGTGCAGCGTCACGGAACTCGTGTCGCCGCACAGCGTGACAGCGACGCTCGACAGTGCGCCGTTCTGCAGCGCGGCGAGCGCGGGCGCGAACCAGTCGCGCTCCAGCGCGGCGAGGCCGTCGTGCCAGCGCGCCCAGTCCTGCTCGATGAACGGGGTGGTCAGCGTCGGCAGCTCGACGAGCGTCGCGCCGTCGACGGCCGCCAGCGCGCCGAACGTCGCGGGCGTGCTGCCGGCTTCGGTCTGTGCGGCGCGCGCGAGGCCCCGCGCGGCGGGCGATGCGGACAGCACGCGCGCGAACGGCTTGCCGACCGGCTTCAGCGTGCCTTGCGCATGGAACCAGATTGAATTGACGGCCGGCAGCCCGCGCGCTTCGCGGGCTTCGTTGACCGGGTGCTGGAACCACGCCATCTGCACCTCGTTCTGCAGCTTCATCCACATCCGCGAGCGTTCGCCGGTGTGGGCCTCGTGCGGCAGCCAGATCTCGATGTTGCGGCCGCTCGCGCGCAGCGGCGCGGCGCCGGCGAGGCGTGCGAGCTGGTCGCTCGACAGGTACCAGCGTGCCGGATTCGGCGCTTCGAGCCGCACGCCGAGCTCCTCGATCAGCGGGCGTGCAACCGCGAGCAGCGCGGCCGCGTCGCCGTCGTCGAGCGCGAGGGCGGCCGGATCGACGAGCACCAGGTGATCGTGCGCGATTTCGACGTGCACGGGCTCGACGCATGCCCACGCGTGCGGGCCGGGGTCTCCGCCGTCCGCCAGCAGCATGTAGGGCGCGAGCGGCGCCTCGTCCGCGGCGTTGCCCTGCGTCGCGCCGAACTGGCGGGCCAGCCAGCGTTCGTGCGGCAGTGTGCGCTGGAAGTCCTCGCCGGCCACGCGCTCGACGAGGCTGGCGCGGGCGAGCAACTTTTCGAGCGCGGGGCTGTCCAGCGTGTGCAGGGACGAGGCCGCATCGGCCGCCGACGGCAGCGCGAACGGAACGAGAAAATGGAGGCGTCGGTCGTGCATGATGGTGCGCATTGTATGGCAAACTGCGCGCGTGATCGGGCCGGCCGACGGCCCGTTCGCGTCCGGCGGCCGTTTTTCGACCGTGCCCGGGCCGATGGCCGCCGCCGGGCGGCGGGCCGGCCGCGGGGCGCCTGTCCGCCGTAACCAGCAGAAAGGATTCGCTTGAAACTTCCGTACGAATGGCAGATCGGCTGGCGCTACACGCGCGCCGGCAAACGCACGACCGGCAACGGTTTCATTTCCTTCATCGCGCTCGTGTCGATGCTCGGGATCGCACTCGGCGTCGCGGCGCTGATCGTCGTGCTGTCGGTGATGAACGGCTTCCAGAAGGAAGTGCGCGATCGCATGCTGTCGGTGCTCGCGCACGTCGAGGTGTTCTCGCCGACGGGCTCGATGCCCGACTGGCAGCTGACCGCGCAGGAAGCGCGCCGCAACCCGTCGGTGGTCGGCGCGGCGCCGTACGTCGACGCGCAGGCGCTGCTCACGCGCCAGGACGCGGTGAGCGGCGTGATGCTGCGTGGCGTCGAGCCGACGCTCGAGCCGCAGGTGTCCGACATCGGCAAGGACATGAAGGCCGGCCAGCTCGGCGCGCTCGTGCCGGGCCAGTTCGGCATCGTGCTCGGCGATGCGCTCGCCGGCAACCTCGGCGTGACGGTCGGCGACAAGGTCACGCTCGTCGCGCCCGAAGGCTCGATCACGCCGGCCGGCATGATGCCGCGCCTGAAGCAGTTCACGGTCGTCGGCGTGTTCGAATCGGGTCACTACGAATACGACAGCACGCTCGCGATGATCAACATCCGCGACGCCGAGGCGCTGTTCCGGATGAGCGCGCCGACCGGCGTGCGGCTGCGGCTCACCGACATGCAGAAGGCGCCGCAAGTCGCGGTCGAGCTGTCGCATACACTGTCGGGCAGCCTGTACATCCGCGACTGGACCCAGCAGAACAAGACCTGGTTCTCGGCCGTGCAGATCGAGAAGCGGATGATGTTCATCATCCTCACGCTGATCATCGCGGTGGCCGCGTTCAATCTCGTGTCGTCGCTCGTGATGACGGTGACCAACAAGCAGGCCGACATCGCAATCCTGCGCACGCTCGGCGCGCAGCCGGGGTCGATCATGAAGATCTTCGTCGTGCAGGGCGTGACGATCGGCTTCGTCGGCACCGCGTCCGGCGTCGCGCTCGGCTGCCTGATCGCGTGGAGCATCCCGTGGCTGATCCCGATGATCGAGCACCTGTTCGGCGTGCAGTTCCTGCCGCCGTCGGTGTACTTCATCAGCGAGCTGCCGTCCGAACTCGTCGCGAGCGACGTGATCCGGATCGGGCTGATCGCGTTCGCGCTGTCGGCCGTCGCGACGCTCTATCCGAGCTGGCGCGGCGCGAAGGTGAAGCCGGCGGAGGCGCTCCGCTATGAATGACCGCGCGGCCGCATTCGCGGATTCACGACAACAACACAACAGACAGGATTCGGCAGGTATGCAGGAATACGTGCTTCAGGCGCGCGGGATCACGAAGGCGTTCGTGCAGGGCGGCTTCAACGTGCAGGTGCTCAACAACACCGAGCTGACGGTGCGGCGCGGCGAGAAGCTCGCGGTCGTCGGCGCGTCGGGTTCCGGCAAGAGCACGCTGCTGCACGTGCTCGGCGGGCTCGACGAGCCGAGCGCAGGCGAGGTGTCGCTGCTCGGCAAGCCGTTTACGCAACTCGCCGAGCGCGAGCGCAACGAGTTGCGCAACCGCGCGCTCGGTTTCGTCTACCAGTTCCATCACCTGCTGCCCGAATTCACGGCGCTCGACAACGTCGCGATGCCGCTGCGCATCCGCCGGATGACGACCGAGGACGCGCGCGAGCAGGCGCAGGCGATGCTCGAGCGCGTCGGTCTCGGCCCGCGCGCGAAGCATCGGCCGGGCGAGCTGTCGGGCGGCGAGCGGCAGCGCGTCGCGATCGCGCGTGCGCTGGTCACGAAGCCCGCGTGCGTGCTCGCCGACGAGCCGACCGGCAACCTCGACGGTACGACGGCCGACACGGTGTTCAACCTGATGCTCGAACTGTCCGAGACGCTCGAAACGAGCTTCGTGATCGTCACGCACGATCCCGATCTCGCCGCGCGCTGCGACCGCATCATGCGGCTGCGCGACGGCGTGCTGCACGAGGAGCCGGCGCTGCCGGTGTAAGAAGCGAACGCGTTCGGGCTGCGGCCGGGTTCGCCCCGGTGCGGCGCAAGGGCGCAGGACTGCCGCCATGTGGATCGACACGCACTGCCATCTCGATGCTGCCGAGTTCGACGCCGACCGCGACGCGGTCGCGCATGCGGCGCGCGCGGCCGGCGTGTCGCGCATCGTGATCCCGAGCATCGGGCGCGACAACTTCACGACGGTGCGCGAACTCGCGCAACGCACGCCAGGCGCGGTCTATGCGCTCGGCATCCACCCGATGTATACGCCGCAGGCACGCGACGAGGATCTCGACCGGCTGCGCATGGAGATCGAGGCGAGCCTCGACGATCCGCGCTTCGTCGCGATCGGCGAGATCGGCCTCGACTACTTCGTGCCGGGGCTCGACGAAGGCCGGCAGCAATTCTTCTACCAGGGACAGCTCAAGCTGGCGCGCGAATTCGACCTGCCCGTGCTGTGCCACGTGCGCAAGTCGCAGGACCGCGTGCTCGCCGGGCTGCGCCGTGTCGGCGTGCGGCGCGGCATCGCGCATGCATTCAACGGCAGTTTCCAGCAGGCCGACGCGTATCTCGCGCAGGGGCTGCATCTCGGCTTCGGCGGCAACGTGACGTTCGCGCGCGCGCTGCAGATTCGCCGGCTCGCTGCGGAGTTGCCGCTCGACGCGCTCGTCGTCGAGACCGACGCACCCGACATCGCGCCCGAATGGGCGTACAAGTCCCGCAACACGCCCGACCAGGTGCCGCGCATCGGCGACGTGCTCGCCGAATTGCGCGGGCTCGATGCCGACACAGTGTCCCTATGCACTTCGGCTAACGCGCTCGCCGCGCTGCCGCGACTCGCACTTTCGTCCGCATAATCGTTGCCGGAAGGTGCCGCATTCGTCATCGCGGCGCCGGGTCGACGAGGAGGCGCGATGCGCGTGGGGTGGATCGCGTTCGCGCTCGGCGTCGTCGTGCTGCAGCGGCAGGCGGCGTTGCCGGGTGCGATCGCATGGACGATCGGGGCAACCGTGCTCGCCGGCTGCGCGGCGCTGGGTGCGTGGTGCAGGTGCGGCCGGCGCAAGCGCACGACGACCGCACTCGGATGGGTGCTGTGCGCGCTCGCGGCCGGCGTCGCGGGGTTCGGCTATGCCGCTGCCCGGGCCGAATGGCGGTTGAGCGACCGCTTGCCGGCGGAATGGGAAGGGCGCGACATCGTCGTCACCGGCGTGATCAGGGGGCTGCCGGTCGTCGACGACACCGGCGCGCGCCTGCTGTTCGCGGTCGAGTCGAACGATGCGGGGCTGGCCCGTTTCCCGCCGTTGATCCGGTTGTCGTGGCGCGCGTATGGCGCAGCTGCGACACGCGATGCGCTTCCTGATCTGCGTGCCGCACAGCGCTGGCGCTTCGTCGTGCGCCTGAAGCGCCCGCATGCGGAGGCCAATCCCGGTGTGCGCGACAGCGAGGCCGCGTGGCTCGCCGCGGGCGTCCGTGCGATCGGCTATGTCAGCGCGCCGCGGCGGGCGGCATTGCTCGATGCGCGCACCTCGGGATGGCGCGCGACGATCGATCGGCTGCGCGATACGTTGCGGACGCGCATCGGCGAGACGCTCGGTATCGATGCCGCGCATCGCGGCATCGTCGCCGCACTGGCGATCGGCGACCAGTCGGGCATCGGCGACGACGACTGGCGCGTCCTGCGCAACACCGGCACGAGCCACCTGGTCGCGATTTCCGGCTTGCATGTCGGACTGGTCGGCGCGATCGCGGGCGGGCTCGTGTCGATGGTCTGGCGCCGGCTGCGCTGGCGCGCGCGGGCCGCGACGCTCGTGTTGCCCGCGCCGTACGCGGCCGCGCTTGCCGCCCTGGCGGCCGCGGCCGGCTATGCGGCGCTCGCCGGTTTCAACGTGCCGGCGCAGCGCGCGTGGTGGATGATTGCGGGCGGCGGCATCGCGTATCTGGCCGGACGCAGCGTGCCGACCTCAGCGGTGCTGTGCGCGGCGCTCGGCGGCGTGCTGCTCGCCGATCCGTGGGCCGTGCTGTCGGCCGGGTTCTGGCTGTCGTTCGGCGCGGTCGCCGTGATCCTGCTGGCCGTCGCCGGCTGGCGCGCGGTGCGAGAGGCGGACGCGGAAGGCGACGAGGACGGCGGCGCGGCCGGCCTGTCGAGCTGGTTGCGCGCGTGGGGCATGCGCGCCGGCCGCCGCATTGCCGAAGCCACACGCGTGCAGTACGCGGTGACGATCGGCCTCGCGCCGCTCACGGCCGCATGGTTCGCGCAGATTTCGCTGTCGGGCCCGTTCGGCAATGCGTTCGCGATTCCGTGGGTCAGCTCGGTCGTGACGCCGGTCGTGCTGGCCGGCATCGCGTTGCCCGCACCGTTCGATGCCCTTGCGTTCCGGCTCGCCCACGCGGCGCTCGGCCCGATGATGACGTTGCTCGGACACCTCGCCGACTGGCCGGCCGGCGTGTTCTGGCTGCGCATGCCGGACTGGCCGGTGCTCGCGCTGGCCTGCGTGGGTGTCGTGTGGGCGTTGATGCCGCGCGGCTGGCCGTTGCGCTGGGCGGCGCCGCTCACGTGGCTGCCGCTTGTCGCGCCGGCGCCTGACGCGCCGCCGCCGGGCGGTTTCCGGCTGACCGTGCTCGACGTCGGGCAGGGCGCTTCGGTGCTGGTCGAAACCGCACGCCGAACGCTGCTGTTCGACGCGGGGCCGGGCGCGGAATCGACCCATGCCGGTGCGCGGATCGTTGCGCCGGTGCTGCGCGCGCGCGGCATCGCGACGATCGATTCGCTCGTGCTCAGCCACGCGGACGCCGATCATGCGGGCGGCGCACCGGCCGTCTATGCGGCGGCCGACGTGCGCCAGCTGCTGGCCGGCATTGCGCCGCGGCACCGGCTGTGGCGCGATGCGCAGGCGGCCGGCGTGGCCGATCGGCTGCCTTGTGCGGCCGGGCAGCGGTGGACCTGGGACGGTGTCGTCTTCACGATGCTGTGGCCGCCGGGCGGGGTGGGCACGGGTTCGTCGAACGGGCAATCGTGTGTGCTGCGCATCGACGCGGGCGGTACGTCGGCACTGCTGACGGGTGACATCGAGGCCGCCGCCGAGCGTCGGCTGGTGGCCGATGCGCGCGATGCGCTGGCCGCGCAGATACTGGTCGTGGCGCACCACGGCAGCCGCACGTCGTCGGTCGAGCCTTTCCTCGATTCGGTCGGGCCGCGCGTCGCGGTATTTCCTGTAGGCTATCGCAATCGTTTCGGTCATCCGCACCGGAGCGTCCTCGCCCGCTACGAGGCGCGCGGGATTCCGCTGCCGCGCACCGATCGCGACGGCGCCATACGGTTCGACGTCGCGCCGGCCGATGGCCGGTTCGCATTCGGGCGTTATCGCGACGAGCGGCGCCGGTACTGGATGGACCGGTGAGCGCGGCGACGGCCGCCGTATCGGCAAAGCACACCCGGGGCCGGCGGAACGTGCCGAAGCACGGTCCCGGCAGAACCAGGAGACATCGGCGTTTGAAGGACATCCTCCACTTCTCGCATGCGAACGGCTTCCCGGCGTCGACGTACCGGACGATCTTCGCCGAACTGGCCGACGACTACGAGCTGCGCTACATCGAGCGGATCGGCCACGACCGCCGCTACCCGGTGACGCGCGACTGGCCGCACCTCGTCGAGCAGCTGCTCGACGACATCGGCAGCCGCTACGAGCGCCCGGTGTGGCTCGTCGGCCATTCGCTCGGCGGCTACCTGTCGCTGATGGCCGCGCTGAAGAAGCCGCAATGGGTGCGCGGCGTCGTGATGATCGATTCGCCGATCATCGCGGGCTGGCGTGCCGGCGCGTTGCGCGCGAGCCAGTGGGCAGGGCTCGACGAGCGGCTGTCGCCGGCCGCCGCGACGCGCAACCGGCGCACGCGCTGGGTGAGCCGCGACGAAGTCTGGCGGCACTTCCGCGAGAAGCCGGCGTTCGCGCGCTGGGACGAACGGATGCTGGCCGACTACATCGACTACGGGATTCCGCAGGCCGGCGCCGACGGCGAGCGGGCGCTCGCGTTCGACCGGCAGGTCGAGTACCTGATCTACCGGACGCTGCCGCACACGCTCGGCCCGCGGCTCGCGCACGGCGCGCCGGTGCCGCTCGGCTTCCTCGCCGGCACGCGTTCGCGCGAGGTGCGGCAGGTCGGGCTCGATGCGACGCGGCGGGCGGCGCGCGGCCGTGTCGAATGGCTGGAAGGCAGTCACCTGTTCCCGATGGAACGGCCGCTCGAGACGGCCCGCGCATTGCAGCGGATGCTGAATTCGCTGAAGGCGGAGGAGGGCGGCGCGTCGCAGGGCGGCGTTGCGCTCGCGAAGCGCGCCTGACACGCCGCGCGGTCACCCGGCCGTACGCCGGCGCAGCCGCCGCGCGCCGACCGGCCGCACCGGTTCGCCCCGGCGCGCACGGTCGGCGCGGGGCGGCGCGAAAGGGCGCGATCATCACGCCAATTGCTGAGAGAAGGGCGGGCTTTACGGTATAATCCGTTTTTCCCGCGAGCATCCAGCGATGACCAAATATGTTTTCGTCACCGGCGGCGTAGTTTCTTCCCTTGGCAAGGGTATTGCCGCCGCTTCCCTCGCCGCGATCCTTGAATCGCGCGGTCTGAAAGTCACCCTCCTCAAACTCGATCCGTACATCAACGTCGACCCCGGCACGATGAGCCCGTTCCAGCACGGCGAAGTGTTCGTGACGGAAGACGGAGCGGAGACCGACCTCGACCTCGGCCACTATGAGCGCTTCATCAGCACGAAGATGCGCAAGGCCAACAACTTCACGACCGGCCAGATCTACGAATCGGTGATCCGCAAGGAACGCCGCGGCGACTATCTCGGCAAGACCGTGCAGGTCATCCCGCACATCACGAACGAAATCCAGGCGTTCATCGAGCGCGGGGCCGCGTCGGCCACCTGCGGCGAGCCGGACGTCGCGATCGTCGAGATCGGCGGCACGGTCGGCGACATCGAGTCGCTGCCGTTCCTCGAGGCGGCGCGCCAGATGAGCCTGCGGCTCGGCCGCAACAGCGCGTGCTTCGTGCACCTGACGCTGGTGCCGTACGTCGCGACGGCCGGCGAGCTGAAGACGAAGCCGACCCAGCACAGCGTGCAGAAGCTGCGCGAGATCGGCATCCTGCCGCACGTGCTGCTGTGCCGTGCGGACCGCCGCATCCCCGACGACGAATCGAAGAAGATCTCGATGTTCTCGAACGTGCCGGAAGACGCCGTGATCTCGGTGTGGGACGCCGACAGCATCTACAAGATCCCGCAGATGCTGCACGACCAGGGCCTCGACCGCATCATTTGCGAGGAACTGAAGCTGTCGCCGAAGGACGCCGACCTGAGCATGTGGTCGGCGCTCGTCGAGAAGCTCGAGAACCCGAAGCAGGAAGTGACGATCGGTATGGTCGGCAAGTACGTCGACCTGACCGAGTCGTACAAGTCGCTGATCGAGGCGCTGCGCCACGCATCGCTGCACACGTCGACCAAGGTCAACATCGAGTACATCGACTCGGAAGAGATCGAGGCGAACGGTGTCGACAGCCTGAAGCATCTCGACGCCGTGCTGGTGCCGGGCGGTTTCGGCCGTCGCGGCACGGAAGGCAAGATCAAGGCGATCCAGTACGCCCGTGAAGCGAAGGTGCCGTATCTCGGCATTTGCCTCGGCATGCAGCTCGCGGTGATCGAATTCGCGCGCGACGTCGTCGGCCTGAAGCAGGCGAACAGCACGGAATTCGAGCCGGACACGCCGGAACGCGTGGTCGCGCTGATCACCGAGTGGTACGACCGCGACGGCAAGGTCGAGACGCGCACCGAGGAATCCGACCTCGGCGGCACGATGCGCCTCGGTTCGCAGCGCTGCCCGATCAAGCCGGGCACGATGGCGGAAGAAATCTACGGCAA
This sequence comes from Burkholderia sp. Bp8992, assembly GCF_003853705.1. GTDB lineage: Bacteria > Pseudomonadota > Gammaproteobacteria > Burkholderiales > Burkholderiaceae > Burkholderia. Next base: position 64,395 of record NZ_QTQI01000022.1, on the reverse strand, counting down.
GGACGTGAACGAGCGCCATCGCCACCGTTATGAAGTCAATAACCGCTTCGTGCCCCAGCTCGAAGCCGGCGGCCTTATCATCAGCGCCCGTACCCCGAGCGAGGATCTGCCGGAAATGATGGAGCTGCCGCGCTCGATGCACCCGTGGTTCGTCGGTGTCCAGTTCCACCCGGAATTCACGTCCACGCCGCGTGACGGTCATCCCCTCTTCAAGTCGTTCGTCGAAGCCGCGCTCGCCAACAAGCAAGCGCGCGGAGTGTAAAGCATGAAGCTGTGCGATTTCGAGGTCGGTCTCGACAAGCCTTTCTTCCTGATCGCGGGTACCTGCGTCGTCGAATCGGAGCAAATGACGATCGACACGGCGGGCCGCCTGAAGGAGATCTGCGAGAAGCTGAACGTTCCGTTCATCTACAAGTCGTCCTACGACAAGGCGAACCGCAGCTCGGGCAAGTCGTTCCGCGGCCTCGGAATGGACGAAGGCCTGCGGATCCTGTCCGAGGTGAAGCGCCAGCTCGGCCTGCCGGTGCTGACCGACGTGCATTCGATCGACGAGATCGAGCAGGTCGCGTCGGTCGTCGACGTGCTGCAGACGCCGGCGTTCCTGTGCCGCCAGACCGACTTCATCCACGCGTGCGCGCGCTCGGGCAAGCCCGTCAACATCAAGAAGGGCCAGTTTCTCGCGCCGCACGACATGAAGAACGTGATCGACAAGGCGCGCGACGCGGCACGTGAGGCGGGGCTGTCGGAAGACCGCTTCATGGCGTGCGAGCGCGGCGTCTCGTTCGGCTACAACAATCTCGTGTCGGACATGCGCTCGCTCGCGATCATGCGCGAGACGAACGCGCCGGTCGTGTTCGACGCGACCCACTCGGTGCAGCTGCCGGGCGGGCAGGGCACGAGCTCGGGCGGCCAGCGCGAATTCGTGCCGGTGCTCGCGCGTGCGGCGGTCGCGACGGGCGTCGCGGGCCTCTTCATGGAAACGCACCCGAATCCCGCGGAAGCGAAGTCGGACGGCCCGAACGCGGTGCCGCTGAACCGGATGGGTGCGCTGCTGGAGACGCTCGTCACGCTCGACCAGGCGGTGAAGCGCAATCCGTTCCTGGAAAACGATTTCAATTAAAGATCGAATGAACCTTGCGACGGCTTCGCGCGTCTGTAGCGAAAGCGGTTCCGGCGCGCACGCCGTCGCAGTTTGAAGAATCCATCGTCATTCTCAGAGGAAACCCATGAGTGCAATCGTAGATATCATCGGCCGCGAGATTCTGGATTCGCGCGGCAACCCCACCGTCGAATGCGACGTGCTGCTCGAATCGGGCACGATGGGCCGCGCGGCGGTGCCGTCGGGCGCGTCCACCGGCTCGCGTGAAGCGATCGAACTGCGCGACGGCGAAGCCGGCCGCTACAACGGCAAGGGCGTGCTGAAGGCGGTCGAGCACATCAACACCGAAATCTCCGAAGCCATCATGGGCCTCGACGCGTCGGAACAGGCGTTCCTCGACAAGACGCTGCTCGAGCTGGACGGCACCGACAACAAGTCGCGCCTGGGCGCGAACGCGATGCTGGCCGTGTCGATGGCCGTCGCGAAGGCGGCTGCCGAAGAGGCAGGCCTGCCGCTGTACCGCTACTTCGGCGGTTCGGGTGCGATGCAACTGCCGGTGCCGATGATGAACATCGTCAACGGCGGCGCGCACGCGAACAACAGCCTCGACATCCAGGAATTCATGATCGTCCCGGTCAGCCAGCCGACGTTCCGTGAAGCCCTGCGTTGCGGCGCGGAAGTGTTCCACGCGCTGAAGAAGATCCTGAGCGACCGCGGCATGAGCACGGCAGTCGGCGACGAAGGCGGTTTCGCACCGAACTTCGGCAGCAACGACGAGTGCCTGTCGACGATCCTGCAGGCGATCGAGAAGGCCGGCTACCGTGCGGGCGAAGACGTGCTGCTCGCGCTCGACTGCGCGGCATCCGAGTTCTACCACGACGGCAAGTACCAGCTCGCGGGCGAAGGCCTGCAACTGTCGTCGGCCGAATTCACCGACTACCTCGCGACGCTCGCCGACAAGTTCCCGATCGTGTCGATCGAGGACGGCATGCACGAAAGCGACTGGGAAGGCTGGAAGCTGCTGACCGACCGCCTCGGCAAGAAGGTGCAGCTGGTCGGCGACGACCTGTTCGTCACGAACACGCGCATCCTGAAGGAAGGCATCGAGAAGGGCATTGCGAACTCGATCCTCATCAAGATCAACCAGATTGGTACGCTGACCGAAACGTTCGCGGCGATCGAAATGGCGAAGCGCGCGGGCTACACGGCCGTGATCTCGCACCGTTCGGGCGAAACGGAAGATTCGACGATCGCCGACATCGCGGTCGGCCTGAACGCCGGCCAGATCAAGACGGGTTCGCTGTCGCGCAGCGACCGCATCTCGAAGTACAACCAGTTGCTGCGCATCGAGGAAGATCTCGGCGACATCGCAAGCTACCCCGGTAAATCGGCTTTCTATAACCTGCGCTAACGCGCTACTATCGGGTTCGTCATATCGACGCCGCTCTGTGCATGTGCGCGGAGCGGCGCTTCTTATATCTGCGTCTCTTACATGCGGCTTGTCACTGTCGTCCTGATTGCCTTGCTGGCGCTCATTCAGTACCCCCTATGGTGGGGACACGGCGGCTGGCTGCGGGTGCATGAATTGCGTCAGCAGCTCGACGACCAGCTCCAGAAGAATGCGGACGAGAAGCTGCGCAACGAGCGCACTGCAGGCGAAGTGCAGGATCTGCAGAGCGGCACCGCGGCCATCGAAGAGCGTGCGCGCTACGAGATGGGCATGGTGAAGGACGGCGAAGTATTCGTGCAGTTCGTGTCGCCGAATGCACCTGCAGGGCCGCTGAACAACACGCCGTCGAACACGTCGACGCGCGGTACCGTCTCCGCGGCGCCGGTGCGTGTCGTGCCGAATCCGCAGTCGATCGCGAAGCCGTCGCGGCATCATGGCGGCGATAAGGGCAAGGCCGCGCATCACTGATCGCGATACGTCGGACCCATTGAAAAAGCGCGGGAAATGCCGCGCTTTTTTATTTCCTGCCAGTCGTCAATCGATCGACCGCTTACCACCACCAGCCCGGGTAGCCGTAGCTGACACCCGTTCCCCAGCGATTTCCCCATCCGCCGTAATAGCCGCCGTAGACCGTCACGGGCGGCGGCGAGTAGTACGCCCATGCACGCGCGGCTGCCTCGGCCGCGATGGCGCTGTTCTGCTCGCGCAGGACCTGCTGGTCGATTTCGTCGTAGCGCTTGCGTTCGGCGCTCGACAGCGCGGGCGGCTTACCGCTCGACGCGCCCGGCTCGGGCAGGCGGCTCAGGATCGTGGAAGTCGGCGGCGGCATCGCGCAGCCGGCGAGCGCGAGCGTGCTGGCGGCGACGCTCGTCAGGATGAGGGTACGAAACGGGCGGAGGCGATTCATGTGTATCTCCTGCAGCGCGCCGACGGCGGGAAGCGGCGTGCGCCGAAGGCCGGGCCTCCGGCGCCTGAGCCGTGCGTGCGGCGCTCGTGCGTCATTATGCGCCCGTGCCCGGATGGCAGGCACGAGCACGCCGCTCAGTGACGCTGGTCGGTTGCCGGCGCGATGCCGGTTTCGACGCCGGGCGCCGCGAACAGCTGCGCGACGTCGACGGGATCGAATTCGTAGCGCTGGTTGCAGAACTCGCAGTGGATCTCGACGTGGCCGCGTTCGACGATCACGCTGTCGACTTCTTCGCGACCGAGCATGCGCAGCATCGCGCCGACCTTCTCGCGCGAGCACGAGCACTGGAAGCGCGTGCCGGCCGGTTCGAAGTGCTGCACGTTTTCCTGCCAGAACAGCCGGCGGAACACGACTTCCGGTTCGACCTCGAGCAGTTCCTTCGCCGACAGCGTGCCGCCGAGCGTGCAGACGCGCTCCCACGTGTCGATATCGGTTTCGGCGTTGCGCGGCACGATGCCGCCGTCGCCCGGCAGCTTCTGCAGCAGCATGCCGACCGCGCGATCGCGATCGGCCGCGAGCCACAGCCGCGTGTCGAGCTGCTCCGAGTGGTGCATGTAGTGCTCGAGCACCTGCGACACCGATTCGAGCGGGCCGTCGACGCCGTTCAGCGGCACGATGCCCTGGTACGGCTGCTGGCCCGGCAGCTTGTCGGCCGGGTCGAGCGTGATCACGCAACGGCCGTGGCCGCTCGCGTTGACGAGCGACGCGAAGCGCGTGTCGTCGCCGATCGTCTGCGCCGCGTCGCCGGCGAATTTCGCGGTGGCCCGCATCGACAGATCCGAACCGCACTGGACGACCAGCATCTGGACCGGCCCGTCGCCGAAGATCTGCATGATCAGGGTGCCGTGAAATTTCAGGTTCGCGGACAGCAGCGCGCACGCGGCCATCATCTCGCCGAGCACCGTGCGCACCGGGGCAGGGTAGTCGCGGCGGGCGAGCACTTCCTGCCACGTATTGCGCAGCGAAACGATCTCGCCGCGCACGGGCGCCGCATTGAACATGAATTTCTGTAACTGGTCGCTCACTCTTCTTCCTTGAAATCCGTGCGAATCACCCGATCCGCACGAGTTGCTCCTTGAAATGCGCACGCCGCTCGACATACGTCTTCGCGTTTGCGCGCAGCCGCGCGATGTCTTCCGCCGACAGCTCGCGCACGACCTTCGCCGGCGCGCCGAGAATCAGCGAGTTGTCCGGGAACGTCTTGCCTTCCGTCACGACCGCGCCGGCACCAACCAGACAGTTGCGGCCGATGACCGCTCCATTCAAGACCACCGCCTGAATCCCGATCAGCGAATCCTCGCCGATCGTGCAGCCATGCAGCATCGCCTGGTGCCCGATCGTCACGTTTTCGGCAATCGTCAGCGGAAAGCCCGGGTCCGTATGCAGGACCGCGCCTTCCTGGACATTGCTACCCGCGCCGACGGTGATCGTTTCGTTGTCGCCGCGAATCGTCGCGCCGAACCATACGCTCGCGTTCTCCTCGAGCACGACCTTGCCGATGATGGCCGCCGTATCGGCGACGAATACGCTTTCGTGGATCGTCGGGGCCGTATCGCCCAGCTTGTAGATCGTCACGGAGTCTCCTTGTCTCTTCGGTGATGGGCGCCGGTAGAATGGCGCGTCCGGTTTGCCCGGCGCATGGCGCCGCGGAACAATCGCATATTGTAAACCGTCGCGTGCAACTGCTCCCGCGACGCGCACGCAGGGTGTCCCCGTTTATGAGCATGGCGTCTTTTTCCATCGGCAATGCGCCGGCCTGTATGCGCGGCGCGGCGCTCGACGCGCTGCGCGTGTCCGAACCCGCGGCCAAGGCCGCGCAGGTGCGCGCGCTGCACGAGGCGTTGCGGGCCGGGCAGGCCACGATCATGCCGTCGCTCGCGCTGCCCGAACCGGCCGATCTGCCCGGGCACCCGGCGCGGCCGCCGCTGGTCGAGCCGCGCCAGCTCCAGCGGCGCAGCATGCGTTCGCCCGAAGGGCGCGCCGTGCTGCTGCACGCGCTCGCCCATATCGAGTTCAACGCGATCAACCTGGCGCTCGACGCAGTCTGGCGTTTCGCCGGCATGCCGGACGCGTTCTATGCGGACTGGCTGAAGGTCGCGGCCGAGGAGGCCTATCACTTCACGCTGCTGTCGGACCGTCTCGCGGCATTCGGGCACGCGTACGGCGATTTTCCCGCGCACAACGGGCTGTGGGAGATGTGCGAGCGGACCAAGCGCGATGTGCTGGCGCGCATGGCGCTCGTGCCGCGCACGCTGGAGGCGCGCGGGCTCGACGCGTCGCCGCCGATCCGCGCACGGCTCCTGCAGGCGGGCGACGACGCGTCGGCTGCGATCCTCGACGTGATCCTGCGCGACGAGATCGGCCATGTCGCGATCGGCAACCGCTGGTTCCGGCATCTGTGCGACGCAGCCGGCCGCGATCCGGTGCCGACCTACCGGCAGCTTGCGGAGCAGTACCATGCGCCGCGGCTGCGCGGCCCGTTCAACTTCGATGCACGGCGCGACGCCGGCTTCGAGCAGGCCGAACTCGACGCACTGGCCGCGCAGGACGCGGCGAACGCGGCGGAGGGTAACGCCGCGCATTAGCCGGATCGCGTCCGGCCGTGTCCGGTCGGCCGCCCGGCGGCCCGCGCACGCGGCCCGTGGGGATTCCCGGCCGGCCTTCGAATGCCCGCGCCGCTAGAGCGGAGCCTCGATTGCCGGCCGCCGGAACGGGGGCGTCGCCGCTATAATCGAACGACCATTCTTTTTTTTGGCGGCTGCAATGAGTGCCTCGAGTTCTGTTTCCGATTTCGTCACGGTGCGCGGCGTCCAGCTGCATGTGCGGCGCTGGGGCCGGCCCGATGCGCCGATGCTGTTCATGCTGCACGGCTGGATGGACGTCGCGGCGTCGTTCCAGTTCGTCGTCGATGCGCTCGCGGGCGACTGGCAGGTGATCGCGCCCGATGCGCGCGGCTTCGGGCTGTCCGACTGGCCGGTCGCGCGGCAGGGCGGCGGCCACTACTGGTTCCACGAATACCTCGGCGACCTCGATGCGCTCGTCGACCACTATGCGCCGGGCGGCGAAGTCAACCTGGTCGGCCACAGCATGGGCGCGAACGTCGTGTGCCTGTACGCCGGCGCACGGCCGGAGCGCGTGCGGCGCGTGGTCGACCTCGAAGGCTTCGGGCTCGCGCCCGCGCGTGCCGAGCAGGCGCCGCGCCGGTTGCGCGGCTGGCTGGACGAACTGCGCGAGCCGCCCGCGCTGCGGCCGTACGCGTCCCTCGACGACGTGGCGGCGCGCCTGATCAAGACCAATCCGCGGCTCGCACCGCGCCGTGCCGCGTTTCTCGCCGAGCACTGGTCGAAGCGCGGCGACGACGGCCTTTACCACCTGCTGGCCGACCCGGCGCACAAGATGCCGGGCCCGCTGCTGTACCGGCTCGATGAAGTGATGGCCACCTGGAAGCAGGTGCGGGCGAAGGTGCTGCATGTCGAAGCCGTCAATTCGCCGACGCTCGCGCACATCGCCGGCGACATTCCGCTGCCCGAATTCAAGGCGCGCTTCGACGCGTTCCCCGACTGGCGCGAAAAGCTCGTCGAGGATGCCGGCCACATGGTGCATCACGACCAGCCCGAGCAGGTCGCGGCGCTGATCGAGGCGTTCTGCGCGTAGGCGCGCGACGCCGGCGGCAGGGCAGGCGGGCGGCGCAATTGCCGCATTGCAGTAGAATGAAGCCTTACCTGCCATGCCTACGATGAACGCCGATCTCCACTGCCATTCCAATGTTTCCGACGGGTTGCTGCCGCCTGCCGACGTCGCGCGCCGCGCGCATGCGGGCGGCGTGACCCTGTGGGCGCTGACCGACCACGATGAAATCGGCGGCCAGGCAGCGGCACGCAGCGAGGCGGAAGCGCTCGGCATGCGCTACCTGAGCGGCGTCGAGATTTCGGTCACGTGGGCGTCGCGCACCGTGCACATCGTCGGCCTGAACATCGATCCCGCGAACCCGGCGCTGGTCGACGGCCTGTACCGCACGCGCCACGGCCGCGCGGCGCGCGCGGTGGCGATCGGCGAGCAGCTTGCGACGCTCGGCATTCCCGGCGCGTACGACGGCGCGCTGAAGTACGTGTCGAATCCCGACCTGATCTCGCGCACGCATTTCGCGCGCTTTCTCGTCGAGAACGGCCACGCCGAATCGACGTCCGACGTGTTCGACCGCCTGCTCGGCGACGGCAAGCCCGGCTTCGTCCCGCATCGCTGGGCGTCGCTGTCCGACGCGGTCGGCTGGATCCGCGCGGCGGGCGGCGAAGCCGTGGTCGCGCATCCGGGCCGCTACCGCTACACGCCGGTCGAATTCGACGCGTTCTTCGGCGAGTTCATCGATCTGGGCGGCCGCGCGATCGAAGTCATCACGGGCAGTCATACGCCCGACCAGTACCGCGAATACGCGGACGTTGCGCGCCGCTTCGGCTTCGAAGTGTCGCGCGGCTCGGATTTCCATGCGCCGGGCGAGGGCCGCGTCGAGCTCGGCAGCCTGCCGCCGTTGCCGTCCGACCTCACGCCGGTCTGGGAACGCTGGCTCTGACGCCGGGCGGCCGACCGCCGCCCGTGCCGCCGCCGTGCGTTGCCGATTCCTCCCCCTTTACGTGCCCCCATGTCCCAGTTCTTCAGGATTCATCCGGATAATCCGCAGCCGCGCCTGATCAAGCAGGCCGTGGAGATCGTCAGCAAGGGCGGCGTGATCGCGATGCCGACCGATTCGAGCTATGCGCTCGCGTGCCATCTCGACGACAAGGATGCGGTCGAGCGCGTGCGCCGGATTCGCGGCCTCGACGAGAAGCAGCACCTGTCGCTGCTCGTGCGCGACCTGTCGGAGCTCGCGAACTTCGCGATGGTCGACAACCGCCAGTACCGGCAGATCAAGTCGGTGACGCCGGGCCCCTACGTATTCATCCTGCAGGCGACGAAGGAAGTGCCGCGCCGGCTGTCGCACCCGTCGCGCAAGACGATCGGGCTGCGCGTGCCCGACCATGCGATCACGCTCGCGCTGCTGGAATCGCTCGGCCAGCCGCTGCTCGGCACGACGCTGATCCTGCCGCCGGACGACGAGCCGCTCAACGATCCCGAGGAAATCCGCACGCGGCTCGAGAAGCAGGTCGACCTCGTGATCGACGGCGGCGCGTGCCCGCGCGAACCGTCGACGGTGATCGACCTGACCGGCGACGAGCCGGAGCTCGTGCGCGCGGGGCGCGGCGCGCTGGAACCGTTCGGCCTCTCGGCCGCCTGAGCGGGCCGTTCATTTTTGCGCGAGTGCGCTTGTTACAATAACGCGATATGGATGCTTCCCTGATACAGACGATCGCCGTCTACGCGCTGCCCGTGATCTTCGCGATCACGCTGCACGAGGCCGCGCACGGCTACGCCGCCCGCCTGCTCGGCGACAACACCGCCTACGTGATGGGCCGCGTGTCGTTCAACCCGATGCGCCACATCGATCCGCTTGGCACGATCGCGATCCCGCTGGTGATGTACTTCCTGACGGGCGGTGCGTTCCTGTTCGGCTATGCGAAGCCGGTGCCGGTTTCGTTCGGCAACCTGCGCAATCCGCGCTGGGGCAGCCTGTGGGTGTCTCTCGCGGGTCCGGCCTGCAACTTCGCGCAGGCGCTGGTCTGGGGCGTGCTGACGCTCGTGCTGCCCGCCGTCGGCGTCGACGAGCCGTTCTTCACGCGGATGGCGTTTGCCGGCGTCAGCGCGAACCTCGTGCTCGGCGTGCTGAACCTGTTTCCGCTGCCGCCGCTCGACGGCGGCCGCATCCTGGCGGCGCTGCTGCCGCCGAAGCAATCGATCGCGCTGTCGCGCATCGAGCCGTACGGTTTCATCATCGTCCTCGCGCTGGTCGCGACGGGCGTGCTGACGAATTTCTGGCTGCGCCCGCTCGTCAACGTCGGCTACGCCGTGCTGAGCGCCATCCTGTCCCCATTCGCCTCGCTTTTCTAACGACAATCATGTTCCCAGAACGTATTTTCTCCGGCATGCGACCCACCGGATCGCTGCACCTCGGCCACTACCACGGCGTGCTGAAAAACTGGGTGAAGCTGCAGTCCGAGTACCCGTGCTTTTTCTGCGTCGTCGACTGGCATGCGCTGACGACGCACTACGAGACTCCCGAGGTCATCGAGAAGAACGTATGGGACGTGCTGATCGACTGGCTCGCATCGGGCATCGATCCGGCGCAGGCGACGCTGTTCATCCAGAGCAAGGTGCCCGAGCACGCGGAGCTCGCGCTGCTGCTCGGCATGAGCACGCCGCTCGGCTGGCTCGAACGCGTGCCGACCTACAAGGAGCAGATGGAGAAGCTGAAGGACAAGGACCTGTCGACCTACGGCTTCCTCGGCTACCCGGTGCTGATGGCGGCCGACATCCTGCTGTATCGCGGCTCGCTCGTGCCGGTCGGCGAGGATCAGGTGCCGCACGTCGAGATGACGCGCGAGATTGCGCGCCGCTTCAACTATCTGTACGGCCGTGAGCCCGGCTTCGAGGAGAAGGCGCTCGAGGCCGCGAAGAAGCTCGGCGGCAAGCGCGCGAAGCTCTATCACGAGCTGCGCAACGCGTATCAGCAGGAGGGCGACGACGAGGCGCTCGAACAGGCGCGTGCCATGCTGCAGGAATCGCAGAGCCTGTCGATGAGCGACCGCGAGCGCCTGTTCGGCTATCTCGAAGGCGCGCGCAAGATCATCCTGGTCGAGCCGCAGGCGTTGCTGACCGAAGCATCGCGGATGCCGGGCCTCGACGGGCAGAAGATGTCCAAGTCGTACGGCAACACGATCGGCCTGCGCGAAGACGCCGAGACGATCACGAAGAAGGTCCGCACGATGCCGACCGATCCCGCGCGCGTACGCCGCACCGATCCGGGCGATCCGGACAAGTGCCCGGTGTGGCAGCTGCATCAGGTCTACACGGACGAAGCGACGCACGAGTGGGTGCAGAAGGGCTGCCGCTCGGCGGGCATCGGCTGCCTCGACTGCAAGCAGCCGGTCGTCGAAGGCATCCTGCGCGAACAGCAGCCGATGCTCGAGCGCGCGCAGAAGTACATGGACGATCCGTCGCTGCTGCGCGCGATCGTCGCGGACGGTTGCGACAAGGCGCGCAAGTACGCGACGGAAACGATGCGCGACGTGCGCGACGCGATGGGCCTGTCGTACAACTGATCCCGCGCATGAGCGAATCCGTCATCGCCGCCGCGGGCGGCCACGTCGCGCAGGCCGAGCCGTCACGCTGGGTCGTGCAATGGTCGCGGCTCGTGCCGGCCGGCGGCGCGGTGCTCGACGTCGCCGCGGGCGGCGGCCGCCATGCGCGCTGGTTCGCGTCGCACGGGCATCCGGTCGTCGCGCTCGACCGCGATCCGGCCGCGCTGGCTGCATTGCGCGCGATTCCCGGCGTTGACGCCCGCGCGGCCGATCTCGAAGGCGCGCCGTGGCCGCTGCCGGCCGGCGAGCAGTTTGCGGCCGTGATCGTCACGAACTACCTGCATCGTCCGCTCTGGCCCCATCTGCTCGATGCAGTGGCGCCGGGCGGCGTGCTGATCTACGAAACCTTCGCGCAAGGAAACGAAACGGTCGGCAAACCGTCCAACCCCGCGTTCCTGCTCGCCCCGGGCGAGCTGCTGGACGCCGTGCACGGCCGCCTCCGGGTGGTTGCGTACGAGGACGGTTTCGTCGCCGCGCCGCGCGAGGCGTTCGTCCAGCGTCTTGGCGCGGTGCGCGAGGGCGCGACCCCGAAGGCGGGGGCGGGAATTCCACGTTACGAACTGCCCGGCTAATCCGCTACAATCTCAACGTTTACCGGTACACATTCAATCGCGTTTCATGGCTAACGGCACCCAAGACGGCATTCAAATCCGCGGCAGCATCCCCGCGATCGTCACTCCGATGCTCGAAGACGGCAGTCTCGACCTGCCGGCGTTTCGCAAACTGATCGACTGGCACATCGCGGAAGGCACCGATGCGCTGGTCGTGGTCGGTACGAGCGGCGAGTCGGCAACGCTCAACGTCGAAGAGCACATCCTGATGATCCGCACGGCGGTCGAGCATGCGGCGAAACGCATCCCGATCATTGCGGGCGCGGGCGGCAACTCGACCGCCGAGGCGATCGAGCTGACGAAGCACGCGAAGGCTGTCGGCGCGGACGCGACGCTGCAGGTCGTGCCGTACTACAACAAGCCGACGCAGGAAGGCATGTATCGCCACTTCCGGACGATCGCCGAAGCGGTCGACCTGCCGGTGATCCTGTACAACGTGCCGGGCCGTACGGTCGCGGACATGGCGAACGAGACGACGCTGCGCCTCGCGGAAGTGCCGGGCATCATCGGCGTGAAGGACGCGACCGGCAACATCGATCGCGCCGCGCACCTGATCAAGGCCGCGCCGAAGCATTTCGCGATCTACAGCGGCGACGATCCGACCGCGATCGCGCTGATGCTGCTCGGCGGCCACGGCAACATCTCGGTGACGGCGAACGTCGCGCCGCGTGCCATGAGCGACCTGTGCCGCGCGGCGCTGGCCGGTGACGTCCAGACCGCCCGCGCGCTGCACATGAAGCTGCTGTCGCTGCACAAGAACCTGTTCATCGAGGCGAACCCGATCCCGGTGAAGTGGGCGCTGCAGGCGATGGGCAAGATGCAGGGCGGCATCCGGTTGCCGCTCACGGCGCTCGACGAGCGCTGCCATGATGCCGTGCGTTCGGCCCTCGTCGAGGCCGGCGTTCTCTGATGCCGAGGCGGCCGCGTCCTGCGGCTGCCGGCTCGACCCCTGATCAACCCGCACCGGCCGGCTCCGTCCGGCGCCGCTCCTGACGAGCGTTCTAGCAAGACGAAGGATTTCATGAAACGTTTCGCCATTTCCTCTCGCGCCATCCAGTTGTCGGTGGTGGCGCTGGCGCTGGGCGCGCTCGCTGGCTGCGATACGCTGAACGACTACCTGGCCCCCGACCGGGTCAACTACAAGAACACCGGTTCGGCGCCGCCGCTGGCCGTGCCGAGCGACCTGAAGCCGGTGCCGACGACGCAGCAGTTCGTTGCGCCGCCGAGCAACGCCGGGCTCGGCACGCTGCCGCCGCGGGTCACGACGCAGGCCGGCAACGCGACCGACGGCATCCCGAGCGCGCAGGATCCGCTCGGCATGCATATCGAGCGCGACGGCGATCGCCGCTGGCTCGTCGTCGACGGCCGGACGCCCGAGCAGCTGTGGCCGATCCTGAAGGAGTTCTGGCAGGAGAACGGCTTCTCGCTGAAGACCGATGCGCCGTCGACCGGCATCATGGCGACCGACTGGGCCGAAAACCGCGCGAATATCCCGGACGACTGGTTCCGCCGCACGATCGGCAAGGTCATCGATTTCGCCTACTCGTCGGGCACGCGCGATCGCTTCCGCACGCTCGTGAACCGCACGTCGGACGGCAACACCGACATCTCGATCACGCACAGCGCGATGGAGGAAATGATGGTCGGCCCGCAGGGCGGTACGTCGTCGCGTTGGGAAGAGCGTCCGCGCAACCCGGTGCTCGAAGCCGTGTTCCTGTCGAAGCTGATGCAGAAGTTCGGCCTGACCGACGCGCAGGCGAAGCAGCTGCTGACCGACGCACGTTCCGCGACGGCGCCGGCGCAGGTCAGCGACACGAGCGGCGGCGCGGCGACGCTGCAGCTGGCCGAGTCGTTCGATCGCGCGTGGCTGCGTGTGGGCCTGGCGCTCGACCGCACCAACTTCACGGTCGACAATCGCGACCGGGAGAAGGGCGTGTACACCGTGCGCTACGCGAATACGATGGAAGAGCTCAAGCGTGACGGCCTGTTCGGCAAGCTGTTCTACGGCGGCCCGTCGGCGGCGAAGCCGGGCAAGGAATACCTCGTCAACGTCCGCGCGCAAGGCGCCAGCGGCACGCAGGTCGCGGTGATCGGCGCGAATGGCCAGGTCGACAACTCGTCGGACGCGCAGCGGATCATCTCGCTGCTGCAAGCTCAGCTGAACTGAGCGCGTGAGATTCGCCAGCCTCGGAAGCGGCAGCGAAGGTAACGCGCTGGTCGTCGAGGCCTCGAGCGGCACGACGACCACGCGCGTGCTGCTCGATTGCGGTTTCTCCGCCAAGGAGGTCGAGCGCCGGCTCGGCCGCCTGAATCTCGGCATCGACGATCTCGATGCGATCCTCATCACCCACGAACACAGCGACCACGTCGGCAGTGCGCTGACGCTCGCCCGCCGCGCGTCGCTGCCGCTCTATATGAGCTGGGGCACCGCGCGCGCGGTCGGCGCGGACGAGGCCGACGTCGATCTCCACGTGCTGTGGGGCGACGAGACGGCCGCGATACGCGATCTGGCCGTGATGCCCTACACGGTCCCCCACGATGCGCGGGAACCGCTGCAGTTCGTCTTCATGGACGGCTGCAGCCGGCTCGGCGTGCTGACGGACGTCGGAATGGCCACGCCGCACATCAAGGCCGTCCTGAGCGGCTGTGACGCGCTGGTGCTCGAATCCAACCACGATACCGCGATGCTGGCTGCGAGCCGCTATCCGCAGTCGCTGAAGGCGCGGATCGGCGGCAACCACGGCCACCTGAGCAACGATGCGGCGGCGGACATCCTCGCGTCGCTCGAACGCAGCCGCCTCAAGCACCTGGTCGCGGCGCACCTGAGCCAGCAGAACAACCTGCCGGAACTGGCCCGCCGGGCGTTCGGCGGCGTGCTGGGGACGGACGGGGAGGACGTGATCGTGGCCTCGCAGGACGCGGGCTTCGACTGGCTGATGCTCGGATGAGCGGGGCAGGGCCGCTGCGGCGGCCCCGTGCGGCTGCCGGGCGATGTGTACCGAAACGGCAGACGTAAAAAAACCGGCCCTCGGGCCGGTTTTTTTTCAGCTGATGCTGAAGGCTTACTGGCTTGCGCCCGAAGCCGGAGCAGCCGTCGCTGCCGAAGCAGCCGACGCCACTGCAGCAGCAGCGTCGCTCGCAGCAGCCGTTGCCGACGAAGCAGCGGCCGAAGCGTCGCTTGCTGCACCAGCAACTGCCGAAGCAGCCGTCGAAGCAGCAGCAGCCGCGTCGCTTGCAGCCGACGAAGCAGCTTGGTCAGCGCTCTTGTTGCAAGCAGCCAGTGCAACAGCAGCCAACAGGGAAGCTACGAGGAGGGATTTCTTCATGATCACGTCCTTTTATGGTTAAAGGTAAGCAACAGCGCGAAACAATACCGGTAATGTGCTCCAACACCGACCTGGGCCGCTGGTGGAGATGCACTTCTTAGAGCGTGAATCTTCCCTACGGCTTGGGCGGAAATTATATGCACTTTCCTATCGACCGTCGACAAATGCGGGGTCAATACGTTGTCTTTCCCATACAGAATTTGATCCGTACGGGCATACGGGGCGACTCACACTAATTCCGGCTTCCGACCCGTATCCAGCCCGCACGATACCACTCGTGCAACAAGGCTGTCATCGAGGGAACCCGGGATAGTGTTACAAACCGTTTCGCCTCCATCTGGCGTTGATCGGCCAGTTCGGGCAGCCATTCACCGGCCTGCTCGAGCGGTCCTTCCTCGCCATTAATGAAGTACGAGCGCGCGTTATACATCAATGCGGCTCTTCTGTCGAGACATACGCCTCGCCGTGACGCTTGCGTGACGAACGCGGACTCGGACAGCGGGCGCGCCGGCGGGTCGAATACGACGTTCGGCTTGGGCTCGCTCAGGTAGCAACCGAGGAATTCGGCGACGTCGCGCTTGCGCCAGCGGATCGCGTCGACGATCTCGGCGACACGTTCGACCATCGCCGGGGGCAATTGCGCGGGCGTGTCGACGGCCGGCTGCTTCGGGTCGCGGTAAAGGTCGTCGCCGCCGCCGTCGCGCAGGCCGCCGCGCTCCGCGAGATAGTACAGGAACTGGGCGCCCAGTTCGCCGGCGGACGGCGCCCGGAAGCCGATCGAGCAGGTCATGCACTCGCCTTCGGCGACGCCGTCGTGCGCGATGTGCGGCGGCAGGTAAAGCATGTCGCCGGGCTCCAGCACCCATTCGTCGCTCGGCTCGAAGTTTTCGAGGATCTTCAGCGGCACGTCCGGCTGCAGCGACAGGTCCTTCTGCGCGCCGACGCGCCAGCGGCGCCGGCCTTCGACCTGCAACAGGAAGACGTCGTACGAATCGAAATGCGGGCCGACGCCGCCGCCGTCCGTCGCATACGAGATCATCAGGTCGTCCAGCCGCGCGTCGGGGATGAAGCGGAAGCGGTCGAGCAGCGCGCGCGCCGCGTCGACGTGCAGGTCGAGCCCCTGCACGAGCAGGGTCCACGCCTTGCGCGTGACGGCCGGCAGCGAGCCCGGTTCGAACGGGCCGTGCGCCAGTTGCCACTTGTTACGAAAATGGGTGATCAGTCGCGATTCCGCGTCATAGTCGGCAGCCAGTTCGAACAGCGCGTCACGCGAGACCGGCGACGCGACGCCGGGGATCGCCTGGCGGATCAGCAGCGGCTTCTTCTGCCAGTAGCCGCGCATGAATTGCGCCGGCGTGAGACCGCCGAGCAGCGGTGTGGGAAGATCGGAGGGCGGCGCGCCGAGCGGGGCGGCAGCGGCTTCCCGCGGTTCGGCTTGAGACCGGTTGCGCATCGTATAATGAGAGTTGTATTTGGGAGAATTGGATGAAAATCGCAAAAAACACTGTCGTGTCGGTCACTTACAAGCTGTCGGACGCACAGGGCAATCTGATCGAGGAAAGCGACGAGCCGATGGTTTATCTGCACGGCGGCTATGATGGCACGTTCCCCAAGATCGAGGAACAGCTCGACGGCCACGAGCCGGGCTACGAGGCGCAGGTTCAGCTCGAGCCGCAGGACGCGTTCGGCGACTACGATCCCGAACTCGTGAAGATCGAGCCGCGCGATCGTTTTCCCGAGCCGCTCGAAGTGGGCATGCAGTTCGAAGGCACGCCGGAAGACGGCGACGAGGAAGTCGATTCGCTGATCTATACGGTCACCGACGTCGCAGAAGACAAGGTCGTGCTCGACGGCAACCACCCGCTGGCAGGCATGGCGCTGCGGTTCGCACTGACCGTGAAGGACGTTCGCGAAGCCACCGAAGACGAAATCGAGCATGAGCACGCGCACGGCGCGGAAGGGCTCGAGATCGTCGACGAGGACGACGACGAAGACGGCGAAGCACCGTCAGGGCGTACCCTGCACTGAGCTTGCAGGCAGGCCGGGCGCCGGCCCCGATGCGGGGGGCGGCGCAGGCCGCGACGCGCCGCCCGGGGCGGCGCCGTCACCCTGCAGCGGCGGCGCGACCGACGACGAATCGGGCAGCGCCGGCAGCGCGGGGATTTCCGGCATCTGTGGCAGCGGTACGTCGTCGTGCGGCACGAGCGGCAGCGCGGGCGGCACCGGCAGGTTCTTCGGCACCTCCTGCAGGCTCACGTTGAAGATCGTCTGCCTTGACGGCGACACGCTCACCTTGACCCATTGATTCGCCGGATGACGCGGTCCGATCGCGACGCGCGTCACGTTTCCGATCAGTTCACCATCGTCGCCGTGCAGCGGCCGGTCGATCAGGAAGCCGTTCGCCAGCGGTTCGCCGCTCGCGTGCATCACCAGGATCGGGCCGCGGAATGTCGCCGCAGCCTTCACCAGCGTTCGTTTCAGTTCACGGAAGCCGTCGCGTACGCGCGGCCGGTTGAAACGCAGCCAGGCAAAGCGTTCCGCGCGTTCATAGCGTTCGAACTGCGGATCGCCTTCGAAAATCACCACCATCGCACGCGCTTCGCGCCGTTTCGCGTATTCGGCCGCGTGGTCGATCCAGAAACCGTTCGCGATGATGCGATCCTCGAATTCGCCGTTGCGGCCGCCGGCCGTCAGGTAGTGATTGTTCGGCGCCGGTGCGTTGAGCGCGACGTAGACGATGTCGTCGCGCATCCAGCGGGCGTTCTCGCGATACGGCCGGAACCGTGCGACTTCGCTTTCCCGCGTGATCTGCAGCGCGCCGGAGTCGGGCAGCGCCGCATCCGCGAGCAGCGTCTGCCGCAGGAAGTCGAGCCGCTCGACCGGGTCGTAGCCGCCGCCGGCTGCCGTGTTGCACGTCAGCCAGTCGTCGTGGCCGGGAATGAACACGAGCGGCACGCGCGCCGAATCCAGGATCGCGCCGCGCTGTGAATACAGTGAATCGCGGCACGCTTCCTTCGAACCCTTGAGATCGCCCGCATAGACGACGAAAGCGAGGTTGCGCTCGCGCGCGATCGCATCGAGCAGCCGCTGGGCGGACGGTTCGTCCGCCGGCGCGTTGACGACGCCCGACACGACCGCGAACGAGTAGGGCGCGGTGGTGCGTTTCGGCGGGGCAGCCTGTGCGCCGGCCTGCGCGAGCGCGAGAACCGCCGCGACCAGCGCGGAAGCCACACGGGCGGACCGGCCCGGCGAGACGTGCTTACGCGTGCCCGTCGGCATCGTGCGACCGGACCAGCGTGCGCAGTTCGTACAGCAGGTCGAGCGCCTCGCGCGGCTTGAGACCGTCGGGATCGATGGCGCGCAGCTTGTCGAGCGCCGGATGAGGCGTGTCGGGCAGGGCCGGCGCGTCCGCGCATTCGAGATCGTCGACGACCGCTTGCGGCGCGCTGAACAGGTCGAGTTGCGGCGTGTGCTGCGACGCCGACTGCTGTTCGAGATACGCGAGGTGCTTGCGTGCGGCGCGGATCACCGGTGCCGGGACGCCGGCGAGCTGCGCGACCTGCAGGCCGTAGCTCTGGTTCGCCGGGCCTTCGTTGACCGCGTGCAGGAACACGATGCCGTGGCCGTGTTCGACGGCCGACAGGTGGACGTTGGCCGCTTGCGGGAATTCGGCCGGCAGCTGCGTCAGCTCGAAGTAGTGCGTCGCGAACAGCGTGTAGCACGCGTTGTGCGCGAGCAGGTGGCGTGCGATCGCCCACGCGAGCGCGAGACCGTCGAACGTCGACGTGCCGCGACCGATCTCGTCCATCAGCACGAGGCTTTGCGGCGTCGCGTCGTTGAGGATCGCCGCGGCTTCGGTCATCTCGACCATGAACGTCGAGCGGCCGCCCGCGAGATCGTCGGCTGCGCCGATGCGCGTGAAGATC
This sequence comes from Burkholderia sp. Bp8992, assembly GCF_003853705.1. Taxonomy (GTDB): domain Bacteria; phylum Pseudomonadota; class Gammaproteobacteria; order Burkholderiales; family Burkholderiaceae; genus Burkholderia. Next base: position 45,787 of record NZ_QTQI01000022.1, on the reverse strand, counting down.
CGGTCGATCGGACCGAAACACGCCGACTTCGCCGGCACGTAGCTGCCGACGTACGCCATCAGCGCGATCAGCGCGGTCTGCCGCATGAACGTCGACTTGCCGCCCATGTTCGGACCGGTGATCAGCAGCAGCTTGCGCTCGGTGCCGAACCGGCAGTCGTTCGCGATGAACTGCTCGACCTGCGCCTCGACGACCGGATGGCGACCCTGCTCGATGTCGATGCCGATCTCGTCGGTGAAGGTCGGCGCGACCCAGTCGAGTGCGCGCGCACGTTCGGCGAAGGCGGCGAGCAGGTCGAGCTCGGCGAGTGCCGATGCCACGCGCTGGCACTCGGGGATGAACGGCAGCAGCGCCTGCAGCACCGAGTCGTACAGCGCGCGCTCGCGCGCGAGCGCACGTTCCTGCGCGGACAGCGCCTTGTCCTCGAAGGTCTTCAGTTCGGGGGTGATGTAGCGTTCGGCGTTCTTCAGCGTCTGGCGGCGGCGGTAATCGTCGGGCACCTTGTCCGTCTGGCCGCGCGTGACCTCGATGTAGAAGCCGTGCACCTTGTTGTATTCGACGCGCAGGTTCGCGATGCCGGTGCGCGTGCGCTCGCGTGCTTCGAGATCGATCAGGAACTGCCCGCAGTTCTCCGAGATGTCGCGCAGCTCGTCGAGCTCGGCATCGTAGCCGCGTGCGATCACGCCGCCGTCGCGCACCATCGCGGCCGGCTCGGGCGCAATCGCGCTCGTCAGCAGGTCGAGGCATTCGGCGGGCGGCGCGAGTGCCGCGTCGACGCGCGTGAGCGCATCGGCATTCGCGACGATCGCGCTGATGCGCTCGCGCAGCGCCGGCAGCGCGGCGAACGTGTCGCGCAGGCTCGACAGGTCGCGCGGGCGCGCGGACAGCAGCGCGAGACGCCCGGTGATCCGTTCGACGTCGGCGATCTGGCGCAGCGCGCTGCGCAGCGCATCGAGGCTTGCGCTGGCCGGCGCATCGAGCAGCGCTCCGATGGCCTGCTGGCGCGATTGCGCGGCGACCGACGCGCGCGGCGGGTGATGCAGCCAGTGACGCAGCAGGCGGCTGCCCATCGTCGTGCAGCAGGTATCGAGCAGCGAATACAGCGTCGGCGATTCGGTGCCGCGCAGCGTCTCGGTCAGTTCGAGGTTGCGGCGCGTGGCCGGATCGAGCCCGATGTATTCGGTTTCGTTCTCGACCTTCAGGCTGCGCACGTGCCGCAGCTGCTGGCCCTGCGTGGCCGCCGCATAGAGCAGCAGCGCGCCGGCCGCGCCGCATGCGCTCGTCAGCGAGTGTGCGCCGAATCCGTCGAGGCCCGCGACGTCGAGCTGGTCGCACAGGCGTTGCGTGCCCGATGCGATGTCGAAGTGCCAGGCCGGCACGCGCTTGCTTGCGCCCGCGCCTGCGGGCACGGCATCGACTGCGCCGTCCGGCGTCAGGATTTCGGCCGGCCGGATGCGCTCGAGCGCGGCTGCGAGCTGATCGGGCTCGATTTCGGCGAGCCGCAGCGCGCCGCTGGCGAGGTTCAGCCACGCGAGGCCGACATTGACCGCGACGCCGCGCTTGTTGTGGCCCGTGCACATCGCGAGCAGGTACACGTCGTTCTTGTCGGACAGCAGCGCGGCATCGGTCAGCGTGCCGGGCGTGACGACGCGCACGACCTTGCGCTCGACCGGCCCCTTCGACGTGGCGGGATCGCCGATCTGCTCGCAGATCGCGACCGATTCCCCCATCTTCACGAGCTTCGCCAGATACTGCTCGACCGCGTGATGCGGCACGCCAGCCATCTTGATCGGCGTGCCGGCCGTCGCTCCGCGCTGCGTGAGGGTCAGGTCGAGCAGGCGGGCGGCCTTTTCCGCGTCTTCGAAGAACAGCTCGTAGAAGTCGCCCATCCGGTAGAAGACGAGTGTGTCGGGATGATCGGCCTTGATGCGCAGGTACTGCTGCATCATCGGGGTGTGGCCGGCAAAGGCGTCGGGCGACAGCGTGGTCATAGGTCAGGCATGAAGTTGTTGCTTGGGTTGCCCGAGTTTACCAGTCGCTTCCGCGGGCACGCGCGAAGTTTGCCGTTTGGCCAGGGGTGGACGATCGCGCGAACCCACGCGTGCTGACCGCGCCCCGCATGTCATCCCGGTGTCTGGACCTCGGGCGGCGTGCTGCGGCTTTGAATCTTGCGGCGCAGCATCGTTGTCCGGTTTCGATCATGGCCGCCCGTTTCGTCGCTTTCATTCGGCCCTTTTTCTTCTGAAATAAAAGCCGCCGATTACCGCAGACGATTTCGTCCGCCTGGAGAGCGCAACAAACTGTGAAACGTTTGGCATGCCGCGTAATCCAGTTAATCGGTCGTTTGTTTTAATTGCCCATGCTCTCGGGACTTACACCAATCAAGCGTGCAAAACCGAAACTTAGGCAAGTTTCAATGAAGGGAGCGTGCTAGTCTGAAACGGCAATATATAAAAACGCAATAAGTCTCGGGGCACAAAACATGAACCAGGCCATACAGGATGCGGGGAGCGCATGCGCGCAAAGTACTCTGGTGCCGCATGCGGCAACGGTCGCGGATGAATCGGGGCGGATCGACCTGATCGAGCTGTGTGCTCGCGTGTCGTCAGTGACCGTGCTGGGCGTATTTGCCTATCTGATTTATATGCCGTGGCGAGCGGAGCCGAGCCGGATCACGCTGATCCTGCTGCTGGTATCCGCGGTACTGACCGTCGGCATGTCGGCTTTTGCCAAATTGCCGAAACGGCGCGACTGGCATCCCGTCGCGGTGTGTTTTTCTCTCGGTGGCTCGTTCTACTGCCTGACCTATCAGCTGACCGCCAGTACCCAACTGATTCCCGAGTGGGCGGGCGGTACCTGGCAAATTTGCGGGATTGCGTGGCAGCTGTTCGCGAAAATGTCGCTCGGGCGCTCGTTCGGTCTGCTGCCAGCCAATCGCGGGGTAGTCTCGACCGGTGCGTACCGGTTCATGCGCCACCCGATCTATGCCGGTTACCTGTTGTCCGAAATCGGTTTCCTGCTTGCCAACTTCAGTACGCGAAATCTGCTCACGATCGGCATCTGGATGCTGCTGCAGATCGGTCGAATCAGGATGGAAGAGCGCGTGCTGTCGGAGGACGCCGATTATCGTGCGTACAAGTCGAAGGTGCGGTACCGGTTGATTCCCGGCGTGTTTTGACGGGCATGCCGAAAGCGGGCAATGGCCGGGCGTCGATGAAACATATCGGCGCCGCGGACATGAAAAAGTCGGCGCACTCGGGTCACGGACCGTCGCGCGCCGACCGCGTCCGCTCTGTCAGGACGTGTGTCCCGACGTCATGCTGAGGGCGACCGCCTGCGCGACCTCGATACCGTCGATGGCTGCCGAATAGATGCCGCCCGCATAGCCGGCGCCTTCGCCGGCCGGATACAGGCCGGCGACGTTCATGCTCTGGTAGTCGTCCTTGCGTCGAATCCGGATCGGCGACGACGTGCGCGTTTCCACGCCGGTCAGCACGGCATCGTGCATCGCGAAGCCGGAGATCTTCTTGTCGATCTCAGGTAGCGCCTCGCGGATGGCTTCGATCACGTAGTCCGGCAGTGCGGTGCTGAGGTCGGTCGGATTGACGCCCGGCTTGTACGACGGCTCCACGGAACCCAGCGACGTCGACGGCCGGCCTGCGATGAAATCGCCGACCAGCTGGCCCGGCGCGCGGTAGTCGCCGCCGCCGAGTTCGAACGCACGCTCCTCCCATTTGCGCTGGAACGCGATGCCGGCCAGCGGACCGCCGGGGTAGTCGTCCGGCGTGATGCCGACGACGATGCCCGCATTCGCGTTGCGCTCGGCGCGCGAATACTGGCTCATCCCGTTGGTGACGACGCGGCCCGGCTCGGAGGTCGCCGCGACCACCGTGCCGCCCGGGCACATGCAGAAGCTGTAGACGGCCCGGCCGTTGTTGGCGTGGTGGACCACCTTGTAGTCGGCCGCGCCGAGCTGCTTGTGGCCCGCGAACTTGCCGAAGCGGCTGCGATCGATCAGCCCCTGCGGATGCTCGATCCGGAAACCGAGCGAGAACGGCTTCGCTTCGATATAGACGCCGCGATCGTGCAGCATCTGGAACGTGTCGCGCGCACTGTGGCCCACGGCCAGCACCACATGGTCGCACCGGAGCGTTTCGCCGTTCGACAGCTTGAGCGCACGCACCTTGCCCTGATCGATCTCGATGTCGTCGACGCGCGTCTCGAAACGCACTTCGCCGCCGAGTTCATGGATCGACGCGCGCATCTTTTCCACCATGCTGACGAGGCGGAACGTGCCGATGTGCGGCCGGCTCAGATACAGGATGTCTTCCGGTGCGCCGGCCTTGACGAATTCGTCCAGCACCTTGCGGCCATAGTGGTGGGGATCCTTGATCTGGCTGTACAGCTTGCCGTCGGAAAAGGTCCCGGCGCCGCCTTCGCCGAACTGCACGTTGGATTCGGGGTTGAGCACGCTCTTGCGCCACAGGCCGAAGGTGTCCTTGGTGCGCTCGCGCACGGCCTTGCCGCGTTCGAGGATGATCGGGCGGAAGCCCATCTGCGCGAGGATCAGCCCTGCAAACAGGCCGCACGGCCCCATGCCGATGACGACCGGGCGCAGGAAATCGGCGCGCTTGGGCGCCTTCGTGACGAAGTGATACGCCATGTCGGGCGTCTTGCCGCAATGCGGCTTGCCGGCGATGCGCTTGAGCGCGGCCGCCTCGTCCTTGACCTCGAGATCGACGATGTACGTGAGCTTGATGTCCGAACGCTTGCGCGCATCGTGCGCGCGGCGGAACACGGTGTAACGGAGGAGCTCGTCCGCGGCCACGCCAAGCTCCGTGAGGCGCGCGCGAATCGCGGCCTCGAGTGCGCTCTCGGGGTGGTCGAGGGGGAGTTTAATTTCGCTTAGCCGTAACATGGGGACTCGGATGCGATTGCCACGGCGTCGTGGCGGTGTTGATACAGGTGGGGCCGGCATGCCGGCGGCGGCGTTGTCCGCCGCGCGGCGGCTGCCGGACGCAAACCATTCGTTGTCGTTGCGGGTAACGCAGTGCGGGCGGCGGTACGCCGCCTCCCGGACAATTCAGGCAACTTCAGGATAGGCGCACGAAGCGCCCCTTGCGCACGGAAGATTGTCGTGCCTCCCGGACGAGCAGGAGGCGGGTGCCGCGCGATCTTGACGATGCCCGCGAACGGCATGCGCGAAAGCCGCGCCGTGCCGGCGCGGCCCGGGCTTACTCCGCTGCCGGGTGGACTCGGGTGTAGCGGTTCAGGATCGGGATCATCTGCGCGTAGATCTTCGGGTTCGCCGCGACGATCTCGTGGCGATGCAGGAAATCGGCGTCGCCCGTGTAGTTGCCCACGAGGCCGCCGGCCTCGGTGATCAGCAGGCTGCCTGCGGCCATGTCCCATACGTTGATGCCTTGCTCGAAGAACGCGTCGAGGCGGCCGGCCGCGACGTTCGCGAGATCGAGTGCTGCAGCGCCCGGGCGGCGCAGGCCCGTGCAGGCCTGCGTCATTTCGGTGAAGAGGCGAGCGTACGCGTCGAGGCCGTCCTTCTCGCGGAACGGGAAGCCGGTGCCGACCAGCGCATCTGCCAGGCGGTCGCGGCGGCCGACGCGGATGCGGCGGTCGTTCAGGTACGCACCGCGGCCGCGCGTGGCCGTGAACAGGTCGTTCTTGTTCGGATCGTAGACGACGGCCTGCGTGACGACGCCCTTGTGCTCGAGCGCGATCGACACGCAGTAGTACGGGAAGCCGTGGATGAAGTTGGTCGTGCCGTCGAGCGGATCGATGATCCACTTGAATTCGGATTCGTTGTCGGATTCGCCCGATTCTTCCGCGAGGATCGCGTGATCGGGGTAGGCAGTCTTCAGCGTCTCGATGATCGCGTCTTCGGCGGCCTTGTCCACTTCGGTGACGAAGTCGTTCTGTTGCTTCTTGCGGATCTCGATCAGGTCGAGATCAAGCGACGCGCGGTTGATGATCTGTCCGGCGCGGCGCGCAGCCTTGACAGCAATGTTGAGCATGGGATGCATGAGCTGGATCCTGTAGCTGGCGGCACGGGCCGCCACGAAGTGGAACGACCGCCCGGAACGGCGCAAGCATGCCGGGCGAGGTGAGACGCGAATTGACAAAGAACGGGGTACGACCCGCGCCGCGCGGTGTGCGACGCGTAAAGGCATGATTTTACCCGATTTTTGGCTGTTTCAGGCGACCGGAATGCGGGGAAACCCCCACTGTCCGTCCGGACGAGTGGGTTTGCCGCGGCGATGGCGATACCATACTGCCATTCTGATGAACCGAGTCGTATCGTAGTGGAAACCCCGCAGAACACCGCCGCGCCGTCCGAGCCGGGCGCGGCCTCGTCCCTGCCGCCGTCCGGCGGCTTCACGTCCACCCGCTTCGTGCTCGTCGAGCCGAGCCATCCCGGCAATGTCGGGGCGGCCGCCCGCGCACTGAAGACGATGGGCTTCTCGCGCCTCGTGCTGGTCGCGCCGCGCGTGCCGCACGTGCAGAGCGACCCCGAGGCGATCGCGATGGCCAGCGGCGCGGACGACGTCCTCGCGTCCGCGCATGTCGTGCCGACGCTCGGCGACGCGCTGTCCGGCGTTCACTGGTCGATCGCGCTGACCGCGCGCACGCGCGAATACGGGCCGCCGCGCCTCGCGCCGCGCGCGGCCGCCGCGCAGGCGAGCGCGCAGGTCGGCGCGGGCGACATCGCGCTCGTGTTCGGCAACGAGCGCACGGGCCTCGCGAACGAGCACGTCGAGCAGTGCAGCGCGCTCGCGCACATTCCGGCGAATCCGGCCTACAGTTCGCTGAACCTCGCGCAGGCCGTGCAGGTGCTCGCGTACGAGCTGCGCGTCGCGTTTCTCGAGCAGGCGAGCGAGCCGCCGGCGCAACCGTCGGCCGAAGCCGGCACGCTCGCGCAGAGCGACGAGATCGAGCGGATGTACGTGCACCTCGAGAACGCATTGATCGCGCTCGAGTTCCTCGATCCGCGCAATCCGAAGAAGCTGATGCCGCGGCTGCGGCGCCTGTTCGCACGCACAGGGCTTGAACGTGAGGAGGTCAACATCCTGCGCGGCGTCGCGAAGCACATCCTGCTGAAATCGGGCAAGCCCGACGGCGACGCGTAAGCGGCCGGCGCACCGGCTGCCCGGTCGCCCCGGCCGCCGCTTCGGGCCGGGCCGGCCGTGCGTCGGGCAGCGCGGAAGCGCCGGGCCTCGCGCATTCCATCCGGCCGACCCATCCGGACGCCTACTCCAGCAGGCCTTTCGCCCGAATACCCGCGCCGATGGCGGGGTGAACGCGCGACCGCGTGCGGCCGTGCGCGACTGGCCCTACAATCGCCGAACGTCATAAGCAAATTACCCGGCGCGATAACGGCCGGCCATAGCCGGCGATGCGCGCCGGCCTTTTCCCAGACCCCATCATGTTCACGAGACTGCGCGAAGACGTTGCAACGATTCGCGAGCGCGATCCCGCCGCTCGCAGTGCATGGGAAGTGCTGACCTGTTATCCGGGGCTGCATGCGCTCGTGCTGCATCGTTTCGCGCACGCTTGCTGGCGCGCGAAGCGCTACTGGCTCGCGCGTTTCGCGTCGCAGGCCGGACGATTCCTCACGGGGATCGAGATCCATCCCGGCGCCACGATCGGCCGGCGCGTGTTCATCGACCACGGCATGGGTGTCGTGATCGGCGAGACGGCGATCATCGGCGACGACTGCACGATCTATCAGGGTGTTACGCTGGGCGGCACGTCGCTTACACGCGGCGCGAAGCGCCACCCGACGCTCGAAGCCGGCGTGATCGTCGGCGCGGGTGCGAAGGTGCTCGGCGGCTTCACGGTCGGTGCGGGCGCGAAGATCGGCTCCAACGCGGTCGTCGTGAAGCCGGTGCCGGCGGGCGGCACCGCGGTCGGCAATCCGGCACGCATCGTGATGCCGGCACAGCCGAAGCCGCAGCCCGAGCGCGCGGCATTCTGCGCATACGGGATCACGCCGAACGCCGACGATCCGATGTCGCTCGCGATCCACGGCCTGATCGATCACGCGGCGAAGGAAAGCCGCCGTGTCGACGAGATCGTCGCGGCGCTCGAGCAGCTCGGCACGCATCTGGAAACGCTGCAGGGCGCCGATGCGGCGCATCTCGACCTGCGCCGGCTGTCTGCGGTGCTGGAAGGAAAGACGGTCGAGCGCCAGGTGTGACGGGCGCGATGCGCGCCGACAGCCGCCGGTCGGTGCGACGGCGGTGTCAGTCGAGCGGCATCGCGTGGATGCCTTCCGCGTCGACGCGCAGGTAGCCGCCGCGCGGCTTGCCGTGATCGAGATCCCAGTCGGGCAGCACCCAGCGAATGCCGCCGGGTTCCAGGTGGCGCGCGGGGCGGTGCGTGTGGCCGTGGATGATCACGCTCGCGCGGCTCTTCCGGAACAGGGCGGCCACGCCATCGCGCGTGACATCGTAGATGGCCGAAGCAGGGCGCATCCGGCCCGTTTCGCTGTTCGAGCGCATGCGCTGCGCGAGCGCACGGCGCCAGCGGAACGGCCACGCGAGAAACAGCCATTGCGCGGCGCGATTGCGCGCGAAGCGGCGGAACACCTGGTAGCCGCGGTCGGCCGTGCATTGTGCGTCGCCGTGCGCGAGCACGATGCGCTGGCCAAACGCCATGATCAGCGACGGGTCGGGCAGCAGCATCGCGCCGGCCGCCTTCATGAAGCGCCGGCCGAGCAGGAAATCGCGGTTGCCGTGCATCACGTAGAGCGCGATCCCGCGCTCGGAGAACGTGTGCATCAGCGCGGCCATGCGGGCCGCGAACGGATCGTCGTCGAGGATGTCGTCGCCGATCCAGTATTCGAACAGGTCGCCGAGAATGAATACCGAATCGGCACTGTCGGCGGTGTATTTCACGAAATGCTCGAACGCGGCGACCGTCTTCGGAATCGCCTCGCTCAGATGCAGATCGGAGAGAAACAGGAACGGGCGTGCGGCTTGCGCGTACTCGCGCTCGCCGGGCACGCCCGCGGAGACGCTTCGCGGCGGACTCTCCTGCAACATCGAAGTGTCTCCGTAACCGTGCGTCAGACCACGACGGCCTTTTCGATCACGACGTCGTCGGTCGGCACGTCCTGGTGGAAACCGGCGTTGCCGGTCTTGACGCCCTTGATCTTGTCGACCACGTCCTGGCCTTCGACGACCTTGCCGAACACGGCGTAGCCCCAGCCCTGCGGCGTCGGCGACGAGTGGTTCAGGAAGTCGTTGTCGTTCACGTTGATGAAGAACTGGGCGGTGGCCGAGTGCGGATCGTTCGTGCGCGCCATCGCGACCGTGTAGTTGTCGTTCTTCAGGCCGTTGTTCGCCTCGTTGTCGATCGGCGCGTCGGTCGGCTTCTGCTTCAGGCCCGGCTCGAAGCCGCCGCCCTGGATCATGAAGCCGTTGATCACGCGATGGAACACGGTGCCGTCGTAGTGGCCCTTCTTCACGTAGTTCAGGAAGTTCTCGACCGTCTTCGGTGCCTTCGCGGCGTCGAGCTCGAGCTTGATCACGCCGTGGTTCGTATGCAGTTCAACCATGATGAATTCCTTCGGTGAGGCGGTTTAAATGGCACGCGGCCGGTCGTGCGACGCGGCCGCGTGTGGCGCCGGACGTGCCGGCAGGTTCTTACTTCGAGACGATGCTGGCCGATTCGATCACGATCGGTTGCGCCGGCACGTCCTGCATCGGGCCGCGCGAGGTCGTCGCCACGCCTTCGATCTTCTTCACGACGTCGAGACCCGACACGACCTTGCCGAACACCGCATAGCCGTTGCCGTCCGGGTTCGGGTAGTCGAGGCCGCCGTTGTCGACCGTGTTGATGAAGAACTGCGCGGTGGCCGAATTCGGATCGCTCGTGCGTGCCATCGCGATCGTGCCCGTCAGGTTCTTCAGACCATTGCGGCTCTCCAGCGGGATCGGCGCGCGGGTCGGCTTCTCCTCGAAGTTGGTCTTGTAGCCGCCGCCCTGGATCATGAAGCCCTTGATCACGCGATGAAAGATCGTGCCGTTGTACTGGCCGGCCTTCACGTAATCGAGGAAGTTGGCGACCGACTTCGGCGCCTTCTCCGGATAGAGCTCGACGCGGATGTCGCCCTGCGAGGTCTTCAGCTGCACGACGGGGTGCGCGGTAGCCGATTGCGCGAACGCGGGCGCGGTCGCGAGAAGGGCGGCGCCGCCAAGCGCCAGCAACAGACGTTTCATTGCGATCCTCAGGTTGGGAGGGGAAGAAGGCCGCGCCGCTCAGTGCGACGGCGCGACGTACGGCGCCGCCAGTGCGCCCGACGGACCGCTGAACTGGAACGTCGGCGACATCGGCAGCGTGGTGGTGCTCACGTTCGCGGCGGCGCGGTCGGTGTAGTCGCGCGTGGCCGGCGTCGTCGCGCGTGCATTCGGTGCGGCTTTCGACGGCGACACGATCTTCTGGAGATCGGCGAGGCGCTGCGCGGTGGCGCCGCTCGTGCGACCGAGCGATTGCGCGCGCTTGTACGACTCGGCCGCGAGACGCAGGTAGAGATCGCCGAGGTTCTCGTACGCGAGCGAGTAGCTCGGGTTCGATTGCGTCGCGGTGACGAGCGCGGTGCGCGCTTCGTCGTAGCGGCCATGCTTCGCGTACAGCGCCGCCAGGTTGTTGTACGGCTCGGGCAGTTCGGGGTACGCCTGCGTGATCGCGACGAACTGCTGGATCGCGTCGTCGTCGCGGTTCAGGCGGGCCAGCACGGTGCCGCGCTTGAACTGCGCCTGCACGTCGCGCGGGTTCGATGCGATGCGCGCGTCGAGCTGCGCGAGCGCCTGCTGCCACTGCTTGCCGGCGATCGACGCGTCGATTTCGGGCGTGCCGTCGGCGACCGCCGGGGCCTTCTGCGCATGCGCCGCGGGGACCGCGAAAAGCGTCAGCGCGACGCCCATGACGGTGGTCGCAACGAGGGTCGCAGCGCTCTGCGCGCGGCCGCGATGAGGTTTCATAGGCGTAAATCGGAATGTTATACTCCGAGCCATTCTAACAAAACGTCTGCCCGTTCCGGCGAGCGGCAGACAGTCTTTCTTAGCCTCTCGTGGCCGTCACCGCTGTGCTTGCAGCCTGACCGCCCCATGTGATACGAGGACGCTCGGCCCGGTGCCGCAGCAGATGGTCCGTCCGTGTCGCATGCTGGGCGAGCTTCGCCAGGGCGGTTTCCTTCGGCTCACGGTTCATCTCTATGGAATCACTGCGCATCTACAACACGCTCGCGCGTGACAAGCAAGTTTTCGTGCCGCGCCAGTCAGGCGAAGTGCGGATGTACGTATGCGGGATCACCGTCTACGACTATTGTCACGTGGGCCACGCGCGCATGCTGGTCGTGTTCGACCTCGTCCAGCGCTGGTTGCGTGCGATCGGCTATCGGGTCACGTATGTGCGCAACATCACCGACATCGACGACAAGATCATCCGCCGCGCGGTCGAGAACGGCGAGACGATCAAGTCGCTGACCGACCGGTTCATCGGTGCGATGCACGAGGACGAAGGTGCGCTCGGCATCCAGCGGCCCGACATCGAGCCGCGCGCGACGCAGTTCATCCCGCAGATGCTCGGCATGATCGAGACGCTCGAGTCGAACGGTTACGCGTACCAGGCGACCGACGGCGACGTCAATTACTCGGTGCGCAAGTTCGCGAACTACGGGAAGCTGTCGGGCAAGTCGCTCGACGATCTCCGCGCGGGCGAACGCGTCGCGGCGAACGACGCGAAGGAAGATCCGCTCGATTTCGTGCTGTGGAAGCGCGCGAAGCCGGAAGATCCGGAGGGCGCGTCGTGGGCCTCGAAGTACGGGATGGGGCGCCCGGGCTGGCACATCGAGTGCTCGGCGATGGGCTGCTCGCTGCTCGGCAATCACTTCGACATCCACGGCGGCGGGCAGGATCTGCAATTCCCGCACCACGAGAACGAGATCGCGCAGAGCGAAGGGGCGACCGGCCAGACGTTCGTCAACTACTGGATGCACAACGGCTTCGTGCAGGTCGACAACGAGAAGATGTCGAAATCGCTCGGCAACTTCTTCACGATCCGCGAAGTGCTCGAGCGGTACGACGCGGAAGTCATGCGCTTCTTCATCGTGCGTACGCACTACCGGTCGCCGCTCAACTACAGCGACGTGCATCTCGACGACGCGCGTGCATCGCTCACGCGTCTGTACACGGCGCTGAAGGACGTCGAGGCCGACTCGCTCGCGCTCGACTGGAACGAGCCGCATGCGCAGCGTTTCGCGGCCGCGATGAACGACGACTTCAACACGCCGGTCGCGGTGGCGACGCTGTTCGAGCTCGCGGGCGAAGTGAATCGTACGCGCGACGCGTCGCTCGCGCGGCAGCTGAAACAGCTGGCGGGCCTGCTCGGCCTGCTGGGCCGCGAACCGCGCGCATTCCTGCAGCAGGCGTCCGGCGCCGCGCAGGCGGGCGCGCTCTCGGCCGACGAGATCGAAGCGAAGATCGCCGCGCGCGTCGCGGCGAAGCAAGCGAAGGACTATGCCGAAGCGGACCGGATCCGGGCGGAACTGCTCGAAGCCGGCGTCGCACTTGAAGACAAACCGGGCGGATCGACCGAATGGCGTCGCGTATGAGCGCGATGCATTCCACTGACCGATCCGTCAGGTAGGAGGCAAGATGGCAACGGCTAGAAAAGCGCCGGTCAGGCGCGCGACCGCGGTCGCCGCGCGTCCGGCAGCCAGGCGCGTGCCTGCGGCGAAGACGGACGCCACGCGTGCCGCGCCGAACGGCGCGCTGAACGGGCATGCGCAGCCGGCGGCTGCGCAGCCGGCCGCCGACGCGGCCCGCAAGACACGTGCGTCCGAAGCGGACGGCGAGGAGGTCGTCGTGCGTCCTGCCTACTGGGACAAGGCGTGCGCCGACCTCGTCAAGCGCGACCGCATCCTGAAGAAACTGATTCCGAAGTTCGGTCCCGCGCATCTCGTGAAGCGCGGCGATCCGTTCGTCACGCTCGCGCGCTCGGTCGTCGGCCAGCAGATTTCGGTGCCGTCCGCGCAGTCGCTGTGGGCGCGCATCGAGGACGCCTGTCCGAAGCTCGCGCCGCAGCCGGTGATCCGGCTCGGCGCGGACAAGCTGATCGCGTGTGGTCTGTCGAAACGCAAGACGGAGTACATCCTCGATCTTGCACAGCATTTCGTATCGGGCGCGCTGCACGTCGACAAATGGACGTCGATGGACGACGAGGACGTGATCGCGGAACTCACGCAGATCCGCGGCATCAGCCGCTGGACGGCCGAGATGTTCCTGATCTTCAACCTGTCGCGGCCGGACGTGCTGCCACTCGACGACCCGGGCCTGATCCGCGCTATCAGCGTCAATTACTTCAGCGGGGAACCCGTCACGCGCAGCGAGGCGCGTGAAGTCGCCGCCAACTGGGAGCCGTGGCGCACCGTCGCGACCTGGTACATGTGGCGCAGCCTCGATGCGCTCGACACCGACGCCTGAGCGTCGGCTATCGGGTTTTAAACATCAATAGTTGAGAGCCGGTTTTGAGCGTCGCCCGCGCGGGTAGAATACGCGCTGCCGCAAGACCCAAGGATTCGAACACATGAAGACCACGTTTCTGGATTTCGAACAGCCGATCGCCGAACTCGAGGCCAAGATCGAAGAGCTGCGGTTCGTGCAGGACGACTCGGCTGTCGATATTTCGGAAGAAATCGAGCGGCTGTCGAAGAAAAGCCAGCAACTGACGAAAGACCTCTACGCGAACCTGTCGCCGTGGCAGGTCTCGCAGATCGCACGGCATCCGCAGCGTCCGTACACGCTCGATTACGTTGCGGAACTGTTTACCGACTTTCACGAACTGCATGGCGACCGCGCGTTCGCGGACGACCTGTCGATCGTCGGCGGCCTCGCGCGCTTCGGCGGTCATCCGTGCATGGTGATCGGTCACCAGAAGGGCCGCGACACGAAGGAGCGCGCCGCGCGCAACTTCGGGATGCCGCGTCCGGAAGGCTATCGCAAGGCCGAACGCCTGATGCGTCTCGCCGAGAAGTTCGGGCTGCCGATCTTCACGTTCGTCGACACGCCGGGCGCATACCCGGGCATCGGCGCGGAAGAGCGCGGCCAGTCGGAAGCGATCGGCCGCAACCTCTACGTGATGGCCGAGCTGAAGACGCCGATCATCACGACCGTGATCGGCGAGGGCGGTTCGGGCGGTGCGCTGGCGATCGCCGTGGCCGATACCGTGATGATGCTGCAGTTCTCGACCTATTCGGTGATCTCGCCGGAAGGCTGCGCGTCGATCCTGTGGAAGAGCGCCGCGAAGGCGCCGGAAGCCGCCGAAGCGCTGGGCCTGACCGCGCACCGCCTGAAGGCGCTCGGCCTGATCGACAAGATCATCAACGAGCCGCTCGGCGGCGCGCATCGCGATCCGAAGGGCATGGCCGCACTGCTGCGCCGCGCGCTTGCCGATTCGCTGCGCCAGTTCCAGGGCATGAGCATCGATGCGCTGCGCGAGCGCCGCTTCGAACGCCTGATGGCCTACGGCAAGTTCAAGGAAACCACGCCCGGCGCATGACCGGCTGCGTATTCCATTCGCGCGCCGCTGCGCGCGTGTTCCTCTCGTGATCCCGCCGACCGAATTCTCCGCCGACCGCGTCGTCCTCGACGCGGTCGGCGTTGCGCTTTCCGGCCTGCCGGCCGATGCGCGCATCGCGATTGCCTACAGCGGCGGCCTCGACTCGACGGTGCTGCTCGATGCGGCCGTGCGTGTCGCGGGCGCGTCGCGTTGCGTCGCGCTGCACGTACATCACGGCCTGAGCGCGAACGCTGACGTATGGGTTGCGCATGCCGAAGCGGAAGCCGCCCGGCTCGGCGTCGCATTCGAATCGATGCGCGTCGACGTGCCGCGCGACAGCGGCCTCGGTATCGAGGCGACGGCGCGTGAACGTCGTTACGCGGCGCTCGACACGATGTGCGAACGCCACGGCGTAACCGTGCTGTGGCTCGCGCAGCATGCGGACGACCAGGCGGAGACCGTGCTGCTGCAGTTGCTGCGTGGCGCGGGCATCGCCGGGCTCGCCGCGATGGCGCCGCGCTATCGCCCCGACGGCGTGAGCGTCGAGCGTGTGCGGCCGTTGCTGCGATTGTTGCGTGCGCAACTCGAGCGCTATGCGGAGCAGCACGCGCTCGCCTGGATCGACGACGAATCGAACGGCGACACGCGCTATGCGCGCAATGCACTGCGCATCGACGTGCTGCCGGCGCTGGCCGTGCATTTTCCCGGTTTTCGCGATGCACTCGGTCGTGCGGCCCAGCATGCGGCCGCCGCGCAGCGGCTGCTCGACGATCTGGCCGAACTGGATTTCGCCGCCGCCGTGCGCGATGACGGGCAGGCGCTGTCGCGCGACGCGCTGGTTGCGTTCGACGACACGCGCGGTGCGAACCTGCTGCGCTTCTGGATGCGCCGGCTCGGCTTGCCGGGGGCGTCGGCCGCGCGGCTCGCCAACATGATGCGGCAGCTGCGCGCCGCGCATGACGCCCATGCGCTGCGGGTCGATCACGCGGGGCAGTGCCTGCGGCTCTATCGCGATGTCGTCTACTGGGAAGCGGGCGACAGCAGCGAACCGGCCGACGACGGCACGGGTTCGCCGCACCCGGAGGCGGCGCTCGCGTGGGACGGGCAGGAAGTGTGGCACCTGCCGGGCTGGCGTGGCACCTACGTGTTTGCGCAAGCCGCGGCGGGGAGTGCCGACGCCGTGCCGGAGGCGCTGCTGCGCGGCGTGCGGCTCGCGGCGCGCGCCCGCGCGGGCGGCGAGCGGATGCGCACGTCGCCGGGCGGGCCGGGCCGCACGCTGAAGAACCTGTTCCAGGAGCGCGGCGTGCCGGCCTGGCAGCGCGACGTGCCGCTGCTGTTCGCAGGCGAGCGGCTGATCTACGTGCCGCGGCTCGGCATCAATCGCGATGTCGGCGTGTTCGACAGCGAGACGGCCGGCGACGGCGCCTGGCGCCGGATCGAATGGCGTCCCGACCTGCTGGTCGCATAGCGGCGGGCGGGCTTCCGGTGGCGCGATGGCGCGCCCATTTTCACCATTTGGTAAACAGCGCCGGAACGGCCGTCAACACGGCGAGCGGCTTGTCAAGCGGGCGTCTATCGGGTACGCTCGGTCGTTTGCTCGGCTCGATTTTTGAGCGTTTTGTGCAGGTTTTCCGCGTGACGTACCCGGTTTGCGCGGCCTGATCGGCCTTCCGGGCAAAATCCGCCACGCTTGCGTGTTGCGTCCCAGCCGTCCCCCTCGTCGTCCGTCCACAGCCACAAGCCGCGTGACCGAACGGCTACGCGGCCTGCCCAGCGCGCCCGTGCGGTTTCTCCTCCAGTTCAGAACGACAATGGCACTCATCGTACACAAATACGGCGGCACTTCGATGGGCTCGGTCGAGCGCATCAAGAACGTCGCGAAACGCGTCGCAAAATGGCATCAGGCCGGGCACCAGATGGTGGTCGTGCCTTCGGCGATGTCCGGCGAAACCAACCGTCTGCTCGGTCTCGCGAAAGAGATTTCGAGCCAGCCGAGCCCGCGTGAGCTCGACATGATCGCTTCGACCGGCGAGCAGGTCAGCGTCGGCCTGCTGTCGATCGCGCTGCAGGAAATCGGCGTCGAGGCCGTGAGCTACGCCGGCTGGCAAGTGCCGATCAAGACCGACAGCGCGTTCACGAAAGCGCGCATCCACTCGATCGACGACGAGCGCGTGAAGGCCGATCTGAACGCCGGCAAGGTCGTGATCATCACGGGCTTCCAGGGCGTCGATCCGGACGGTCACATCACGACGCTGGGTCGTGGCGGCTCCGATACGTCGGCGGTGGCGGTCGCGGCTGCGCTGGACGCGGAAGAGTGCCTGATCTACACGGACGTCGACGGCGTCTACACGACCGACCCGCGCGTCGTCGAAGAGGCGCGCCGCCTCGATCGCGTGACGTTCGAAGAGATGCTGGAAATGGCCAGCCTCGGCTCGAAGGTCCTGCAGATCCGCTCGGTCGAATTCGCCGGCAAATACCAGGTGAAGACGCGAGTGCTGTCGAGCCTGACCGATCCGCTGATTCCGCTCGACGAAGAAATGCGCTCGGGCACCCTGATTACTTTTGAAGAAGACGAGACCATGGAAAAGGCAGTCATTTCCGGCATCGCGTTCCAGCGCGACGAAGCACGCATTGCTGTGATGGGCGTGCCCGACAAGCCGGGCATCGCATATCAGATCCTCGGCCCGGTCGCCGACGCGAACGTCGACGTCGACATGATCATCCAGAACCAGAGCGTCGAAGGCAAGACCGACTTCACGTTCACGGTCGGCCGCGGCGACTACCAGAAGGCGATGGACATCCTCACCAACCAGGTGAAGGGCCATGTCAGCGCCGAGCGCGTGCAGGGCGACCCGAAGGTGTCGAAGGTGTCGGTCGTCGGCGTCGGCATGCGTTCGCACGTGGGCGTCGCGAGCAAGATGTTCCGCACGCTGTCGGAAGAAGGCATCAACATCCAGATGATCTCGACGTCCGAAATCAAGATTTCGGTGCTGATCGACGAGAAATACATGGAGCTGGCCGTCCGCGCGCTGCACAAGGCATTCGAACTCGACCAGACATCGTGAATTTTTCGTGATGCATTGAAGAAAATGCATCACGGAATTTGACGCGCGGTTCGAAACCCTATATTATCTCGTTCTCGTCGCACTGCCTCCCTGGTGCGAGCGAAAGTTTGGGAGACGTGGCCGAGAGGTCGAAGGCACTCCCCTGCTAAGGGAGCATCTGGGCCAAAACCTGGATCGAGGGTTCGAATCCCTCCGTCTCCGCCAAAAGCGGTGACAAAGCCCCGCAAGTTTTCGGACTTGCGGGGCTTTTTCTTTTTCCGCGGCAATGATTGCTCGACTTGAGCCCCCGTCATGCGCTACATATCGCGTATCGTCCGGCGCAACTCAAGGTGACGCTCTTGGCAAGCCCGCATGCCGTCCTGACTTTCCTCTCTCATCGGCCTGTCGACGGACTCGTCGACAACCACGCGCGTTACGTGCAGCTGCACGGCTACCGGCATGCGACAGTCGACAGCATGCACGTGTACGGCGAGCGCCAGCCGATCCTGCACAAGTACCACGCGATCATCGCGCAGCTCGTCGCGATGGAGCCGGGCGCATGGCTGCTCGTGCTCGATCCGTTCTCCGTCGTATTCGATCCGCACGCGCTGCCGGACGTCGCGCACGGCTACGACGCAATCGTCACCACGCAGACGTCGAAGTCGCCGTTGCCCGCCGCAAGCGGCATGATCTTCCGCAACGTGCCCGACGTGCGGGAGCGATTGCGCAGGCTCGCACTCGAGCTGGGCAAATGGGCGATGCGCCTTCCGGAGCGGCGTAATGCGTGCGAGGCGACGCTGCTCGCGGAGCACTTTCCGCCGCTGCCGTTCGATGTGCCGCTCGCGAACGGCCATTTCGCGTCGGCCCAGACGGTCTGGAGCGACGGCGTCGCGATCGATTCGCTCGCCGGCGCGCGGCCGCTCGTCGCGCACCATGCGCCCGAGTGGCAGGCGGTGGGCGGTACCTGGGCGGCGGCGGCCGATTACGACTTCCGCTACGTGGTCGCGCTCGTCGACGATGCCGAGCGGTACCAGCGCGGCGATCACCCGCGCGCGCTGGACGACTGGCGCGCCGCGCAGCAGCGACCGCGCGAAGCGGAGCGGCATGTGAATCCGCACGCACCCATTGCGTTCGTGAGCCTGCATACGTCGCATGTCGCGGGCTATGGCGATCTCCACGAGGAGAACTTCGTCCGCTACTGCACGCGGCACGGCTATGCGTACCACACGTATCGCGAGGCGCCCGCGTTCCTGCCGGGCGGCATCGACGCGAACTGGGCGAAGCTGCATCTGATTCGCGAACATCTGCCGCATCACGAATTCGTGTTCTGGGTCGATGCGGACATCCTGGCGATCGACCAGCGTCGGGCCATCGACAGCGTGATCGACGGCCGCGACTTCGTGATCGGTACCGATCACACGGCCTGGGCGATCAACTCGTGCATGATCGGCGTGCGCAACGTGGCGCCGATGCGTGAACTCGTCGAGCGCATCTGTGCGCGCATCGAGCGCTTCGACGATCGGTCGTCGGTCTACGCGAGCGGCGGCGACCAGCAGGCGATCTACGTGGAGCTGCTGGAATCCGGCATGATCGACGCACGCCATATCGTCGACGCGACGACGCTTGCGTCATCGCCGATCTATGCGACGCGCGACAGCCGCTTCGTTCATTTCCCCGCACAACACGACCACTATCGCGCGGTGACGATGCGCGTCTGGGACCGGCTGAGTCATCAGCGCTGACGGCCGGGAACATCAGCGATGCGATGCCTGCCGCGACACCGGGCGGGCAGAGCGGCCATTCACTGGCGATCTGAAATATCAATGTAAGTATCGATGTAAGAAAAAGCGAGGTGCCGGACCGTTGCCCCACCCGACCTCGATCATCCTGTTCAGACCCCGGGAAACGACACGCCGACACCAAAAATGCGGCATTGCGTCGTTTTTCGTGGTTCGCCGTGACGCGCAATACAAAAAATTACTTAATTAAATCAGCATCATGCGTCGGCGTGGAAAATTGAGGCTCTGCTGCGCTGCAGAAAATAATCAATCGCCTTATGCTGGTTAACCCGATCGCGTTTGAGCGACATCAAGTTTGTCCGTGATGTCGCTTTACATTTTGCCAACACTGGCGATTCACGAAATCTACCTGTCGATTCGATTTCGTTCCTTTCGTCTCGCCTGTCCCCGATGCAGAGCGCGACCTCATCAAGGCCCTGTTGACATGCATGATTTTCCCTTCCTGAGCCTGGCCATCTGGGCTCCGATCCTGTTCGGCGCGTGCCTGCTGCGTGCCGGTTCCGACCGTCACCCGCGCCGGACGCGGCTGATCGCGCTTGCGGGCGCGATCGTGGGACTCGCAGCCGTCGTCCCGCTGGTCGCCGGCTTCGACGCGCATTCGTCGGCGATGCAGTTCGTCGAAAGCCGTGACTGGCTGGCGGCGTTCAATTCCGGGTGGCGCGTCGGCATCGACGGCGCGTCGCTGTGGCTCGTCGTGCTGACCGCCTTCACGACGCTCGTGGTGGTGATCGCATCGTGGGAATCGGTCACGGTGCGCGTCGCGCAGTACTACGCATCGTTCCTGATCCTGTCGGGGCTGATGGTCGGCGTATTCGTCGCGCAGGACGGGCTGCTGTTCTTCATCTTCTTCGAGGCGACGCTGATCCCGCTTTACCTGCTGATCGGCACATGGGGCCGCGAGCGCCGCGTATATGCGGCCGTGAAGTTCTTCTTCATTTCGTTCGCCGGCTCGCTGCTGCTGCTGATGGCGATGCTGTACCTGTACGCGCAGTCGCATACGTTCGACATGGCCGCGTGGCGCACGCTGCAGCTCGGCTTCGCGCCGCAGTTGCTGGTGTTCCTCGGCTTCTTCGCGGCGTTCGCGGTGAAGGTGCCGATGTGGCCGGTCCACACGTGGCTGAGCGACGTCTACACCGACGGCCCGACCGGCGCCGCGTTGATGCTCGCGATGCTCAAGCTCGGCGGCTACGGGTTCCTGCGCTTCGCGCTGCCGATCACGCCCGATGCGAGCCACTTCTTCGCGCCGGCCGTGATCGCGCTGTCGCTGTTCGCGATCATCTATGCGAGCCTGATCGCGCTTGCGCAGACCGATCTCGGCAAGCTGCTCGCGTACTCGACCGTCGCGCACATGGGGATCGTCACGCTCGGGCTGTTCCTGTTCAACCGGATCGGCGTCGAAGGCGCGATCGTTCAGCTCGTGTCGTACGGCTTCGTCGCCGGCGCGATGCTGTTGTGCGTGAACGTGCTCGTCGATCGCACGAAGCAGCGCGAGATCGCCGCATACGGCGGCGTGGCAGGCGTGATGCCGCGTTTCGCGACCTTCACGGTGCTGTTCGCGATGGCTAACGTGGGCTTGCCGGGCACGTCGGGCTTCGTCGGCGAGTTCATGGTCATCATGGGCGCGATCCGCTTCAACTTCTGGATCGGCGCGATCGCGGCACTGACGCTGATCCTCAGCGCGTCGTACACGCTGTGGATGCTCAAGCGCGTGGTGTTCGGCAAGGTCGCGAGCCAGGGCATCGCGAAGCTCGCCGACCTGAACCGTCGCGAGGTCGTGATGTTCGCGTCGCTCGCGCTGATCGTGCTGGCGGTCGGCATCGATCCGAAGCCGTTCACCGACGCGATCGATCCGACCGTCGGCAGGCTGATCCAGGAAGCAAGCCATTCGAAGGTGCCGGCAGGGGATGGCACCGGGCCGACGCCGCCGTCGTACATGGCGTCGACGCACGACTGATCGCGGCACGTCGAGCCGCGCGAGCGGGCCGCATCGCACGGCGGTCCGGCTCGTTGCGCGCGCATCGATCGCGGTCCGGCACGGCGCGTGCCGGGCCCGCTTCCGGCTGCGTGAAATTGCCCCGCGACAATGTGACTCACGGCAGATTCTGCAATGATGATTTGCCGCATCCACCGGTTTTTCATCACACCCGCGCGACGTATGATTCGGCCACTTTCGTGGATCGAATGCGCATCGGGCATACGCAAACGGATTCAATGACCCTCGGGCTGTGTGATGAAAAGAAAAGCTTCAAGAGGCTGGTCGGCGCTGATGTCAATCGGCGCGGCGTTGAGCCTGTCAGGCTGTAATTTAGATGTACTAAATCCGAAAGGTAGCGTCGGCGCCGCGGAAAAGGCGCTGATCGCGACGTCCACCTGGGCGATGCTGGTCGTCGTCGTGCCGGTGATCCTGCTCACGCTGTGGTTCGCGTGGCGCTATCGCGCATCGAACCGCAACGCCACCTATGCACCGAACTGGTCGCACTCGACCGCGATCGAGGTCGTGATCTGGACGGTGCCGACGCTGATCATCCTGTTCCTCGGCGTGCTCACGTGGAAGACCACGCACGAGCTCGACCCGTACAAGCCGCTCGAGTCGTCGGTGAAGCCGATCAACGTCGAGGTCGTCGCGCTCGACTGGAAATGGCTGTTCATCTATCCGGAACTCGGCATCGCGTCGGTGAACCAGCTCGCGATTCCGGTGGGCACGCCGGTGAATTTCCGCATCACGTCGGATTCGGTGATGAACTCGTTCTTCATCCCGCAGCTCGGCGGCCAGGTCTACGCGATGGCCGGCATGCAGACGCGCCTGCACCTGATCGCCGACGAACCCGGCAACTACGCGGGCACGTCCGCCAACTTCAGCGGCCGCGGCTTCTCCGACATGAAGTTCCGCACGCTCGCCGAGCCGCGCGAACAGTTCGATGCATGGGTGCAGAAGGTGAAGGCGTCGCCGGACCGGCTCGACGCGACCGTGTACGGCACCGTCGCGCAACCGAGCGAGAAGGCGCCCGTGCGCTACTTCTCGTCGGTCGATCCGCGGCTCTTCCACAACATCATCGCGAAATACAACGATGGCCACGTCCTCGACCTGAAGGACGCCGCCTGCGGCACGAAGGGGTAACGCATGTTCGGCAAACTCACACTCTCGGCGATCCCGTTCGACCAGCCCATCATCATGGGGGCAGGCGCCTTCATGGGGCTGGTCGTGCTGGGCATTCTCGCCGCGCTGACGATCACCGGCCGGTGGAAATGGCTGTGGACGGAATGGCTGACCACGGTCGACCACAAGAGGCTCGGCGTGATGTACATCATCGTCGCGCTGATCATGCTGCTGCGCGGCTTCGCCGACGCGATCATGATGCGCATGCAGCTCGCGCTCGCGTACAACGGGCCCGGCTACCTGCCGCCGCACCACTATGACCAGGTCTTCACGGCACACGGCGTGATCATGATCTTCTTCATGGCGATGGTGTTCATGGTCGGCCTGATGAACCTGATCGTGCCGCTGCAGATCGGCGCGCGCGACGTCGCGTTCCCGTTCATCAACTCGCTGTCGTTCTGGATGACGGCCGTCAGCGCGATCCTGATCAACGTGTCGCTCGTGATCGGCGAATTCGCGCAGACGGGCTGGCTTGCGTACCCGCCGCTGTCGGAGCTGCAGTTCAGTCCGGGGGTAGGGGTCGACTACTACCTGTGGGCGCTGCAGATCTCGGGCGTCGGCACGCTGCTGACCGGCGTGAACTTCTTCGTGACGATCATCAAGATGCGTGCACCCGGCATGACGCTGATGAAGATGCCGGTGTTCACGTGGACCGCGCTCTGCACGAACGTGCTGATCATGGCGTCGTTCCCGATCCTCACCGCGACGCTCGCGCTGCTCGGCCTCGATCGTTACCTCGGCATGCACTTCTTCACGAACGAAGCCGGCGGCAACGCGATGCTGTACCTGAACCTGATCTGGGCGTGGGGCCATCCGGAGGTGTACATCCTGATCCTGCCGGCGTTCGGGATCTTCTCGGAAGTCATCGCGACGTTCGCGAAGAAGCCGCTGTTCGGCTACAAGACGATGGTGTACGCGACCTGCGCGATCATGGTGCTGTCGTTCCTCGTGTGGCTGCATCACTTCTTCACGATGGGCTCGGGGGCGAACGTGAACGCGTTCTTCGGCATCATGACGATGATCATCGCGATCCCGACCGGCGTGAAGGTGTTCAACTGGCTGTTCACGATGTATCGCGGCCGGATCGAATTCACGACGCCCGTGCTGTGGACGATCGGCTTCATGGTCACGTTCACGCTCGGCGGCATGACCGGCGTGATGATGGCGATCCCGGGCGCGGACTTCGTGCTGCACAACAGCCTGTTCCTGATCGCGCACTTCCACAACGTGATCATCGGCGGCGTGCTGTTCGGCTATCTCGCGGGCTTCAACTACTGGTTCCCGAAGGCGTTCGGCTTCAAGCTGAACGAGAAGCTCGGCAAGGCCGCGTTCTGGTTCTGGCAGATCGGCTTCTACGTCGCGTTCGTGCCGCTCTACGTGCTCGGCTTCATGGGCATGACGCGCCGCCTGAACCACTACGACAACCCGGCCTGGCATCCCTGGCTGCTGGTCGCCGCGTTCGGCGCCGTGCTGATCGCGATCGGCATTGCGTGCCAGGTGCTGCAGCTGGTGGTCAGCATCCGCAACCGCCACCTGCCCGAGTACCGCGACACGACGGGCGACCCGTGGGGCGGCCGCACGCTGGAGTGGGCGACCTCGTCGCCGCCGGCCGACTACAACTTCGCGGTGATCCCGCAGGTGCGCACGCTCGACGCGTACGCCGACATGAAGGCGCGCGGCGAAGGCCGGCCGAACCCGGCAACGTTCCGCGACATCCACATGCCGTCGAATACCTGCGCGGGCCTCGTGATCGCGATCTTCAGCCTGGTGCTCGGCTTCGCGCTGGTGTGGCACATCTGGTGGATGGCGATCGGCGGGCTCGTCGGGATCATCGCGACGCTCGTGATCTACAGCTCGCGCGATAACGACGGCTATTACATCCCCGCGTCGACGGTGCGGAAGATCGAAGACAAGCAGCCGACGCAGCGCGTGGCCGCGCGCGTCGACGACGTGGAACTGGAGGCCAACTGATGTTGCAGAAAACGTTGAGCGCAACCCTGCTCGAGCACGACGACCATCCGCCGTCGCACTCGGTGTTCGGTTTCTGGCTGTACCTGATGACCGACTGCGTGATCTTCGCGGCGCTGTTCGCGACGTTCGCGGTGCTCGGCCACCAGTATGCGGGCGGCCAGACCGCGAAGGAGCTGTTCGACATTCCGGGCGTCGCGGTGGAAACCGCCGCGCTGCTGCTGTCGAGCATCACGTACGGATTCGCGATGCTCGCGGCATACAAGCAGCGCCGCGGCGCGCTGCTCGCGTGGCTCGCGGTGACGTTCGTGCTCGGCGCGGCGTTTCTCGCGATGGAACTGCGCGAGTTCTCGCACCTGATCGCCGAAGGCGCGGGCCCGCAGCGCAGTGCGTTCCTGTCGGCGTTCTTCACGCTGGTCGGCACGCACGGGCTGCACGTGACGGCCGGCCTCTTGTGGATGATCGTGCTCGCCGGGCAGATCGTGTTCCGCGGCGGCGACCTGACCGATCGCGACCTGCGGCGCCTGACGTGCCTGAGCCTGTTCTGGCACTTCCTCGACATCGTGTGGATCTGCGTGTTTTCCTTTGTCTATCTCGCGAGCGTGATCTAAATGGCCCATTCGCATTCGTCTCAACTCGAAGAAGGGCACGGCAGCGTCGGCGGCTACGTCGCCGGCTTCATCCTGTCGGTGCTGCTCACGGCCGCGTCGTTCGGCCTCGTGATGGGCGGCGTGCTGTCGCCGCATGCGTCGCTGATCGCGCTCGCCGTGCTCGCCTTCGTGCAGATCGTCGTGCACCTCGTGTACTTCCTGCACATGAACGGCTCGTCGGGCCAGCGCTGGAACGTGATGGCGTTCAGCTACACGGTGCTGACCGCGGCGATCCTGATCGTCGGCACGTTGTGGGTGATGCACAACGTCAGCATGAACATGATGTCGCGCTGAGCGGCATCGCGGCGCAGCGGTCGGCATCGATGCGCGTTCATGAAGAAAAGGCGGCACGCAAGTGCCGCCTTTCTCGTTTCTCCCCGGCCGTGTTGCGCGCGGCCGTGCGCTCAGTGCTGCACGCCCGCGTCGGCCGTCAGCGCATGCGTGCAGTCCACGCGGTATTCGGCGGCGAGCCGATGCTTCGCGCCGTCGAGATCGTCGGGGTAGTAGGGGCTCGCGTGCGCCGGATCGTAGCCGACCTGTTCGAGCTCGGTCAGCTCGCGCACGAGGTCCGCATGCGTGACGTCGCGGCCCGTGTGAACGAACGGGTACGCGTTGCATTCCTGCGGGGTGAGGTGCGGCCCCGCCAAGGCGGCGGTGCTGGCGCATGCGAGCAGCATGCAGGCGACGGTGGTCGACAGTTTCATCCGGTAGCTCCTGGTTTCGCGGCCCGATGCCGCAGGACGTCAGCGTAGGCGGCGCGCACGGCGAAGCGGGCGACGCACGGATGAAACATGTTTCACGCGCGCTTGCCGCGGCGCCGGATGAAGCATTTTTCATGTAGCGCCGGACGGCGGCCGCGTCGCCTACGATAGTCGCGGGCGCACCGTGTGCGCCCGACGTGACGTTCATTGCGAGGACAACCATGCGAGTGCTGACAGTCGAGGACGATGCGGTGACCGCGAACGAGATCGTCGGCGAGCTGACCGCGCGCGGGTTCGAGGTCGACTGGATCGACAACGGCCGCGACGGGATGATGCGCGCGATGAGCGCATCGTACGACGCGATCACGCTCGACCGGATGCTGCCGGGCGCGGACGGCCTCGCGATCCTCACCGCGATGCGCACGGTCGGCATCGATACGCCGGTGCTGATGCTGAGCGCGCTCGGCGACGTCGACGAGCGCATCCGCGGGCTGCGCGCGGGCGGCGACGACTACCTGACGAAGCCGTTCGATTCCGGCGAGCTGAGCGCGCGCATCGAGGTGCTGCTGCGCCGCCGGCAGGCATCGGGCGTGCCGCAGCAGACGCTGCTGAAAGTCGGCGCGCTCGAACTCGACCTCATTTCGCGCTGCGCGCGCCGCGGCGGCGACGAGATTCCGCTGCTGCCGACGGAATTCCGCGTGCTCGAATTCATGATGCGCAACGCGGGCCAGACCATCACGCGCACGATGCTGTTCGAGACCGTGTGGGGCTATCACTTCGATCCCGGCACCAACCTGATCGACGTCCACATGGGCCGGCTGCGCAAGAAGATCGATCCGCCCGGCGCGCAACCGATGATCCAGACGGTGCGCGGCTCGGGCTACATGCTCGCGTGACGGAGGCGGGAATGGACGCGGCTCGCGCGGCGAACTTCACGCGCCGCTGGCATACGACGACGTTTCGCTGGCTGTGCGCGTATGCGGCGATCTTCTCGGTGTCGCTGCTGCTGCTCGCGGGCGTGATCAACGTGGCGGCGACGCACACGATGGCGCGCGACACCGACGAGGTGCTCGCGTGGCAGCTGATCTATTTCGATTCGATCCCCGATGCCGAGCTGCCGCTCGCGATCCACCGGCGGCTCGAGCACGAGCACATGCATACGAATTTCTACGGGCTGTTCGACGCGGCCGGGCACCGCGTGGCCGGCGACATCGCAACGCCGCCCGCGCTGCGCGCGGACCGCCAGGGGCGGACGCTGAACCGCACGCTCGCGCCGCTCGACGGCCAGCCCGCGCCGATCACGCGTGCGATGGCCGTGCGCCGCGACAACGGAATGACGCTGGTCGTCGCGCGCGACCTGTCGCATTTCATCCAGATCCGCGATGTCGCGATCCGCGGGCTCGTGATCGGCGGCGTGATGATCCTGATCGCGGGCATCGCGGGCGGCAGCATGCTCGGCATGCGGCAGATGCGCCGCGTCGCCGCGATCCGGCGCGTCACGCGGCAGATCGCCGAAGGCGATCTCGGCAAGCGGCTGCCGGTCGGCCGCTATGACGAACTCGACCTGCTCGCGCATCTGGTGAACCACATGCTCGACGAAGTCGAGCGGCTGATGGGCGAGGTGCGACATACCTGCGACGGCATCGCGCACGACCTGCGCACACCGCTCGCACGCGTGCACACGATGCTGGCGCGGCTGGCCGACCAGCCGTTCTGCGCGGACGATCCTGCGTCGGCGGCGCTGCTGGCTTGCGCGCGCGACGAAACCGACCGGTTGCTCGAACGCTTTCGCGCGATGCTGCGCATCTCCGAGATCGGCACACTGAGTCGGCGCGGCGGCTTTGCCGCGGTCGACGTCGCGGCGTTGCTGCGCGACGTGTGCGAACTCTATGAACCGCTGGCCGAAGCCGCCGACGTGTCGTTCATGCTCGATGCGGCATCGGTCGACGGCATTCATGGCGACCGCGCATTGCTGTTCGAGGCGTTCAGCAATCTCGCCGACAACGCCATCAAGTTCACGCCGCCGGGCGGTCGCGTGCGCGTCGTGCTCCACACGACCGCGAACGGCCCGCTCGTGCGTTTCGAGGACACCGGTCCCGGCATTCCGCCCGGCGAGCGCGACGCGGTACTCGAACGCTTCTATCGCGGCGAGCGCACGCGCCATGTGAACGGGTCGGGGCTCGGCTTGAGCATCGTGTCGGCCGTGATGCGCGTGCACGGTTTCGCGCTGCGGATCGGCGCTGCACAGCCGGCCGGCGCGGCGATCACGGTCGAATGCTGGCCGCGCTCGCTCGCATGACCGCGCAGGAGAACGATCGATGCGCATCCTGCTGATTGCGCCGCCGACCCCGGAGGCCGCGCGGCTCGACAAGGCATTTCGCGAAAGCATGCACGGGGTCGAACGCGTCGACGGATGGCGCGACGGCTGTTTCGCGGCGACGCAGGACCGGTTCGATGCCGTCGTGATTGCTGCGCCCGATGCCGCGGCCGACCCGGCGATCCTCGCCGGACTGCCGCGACTCGCCGTCTCGGCCGGCGGCGCGACGATCGCCGCGATCGTCACCGGCGCAACACCCGCGCAGCGGGCGCGGATGCTGCAGGCCGGCTGCGACGTATGTCTTGCCCACCCGTGTTCGTTCGTTGAACTGCACGAGCGGCTGCGCGCGCTGTGGCGCCGCGCCGGTGCGATCGACAAGCGTGAATCGGTCCGGCTCGACGCGGCGACACGCGCACTCGAGGAGCCCGGCAGGCGGCTGGCGCTCAGCGCGCGGGAATTCCGTCTCGTCGAATGCCTGCTGCGCGAATCGGGACGGCCGGTCGGGCGCGATGTCGTGCTGCGGTATGCATGGGGCGACGCAGACATCGAACCCGAAACGGTCAATGCGCTGGTCGTGCGGTTGCGGCGCAAGCTGGCCGCGCATGCGTTCTCCGCGCGGATCGAAACGGTTGCGCGATTCGGGTTCCGGTTCGACACGGGCAGGTGACGGCGCGATATCGCGCCGCGCGTGCCGCGCGCCGCACGGCACGCACGCTTGCGTACGGTCAGTGCGAATAGAGTTCGCGATTGAGTTGCGCGAGCTGGCCGTCGCGTTCGGCGTGGACGAGTTCGCGGTAGACCTGCGCACGCGTCAGCGGCGCGGCTTGCGGGGCATTCCATGCCGATTGCGATGACACCCGTGCGGGTGCGCTGGAGGCGAGCGTCTGCGAAGCCGTCGGCGCAGCGGGCGGCATCGCGCTGGCCCGGCCGGGCAGCGCGACGCAGAGGGCGGAGAGGAGGGTGGCGGACATCAAGGTCTTCATGGCGTGATCCTTTTCAAGTGACAGTGGCCGGTGCCGCGACGGCGATGCCGGCAGGTACCACGTTATCGGGCGCGCCGGTGCGGGCACCGGGCGTGCCGATGAAGAAACGTTCATGAACGCGCGGCGTGCCAGCCGCCGCCGAGCGCGCGCACGAGCCCGACGGAGGCCTGCAGGCGTCGTGCCTCGGCATCGAGCGACGCGATCTGCGTATCGAGTTCGGTCGTCTGCGCCGTGACCACGTCGAGATAGCTGACCGCACCGTCGCGATAGCGCGACATCGCGAGTGCGAGCGACTGCCGTGCCGCGACGAGCGCCGCGTCGTCCTGGTCCGATTCGTCGCCGAGACGGTGCAGCAGCGCGAGATCGTCCTCGACCTCGCGGAACGCCTGCAGCACGACGGCGCGATAGCGTGCGCCCTGTTCGGCGAACTGCGCGCGCGACTTGCGTACGCCGGCGGCGCGCAGGCCGCCGTCGAACAGCGTCATCGCGAGACGCGGCCCGATCGACCAGATCTCGTTCGGCGCGGCGAGCCACGGCGAAAACGTATCGCTCTGGAAGCCGGCATCGAGGCCGAGCGACAGGTCGGGGAAATAGGCCGCGCGGGCGACGCCGATCCGTGCGTTCGCGGCCGCGACGCGGCGTTCGGCGGCGGCGACGTCCGGCCGGCGTTCGAGCAGCGTCGACGCGAGCCCGGTCGGAATCGACGGCACGCCCGGCAGCGCCGCGACGGGGGGCAACGTGAACGTCGACGCGGATGCGCCGACGAGCGCCGCGATCGCATGCTCGTCGAGTGCGCGGCGCGCGGCGATGTCGGACGCGCGTGCCTGGGCAAGCGAGAGTTGCGTCTGCGCACGCGACACGTCGAGCCCCGACGCGAGACCGCCGCGATGGCGGCTGACCGTCAGCTGCCACGCGCGGCGGTACGTGTCGATCGTTTGCGCGAGCGTGTCGGCTTCGCGGTCGAGGCCCGCGAGGTCGAAGTAGGTGCTGGCCACGCCGGCCTGCAGGCTGAGCCGGACCGACGCGAGATCGTCGTCGGCCGCCTGCGCATCGTTGCGGCCGGCCGCGACCGTGTTGCGGACCTTGCCCCACAGATCGACGTCGTAGCCGATGCCGGCTTCGAGCGTGTTCGATTCGTAGACGTCGGGCTGGCCGCTGCCGCGCAGCGGCCGGCGCGCCGACTGGCGGTCGCGGTCGGTTTCGGCATCGATGCCCATGGTCGGCAGCAATGCCGCATGCGCTTCGTCGAACAGCGCGGCAGCTTCGTCGTGGCGTGCGACGGCGACTGCAAGGTCGGGATTCGCCTGTGCGACGAGCGGTTCGAGCCGGTCGAGCGTCGCGTCGCCATACACGCGCCACCAGCCGTCGCGCGGCAGGCGATCGGCCGGTGCGGCATCGACCCACGGGCCCGTTTCGCGAAACGCGGCCGGTAGCGGAACGTCCGGTGCGCGATAGGTCGGCGCAAGCGAACAGCCCGCGAGCAGCGCGATGCTGCCCAGCCACGCGGCAAGCAGTCGGTCAGCCATGCGCGCGCTCCGTGGTCGTGGTGCCGGCGACGCGCACGCGGTCGCCATCTGCGAGCGAATCGGGCGGGTTGTCGATCACGCGGTCACCGGCCGAGAGCCCCGACGCGATCTCGACGCGCGTGCCGAGATCGGTCGCGATCGATACGTTGCGCAATCTTGCATGGCCGTTCGCGTCGAGTACCGCGACCTGCAATCCGTCATGGCGGAAGATCAGCGTGCTGGCCGGAATCGTCAGCGCGTGCGAGGCGCCGGGCACCGCGATCCGCACCTGCGCGTATTCGCCGGGAAACAGCGTGCCGGCCGGGTTGGCGATCGAGAACTGCGCGAGCAGCGTGCCGGAAGCCGGATCGATCGACTGCGCGGAATCCGCGAGCGTCGCGTCGAACGTCGTGCCGGGGCGCTCCGGTACGGTCAGCGCGACCTGCATGCCAGCGCGGATCGCGGCCGCGTCGTCTTGCGGCACGTGGACGTACAGCCGCAGCCGCCGTGCATCCGACACGGTGAAGAGTTCGGCGCCGTTGCCGCTGCCCGCGTCGATCAGCGCGCCGACGTCGGTCTTGCGGGCCGTCACGACGCCGTCGAACGGCGCGGTGAGCCGCTTGAACGATTCGAGTGCTTCGAGCCTTCGCACGTTGGCGGTGCTGGCCGCGACCGCCGCGCGTTTCGCGTCGAGGTCGCTGCGCTTCTCGTCGGCCTCCTGCTGCGATACGGAGTCCTGCGCAAGCATCGCGGCCCAACGTGCGGCCGTGACGGCGGCGAGCCGCTCGTTCGCGCTCGCGCTTTGCAGGTCCGCGCGGGCCTGCTGCAACTGCTGGTCGAGATCGGGCGTGTCGATCGACGCGAGCAGCTGGCCGGCCTTTACGTGCGCGCCGATATCGGCGTACCACGCATGCAGGTAGCCCGGCACGCGTGCGTAGATCGGGGCGTCGACATACGCGTACAGGCGGCCCGGCAGCACGAGTGCGTCGGCCGCGGCCGGCTGCGGCGCGACCGTTGCGACGGTCGGGATCGCTTGCTGCGCGGTCCATGCGGCGACCGCGTGCGCGTCGTGCAGGCGGGCAAAGACGCCGGCGGCCGCGACGGCGAGCGCGGCGGCAGCGCCCGCGATCGCGAGCGGCTTCAGGTAGCGCGGCGTGCCGGGGGGACGGACTTCGAATTCAGTGGACATGCTGTTCTCCCGGAGTGACGGAAAGGGATTCGGAGCGCGGCGCGCGATCGCGCCGATGAACGAGGCTGAACACGACGGGCACGAACACCAGCGTCGCGACGGTCGCGCACAGCAGGCCGCCGATGACCGCGCGGCCGAGCGGGGCGTTCTGCTCGCCGCCGTCGCCGAGGCCGAGGGCCATCGGCGCCATGCCGATGATCATCGCGAGCGCGGTCATCATCACGGGACGAAAGCGCGTGAAGCCGGCCTCGAGTGCGGCGACGGCCGCGTCGGCGGTGTGCGCGAGCCGTTCGCGTGCGAAGGTGACGACGAGGATGCTGTTCGCGGTCGCGACGCCCATGCACAGGATCGCGCCCGTCAACGCGGGTACCGACAGCGGCGTGCGCGTGACGAACAGCATCCAGACGATGCCGGCGAGCGCGGCAGGCAGCCCGCTCACGATCACGAACGCGTCGCGCCACGAATGGAAGTTCACGACGATCAGCAGGTAGATCAGCAGCACCGCGCCGGCGAGGCCGGCGAGCAGCCCGCCGAATGCGCTGTTCATCGTCTGCACCTGGCCGCGCACCGTCACGCGCGACCCTTTCGGCAGGTCGGCGGCGCTCGCGTGCAGCACGCGCTCGATGTCGGCGCTGACCGCGCCGAGATCGCGATCCTGTGTGGTCGCGAAGATGTCGTACAGCGGCGCGATGTCGTAGTGCGACACGACCGCGTCGGTCTGCCCGCGCACGATCGTCGCGAGGCCGCCGAGCAGTTGCGGGGCGCCCGTGCGGCCGGTGACGGGCAGCGCGCGCAGGTCGGACAGCGACGTCATCCGGTATTGCGGCGTCTGCGCGACGATCGGATAGGACACGCCGTTGTGCGGATCGAGCCAGTAGGTCGGCGACACCTGGCTCGTGCCGGACAGGCTGGCGACCACCGCATTGGTGACGTCCTGCTCGGTGACGCCGAGCTGCGCGGCGCGCGCGCGGTCGACCGACACCGTGAACTGCGGATAGGTCGACGCCTGCTGCACGCGCGCATCGGCGACGCCCGGCACCGCGCGGATGCGGCGCAGCAGCTCGGTCGCATACGCCCGGTTGGCCGCCCGGTCGGGGCCCGTCACTTGCACGTCGATCGGGGCCGGGGCGCCGAAGTTGAGGATCTGGCTCACGATGTCGGCGGGCAGGAACGAGAACGTCACGCCCGGAAAGGCACGCGGCAGCGCGGTGCGCAGCTGCTTCACGTAGCGGGCCGTCGGCGCGTGGTCGCCGGTGAGCGACACGAGGATGTCGCCGTCCTGCGGGCCGATCGTGCCGCTGTTGCTGTACGTGAGGTTGATCCCGCTGTTCGGCAAACCCATGTTGTCGACGATGCTCGCGAGCGCGCGCGGCGGCACGACGCCGCGTACCGTGCGCTCGACGCGGTCGAACAGCGCGGCCGTTTCCTCGATGCGCGTGCCGATCGGGGCGCGCACGTGGAGCGCGATCTCGCCCGAGTCGACCGACGGGAAGAAATTGCGGCCGAGCCCCGGCACCAGCACGAACGACACGGCGACCGCCGCGAGGAACGACACGACGAAGCGGCCGGGGCGGGCAAGCGCGAGGCCGAGCGCGATGCGGTAGCCGCCGCGCAGTGCGGCGAAGCGGCGCTCGAAGCCCTGCTGGAACGCGACGAGCGGATTGCGTGCGCGCGGCGGCGCGAACGGCGCGCCGTGCGGTGCGAGCACGGCCGCCGGATGCGCGGCATGCGGCTTCAGCAGGTAACGGGCCATCATCGGCACGAACGTGCGGGACAGCACGAACGACGCGATCATCGCGAAGATCACGGCTTCGGCCATCGGTACGAACAGGAAGCGCGCGACGCCGTCGAGCAGCAGCATCGGCACGAACACGATGCAGATGCACAGCAGCGACACGAAGGCCGGCGCGACGATCTGCGATGCGCCGTCGAGGATCGCGCTGCGCACGTCCTTGCCCTGTTCCAGATGCCAGTTGACGTTCTCGATCGTGACGGTCGCGTCGTCGACCAGAATGCCGACCGCGAGCGCGAGCCCGCCGAGCGTCATCACGTTGAGCGTCTCGCCCGCGGCGGCGAGCGCGGCGATCGCCGCCAGCACCGCGAGCGGGATCGACGCGGCGATGATCAGCGTGGAGCGCCAGCTGCCGAGGAACAGCAGGATCATCGCGGAGGTGAGCGCGGCGGCGATCAGGCCTTCGCGCGCGACGCCGCTCACGGCGCCCTTGACGAACACCGACTGGTCGCCCATCACGACGAGCCGGAGCGACGGCGGCAGCGTCGCCTCGATGCGCGGCAACTGCGCCTTGACGCCCGCGATGATGTCGAGCGTCGACGCCGAGCCGCTTTTCAGCACGCTCATCAGCACCGCGCGGCGGCCGTCGACGCGCACGATGTTGCCCTGCGGCGGAAAGCCGTCGCGCACGTGCGCGACGTCGCGCATGAAGATCACCGCGCCGTCGACGGTCCGGATCGGCAGCGCGTTGAGCTGGTCGATGGTCAGCGGGCTGTCGTTGAGCCGGATGTTGTATTCGAAGCCGCCGATCTTCTGCGTGCCGGCCGGGATGATCTGGTTCTGCTGCGCGAGCGCGGTCGCGACGTCCTGCGCGGACAGCCCCTTGGCCTGCAGCGCCTGCGGATCGAGGTCGATCTGCACCTGGCGCACCTTGCCGCCGTACGGCGACGGAATCGCGACGCCCGCGACGGACAGCAGCTGCGGCCGGATCACGTTGGTCGCGTAGTCGCCGAGCTGCTGCTCGTTCAGCGTGTCGCTCGTCAGCGCGAGCTGCAGCACGGGCACCGTCGACGCGTTGTAGTTGAGGATCTGCGGCGGCGTGGTGCCGGGCGGCATCTGCTTGAGCACCGTCTGCGAGATCGACGTGACCTGCGCGGTCGCGGTGCGGATGTCGACGCTCGGCTGGAAGAAGATCTTGACGATCCCGAAGCTGCGGAACGACTGCGACTCGATGTGCGCGACGTCGTTGACCGTCGTGCCGAGCGTGCGCTCGTAATACGTGACGATGCGCCCCGACATGTCGGCCGGCTGCAGGCCCGCGTAGTTCCAGACGACACTGATGACCGGGATCCGGATGTCGGGAAAGATGTCGGTCGGCGTGCGCAGCGCCGCGAGCGGCCCCGCGATCAGGATCAGCAGCGCGAGGACGATGAACGTGTAGGGGCGCGCGAGCGCAAGTCGGACGAGTTTCAGCATCGGCGAGGTCTCCGCCGGCGCGGGGCGCCGGCCTGTCAGCGAAGTGCCGAAGCGTGGCGGGAACCCGATTCGGCTCGCGCAGTGTGCGTGGCGCCGCTTAACGCCGGGCGCGGGGCAGGATGAAAGATGTTTTAGGAAAGGGCGCGAAGCGGGTGGGACGGGCGCCGATTGTTACAAGACGTTAGCGCGGCTTCCCGTTGCGATGCCGCGCATCAGTTCTTACAAACTTGAAATATGCGGAGAAGGGGCTTGCCGTTATAGTCGGATCACACATGAAACAACCAGAAGAGGAATCCATGAAGACTTTGCGTGTTGCCTCGCTCTTGACCGGTATGACGGCCTTGCTCGTGTCGGGCGCAGCAATGGCGGGAGTCAATGTCGGGATCAATGTCGGCGTGCCGGCACCGGTCTACGTCGCACCCGCGCCCGTGTATGTGCCGCCGCCCCCGCCGCCGGTCGTCTACCAGCCTGCGCCGGTGTATGCACCGGCCTACGCGCCGGCGCCGACGATCGTGATCGGCTGGCACGGCGACCGTTACTGGGATGGCCGCCGCTACTGGGGCCGCGACGAGTGGTATCGCCGCCATGGTCGCGGCTGGGGCGACGATCGCGGTCACTGGGATCATGGCCGCCACAACGGCTGGCGCTGATCGGCGCGCCGCGCACGCGTGATGCGTGACGCGTGACGCGTGCGCGCTGTCTGGCGGCAAACAGGACAAGAAAACCGCCCGCGTGGCGGTTTTCTTTTGGCCCGACGGATTGAATGGGTAGAATCGTCCCACGTTACAACCCTCATTCGACCGACAGGGCCTTTATGACGAAGGGTTCGCCCCGGGCCGCCGCCGCGCGAGCCTGCCTCGGCGCGCGGCGTGCCGTACGGGCCGCCGGCCGCGTGGCCGCGGCGTTTGCGCTGTATGCGGCGCTGGCCGCACCGGCCGCTCACGCGGCCCATGCGATCGCGCAGTACGGCGAGCCGAAGTATCCGCCGGGCTTCAAGCATTTCGACTACGTCAATCCCGATGCGCCGAAGGGCGGCACGCTGGTGCTCGCGAACCCGAACCGGCTGACGTCGTTCGACAAGTTCAATCCGTTCACGATGCGCGGCAATTCCGCGCCGGGCATCGACATGCTGTTCGAGAGCCTCGCGACCGGCAGCTCCGACGAACCGGCGTCCGCCTACGGGTTGCTGGCCGACGACATCGACATCGCGCCCGACCGCCGTTCGGTCACGTTCCACCTGAATCCGCGCGCGCGCTTCTCGAACGGCGATCGCGTCACGGCAGACGACGTCAAGTTTTCGTTCGATACGCTGAAGAGCAAGCAGGCCGCGCCGCAGTTCGGCGCGTATTTCGCGGAGATCGCGAAGGCCGTGGTGGTCGACCCGGCCACCGTGCGCTTCGAGTTCCGCAGCGCGAATCGCGAACTGCCGCTGATCGCCGGCGGCGTGCCCGTGTTCTCGCGCAAGTGGGGCTTGCGCGCGGACGGCTCGCGCATCCCGTTCGACCAGCTCGCGTTCGAGCAGCCGATCGGCAGCGGCCCGTACCTGATCGAGCGCTACGACAACGGCCGCACGATCACCTACCGGCGCAACCCTGCGTACTGGGGCGCCGACCTGCCGGTGCGGGTCGGCACCTACAACTTCGAGCGGATCGTCTACAAGCTGTACGGCGACGGCGTCGCGCGGCTCGAGGCGTTCAAGGCCGGCGAATACGACGTGCTCGTCGAGTACATCGCGCGCAACTGGACGCGGCGCGACGTCGGCAAGCGCTTCGACAGCGGCGAACTCGTCAAGCGCGAATTCCGCCAGCATAACGGCGCCGGCATGCAGGGCTTCTTCATGAACCTGCGCCGGCCGCTGTTTCGCGACGTGCGCGTGCGCCAGGCGCTCGACCTCGCGTTCGACTTCGAATGGCTGAACCGCCAGGTGTTCTACAGCGCGTACACGCGCCTCGACAGCTATTTCGCCGATACCGACCTGCAGGCCACCGGTACACCGGGCGAAGGCGAGCTGAAGCTGCTCGAGCCGCTGCGCGCGCAGCTCGACCCGGCCGTGTTCGGCCCGATGGTCACGCAGCCGGACACGAACCCGCCGGGCTCGCTGCGCGCGAACCTGCTGAAGGCGCGCACACTGCTCGCGCAGGCGGGCTGGACCTATCGCGACGGCGCGCTGCGCAACGCGAAGGGCGAGCCGTTCACGTTCGAGATCCTCGACGATTCGGGCGCCGCGATGGAAGGTATCGTGACGGCCTACCAGCGCAATCTCGCGAAGCTCGGCATCGACGCACGCTTTCGCACGGCGGATTACGCGCTGCTGCAGAAGCGCCTCGACGCGTTCGACTACGACATGACGACGATCCGCCTGCCGGGCGTGCAGGTGCCGGGCTCCGAGCAGTACTCGCGTTACGCGAGCAAGTTCGCTGACGAGCCGGGTTCCGACAACCTCATCGGACTGAAGTCACCGGCCGTCGATACATTGCTGCACGCGCTCGGTACCGCGCAGACGCGCGAAGACCTGCTCGATGCGACGCACGCGCTCGACCGCGTGCTGATGCACGGCTACTACGCGGTGCCGCAGTGGTACAGCACGACGCACCGGATCGCGTACCGGCGCACGCTGGCCTATCCGCAGACGCTGCCGCTGTACTATTCGGCCGAAGGCTGGGTCGTGTCGACCTGGTGGGCAAAGCCCGATCACTGACCCGCGCCGCCCCTTCGTCAAACCCGCCACAGATCACGAGTCGACGCCCTATGTGGAGCTACATCCTCAAACGCCTGCTGCTGATGATCCCGACGCTCGTCGGCGTGCTGACCCTCACGTTCGCGGTGATCCAGTTCGTGCCGGGCGGGCCCGTCGAGCAGGCCGTGCAGGAATTGCGCAAGGGCGCGACGGAGCAGGGCGCGGTGCCGTTCGGGATGCGTGCGCACACCGGCGTCGACGCGCAGCAGCTCGCGCAGCTCAAGGCGCTGTATGGCTTCGACAAGCCGCCGCTCGAACGCTACTGGCTGATGCTGAAGCGCTTCGCGCGATTCGATCTCGGCGAGAGCTACTTCCGCCACCAGAGCGTGTGGTCGCTGGTCGTGCAGAAGCTGCCGGTGTCGATCAGCATCGGGCTGTGGACGTTCTTCCTCACGTACCTGATCGCGGTGCCGCTCGGCATCGCGAAGGCCGTGCGCAACGGGTCGCCGTTCGACGTCGCGACGAGCCTCGTCGTGCTCGTCGGCTATGCGATCCCGGGTTTCGTGCTCGGCGTGCTGCTGCTCGTGCTGTTCGGCGGCGGCTCGTTCTGGCAGCTCTTTCCGCTGCGCGGCCTCACGTCGGACAACTTCGCGCAGCTGTCGCTCGTCGGCAAGGTGCTCGACTACCTGTGGCACATCGCGCTGCCGATCACGGCGTCGGTCGTCGGCAGCTTCGCGGTCGTCACGATGCTCACGAAGAACGCGTTCCTCGACCAGATCCGCCGGCAGTACGTGCTGACCGCGCGCGCGAAGGGGCTCTCCGAGCGCAGCGTGCTGTGGAAGCACGTGTTCCGCAACGCGATGCTGCCGCTGATCGTCGGCTTCCCGGCAGCGTTCATCGGCGCGTTCTTCACGGGCAGCCTGCTGATCGAGACGCTGTTCTCGCTCGACGGCCTCGGGCTGCTGTCGTACGAGTCGGTCGTGCGGCGCGACTATCCGGTCGTGCTCGGCACGCTGTACCTGTTCACGCTGATCGGGCTCGCGACCAAGCTGATCTCCGATCTCTGCTATGTGTGGGTCGATCCGCGCATTCAATTCGACAACCTGGAGCGCTGACATGAAACGATCCATCCGCCTGTCCGGCGCCATGGGGCGAGGCGCGCGATGAACCGGGCCATCGCATCATCCCGCATCGACGCCGCGCGCGCGCGCGTGTCGCCGTCGCCCGCGCGGCGCGTGTGGCAGCGCTTCAGGCAGCAGCGCCTCGGCTACTGGAGCTTCGTGATCTTCGTCGTCGCATTCGCCGCGAGCCTCGCGGCGCCGCTGTGGTCGAACGACAAGCCGCTCGTCGTGCGCTACGACGGCCAGACCTATTTCCCGATGTTCCATGCGTATCCGGAAACGACCTTCGGCGGCGATTTCCCGACGCCGGCCGACTATCTCGATCCGTATGTGCGCAAGCGGCTCGAGGCGCCCGGCAACTTCGTCGTCTATCCGCCGAACCGCTATTACTACGACACGCTGAACTACTTCTCGAACGTGCCGAACCCGGCGCCGCCGTCGCGCGAGAATTGGCTTGGCACCGACGCGCAGGGGCGCGACCTGCTCGCGCGGCTCGTGTACGGGTTCCGCATCTCGGTCGAGTTCGGGCTGATCCTGACCGTGATCGGCACGCTGCTCGGGATCGCCGCGGGTGCGGTGCAGGGCTTCTTCGGCGGGCGCATCGACATCGTCGGGCAGCGGCTGATCGAGATCTGGAGCTCGCTGCCCGAGCTGTACCTGCTGATCATCTTCGCGTCGATCTTCGAGCCGAGCTTCCTGCTGCTGATCGTGCTGCTGTCGCTGTTCGGCTGGATCGGGCTCGCCGACTACGTGCGCGCGGAATTCCTGCGCAACCGCACGCAGGACTACGTGCGCGCGGCCCGCGCGATGGGGCTCACGAACGGGCAGATCATCTGGCGCCACGTGCTGCCGAACAGTCTCACGCCGGTGATCACGTTCCTGCCGTTCCGGATGAGCGGTTCGATCCTCGCGCTCACGAGCCTCGATTTCCTCGGGCTCGGCGTGCCGCCGCCGACGCCGAGCCTCGGCGAGCTGCTCGCGCAGGGCAAGGGCAACCTCGACGCGTGGTGGATCTCGCTGTCGACGTTCGGCGTGCTGGTCGCGACGCTGCTGCTGCTCACTTTCATGGGCGACGCGCTGCGCAACGCGCTCGACACGCGGATCGCCGATTCGGTGCGCGCGGCGGGAGGCCAGCGATGAGCGAGACGACCGTATCGACGCAGAGCGAACCGCTGCTGTCGCTCGAGCGTCTGCACGTGCGCTTCGGCGACACGGTCGCGGTGGACGACGTGACGCTCGCGATCGGCCGCGGCGAGCGCGTCGCGCTCGTCGGCGAATCGGGTTCCGGCAAGAGCGTGACCGCGCTGTCGATCCTGCGGTTGCTGCGCGACGCCGAAGTCGGCGGCGCGATCCGGTTCGCGGGGCAGGACCTGGTGGGCAAGAGCGAGCGCGAGATGCG
The DNA here is from genome assembly GCF_003853705.1 of Burkholderia sp. Bp8992. Lineage (GTDB taxonomy): Bacteria > Pseudomonadota > Gammaproteobacteria > Burkholderiales > Burkholderiaceae > Burkholderia. The sequence goes on along the minus strand of NZ_QTQI01000022.1, from coordinate 5,492 downwards.
CGGGCTGCGCGGCTCGGACATCGCGATGATCTTCCAGGAGCCGATGACGGCGCTCAACCCGCTGTATACGATCGGCGTGCAGATCGGCGAGACGATCGTGCTGCACGACGGCGTATCGGCGGCCGAGGCGCGCAAGCGCGCGATCGCGCTGCTCGCGCGCACGGGCATCGCGGAGCCGGACAAGCGCGTCGACAGCTATCCGCATCAGTTGTCGGGCGGCCAGCGGCAGCGCGCGATGATCGCGATGGCGCTGGCGTGCCGGCCGCGGCTGCTGCTCGCCGACGAACCGACCACCGCGCTCGACGTGACGATCCGCGCCCAGATCGTCGATCTCCTGCTGGAGCTGCAGCGCGAGGAAGCGGAAAAGCGCGGGATGGCGATCCTGCTGATCACGCACGACCTGAATCTCGTCAGACATTTCGCCGAGCGCATCGCGGTGATGGAGCACGGCCGGCTCGTCGAGAGCGGGCCGGTCGAGCGGATCTTCGCGAACCCCGAGCATCCGTATACGCAGCGGCTGCTGAACAGCCGGCCGCAGCGCACGGTCATGCCGGTGATGCCGATCGCGCCCGTCGTGCTCGACGCGCGCCACGTGAGCGTGCAGTTCGCGCGCAAGCGGCCGGGCATCGCGGGCTGGTTCGGTACGGTGCCGGTGACGGCCGTAGCCGACGTGTCGGTGTCGGTGCGGCAGGGCGAGACGCTCGGCATCGTCGGCGAATCGGGATCGGGCAAGTCGACGCTCGCGATGGCGCTGCTCGGGCTGCAGAAGACGGCCGGCGGCGAGATCGAATTCCAGGGGCGCGCGCTGTCGACCTATCGCGGGCGCGAGCAGACCGCGCTGCGCTCGAACATGCAGGTGGTCTTTCAGGACCCGTTCAGTTCGCTTTCTCCGCGTCATACGATCGAGCGGATCGTCGGCGAGGGGCTCGAGCTGCATCGCCCCGACATGACGCCCGACGCGCGCCGCGCGAAGTCGCTCCAGGTGCTGCGCGAAGTGGGCCTCGACCGCACGGTGCTGCACCGGTATCCGCACGAATTCTCGGGCGGGCAGCGCCAGCGGATCGCCATCGCCCGTGCGCTGGTGCTGGAACCGCGGATCCTGATCCTCGACGAGCCGACGTCGGCGCTCGACGTGTCGATCCAGCAGCAGGTGCTGAAACTGCTCGCGAATTTGCAACAGAAATACAACCTCGGCTATGTGTTCATCAGCCACGACCTGGAGGTGATCGGCGCGATGGCGCACCGCGTCGCGGTGATGCAGGACGGCGCCGTCGTCGAGTCGGGGGAGGTGTCCGACATCTTCGCGAGACCGTCACATCCTTACACACAAAAGCTGTTGAAAGCGGTCTGGAAAGCGTGATAGGCGTCCAATGGTCTGACCATCTCGATTGTATTTATTAATTTGTTTTGACAAACGATTACGCGCTGGCTAGTATCGACCGAAATTTTCCGCCAATCAGCTGATTTTTAAGCACATTCCATCGACCAATGCAGCATCGATCCCTGACCCAGGCATGCGCGCGCACCATCGCCGGGCTGTTCATCGGCGCCCTGTTCGCAGCTGCTCCCGGCGCGTTCGCCGACGAAGTCAGCAGTTTTAACCAGAATGTCAGCAATTCGACTCAGATCGGGTCGGGTTCCTCCCTCCAGCAGGCCAGCGCACAGCCGTCGAGCGGCGGCGCGAAGTCGTTCCTTGCCGGCATGGCGGGCAAGGCAGGCGACGTGGTCGTCGGCGCGCTGAACATGATCGGCGTCCGTTACCGCTGGGGCGGCAACTCGCCGGATTCGGGCCTCGACTGCAGCGGCTTCGTCCGCTACGTGTTCCAGGACACGCTCGGCATGTCGCTGCCGCGTCGCGCGGAAGAGATGAGCCGCGTCGGCGAGAAGGTGAGCATGAGCAACCTGAAGCCGGGCGATCTCGTGTTCTTCAACACGATGCGCCGCACGTTCTCGCACGTCGGCATCTACATTGGCGACAACAAGTTCGTGCATTCGCCGTCGACGGGCAGCACCGTTCGCGTCGACGATCTCGACAGCGGCTACTGGGAAAAGCGTTTCACCGGCGCGCGCCGGATCGAATCGGAATTCCCGATGAAGCCCGAAGATCTCCGTCAGCGCGTGCGCGCGACGATCGGCGACGATTCGGCGAACGGCAACAACTGACGTTCGCGGTCGGTCAGGCCGAAAAAAAACCCTGTCACCGAAAGGCGGCAGGGTTTTTTGTTTTGGGGGCCGAGCGGGCGACGGCTGGATCTCGCACGGCTGGCCGCAGCGGGGCGGCGACCTGGGCCGCCCCCGCGCTGACGGGTGCGACTACGCGGCAGCCACGCCGCGCGCGGCCGCCAGCTTGCGCTGCAGTTCCGGCATGATCCGCGCGACCGCTTCCTCGCCCGCGAGAATCGCCGCGTTGCGCTGGTTGAAGTCGCTGCCGCCCATCGCCGCGAGGTTCGGGCGGATCACGACGTCCGCGTACTTGTCGAGCTCGTAGGTCTTGATCGTCTGGCCCATGATCGTGAAGGTCTGCAGCAGCATCTCGATCGGGTTGTTGGTCGCCGCGCCGTCCGGCCGGGCCGAGATGTCGACCGCGATCACGAAGCTCGCGCCCATCTTGCGCGCATACGACGCGGGCACCGGGCTCACGAGGCCGCCGTCCACATATTCGCGGTTGCCGATCTTCACCGGTTCGAACACCGACGGCACGCTGCACGACGCGCGGACCGCGAGGCCCGTGTTGCCCTGCTGGAACAGGATCGGCTGGCCGCTTTGCAGGTCCGTCGCGACGATGCCGAGCGGCTTCGCCATCTTCTCGATCGGCCGGTTGTTCAGCGTCTTGTTCAGGAAGTTCTGCAGCGCGACGCCTTGCAGCAGGCCGCGCGAGCGGAACGGCAGCGCCCAGTCGCTGATGGCCGCCTGGTCCATGTCGAGCGCGATCTTGTTGATCTGCAGCGCGTTCATGCCCGACGCGTAGAGCGCGCCGACCACCGAGCCCGCGCTCGTGCCGGCGACGATCTCGACCGGGATGCCGCGCGCCTCGAGCGCCTTCAGCACGCCGATGTGCGAGAAGCCGCGCGCGGCACCGCCGCCGAGCGCGATGCCGATCTTCACGGGCTTCTCTTGCGGCTGGGCGGTGCCGGGGCGAGACTTGTCGCCGAATGACGTGCAGGCGGCGAGGCTGGCGGACGCGCAGGCGATCGTGAAGTGGCGGCGCGACAGGCGAGGGGACGACATCGAATGGTTCTCCGGCGGCTTGGCGGCGGGTCACACGGCCCGCGGCGGCGATAGGTTCCGAGCGGCCGCGCGGCGGGTTCCGTGCGGCCGGCGCCGCGCCGGCTGGCGGCCGCGGCGCGCACATCATAAAGCAAGCGGTGCGCTTGGCGCGATGTCCGGCGCGAGTATAATTCCGGCTTCTTTCCCGTTCCGGGCGTCGCCGGCTCCGTTGCTGTCCGGGCTGCCGCCGTCGCGCCGCGTCGAATCATTCATGCGCCCCAGGCGTTCGAGTTACCGTTTATGACCCGTCCTGTCCGTACCCGCTTCGCGCCGAGTCCCACCGGCTTCATTCACCTCGGCAACATCCGCTCCGCACTCTATCCTTGGGCGTTTGCCCGCAAGATGAAGGGCACGTTCGTGCTGCGCATCGAGGATACCGACGTCGAGCGTTCGACGCAGGAAGCGGTCGATGCGATCCTCGAAGGGATGCAATGGCTCGGCCTGGATTTCGACGAAGGCCCGATCTACCAGATGCAGCGGATGGACCGCTATCGCGAAGTGCTCGCGCAGATGCTCGAGAAGGGTCTCGCGTACCCGTGCTACATGTCGGCCGAGGAGCTCGACGCACTGCGCGAACGCCAGCGTGAGGCCGGCCTGAAACCGCGCTATGACGGCACGTGGCGTCCGGAGCCCGGCAAGGTGCTGCCGGAGCCGCCGGCCGGCGTGAAGCCCGTGCTGCGCTTCCGCAATCCGCTGACGGGCACGGTCGTCTGGGACGACGCCGTGAAGGGGCGCGTCGAGATCTCGAACGAGGAACTCGACGATCTCGTGATCGCGCGCCCGGACGGCACGCCGATCTACAACTTCTGCGTGGTGGTGGACGACATGGACATGGGCATCACGCACGTGATCCGTGGCGACGACCACGTGAACAACACGCCGCGCCAGATCAACATCCTGAATGCGCTCGGCGGCGAGCCGCCCGTCTATGCGCACCTGCCGACCGTGCTGAACGAGCAGGGCGAGAAGATGAGCAAGCGGCATGGCGCGATGAGCGTGATGGCGTACCGCGACGCGGGTTTCCTGCCGGAAGCGGTCGTCAACTATCTCGCGCGCCTCGGCTGGTCGCACGGCGACGCCGAGATCTTCTCGCGCGAGCAGTTCGTCGAATGGTTCGATCTCGAGCATCTCGGCAAGTCGCCGGCGCAGTACGACCACAGCAAGCTGAGCTGGCTGAACGCGCACTACATCAAGGAAGCCGATAACGCACGCCTCGCCGAACTCGCGAAGCCGTTCCTCGATGCGCTCGGCATCGACGACGCGGCGATCGCGACGGGCCCGGCGCTCGACGCGGTGGTCGGCCTGATGAAGGATCGCGCGACGACGGTGAAGGAGATCGCGGAGGGCGCGACGATGTTCTATCGTGTGCCGGCACCGGAAGCCGACGCGCTCGCGCAGCACGTGACCGATGCCGTGCGGCCGGCGCTGGCCGATCTCGCCGCCGCGCTGAAGGCGGCCGACTGGACGAAGGAGGCGGTGTCCGCTGCGCTGAAGGCGACGCTCGCCACGCACAAGCTGAAGATGCCGCAGCTCGCGATGCCGGTGCGTCTGCTGGTGGCCGGCACCACGCATACGCCGTCGATCGATGCGGTGCTGGTGCTGTTCGGTCGGGACGTCGTGGTGTCGCGCATCGAGGGCGCGCTCGCCTGAGGTTCGTGCGTCGATGAAGCTGTCTGCGCGTGAGCGCGCGGCAGCTTCGCAAAATATTTCGCGCGAATCGCAAAAAGGGTATTTACAAGTTCAAAGTAGGTCCATATAATCTCATTTCTGTTCTGCAAGGGGGTATAGCTCAGCTGGGAGAGCGCTTGCATGGCATGCAAGAGGTCAGCGGTTCGATCCCGCTTACCTCCACCAACAGAACAAGCTGGATTGATTTGCGAAGCAGCGGTAGTAATAAATGCTTCACAAAATGATTCAAAGCAGTTAGAATTTCGGCCTTCGCTGTTGACCAGAAGTGAATAGCGAAAGTCAGACAGGTCTGAAAAGATCATGTCCCCTTCGTCTAGAGGCCTAGGACATCACCCTTTCACGGTGAGTACAGGGGTTCGAATCCCCTAGGGGACGCCAGATTCAGCGGCGTTTCGTAGAAGTGTCGCGAGGCTTGCAGGAACGTAACCGACGTCCTGCAGGTTGGGTAAGAAAGCTGGAGCGGTAGTTCAGTCGGTTAGAATACCGGCCTGTCACGCCGGGGGTCGCGGGTTCGAGTCCCGTCCGCTCCGCCAGAA
>NZ_QTQI01000021.1 GCF_003853705.1 Burkholderia sp. Bp8992 | reverse complement strand
CGAGGCCGTTGACGGTCTTGATCAGCGTCGACTTGCCCGAGCCCGACGGGCCGCACACGACGACCACTTCGCCTTTCTTGACCTCGGTCGTGCAGTCGGTGAGGACCTGAAACTGGCCGTACCACTTCGAAACGTTCTTGATGGAAATCATCTTGTGACCTTTTTCTGGAGACCCTTGACGAGAGCAGACGCCAACGAGCAAATCACGAAATAGCATGCGCCGGCGAACAGGACCATCTCGACGGTCGTGCCGTCGCGATCGCCGATGTTGGCCGCCGTGCGGAAGAAGTCCGCGAGACTGATCACGTACACGAGCGACGTATCCTGGAACAGGACGATCGCCTGCGTGAGCAGCAGCGGCACCATCGCGCGGAACGCCTGCGGCAGGATCACGAGGCGCATCGCCTGCGCGTAGTTCATGCCGAGCGCGAACGCGGCGTTCACCTGCCCGCGCGGCACCGCCTGGATGCCGGCGCGGATGATCTCGGAATAATACGCGGCTTCGAACAACGAGAACGCGACCATCGCCGACGCGAGGCGGATGTCGATCGTCGGCGACAGCCCGAGCACGCCCTGCAGCACCTGCGGCACGATCAGGAAGAACCACAGCAGCACCATCACGAGCGGGATCGAGCGGAACACCGTCACGTACGCCTTCGCGAACCACGCGAGCGGCTTGACGCCCGACAGCCGCAGCAGCGCCAGCAGCGTGCCCCAGACGATCCCGACCACGATCGCGATCAGCGTGATCTTGAACGTGACGACCGCCCCCGACCACAGCGTCGGCAGCGCGCCGGGAATACTACTCCAGTCGAACTGATGCATCACTTGCCTCCGATATAGCCGGGCAGCCGCGTGCGGCCTTCGATCCAGCGCATGAACGCCATCACGACGAGGTTGATGATCACGTACGCGAGCGTGACCGCGATGAACGACTCATAGGTCTGCGCGGTGTAGTCGACGAGCTGGCGCGCCTGCGCGGACAGGTCGAGCAGGCCGATCGTCGACGCGACGGCGGAGTTCTTGAAGATGTTCAGGAATTCCGACGTGAGCGGCGGCACGATGATCCGGTAGGCGACGGGCAGCAGCACGTAGCGATACGTCTGCCATTGCGTGAAACCCATCGCGAGGCCGGCCGCGCGCTGGCCCTTCGGCAGCGCGTTGATCCCCGAGCGCACCTGTTCGCACACGCGCGCGCCCGTGAACAGCCCGAGACAGATGATCGACGCGGTGAAGAACTGCGTGGTCGGCGGCAACTGCTTGATCCACGTGCCGATCGATGCGGGCAGCAGCTCGGGTATCACGAGATACCAGACGAAGAACTGCACGATCAGCGGAATGTTCCGGAAGATCGACACGTACACGGTGCCGATCGCGGACAGCCATTTGTTCGGCACCGTGCGCAGCACGCCGAACAGCGATCCGACGATCAGCGCGATGACCCAGGCGACGAGCGACACTTCGATCGTCACCCAGAAGCCGGACATCAGCCATCCGAAATAAGTCGTCGGCTCGCCGGTCGACACGGGGCTCAGGAAGATGCCCCAGTTCCAGTGGTAAGACATGGGCAAGACTCCAGCAAAAAGAGACGGAAGAAGCGTGGCTCCTTCCGTCTCATTAGCGTCATTTCTGCATCAACGGCCGTTCGGTCAGTCGAGCGCCTTGTCGTTCGGGTTCGCGTACAGCTTCTTCATCGAATCGGACAGCGGGAAGTTCAGGTTCAGCCCCTTCGGCGGGATCGGGTTCTCGAACCACTTCGCGTAGATCTTCGCGGCTTCGCCCGACTTCTCGACTTGCGAGATCGCGTCGTCGACGACCTTCTTGAAGTCGGCGTCGCCCTTGCGCATCATGCAGCCGTAGGCTTCTTCCGATTGCGGCGTGCCGACGATCACCCATTCGCCCGGCTGCTTCGCCTTCGCGCGCTCGCCCGCGAGCAGCGCGTCGTCCATCATGAACGCGACCGCGCGGCCCGATTCCAGCGTGTTGAAGGAATCACCGTGATCCTTCGCGCTGATGATGTTCATGCCGAGCTGCTTGTCGTTGTTCATCTTGCGCAGCAGGCGCTCCGACGTCGTGCCGGCAGTCGTCACGACCGTCTTGCCCTTCAGGTCGGCGAAATCCTTGACGCCCGAATCCTTCTTCGTCATCAGGCGCGTGCCGATCACGAAGATCGTGTCGGAGAATGCAGCCTGCTGCTGGCGCTCGAGATTGTTGGTCGTCGAGCCGCACTCGATGTCGACCGTGCCGTTCTGCACCAGCGGGATGCGGTTCTGCGACGTGACGGGGATGTTCTTCACCTGCAGGTTCGGCAGGCTCAGCTTCTTCTTCACCGCGTCGACCACCTTCAGCTGGAACTCGCGCGAATAGCCGACCACCTGCTGGTTCTGGTCATAGTAGGAGAACGGAATCGACGATTCGCGGTGGCCCAGCGCGATCACGCCCGTGTCCTTGATCTTCTTCAGCGTGCCCGTCTCCTGAGCATGCGCGCCGCTTGCGAACGCGCAGAGCGCCGCGACCATCAGGACTGCCTTGTGGTATTTCATTTTGGTCATCTCCTTGGCTAAAACCCGCGCCAGTGTATCAAAGTAATATTTTTGAAAGTACTGGTTGTTTACCGCACTACGAATCGCCCTGTACGAAGCCGTCCTCCCGGCTTCCGGCACCCCGAATGCGCGCGCGGGCGATGCCGGATCCGGCACCGCCCGCGAGGGTTCATTTCCGCAATCGGATGGATTGCGTCATGAATTGATCATCGTCGATGATCAGGGACGCCCGGTTAGGGGTAGAGGCCGCGCATTTCGCGCGCCATCAGGATGCGCTTGCACGCGACGATGAACGCCGCCGTACGCACCGTCACCTTGTGCTCTTCCGCGACCGCCCACACGCCGGCGAACGCTTCGCGCATCACGCGCTCGAGACGGTGGTTGATCTCGTCTTCCGTCCAGAAGAAGCTCGAGAAATCCTGCACCCACTCGAAGTACGACACGGTCACGCCACCCGCGTTCGCGATCACGTCGGGGATCACGAGCACGCCGTTCGCGCTCAGGATGTCGTCCGCCGCCGTCGTCGTCGGGCCGTTCGCGCCTTCGACGATGATCTTCGTGCGGATCTTCGCCGCGTTCTTCTCGGTGATCTGGTTTTCCAGTGCCGCCGGGATCAGGATGTCGGTCTCGACCGTCCAGAACTCGTCGTTCGGCATCGGCTCCGCGCCTTCGAAGCCCGCGACACCGCCCGTGCGGGCGACGTGGTCGAGCAGCTTGTTCGAATCGAGGCCGCCCGGCTGGTAGATCGTGCCCGTGTGATCCTGCACCGCGATCACCTTCGCACCGGCTTCCTGGAACAGCTTCGCCGCGATGCCGCCGACGTTGCCGAAGCCTTGCACCGCGATGCGCGCGCCTTCGATTTCCAGTCCCTTCTTCTTCGCCGCTTCGGAGCCGACGACGAACACGCCGCGGCCCGTTGCTTCCTTGCGGCCGAGCGAACCGCCGAGCGCGATCGGCTTGCCGGTCACGACGCCGGTCGACGTCTGGCCCTGGTTCATCGAGTACGTGTCCATCATCCACGCCATCACCTGTTCGTTGGTGTTGACGTCCGGTGCCGGAATGTCGGTGTTCGGGCCGATGATGATGCCGATTTCGCTGGTGTAGCGGCGCGTGACGCGCTCGAGCTCACCACGCGACAGCTTGCGCGGGTCGACGCGGATGCCGCCCTTCGCGCCGCCGTACGGCACGTTCACTGCTGCGTTCTTCACGGACATCCATGCCGACAGCGCCATCACTTCCGACAGCGTCACGTCCTGGTGGTAGCGTACGCCGCCCTTGCCCGGGCCGCGCGACACGTTGTGCTGCACGCGATAGCCTTCGAAGTGCGCGACGGTACCGTTGTCGAGCTCGATGGGGCAGTCGACGATCAGGATGCGCTTCGGACGCTTCAGCGTTTCGAGCCAGCGCGACAGCGAACCGAGGTACGGCGCGACGCGATCGACCTGCTGGAGGTAGTTGCCCCACGGGCCGAGATCGTCGGCGTGCAGGTAGGACGGGATGGACTGCTGTTGCGAAGACATGGATGCTCCAACGTTCAACGAAGTGCGCACATTGTCGAAAAACCCGTTTTTTTTATCCAATGCCGTTTGCTTATTCGATTATGCGTTTCTTGCATGATCGCGATTTTTCGCAAATCTGCGGTCGATTTGCGCAAGAACGCCCGCGATCGGCCGTGCATCGCGTCGGCGAAAAATCGAATGGAATGCGCGCGGGCCGCCCACCGGACAGCCGTCCGACAGGCGCCGCAAGCGCGCCGTCAGCCGGCCGCGCACGACCGGCCGCGGAAAATTAACCGCCGGCGGTTAATGCGTGGTGTCGCGCAGCTCGTCGCGCACGACGTCCCACAGCGCACGCACGAGCTTCTGGCGCGGATCGTCGCCCTGCAGCGCGAGCTTGTCGCAGTACAGCCGGATTTCCATTGTCAGCGTGAACGGATGCGCGCCGCCGCGCACCGAGCGGTCGAGCCGGATCAGGCGGCCGCCCGCGACCGCATCCTCGACCGCGCTGTGCGGCAGGAACGCGACGCCGTGGCCCGCGAGCGCCATCGCCTTCAGCCCTTCGGCCATGTCGGTTTCGTAGACGCGATCGAGGAACAGCCGCGTCGGCGCGTTCGCGATGATGACTTCGGTCATCCGGCCGAGATACGCGTTCGGCGTATACGACAGGTACGGCACGCGCGCATCGGCCGCGCCGGGCAGCGTATAGCGCGGCCGGCCCGCGCGGCCGGGCGCCGAGAACGGGCTGATCGGCTCGCTGCCGAGGATCAGCATGTCGTAGCGCGCCGGGTCGAGCGCGACGGGGTGGCTCGGGTGGTGGTAGCCCATCACGAGATCGCAGCCGCCCTCGACGAGCGACAGCACCGCGTCGTGCACGTTCAGCGCGCGCAGCCGCGTGTGGACCTGGCCCATCTTCGCCTCGATCCGCTGCAGCCAGCGCGGGAAATATGTGAGCGACAGCGTGTGCGGCACCGCGAACTCGATCGTCGGCACCGGCGCGCCGACGTGGCCGCGCAGCAGCGTGCGCGCCTCGTGCGCCTGCGACAGCATCGTCAGCGCCTGCTCGTAGAAGATCTGGCCGGCCTGCGTGAGCCGCGTCGGATAGACCGAACGGTCGATCAGTTCGGTCGCGAGCCATGCTTCCAGCGCCTGGATCCGCCGCGAAAACGCCGGCTGCGACACGTGCCGCAGTTCGGCGGAGCGGCTAAAGCTGCGCGTTTCCGCGAGCGAGACGAAGTCTTCGAGCCATTTCAGTTCCATGCAGGCGGGCGCGGCGGGCGGCGGTCGGGAAGAAGCCTGCATTCTACCGGCGGGCGGGCCCGGCGGGCGGCGTCGCGCACGGCCCGGCGCGCCTGCGCGGGCGAGCGCCGGCACGCCATTCGCGCGCCGCCCGAGCCTCGCTCGCCCGTGGCGGCCACGGCCGGACCGGTTCGGTCGGGATCGCCGCGCGCCAATGGTAAAATGCCGGATTCTCCCCCCTCGCTCGACCCGGCCCCAAGGCCCGCCCGATCATGTCCGACACTCGTCCCGATACGCTTTTCGCCCTCACCGCGCTCTCGCCCATCGACGGCCGCTACGCCAGCAAGACCGAAGCGCTGCGCGACTGGCTCTCCGAAGCCGCCTTCATGCGCCACCGCGTCACCGTCGAGGTGCACTGGCTGATCGCGCTGTCGCGCGCCGGCTTCGCGGAAGTCCCGCGCTTCTCCGATGCGTCCGAGCAGTTCCTGCTGCAGCTCGCCGAGCGCTTCACCGCGCACGATGCCGCCCGCATCAAGGAAATCGAGCGCGTGACGAACCACGACGTGAAGGCCGTCGAATACTGGCTGAAGGAATCGGTGAAGGGCCAGGCCGAACTCGAGAAGGCCAGCGAATTCATCCACTTCGCGTGCACGTCCGAGGACATCAACAACACGTCGCACGGGATGATGCTCGCCGGCGCGCGCGAACACGTGATCCTGCCGGCGCTGCGCACGGTCTACCAGCGCCTCGTCGCGCTCGCGCACGCGCACGCCGAGCAGCCGATGCTGTCGCGCACGCACGGCCAGCCGGCCAGCCCGACGACGCTCGGCAAGGAACTCGCGAACGTCGCCGCGCGTCTCGCCCGTGCGATCACGCGCATCGAGAAGGTCGAGATCCTCGGCAAGATGAACGGCGCGGTCGGCAACTTCAACGCGCACCTGTCCGCGTATCCGGAATTCGACTGGGAAGCGTTCTCGCGCGACGTGATCGAAAACCGCCTGAAGCTCACGTTCAACCCGTACACGATCCAGATCGAGCCGCACGACTACATGGCCGAGCTGTTCGACGCCGTCGCACGCGCGAACACGATCCTGCTCGACCTCGACCGCGACGTGTGGGGCTACATCTCGGTCGGCTACTTCAAGCAGAAGACGAAGGCCGGCGAAATCGGCTCGTCGACGATGCCGCACAAGGTCAATCCGATCGACTTCGAGAACTCGGAAGGCAACCTCGGCCTCGCGAATGCGACGCTGCGCCACCTCGCCGACAAGCTGCCGGTGTCGCGCTGGCAGCGCGACCTGACCGACTCGACGGTGCTGCGCAACATGGGCGTCGCGCTCGGCTACTCGCTGCTCGCGTACGATTCGCTGATCCGCGGCCTCGACAAGCTCGAAGTGAACCCGCAGCGCCTGAACGAAGATCTCGACAACTGCTGGGAAGTGCTGGCCGAGCCGGTGCAGACGGTGATGCGCCGCTACGGCATCGAGAACCCGTACGAGCAGCTGAAGGAACTGACGCGCGGCAAGGGCATCACGCGCGAAGCGCTGCAGGAATTCGTCGGCACGCTCGCGATCCCGCAGGACGCGAAGGATCTCCTGCTCGCGATGACGCCCGCGTCGTACATCGGCAAGGCCGTCGAACTCGCGAAGCGGATCGCGTAAGCACCGCCGTCCCTGCACGTAAAAAAAGCCCGATGCGAGCGATCGCATCGGGCTTTTTGTTGCCTGCCTCAGCCGGTCAGAACGAAATCATCCGGCCCGGGTTGAGCGCGCTCATCACGCTCATCGCGGCCTTCGCGGCGGGAATCGCGATCGGCGACAACTGCCGGCCGAGCGGAATCGCGCGGTGATCGATGCCCGTGAGCATCGAGAAATCGTCGTTGCGACCGACGAAATCGTCGCAGATCGCCTTGCCGATCCGCACCGTCTGCGCGACGCCGTGGCCGCTCCAGCCCTGCACCATGTACATCGGCACGCGGCCGTCGGTCTTGCGGCTGTCGGTGGCGCCGTTCAGCGTGAAATCGCTGACGCCGCTCCAGCAGTAGTCGAGCGCGAAGCTGCCATCGGCCTGCGGAAACACCGTGTTCAGCCGCGTCAGCAGGTACGCATTGACGTCGGACTGCGCCCAGCAGCTGCCGGTACCCTGCCCGCCGAACAGCAGCCGGTTGCCGCGCACCGGCCGGTAGTAGTCGATCTGGAACTGCGTGTCGTACACGGGCATGCCGGCCGGCATCAGCGTCGCGACATCGACGTCGAGCGGCGCCGTCACGCTCACGTACGTGAAGAACGGCACCGTGGTCGCCGTGCCGTCGTCGAGCAGCCGGAACGTCGTGTTGTGCAGCGCCAGCACGACGCCCTTGCGCGCGGTGATCGTGCCGCCCGGCGTCGTCGCGACGACGCCCGCCGGCGTCTCGTCGAGTTCGAGCACCTCGGTGCCCTCGAACAGCGCGCCGCCGTTCAGCCGGAAGCCGTGCACGAGGCCGCGCACCAGCGCGAGCGGATGGATCTGCCCGCCGAGCGCGTCGATCGCCGCGCCATGGTACAGCCCCGAGCGCACGTATTCGTCGTGGAGCTGATGGCGGCCGACGAGCGTCACGCCCGCGTCGCCGAGATGGCGGCGCGCATCCGCGCCGTCGAGCAGCGCGCTCATGTGGCCCGGGTGAACGGCCGCCGTGACGTGGCCGCGCTTGCGGTCGAGCTCGAGCGCGTAGCGCGCGCCGATCGCATCGATCAGGTCCATCGATTCGGCCGATGCGAAACGCCACAGCCGCTTCGCGTCGTCATGCGACAGGTGGTCGATCATGTCGGCCGCTTCCCAGCGCGCGAGGCCGGGCGTCAGTTGCCCGCCGTTGCGGCCGGACGCAGCCGAGCCGACGTGATGCTTGTCGACGAGGATCGTGTCGACGCCCGCTTCTGCGAGATGCAGCGCGGCCGATGCGCCGAGCAGCCCCGCACCGATCACGAGCACGTCGCACACGGCGTCGTGCGCAAGCGGCGCGCCGTTCGCGTGGCGCGACAGCGACGCCTCGTACCAGTTGGCCGGACGCTCGCCGTCGTAGCGGGCCGGGTCGCACCAGTTCCAGTTGTCCTGCTCGATATTCAGTTGCGTGGGTTCGAAACGCGATTCGCCCTGGATCAGGGGTTTGTTGTTGGAAGTCATGATTGCACTTGCATGGTCTTGGGCCGCCTGTCGAAGAGCCGTGAGGCTTCGCGGGTGGGGCAGCCGGTTCCACTTGGGTGTCAACGAGATAAAGGGCGCGATGGCCCGTGTTGACGGCAGGCACGCTCGTGTCTGCCTGGATCCCGGACCGTGCGAAAGCACGCATTGAAAGGTGCCGGGACACCCAATTTCTACACCGCAGAAATAATTCTACAGTGTAGAATAAGCTTTCGTCAAGTTTACAGCCGGCGCCGCGCCGGCATGCCGGCCCGCCTCGATGAAAGACAAACCTGCCCAGGGCCCGCGCGGCCTCGACAAGGACGCGATCGTCGCGGCCGCGCTCGCGCTGCTCGAAGACGTCGGCGAAGCCGCGTTCAGCGTGCGCAAGCTCGCGCAGTCGGTCGGCTGCGACCCGATGAGCGTGCTGTACCACTTCAAGTCGAAGGACGGCCTGAGCCGCGCGATCGCGAACGCGCTGTCGCGCTCGCTCGTGCCGGTCGATCCTTCACTGCCGTGGCGCGAGCGGCTGCGCGACCTCGCGCGCCAGTACCGCGCACTCGCGCTGCGCTACCCTGCCGCGTTCGCTCTGCTGCAACGGCACATGAGTACCGGGCCGGCCGATCTAGCGCATATCGAGGCCGTGCATCGCGCGCTGACCGACGCCGGCATCCCGCGCGCGGCGCTGCCGTCGGTGTGCGTCGGCTGGTATGCAAGCGTGATCGGCCTGGCCGCCGCCGAAGCCGGCGGCCTCACGCGTGCCGCGAACGACGTCGAGCTCGCGGAGATGAACGCACTGTCCGACACCGAGCATCCGCTCGTCCGATCGGCCGCGCCGCTCTATGCGCAGCTCGACCCGGCGGCCGTGCACGACACGATGCTCGACGTGCTGCTCGACGGCATCGCGCAACGCGCGCACGCGGCCTGACCGGCTGGGTTCCCGCCAACGAAAAAGGCGCCCCGAGGGGCGCCTTCTTCATGGCGATTGCCGCGAACCGCGCTCAGTGCTGCTGCGCGGTGCCGATCTTCCGCATGACCTGATCGACGATCTGCTCGGGCGTCAGCTCGATGCTGACCTCGATCGCTTCGTCCGGGCCCGGCTCCTCGAGCGTGTCGAGCTGGCTCTTCAGCAACGACGGGTCGAAGAAATGGCCGGTGCGGCTCTTCAGGCGCTCGTGCAACACCTCGAACGAACCCTTCAGATACACGAACCGCACGTCGGTGTCGGTGCCGCGCAGCACGTCGCGGTACGACCGCTTCAGCGACGAGCACGTGAACACGGCCGTTTCGCCGGCACGTTGCTTTTCCTCGATGGCCGCGCGGATCGTGCGCAGCCACGGCCAGCGGTCGTCGTCGGTCAGCGGAATGCCGTTGTGCATCTTCTCCTTGTTCGCCGCGCTGTGAAACGCGTCGCCATCGGTATAGCTGCACGACAGGCGTTCCGCCAGCATTTCGCCGATCAGCGACTTGCCTGCGCCCGACACGCCCATTGCGATCAGAATCATTGACTACCCCTTGTTACAAAACCACGCTCAGCAGCAGCGTAAAGCCCAGACCAAGCACTGAAATGATGGTTTCGAGCAACGACCAGGTCTTGAACGTCTGGCCGACCGTCATCCCGAAATATTCCTTGATCAGCCAGAAGCCGCCGTCGTTCACGTGCGAGAAGATCAGCGAGCCCGAGCCCGTCGCGAGCACCAGCAGCTCCGGCCGAACCGCCGCGCCCGACGCCGCCGCGATCGGCGCGACGATGCCGCAGGCCGTCGTCATCGCGACCGTCGCCGAACCCGTCGCGAGACGCATCAGCGCCGCGACGAACCAGCCGAGCAGCAGCGGCGACAGGTGCGCGTGCTTCGCGGTCTCGACGATCTGCTGCGAGATCCCGCTGTCGCGCAGGACGCCGCCGAAGCCGCCGCCCGCGCCGACGATCAGCGTGATCCCGGCGATCGGCGCCAGGCACTCGCTGCAGAACTTCTGGATCTGGTCGCGGTTGAAACCCTGCAGCTTGCCGAACGTGAAGAAGCTCACGAGCACGGCGATCAGCAGCGCGACGTCCGAGTTGCCGGCGAAGCGCAGCAGGTTGTTCGGCAGCGACTTCGGCGTGAACACCAGGTCGGCCCAGCTGCCGACGAGCATCAGCACGACGGGCAGCAGGATCGTGAACAGCGTGATGCCGAAGCTCGGCAGTTCGCGCTTGCTGCCATCCGCACGCGAATCGACGAACTGCGCGGCGAGCGGGTTGTTTTCCGGCAGCTTCACGAACTTCGAGATCGTCAGCGCGAACAGCGGGCCCGCGATGATCGCGGTCGGCACGCCGACGAGCAGGCCGAACGCGATCGTCTTGCCGATATCGGCGCCGTATTGCTGGACGGCCAGCAGCGCGGCCGGGTGCGGCGGGATCAGGCCGTGCACGACGGACAGGCCGGCCACCATCGGCAGGCCGACGACGAGCAGCGACTTGCCGGTGCGCTTCGCGACGTTGAATGCGATCGGGATCAGCAGCACGAAGCCGACTTCGAAGAACACCGGCAGGCCGACGATGATCGCGACGAACATCATCGCCCAGTGGATGTTCTTTTCACCGAACCAGTCGATCAGCGTGGTCGCGATCCGTTCGGCGCCGCCCGATTCGGCCATCATCTTGCCGAGCATCGTGCCGAGGCCGACGACGATCGCGATGTGGCCGAGCGTGCCGCCGGTGCCCGTCTCGAACGACTTGACGATCTTGTCCATCGGCATGCCGACGACGAGACCGAGGCCGAGCGACACGATGATCAGCACCAGGAACGGGTAGATCTTGAAGCGCGCGATCATCAGGATCAGCGCGGCAATCGCGATCAGCGTGAATACGAGCAGCATGCTGCCTTGGACAGCCCCCATGTGGCACTCCTCCTAGAATTGTTCGAACCGGGCGAGTTGTAGCGAGTATGCCCGGCTATGCAGGTCTCCGAAACACGGGGGGTACCCACCCCGTCAGGACGCTGAATTTTACTTATCTTTGCGGCCTGCGGATAGAACCGGTTCCATCAGCAAAAACCCTCGGAAAAACAAGCACTAACGCTTGTTCCCGAGGGTCGATTCTTCATTTCATACAAGTATTAACGGGGCAACTGGCTCGCGGCTTGCGCGAGGCGCGTGACTTCGGCCCAGTCCTGCGCGGCGAGCGCGGCCTTCGGCGTGAGCCACGAGCCGCCGACGCACACGACGTTCGGCAGTTTCAGGAAATTCGGCGCGGTGTCGACCGTGATGCCGCCGGTCGGGCAGAACTTCAGCGCCGGGAACGGGCCGTGGAACGCCTGCAGCATCGGCACGCCGCCCGCCTGCTGCGCGGGGAAGAACTTCACGATTTCGTAGCCGAATTCGAGTGCCTGGATGATGTCGCTCGGCGTCATCACGCCCGGCAGCAGCGGCAGGCCCGCGTCGAGCGCCGCGAGGTGCAGTTCCTTCGTCAGGCCCGGCGACACGCCGAACGTGGCGCCCGCGCGCTTCGCCTGCGCGCAGTGCTCGGGCTTCGTGATCGTGCCGACGCCGACGACGATGTCGTCCGCGAGCTGGCTCGCGCGCTGGATCGCCTCCAGGCCGGCCGGCGTGCGCAGCGTGATCTCGAGCACCTTCACGCCGCCCGCGTGCAACGCGCGCGACACGTTTTCACCCTGCTCGACCGAGTCGAACGCGAGCACCGGAATGACCGGGCCCAGCTTCACGATTTCAGCAATCGTCTTCATTGAATTGGCTCCTTGAAATTCATGCGGCGACGTGGGCGGCCGTTTCGCCGACCAGCGTCCCGAAAACCGATGCGCCCTGCTCGGCCGGCGCTGCGGCCGCGCGGAACACGCCGAACAGTTCGCGCCCGAACCCGACCTCGTTCTCGGCCTGGTGCTGCGGCTGCGCGACCGGGCGCGCACGCCACTCGGCGTCGTCGACCTCGATGTCGAGCACGCCGGCTTCCGCGTCGATCACGAGCGTATCGCCCGTCTTCACCTTGCCGAGCGGGCCGGCCAGCAGCGCTTCCGGCGATACGTGGATCACGGCCGGCACCTTGCCCGACGCGCCCGACATGCGGCCGTCGGTAACCAGCGCGACATGGAAGCCCTGATCCTGCAGCACGCCGAGCAGCGGCGTCAAACGGTGCAGCTCGGGCATCCCGTTCGCACGCGCGCCCTGGAAGCGCACGACCGCGACGAAATCGCGCTTCAGCTCGCCACGATCGAACGCTTCCTGCACGGCTTCCTGCGAGTCGAACACGATCGCCGGCGCCGTCACCTTGCGGTGCTCGGGCGCGACCGCCGAGATCTTGATCACGCCGCGGCCGAGCCGGCCCTGCATCAGGCGCAGGCCGCCGTCCGGCTGGAACGGGTCGCGAATGCCGCGCAGCACCTTCGTGTCGTGGCTCTCGGCCGCGCCGTCGACCCACGTCAGCTTGCCGTCGATCAGCTTCGGCTCCTTCGTGTAGTGCGCGAGCCCCTTGCCGGCGACCGTCGTCACGTCCTCGTGCAGCAGCCCGCCTTCCAGCAGGTTGCGTACCAGGAACGCGACGCCGCCCGCCGCGTGGAAATGGTTCACGTCGGCCTTGCCGTTCGGGTAGATCTTCGCGAGCAGCGGCACGACGGCCGACAGCTCGTCGAAGTCGTTCCAGTCGATCAGGATGCCGGCCGCGCGGGCGATCGCGACGAGGTGCAGCGTGTGGTTGGTCGAGCCGCCCGTCGCGAGCAGCGCGACGATTCCGTTGACGATCGCCTTCTCGTCGATCACATGGCCGATCGGCGTGTAGTGGCCGCGCTCGACGGTCAGGTCGAGCACGCGGCGCGCGGCCTCGGCCGTCAGCGCGGTGCGCAGCGGCGTGTGCGGATGAACGAATGCCGAGCCCGGCAGGTGCAGCCCCATCAGCTCCATCAGCATCTGGTTGCTGTTCGCGGTGCCGTAGAACGTGCAGGTGCCGTGGCCGTGATACGCGGCCGATTCGGCTTCGAGCAGCGCGTCGCGGCCGACCTGGCCGGTCGCGAACTGCTGGCGGATCTTCGCCTTGTCGTCGTTCGACAGGCCGCTCGTCATCGGGCCGGCCGGCACGAAGATCGTCGGCAGGTGGCCGAACTGCAGCGCGCCGATCAGGAGGCCCGGCACGATCTTGTCGCAGATGCCGAGGCAGAGCGCCGCGTCGAACATGTTGTGCGTGAGCGCGATCGCCGTGCCCATCGCGATCGCTTCGCGCGAGAACAGCGACAGCTCCATCCCCGGGTTGCCCTGCGTGACGCCGTCGCACATCGCCGGCACGCCGCCCGCGAACTGGGCGACGCCGCCGTTCTCGCGCGCGGCGGCCTTGATGATCTCGGGGAAATCCTTGTACGGCGCATGCGCGGACAGCATCTCGTTATACGAGGACACGATGCCGATGTTCGGCTCGCGGATCGCCTTGATCGAGAACTTGTCGTTGCCTTCGAGGCCCGCGAAGCCGTGCGCGAGGTTCGCACACGACAGCGCGCCGCGTGCCGGGAACTTGCCCTGCGCGCCGTCGATGCGCTGCAGATAGGCGGAACGGGTCGATTGGCTGCGGGCGATCACGCGTTCGGTGACCTTCGCCAGAGTGGGGTGCAGCGACGTCATGCTGGGCGCTCCTGTATGCCGGCCGACACCGGCGGTTGGAATCGTGGGGACGGTCGAGCTTCGTCGATCGAACGAAGCCAGTCTAGTAGAAAAACTACAAGCACGCAATGTGGATCGAACGACACGCAACCCTCATTCCCGCTACCAGCAAGGCATTAACTAGTGAAAACCCTAATTACGCGTGTCGCAACCACATCGAAAGCGCGACGATGGCGCTAGTATTTTCTTGTAGATTTTCTACAATTCGATTGCGATACACTCGCTCATCCGAACCCGATTTCCACATGCCGTCCCATGCTGCCTCGCATTGAAGCGATCCGCGCCGACCTGCGCCCCTCCGAGCGCAAGCTCGCCGACTACATCCTCGCCGCGCCGCGCGAGGTGCTCGACCTCGCGATGACCGAGCTGTCGACGCGCGCGGGCGTCAGCCAGCCGACCATCGCACGCTTCTGCCAGGCGCTCGGCTGCAGCGGCTTTCGCGAATTCAAGATCCGGCTCGCGCAGAGCGTCGCGCCGGGCGTGTCGTCGGTCTACCGCGACGTCGAGCCCGACGAACCGGCGCCCGGCATCATCGGCAAGGTGTTCGACCGCACGATCGGCGCACTGATCGAAGTGCGCAACAGCCTGTCTGCCGGCAGCGTCGCCGAGGCGATCGCGCTGCTGTCGAACGCGTCGCGGATCGAGTTCTACGGCGCCGGCGGCTCGGGCATCGCCGCGCAGGACATCCAGCACAAGTTCTTCCGGCTCGGCGTGCCGAGCGTCGCGTACTCGGATCCGCACACCTTCTCGATGTCGTCGGCGCTGCTCGGGCCGCACGACGTCGTCGTCGCGATCTCGAACACCGGCCGCACGCGCGACATCGTCGACGCCGCACGCTCCGCGCTCGCATGCGGCGCGAAAGTCGTCGCGATCACGCAGAGCCATTCGCCGCTCGCGAAGCTCGCAACCGTGAGCCTTGCGTCGAACGTTGCCGAGGAAACGGACGTGTTCTCGCCGATGACGTCGCGGATGTCGCATCTCGCGATCGGCGACATCCTCGCGGTCGGCGTCGCGCTGTCGCGCGGCCCCGCGCTGATGGAACGGGTCGGCCGTGCGAAGGAAGCGATCACGCGCCGCCGGATCGACGATCCGACGAAGGAATAGCCGTCGCGGGACGCCGCGCGTAAACGTAACAACGGCGCCCCGAGGGGCGCCGTTGTGCATGATTCGACGGCGACGTATTCGCCGGCCGCGCCGTTCAGAACGGCTTGATCACGACCAGCGCGACGGCCACGAGCATGCCGAGCACCGGCAGCTCGTTGAACACGCGATACCACTTGTCGGTGCGGCGGTTCTCGCCGCGCTCGAACACGCGCAGCAGGTGCCCGCAGTACGCGTGGTAGATGACGAGCAGCAGCACGACCGTCACCTTCGCATGGATCCAGCCCTGCCCCTGCCCGATGCCGATCACGAGCCAGAGCCACAGCCCGCAGGCGAGCGCCGGCACCGCGATCATCGTCATGAAGCGGAACAGCTTGCGCGCCATCAGCAGCAGGCGCCGTACCGCGGCCGGATCGGTCTCCATGGCCAGGTTCACGTAGATGCGCGGCAGGTAGAAGAGCCCCGCGAACCACGCGGCGATCAGAACGATATGGAACGTCTTGACCCAGAGCATTGCCATTGTTCAATCCTCAAATGCGCCGAATACACGAGTAACATCCGCCTCAAATACTTGAAATGACCGAAGCGCACGTAGATGCGAAAAATCGGCAGTAAGGGCCGCAACTCGGCTGCGACATTGCCCTTCGTTAATCGCGCGCCTCGCTGGCCGGTCTGCTGCCAAATGAAGCAGCCGGAATAACTCTCTCTTCGGGTCTGGAAGTGCTTCCCATTTGGCTCGAGGAGGAATCGCGAGTTGGACTCTCCCATTTGGATTCTCTGCCGCCTTCCTAATCGCCGGCTCATCACCCAGTAACCAAGCCTCCGTCATACGGACAGGAATAACGGGTATCCACGCTGTCTCAAGATCGCCCAACTCGTCGGTGAGTTCCGTTCGTCGATCATCAGGATCATCTCGTTCAGCATCTCGATGCACGAAGAGAACGTCACAGGCATAGAGCCCTAATGCTGCATCAACTCGCCTCCGGAGCCCCTCGGAAGGAGCCGGAATTCCATTTCGCGCAAATTCTGGCATCGTCGCAAGACTGGGAAAATTTTGCTCAATTACCCATTGGATAATTGGCAGTAGTGCCGAATCAGAGCTCCCGTCTGCGAGGAGCGTGTAACGAACAAATTGCACGATCCCCTCGATCAATGAAAGAGTTCCAACTGCTCCCGCAACAGCGTCCCAACCGTTGCCGATCCTCGCTCTACTCCGGCCTCATCCGCATTGAGATACGCCAACAAAGTGCTTAATGATGTTGGTTTCTCACTCGACATATCAGCACGCCAAGTTTTTGCCAAAAATCCAAACGTGCTAAAAGTAGCCCCCTTATACCTATACTGTTGGCAAACAACAAGATCATCCGCCAACAACTCCTGAACAACCAAAGGAGAGTGAGTATTAATAATCACCTGCCGAAGCGGATTATATTCACCTATCGCACTATTTGGATCAACCGCCATATCTCTAAGCAAACTCGTCATCGCCCTCACTCTCGACGGATGAATTCCGTTTTCCGGTTCTTCCAGACATATCAAACCACCCGCCCGTGGATCCGCATGAATAATTGCTAGCGCCAAAAATCTGAGCGTACCATCCGACAACGCTTTCGCGGGGTACTGAATTCCGTCTCTATTGGTGAGATAGAGAGTTTTCAATTCCCGCTTATCATCCACCTCAACGGAAAGTTCTGCCACGTCTGGAAGCAGTTCGGAAAGTCGATTAGCGACCTCTGCGTCCTTATCCAGCGATTTAAGCGTAGCCGGCATGTGGGCGCCGGACGGGGCGACGTGAATATCTGACGGCGTTGAGAAATCGTCGGGTCGACGCAAAGCTGACGGCTCAAGTTGCAAAAGTGCCCACGAACGCATTTCGCGTCGAGCCGCCAACGCGGTTGGCCGATCAATCGTATTAATTCCACTCAACGCCGTTCTTTCCATACCAAAAGCTGGAATCCGCTCCGGGCGTCCACTACCGGAATCCTGGTGAATGTTTACAATTACACGTTCATCTTCACCATCTCTGTCCGTCGATATGAAATCCGACGTCTTAGTTCCCCCCTTAACCGTATCCCAGAACGCATCCGAGTGAGGGAAAAGACCGCGTCTGAAATCACGCTTCGGAATATATTTAAGCGATTCATCGAGCAAAAAAATACGCTCGCTTCCCGATGTCTCATCCAGCACGTACCCGAGAACGATCCGATATCGCAGGTGCGTTACGCGAGGTGCCCCATGGCGTCCGAAATCGTCAACCACAGCATTTGGAACTAAAAATTCCGCCTCCAACTCCATTTGGCTCGCACTACCATCCTTGTAGCGCGTAAAAATTGAGCCTACCGACCCAAAGCGCTTTCCATCCCTATCTCTAACACGATTCGCCGCGGCTATTATTGGCATATCAGCCAAATCACGCAGAAAAACTATCGCATCAAAAAGATTGGATTTCCCAGCCCCGTTGACCCCTGCAACGCAAGTGAACGGACCAAAGTTAACGGTTATATCGTTGAGGCTCTTAAATCCTTTGACTCGCAACTTAGTAAGCATCCCAGATCCTTAGAAAGTGCTTTATTGACGGCCTTCGCCGTGCCCGAGCACGACATACTTCAGCGACGTCAGCCCTTCCAGGCCGACGGGGCCGCGTGCGTGCAGCTTGTCGTTCGAGATGCCGATTTCCGCGCCGAGGCCGAATTCGAAGCCGTCCGCGAAGCGCGTCGACGCGTTGACCATCACGCTCGCCGAATCGACTTCGCGCAGGAAACGCATCGCGCGGTCGTGATCCTCGGTGACGATCGCATCGGTGTGATGCGAGCCGTAATGGTTGATGTGCTCGATCGCGACGTCGAGGCCGTCGACGACCTTGATCGCGAGCACCGGCGCGAGATATTCGGTGTGCCAGTCTTCCTCGGTCGCGTCGACGAGCGGGCCGACGCCCGCATCGGCGAGCACCGCGCGCGCAGCCGCGTCGACGCGCAGCTCGACCTGCTTGTCGCGATACAGCTTGCCGAGCGGCGGCAGCAGCGCGGCCGCGATGCCGCTCGACACGAGCAGCGTCTCCATCGTGTTGCAGGTGCCGTAGCGATGCGTCTTCGCGTTGTCGCAGACGGTCAGCGCCTTGGCGAGATCGGCGCGATCGTCGACGTACACGTGGCAGATGCCGTCGAGGTGCTTGATCATCGGCACGCGTGCCTCGTTGATCAGGCGCTCGATCAGGCTCTTGCCGCCGCGCGGCACGATCACGTCGACGTATTCGGTCATCGTGATCAGCTTGCCGACCGCCGCGCGATCGGCCGTCGCGACGACCTGCACCGCGTCCTGCGGCAGCCCGGCCGCCTCGAGCCCTTCGCCGATCAGCTTCGCGAGCGCCGCATTCGATTCGAGCGCTTCGGAGCCGCCGCGCAGGATCGTCGCGTTGCCCGACTTCAGGCACAGCGCGGCCGCGTCGATCGTCACGTTCGGGCGCGATTCGTAGATGATGCCGATCACGCCGAGCGGCACGCGCATCTGGCCGACCTGGATCCCGCTCGGGCGGTACTTGAGGTTGCCGATCTCGCCGATCGGATCGGCCAGCGACGCGACCTGGCGCAGCCCTTCGACCATCGTCTTCAGCGCCTTGTCCGACAGCGTCAGGCGGTCGACGAACGCTGCATCGAGCCCCTTTTCACGGGCGCGGGCGACGTCACGCGCGTTTGCGTCCTTCAGCACCTGCGCGTCGCGTTCGATCGCGCGGGCCACCGCGTCGAGCGCCGCGTTCTTCGCGGCCGTGCTGGCGCGCGCCATCGCGCGGGAAGCGTGCCGGGCGCGACGGCCCAGGTCGGTCATGTACTGATCGATATCCATCGTGTGACTCGAGAAGCGAGCCGCGCGGGGCGGCATGAATTCGTGGGGAAGCGTGGCATGGCCATCGGCGGGACGGCCATCCGGCGAAGCAGCGGCCGGGAGGCCGCGCCAGCAATCAAAACATTGTAAGCGGGTTGCGCAGCGCGCGCTGGAGGCCCTGACGGGACTTAGCGTCGCACACGACCCGCGGTCGGCGGTCGCTCGCCGCGCGCGCCCGCGACCGTCATCGCGAGCTGGAACAGCCCGTCCCACGGATCGGGCGGTGGTTCGTCCTGCGTGCGGCGGCCCGGCGCGACGGCCGTGAGCCCCTTGACCTGCCGGTCGAGCTTCGCGGCGAACGCGAGCGCCTTCTCGAGCACGCCTTCCGACACGCGGTTCAGCGCGGGGCCGATCAGCCGCTCGCGCGGCCCCCACACGCGGTTCTCGCGCAGCAGCGTCGCCAGCGGCTTGCCGGCCGTCGCGCCGCGCTTGATCCGCAGCAACGTGCGCAATTCCTCGACGACGGCCCACATCACGAGCACGATCGCCTCGCCCTCGCCCTTCAGCCCGTCGATCATCCGCGCGAGCCGCGCGGCGTCGCCGGCGAGCATCGCTTCGTTCAGCTTGAAGACGTCGTAGCGCGCGACGTTCAGCACCGCGTCGTGCACCTGCTCGAACGACAGCGCGCCTTGCGGATACAGCAGCCCGAGCTTCTGGATTTCCTGGTGCGCGGCGAGCAGGTTGCCCTCGACGCGCTCGGCGATGAACTGCAGCGCACGCCGCCCGTCGTCGCCGGGTGCGGCACGCTGGCCCTGCATCGCGAGACGCTGGCCGATCCAGTTCGGCAGTTGCGCGCGGTCGACCGGATCGATCTTCAGCGCGACGCCGCCGTTCTGCAGCGCGGTAAACCACGCGGATTTCTGCGTGGCCGCATCGAGACGCGGCAACGTGACGAGCATCAGCGCGTCGGGATTGGGCGTGGCCGCGAGCGTCTTCAGCGCATCGGCGCCCTCCTTGCCGGGCTTGCCCGACGGAATGCGCAGCTCGATCAGCTGACGCTCGCCGAACAGCGACATCGCCTGGGTCGCGCCGAGCAGCACGCTCCAGTCGAAGCCGCGCTCGACCGTATGCACCGAACGCTCGGTGAAGCCGGCCGCGCGCGCGGCCGCACGAATGCGGTCGCACGCTTCCTGCGCGAGCAGCGGCTCGTCGCCGAAGACGGTATAGAGCCCGGCCAACCCCTTCGCGAGGTGCGGCTCCAGCGCATCAAGTCGCAATTGCATCGCTACGTGCGCCGTCGATCAGAGCGGCGGCGGCGGCAGCGGCGCGCGCGGCGCCACGCCCGGCACCACGTCCTCCGGCGCCGGCGTCAGCGAGTGGACGATCGCGAGACGCCGCATCAGCTGGTCGACCGCATCGTTCTGCATGTCGCCGTACAGGATGTCGGCTTCCTGCGCCTTCGCGTTCGTGTACTGGTCGCTGTACGTCATCGCGCGGTTCAGCGCGATCGCGCTCGGCGGGATCAGCACGGTGCCGTCCTTGCTCGTCAGCGTGTAGTTCAGCGTATAGAACAGTGCGTATTCCTGCGCCGAGCCGTACTTGTTGAGCGTCAGCGTGTTCTGGCCACGCGACTCCCACATGCGCAGCACGGCGTCGGCGTCGTCCGCCGACTTGACGATCTTCGTGTCGCTGCCGGCCTCGATGAGGCGCACGAGGCGCGCCTCGACGGGCGCCGGCGCGCCGGCCACCAGCAGGTGCTTGAACGCGTAGTCCTGCTGGCCGCGCAACTGGAAGCCGCATGCCGACAGTGCGACCGCGCTGCCGACGAGCATCAAAAACGATCTGCGGATCACCTTCGCTCCTTCTGGGTACGTCCGATGGCCGGCGGCCGTCAGACGACGATGTTCACGAGGCGGCCCGGCACGACGACGATCTTCTTCGCCGGCTTGCCGTCGCTGAACTTCGCGAATGCCTCGTCGGCCACTGCCGCGGCTTCGATCGCCTCGCGGCTCGCGTCCTTCGCGACCTTCAGCGCGCCGCGCACCTTGCCGTTCACCTGCAGCACGAGTTCGATCTCGGCCTGCTCGAGCGCGGCCTCGTCGACCTTCGGCCACGGCGCGTCGAGCAGCGGACCGAATTCGTCCGCATAGCCGAGTGCCTTCCACAGCTCGAACGTGACGTGCGGCACGACCGGGTACAGCACGCGCAGCAGCACGCCGTACGCTTCGCGCAGCACGCCGGGCGTCGCGCCCTTCGCGCCGTCGATCGCGTTCAGCATCTTCATCGTGGCCGACACGACCGTGTTGTACTGCAGGCGCTGGTAGTCGAAATCGGCCTGCTTCAGCACGCTGTAGATCTCGCGGCGCAGCGCCTTGTCGGCTTCGCCGAGCGCGGCTGCATCGAAGCCCGCACGGGCGGCGAGCGCTTCGCGGTTGCCGTAGCCGAAGCTCCACACGCGGCGCAGGAAGCGGCTCGCGCCTTCGACGCCCGAGCCCGACCACTCGAGCTGCTGCTCGGGCGGTGCGGCGAACATCACGAACAGGCGCGCGGTATCGGCGCCGTACAGGTCGATCAGCACCTGCGGATCGACCCCGTTGTTCTTCGACTTCGACATCTTCTCGATGCCGCCGAGCACGACCGGCTCGCCGTCCGCGTTCAGCGTCGCGCCGACCGGGCGGCCCTTGTCGTCGTGCGTGACCGTCACGTCGGCCGGGTTGTACCAGGTCTTCTTGCCCGATGCGTCTTCGCGGTAGAACGTCTCGTTCAGCACCATCCCCTGCGTGAGCAGGTTCTTCGCCGGCTCGCCGAACTTCACGAGGCCGAGGTCGCGCATCACCTTGGTCCAGAAGCGCGAATACAGCAGGTGCAGGATCGCGTGCTCGATGCCGCCGATGTACTGGTCCATCGGCATCCAGTAATCGGTGCGCGCGTCGACCATCGTGTCGGCGTCCGGCGCCGTGTAGCGCGAGAAGTACCACGACGAATCGACGAACGTGTCCATCGTGTCGGTTTCGCGCTTCGCGGCCGCGCCGCACTTCGGGCACGAACAGTTCAGGAACGCTTCCGACTTCGCGAGCGGGTTGCCCGAGCCGTCCGGCACGAGGTCTTCCGGCAGCACGACCGGCAGGTCCTGCTCCGGCACCGGCACGTCGCCGCACGACGGGCAGTGGATGATCGGGATCGGCGTGCCCCAGTAGCGCTGGCGCGATACGCCCCAGTCGCGCAGGCGCCACGTGACCTGCTTGTCGCCGAAGCCGCCGGCGTTCAGGTCGGCCGCGACCGCATCGACCGCTTCCGCGTAGCGCAGGCCGTCGTACTTGCCGCTGTTCACGCAGACCGCGGTTTCCTTGTCGCCGTACCACTCCTGCCATGCGTCGAGCGAGTACGCCTGGCCTTCGGCCGAGATCACCTGCTTGATCGGCAGGCCGTACTTCTTCGCGAACGCGAAATCGCGCTCGTCGTGGCCCGGCACGCCCATCACCGCGCCTTCGCCATAGCTCATCAGCACGTAGTTGCCGATCCACACCTCGACCGGCTCGCCGGTGAGCGGGTGCTTGACCGAGAAGCCCGTCGCGACGCCCTTCTTCTCCATCGTCGCGACGTCGGCTTCGGCGACGCCGCCGCGCTTGCATTCGTCGATGAACGCCTGCAGTTCCGGCTTGCCCTGCGCGAGGCGCGTGGCGAGCGGGTGCTCGGCCGCGATCGCGCAGAACGTGACGCCCATGATCGTGTCGGCGCGCGTCGTGAACACGCGCAGCAGCGCCTGCTCGCCGTCGAGTTCGTACGGGAAGCCGAAGTTCACGCCGAAGCTCTTGCCGATCCAGTTCTGCTGCATGATCTTCACGCGCTCGGGCCAGCCGAGGCCGTCGAGGTCGTTCAGCAGCTCATCGGCGTACTGCGTGATCCGCAGGTAGTACATCGGGATCTCGCGCTTTTCGACGAGCGCGCCCGAGCGCCAGCCGCGGCCGTCGATCACCTGCTCGTTCGCGAGCACGGTCTGGTCGACCGGGTCCCAGTTCACGGTGCCCGTCTTCTTGTACGCGATGCCCTTCTCGAGCATCTTCAGGAACAGCCACTGGTTCCACTTGTAGTAGTCGGGCTTGCACGTCGCGATCTCGCGCGACCAGTCGATCGCGAGGCCCATCGACTGCATCTGGCCCTTCATGTAGTCGATGTTGTCGTAGGTCCACTTCGCGGGCGGCACGCCGTTCGCCATCGCGGCGTTTTCGGCCGGCATCCCGAACGCGTCCCAGCCCATCGGCATCAGCGTGTTGTAGCCGTTCATCCGCAGATAGCGGTACATCACGTCGTTGATCGTGTAGTTCCGCACGTGACCCATGTGCAGCTTGCCGGACGGGTACGGCAGCATCGACACGCAGTAGAACTTCGGCTTCTGCGAATCTTCCTGCGTCTTGTAGGCATCGGCTGCGCGCCAGTCGCCCTGGGCGGCGGCTTCGACGTCGGCGGGTACGTATCTTTCGTGCATGGTGTGGTTCGGGCTAGGCTTTAAGCGGCGCGACGGCTCGCGCGCAGAAGTGGATCGAAAGGCGTGCTTGCCCGGCGCAGGAACAGGCGGGCTGCTTCCGGGCCGGGAAAAACGTCGATTATACCGCCCGCGCCGGCCCGCACGGCCGGTCTCGCGGGCCGGGGCCCGCAACGACGGCGTGTCAGGGTTTCGGCGCGGCGGCGGCCGGGGCGGTAGCGCCGGCCTGCGGCGGCACGTCGGTCACGAAGCCGATCCGCGTGAGGCCCGCGGCCTGCGCGGCGCCCATCACCTGCGCGATCACGTCGTAGCGCGTCGCGCGCGATGCGCGCAGCCGCAGTTCGGGCGGCGCGCCGCCCTCGGCGGCGGCCCGGAAGCGCGCGGGCAGTGCGTCGAGCGCGACGGGCGTGTCGTCCCAGTACAGCTTGCCGGCGTCGTCGATCGACAAGGTGACGGATTGCGGCGTGTCGCGCGCGACGCTGGCCGCGACCTTCGGCAGGTCGAGCCGGATCGCGTGCGTCATCAGCGGCGCGGTGATGATGAAGATGACGAGCAGCACGAGCATCACGTCGATCAGCGGCGTCATGTTGATCTCCGCCATCGGCGCGGACGTCTTGTGGTGCTCGAGCCCGCCGAATGCCATGGTCGCTCCTCCCGGGGCCTTGAGTCAGGCGCCTTCCGCGCACACGAACACGTGCAGGTCGCGCGCGAAACCGTCGAGTTCCTCGGCGAGCTGCCGGACGAGCCGCCCGAGGATGTTGTAGGCCAGCACCGCCGGAATCGCGACGACGAGCCCGAACGCGGTCATGATCAGCGCCTCGCCGACCGGCCCCGCGACGTTCTCGATCTGCGCCTGCCCGCTCGCGGCGATGCTGCCGAGCGCGTGATAGATGCCCCACACGGTGCCGAGCAGCCCGACGAACGGCGCGGTGCTACCGATCGACGCGAGCAGCACCTGGCCGAATTCGAGACGCCGCTGCGAGCGCAGCATCGCGTGGCGCAGCGCACGCAGCACGCGTTCGCCGCGCTCGACGCGCGCGGCCAGCGCGGCCGGGTCGTGGTCGCCGGCGGCGTCGCGCGCGGCTTCGGCGAGCGGCACGAACACGCGCTCGCGATCGGCGCCGGCGAGCGCGGCGATGCCCGCGTCGAGCGACGGCGCGCGCCAGAACGCGGCGAGCGCACGCGGCCCCTGCCGCTTCGCGCGGACCAGGAGCCAGGCTTTCATGAAAAGGAAGCACCAGCTGGCGACGGACATCGCCAGCAGGACATAGGCGACCGCATGCGTGATCGCATCGCCGCTTTCGAGGTAGTGGACAACGCCGGTGGGTATCGCCATCGGAGTTTCCCCGTGGGTCAGCGCAGGCCGAGCACGTCCTGCATGTCGAACAGGCCGGCGCCGCGCGCCGACAGGAAGCGGACCGCGCGCAGCGCGCCCTGCGCGTACGACACGCGGCTGGACGACTTGTGCGTGATCTCGATGCGCTCGCCGACGCCGGCGAACAGCACGGTGTGGTCGCCGACGATGTCGCCGCCGCGCACGGCCGCGAAGCCGATCGACGACGGATCGCGCTCGCCCGTCACGCCGTGACGGCCGTAGACCGCGCACTCGTCGAGCGAGCGGCCGAGCGCGCCGGCGACGGCTTCGCCCATCATCAGCGCGGTGCCCGACGGCGCATCGACCTTGTGGCGGTGGTGCGCCTCGATGATTTCGATGTCGTAGCCGTGCGAGAAATGCTGCGCCGCGAATTCGAGCAGCTTCAGCGTGACGTTCACGCCGACGCTCATGTTCGCCGCGAACACGATGCCGATCTTGCCCGCAGCAGCCTGCAGCTCGGCCTTCTGCTCGGCGGTGAAGCCGGTCGTGCCGATCACGAGCTTCACGTCGTGGCGCAGCGCGGCCGCGATGTGGGCCATCGTGCCTTCCGGGCGCGTGAAGTCGATCAGATAGTCGGCCTGCGCGAACACGGCGTCGAGGTCGTCGGTCAGCTTGATCCCGGTTTCCTTGCCGAGGAACGCACCGGCGTCCTGGCCGAGGAACGGCGAATCGGCGCGGTCGAGCGCGCCGACGAGCTGCGCGTCGGGTTCGTTGAGAACGGCTTCGATCAGCATCCGGCCCATTCGGCCCGATGCGCCGGCAATCGCAATCTTCATGGCTTTCTACACGACAGGTCTAAAGGCGGGCGGCGCGAGCCGCCCCGGTTCCGCAAGCCGGGCTTACTGCGCCGGCGCGGTGAGCGGCTGGTTCTGCAGGTTGTCGGAGCCTTGCGGGCCGACCGGCGGCGACGCCTCGTTCGACACGTTCGGCTGCGGCGGACGATGGAACTGGAACTGCGGCTGGATCGCCGGCGCGGCGCCCGGCGGCTGGCCGCCCGGCACCGGCGCGCCGCCCGAAGCCTGCGCGGCCGGCGTGAACCGGCGCGACCCCGAACCCTGCCCCGACACCTGGTTGGTCGCGCGGTTCGCCGCGCGGGCAGCCTGTGCGTTCGCATCCTGGTCGACCACTGCGCTGGCCGCCGGGCTGGCGACAGCCTCGGGCGCCGGCGCGTTCGCCGCTTGCGCAGCGCTCGCGGCGGCGGCTTCGGACGCCTTCTTCGCCGCTGCGGCAGCCTTCGCCTTCTTGCCGCCGCGGTCGCCGTCGATGTCGGCCAGCAGGTCGAGCTCGGACGGCAGGTTGTCGGCGCCGCTCCAGCTCGCGAGACGGTCACCCGAGAAAGTCACCACGAGGTCGCGCTGCTGGACGATCGACGTCGAGCCGCGCTTGAAGTAGAAGAGGTAATCCCAGCGATCCGCGTGGAACATGTCCGCGAGCAGCGGAGTGCCGAGCAGCGCGCGGACTTGCTCGCGCGTCATGCCGGCCTGCAACTGCGCGGCTTTCTCCTGCGACACGAAGTTGCCCTGCACGACGGTGATCCGATAGGGCGTGATGCTCTGCGCAATGCGCTGCGTCACGCTGTCGTACGACGAACAACCCGCCAGCGCGACGACGGCGGCGGCAGCGATGATGGCACTCCGCATGCGACTCCTCTGAAAGTGCGAAAGCGATTCTGGGATCATTTCCTTCACCGTGCTGGCCCGCGAACAGGCCGCGCGTGTTTCTGGAACGGCGAAAAGCCGGTAACATTGAAGCCCTGCATTGTACTCTAGGGACGCCTAGCCATGACCAATCCGACGGATCTCAAGAATATCGGGCTAAAGGCCACCCTACCGCGCCTCAAGATTCTCGAGATCTTCCAGCAGAGCCCGGTACGCCACCTGACCGCAGAAGACGTCTACCGCAACCTGCTCAACGAGCAGCTCGACATCGGGCTCGCCACCGTCTACCGCGTGCTCACGCAGTTCGAGCAGGCCGGCCTGCTGTCGCGCAGCAACTTCGAATCCGGCAAGGCCGTGTTCGAGCTGAACGAAGGCTCGCACCACGACCACCTCGTGTGCCTCGATTGCGGCCGCGTCGAGGAATTCTTCGATGCCGAGATCGAAAGCCGCCAGCAGGCGATCGCGAAGGAGCGCGGCTTCCGGCTCCAGGAGCACTCGCTCGCGATGTACGGTTCGTGCACGACCGAGAACTGCCCGCACCGCAAGCACTGATCGCTGATTCGCGCGCGTCACGCACGCAGCACGGCCCGGCCGGCATCTCGCCGCCCGGGCCGTGATTCTTTTCGGGTCGGGTCGCGTCGCGCGGGCCGGCCGCAACGCTTACGAATGCCCTTCGACGCTCGCGCAGGCCGGCTCGAACTCGAGCGCCCAAGCGACCTCGAGCGGGATCTCGTCGCAGTTCGGTTGCGGGCCGCCGCGATCGACGATCACGAAATCGCTGACCGCGTCGAGCGCGAGCAACGGATGGTGCCAGACGCCCTTCGCATAGTTCACGCCCTGCCAGCCCTCGGCGAGGAAAGCGCGCATCGCGTCGGGCCGGAAGTCGCCGGCCGGCGCGACGACGATCGCATAGCGCGACACGGCCGCGAGCGGGATGAACGCCTGGC
This sequence comes from Burkholderia sp. Bp8992, assembly GCF_003853705.1. GTDB lineage: Bacteria > Pseudomonadota > Gammaproteobacteria > Burkholderiales > Burkholderiaceae > Burkholderia. The sequence continues at coordinate 108,126 of NZ_QTQI01000021.1, read as the reverse complement.
TGCCGTGCGGATGGCGCTCCATCAGCGTGACCGCGACCGGCAGCGCGCGCGGCTGCGCGCGAAACACGCTGACGAGCGGCCGGCCGCCGTCCGCGCACACGTCGATCGTCGCGAGATCGTGAAAGCGCTCGGTCGTGCCGCCGTTGATCGGGAAGTGCCGCGCGCCTTCGAGCGCGATCACGTCGCCGAACGGCGCGAACGCCTCGCGGGTCAGGCGCTCGACGCGCAGGATGCGGGATCCGGTCATGACGTCGCCCTCCTTCAGGCCGGCTCGCCCCACAGACGCAGGCGCGACACGCCGCCGTCCGGGAAGATGTTGAAGCGCACGTGCGTGACCGGGCCGAGCGCGGCGAGCTGATCGAACGTGTGCACGTGATCCATCTGCAGCTTCTGTTCGCCGAGCAATTCGGCCCAGAACATCGCCTGCGTGACGAGCGAATCGTCGGTGCCGCCCGTCACGTGCGCGGCCTGCAGCGAGCAGCGGTCGGGGAAGTTGCCCTTGAAGAATGCCGTGTCGACCTCGACGCGCCGGATGATGCCCGGCCGCGCGAGCGCGACGATCGCCCAGTCGTTGCCGGGCTCGCGGCGCCGTCGCGTTTCCCAGCCGTCGCCCATGTTCGCGCCGCGCCCCGGCATCAGCATCTGCGACGCCGGCCCGAAGTGCTGGTTGTTCGCGGCCACCAGATAGCCGCCGTTCTCGATCGCCGCGAGATCGACGAGCTCGCCGGCCGGCACGTGACGCCAGTCGCGCTGCGGCTGGCCGTACACGCGCAAGCGCGCGAGCCCGCCGTCCGGATACAGGTTCACGCGCAGGTGCGTGACCGGCCGCGCGTCGTCGACGCTCACGTAATGATGTGAATTGCCCTGCAGCGTCGTCGCAGGGACGATCGTGCGCCATTCGGTGCCGTCGGGCGGCGTGTCGCCGTCGACCGCGCACGCGTCGATCGACGCGGCCGGCGGGAAGTTGCCGGTGAAGTGGCTCGTATCGAGATCGACGCCGTAAATCACGCCCGGCCGCGCGAGGCGCACCACGCAGAAATCGTGGCCGGTCGTGCGCTTGCGGCGCGTTTCCCAGCCGTCCATCCATTTGCCGTGGTCGTCGTACTTGCCGGGAATGAACACGGCCGGCTCCGGATTCAGCATGCGCTCCTTCGGCGCGAAGAATTCGTCGCTGGCGAGCAGCGCCTGCGCACCGAGGCGCGGGTCGGCGAGGTTCATGTAGCGCCGCGTGAAAGCCGGCGCGTTCGGATCGAGGATGGGGGCTGCCATGTCGTCTCCATTATTTTGAGAAGCGCCGGCGCGTCGGTGCGCCGGTCACGGGATTTCGTTCGCGGCGGTGCGGCCAGGGGCGCCGCGCCGCGCGAGCGTCGCGCTCAGAGCGCGTGGGCCTGGTCGCCGGCGACCGGTGCGGCGCTGCCCGGCGCGTCGGCCACGTAACGCAGCTCGCGGTCCAGCACGCGTTTCGCACGGGCGCGGTCGATGTCGTTCTCCCACACCGCGACGACGACCGTCGCGACGCAGTTGCCGATCAGGTTGGTCAGCGCGCGGGCGATGCCGACGAACCAGTCGACCGGCAGGATCAGCACGAGGCCGAGCACGGGAATCGCGGGAATCGCCGACAGCGTCGCCGCGAGGATCACGATCGCCGAACCGGGGATGCCGTGCGCGCCCTTCGACGTGACGAGCGACACGAGCAGCACGACGATCAGGTCATGCGTCGACAGCGGCGTGTTGGTGGCCTGCGCGATGAACAGCACCGCGAGCGTCAGGTAGATCGAGAAGCCGTCGAGGTTGAACGAATAGCCGGTCGGGATCACGAGGCCGACCGTCGAATCCTTGATGCCCATGTATTCGAGCTTGCTCATCACCTGCGGCAGCACCGCGTCCGACGACGCCGTGCCGAGCACGATCGACAGTTCCTCGCGCAGGTAGCGGATCAGCTTGAACACCGAGAAGCCCGCGAGCCGCATCACCGCGCCGAGCACGACCGTGACGAACACGAAGCAGCTCAGGTAGAACACCGCGACGAGGTAGCCGAGCTGCTTGAGCGACGCGACACCGTACTTGCCGGTCGTGAACGCGATCGCGCCGAGCACGCCGAGCGGCGCGAGCTTGATGATGAAGCCGATGATCCGGAAGAACACGTGCGACAGTTCCTCGATCAGCGAATTGACGCGCTGCGCCTTGTCGCCGAGCAGCGACAGCGCGGAGCCGAACAGCACCGCGAACACGAGGATCTGCAGGATGTCGCCCTTCGCGAACGCGTCGATCGCGGTCTCGGGGATGATCTTCATCAGGTAGCCGGCCGTGTCCTTCAGGCCTTCGGCGTTCTTCGCGTACGTCGCGAGCGACGCCGCGTCGAGCGAGCGCAGGTCGATGTTCATCCCGACGCCCGGGCGCGTGAGCCATGCGAGGACGAGCCCGATGCCGAGCGCGAGCGTCGTCATCACCTCGAAGTAGACGACGGCCTTCAGGCCGACCCGGCCGACCTTCTTCAGGTCGCCCGCATTGGCCATCCCGCTCACCACGACGCAGAACACGATCGGGCCGATGACCATCTTGATAAGCTTCAGGAAGCCGTCGCCGAGCGGGCGCAGCGACTCGGCGAAGTGCGGGAAGAACGCGCCTAGCGCGACCCCCAGGATCAATGCGACGACTACCCGGCCAAACAGCGAATTGAGGAATTTCGACACGGCGCTCTCCCGATCCAACGGTTGCAGTTTCGTCTGTTCATACTGGTAAGACCAGTGATGTTATGGTGGATAGTAGGAAGCCGATATAGTGACGTCAAGGACGGACAAAATAGGGATTTCCCGCCCCTCCCCGCCCGGTTCCGGCGTAATGGAAAGGGGCGGATCGTGGCTTTCCCGTAGGACGGTCGTGCACCGCCTGCGTGCGGATTACAATGCCGGTCAGACCGGCCATCGTTCACATCATGAAAAACGTTCCGCATACCGTGACCGACGCCGCCATCGCGACGATCCGCGAACGGATCGAGGCAGGCGTTTATCCGGTCGGCAGCCTGCTGCCGGCCCAGCGCCAGCTCTCCGAGGAGCTGGAGATCAGCCGCGCGTCGCTGCGCGAGGCGCTGTCGACGCTCGAGGCGCTCGGGATGCTGCGCATCCGCGCGGGCAAGGGCGTCTACGTCGAAAGCGCGCAGGCATCGGCCGCGCATCCGTGGCAGTTCGCCGAACAGTCGTCGCCGCCCGACACGTACCAGATGCGCTATGCGCTCGAAGGATTCGCCGCGCGGATGGCTGCGCACGTCGTCAGCGACGACGACATCGCATGGTTCGAGGACAACCTCGCCGACCTGCACGTCGCGCTGACCGACAACGCGATCGACGAAGCGTCGCAGCTCGACTTCGACTTCCACATGCGGATCATCCATCTCGCTGGCAACGCGGCGATCGAGTCGATCCTGCGCAGCAGCGCGGACATCATGAAGGAAAGCCAGCGCATGCCGTTCTACCGGCGCGAGCTGCTGCTGTCGACGTGGCACGAGCACCGCGCGATCGTCGACGCGCTGATCGCGCGCGACGCGGCCGCCGCGGGCACCGCGATCGAAACGCACATCGCGAACGCCGCGCAGCGCGCAGGCATCTTCTTCCCGACGCCGGGCGCGTAACGCGCCGCCGGCGCCCCAGCCGCGCGGTCGTCCCCAGTCACCCTTCCGACGGATCGCGATACGCGAGCGCGCGCTCGATGAACGCGCGTGCCGCGACACTGCGGTACGCACCCTTGCGCGTGAGCAGCGCGGCCGTACGCGTCGGCAGCGGCGGATCGATCTCCAGCGCGCACAGGTCGCCGCTCGCGCGGGCGATCGCGTCGGGCAGCACCGTCGCGAGCCGCCCGCATCGCACGAGCTCCAGCACCGCGCTGATCGTGTTCGTCTCGATCGCGATCTTCGGCCGTGCGCCATGCTCGATGAAATACCGGTCGATGCGCTCGCGCGTCGCGAACGCGCGGCTCAGCAACACCAGCGGCTCGCCGCCGAGCTCGCCCGGCGTCAGCGCGCGGCGGCGCCGCGCGAGACGGTGCATGCGGCCCGTCACGAGCGCGAGCGGCTCGTCCCACAGCGGCAGCGCATCGATGTCCGGCGCGCGCGGCGGCATGAACGCAAAACCCGCGTCGAGCCGGTCGTCGGCGAGCATGGCCTCGATGCGCTCCTGCGGCATCGCGTCGATCGTCAGCGCGACGTTCGGATAATCGGCGTGGAAGCCGTCGATCAGCGAGCCGCTCAGGTAGGCCGCGAAGGTCGGCATCATCGCGAGCCGCAGCGACCCGCTGCCGAGATCGGCGACGTCGTGCAGCGCGCGCTCGCCCGTTTCGAGCTCGTGCAGCGCGGCGCGCGCATGGCGCGCATAGACCTCGCCGAATTCGGTGAGCCGCACCGCGCGGCCCGAGCGGTCGAACAGCTGCACGCCGAGCGTGTCCTCGAGCTGGCGCACCTGCTGCGACAAAGTCGGCTGCGACACGTGCAGCGCGTCGGCCGCGCGCGTGAAACTGCGCTCCTCGGCGACGGCCAGGAAATAGCGTATGTGGCGGAGAAGCATCGCGGCCAATGTATTGGTTTCACCAATGGATACCATAACGATCCAGTCTTGGACGCTATGGGACGACTCCCGCATCATACGCACATCCGCTCCCGTGCCTCGCCTGTCACCGCACCGAAGCGGCCCGCCCGGGCCCGCCGCACGACGATCCGCCGCCCGCCCGATCGGGGCCCGGCCGCGTTTCGCCCGGCGCGCATCGGTTCACCGCCGATCCGTTGACGCCAGCCCCGATTTCCATCACCCCGCGCAGCCGACGGTCCCGTGCCGCCGGCCGGCGCCGCTGTTTTTCGCGACCATGGAACCGCATCAAGACAACCATCCTCCCCTCACCCGCGGCATGACGCTGCTGTTCGCCTGCGCGTGCGGCATCGTCATCGGCAACATCTACTACGCGCAGCCGCTGCTCGCCGCGATCGCGCACAGCTTCGGCCGCGCGCCGACCGAACTCGGCTATCTCGTCACGCTGACGCAGCTCGGCTATGCGGCGAGCCTGCTGCTGATCGTCCCGCTCGGCGACGCGGTCAACCGCCATACGCTGATCGTGCGGCTGCTGATGCTCAACGTCGTCGCGCTGGCCGCGGTCACGTTCAGCACGAACTTCACGATGTTCGTCGTCGCGAACGTCGCGGTCGGCTTCGTCACCTGCTCGACGCAGCTGCTCGTGCCGTTCGCGGCATCGCTTGCCGACGCGCGCTCGCGCGGCCGCGCGGTCGGCACCGTGATGAGCGGCCTGTTGCTCGGCATCCTGCTCGCGCGCGTCGCGGCCGGCGCGATCGCCGACTGGTTCGGCTGGCGCGCGGTGTACGGCGTCGCCGCGGTGATGGTGCTCGCGCTGACCGGCGTGCTCGCCGCGAAGCTGCCGAAGGATCGCCGCGACACGCGCGTCGACTATGCGGCCCTGATGAAGTCGCTCGTCGCGCTGGTGCGCGCACAACCGCTGATCGCGCTGCGCTCGTCCTACGGCGCGCTCGTGTTCGCGTGCTTCAGCCTGCTGTGGACGGGCCTCACGTTCCTGCTGAGCCAGCCGCCGTACGGCTATTCCGAAGGCCGGATCGGGCTGTTCGGCGTCGTCGGCGCGGTGGGCGCGCTCGCGGCGACGTCGGCCGGCCGGCTCGTCGATCGCGGCCACGGCAATGCCGCGACGGGATTGTTCGCGGCGGCCGTGCTCGCGTCGTTCGCGCTGATCGCGACCGGCTCGCACTCGCTCGCGGCGCTGATCGCCGGCATCCTGCTGCTCGACATCGGCGTGCAGGGCACGCACATCTCGAACCAGAGCGTGATCTACGCGCTGGCCGGCAACGCGCGCAGCCGCGTGACGACGATCTACCTGACGAGCTACTTCATCGGCGGCGCGTTCGGGTCGTTCGCGGCGAGCGTCGCGTACCGCATCGACGGCTGGCGCGGCGTATGCATTGCCGGCGCGGCGCTGTCGGGCGTGCTGCTCGCGCTGTGGCTCGCCTCGCAGCGCGCCGGCACGCGGCAGGTCACGCAGTAATGCGGTCGTCCGCTTCCGCCGCCTGACGAACAAAGGCACGCCGCGCGAATCGCGGGCGTGCCTGTTTGACGACGTCGATACCGTGCGTGACGCGCTGGCGCCGGCCGCTCACGCGGCCGCGTCCGCGAAATCGATCAGCACCTTCATCGCGCGCTGCCGATCGCCTGCCAATTCGAACGCGAGGTTCGCGTCGCGCATCGGGAACACGCGCGTGACGGCCGGCCGCAGGTCGACGCGCCCCGCATTGATCAGCTGCACCGCGAGCGCGAATTCCGCGTGGAAGCGGAACGATCCGCAGATCGACAGCTCCTTCGCGACCACGACGTTCTGCGGCAGGCTGACGTCGCCGCCGAGCCCCAGCTGCACGACGACGCCGCGCGGCCGCATCACGTCCAGCCCGTCGCGCAACGCGCGCGCATTGCCCGAACACTCGATCATCACGTCGAACGTGCCCTTGTCGGCGGCGTAACGCTCGACCCAGCCGGCATCGGCCGCCGCATTGATCGTGCGGTCGGCGCCGAGCGCGCTCGCCACTGCCAGCGGCGCCTCGACGACGTCGGTCGCGACGATCTCCGTCGCACCGTGCACGCGCGCCGCCGCGACCGCGAGCACGCCGATCGGCCCGCAGCCCGACACGAGCACGCGCTTGCCGATCAGCGGGCCCGCGCGCGACACCGCATGCAGCCCGACCGCGAACGGCTCGGCGAGCGCCGCGAGCGACAGCGGCACGTGGTCGGCAACCTTCACGCACTGCACCGCGTCGCACACGAGCGCGTTGCGGAACGCGCCCTGCACGTGCGGCATGCGCATCGCGCTGCCGTAGAAGCGCATGTCGAGACACTGGTTCGGCAGCCCTTCGAGGCAGTAGCGGCACGCGCCGCACGGCCGGCTCGGGTTGACAGCGACACGGTCGCCGACTTTCACCGACGTGACGTCCGGCGCGACTTCCGCGACCGTGCCGGCCACCTCGTGGCCGAGCACCATCGGCTGCTGCAGCCGGATCGCGCCGAAGCCGCCATGCCGGAAGTAATGCAGGTCGGAGCCGCAGATGCCGCCCATCGCGACATCGACGCGCACCTGGCCCGGGCCGATCTCGCCCGCGTCCTGCTCCTCGACCCGCAGGTCGTTCGGCCCGTGGATCACCACACACATGCAACGCATACGCATGACACGCTCCTTGTCAGACGGCACTGGTCAGCCCGCCATCCACGAACAGCGTCTGGCCGTTCACGAAATCGGATGCGGCCGATGCGAGGAAGATCGCCGCGCCGCACAGCTCGTCGGCGCGCCCCCAGCGGCCGGCCGGCGTGCGCTTGCACAGCCAGTCCGAGAACGCCGCATCGTCGACCAGCGCGCGATTCAGTTCGGTTTCGAAGTAGCCGGGCGCGAGGCCGTTCGCCTGGATGCCGTGGCGTGCCCAGTCGGCGCACATCCCTTTCGTCAGCATCCGCACTGCGCCCTTGGTCGCGGCATACGGCGCGATCGTCGGCCGCGCGAGTTCGCTCTGCACCGAGCAGATGTTGATGATCTTCCCGTGGCCGCGCGCGATCATGTGCCGCGCGACGGCCTGCGCGACGTTGAACACGCCGTCGAGGTTCACGCGCATCAGCGCCTGCCAGTCGTCCGGTTCGAAGGTGTCGAGCGGCGCGCGGCGCTGGATGCCGGCGTTGTTCACGAGGATGTCGATCGCGCCGACGCGCGCCTCGAAAGCGTCGATCGCCGCGCGCACCTGCGCGTGCTCGGCGACGTCGAACGCCGCATGGTCGGCAGCAAAACCTTCGTCGCGGAAACGGCGCGCGAGCGTCGCGGCCTTCTCCTCATTGCGATCGTTGATGACGATCGCGGCGCCGGCTTCCGCGAGCCCGCGGGCGAGCGTGAGCCCGATTCCGCGTCCGGAGCCGGTAATCAGTGCGCGGCGGCCGTCAAGGCGGAACCGGTCAAGCGCATGGGTCATGGATGTCTCCTCGTGCCAGTCGAGCCGGCGGCCCATCGCGGCCGGTCTCGCGTCGACGCTATCTTCCGCCGCCGGACGGAACCCGCGCCAATGGTCTTTTTTGATCCGGTTATCATGAAATCTGATTACCGCCTTCCCGAGCCTGCCGCCCATGGAACTCAAGCAATTGCGCGCCTTCGTCACGCTCGCGGAAGAGCTGCATTTCGGGCGTGCCGCGCAGCGCCTGTTCATCGTGCAGCCCGCGCTGAGCATGCAGATCAAGGCACTCGAGGAAGAGCTGGGCGCGCGCCTGTTCGAGCGCGACCGGCACAAGGTCGAACTGAGCGACACGGGGCGCGTGTTCCTGCCCGAGGCGCGCGCCACGCTGCAGCAGGCCGCGCGCGCGGAGCAGCTGGCGCGGCTGTCGAGCCGCGGCGAAATCGGCACGCTGCGGATCGCGTTCGTGTCGTCGGTGCTGCCCGCGCTGCTGCCGGCCGTGCTGCGCACGATGCGCGAGCGCTATCCGCTGATCGCGCTCGAATTGAAGGACATGCCGACGCCCGACCAGATCGCCGCGCTGCGCGACCGGCGCATCGATTTCGGGATGATCCGGCTGCCGGCCGCGTATGCGGGCATCGACACGCGCGTGGTGCTCGAGGAGGGATTCGTCGTCGCGCTGCCGCTCGGCCATCCGCTGGCCGTGCATGATGCGATCGCGCCGGCCGCGTTGCGGGGCCAGCCGGCGTTCGTGCTCGCGCGCCGCTACGCGCCCGGCTTTCACGACGACATGCTGCTCGCGCTGAGCCGCGCGGGCACGACGCTCGAGATTGCGCAGGAGTTCGGGGAATTCACGACGATGCTCGCGCTCGTCGCGGCCGGAATGGGGATCGGGCTGATCCCGGCGGAAGCCGCGAGCGCGCTGCCGCCGAACGTGCTCGCGCGGCCGCTCGACCTGGCCGGGCATCGCACCGGCATCGGCCTCGCGTGGACCGATCTCGACAGCCCGTTGAAACGTGCGTTCGTCGATGCGATCGAGCAGGTGACGGCGAACGCCGGGCAATAAAAAACCCGGCCGGGAAACCCCGGGCCGGGCTCGTTCGCTGCGCAAGCCGCGTTGCGGCGGCCGCGCAACGTGCGGGATTACTTCGCGTTCGCGAATGCGACTGCCGTATCCAGCATGCGGTTCGAGAAACCCCACTCGTTGTCGTACCAGCTCGACACCTTGACGAGGCGGCCCGACACCTTGGTCAGCGTCGCGTCGAACGTCGACGAAGCCGGGTTGTGGTTGAAGTCGATCGACACCAGCGGTGCGTCGTTGTAGCCGAGGATGCCCTTCAGCGCGCCTTCCGATGCTTCCTTCATGATCGCGTTGACTTCCTCGACCGTCGTGTCGCGCTTCGCGATGAACGACAGGTCAACGACCGACACGTTGATCGTCGGGACGCGGATCGCGTAACCGTCGAGCTTGCCGTTCAGTTCCGGCAGCACGAGGCCGACGGCCGAAGCCGCGCCCGTCTTCGTCGGGATCTGGCTGTGCGTGGCCGAACGCGCGCGGCGCAGGTCTTCGTGATAGACGTCCGTCAGCACCTGGTCGTTCGTGTACGCGTGGATCGTCGTCATCAGGCCGGTTTCGAGGCCGATCTTGTCGTTCAGCGGCTTGACGAGCGGCGCGAGGCAGTTCGTCGTGCACGATGCGTTCGAGATGACCGTGTGCTCGGCCTTCAGCACGTTGTGGTTCACGCCGTAGACGATCGTCGCGTCGACGTCCTTGCCGCCCGGCGCCGAGATGATCACCTTCTTCGCGCCGCCCTTCAGGTGCGCGCTCGCCTTTTCCTTCGTCGTGAAGAAGCCCGTGCATTCCATCACGACGTCGACGCCCAGCTCGCCCCACGGCAGTTCGGCCGGGTTGCGGTTCGCCAGCACGCGGATCTTGTCGCCGTTCACGACGAGGTAATCGCCGTCGACCGACACTTCGCCCGGGAACTTGCCGTGCGCGGTGTCGTACTGGGTCAGGTGCGCGTTGGTCTTCGCATCACCCAGGTCGTTGATCGCGACGATCTCGAGATCGTGCTTCTTGCCGTTTTCATAGAACGCGCGCAGCGTGTTGCGGCCGATACGGCCGTAGCCGTTGATTGCGACGCGAATCGTCATGGTCTATCTCCTGATGGCTGAAAAAATTCGTTTCGTGCAGCTTCACGGTGCGACGCGCGCGCGGGGTGGCGCGCGTCGCTTATGGTCTTAGGCCAGTACGGCCTTCGCGGTCTCGACGACGTGTTCGACGGTGAAGCCGAAGTACTTGAACAGCACGCCGGCCGGTGCCGATTCGCCGAACGTGTCGATCCCGACGACGCCGCCTTCGAGGCCGACGTACTTGTGCCAGAAGCTCGTCACGCCCGCTTCGATCGCGACGCGGCGCACGCCGTGCGGCAGCACGCGTTCGCGGTATTCGGCGTCCTGGCGGTCGAACACGTTGGTCGACGGCATCGACACGACGCGGGCCGCGATGCCCTGCTGCGCGAGCGGCTCGACGGCCTTCATCGCGAGTTCGACTTCCGAGCCCGTCGCGATCAGGATGATCTTGCGCGCGACGATCTCCTCGTCCCAGTCCTTCAGCACGTAGCCGCCCTTCGCGATGTTCGCGATCTGCGCGTCGGTACGCGGGTTGAACGCGAGGTTCTGGCGGCTGAAGATCAGGCTCGACGGACGATCCGCGGCGACCGCGTGCGTCCACGCGACGGCCGTCTCGACCGTGTCGGCCGGACGCCACACGTCGTGGTTCGGGATCAGGCGCAGGCTCGACACGTGCTCGATCGACTGGTGCGTCGGGCCGTCTTCGCCGAGGCCGATCGAATCGTGCGTGAACACGAAGATCGACGGCACCTTCATCAGCGCGGCGACGCGCAGCGCGTTGCGGCTGTAGTCGGAGAACGTCAGGAACGTGCCGCCGAACGGCTTGTGGCCGCCGTGCAGCGCGAGGCCGTTGATCGCGGCGCTCATGCCGAATTCGCGCACGCCGTAGTTGATGTGGTTGCCCAGCGCGACGCCCGGGCCTTCCGGATTCGCGCGGACCGCCTTCGACGCCTTCCAGTTGGTCAGGTTCGAGCCGGTCAGGTCGGCCGAGCCGCCGAGCAGTTCGGGCAGCGCGGCAGCCAGGCCTTCGATCGCCTGCTGCGACGCCTTGCGGGTCGCCACCGTCTCGCCGCGCTCGTTCGCGCCGGCGATGATCGCTGCCGCCTTCTCGGCCCAGTCGGCCGGCAGCTGGTTGGCCATCCGGCGCTCGAATTCGGCGGCTTCTGCCGGGAACTTGGCGCGATAAGCAGCGAACGTCGCGTCCCATTCGGTTTCGGCGCGCTTGCCGGCTTCCTTCGCATCCCATGCCGCGTAGACTTCCTGCGGAATCACGAACGGCTCCCACTTCCAGCCGAGCGCTTCGCGCGTCTTCGCGATTTCTTCCGCGCCGAGCGCCGCGCCGTGCACGTCGTGGCCGCCGGCCTTGGTTGCCGCGCCCTGGCCGATCACCGTCTTGCAGCAGATCAGCGTCGGCTTGTCCGACAGCTTCGCCTTCGCGATGGCCGCGTCGACCGCGTCGACGTCATGGCCGTTCACGTTCGGGATCACGTTCCAGCCGTATGCCTCGAAGCGCTTCGGCGTGTCGTCGTGGAACCAGTTCACGACGTCGCCGTCGATCGAGATGCCGTTATCGTCGTACAGCGCGATCAGCTTGTTCAGCTTCAGCGTGCCCGCGAGCGAGCAGGCTTCGTGCGAGATGCCTTCCATCAGGCAGCCGTCGCCGAGGAACACGTACGTGTGGTGATCGACGATCTTCGCGCCGTCGCGGTTGAACTCGTCGGCCATCAGCGCTTCGCCGAGCGCCATGCCGACCGCGTTCGCGAGGCCCTGGCCGAGCGGGCCGGTGGTCGTCTCGACGCCCGGCGTGATCCCGTATTCCGGGTGACCCGGCGTCTTCGAGTGCAGCTGGCGGAAGTTCTTCAGCTCTTCGATCGGCAGGTCGTAGCCGGTCAGGTGCAGCAGCGAGTACAGCAGCATCGAGCCATGGCCGTTCGACAGCACGAAGCGGTCGCGGTCGGCCCAGTGCGGGTTCGTCGGGTTGTGCTTCAGGTGGCGCGACCAGAGCGCGACGCCGATTTCGGCCATGCCCATCGGCATGCCGGGGTGGCCGGAGTTCGCTTGCTGGACGGCGTCCATCGCGAGCGCACGGATCGCGTTGGCCATCAGGGTGGTGGAGGCGGGAGACGAAGTCGTCATGTCGAGTCCGGAGAACGAGTCGAGGAAACGGGGGCACGGCGGCATCCGGAAGCTCGAGCGTCAATCGTTCCCGGCGCGCGGTGCGGCGCCTGACGGACGCGAAGCGGACGGAGCCTACGGACGGGGCTGCAAAGCTCGTCATTTTAACAGATGGGCTGACATTTCCCTTGTCGGCGCGTAGTGTTCCGGCACGGTTTTCCGTCAAAGCGCCGGCCTCCTATAATTCAGACGTCGGAACTGCCTGCCCCCGAGTGGCCCGCCCGTGAGCACCACCCTTCTCTTTCACCCTACGCCCCACGCCACCTACGGCTTCCCGAATGCCCGGCGGCTCGCGCACGTCGCGTCCCCGCACCAGCAGATCGAAGTCTGGGAAACGCCGCAGCTCGGCCGCCTGTTCACGCTGGACGGCCGGCCGATGACGTCGGTCGGCGACGAGTACGTCTATCACGAGTGCATGACGCACCCGGCCGCGCTCGCGCACCCGTCGCCGAAGAAGGCGCTCGTGCTCGGCGGCGGCGACGGCGGCGCGGCACGCCAGCTGCTCAAGCACGCGTGCCTCGAGCGGATCGTGATCGCGGAGCTCGACGACGAAGTGATCGGGATGGCGCGCCGCTATCTCGACGACGTGCACCAGGGCGCGCTCGACGACCCGCGCGTCGAGGTCGTGATCGGCGACGCCGCGCATTTCGTCGACTCGACCGTCGAGCATTTCGATCTCGTCGTGTTCGACCTCACGCCGCCCGATTCTCCGGCGGCCGGCCTCTATACGCGCGCGTTCTACGCGCGGCTCAAGCGCATTCTCACGCCGTGCGGCGCGATCTCGTTGCATCTCGGCTCGCCGGTGTTCCACGCCACGCGCATCGCCGCGCTGCTCGACGACCTGCGCGCGAGCTTCGCGGTCGTCGATCCGCTGTCCGCGCACGTGCCGCTGTACGGTTCGCAGTGGCTGATGGCGATCGCGAGCGACACGCTCGACGCGGCCGCGCTGTTCGCGCACGACATCGACGAACGGCTCGCGGCCCGTCGCGTCCACGGCCTGCGCTACTACGATGCGCGGCTGCATGCGTCCCTCTTTGCCCTGCCGCGCGCGCTGCGCGATACACTGGGCGTTCGCCGCTGAGCGTCCGGTCGGCCGTATCGTTCCGCCATTCCGTCGAGGTCCTGCATGGTTCGCCGTGCGAAACACGGAACCGGAGCGACCCGGACGCCGCGCCACCCTGGTCCCACAGGAGATTTTCATGACCGATCCACGTCCGGCCAACGTGCCTTGGTTGACGCCCTACCTGGCCGTACGCAACGCGCGCGCGGCCATCGATTTCTTCAAGGCCGCCTTCGGCTTCGCGCTGCGCGACGTGCACGACGAGGACGGCGCGATCATGCACGTCGAGATGAGCTACCGCGGCCAGCTGATCGTGATGTTCGCGCCCGAAGGCGCGTTCGGCTCGACCGCGCTCACGCCGAAGAGCTCGAACTCGACCGCACCGCAATCGTTCTATCTGTATGTCGACGACGTCGACGCCACCTGGCAGCGCGCGCTCGACGCAGGCGCGAAGTCGCTGAGCGCGCCGCAGGACCAGTTCTGGGGCGACCGCTTCGCGCAGATCGAGGATCTCGACGGCTACCGATGGGCGCTTGGACGCCGTCTCGACGCATGACCGACACCGCAACACGCATGAACGAAGCCACCACTACCGCGGCCGTGCCGCGCTTTTTCGTCGACGCCGCATTGCGCGCCGACGCCACGCTCGCGTTGCCGGCCGATGTCGCGCGCCACGCCCAGGTGCTGCGCCTGCAACCCGGCGACATGCTCGCGCTGTTCGACGGCAGCGGCGGCCAGTACCGCGCGCGGCTCGTCGAGATCGACAAGCGCAGCGCGATCGTGCAGATCGAGGCATTCGAGGCGGCCGAAGCCGAGCCGCCCTACCGCGTGACGCTTGCGCAAGGGATCGCCGGCGGCGACAAGATGGACTGGGTGATCGAGAAGGCCGTCGAGCTCGGCGTCGCGGCGGTCGTGCCGCTGTCGACCGCGCGCGGCGTCGTGAAGCTGTCCGGTGAACGCGCGGACAAGCGCGTCGCGCACTGGCGCGGCGTCGTGCGTGCGTCGTGCGAACAGTGCGGGCGCAACCGTGTACCCGACGTCGCGCCGGTCGCCGGCTTCCACGCGTGGCTCGATACGTTGCCGGCTGCGCCGGCCGACGGCGAGTTGCGACTGCTGCTGTCGCCGCGTGCGAGCATCCCGTTCGCGTCGCTGCCCGACGCGCCGCCTGCGGCTACCATCACGCTGCTGATCGGCCCCGAAGGCGGGCTGTCGCCCGACGAGGAAAGCGCGGCGCGCGCCCGCGGGTTCACCGCGTTGTCGCTCGGGCCGCGCGTACTGCGCACCGAGACGGCCGGCGCGGCCGTGCTCGCGGCGTTGGCAGCGCGCTGGGGCGGGTGGTAAAGCGCGTCAGCGGGCCGCGTTCAACGGCTCGATGTCGATGACGCCGGAACCCTTGAGCACCGACGCCAGCGCGTCGATGCTGGCCGCATCGGGTTCGAATGTCGGCGCGGCAACCCGCAACGGCGGCGTCGCCCGGATCGCCTGGATCAGCGGCCCGCGGTAGCGCAGGTTCATCATCATCTGGACGGCCTGCACGACGCTGATCGGCCGACCGTCGTGCCGGAACGTCGCGGCATCCACCGTATCGTTCCAGCCCTGGATGAAGCCGCCGGCATCGATCCGCGTGTTCAGGTCGATCCATCGCTGCTTCTTCGCGTCGACGCCGTCGGCCGACGCCTGCATCGCGTCGGCCGCGCGGTTCACTTCGGCATCGTGCTGCGTGCGCCATGCCATGTAACCGAGCGCGAACACCATGTTGTCCGGCAGGATGTCGTCTTCCTGCACGACGTCGAACAGCCGCCGCGGCGCCTGGTTCGCGACGAACTCCGGCGTCAGGATCCAGACGCTCCCGTTGCGCAACGCGCCGGTCGTCCTGCCGAGCGCGGGCTCGCCGCTATCCACCACGATGCGTGTCAACAGCCGCGCATCGACCAGTTCGTTCATCTGGCCGGCCAGCGCCGACGATGTGTGAATCGCGCCGGCCACCGCCGCATACTGGTCCGGTGTCGAGCGTGTGCGCAGGTCGGCAAGCAAGCGCTCGACGGCCGGATACGCGGCCTGCGACGCCGGCATCGGCGCCGGGTCGGCAGCGACGGCATCCGCAGTCGCCACGCCGGCCATCGACGCCACGGCTACGGCAACCAGCAGCCCTCGTGCGAAAACGTTCATCGTTGACTCCCTGTTTCGAATGTCCGGCGCGCCGGCAACGTGCACGACGGCCAGCGTGCTGCCGATTACTTGTCGGCGTCGCCGTTCGCGTCCCGTATCTGGCTCATCAGCGCGTTGGCGACGGGTCGCAGCACCTGGGCGGGGGCATCCATGATCCAGCCCTTGCCGTCCGTGCCATGCAGGTCGATCCGGCCTGTCATCGGCCGGCTCGTCGACGCGTGGTCGAACACGGGTACCAAGCCCTTCAAGAACGTCGCGAGGTATGCCGCGCGCGCGTTGTCGTCCTCCGAGCGCGGCTCGTCGATCTTCTCCTGCAGCGCCCTCAAGCCAGGCTCCACCTCGGCGACGCGGCACGCGAATTCGACCGTCGCGATCGATTCGCCTTCCACGGATTCGTTCGGTTTCCGGGTCGAGCCGGTGGCCTTGCACTCGGAGCGCGCGAGTGCATGCTGAAATGACTCGATCGCCGCGGTGGCCGGCCCACTCACCGTTGCGCGCACCGTCGCCGGCACCTTGTTCAGGATCGAGGCGACGATAGCCTCGCTCACCTTGTCGGCGAGCTTCGCCACGGCCGCCACGTCGAGCACACCCTTGCCGTCGAAGTGCGTGCGGGTTGCCTCGTTGAACTGCTCGGCCTTCGATACGTCGCCATTGACGAATGCGCCGAGATACAGGTCGGTGGTTTGCTCGGGCGTCAGCACCGCGGCCTGCGCGGCCAGCGGGATGCCGAGCGACAGTACGCACGCGGCCAGCGCGTGCGCGAGCGGACGGCGCGCACCGGCGCGCGCCGCGAATCGGGTAGCGGTCATGGGAAAGCGGCCCTCTGTCGAATGATTGTGTTGTGCGCCCGTCGCAGTGACTGCGATCGGGCCGAGCGATTGTCGCGGAAAAAAGTGCGCGATGAAAGGCGTTTGTCGGGCCAGGTCAGGCATGCACGCATCGCGCAGGCGCAAAAAAGCCCGCTCGAGGCGGGCTTCTTGCCGGATCGGCCGCGGGCCGATGCGTGCTTACGCGAACGAGTAGAACACGCGGAACGCAACCTTGCGCTCGGCCCAGAACTCCGCCGCCTCGCGGAACACGTCGAGCAGCGTCTCGCGCCCTTCCTTGTCGAATTTCTGCGCGATCGGCAGCCCCTCGAGGACGATCACGAAACCGGGCTGCGCGCCGGCCTTCGCGACGAGGTCGGTCAGGCAGTCGTACAGCGCGTCGTAGTTCTTCCCGAAATGCTTCGGGAACAGGAACGACGTCGCGATCGTTTCCATCACTTCCTGCTTCGACTGCGCGGCGCCGCAATACGCGAACAGGAAGTGCTGGCCGAGCCGGCTGGCTTCGTCGGCGAGATCCTGCACGCGGAACGCGCGGATCGACTGCACGAGATTGGGTCGCACGGTCGTGAAAAGGCTCATAGGCTCCTCGTTCGATGAAAGCCCGGGCTCGGCTTCCTGTTGCTCCGGCGTGCCGCCAGCCTGCGCCGCCGCGTGCAGTTGAATCACGCGCTGAAACAGATTGCCGTCGCCGGCCGCGAACAGTTCCGCCGCCGCCGTATCGTGCGCGTAGATGGAGTCGCTCATGCCATTCGTCCCGAAGTCATTCAACAATACGTTTAAAACTGTTGTAGTGGTCGCCCGTGTAATAACAGTTGTCGATCCGGCGCAAGGGCCCGCCACAGACGATCCGGCGCGCGCCGCGATTGCGGGCACGCGGCGTCGGCACCGTGTATTCATGGTAGTAGCCGCGCTTCGCCTTCGGCAGGATCCGCTCGCGGTTGCCGAACACGACGCCGTCTTTCTCGTACGGATAGGGGCCGCCCGCGCCGATCAGGCCCAGCGTGGTCACGGCCTCGCGCGGAAGACTGGCAGCCGGAATCGTGTCGAGCCCGCTGGCGGCCACGTCGGCCGGAACGGCCTCCCGTGCGTAAGCGGCGGAAACCAGACTACCCGCCGGCGTGCCGACGATACCCATCGCGAACATCGCGAAGACGGACGCGAGCGCGCCGTTGCGGAGCCACTTGCGTGCCATGAACCAGGGTTCCCGCTGTTAAATCAAGTAGTTGACGACCAACAAAGGCGTTAGCGTAGCGTTATTGGCCGCGCGAATCAATGTCCGTTTGGGAATCGAAAGCGTCGTGATATCCGGAATGACGCATTTCTTACCGAAATTACACTACATTTATCTTACATAGGATAAAATCCAGACGGCATCTCGCCAATGGCAGGAACTGCCTCCCTGCCTCGCTCGCTGTCTGGAGGGAGAGATGCTGCTTGTTGCTTGCGGGAAGCGCGTGTGCGCCCTGCCCGGCGGCGTGCCCATTGCGGGCACGCCTCTTTTTGCTTTTGTTTACAATTTTCCCGACGCGCCACGCCGGTTCGACCGGCCTGGCGCGTTCGTTTTGGCTCAGCGCGCGGCGTTCACGTCGGCCACCAGCAGCGCCGCCATGTTGACGATGCGGCGAACGGTCGCCGATTCGGTCAGCACGTGCACCGGCTGTGCGGCGCCCAGCAGGATCGGCCCGATCGCGATGTTGTTGCCGGCAGCCGTCTTCAGCAGGTTGTACGCGATGTTCGCGGCGTCGATGTTCGGCAGGATCAGCAGGTTCGCGTCGCCTTCCAGCGTCGATTCCGGCAGGATTTCCTTGCGCAGCGCCGCGTCGAGCGCGACGTCGCCGTGCATTTCGCCGTCGACCTTCAGTTCCGGCGCGGTTTCCTGCAGGATCGCGAGCGTATCGCGCATCTTCTTCGCCGAAGGCGCATTGCTCGTGCCGAAATTCGAATGCGACAGCAGCGCGACCTTCGGCTCGATGCCGAAGCGGCGCACTTCTTCCGCTGCCATGATCGTGATCTCGGCCAGTTGCTCCGGGGTCGGATCGACGTTCACGTGCGTATCGACGAGGAAAATCTGGCGGCCCGGCAGCACGAGGCCGTTCATCGCCGCGTACACGCTGCAACCCGGGCGCTTGCCGATCACCTGGTCGATGAAGTGCAGGTGGCGGTGCGTGGTGCTGATCGTGCCGCAGATCATCCCGTCCGCTTCGCCCTTCTTCACCAGCATCGAGCCGATCAGCGTCGTGCGGCGGCGCATTTCGACGCGCGCGAGCTGCTCGCTGATGCCCTTGCGCGCCATCATCTTGTGGTACGTCTGCCAGAAGTCGCGGTAGCGCTCGTCGTGCTCGGTGTTGACGACCGTGAAATCGGTGCCCGGCGTGAGGCGCAGGCCATAGCGCTGGATACGGTGCTCGATCACCGACGGGCGGCCGATCAGGATCGGCTTGGCCAGTTTCTCGTCGACGATGATCTGAACGGCGCGCAACACGCGCTCTTCTTCGCCTTCCGCGAACACGACGCGCTTCTTCTCTTCCGGCGCCGCGCGCGCGATCTGGAAGATCGGCTTCATCGTCGTGCCGCTGTGATACACGAACTGCTGCAGGTGGACGCGGTACGCCTCCATGTCCTCGATCGGGCGCGTCGCGACGCCGCCGTCCATCGCGGCCTGCGCGACGGCCGGCGCGATCTTCACGATCAGGCGCGGATCGAACGGCTTCGGGATCAGGTATTCGGGCCCGAACGACAGGTCCTGGATGCCGTACGCGGTCGCGACGATGTCGCTCTGCTCGTGCTGTGCGAGTTCGGCGATCGCATTGACGGCCGCGATCTCCATTTCACGCGTGATCGTCGTCGCGCCGACGTCGAGCGCGCCGCGGAAGATGAACGGGAAGCACAGGACGTTGTTGACCTGGTTCGGGTAGTCGGTGCGGCCGGTCGCGAGAATCGCGTCGGGGCGCACTTCGAGCGCCGCTTCCGGCAGGATTTCCGGCGTCGGGTTCGCGAGCGCGAGGATCAGCGGGCGCTCGGCCATGCCCTTCACCATCTCCTGCTTCAGCACGCCCGCGGCCGACAGGCCGAGGAAGATGTCCGCGCCGTCGATCACTTCGGCCAGCGTCCGCGCTTCCGTTTCGCGCGCGAAACGCTCCTTGTCCGGATCCATCAGCTCGGTGCGGCCCTTGTAGACCACGCCGGCCAGGTCGGTCACCGTGATGTTCTCGAGCGGCAGGCCGATGTCGACCAGCAGGTCCAGGCATGCGAGCGCGGCCGCGCCGGCGCCGGAGGCGACGAGCTTGACCTTCTTGATGTCCTTGTTGACGACCTTCAGGCCGTTCGTGACGGCCGCGGCCACGACGATCGCGGTGCCGTGCTGGTCGTCGTGGAACACCGGGATCTTCATCCGCTTGCGCGCCTCGCGCTCGACGATGAAGCAATCCGGCGCCTTGATGTCTTCCAGGTTGATCCCGCCGAAGGTCGGCTCGAGCGCGGCGATCACGTCCACCAGCTTGTGCGGGTCCGATTCGTTCAGCTCGATGTCGAACACGTCGATGCCCGCGAACTTCTTGAACAGCACGGCCTTGCCTTCCATCACCGGCTTCGACGCGAGCGGGCCGATATTGCCGAGGCCGAGCACTGCCGTGCCGTTCGTGACGACGCCGACCAGATTGCTGCGCGCGGTGAAACGCGCCGCGTTGAGCGGATTCTCGACGATCTCCTCGCACGCGTACGCCACACCCGGCGAGTACGCGAGCGCGAGGTCGCGCTGGTTGATCATCTGCTTGGTCGGGGCGATCGCGATTTTCCCGGGGGTCGGGAATTCGTGATAGTCGAGCGCGGCTTCACGGAGTTTGGCTTTGGAGGAGGCTTGAGTAGACATGTGTCTCGTGGCGGGCGGATTAGAATAACTGTTCGACGGCATTGTAGCGCCAATCATCGGCCGCCAGACCGGCGATTCGGGTGCAACAGCCGCGACAAAAATGAACCGAACGGTGAAGGAACGCTGCCGCTCGCCTCGTACAATGCCGTTCCTCCAATCGTTTCGGATTACCCGCCGTGCCAGCCGCCCTTTCCGAGTTTTCGCTGATCGAACGCTTCTTCACGCGCCGTGCCGCGCAGGGCGCCCGCGCGTCGACGCTCGGCATTGGTGACGATTGCGCGCTGATCACGCCGCGATCCGGGAAATTGCTGGCCATTTCGACGGACATGCTGGTGGAAGGCCGCCATTTCTTCCCCGATGTCGCACCCGACGCACTCGGCCACAAGACGCTCGCGGTCAACCTGTCCGACCTCGCGGCGATGGGCGCCGAGCCGCGCGCGTTCACGCTCGCGTGCGCGCTGCCGCGCGCCGACGCGGCGTGGCTCGAGGCCTTCAGCAACGGGCTGTTCGCGCTCGCCGAGCGCTACGGCTGCGAGCTGATCGGCGGCGACACGACGAGCGGGCCGCTGAACCTGTGCGTGACCGTGTTCGGCGAAGTCGCGCCCGACGCGGCGCTGCGGCGCGACGCCGCGCGCGACGGCGACGACGTGTGGGTGTCCGGCACGCTCGGCGATGCACGCGCAGGCCTCGGCGTCGCGCGCGGCGAATGGGCGGCCGGCACGGACGAAGCGGCCGCGTTCCGGCGCGCGCTCGAGCGGCCCGAGCCGCGCGTCGCGCTCGGCCTGGCGCTGGCCAGCGTCGCGCACGCGGCGCTCGACTTGTCCGATGGCCTCGCCGGCGACCTGCAGCACATCCTGACGCGCTCGAACGTGCGCGCCGAGATCGACGCCGACGCGGTACCGCGTTCGGCCGCGCTCGCGACGCTGCCGCCCGACGTGCAGCGCCGCTGCACGCTGGCGGGCGGCGACGACTACGAGCTGTGCTTCACCGCGCCGGCCGCGGCCCGCGCGGCGGTCGAGGCGGCCGGCGCAACGGCCGGTGTGCCGGTCACGCGAATCGGTACAATACGCGCGTTGTCCGCGCCGTCGGCGCAACCCGCGATCGCGTGGCACGACGCCGCCGGCGCGCCCCTCGCTCTCACGTTGCACGGCTTCGACCACTTCCATGCAGACTGACCCGACGCCCGCGCACGCCGCGGCCGAGACCGGTGCCGCGCACCACGCGCCGAAGCGCGCGACCGTGCGCTTCATGCTGTCGCACCCGGCGCACATCGTGTCGCTCGGCTTCGGCAGCGGGCTCGCGCCGATCATGCCCGGCACGTTCGGCTCGCTGTTCGGCTGGCTCAGTTTCGTCGCGCTCAACCGCTACCTGACGGTGCCCGAATGGTGGGCGCTGATCGCCGTCGGCTTCGTGGCGGGCACGTGGATCACCGGTTTCACCGCGAAGCAGATGGGCACGTCCGATCCAGGCGCCGTCGTCTGGGACGAAATCGTCGCGATCTGGCTCGTGATGCTGTTCGTCACGCCCGCGACGTTCATCGGCCAGCTGTGGGCGTTCGTCGCGTTCCGCTGCTTCGACATGATCAAGCCGCCGCCGATCCGCTATTTCGACCGCCGCCTGACAGGCGGGCCCGGCATCATGGTCGACGACCTGGTCGCCGCGTTCATGACGCTGCTCGTGATCGCCCTGTGGCGCTCCGTCGTCGGCTGACCGATTTCCCGACTCCCGTTTCCCGACGCGCATGCCAACCGATTCCGTCGTCCATCAGCTTGCGATCCGCGCAGGCAACAAGCTGCGTGACGAGCACCTCACGCTCGCCACCGCCGAATCCTGCACCGGCGGGATGATCGCCACGGCGATCACCGACATTTCCGGCAGCAGCCAGTGGTTCGAGCGCGGCTTCGTCACGTATTCGAACCAGGCCAAGATCGAGATGATCGGCGTGCCGCCCGACCTGATCGACAAGCACGGCGCCGTCAGCGAGCCCGTCGCGCGTGCGATGGCCGAAGGCGCGCTGCGCAACAGCCGCGCGCAGGTCGCGCTGTCCGTCACGGGCATCGCGGGCCCGGCCGGCGGCAGCGAGAAGAAGCCGGTCGGCACCGTGTCGTTCGGCTGGAGCAACCGGCTGCATACCGACGTCGAGACGCTCGTGTTCAAGGGCGACCGCGAGCAGATCCGCACGCAGGCGGCCGCGCATGCGCTGCGCGGGCTGCTGAAGCTGCTCGACGAGCGCGAAGGCTGACCGGGGCGCGTGGCGCGCCCCGCCCGCTCGCGGGCCTGCGATACGGAAGCGACGGGAGGTTGTCCGCGCGCGTCAATGCGGCGGACGTCGGGGAAGGCAGGTGCGCGGCCCGCGAATGCGGGCCCGGCGAAGCAAGGCCACCCGGCCGGGCGGCCGGTATGTCAGCGATGCGCGTTGATCGTGTCGCGCGTCTTCTGCGCGGCGAGCGCCGCGGCTTCGGCGAAATCCTCACCCTTGCTCGCGTACAGAATTGCGCGCGACGAGTTGATCATCATGCCGGTGCCGTCGGCCGTGCGGCCCGCGTTGACGGTCGCCTGCACGTCGCCGCCCTGCGCGCCGATGCCGGGGATCAGCAGCGGCATGTCGCCGACGATCCCGCGCACGATCTCGATTTCCTTCGGGAACGTCGCACCGACCACGAGGCCGAGCTGGCCGTTCTTCGCGTTCCACTTGTTCGCCGCGAGGTCGGCGACGACCTGGTACAGCGGCCGGCCGTTCGTGTCGAGGAACTGCAGATCCGAACCGCCCGGGTTCGACGTGCGGCACAGCACGATCACGCCCTTGCCTTCGTGCTCGAAGTACGGCTCGACCGAGTCGTAGCCCATGTACGGATTCACCGTGACGGCGTCCGCGCGATAGCGCTCGAACGCTTCGCGCGCGTACTGCTCGGCCGTGCTGCCGATGTCGCCGCGCTTCGCGTCGAGGATCACGGGCAGGCCCGGATGCTGGAGGTGGATGTGCGCGATCAGGCGCTCGAGCTGGTCTTCCGCGCGATGCGCGGCGAAGTAGGCGATCTGCGGCTTGAACGCGCTCGCGTACGGCGCGGTCGCGTCGACGATCTGCCGGCAGAATTCGAAGATCGCGTCGGGCTGGCCGTCGAACTGCACGGGAAAGCGCGACGGCTCGGGATCGAGGCCGACGCACAGCAGCGAATTCGTGCGCTGCCACGCGGCGCGCAGCGATTCAATGAAAGTAAGCGGGGAAGACATGGCGGGTACTCGCGGCAAACCGTTGGTAGACCGCGTATTTTACCCGCGTCGCCGGCGTCCCTCGCGGGTCGCGGCATTACTGCGTGCATCGACGCGCTCGACGGTGAACGCGAACCGCCGCGTCAGCCGCTCGCCGGGCGCGAGCAGCGTCATCCCGTGCGCGGTCGCGCCGCCCGGCAGGTTCACCGCATTGATCGGATGATCGACCGGCTCGAAGCAGAAGAAATCCTCGCCCGGCGGCGTGTAGAGCACGTACGCGTCGGCATCGGCCGCGACGGTCAACGACAGCCCGCGGCGCGGCCAGCTCACCGTCGCGTGGCCGCCCCAGCCGGTGAACGCGTGATTGACGAGTGCGGCCGGCAACGGATACGCGACGCCGAACTGCCAGGCCGGCGGCACGCTCACGTGCCGCACCGGCAGGAAATCGGCGCCCGACAGCCACAGCCCGCCGGCCGCCGCGGCCAGCTCGGTCACCGTGTCGCGCACGAGGAACGGATGCACGCCGAGCCCGAACGGCAGCCGCGCGCGCCCCGCGTTCTCGATCGTCAGCGCGATCGACAGCGTCGCATCGTCGAGTTCGAACGACTGGATCGCGCGAAACGCATACGGCGCGCCGGCCGTACGGTCGAGCGACAACTGCAGCGTCGTGTCGGTCGCATCGTCCACCTGCCACGGCGCGAGCCAGCCGTCGCCGTGGATCGGCAGCGCCTCGTCGCGGCGGTTGCGCGGCACCGCGACCTTGCGCCCGTCGCATTCGAAGCGCCCGTCGCCGATCCGGTTCGAGTAAGGCAGCAGCGGATAGCACGCGAGCTCGTTCGGGTCCGTCGCCGCCTCCGGATGCTCGCAGCGGCGGAACACCGGCACCAGCGCGCCGTTGTCGCCGCGCCAGTCGAAGCGCGCGATGCCGCCGCCGAGGTGCGGCAGCACGTCGAGCCGCAGCGACGCGTTCGACAGCGAGACGGCCGCCGCATGCGCGGCGCCGACGCCCTGCGCGAACGCGGCCGTCTGCGGGCCGGGGCTGACCGGCTGCGCGGCGGCGGCCAGGCGCGCGCGGCGCGACTGGCTGGTGGACGACGATGCGCGCGAGGACGTGGCGGTCATGGTGAACTCCTTTCCTTCGTCGAAGAAACGATGCAGGTCGATGCGAACGGTCAGGCCCAGCCGCCGTCGACGATCACGTCCTGCGCGGTGATCATCCGGCTGTCGTCGGCCGCGAGGAACAGCGCCATCCGCGCGAGGTCGGCCGGCAGCAGCTCCGCGTCGATGCACTGGCCGGCCTTGATCGCCGCACGGCCGGCGTCGTCGAGCCACAGCCGGCGCTGCTTGTCGGTCATCACCCAGCCGGGCACCAGCGAATTCACGCGGATGCCGAACGGGCCAAGGTCGCGCGCGAGGCCGCGCGTCAGGCCCTGCACGGCCGCCTTCGCCATCACGTAGACGGGATAGCCGCCGTTCTTCAGCATCCAGCTGATCGAACCGAGATTGATGATCGCGCCGCCGCCCTGCCGCTTCATGTCGTCGATCACCGCCTGCGCGGCGAAGAACTGGTGGCGCAGGTTCACCGCGATGCCCGCGTCGAACGAATCGGGCGTCACGTCGCCGATCGCGTGGCGCGTGTCGTTCGCCGCGTTGTTCACGAGTACCGCGATCGCGCCGATGCGTGCGCGGATCGCGTCGATCGCGCGGCGCAGCGCGTCGACGTCGGTCAGGTCGCAGGACAGGAACAGCGGCGCATGGCGCACGTGCGCGAGGCGTTCGGCCAGCGCGGCGCCGGCGCCCGCGTCGAGGTCCACGAACGCGACGCGCGCGCCCTGTTCGGCGAAGTGCTCGACGAACGCCGCGCCGATACCGGTCGCGCCGCCCGTGATCAGCACCGCGCGATCCTCGAGACTCGGATAGCGGGCGTAGCACGCGTCGCTCGCCGCCGCGTGCGCGCCGTTCACTGATGTGTCGATGGTCATGCGGTTCGTCTCCGTGGATTCGGTCAGTCGCGTACGCCGCGGTTCTTCAACTGGTCGAGCAGCACGGCCGCGAGCAGGATCGCGCCGCGCACGAGGTACTGGTAGAACGCGTCGATGTTCAGCAGGTTCATCACGTTCTCGACGGTGCCCATGATCAGCACGCCGATCACGACGCCCGAGATCGTCGCACGGCCGCCCATCAGCGACACGCCGCCGAGCACGCACGCGGAGATCACGTTCAGCTCGAAGCCTTGCGCGGCGTTCGGCTGGCCCGACGTGATGCGCGAAGCGAGGATCACGCCGGCCAGCGCCGTGACCGCGCCCTGGATCAGGAAGATGTAGACGCGCGTGCGTTCGACGTTGATCCCCGCGAGCCGCGACGCCTCGGGGTTGCCGCCGATCGCGAGCGTGTTGCGGCCGTACACGGTCTGGTTCAGCAGCACGCCGAATCCGATGAAGCACAGCAGCGTGACCCAGATCGGCAGCGACACGCCGAACATCGACAGCCCGCCGAGCGCGATGAAGGTATCCGACGACACGCCGACCGCCTGACCTTTCGACACGATGAAGCCGAGCCCGCGCACGATCTCCATCGTCGCAAGCGTCGTGATCAGCGCGTTGATGCGCAGGTACGCGATCACCGCGCCGTTCACGAAGCCGATCGCGGCACCGGCCGCCACTGCCGCGACGATCGCGACGAACGTGTTGTCGGTCGCGTTCAGCACCATCGCGCACAGCACGCCGGAGAACGCGACGGTCGAGCCGATCGACAGGTCGAAGTCGCGCGACGCGAGGCAGAACATCATCGTGCACGCGACCATGCCGATCTGCGAGATCGACAGCGCGAGGCCGAGCATGTTGTCGATCGAGAAGAAGTGATCGACGGTCAGCGACATCGTGATGAACATCACCGCGAAGATCGCGATCAGGCTGTATTCGGTCAGGTGCTGCCACCACTTCTGGCGGTCGCTCTGCTGTGGAACCAGCGCGTCGGCCGATGGCTTCACGGCGGCGCTGGCAAGGTTTTCGTTGGCTTGCATGGTGTGTCTCCTGCTCCTGCATCGCGCGGCCCGCGCCGCGCGTGTTCGATTCGAATGTCCCGGGCTTATCCGGACGTAGGCGGTCGCGTCAGGCCGCCTCGACCGCGCTCGTCTGCGGCAGCGCGAGGTTCAGCACCGCGTGTTCGTTCGCCTGTTCGCGCGGCAGCTCGCCGGCGATCCGGCCTTCGCGCATCACGACGATGCGGTCGGACACGCCGAGCACTTCCGGGAGTTCCGACGACACCATCACGATCGCGCAGCCGCGCTCCGCGAGCCGGTAGATCACGTCGTAGATCTCGTGCTTCGCACCGACGTCGATCCCGCGCGTCGGCTCGTCGAGGATCACGACCTTCAGGTCGGGCTCGGCGAGCCAGCGCGACAGGATCGCCTTCTGCTGGTTGCCGCCCGACAGGAAGCGGATCTTCTGGCGCCGGTTCGGCGTCTTGATCTTCAGCCGCTGGATGAAGCGGTCGGCCGTTTCGCTTTCGGCCTTGCGGTTGATGAACAGCCCCGCGCGCAGCGAATGGCGGCGGCAGCTGATGTTGATGTTCTCCGCGACCGACGCGATCGCGATGATCCCCTCTTCCTTGCGGTCCTCGGGGCACAGCACGATGCCGTGGCGGATCGCGTCGCCGGTGCGCTTCACGTCGATGCGCGCGCCGTCGAGCGTCAGCACGCCCGCGCGCCGGTGGTCCGCGCCGTATACGAGCCGCATCAGCTCGCTGCGGCCCGCGCCCACCAGCCCGAAGAAGCCGACGATCTCGCCCGCGCGCACCGAGAAGCTCGCGGGTTCGCGCAGCGCATGGCCGTCGATGCCTTCGGCGGAGAATCGCACGTCGCCGAGCGTGCGCGGCGCGTAATGATAGATATCCGAAATCTCGCGCCCGACCATCTCGGCGACGAGCCGTTCGCGCGGCACGTCGGCGAGCGACTCGTGCGACGCGATCTTGCGCCCGTCGCGGAAGATCGTGCACGCGTTGCAGAGCCGGTAGATCTCGTCCATCCGGTGCGAGATGTAGATCAGCGCGCGCCCCTGCGCACGCAGGTCGTCGACGAGCTTGAACAGCACCTCGGTCTCGCGATGCGACAGCGAGCTCGTCGGTTCGTCGAGCGCGATCACGCGCGCATTGCGCATCAGCGCCTTGCAGATCTCGACCATCTGCCGCTGCGCGATCGACAGCCGCCCGAGCTTCGCGTCGGGATCGAGATCGACGCCCATCGCCGCGAGCCGCTCGCGCACGTAGCGCTTCGCCTCGCGCTTCCTCACCCAGCCGAACGCGTTCGGCAGGCGGCCGAGCAGCAGGTTTTCCGCGACCGTCAGGTCGGGCACGTACTGCAGCTCCTGGTGAATCACCGCGATGCCGGCCGCGATCGACGCGGCCGCATTCGCGAACTGCACGGGCTGGCCGTCGACCAGCACGCTGCCCGCATCGGGCTGGTATTCGCCGCCGAGAATCTTCAGCAGCGTCGATTTGCCCGCGCCGTTCTCGCCCATCAGGCCATGCACCTCGCCCGCATGCACGTCGAACGAAATGCCGTCGAGTGCGCGCACGCCGGGGAATACCTTGCCGATATTGTCAAAACGCAGTGCCGCTGACACGTCGTCTCCCTCTCCCTGCTTCCGAATCGATCGACCGCCGGCCGCCGCATCGCCGCGGCAGCCGGCGGGCCGCTTACTTCGACGCGAGCCCCATCTCGTCGCGCACCTTCGACACGTTGTCGCGCGTCGCGAGCATGCCGGTCGTCAGCGTCAGCGCCGGCGGTGCCTTGCCCTGCGTGATCCACGCGTACATCAGGTCCGAGGTTTCCTCGCCGTGGCGCTTCGGGCTGATGATCACGGTGCCGTAGAAGCCCGTCGGCTGCGGCTTCTTGAACTCGTTCAGCGCCGAATCGGAACCGCCGATGCCGATGCCGATCATGTTGTCGGCCTTGAAGCCGCGCCCTTCGGCCGCGCGCACCGCGCCGAGCACGGCCTCGTCGTTCAGGCCGTACGCCACCCAGTGCTTGAACTGCGGGTTCTTCGTGAGCGCGATGTTCGCCGCGTTGAACGCGTTTTCCGTGTCGGTCTTCGCCTGCGGCGCCGCGATCACGTTCGCCTTCGGGAAGCCGGCGGCCACCAGCGCGTCGGTCGCGCCGCTCGTGCGGTCGTGTGCGGTCGGCAGCTGCTCGTAGGTGATGTCGATCGCGCCGACGTCCTTCATGTCCCAGCCGCGCTTCTTGATCTCGGCCGCGATGCCGTCGCCGACCTGCTTGCCGATGTTGTATGCGGAGATCCCCATGTGCGGCACCGACTCGATCGGCTTGCCCGCGCCGTCGACGAGGCGGTCGTCGACCGTCATCATCTTCAGGTTGTGCGACTTCGCCTTCGCGACGATGCCCGGCCCGAGCTTCACGTCGGGCGTGCAGATGATGAAGCCCTGCGCCTTCTGCGCGGACAGGTTGTCGATCGCGCTCATCACCTTCTCGCCGGACGGCGCGCCGATCTTCACGAGCGTGAAGCCCTTCTGCTTCGCGGCGATCTCGGCGAATTTCCACTCGTCCTGGAACCACGGCTCTTCCGGCTGCTTCACCAGGAAGCCGATCTTGACCGGGTCGGCCGCATGCGCGACCGGGCTGCCCATCACCACCGCCGCCGCAGCGGCCAGCGTTACGAACGTTCTGCGTTTCATCTCCAGTGTCTCCTTGTTTTCATCGAACAGGATGCAGCCGCTTGTTGGTTTCGACGCAGCGTGCGCGCGGCCGTCGCACGTTGCGGTCTTTCGAATCGTTGCGTCAGTCGTGGTACAGCGCCGCACGCCCGCCGTCGACGGTGATGCATGCGGCATTGATGAACGGCGCCTCGTCGGACGCCAGAAACACGGCCGTCATCGCGACCTCCTCCGGCCTGCCGATCCGCTTCATCGGCTGCAGCGCGAGCGTCTCGGCGCGCGCGGCAGCCGGGTCGGGCTGCGCGTCCCACCAGTCGCGCGTGAGCTGCGTCTCGATGTAGCCCGGCGCGATCGCGTTCACGCGCACGTTGCGCGCCGCGTATTCGATGCCGAGCGCACGCGTGAGACCAAGCACGCCGTGCTTCGCGACCGGGTACGGAAAGCAGCCCGGGATGATCCTGAATGCATGCGTCGACGCGATGTTCACGATGCTGCCGCGACCGCGCTCGACCATCCCTTCCAGCGCCGCGCGGCAGCCGTGCCACACGCCGTCGAGATCGACCGCGAAGCAGCGGCGCCAGTCGTCGTCGGTCATCGTCAGCGGATCGGCGAACACGTTGATGCCCGCGTTGTTCACGAGCACGTCGAGCGGGCCGAACGCCGCTTCGGCCTGGGCGAGCGCATCGCGCACCGCATCCTGCCGCGCGACGTCGGCCTGCAGCGGCAGCACGCGCGCGCCGTCGAATTCGCGTGCAATCGCGGCGGCCGTGTGCTGCGCCTGCGGGAAGTCGAGATCGACGAGCGCGACGGCCGCGCCCTCGCGAACGAACGCGCGGGCGATCGCGGCGCCGATGCCGCGGCCCGCGCCCGTCACCATCGCGACCTTGCCCGCGAGGCGGCCCATCATGCCGCTCCGCCGCGCGCGACGCGCAGGCCGGCCTGGAACGCGCGTGCGTTCGCCGCCGTCGTGTCGGCCGACTGGCCGGGCCGGTACAGCGCCGAGCCGAGCCCGAAGCCGTTCGCGCCGGCGCTGAGGAACGGCTCCATGTTGTCGGGCGAAATCCCGCCGACCGGGATCAGCGGCACGGCACGGTCGATCACCGCGCGCCACGCCTTCACGACCACCACGCCGAGCTGTTCGGCAGGGAACATCTTCAACACGTCGGCACCGTTCGCGAGTGCCGCGAACGCTTCGGTCGGCGTCGCGACGCCCGGTGCGCTCGCGAGGCCGCGCTCGCGCGCGCGGCGGATCACGGCCGCGTCGCTGTGCGGCATCACGATCAGCGCGCCGCCCGCATCCTGCACGCGGTCGACATACTCGGCACGCAGCACGGTGCCCGCGCCGACGATCATGTCGTCGGGCAATGCGCGCCGCAGCGCCGCGATGCTGTCGAACGGATCCGGCGAGTTGAGCGGCACCTCGACGATCCGGAACCCGGCTTCATACAGCGCACGGCCATGGTCGGCCGCTTCGGCGGGCGTGATGCCGCGCATGATCGCGATCAGCGGACACGCATCGAACGCACGCATCAATGCGGCGTGGGGCGTGTACGGCGCGGGCAATGTCAGGTCGGACGGCATCGAAGTTTCCTCTGCAAGCAGTTCATTGGTCGGCGCAGACGGGCTCGCCG
This sequence comes from Burkholderia sp. Bp8992, assembly GCF_003853705.1. GTDB lineage: Bacteria > Pseudomonadota > Gammaproteobacteria > Burkholderiales > Burkholderiaceae > Burkholderia. The sequence continues at coordinate 77,402 of NZ_QTQI01000021.1, read as the reverse complement.
TCCGCGCGCACGAGCCCGGCGCGCGACGCGATCCGCCACAGGCCGAGCTCGGTCGCATGCGCGGCGACACGCGCATGCGCATGGCCGAATACCTGGAGCGCATCGACGTAGCGCGAACACAAGCCGTCGTCGCCGATCAGCAGCAGCGGCTGGTCCGCGAGCGCGATGCCGCGCTCCGCGAGCATCGCGTCGAGCGCGTTGAGCTCATGGCCGATCAGCAGGCCGGACAGGTAGTCGCCCTGCGCGTCGGGCGCAAGCCGGTCGGTCAGCCCCAGCGTGCGCGTGCTGAAGATCGTCGCGAGCAGCCCCGTGCGCTGCGCGCCGCGCGCGACCGACACGCCGCGCACGAACGCGTCGCGATCCGGCGAAGCGCCCGCGCGCATCGTGCGGCCGAGGATCGTGTGGTCGCGCAGCACCGCGAACAGCTCGCCCGTCATGAAGGTCTGGAAACGCTCGATCAACCCGTCCTTCACCCACGCCCATTTCGCATGCGTGCCCGGCAAGCCGATCAGTACCCCTGAACGATCGGCGCCAAGCGTGGGATCGCTCGCGAGTGCACCGAATATCTGCGTTTCTTCGCCGCGCATCACGTCGGGCAGTTCGCCCGTCGCGATCACGCCCGGCACGATCGAGACCGTCGCGCCGCGCGACGTCGTCACCGTGATGAGGCCCGCGACGAGTGCGTTGGCACCGGCCGGCACGGCGACGTACGGCGCCTCGCGCCAGCCCTGCGCGCTGCCGACCATCCCGGCGGCGAGCACCGGCAGGCCGGGCGTGCGGTCGAGCCAGTCGCCGCATGCTTCCTCGAACACGGCGTCGAACGCGCGCGCGCCGCCGCCCGGCACATGCATGACGCCCGCCGCGCGGCTGCGCGTGTCGAGCAGCGCGCCGTGCGCGTCGTACAGGTAAGCGCGCAGCGACGTCGTACCCCAGTCGAGCGCGATCAGCGACGGGGCGGCGGTGCTGGCAACCGGAACGGGCCGGGTCGAAGTGGTCATCGTTTGATCCTGCGGGTACCCTGCGGCGGGCTCCAGCCCAGTTCCGCGGAAATGGCTCGCGCTTCGCGCTGCACGAGCGGAATCAGTTCGTCCATCCGGTCGTGCGGCATGTACGGAATGGTGCTGGCGACCGACACGGCCGCGACGACCGCACCCGACGCATCGCGGATCGGTGCGGCAACGCAGCGGATCGACGCCTCGTTCTCCTCGAGGTCGAACGTATAGCCGCCGGCCGCGTAATGGGCCATGCGCTGCAGGAACGCGTTCGTCTCGGGCCGGTTGTCGGGCTTGAAATTGACGCCGGCCAGCGCGCGCCGCGCGGCTTCGAACAGCGAGCGCCACAGGTCGGGATCGAGGTCGAGCATCATCGCCTTGCCGATGCCGGTCGACGCGAGCGGCATCCGGTGGCCGACGCGCGAGCGCATCTCGAGGCCGCGCGTGCCGGGAATCTTGTCGATGTACAGCACGTCGTCGCCGTCGCGCACGCCGAGGTGGATCGTGTCGAGCGTCGCTTCCGCGAGCGCTTCGAGATGCGGCCGCGCCACCGCGGTGAGCGGCATCTGCTCCAGCGCGATCGTGCCGAGCTCGATCAGCTTCGGGCCGAGCAGGTAGCCGCCCTGCACCTGGCGCAGGTAGCGCGCCTGCACGAGGCTGCTGACGAGACGGTGCGTCGTGCTGCGCGTCGTGCCGAGCGCCGCGCCGATCGCCCGCATGTCGCGCGCGCCGTTCGCGATCGCCTCGAGGATCGCGAGGCCGCGCAGCAGCGTCTGCGTGCCGGCCTGCTGCGCGGCGAGATCGAGCGGCGTGCTGGTCGCGCCGATGCTGTCGGTCAGCGATACATCGTCCGGCGTCGCGCGCCGGGCGTCGAGGGCAAGGGAATCGGGCATCTTGGTCATGGAACGGGCTTCTTCAACGGAATCGGTGAAGCCATCCGCGCGGCGCCGGAACGAGGTCCCGTGCTGCGGCGTGGCGGCGGTCGATGCACCGAGTAAAGCGCCCGGCGAACTTCATGGAAGGTGTCTCCGTGTGCGACGGGCGCCGCGCGATGCGTGGGTCCGAAGCTGTCGATGTGCTTCGGATTGTAGGAGCGCACGCACTCGTCTCCAATATTTGAGTGCGTTGTCCAGATAATGAGAATTCGGCGAAAACCGGCCAGGAGCGCGACGCAACGGCCGCGCCATGAGCACGGGGGCGGAACCCGCCGTGCCGCAGGTTCCGCCCCCGTTTGTTCACGACGCGCCGCGCTTACTGCTGGGTGCTCGTGCTGCGTGCCTGCATGTAGCGCTGCACGTCCGCGAACGACACGCGGCCGCTGCCGCCCGCATCGATCTGCCGGAAGTGGTTCGCGACATAGCCGAGGCCGGCCGCCCGCGCCTGCGACTCGGTGATCGCACCCGTGTTCTGCGTGTCGGCCGCGCTGAACTGGCTCGCGAGCTTGCGCACGACCTGCGCGTGCAGCGCGGCGCCCGTCGTCTGCGTGCCGGCGGTCGCCTTGCGCGCGGCCGGCGGCACGTACGGATCGCCGAGCTGCGCCTGGCGCGCACGCGCCGGTGCGGCGGCGTCGCTCGCCTGCGCGAACGCGGATACGGATGCTGTGGCGCCGGCGCATGCAAGCGCCGCGGCAGCGACGATGAAACGTTTCTTCATATCAGGCTCCAGTCTGGAATGAGGTCGTCGACGGCCGGCGAGCGGCGCCGTCACGGGCGCGCGTCGCCGGCCTCGCACATCGCATCAGTGCGCGGCCGCGTTGTAGAAGGTCACGAGGTCGGCTTTCTCCTGCGGACGCGACGTATCGTCGAGATAGACCATGTGTCCGCCCTGATAGTCCTTGATCGTCAGGTTCGGCTGCGTCCCGAGCCGCGCGAGGTCGAGCTCGGTCTGGTAGAACGGCGTCGCGATGTCGTGATACCCGTTCAGCGACAGCACCTTCAGTTGCGGATTCAGCGTCAGCGCCGCGGCGAGGTCGGGGATCGTGTCGGGCATCGCGAGCCCGTCGTGCGTCCAGTCCCACGTGTTGATCGCATTGCTGCTCACCGAGTAGGCCGACTGCGCGGTGTACTTCAGCTCGTTCGGCAGGTACTTGCCGATCGTGTCGGTGAACGGCTTCGTGATGAACGAGCTCGACGGATCGCCGTCGGCCGCGAGCGGGCTCGACACCGGCACGTTCACGCGCGCGTCGTAGCGGCCGATCAGCGTGCCCGGGACCAGCGACAGCTGGAAGCTGTTGTCGAAGAAGGTCGGGACCACGTTGAAGTCCGCATTCCACAGCGACTGCTTCACGCCCGTCGCATTCACCATCGTCGTGACGAGGTTCGGCGGCGGCGGCGTATGGCTCGCGAGATACGCGTTCACGGCGGGCGCGTAGCTGCCGGCCGTCAGCAGGCGCATCTGGTCCGCATACTGCGGCAGGTTCGACGGGTTCGGATTGTCGAGCTGGTAGTACGCACCGACGGTTCCGTACGACGGCACGAAGCCCGCGCAGCTCACCGGGCTCGATCCGTTGTTCGAGTTGCCGATGTAGTCGCTCGCCATGTCGCAGTTCGTGTTGTAGTTCAGGATCGACGACTGCAGCACGACGCCGTCGAGCTTCACGCCGGCCGTCTCGAGCAGGTTCGCGAGCACGTCGGTGCGCGGCGTGCCGTACGATTCGCCGAACAGGTATTTCGGCGAAGCGCTGCGCTGGTTCACGGCCAGGTAGCGCGTGACGAAATCACGGAACGCGCCGCCGTCCTGGTCGACGCCCCAGAACGTCTGGTTCGTGTTCGGCGCGATCGCTTCGGAGAAGCCCGTGCCGATCGCATCGACGAACACGAGGTCGGTCGTGTCGAGCAGGCTTTCCTGGTTGTCGACGAACGGGAACGTCGACGTGTTCGCGTTCGGGTCGCCGGTCTGGATCCGGCGCGGGCCGAACGAGCCGAGGTGCAGCCACACCGAGGCCGAGCCCGGGCCGCCGTTGTACAGGAACGTCACGGGCCGCTTCGCCGCCGGCTGGTTGTCGGCCGTGTAGGCGACGTAGAAGAACGACGCTTCGGGCGCGCCCGTCTGCGGGTTGCGCGCGACGAGGTGGCCGGCCGTGGCCGTGTACCGGATCGTCTTGCCGTTCAGCGTGATCTGATGATGCGTGACGGCCGCTTTTTCGACCGCGGCGGAGGCATCGAGCGACGCAGTCGCGCTCGACGAATAACTATTGGGATCGTTGTACGCCTTGTCCACCTGAGCGGCGGGATCGGCTGAATTGTCGGCGCTCGCAGCAGCGGACGATGTCACGTCGTCGTTGCAGGCCGTCAGAATCAGCGAAGAAAACACCACCCCCAACAACAGCTTCGCTTTGCTCGCTGGCATCGTTGCTTTCCTTCTCTCGGATGTTTTTTGTGTCGAGCAGCCGGATAAGCCGCCCCCCGCCTCGATTGCGGCCGATAAGCCGAGGCGCTGGCCAATATACGCGAGCCCGTCAGCTTTGAAAAATTTTGAAATATTTGGCTGGCGGAGGGTGCGGCGCACACCTTTCAGGAATGCTTCGAATCGTGAAACGTTGCATTTCACGTCGCTTTCAGTGACTTTCGCGTTTACCCGCGACGACTAAAAAAGGGCGGATTTCGTGCCATATCGGCGAACAAACTCGCACGGTCGCGAGAATTGATCAGCAAGACGAAATAGACGGATTCGTCTAATGGATGTGGCCCGAAATGCGCGTGACACGAATGCGCTGCAGTGCACCAATGGCGCATGGGCATCGGAACGGACAACGCGGCGGCGCGCTCGCGCCGCTCACTCCGATTGCGGCAGTTCGGCCGTGCCCATCCGGCGCGCGATGACCGCCGCGCGCTGCGCCTGGTAGGCCGAGCCGCGATGCGCGTCGAACCAGCGCGGCTTCGGCAGCATCACCGCGAGGCGCGCCGACTGCCACGCGCCGAGCCGGCTCGCGGGGACCTTGTAGTAATAGCGTGCGGCCGCCTCGGCGCCGTACACGCCGCGGCCCCATTCGACCGAATTCAGGTAGATCTCGAAGATGCGCTCCTTGTCGAGCACCGCTTCGAGCATCCACGTGATGATGAGCTCCTGCCCCTTGCGGATGTAGCTCTTCTCGCGCGACAGGAACAGGTTGCGCGCGAGCTGCTGCGTGATCGTCGAGCCGCCCGCGACGATCTTGCCGCGCGCCTTGTTCTTCTCCCACGCCTGCAGGATCGCGTCGACGTCGTAGCCGTTGTTGGTCGCGAAGGTCGAGTCTTCGGAGGCGATCAGCGCGCGCTTCAGGTTGCGCGAGATCTGGTCATACGGCACCCACTGGTGCTGGATCTGCGCGGGCGGCGTCGCGCGCGACAGCCACCACGCATCGGTGCGCATGAACGCGGTCGAGCCCGGGTTCACGAACGACCACAGCGCGATCTGCGCGAGATAGAACAGCTGCGTCGCGAGCCACGCGCCCGCGAACACCGATCCCGCATAGGCAATCCAGCGAGCGAGGCTCACCGATTGCGTGCGCTGCGTGCTGCTCACCGCCACCACGGGCCGCGCTCCGGTCAGCTCGCCGCGAGCGCCTGGCGCAGCGCGGCCAGCACCGGTGCACCGTCCGGCCGCACGCCGCGCCAGATGTAGAACGATTCGGCCGCCTGCTCGACCAGCATCCCGAGCCCATCGGCCGTGCGCGCGCCGAGCGACGCCGCGTGCTGCATGAACACGGTCGGCTGCGCGCCGTACATCATGTCGTACGCGAGCGTGCCCGCGCCGAACGCGGCCGCGTCGCATTCCGGCAGTGCGGCATCGAGGCTGCCGGCCGTCGCGTTGATCACCACGTCGTACGGCTCCGCGCGCACCACGTCGGGACCACCGCCCGCGAGCGTGCAGCCCGCGTCGTGCGCGGCCTGCATGAACTGGCCGACGAGCGCTTCGGCCTTGCTCGCGGTACGGTTCACGATCGCGATCGCGAGCGGCGCACGGTCGAGCAGCGGCAGCACGACGCCGCGCGCCGCACCGCCCGCGCCGAGCAGCAGGATGCGTGCGCCCGCGAGCGACACGCCGAGATTTTGTTCGATGTCGCGCACAAGGCCGACGCCGTCGGTGTTGTCGCCGTGGATATGGCCGTCGGCATCGATGCGCAACGTGTTCACCGCGCCGGCCGCCGCCGCGCGCGGCGACAGCGAGTCGGCCAGCGCATGTGCGTCGAGCTTGAACGGCACCGTCACGTTCGCACCGCGGCCGCCTTCGGCGACGAACGCGCGCACGGCCGCCTCGAAGCCGTCGACCGGCGCGAGCCGGTGCGCGTACTCGATCGGCTCACCCGTCTGCGCGGCGAACTGCGCGTGGATGAACGGCGACTTGCTGTGCGCCACCGGGTTGCCGAACACGACATAGCGGTCGGCGCCGCTCGTCGACGCCATCGCGTTCATGATGCGCGCCCCTCTTCGCCGTCGTTGCCGCCAGCGGCTTCGCCGCCGGCTTCTGCCGCCGCGCCGTCGGCTTCGGCCAGCGCTTCCGCCTCGGCTTCCGCCGATGCGTCTTCCGCGTCGACCAGCGTGTCGTCGCCGCCTTCGGCGTCATCCTCTTCCTCGGCCGCGTCGCCGCTCGTCACGGTCGGCGCGTCCAGCACGTTCAGGAGGCGTACCGACGCCTCGATCGTCAGTTCGTCGAGCGACATCACATCGAGCAGCACACGCGTGCCGCGCGCATGCACGCCGAGCCCCGGCACGTGCAGCAGCAGCGGAATTTCCTCGAGGCGCACGAGATCGCCCTTCACGACGCTCGCGACGACCTGCTTCTTCTGCTCCTGCGCGAGCCAGCGCAAGCACCAGAAGTACTCCATCCGGCGCTGGTAGTCGGCGTAGGCCGTGTACGTATCGTCGAAGCCCTGCACGACTGCGTACAGGTCGGCGTCCTTCGGCTTGAACGGCGCGGCAAGCTTCGCGGTGACGCCGTGCTGCACGCACGCGAGCAGCTGCCACTGGTTTACGAGGTCGACGTAGCGGCGCAGCGGCGACGTGCTCCACGCGTACTGCGCGACGCCGAGGCCCTCGTGCGGCGCGGCCGTCGTCTGCATCCGCGTGCGCTTCGGGCCCGGCGCGCCGAAGCCGCGCTGCGAGCGGTAGATGCCCGGCACCGTGTGGTCGTGCAGGAACGCGCCCCAGGTCGAGTTCGCGAGGATCGCGAGCTCCGACACGATCAGGTCGAGCGGCGACCCGCGGCGGCGCGGCGTGATCGACACGTGCTCGCCTTCGACGTAGAAGTTGTAGTCGGTGTTGCGCTGCACCTCGCGCTTCAGGCCGTAGCCCGCGCGCGCGACCTGGCGCTTCTCGAACAGCGCCTGCGCGAGCGGCCACAGCACGGCGATGTCGTCCTTGTGCGGATAGTCGCCGGTGCCGGCCGCGAGCGTCTCTTCGTTGACGAGCTCGTCGAGCGTGTTGTGGCGCAGGTTGTTCTTCACGAACACGAGCTCGGCGCGCGTCTCGTTCGCGACGATCTCCTGCGTTTCGCGGTTGACGATGATGTACAGCGACAGCGCCGGACGGTAATCGCCTTCCTTCAGCGTGAACACGTCAACGACGTTGTCCGGCAGCATCGTGATCTTGTCGCCCGGCATGTAGACGGTCGACAGGCGCGTGCGCGCGATCGCGTCGACCGCGTCGCCGCGCACGATGCCGAGCGCCGGCGCCGCGATGTGCACGCCGATCCGCACACGGCCGTCCGACAGGTGCTCGACCGAGAACGCGTCGTCGATTTCGGTCGTCGTGATGTCGTCGATCGAGAACGCCTCGACGTTCGCGCGCGGCAGGTCGTCCGGCAGTGCGCCGACCGTGACGGGCGGAAAGCCCGTGCCGTGCGGGAAGAATTCGGCGAGGAAGCGCGCCTCGTGCAGCGCGCGCGGCGACGCGATGCCGCCGCAGTCGAGCATCAGTCGCGCCGGCGACACGCCACGCGCGCCGGCCGCCGCTTCCATCGCCTTGTATTCGATCGCGTTCTTGTCCGGCCGCGTCAGCAGCCCGAGCACCTTGCCCGCGAATGCTTCCGGCAGCTTGCCGGCCTTCAGCTCCTCTTCATACTGCGCCTGGACCAGCGCCTGCTGGCGCTTGCGCTCGAGCGACGCGAGCGCCATCTTGAGCTGCTCTTCCGGCGCGCGCTGGTACTGGCCGCGCCCCTTGCGGCGGAAGTAGACGGGCGAACCATGCAGCCGCAGCACCAGCGCCGCGCGCTCGACCGGGCCGTACGTCGCGCCGAAGTACTCGGCGGCCAGCGCCGTATACGCAAACTCGTCGGCCGGCGCGCATTCCCACAGGAAATCCAGGTCGATCTGCTGCGCGGCCGTGTCGGCCTCCTGCATCAGCTCGCCCGCGGCCGGCTTCTCGAACTCGATCAGCACGTCTTTCGCGCGCACCTTCGCCCGCCGCCCGCCCGGCAACTCGACCTGAAATGCATCGCCCTGGCGCGACAGCACGCTGCCCGCCTTGAAACTGCCCGATTCCTCGAAGAAAACGTTCACTCAGTACTCTCGTTCAGACTGCCCGGCGCCGCATCGGCGGCACCGCATGATGATGGGGATTCGATCGGCACACGGCCGGTTTATGACGTCTTTCCGTCGCAAAAGGCGAGAACGTCGTCGACATAGTCGGCAAATTCGCTGATTCCGTGATCGCTGCCTTCGATCACGCGCGTTTTCGCACCTGGGTAATGGGCCAGCATCTCGCGGTAGTCGAGCACTTCGTCGCCGGTCGCCGCGAACAGATAGTAGCGTTCGGCACGCGTGATCGCCGGCACGCGCAGCGCGTCGAGTTCATGCAGGTGGCGACGCTCGACGACGATCGTGCCACCGCCGTGGTACAGCGGCTGTTCGCCCAGGTGCTGCTCGAGATCGCGCTGCGGCACGATGGCCGGATTCAGCAGCACGGCCTTCCAGCCGTGCTTTTCGGCCAGCCACGTCGCGTAATAGCCACCGAGCGAGCTGCCGACGACGGTGACGTCGCGCGCACCGGCCACCTCGGCTTCCGCGACCGCGATCGCCTCCAGCGGCGACACCGACAGCGACGGGCACCGCCACTCGTCGGTGCGGCCGAGTTCGGCCATGCGCGCGGCGAGCTGCCGTGACTTCTGCGATTCCGGCGACGACCGGAAGCCGTGCAGATACAGGATCACGTGCGGCTCCCGAGCGCGTCGAGCAGCTTCTGGTGCACGCCGCCGAAACCGCCGTTGCTCATCACGAGCACGTGGTCGCCCGGGCGCGCGGCCTCGACCACCGCCTTCACCAGCAGGTGCAGGTCGTCGAACGCGCGCGCGTGATCGCCGAGCGGCGCCAGCGCTTCGGCGAGATTCCAGCCGAGCGCGTCGCGCCCGGTCGGTGCGCCGTAGCCGAACACGAGATCGGCATCGGCGAGGCTCGCCGGCAATTGCGACTTCATCACGCCGAGCTTCATCGTGTTCGAGCGCGGCTCGAGCACGGCGAGGATGCGGGCATTCTGGCGGCCGATGCGTGCACGAAGGCCGGCGATCGTGGTTTCGATCGCGGTCGGATGGTGCGCGAAATCGTCGTAGACGGTCACGCCGTCGACGCTGCCGCGCACTTCCATCCGGCGCTTCACGTTGCGGAACGACGCGAGCGAAACGGCCGCCTGCGCGGGCGGTACGCCGACATGGCGTGCAGCGGCAATCGCTGCCAGCGCGTTCATCCGGTTGTGATCGCCCTGCACCTGCCACGCGACTTCGCCGACGCGCTCGGCCTGCGAATACACCGCGAAGCGCTCGTCGACCGGCACGCCGTCCTCGGCCGGCAGCGCCTGCCAGCCGCCGTCGACGCCGAAGCGCTCGACCTCGCTCCAGCAGCCGCGCGCCAGCACGCGCTCGAGTGCGTCCGAGCGGCCGTTCGTCACGATCCGGCCAACGCCCGGCACGGTGCGCACGAGGTGGTGGAATTGCGTCTCGATCGCGGCGAGATCCGGGAAGATGTCCGCGTGATCGAATTCAAGGTTGTTCAGCACCGCGGTGCGCGGCCGGTAGTGGACGAACTTCGAGCGCTTGTCGAAGAACGCGGTGTCGTACTCGTCGGCCTCGATCACGAAGAAGCTCGAATCGGTGAGCCGCGCCGATATGCCGAAGTTCAGCGGCACGCCACCGATCAGGAAACCCGGGTTCAGGCCCGCGTCCTCGAGCAGCCACGCAAGCATCGACGACGTGGTCGTCTTGCCGTGCGTACCCGCGACCGCGAGCACCCATTTGCCGGCCAGTACGTGCTCGCCGAGCCACTGCGGGCCCGACACGTACGGCAGGCCGCGATCGAGGATCGCCTCCATCAGCGGATTGCCGCGTGTGACGACGTTGCCGATCACGAACAGGTCCGGTTTCAGGTCGATCTGCTCGGCGCCGTAGCCCTCGATCAGCGTGATGCCCTGCGCCTCGAGCTGCGTGCTCATCGGCGGATAGACGCCCGCGTCGCAACCCGTCACCGTGTGGCCCGCCTCGCGCGCGAGTACGGCGAGACCGCCCATGAAGGTGCCGCAGATGCCAAGAATGTGGATGTGCATAGAGTGAATGCTTTCGCGCCGCCGGGCGCCGTCGATTCGGAAAGGATGCGTGTGCGGCGCGCCGGACGGGCCGCGCGACCGGCGCCTGGCCAACGACTTTTGCCGCGACACAAAGATGGCTATTGTAACTGACGGCCTGCACTGCCCGGCGGCCCGAACGATGCGAGCGAACGCCGCCCGTACGCCAGGCGGCAGCCCGCCGCACCCGCGCTCTGGCGCTTCGGCGATCGAGTATGATTGCCGGATCATGTCTCGCAAATCCCTTCTCGACCCGCGGCGCGTCCGCGAGGAAATCGCCCAGTCCGCCGCCCGCCTGATCGCGGAGGACGGCCTCGACTACGCCGGCGCGAAACGCAAGGCCGCGCGCCAGTTGCTGGGCGATACGCGCGTTGCCGGCGAATGGCTGCCGGATAACGACCAGATCGAGGAAGAACTGCGCGAGTACCTCGCACTGTTCCAGAGCGACACGCAGCCGGACGAACTGCGCCGCCTGCGCGAGATCGCGCTCGACTGGATGCGCCGGCTCGCCGAGTTCCATCCTTATGTGACGGGTGCCGTGCTGAACGGCACCGCGAACGCCCATTCGGATATCCATTTGCAGGCATTCACCGACAACCCGAAGGACGTCGCCATCTACCTGCTGAACCAGAATGTCCAGTATGACGTGTCGGAGACGCGGCACTTCGCGGGCCGCGCCGACGTCGAGACGCTCAGTTTCCTGTGGCGCCCGCGGCGCGACGTGGATGCGATCGGCATCCACCTCGCGCTCTATGCGAGCGACGACCTGCGCGGCGCGGTCAAGGCCGACGCGCGCGGCCGCGTCGCCCGTGCGGATGCCGCCGCGCTGCGCGCGCTGATCGAAGCAGGCAAGGCCCCTTCCGAACCGGAATGATTCAACGATGATGATGAAACGCATGTTGGCGCTCGCGGTCGTCGCGGCCGCTGCCGTTGCCGGCGGGCTCACGGCCGGCCACTGGTTCCGCGGCAGCACCGACGACGGCGTCGCTGTCGCCGCGCCCGCCGTGCACGGCAACCCGGTCGACCAGTTGTGGGCGTCGTCGCTGACGGGCACCGACGGCAAGCCGGCCACGCTCGCGGCCTTCAAGGGCCAGAAGGTCGTCGTCAATTTCTGGGCGTCGTGGTGCGGCCCGTGCGTCGAGGAGATGCCCGAGCTCGTCGCGCTGTCACACCAGTACAAGCAGAAAGGCATCCGTTTCATCGGGATCGGCGTCGATTCCGAGCAGAACGTGAAGAACTTTCTGCAGAAAGTGAAGGTCGACTATCCGGTCTTCGTCAGCGGTTATGCGGGCGCCGATCTGGCCCGCAATTTTGGAAATACCGCCGGCGCGTTGCCGTTTACAGTCGTGATCGACGAAACCGGCAAGATTCGCGAGACAAAATTGGGACAAATCCAACCGGCCGAGCTGAAAAAGACGCTCGACGCGCTGTAACCGGCCCGAACGGCGGCCCGCACGTTGGCGGCGATTTGCCTGTCGATCGCCGCAATTTCGCGTGAATTCGCTGATACTTTGCGCCCATGCCGGTAATTCTTGCAGGTCCGGCGCGCCCGGCCGTTCGGCAAAACTAGACAAATTTCTCTAAATAGCGCTAAAGTTCGCGCAATTCCGCAGAAATAGAAGCGACCATGACACGATTGCTGGTGCTGCACGGCCCCAACCTGAACCTTCTCGGCACCCGGGAACCGGAGGTGTACGGCCGCGTCACGCTCGCGCAGATCGATCAGGCGCTTGCCGCACGTGCCCGGGAAGCCGGCGCCGAGCTGTCGTCGTTCCAGAGCAACCATGAAGGTGCGCTGGTCGACCGCATCCAGGCCGCGCGGGAGGAACAGACCGATTTCATCCTGATCAATCCGGCCGCGTATACGCACACGAGCGTCGCGATCCGGGACGCGATCGCCGGCGTTGGCATCCCGTTCGTCGAGGTTCACCTGTCGAACGTGCATCGCCGCGAAGCGTTCAGGCACCACTCCTACTTTTCCGACCAGGCCGAAGGCGTGATCTGCGGGCTCGGCTGGAAAGGTTATCTGTACGCGCTCGAGTACGCGCTGGACAAGCTGCAAGGCACGTCGCGCGGCTGATTTCGCGATCTAGATTCAGCGCCGGCCCCTAACCGGCGCTTTCACGTATTGAAAGGGGAATTCCCGATGGATCTTCGTAAGCTGAAAACTCTGATCGACCTCGTTTCCGAATCCGGCATCTCCGAGCTGGAAGTGACGGAAGGCGAAGGCAAGGTGCGCATCGTCAAGAACGCACCGCCGGTCTATGTGCAGCCGACGGCTGGGTATGCCCCGCAAGTCAGCGCGCCCGCTCCGTCGGCCGCGCTGCCGGCCGAAGGCGCTGCCGCGCCGGCCGCAGGCGGCGCTGCCGCACCGGCCGTCCCGCAGGGCCACGTCGTGACGTCGCCGATGGTCGGCACGTTCTATCGCGCGCCGTCGCCGGGCGCGGACCCGTTCGTCCAGGTCGGCGACACGGTCAAGGAAGGCCAGACGATCTGCATCATCGAAGCGATGAAGCTGCTCAACGAGATCGAGTCGGACAAAGCCGGCGTGATCAAGGAAATCCTCGTCGAGAACGGCCAGGCCGTCGAATACGGCCAGCCGCTTTTCGTGATCGGCTAAGCCCGCCGCGCGGCCCTGCCGGCCGCGCGCCGCCGATGCTCGCCAGGCGCCGTTCGCGCGCCCCTCGAAGAGACGAATACTCGCTATGTTTGAAAAAATCCTCATTGCCAACCGCGGTGAAATCGCGCTGCGCATCCAGCGCGCGTGCCGCGAGCTCGGCGTCAAGACGGTGGTCGTCTACTCGGAAGCCGACAAGGAAGCCAAGTACGTGCGCCTCGCGGACGAAGCCGTCTGTATCGGCCCGGCCCCGTCGAACCTGAGCTACCTGAACATGCCGGCGCTGATCAGCGCCGCGGAAGTCACCGACGCCGAAGCGATCCACCCCGGCTACGGCTTCCTGTCGGAAAACGCCGATTTCGCGGAGCGCGTCGAGCAGTCCGGCTTCACGTTCATCGGCCCGCGCCCGGAAACGATCCGGATGATGGGCGACAAGGTCACCGCGAAGCAGACGATGATCAAGACCGGCGTGCCGTGCGTGCCGGGCTCGGAAGGCGCGTTGCCGGACGATCCGAAGGAGATCGTCAAGATTGCGCGCGCGATCGGCTATCCGGTCATCATCAAGGCGGCAGGCGGCGGTGGCGGGCGCGGGATGCGCGTCGTGCACACCGAGGCTGCGCTCGTCAACGCGGTCAACATGACCCGCGAGGAAGCCGGCCGTGCGTTCGGCAACCCGCAGGTGTACATGGAGAAGTTCCTCGAGAACCCGCGCCACATCGAGATCCAGGTGCTGTCGGACGCGTACAAGAACGCGATCTGGCTCGGCGAACGCGATTGCTCGATGCAGCGCCGCCACCAGAAGGTGATCGAGGAAGCGCCGGCGCCCGGCATTCCGCGCCGCCTGATCGACCGCATCGGCGACCGCTGCGCGGACGCATGCAAGAAGATGGGCTACCTCGGTGCGGGCACGTTCGAATTCCTGTACGAAAACGGCGAGTTCTACTTCATCGAGATGAACACGCGCGTGCAGGTCGAGCACCCGGTATCGGAGCTGATCACGGGCGTCGACATCGTGCAGGAACAGATCCGCATCGCGGCCGGCGAGAAGCTCACGCTGCGCCAGCGCGACATCCAGTTCCGCGGACATGCGATCGAATGCCGGATCAACGCCGAAGATCCGTTCAAGTTCACGCCGTCGCCGGGCCGGATCACGTCGTGGCATACGCCGGGCGGCCCCGGCGTGCGCGTCGACTCGCATGCCTACAATGGCTATTTCGTGCCGCCGAACTATGATTCGATGATCGGCAAGCTGATCACCTACGGCGCGACGCGCGAGCAGGCGATCCGCCGGATGCGCATCGCGCTGTCGGAAATGGTCGTCGAAGGCATCCAGACCAACATCCCGCTGCACCGCGAGCTGATGATCGACTCGAAGTTCGTCGAAGGCGGCACCAGCATCCACTACCTCGAAAACCGGCTCGCGCAAAAGCAGCAGGTCGCACCGGAAGAAGCGTAAGCATGAGCTATCGCGAACTCGTCGTCGAACTGGCCCGTGAGCATGCGGAGGCGCTGTCCGACGCGCTGCTCGACCTCGGCGCGCTGTCGGTGTCCGTCGAGGACGCCGACGCCGACACGCCCGACGAACAGCCGCTCTTCGGCGAGCCGGGCCTCGTGCCCGACCGCACCGCGTGGCAGCACTCGCGCGTGGTTGCGCTGCTGTCGGCCGACCATGAGCCGGCCGTGCTGCTCGCCGCGGCTGCAAACGAGATCGGCATCGCCGACACGCCGACGTTCGTCGTCCGCGAAGTCGAGGAGCAGGACTGGGTGCGGCTCACGCAATCGCAATTCGAGCCGATCCCGATCGGCGAGCGGATCTGGGTCGTACCGTCGTGGCACGATGCACCCGATCCCGACGCGCTCGTCCTCGAACTCGATCCGGGCCTCGCATTCGGCACCGGCAGCCACCCCACTACGCGCCTGTGCATGGAGTGGCTCGAGCAGTCGGTGAAGCCCGGCCAGTCGGTGCTCGACTACGGCTGCGGCTCGGGCATCCTCGCGATCCTCGCGAAGAAATGCGGGGCGAACCCCGTGATCGGCATCGACATCGATCCGCAGGCCGTCGAGTCGGCGCGCCAGAACAGCGAGCGCAACCGTGCGGAAGTCACGTACGGGCTGCCCGACGCATGCCCGGACGGCGAGTTCGACATCGTCGTCGCGAACATCCTGTCGAACCCGCTGAAGCTGATGGCGTCGATGCTCGCATCGAAGGTCAAACCGGGCGGGCGCATCGCGCTGTCGGGCGTGCTCGCGCGCCAGGCGGACGAAGTCGCGGCCGTTTATGCGCGCTACGTCGACATCTCGGTCTGGCGCGAACACGAAGGTTGGGTATGCCTCGCCGGAACCCGGCGCGAAAGCCATTAGAATAGCGCTGTCCTTCACTCTGGCCAGCAGGCCGCCCGGCTCGACATGCTTCTTGCGACGCGCTGCCCTCATTGCGAAACCGTCTTCCGGCTGCAGCAGGAACAGCTCTCGCTGCATGAAGGGCTCGTGCGCTGCGGCCATTGCCACGAAGTCTTCAACGCGTCCGAATCGCTCGTTCCCGAGCACGCGCAGCAGCCCGAACCGGCACTGACCGAGGCGGCGGCTGCGCAGGACGACACCCACGCACACCATCAGGCCCCGCCCGCACGGCTGTTCACCGCCGACGCTCCGGCCGGGTCGCCATCCGAGTCCGATTACAAGCCCGAAGGCTGGGACATGTGGGCGCCGTGGCTCGACGCCGGCGTCGATCCGTCGCTGCAGCACAGCGTCGAGACCGTCCGCACCGGGCCGCTGATTCCGCTCGCACTCCCGGCCACGGAAGCCGGCATCGTTCACCTGTCGGGTACGCCAGCGCCCTTCCCGGCCCCGACCGAACTCGATGCGACATCGACCGATGTCGCGCATCCGGCCGAACCGCATCCACGGCAGGCGGGAACCGACACCGAAGCATCGCCCGCGCCGGTCGAGCACGACCCGCGCGAGCCGCGCTTCGTCGCCCACGTTCAGCCGAAACCGGAAGCAGCGCCCGATGCGGCCGAACCCGTCGGCCACGCGCGCTTCGCCGTGCCGGACGACGATCGCGCGCCGCGCGAGCCGCGTTTCGCGTTCACGCCGGCACCGGCCGTCTCCGAACCTGAACCCGAAACCGGATCCGAACCCGACGCGTTCGCCCGGCATGACAACGCCGCGTCCGCAGCAGCGGCAGCCGAGCCGGTCGCCCAACCGGTCGTCCAACCGGCCGTCCCGTTCCCGGCCGCACTGACCGACGACGACCGCCCGCACTTCGCGGTCACGCGCGAGACGCGCGCGCCGCAGCAGCGCGGGATGCTCGGCGGCTTTTTCGGCGGCCTCGTCGCGGCCGCGCTGGTCGGGCTGCTCGTCGCGCAACTGGCGTGGTGGCAACGCGAAACGCTGATGATCTACTGGCCCGTCACGCAGGGCTGGTTCCGGCAGGCGTGCGCGCCGCTCGGCTGCACGGTCACGCCGCCGCGCGCGATCGACGGGCTGAGGCTCGACGCGACCGACCTGCGCCAGCTCGACGGCCCGCGCGAGCTCGAACTGAAGGTGCCGCTGACGAACCGCTACCGCGTCGCGCTCGCGTACCCGTCGCTCGAACTCACGCTGCTCGACGACACCAATCGCGTGACCGTGCGCCGCGTGCTCGCGCCGCGCGACTACGTGCGCCCGGGCACGCCGATCGACGCCGGGCTGCCGCCCGGCACCACGCAGACGATGGTCGTCCGCCTCGAAACGAACGGCAAGCCTGCGTCGAATTTCCGCGTCCAGATCTTCTATCCGTGACGCGCCGCGGCGCGCGCATGCGCGCCCGTCTCAACCCGCGCGCCTCCGGCGCGCTATTTCGGAGCACGAACATGAGCAAAGTTACGCTGGGTGGCAACCCGATCGATCTCGCCGGCACGTTCCCGGCCGTCGGCGCCCAAGCCGCCGATTTCAAGCTGGTCGGCAAGGACCTCGCCGACCTGTCGCTCGCCAGCTTCGCGGGCAAGCGCAAGGTGCTGAACATCGTGCCGAGCCTCGACACGCCGACCTGCGCGACGTCGACCCGCAAGTTCAACGAAGCCGCGTCGTCGCTCGACAACACGGTCGTGGTGGTCGTGTCCGCCGACCTGCCGTTCGCCGCCACGCGCTTCTGCACGACCGAAGGCCTCGCCAACGTCGTGACGGCCTCGACGTTCCGTACCGGCCGCGCGTTCGCGAACGCGTACGGCGTCGACGTGACGAGCGGCCCGCTGAACGGCCTGACCGCACGCGCGGTCGTCGTGCTCGACGCGCAGGACAAGGTGATCCACGCGGAACTCGTCGGCGAAATCAAGGACGAGCCGAACTACGATGCAGCGCTCGCCGCACTGAAGTAAGCTTTCTACCGCTTTCCCCTGCCGCGCCGCGCCCTTCGCGCGGCGTTGTCGCGCAGGGTCCCTCATTTCTACAGGAACGCACACCTTGGCTACGCTGATTTGCGGCTCGATCGCCTACGACTCCATCATGACCTTCGAAGGGCGGTTCCGCGAGCACATCCTGCCCGACCAGGTGCACCTCATCAACCTGAGCTTCCTCGTGCCGACGATGCGTCGCGAATTCGGCGGCTGCGCGGGCAACATCGCGTACGCGCTGCACCTGCTCGGCGGCGACGCACGCGTGATGGGGACGGTGGGCGCGCTCGACGCGCAGCCGTATCTCGACCGGCTCGACCAGCTCGGCCTGCGCCGCGACCACGTTCGCGTGTTGCCCGAAACGTATACGGCGCAGGCGATGATCACGACCGATCTCGACAACAACCAGATCACCGCGTTCCACCCGGGCGCGATGATGCAGTCGCACCTGAACCATGCGGGCGACGCGCCGGACATCAAGCTCGCGATCGTCGGCCCGGACGGCTTCGACGGGATGGTGCAGCACGTGGAAGAGCTCGCCAAGGCCGGTGTGCCGTTCGTGTTCGACCCGGGCCAGGGTCTGCCGCTGTTCGACGGTGCGACGCTGCGCCGCAGCATTGAACTTGCGACCTATGTAGCGGTCAACGACTACGAGGCCAAGCTGGTGAGCGACAAGACGGGATGGTCCGAAGATGAAATCGCCAGCCGGGTCGACGCTCTCGTCATTACGCGTGGCGAGCACGGCGCGACCATCCGCCACAAGCAGGGCACGGAGCAGATTCCCGTCGTGCCGGCCGAGCGTATCGCCGATCCGACCGGCTGTGGCGATGCCTTCCGCGGCGGCCTGCTGTACGGCATCGAGCATGGCCTCGACTGGGCAACCACGGGGCGCCTCGCGAGCCTGATGGGCTCGATCAAGATCGCCCACCAGGGGCCCCAGACTTACGCACTGACGCGCGCCGAAATCGACGCGCGCTTCGAGACTGCATTCGGTTACAGTCTCAAATGAATATTGTGGGAGCGCAAAAATGTTGACGAAAAAAACCCTCACGCTCGCGGCCATGCTGACGGCCACGCTGACGCTCGCCGGCTGCTTCACGGCACCCGGTTCGGCCGATGTCTATAGCGTCGGCCAGGCGCAGCGCGAACAGACGGTCCGCATGGGCACGGTCGAAAGCGTCCGCGCGGTACGCATCCAGTCCGACGGCGGCGGCAGCGCGATCGGCACGCTCGGCGGCGGCGCCCTCGGCGCGGTCGCAGGCAGTGCGATCGGCGGCGGCAAGGGCTCGATCCTGACGGCAATCGCCGGCGGCCTCGTCGGCGCGGTCGCGGGTAACGCGGTCGGCGAAAACCTCAGCACGGCGAACGGTGTCGAAATCACCGTGCGCCTCGACAACGGCGATCTTCGCTCGATCACGCAGGCAGCGAGCGGCGAAGCGTTCCGCGCCGGCGAGCGCGTGCGGCTGCTGTCGAGCGGCGGCGTCACGCGCGTCACGCACTAACCGGCATCCTCAGCACGCGGCGCAAGCCGCGGTCGAACGCATGTGCGAAGCTGCACATGCGTTTTTTTTCGTCCGTACTCGCGGCAACCTCCCGTTCGGTGAGTCCGGACGAAAAAAATCCCGCCACCTGAGCCAGATGGCGGGACTGATTGAGTAGCGCTACTCAACCCACGGACACCACGTGAGTGTCCGGGTGGTGCTGGCCAGCCGAGATTACGGACGGCTGCCGGTCGGGAACGGCCACGCAGCTGCCGGGTTGAGCGCGGTCTTCACGCCCGATGCCGGCGCAACCGATGCGGTCGACGCGGTCGTTGCCGGCGCAGCCTTCTTCACGACGGCCTTCTTCGGAGCAGCAGCCTTCTTCGCCGGAGCAGCAGCCGCCTTCGCAGGGGCAGCCTTCTTGGCAGGCGCAGCCTTCTTCGCGGCAGCCTTCTTCGCAGGCGCGGCCTTCTTCGCAGCAGCCTTCTTCGCAGGCGCAGCCTTCTTCGCAGCGGCCTTCTTCGCCGGTGCTGCCTTCTTCGCAGCAACCTTCTTCACTGCGACTTTCTTGGCTGCAACCTTCTTCGCAGCGGCCTTCTTAGCCGGTGCTGCCTTCTTTGCAGCAACCTTCTTCACCGCGACTTTCTTCGCTGCGACCTTCTTGGCTGCAACCTTCTTCACCGCGACCTTCTTCGCTGCGACCTTCTTTGCAGCGGCCTTCTTCGCCGGTGCTGCCTTCTTCGCAGCAACCTTCTTCACGGCGACTTTCTTCGCTGCGACCTTCTTCACTGCAGCGGCCTTCTTCGCCGGAGCAGCAGCCTTCTTCGCAACGGTCTTCTTGGCAGCAACCTTCTTAGCAGCCGGTTTCTTCTTGGCAGTAGCCATGTTGTTCTCCTTCAGGTTCAGATGAGAGTCAGTTCAAACTACACCCTTCGTCAAAACCCGCTTCCCGCGGACGCTGTTCAGGACGTGCGCTTCGAAGCGGGCTATTCATCGGCGTACGCGGATACCACGCGCTTACGCTAATGAATACGGTATGGCGCGCGTGACCACTTGGCCTCGCGCGCCAAATCAAGTCGGTAGCCGGCGCACCTCGCGCCGCTACCCCTAATCGCTTGATCAAGCGGACCGCCACACGGCCGTCCGCTTTATCCGGAGGGAAGTTTGCCCATCCCACTGAAGGGTTCGCAAAGTGCCTGTCGTATCGTTGGGCCGTTAAGGCACCGGGCATGCTTTGCATCAGGCGTTCTTGCTCCTAAACCTTGGGCCGGGGCCGAGAGGCCACCGGCTGCTCACATCATGTGACGGGTTCGCTGCTGCGGGTTATTCCCAGGACAGCGCGCCCCCCGTCTGATACTCGATCACACGCGTCTCGAAGAAGTTGCGTTCCTTCTTCAGGTCGATCATCTCGCTCATCCACGGGAACGGGTTTTCCTCGTTCGGATACAGCGGGTCGAGGCCGATCTGCTGGCAACGGCGGTTGCTGATGAAGCGCAGATAGCTCTTGAACATCGACGCGTTCAGGCCCAGCACGCCGCGCGGCATCGTGTCCTCGGCGTAGCGGTACTCGAGTTCGACAGCCTGCTTGAACAGCTCGCGGATCTCGGCGCGGAATTCCGCGGTCCAGAGATGCGGATTCTCGAGCTTGATCTGGTTGATCAGGTCGATGCCGAAATTGCAGTGCATCGACTCGTCGCGCAGGATGTACTGATATTGCTCTGCAGCACCCGTCATCTTGTTCTGGCGGCCGAGTGCGAGGATCTGCGTGAACCCGACATAGAAGAACAGGCCTTCCATGATGCAGGCGAACACGATCAGCGACTTCAGCAGCTTCTGGTCCGCTTCGAGCGTGCCGGTCTTGAAGGCCGGATCCGTCAGCGTGTGGATGAACGGGATCAGGAATTCGTCCTTCGCGCGGATCGACGTGACCTCGTGGTACGCGTTGAAGATCTCGCCTTCGTCGAGACCGAGCGATTCGACAATATATTGGTACGCGTGCGTGTGGATCGCTTCCTCGAACGCCTGGCGCAGCAGGAACTGCCGGCACTCGGGCGCCGTGATGTGGCGGTACGTGCCGAGCACGATGTTGTTCGCCGCGAGCGAATCGGCCGTCACGAAGAAGCCGAGGTTGCGCTTCACGATGCGGCGCTCGTCCTCGGTCAGACCGTTCGGGTCCTTCCACAGTGCGATGTCGCGGGACATGTTGATTTCCTGCGGCATCCAGTGGTTCGCGCAACCGGCCAGATACTTTTCCCACGCCCACTTGTACTTGAACGGCACCAGCTGATTGACGTCAGTCTGGCCGTTGATGATGCGCTTGTCGGCGACATTGACCCGCGCTTCCGAACCGCCGGCGGGAACAGCCGATGCTTGCGGCGGCACCGCAAGATCGCCTTCGAAAATGTCACGGACCTGATGGGCGGCAGGCGTTGCAGCCTGCATTCCGACAGCCATCCCGGCGGAGGTGCGCATCGCGTTTTGCTGCGCTCCGCTCGCGGGGGTTACGGCAGTCTTCTCGTCATCCCAGTTGAGCATAAATTCTCACCATCAATTTAGAACGGTTTGTACCATCTTTTCCTGAGCGATAAAAGGGTTCGCTCACGAAAAATCCTTTTTTCGATTCGCGTTGCGACCTCGATACAACACTTTGAGCAACGCATCGTCGTTCATGCAGCGCGCGATGTGAGTCGCGCTTGTATCGCGAGGTGCGCTCGACGCATCGAACGCTGATCGAAACGCGACGTCGTCGGGGATGTTTCGATCGCTTGTCACTGCCTGCAACGCAGGTGCCGCGTTACAGATTCCTTATCATTTTTTTAGTTGAGAGCGGCGCACACTTCAACCTCGATCGGTCGTCGTGTGCGCCGCCGTTGCCTGCTTCTCAGGTCAGGCGCACTGCGTTACTGGCACGCTTCGCACTCGTCGAAGCCCGGATCGCCCGGACGCATCGTGCACACCGGACCGTCGGCCTCGACCGGCGCGAGCGCCGATGCCGCGTCGACTGCACCCGACGACGATGCCGCACCGCCTGCCGCGCCGAAGCCGCCGGCTGCGCCTTGCGCGCCGCCGCTGCTCGAGCCGCCACCCGTCGGCACTGCGTTCAGCGCGCCGTGTGCGACCGTCGACTTCTCGACGTGCGTCGCCGCCATCGTGCGGAGGTAGTAGGTCGTCTTCAGGCCGCGCAGCCATGCGAGCTTGTAGACCTCGTCGAGCTTCTTGCCCGACGCGCCGCCCATGTAGATGTTCAGCGACTGCGCCTGGTCGATCCACTTCTGGCGACGCGATGCCGCTTCGACCAGCCACGTCGGGTCGACTTCGAACGCGGTCGCGTAGATCGCGCGCAGGTCGGCCGGGATGCGGTCGATGCGCGACAGCATGCCGTCGAAGTACTTCAGGTCGGCGACCATCACTTCGTCCCACAGGCCGCGTTCCTTCAGGTCGCGAACGAGGTACTCGTTCACCACCGTGAATTCGCCCGACAGGTTCGACTTCACGTACAGGTTCTGGAAGGTCGGCTCGATGCATGCCGACACGCCGATGATGTTCGAGATCGTCGCCGTTGGCGCGATCGCGACGCAGTTCGAGTTGCGCATGCCGTGCGTGGCGATCCGCGCACGCAGCGTCGTCCAGTCGAGCGATTCCGACGTGTCGACCTCGACGTAGCCGCCACGCGCTTCGGCCAGCAGCTTCAGCGTGTCCTGCGGGAGGATGCCGCGATCCCACAGCGAGCCGCGGTAGCTCGAGTAGCGGCCGCGCTCCTCGGCCAGTTCGGTCGACGCGTGATACGCGTAGTAGCAGACGGCTTCCATCGAACGGTCGGCGAACTCGACCGCCGCTTCCGACGCGTACGGCGTACGCAGCAGGTGCAGGCAGTCCTGGAAGCCCATGATGCCCATGCCGACCGGGCGGTGCTTCAGGTTCGAGTTACGCGCCTTCGGCACCGCGTAGTAGTTGATGTCGATCACGTTGTCGAGCATGCGCATCGCGACGCTGATCGTGCGCTTCAGCTTGTCGTGGTCGAGCGCGTAGCTGCCGTCGGCCTGCTTCACCAGGTGGGCGACCAGGTTCACCGAGCCGAGGTTGCACACCGCGATTTCGGTGTCGCTCGTGTTCAGCGTGATTTCCGTGCACAGGTTCGACGAGTGGACGACGCCGACGTGCTGCTGCGGCGAGCGCACGTTGCACGGATCCTTGAACGTGATCCACGGGTGGCCCGTCTCGAACAGCATGCCGAGCATCTTGCGCCAGAGCTGCGCCGCCGGGACCTTCTTGAACAGCTTGATCTCGCCGCGCGCGACCTTGTCTTCGTAAGCCGTGTAAGCCTTCTCGAAATCGGCGCCGAACTTGTCGTGCAGGTCCGGGCAGGTCGACGGCGAGAACAGCGTCCAGTCGCCACCTTCCATCACGCGCTTCATGAACAGGTCGGGAATCCAGTTCGCCGTGTTCATGTCGTGCGTACGGCGACGGTCGTCACCGGTGTTCTTGCGCAGCTCGAGGAACTCCTCGATGTCCAGGTGCCACGATTCGAGGTACGCGCAGACCGCGCCCTTGCGCTTGCCGCCCTGGTTCACCGCGACGGCCGTGTCGTTCACGACCTTCAGGAACGGGACCACGCCTTGCGACTTGCCGTTCGTGCCCTTGATATGCGAGCCGAGTGCACGCACGCGCGTCCAGTCGTTGCCGAGGCCGCCGGCGAACTTCGACAGCAGCGCGTTTTCCTTCAGCGCTTCATAGATGCCGTCGAGATCGTCCGCGACCGTCGTCAGGTAGCACGACGACAGCTGCGAGCGGTGCGTGCCCGAATTGAACAGCGTCGGCGTCGAGCTCATGAAGTCGAAGCTCGACAGCACGTTGTAGAACTCGATCGCGCGCGTTTCGCGGTCGATCTCGTTCAGCGACAGGCCCATCGCGACGCGCATGAAGAATGCCTGCGGCATTTCGATGCGCGCGCCTTCGACGTGCAGGAAGTAGCGGTCGTACAGCGTCTGCAGGCCGAGGTAGCCGAACTGCAGGTCGCGGTTCGCGTCGAGCGCTTCGCCGAGGCGCTTCAGGTCGAACTGCAGCAGCTTGTCGTCGAGCAGGCCGGCGTCGACGCCGCGCTTCAGGAACTGCGGGAAGTATTCGGCGTAGCGGGCCGGCATCTCGGCCTGCACGACTTCCTCGCCGAGGATCTCGCGACGGATCGTGTGCAGCAGGATGCGGGCCGTGACCTGGCTGTATGCCGGATCCTTTTCGATCATCGTGCGCGCTGCGAGGATCGCCGAGTCGTAGACCTGGCTCATCGGCACGCCGTCGTACAGGTTCTTCACCGTTTCCGCGACGATCGGGTCAGGGTTAACCGCAGCGCCGAGGCCGTCGCATGCCGACACGATCAACGCACGCAGCGCGTTCAGGTCGAGCGGGCGCGTGACGCCGTTGTCGACGACGTTGATGCCGGTGCTCGCCTCGCCGCCCGCTGCCGCTGCTTCCTCGCCCGCATGCTGGCGCTCGAGGTGGCGCTTCTCGCGGTACAGCACGTACGCACGCGCGACGTTGTGCTCGCCGCCGCGCATCAGCGCGAGTTCGACCTGGTCCTGGATGTCTTCGATATGGAACGTACCGCCGTTCGGGCGGCTGCGCACGAGTGCGCGCACGACGTTGTGCGTCAGCTGTTCGACTTGCTCGCGCACGCGTGCCGATGCCGCGCCCTGCCCGCCGTTGACGGCCAGGAAAGCCTTGGTCACCGCGATCGCGATCTTCGAAGGTTCGAACGACACCACGCTGCCGTTGCGGCGGATCACCTTGTAGTCGGCGAACGTGGCCTGCGGCGCGAGCGCCTTCGCGCCCTGTTCGGTCCCGCCGAGCGGACGGCTCGAGGCGCTCTCGTACTGGGACGTCGCGTTGTCGGTGGTTTGCATGTGCAAAGCTCCTGGTGTTGGATGGTGCGGAGAGAACCGCGGATTAAAACGAACGCTGCGCAATGCGGTGCGCGAGCGGTAAGAGGCGAGCGATGCGCCGGGGAAGCCGGTTCGGTCGATGCGCGACAACCTGGCCGGTCGTGTGCTTCGTCATGTCTACCCTGCCCCGTCGATGTTCGCTGCGCTGATCGCGACGCCCGGACCGCCCGGCCTGGCGCGCCGCCCTGAGAACCCTGTCCGCCGGCGTTGCCCGCCGGCCGGTGCCGCTCGGGTTTCCCCTGCGGCACACACTATATCTAGTACAGAACTACTCAACTGGCACCAAGTATAGTGGACATTCGGACGAGGTCAAAACGGATAATTTGCGATGAAGGTCTTGACATCGCGCACGCGCAGACACGACAAGGCATTGGTCGGAGAAAAAACTTTCTCCGCTCAAAAAACCCCGCGATCAGTGCTGACGGAAAGGAAAGTATTCGGCGGAAAACCCGGCATCGCTCGCGAAGCGTTGCCAATCGAAGTGCGGGCCGGGGTCGGTCTTGCGGCCCGGCGCGACGTCCGAGTGCCCGGCGAACGCGTCGACCGGATAGTGCTCGGCGAGCGTGCGGGAGAGCGCGGCCAGGACCGCGTATTGCGCGTCGTCGAACGGCACGTCGTCCGCGCCTTCGAGCTCGATGCCGATCGAGAAGTCGTTGCAGCGCGTGCGGCCGAAGAACTCGGACGAACCCGCGTGCCATGCGCGCTCGTCGCACGACACGAACTGCACGAGTTCGCCGCCGCGGCGGATCAGGAAGTGCGCGGAGACACGCACGCCGCGCAGGTGGCTCTGGTAATAAGGGTGCGCATCGCAGTCGAGGCGATTGAGGAACAGCGACTCGATCGCGTCGCCGCCGAATTCACCGGGCGGCAGGCTGATGTTGTGGACGACCACGAGCGTCGGCACCGCACCCGCGGGCCGCACCTCGAAGTTCGGCGACGGCGCATGGCGCGCTTCGCGCACCCAGCCGTTCGCATCGACCGACAGCACCGGCGCGTCGCTCATCGCGCGTCGTGACCGCTTGCGCGCGCGGCGTGGCGCTGCGCGTGCTCGGCGCTGCAGAAGTAGTCGCCGCCCGCGGCGATCGCATCGCCCTTCGGCGCATGCACGCCGCATTCGGCACAGCGCACCATCGGCTCGGGCAGCGAGCGCGCTTCGCCGTTCGGACGGGCCGCGCCGGGACCGCCGGCGCCGGGCGCGCCGTCGTAGCCGGCGCCGCGGCCGGTGCGCGCCTGCGCGTGCTCCTGCGCCTGGCGCAGCTTGCGCGCGAGCCACGAACCCGCGAAGAAGAGAAGGATCAGGAGAAGAATCTGTCGCATCGGAAACCTGCGTTCAAACCACGGAACGGTGCAGCAGCACCTCGAAAACGAACCGGCTGCCGACATACGCGAGCAGCAGCGCGGCGAACGACACGAGCACCCAGCGCGCGGCGCCGCGGCCGCGCCAGCCCGACGTCTTGCGCGCGACCAGCAGGCCGCCGAACATCAGCCACGACAGGATCGCGAACACGGTCTTGTGGTCGAGGCGCAGCGCGCGCGCGTCGACCTGCTCGCTGAACAGGATGCCCGACGCGAGCGTCAGCGTGAGCAGCACGAAGCCGGCACCGATCAGGCGGAACAGCAGCTTCTCGAGCGTGAGCAGCGGCGGCAGCGTTTCGAGCCAGCTCGCGATCCAGCCCGTCGAGCCGTCGCGCCCGCCGCTCCTCAGCGACTGCAGCCGCCGCTCGACCATCAGCATCAGGACCGCATGCAGCGCGGCGATCGCGAACAGGCCGTACGCGATGTTCGCGATCAGGAAGTGCAGCTTGAACAGCGGCGCTGCGGCATAAGGAAGCACCCGCACGCCGCCGAACACGAGCGGCAGCAGCGACGCGCCGCACGCGAGCGGCAGGACCAGCAGGCGCAGGCTGTCGAGCGGGAAGAAGAAACTCTCGATCCAGTAGATGCCGGCGCCGAGCCAGAACATCGCGGACAGCGCGAACGCGAAGCCGAACACCATCGAGTCGTTCGGAAAGATCGTCATGTGGAGCAGCACGCCGTGCGCGACGAGCGCGGCGAACAGCAGCGCGCGGCCGGCCCCGCTCATCCCGGACGCGGCGGACGCGGGAACCGGCACGGCCGGCACGCTCGCGACGAGCGGCGTCGCGCCCTGGCGATGCGTGCGCCAGCCTGCGACGGCGAGGCCGCCGTACAGGAATGCGGTGAGGGCATACAGTACAATATCCATGTTCGAAGTTTACACTAGGCCCCCTTCCCGCGACGGCTCCCTTTGTTCGGTTCCGCCGCGCCTTCGGGCCCCACTGTCCAACGCTCCCCATGCTCGACAATCTCACCCAACGGATGGCGCGCGTCGTCAAGACGCTGCGCGGCGAAGCCCGGCTCACCGAGGCGAACACCCAGGAGATGCTCCGCGAGGTGCGTCTCGCGCTGCTGGAGGCCGACGTCTCGCTGCCGGTCGTCCGCGAATTCATCGCCAAGGTCAAGGAAAAGGCGCTCGGCGAAGAAGTGATCAGCAGCCTGTCGCCGGGCCAGGCGCTCGTCGGCGTGGTCCAGAAGGAACTGACCGCCGTGATCGGCGGCGACTACGAAGGCAAGGCCGCCGAGCTGAACCTCGCGGTCACGCCGCCCGCTGTGATCCTGATGGCCGGCCTGCAGGGCGCGGGCAAGACCACGACCGCCGGCAAGCTCGCGAAGCTGCTGCGCGAGAAGTACAAGAAGAAGGTGCTGACGGTGTCGTGCGACGTGTATCGCCCGGCCGCGATCATGCAGCTGAAAACGGTGAGCGAACAGGTCGGCGCCGACTTCTTCCCGTCCACGCCCGACCAGAAGCCCGTCGACATCGCCGTCGCGGCCGTCGACTGGGCGAAGCGCCACTACCATGACGTGCTGATCGTCGACACGGCCGGCCGCCTCGGTATCGACGAGGCGATGATGCAGGAAATCGCCGCGCTGCACGGCACGCTGAAGCCGGCCGAAACGCTGTTCGTCGTCGACGCGATGCTCGGCCAGGATGCGGTCAATACCGCGAAGGCGTTCAACGACACGCTGCCGCTCACCGGCGTCGTGCTGACCAAGCTCGACGGCGACTCGCGCGGCGGTGCCGCACTGTCGGTGCGTCACATCACGGGCAAGCCGATCAAGTTCGTCGGTGTCGCCGAGAAGCTCGACGGCCTGGAAGTGTTCCACCCCGACCGGATGGCGAACCGGATCCTCGGCATGGGCGACATCCTCGCGCTCGTCGAGGAAGCCCAGCGCGGCGTCGACGTGCAGGCCGCGCAGAAGCTCGCCGACAAGGTCAAGAAAGGCGGCGACTTCGACCTGAACGATTTCCGCGCGCAGATCTCGCAGATGAAGAACATGGGCGGCCTGTCGTCGCTGATGGATAAACTCCCCGCGCAGTTCCAGCAGGCGGCCGCCGGCGCCGACATGGGCCAGGCCGAGAAGTCGATCCGCCGGATGGAAGGCATCATCAGCTCGATGACGCCCGCCGAGCGCGCGAAACCCGAAATCATCAAGGCGACGCGCAAGCGCCGCATTGCAGCCGGCGCGGGCGTGCCGGTGCAGGAAGTCAACCGGATGCTGAACCAGTACGACCAGATGCGTACGATGATGAAGAAGCTGAAGGGCGGCAACATGCAGAAGATGATGCGCGGCCTGAAGGGCATGATGCCCGGCATGCGCTGATTCCGCCCGTCGGCCGGCGCGCGGGTTTTTGCTGTAGCGCGCGCCCGCCGTTCTGCTTCATTCTTATTTGTATACCGACTGCCCGCCAGAACACATGAACCGCGAAGAAGCCCTCCACATTTTCAACCACTCCGAAGAGATCGTGTCGGCCGATGCCGTCAACGCGTCGATCTCCAAGATGGCCGACGCGATCCGCGCCGAGATCGGCGACGCGTTCCCGCTCGTTCTCTCGGTGATGGGCGGCGCCGCGGTGTTTACCGGGATGCTGCTGCCGCATCTCGATTTCCCGCTCGAATTCGACTACATCCACCTGACCCGCTACCGCAACACGACGCAGGGCAGCCCGGAGATGCACTGGCGCGTCGCGCCGCGCGAATCGGTGAAGGACCGCATCGTGCTCGTGCTCGACGACATCCTCGATGAAGGCGAGACGATGGCCGCGATCCGCGACCGCATCCTGGACATGGGCGCGAAGCGCTTCATGTCGGCCGTGCTGTGCGAGAAGACGCTCGCGAAGGCGAAGCCGCTGCACCCCGACTTCTGCGGCTTCTCGGTGCCGGACCGCTACGTGTTCGGCTGCGGGATGGACGCGAAGGGCTACTGGCGCAACCTGCCGACGATCCGCGCGCTGACCGCCCAGGTCTGATCGCCGCCCTGCCCGCCCCATAAGAAAAGCGGCGCTCCGGTTTCCCGAAGCGCCGCTTTTTTCGTGCGCGTGCCGCCTGCCTTATGCCCGCCTTATAGCTGGTGCACGAACGCGCGGATGCCGGCCAGCAGCATCTCGACCGAGATCGCGACGAGCACGAGGCCCATCAGCCGCTCGAACGCCGCGACCGTCCGCTCGCCGAGCCACTGCTGGATCCGTTCGGCCAGTACCAGCGTGATCGCGCAGACGATCATCGTGACGGTCAGCGCGCCGACCCATTCGAGCATCTTGCCGGGCGCCTGCGACGTCAGCAGCATGACCGTCGCCAGCGCGGACGGCCCTGCCAGCGCCGGAATCGCGAGCGGCACGATGAACGGTTCGCCGCCCGCGCGCGGATCGCTGCCGAGCGCACCGTCCGGGTGCGGGAAGATCATCCGCAGCGCGATCAGGAACAGCACGATCCCGCCGCCGAGCCGCAACGACAGGTCGGTGAGGTTCATCATCCGCAGGAAGCGGTCGCCGACCACCATGAAGAACAGCAGGATCACGAACGCGATCCCCACTTCACGCAGGATCAGCTTCACGCGCCGCTCGCGCGGCACATCCCGCATCGCCGTAATGAACAGCGGGATGTTGCCGAGCGGATCGGTGATCAACACCAGGAGCACGGTGGCCGACAGGAACGTGTATTCCATCGTGTCCCCCGGTCGCCGTGCTCAGCGTGCGAGCGCGGCGCGGATCTTCTCCGCGACCGTCGCCGCAGCCGCGTCGGCCGGCAGCAGCGTCGCTTCGGCGTCGCGGCGGCCCTGGTACTCGATCTTGCCTTCCTTCAGGCCGCGCTCGCCGATCACGAGACGGTGCGGCACGCCGATCAGCTCCCAGTCGGCGAACATCACGCCCGGGCGCTCGCCGCGGTCGTCGAGGATCACGTCGATGCCGGCCGCGACGAGTTCCGCGTACAGCTTGTCGGCCGTTTCGCGCACCATCTCGCTGCGGTCGTAGCCCATCGGGCACAGCACGACTTCGAACGGCGCGATCGACTCGGGCCAGATGATGCCCTTGTCGTCGAAGTTCTGTTCGATCGCCGCGCCGAGAATGCGCGTGACGCCGACGCCGTAGCAGCCCATCAGCATCGGCTGCGGCTTGCCCGACTCATCGAGGAACGTCGCACCCATCGCTTCCGAGTACTTGGTGCCGAGCTGGAACACGTGGCCGACTTCGATGCCGCGGCAGATGTCGATCACGCCCTTGCCGTCCGGCGACGCGTCGCCCTTCTTCACGTTGCGCACGTCGGCGATGTCCGGTTCCGGCAGGTCGCGGCCCCAGTTCACGCCGGCGATGTGATAGTCGACCTCGTTCGCGCCGACGACGAAATCGCTCATGTTCGCGACCGTGCGGTCCGCGATCACCTTCACCGGCTTCTTCGTGCCGACCGGGCCGAGATAGCCCGGCGGCGTGCCGAACCACTCGACGATTTCCTGCTCGGTCGCGAAGCGGTGGTTCTTCAGCCCCGGCAGCTTCGACACCTTGATCTCGTTCAGGTCGTGGTCGCCGCGCAGCATCACGAGCCAGATCGTCGGCTCGGCGCCTTCGTTGTCGGTCGCGAGCACGATCGACTTGATCGTGCGCTCGAGCGGGATCGCCAGCAGTTCGGCGACGGCTTCGCACTTCGCCTTGCCGGGCGTCGCGACCTTTTGCATCGCTTCGGCCGGCGCGGCGCGCTCAGGCGTCAGCGGCAGCGCTTCGGCGGCCTCGATGTTCGCCGCGAACTCGGAAGTCGGGCAGTAGGCGATCGCGTCCTCGCCGGTATCGGCGATCACGTGGAATTCGTGCGAGAAGTTGCCGCCGATCGAGCCGCTGTCGGCCGCGACCGCACGGAACTCGAGGCCGAGGCGCGTGAAGATGCGCACGTACGCGTCGTACATCTTGCGATACGACTCGTTCAGGCCGGCTGCGTCCTTGTCGAACGAATACGCGTCCTTCATGATGAATTCGCGGCCGCGCATCACGCCGAAGCGCGGACGGATCTCGTCGCGGAACTTCGTCTGGATCTGGTAGAAGTTCACCGGCATCTGCCGGTAGCTCTTGATCTGGTTGCGCGCGATGTCGGTGATGACTTCCTCGTGCGTCGGCCCGATCACGAAGTCGTTGTCCTTGCGGTCCTTGAAGCGCAGAAGCTCGGGGCCGTACTGTTCCCAGCGGCCCGACTCCTGCCACAGCTCGGCCGGCTGCACGGCCGGCATCAGCAGCTCGATGGCGCCCGCCCGGTTCATTTCCTCGCGCACGATCGCCTCGACCTTGCGAATCGAACGCAGGCCGACCGGCAGGTAGTTATAGATGCCGCCGGCGACGCGACGGATCATGCCGGCGCGGACCATCAGCTTGTGGCTGACGATCTCTGCGTCGGCGGGAGCTTCTTTCAGGGTGCCGATAAAGAAACGGGAAGCTTTCATGCGGACGGTTCCAAAAACGGCGCCCCCAGGCGGGGCGCCCGAAAAAGTTTCAAGGTGAAAAAGCTGCGCGCGGCGAACAACGAGGGACGACGATGGCGCAGATGACTTAGCAGACTAATCAGGGACAATTCAGCCGGTGCACCCCGCGCGGATTCGCTCCGTCACGGTGCGCAGCGCCCGTTATCTGTTTATAATCAAAGCAATTTTAAAGGATTCGAAGGTGGTTGTATGCTGGATCGTGAAGGCTTTCGCCCGAACGTCGGCATCATCCTCTTGAACGCGCGCAACGAGGTGTTTTGGGGCAAGCGGCTCCGCGAGCATTCCTGGCAGTTTCCTCAAGGTGGGATCAAGTACGGCGAGACCCCCATGCAGGCGATGTACCGGGAACTGCACGAGGAGACGGGCCTGCATCCGGAACACGTCAAGATAATCGGCCGCACTCGCGACTGGTTGCGTTACGAGGTGCCTGACAAGTTCATCAAACGCGAAGTACGCGGTCATTACCGCGGCCAGAAGCAGATCTGGTTCCTGCTGCGGATGGTTGGACGCGATTGCGACATTTGCTTGCGCGCGACCGACCACCCGGAGTTCGATGCGTGGCGCTGGAACGAGTACTGGGTACCGCTCGATGCGGTGATCGAGTTCAAGCGGGATGTCTATCAGTTGGCGCTGACGGAACTGTCGCGCTTCCTGCGCCGCCCGGCGCAGCGAGCCGAGAAGCCGCGCGGGCCGCGAATGTCGCGCTATCCACGCGTCATTGGCGTACAGGCCCAGCAGACGCTGACGATTGTCGACGCATCGGTAGTCTGTTCGGAGATCGAAGTGGAGGCGAGCACGCTCGACGAGATGCCGCCCCACGTGATCGTCGGCAAATGACGAGTCGGACTGCATGACCGGGCGCGACCTTGGTGTCGCGCCCTTTTTTTACGAGGAATGCATATTGAAAGCGATTGCTCTCGCGCTCGCATCGATCGCCGCGATGGCTGCCCTGGCCGGCTGCGCGAATTCGAAAGCGCCGTCCAACAAGGACGACAGCGAATTCGTGTACCTGCTCGACCGCCAAGGGACCTGGAAGGAAAACACGGTCGACACGCTGCCGCCGCTGCCGCAAACGGGCGACCTGCTGCCGTTCAACGTGTCGCAGAACACGCCGCTCAAGTTCTTCGTCGATGCGAAATCGCTCGACGTCGGCACCGATGGCGTCGTGCGCTACGCGGTCGTCATCACGAGCCCGGCCGGCGCACGCAACGTGAACTACGAAGGCATCCGCTGCGACACCTACGAATGGCGCCAGTACGCCGGCCTGAACTCGGACCACGACGGCTGGGATCGTACGGTCGAGAACGACTGGCGGCGCATCGAGAACGGCGAGCTGAACGCCTACCACTCCGCGCTCTATCAGGACTACTTCTGCTCGAACAAGATGCCGCAAGGCTCGACCCGGCAGATCCTGGAAAACATCCGGTTCCATCGCACCGCGATGACGCAGCTGCGCTGACGACACACGATGCGGGTGGCCCGCATCGTCCCGCCGCAATAAGAAAGCCCGCATCGCGCGGGCTTTTTTGTCGGACTGCCTGAACTGCCGATACCGTGGCCGGCGATCAGACGAGCACGAGGTTGTCGCGGTGGATCAGTTCGGGTTCCAGCATGTAGCCAAGCACAGTCTCGATCTCACCGCTCGGCTTGCGGTGAATCAGTTTCGTTTCCGCGCTGCTGTAGTTCGTGAGCCCGCGCGCCACTTCGCGCCCGTCAGGGCCGACGCACGCGATCACCTCGCCGCGCGCGAACGCGCCCTGCACGTCGATCACGCCGATCGGCAGCAGGCTCTTGCCGCCGGCCGTCAGCTTCTCGACCGCGCCGGCATCGATCACGACATGGCCGCGCACCTGCAGATGGTCGGCCATCCATTGCTTGCGTGCCGCCATCCGCGCGGTGCGCGCGATCAGCTGCGTGCCGATCGCCTCGCCGGCCGCCAGGCGAACGAGCACGTCCGGCTCGCGGCCGCTCGCGATCACGGTATTCGCGCCGCTGTGTGCCGCGCGCTTCGCCGCGAGGATCTTCGTCAGCATCCCGCCGCGACCGAGGCTCGAACCGGCGCCGCCGGCCATCGCCTCGAGCTCCGGCGCGCCGGCATTGGCCTCGGCGACGAGCGTCGCGTTCGGGTCCTTGCGCGGATCGGCCGTGAACAGCCCGGTCTGGTCGGTCAGGATGATCAGCGCATCGCCTTCGATCAGGTTCGCGACGAGCGCGCCGAGCGTGTCGTTGTCGCCGAACTTGATTTCGTCGGTGACGACCGTGTCGTTCTCGTTGATGATCGGCACGACACCGAGCCGCAGCAGCGTGAGCAGCGTCGAACGCGCATTCAGGTAGCGCTCGCGATCGGCCAGGTCGGCATGCGTGAGCAGGATCTGCGCGGTGCGGATGTCGTGCTCGGTGAAGCGGCTCTCATAGACCTGCGCGAGCCCCATCTGACCGACCGCCGCAGCAGCCTGCAACTCGTCGATTTCCCGCGGCCGCTTGCTCCAGCCGAGCCGCTGCATCCCTTCGGCAATCGCACCCGAACTGACGAGCACGACTTCCTTGCCCTGCGCGCGCAACGCGGCGATCTGGGCTGCCCAGCGGCCGATTGCAGCATGATCGAGCCCCTTGCCGTCGTTGGTCACGAGGCTGGAACCCACCTTCACCACCAATCGCTTCGAATCCGCGATGATCGAACGCATCCTGCACTGTCTCCTGTATCTGATGCCTGCCCGGCCGGGCGCGATTGAACGCCGGCGCCGGACGGCACGCCCGGCGCGTTCAGGAACCGCTCAGGCGTCGTCGCCCGGCGTCGCACCGCCGTCTGCCGGCGGCGCATCGCGGAAACGCACGTCCGCCGCGAGATCTTCCGCCTCCGCCGCACGGTGAGCGTCCGAATGTTCGGACAGGTAATCGTAGATCGCGTAGCACAGCGCTTCGCAGCCCTGGCCCGTCAACGCCGAAATCTCGAACACGGGGCCGTCCCAGCCGAAACGATCGAGGAAATCGGCGACGCGCGCCTCGCGCTCGTCTTCCGGCACCATGTCCAGTTTGTTGAGCACGAGCCAGCGCGGTTTCTCGTACAGCGCCTCGTCGTACTTGCGCAGCTCGCCGACGATCGCGGTCGCTTCCGCGACCGGATCGACGCTTTCGTCGAACGGTGCGAGATCGACCAGATGCAGCAGCACGCCGGTCCGCTGCAGGTGGCGCAGGAACTGGTGGCCAAGGCCCGCGCCTTCCGCCGCGCCCTCGATCAGCCCCGGGATGTCGGCGATCACGAAGCTCTTGCTCGGGCCGACGCGCACCACGCCGAGATTCGGCGCGAGCGTCGTGAACGGGTAGTCGGCGATCTTCGGCCGCGCATTCGACACCGACGAGATGAACGTCGACTTGCCTGCGTTCGGCATGCCGAGCAGGCCGACGTCGGCGAGCACCTTCAGCTCGAGCTTCAGCATGCGCCGCTCGCCCGGCTTGCCGTCCGTCTTCTGGCGCGGCGCACGGTTCGTGCTCGACTTGAAATGCAGGTTGCCGAGGCCGCCGGAGCCGCCCTGGGCAAGCATCACCTGCTGGTCGTGCTCGGTCAGGTCGGCGATCAGCTCGCCGGTATCCATGTCGGTGATGATCGTGCCGACCGGCATGCGCAGCGTGACGTCGTCGCCGCCTTTGCCGTAGCAATCCGAGCCGCGGCCGTTTTCGCCGTTGCGCGCGAGATGCTTCTTCGCGTATCGGTAGTCGATCAGCGTGTTGATGTTGCGGTCGGCGATCGCGTAGACGCTACCGCCCCGGCCGCCGTCGCCGCCGTCCGGCCCGCCGAACGGGACGAACTTCTCGCGGCGCATCGACGCGCTGCCATCGCCTCCGTCGCCGGCGATGACTTCGATTCGTGCTTCGTCAATGAACTTCATTCGTCACTCCGCCCAGTATTTCCGCTATTGTGCCGCGCGCCGGCACGCTTGAACAATCTGCCATTCGGCCGATCGTGCGCCGGTTGCGCGAGGGTCGCCGGCACGCACCTGCGCCCGGCGACCAAATAAAAAAAGGCCCCGCGAAGACTGCGGGGCCTTTCGGCTACGAAGCCCGTGGGTGCCTGACTTAGGCAGCCGCCGGGACGACGATGACCAGATGCTTCTTGTCCGCGCCCTTCGTCGCGAACTTGACGTGACCGTCGACCAGCGCGAACAGGGTGTGATCCTTGCCCATGCCGACGTTCTCGCCTGCGTGCATACGCGTACCGCGCTGACGCACGATGATGCCGCCGGCATTGATTGCCTGGCCGCCGTACACTTTCACGCCGAGACGTTTCGACTCGGAGTCGCGGCCGTTCCGGGAAGAGCCGCCTGCCTTTTTGTGTGCCATCTGATTGCTCCTTAACCGAGGCGCTTACGCGTTGATCGCGTCGATGCGCAGCTCAGTGTAGTTCTGGCGGTGGCCGCCATGCTTTTGGTAGTGCTTCCGGCGACGCATCTTGAAGATGGTGACCTTGGCATGACGACCGTGCGACACAACGGTGGCCTTGACGGAAGCCCCACTGACCAGCGGCGTACCGAACTTAATCGATTCGCCTTCGCCCACTGCGAGAACCTGGTCGAGCGTGATTTCAGCGTCAATGTCAGCCGGTATCTGTTCTACTTTGAGTTTTTCGCCAACGGCAACCTTGTACTGCTTGCCGCCGGTTTTTATGACCGCGTACATTGAGAACCTCACTCTGGATCCAATTTTTCCGCACACCACGCGCGGAAAACACGTGATTATACATGGGGTTAGCACCGAAGTCAAAACCGATCGACGATTGCCGCGCGCGGGCCCTGGCCGGACGGCCAAAATCGCAGTGCCGGCACGTCTGACAGACCGGGATTTCGCGGATTCGACTTATAATCCGCCGCATCACCCAATTCCATCATCATGTCGTCGTCCACCGCCTCCCCCACCCTCAGCGCCGCCCACCTGCTCGCCCCGATCACCAGCGACATGGAGCAGGTGAATCGCGTTATCCGGCAAAGCCTCGCGTCCGACGTGCTGCTGATCAACCAGATCGCCGAGTACATCATCGGCGCGGGCGGCAAGCGGCTGCGTCCGGCGTTGCTGCTGCTCGTCGCCGGCGCGCTCGGCGAAACGTCGCACCAGCGGCACGTGCTGGCCGCCGTCGTCGAGTTCATCCACACGGCCACGCTGCTGCATGACGACGTCGTCGACGAATCCGAGCTGCGCCGCGGCCGCCAGACCGCCAATGCGCTGTTCGGCAACGCGGCGAGCGTGCTGGTAGGCGATTACCTCTACTCGCGCTCGTTCGAGATGATGGTCGGTGTCGGCAAGATGCGCGTGATGGAGATCCTGTCCGAAGCGACGACGATCATTTCGGAAGGCGAGGTGCTGCAGCTCCTCAACATGCACGACGCGGACGTCGACGAAACGCGCTACATGCAGGTGATCCGCTACAAGACGGCGAAGCTGTTCGAGGCGTCGGCCCGCCTGGGCGCGGTGCTCGCGGGCGCCGATGCGCCGACCGAAGCCGCCGCCGCCGAATACGGCCGCCGGATCGGCACCGCGTTCCAGATCATGGACGACTGGCTCGACTACGCGGGCACCGTCGAGGCCATGGGCAAGAATGCCGGCGACGACCTGCGCGAAGGCAAGCCGACGCTGCCGCTCATCTATCTGATCGAACGCGGCACGCCCGAGCAGTCGGCGCTGGCGCGCGAGGCGATCGAACAGGGCGGCACCGATCGCTTCGACACGATCTTCGAGGCGATCACGCGCTCAGGCGCGCTCGACCACACGCTCGAATGCGCACGCCAGGAAGCGCAGGCGGCAGCAGCGGCGATTGCCGCGTTCCCCGATTCGATCTACAAGGAAAGCCTGCTCGGGCTGTGCTCGTACTCGACGTCGCGGCAGTCGTAAACACGCGGCAAACAGGAAGCGATGCCTTGTCCCGAAAATTTTCTTCATCAAAGTATTCCCTTTTAGAAAAAACATCGTTATAGTTACGTTCTTGCTTGAGACGACGCAGAAATCTTCACGAAGACGGCGAAGTCCGAAGAGCAGAAATCGGGGTGTAGCTTAGCCTGGTAGAGCGCTACGTTCGGGACGTAGAGGCCGGAGGTTCGAATCCTCTCACCCCGACCAGATTTTTAAAAAACCGTGCACCATGTGCGCGGTTTTTTTTTGCCCGGCCGCCGCAGGCCCCTCGTGTCGCGCACGACACATCGCCGTCGCCGGCCTCTGCTATATTTCCTCCATCCCTGTCCTTCACTGCCCATTCCGACGCGTGGACCAAATTCCCTTATGGGCGCAAATCGGCGCCGTCTTCCTGCTTCTCCTCTGTTCCAGCTTCTTTTCGATTTCCGAAACCGCGATGATGGCGCTCAACCGCCATCGGCTGAAGCATCTCGCCGGCCAGGGCGCACTCGGCGCGAAAACCACGCAAGGCCTGCTCACGCGCACTGACCTGCTGCTCAGCGTGATCCTGATCGGCAACAACCTGTTCAACACGATCATCCCGGTCCTGACGACGTCGCTCGCGCTGCATACGTTCGGCCGCAACAACGTCGCGCTGTCGATCGCGACCGGCATCGTCGCGTTCCTGATCATCGTGTTCGCGGAAATCGCGCCGAAGATCGTCGGCGCGACCTTCCCCGAACGCATCGCACTGCCCGCGAGCCTCGTGATCGCGCCGCTGATGCGCGTGTTCAAGCCGGTCGTCTGGTTCGTCAACGCGCTCGCGAACGGCGTGCTGTGGGTGCTGCGCATCAACACGAAGAAGGGCCGCGACCAGCGGATGTCGGCCGACGAGCTGCGCGCCATCGTGCTCGAGTCGAGCAGCTTCATGCCGACCAAGCACCGCAGCATCCTGCTCAACCTGTTCGACCTCGAGAACATCACGGTCGACGACGTGATGGTGCCGCGCCGCCAGATCGAGTCGCTCAACTTCTACGCGCCGCTCGACGACGTCCTGCACCAGCTCGAGACCTGCTATCACAACCGGCTCGTCGTCTACGAAGGCGACATCGACAAGGTGCTCGGCGTGCTGCATGTGCGCAAGACCCTCACCGCGCTGCACAACCAGGAGTTCGACCGCGAGACGCTGCGCACGCTGCTCGCCGAGCCGTACTACGTGCCGTCGGGCACGCCGGTGGTCCAGCAGCTCCAGTTCTTCCAGGAAACGCGGCAGCGAACCGCGCTCGTCGTCAACGAGTATGGCGAGCTCGAAGGACTCGTCACGCCCGAAGACATCATCGAGGAACTGATCGGCGAATTCACGACGTCGATGCCGCGCAGCGAACGCGCGGGCGGCTGGGACGAGAACGGCGAATGCATCGTGTCGGCCAGCATGCCGCTGCGCGAACTGAACCGCTGGCTGCACCTGAAGCTGCCGACCGACGGGCCGAAGACGCTGAACGGACTGGTGCTCGAAATCCTCGAGGAAATTCCGGAAGACGACGTGTGCCTGAAGATCGGCGACGTGATGCTCGAGGTGATGCGCAGCGACGACCAGGCCGTGCGCACGGTCAAGCTCTTCAAGCCGCGCGGCTCGCGCACCGCACGCGCCACCGGCCGATAGCCGAACGGCCGACTGCCGGCGCCGCCCGCGACGCGCGACCATCTGCATGTCACGGTCAACAGGCGGCCAGCGTGCCGGCTCACATGCATTTCCCTCCTCCCGGGGCGCCGCTGCACACGCAGTCGTCGCCCGCCCGCTCCGACGCGCCGCCTGCCGCCGCGCCTCATGCACTCGATGCGGCCCAGCTCGACGATGCACCGGCCGTGCGGCTGCTGACGGACACGCTGCACGCGGCACGCGTGCGCGACGCATCCGACATCCACGTCGAACCGTTCGAAACCGGCTGGCGCATCCGCCTGCGCATCGACGGCGTGCTGCACGAGCATGCGCGACCGCCCGTGCACCTGCGCGACGCGCTCGTCACGCGAATCAAGGTGCTCGCGCGCATGGACATCGCCGAACGGCGGCTCCCGCAGGACGGCAGGCTGCGCATCGCGATCGACGGCGGCACGCGCGGCGACTATCGCGTCAGTTCGCTGCCCACGCTGTTCGGCGAAAAGCTCGTGCTGCGGCGCCTCGAAACGCTGCCGGCCGATCTCACGCTCGCCCGTCTCGGCTTCGACACGCAGCAGGCCGCCGCGATGGAGGCCGCGATACGCGCACCGCACGGCCTCGTGCTCGTCACGGGCCCGACCGGCAGCGGCAAGACGCTGTCGCTGTACTGCGCACTGCAGATGCTCGATCGCGACGCACACAACGTGTGCACGGTCGAGGACCCCGCCGAGATCCAGCTCGACGGGATCAACCAGGTCGGCGTCGCCGACAAGGCCGGGCTCACGTTCGCGACGGCGCTGCGTGCGCTGTTGCGGCAGGATCCGGACATCATCATGGTCGGCGAGATACGCGATGCGGAAACGGCAGACGTCGCGATCAAGGCCGCGCAGACCGGCCATCTCGTGCTGTCGACGCTGCACACGAACGACGCGCCGGCCGCCATCGCGCGGATGCTCGACATCGGCGTCGCGCCGTACAACCTCGCGGCCGCGCTGCAGCTCGTCACCGCGCAGCGCCTGGTCCGGCGCCTGTGCGTCGCGTGCCGTGTCCCTTCGGACGCATCGGCGCGCGTGCTGCAGGAAGCCGGCTGCGACCCGGCGGCCCTGGCAGGCGGATGGCGGCCGTTCGTCGCACGCGGCTGCACCGCCTGTCACGGGATCGGCTATCGCGGCCGCATCGGGCTGCATCAGACGATGCCGGTCTCGCCGGAACTGGCGGAGCGCATCGTCGCACGGGCAAGCGTCGGCGAGCTCGCGCAATGCGCGGCGGCCGACGGCGTGCGCAACCTGCGAGACGCGGCATTCGCCCGCGTGCGGGACGGCACGACGAGCATCGCGGAAGCCGTCGCCGCCACGCCCGCGGCATGAGCATGCCCACGCCGCCGCGCGAAACCCGCTTCGCCTGGCGCGGCCGCCGTCGCGACGGCACACCGCGCCGCGGCACGGTCATCGCCTTCGACGCCGCAGCCGCGCGTGCCACACTCGCGCGTGACGGCATCGCGGTGCTGTCGCTCGACGTCCGCGGGCCGGCCCGGCCGCCGGCGGCCGGCGCCCGGGAGATCACGCGTTTCACGCGCCAGCTCGCGAGCCTGTTGCAGGCCGGGCTGCCGCTTGCACCGTCGCTCGAAATGCTCTCGCGTACACGGTCGCACGACGGCCTGCCGCGCATCGCCGCGGGCCTCGCGCGGGAAATCGTCGGCGGCCGGCGCTTCGCCGAGGCACTCGCACGCTATCCGTCGCAGTTCGGCACGCTGTACCGCCAGTTGATCGAAGTCGGCGAGGCGTCCGGCTCGCTCGGCATCGTGCTGACACGTGTCGCGGAACACCGCGAGCGCGCCGATGCGCAATGGCGCAAGCTGCGGGCCGCCCTCGCGTATCCGGCCGCCGTCATCCTGTTCGCGCTCGCGATCTCGGCGGCATTGATGGTGTGGGTCGTGCCGACGTTCCGGCAGATCTTCGACGGCTTCGGTGCCGCCCTGCCGGCACCGACCCGCGCCCTGCTCGCGCTCTCCTCCGCGCTGTCGGCGTGGGGCGGCGTGCTCACCGCCGGCACGGCGGCAGCAGCGCTTGCCGCGCATCACGCGCTTCGACGGTCGGCGCCGTTGCGCCATGCGGTCGCGCGGCGCCTGCTGCATGCCCCGCTGGCAGGCAGCGCGCTCGAACGGTATGCGGCCGCACGCTGGTGCCGTTCGCTCGCGACGCTGCTCGGCGCCGGCGTGCCGCTCGCCGACGCCTTCGCCACGCTCGAGCGGACGGCCGGCCATCCGGTGTTCGCGCACGCCACCGCGCACATCGCGGCACGCGTGTTGCGCGGCGCGCGTCTCGCCGATGCGATGCAGTCGGCCGGCTGCTTTCCGGACGACGTCGTCCAGCCGATCGCCGTCGCCGAGGAAACCGGCGCGCTCGATACGATGCTCGCCGACATCGCCGCGCTGTGCGAACGCCAGCTCGACGCGCGTCTCGATGCGCTCGCGGCGCTCGGCGAACCGCTGATCGTGATCGTCCTGGGCGCACTCGTCGGCGGCCTCGTGATCGCGATGTACCTGCCCATCCTTCAGCTCGGCAACGTGGTGTAGCATCGCAACCGATTCTGTCGCCTTTTAAGCCCGAACCTTGAGCCTCATGACGCCCGTGCCCCTGCCCGCCGTTCCCGATTCGCCCGAGCGCACGCTGCTCGCACTGGCGATGCTGCCGCCCGCGCTGCAGTATGCGT
Source organism: Burkholderia sp. Bp8992 (assembly GCF_003853705.1). Taxonomy (GTDB): domain Bacteria; phylum Pseudomonadota; class Gammaproteobacteria; order Burkholderiales; family Burkholderiaceae; genus Burkholderia. Next base: position 35,411 of record NZ_QTQI01000021.1, on the reverse strand, counting down.
TCGCGGTCATCATCGGCCTGTGCGTCGGCAGCTTCCTGAACGTGGTCGTGCACCGGCTGCCCGTGATGATGCAGCGCGCGTGGCAGGCCGAGATCGACGAAGCGACCGGCAACGCGAGCGCCGCGCCCGACGACGGCTATCCGCCGCACTACGATCTGTGGCGCCCGCGCAGCGCATGCCCGCATTGCGGCCACGTGCTGCGCGCCTGGGAAAACATCCCGCTCGTCAGCTATCTGATGCTGCGCGGGCGCTGCCGCCGCTGCGGCCACGCGATCAGCCTCCGCTATCCGCTCGTCGAGCTCGTGTGTGCGCTGCTCGCCGCGGGCTCGCTCGCGGCATTCGGCCCGACCGTCGCCGGGCTTGCCGCGTTTGCGCTGTGTGCGGCGCTGCTCGCGATGAGCGCGATCGACATCCGCACGGGCTACCTGCCCGACTCGATGACGCTGCCGCTGCTCTGGGCCGGGCTCGTGCTGAATCTCGGCGGGACGTTCACGTCGCTGCGCTCGGCCGTGATCGGTGCGATGGCCGGCTACCTGTTCCTGTGGTCGATCTACTGGCTGTTCAAATGGCTGCGCGGCATCGAGGGCATCGGCTTCGGCGACCTGAAGCTGCTGGCCGCACTCGGCGCGTGGATGGGCTGGGCCGCGCTGCCGCAAGTCGTGCTGTTCGCGGCGGTAACGGGCGCCATCGTCGGGCTCGTCGCGACCTGGCGCGGCCGCATGCGCTTCGAGGAGCCGATTCCGTTCGGCCCGTTCCTCGCGGCCGGCGGCGTTGCGACGCTGTTTTTCGGCACGCCGTTCTATTTCGCGCTCGGAGGCTGACATGTTTGCAGTAGGACTCACGGGCGGCATCGGCAGCGGCAAGACGACCGTCGCCGACCTGTTCGGCGCACGCGGCGCGTCGCTGGTCGATACCGACCTGATCGCCCACCGCATCACGGCTCCCGGCGGCCTCGCGATGGCCGCGATCGAACAAGCGTTCGGCCGCGACTTCGTGGCCGCCGACGGCTCGCTCGATCGCGCGAAGATGCGCACGCTGATCTTCAGCGACGACGACGCACGCCGGCGCCTCGAAGCGATCACGCATCCGCTGATCCGTGCGGAAACCGATCGCGAGGCACGCGAAGCGCAGGGCCCGTACGTGATGTTCGTCGTGCCGCTGCTCGTCGAGTCAGGCAACTGGAAAACGCGCAGCGATCGCGTGCTCGTCGTCGACTGCCCGGTCGAAACGCAGATCGCACGCGTGATGCGGCGCAACGGCTTCACGCGCGAGCAGGTCGAGGCGATCATCGCGCGACAGGCGACGCGCGAAGCCCGTCTCGCGGCGGCCGACGACGTGATCGTCAACGACTCGGTTACGCCCGATGCACTCGCCGCGCGGGTCGATGCACTGCACCAACGCTATGTCGCGCTCGCGGCCGCCGCGCACTGAGCATTGCGCGCAATCGTGATGGTGCACGAAATTGGCGCGTTGCTAGGGTAGAGAGTGAGCATTAGAATGTCCTGCATTGTTTCAATCCCTACCCAAGAGGCGAGCGCGCTTGATTCTTTACGAGTATCCGTTCAACGAGCGAATTCGCACGCTGTTGCGCCTCGAAGATCTCTTCGAGCGCTTCGCGTTCTTTTTGGCTCAGGAGGACCCGCGTGAACACCACGTCGCGCTGACGACGCTGTTCGAAATCGCCGAGGTAACGGGCCGCGCGGACCTGAAATCGGATCTGATGAAGGAGCTCGAACGTCAACGCCAGACGCTCGCCCCCTTTCGCGGCAATCCGGGCATCGAGCAGAACGCGCTCGAAGCCGTGCTCGGCGAAATCGAGCAGACGCTGGCCAATCTCGCGCAGATGCAGGGCAAGACCGGCCAGCACCTCGTCGACAACGAATGGCTCGCCAGTATCCGCAGCCGCGCGGTGATTCCCGGCGGCACGTGCAAGTTCGACCTGCCGTCGTACTACGCGTGGCAGCAATGGCCCGCCGAGCAGCGGCGCCAGGACATCGCGAAGTGGATCCTGCCGATGCTGCCGCTGCGCGACGCCGCGTCGATCGTGCTGCGGCTCGCGCGCGAATCGGGCCAGGCGTCGAAGGTGATGGCGATGCAGGGCAGCTACCAGCAGATGCTGTCGGGCCGCACCTACCAGCTGATGCAGGTACGCGTGCCGCCGGAACTGCGCGTCATTCCCGAAGCGAGCGCCAACAAATACATGCTGTGGGTACGGTTCACCATGCAGGACGGCGATGTGCGGCCGCGCGCGGTGGACATCGACGTGCCGTTCCATCTGACACTGTGCAATCTGTAACGGCCGTGTGCCGGTTCAACGCTTTCGTATGACTACCGTCGTGAAATGTCCTTCGTGCGGCGCAGAAGTGCGCTGGACGCCTGAAAACAAGTTCCGTCCCTTCTGTTCGGCCCGCTGCAAGCAGCTCGACCTCGGCGCATGGGCCGCGGAAAAGTACCGGATCGGCGGCGCCTCGGACGAGGGCCCATCGTCGGAAGAAGACGGCACGGACGGCCGTCGCGACAGCTGAGCGGCGCGTAGCACCGCCCGCCGGCGATATGGCCCGCCTTTCCGGCAGGCCGCCACGGCGTCAGTTCGACGCCGCTTCCTTCTCGAGCAATTCGAGCACCGGCAGCGCCGCCGGCAACAGCGGCGCGACGGCGACCGGCAATTGCTGCCACACGAACGCCTGCCCTTCCTTGCTGTGCGGCTCGCCCGTCCAGCCCGTCACCTTGCAGAAATAAAGCCGCACGTACGCATGCGGATAATCGTGCTCGAGCGTGTGCCAGCGATGGCTGGCCGTGACCTCGATGCCGAGTTCCTCGTGGAGTTCGCGCGCGAGCGCGTCCTCGACGCTTTCGCCGGCCTCCAGCTTGCCGCCCGGGAACTCCCAGTAACCTTCATACGGCTTGCCCTGCAGGCGTTGCGCGAGCAGGTAACTGCCGTCCGGCTGAACCATCACGCCAACCGCGACTTCCGTCACCTTGCGGCCATCCGGTGCGCGCACGGCGCCTTGTGCGAGATCCGCGCTCATGCCTGCTCCTTGCGGCCCGACCAGTCGCGCGCGAACTGCCACGCCACGCGGCCCGAGCGCGAACCGCGCTCGAGCGCCCACACGAGCGCGTCGCCGCGCGCGGTCTCGATCTCCACGTCGGGGCAGCCGAAATGGCGCAGCCAGTGCGCGACGATGTCGAGATAGTCGTCCTGCTTGAACGGATAGAAGCTGACCCACAGGCCGAAGCGCTCCGACAGCGAGATCTTCTCCTCGACGACTTCGCCGGGGTGAATCTCGCCGTCCGGGAGATGCTTGTACGACTCGTTGTCGCTCATGTACTCGGGCAGCAGATGGCGGCGGTTCGACGTCGCGTAGATCAGCACGTTGTCCGACTGCGCGGCGATCGAGCCGTCGAGCGCGACCTTCAGCGCCTTGTAGCCCGATTCGCCGTCCTCGAACGACAGGTCGTCGCAGAACACGATGAACCGCTCGGGACGCTGCGAGATCAGGTCGACGATGTCGCCGAGATCGTGCAGGTCGTCCTTGTCGACTTCGATCAGGCGCAGCCCGTCCTGCGCATACGCGTTCAGGCATGCCTTGATCAGCGACGACTTGCCGGTACCGCGCGCGCCGGTCAGCAGCACGTTGTTGGCCGGCTTGCGCTGCACGAACTGCCGCGTGTTCTGCTCGATCAGCCCTTTCTGGCGATCGATGTTGTGCAGGTCGCCGAGCGTGATCGACGACACGGCCGGCACCGGCTGCAGGTAGCCGCGCCCCTGGCGCTTGCGCCAGCGGAATGCGTGGGCGGCGTTCCAGTCGACGGCCGCCGGCGCGGGCGGCAGCATCCCCTCGAGACGGCCGAGCAGCGCTTCGGCGCGCGTCAGAAACTGTTCAAGCTTGTCCATGTCGTTCGAACGCTCCCGATCAGGAGCGGTAGTCCGCGTTGATGCTCACGTAATCGTGCGACAGGTCGCACGTCCAGATGGTGGCCTGCGCGTCGCCGCGGCCGAGCAGCACGCGGATCGTGATCTCGCTCTGCTTCATCACGCGCTGGCCGTCCTCTTCCTGGTAGGCCGGGTTACGGCCGCCCGCCTTCGCGACGAGCACGTCGTCGAGATAGAGGTCGATCTTGCCGACGTCGAGATCCGCGACGCCCGCATAGCCGATCGCCGCGAGAATCCGGCCGAGGTTGGGGTCGGATGCGTAGAAAGCCGTCTTCACGAGCGGCGAATGGCCGATCGCATAGGCGATCTGGCGGCATTCGGCAACGCTCTTGCCGCCTTCGACCTGCACCGTCATGAATTTCGTCGCGCCTTCGCCGTCGCGCACGATCAGCTGCGACAGCACCTGTGCGACTTCGGTCACCGCGTCGCGCAGTGCCGCATAGGCCGGCGAATCGGTCGACGTGACGGCCGGTAGCGAGCTCTTGCCCGATGCGATCAGGATGAACGAGTCGTTCGTCGACGTATCGCCGTCGATCGTGATGCAGTTGAACGAGCGGTCGGCCACTTCCTTCACGAGCGTGTCGAGCACCGGCTGCGCGACGTTCGCGTCGAATGCGAGGAAGCCGAGCATCGTCGCCATGTTCGGCTTGATCATGCCCGCGCCCTTGCTGATGCCCGTGAGCGTGACCGTGTGGCCGTCGATCGTCACCTGACGCGACGTGGCCTTCGGCAGCGTGTCGGTCGTCATGATCGCCTGCGCGGCATCGAACCAGTTCGCGGCCTTGCGGTTCGCGAGCGCGGCAGGCAGGCCGGCCTTCAGGCGGTCGATCGGCAGCGGCTCGAGGATCACGCCGGTCGAGAACGGCAGCACCTGCGCCGGCTCGATGCCTGCGAGGCGGGCAAGCCCCGTGCAGGTTTCACGGGCGTTCACGAGGCCCGGCTCGCCGGTGCCCGCGTTCGCATTGCCCGTATTCACGACGAGCGCGCGGATGCCCGCGCCGCCCGCGCGCACCTTCGCCAGATGCTCGCGGCAAACCGTGACAGGCGCGGCGCAGAAACGGTTTTCGGTGAACACGCCCGCGACCGTCGCGCCTTCGTCGACGGAGATGACCAGCACGTCCTTGCGATTCGGCTTGCGGATATTCGCTTCCGCCCAGCCGAGCGTGACGCCGGCGACGGGATGCAGTTGGGCGGGATCGATCGACGGAAAATTGACAGCCATGGGGCACACCTGCCGGATGGAAAATGCCGGCATGTGCCGGCATCGATTGGAAGAACCGGCGGCCGCACGCGCGGGCCGCCGCAACTCACGTCAGTCACTCGAAGCTGCAGCGAAGCGGCACGCGTGACGCGCGCCGCCGTCGATCATGACAGCTTCCCGTGACACTGCTTGTACTTCTTGCCGCTGCCGCACGGGCACGGGTCGTTGCGGCCGACCTTCGGCATTTCGCCGCCGGGGCCGCTGTGCGTCATCGCGCTGCCGACCATGTCGGCCGTTGCCGTGGCCGCCGCGGCAGCCGCGACGTTCGCCACCGGCGCACCGGATTCCGCGTAGTCGGCATGCTGGTACTCGACGTTTTCGAGATGACCGGCGCCGCGCTCCTCGATCTGCTCGGCGGCTTCCTCGAGCTGCTCCGGCGACTGGATCTGCACGTTCATCACGACGCGCGTGACTTCCTGCTTGATCGCCTCGAGCATCGCGGCGAACAGTTCGAACGCCTCGCGCTTGTATTCCTGCTTCGGATTCTTCTGCGCATAACCGCGCAGGTGGATGCCCTGGCGCAGGTGGTCGAGTGCCGCGAGGTGTTCGCGCCACAGGCGGTCGACCGTCTGCAGCATCACCGAGCGCTCGAACGCGCTGAACGATTCGCGGCCGACCATCGCGACCTTGCTCTCGTACTGCTCGTCGGCGGCCGTCATCACGGCATCGAGAATTTCCTCGGCCGTGATCGACGACGACTCGTTCACCATTTCCTGGATCGCGAGGTCGAGCTGCCAGTCGTTGCGCAGCGCTTCTTCGAGCTCGGGCACGTCCCACTGCTCTTCGATGCTGCCTTCCGGCACGAACTGGCGGACGACTTCGGTGATCACGCCGTGACGCATTGCCGTGATCGTCTCGGTGATGTCGTGCGCTTCGAGCAGCTCGTTGCGCTGCTGGTAGATCACCTTGCGCTGGTCGTTCGACACGTCGTCGTATTCGAGCAGCTGCTTGCGGATGTCGAAGTTGCGCGCTTCGACCTTGCGCTGCGCCGATTCGATCGACCGCGTGACGATGCCGGCCTCGATCGCCTCGCCTTCCGGCATCTTCAGGCGATCCATGATCGAGCGCACGCGGTCGCCCGCGAAGATGCGCAGCAGCGGATCGTCGAGCGACAGGTAGAAGCGCGACGAGCCCGGATCGCCCTGGCGGCCCGCACGGCCGCGCAGCTGGTTGTCGATCCGGCGCGATTCATGGCGCTCGGTGCCGATGATGTGCAGGCCGCCGGCGGCCTTCACCTGCTCGTGCAGCGTTTCCCACTCGTCGTGCAGCTGCTGGATGCGGCGCGCCTTTTCGTCGGCCGGGATCGCCTCGTCGGCCTCGATGAACGCAGCCTGCTTCTCGGCGTTGCCGCCGAGCACGATGTCGGTACCGCGACCGGCCATGTTGGTCGCGATCGTCACGCGTTTCGGACGGCCGGCTTCCGCGACGATCGCCGCTTCGCGCTCGTGCTGCTTCGCGTTCAGCACTTCGTGCGGCAGCCCTGCTTGCTTCAGCAGGTGCGACAGCAGCTCGGAGTTCTCGATCGACGTCGTGCCGACCAGCACCGGCTGGCCGCGTTCGTAGCAGTCGCGGATGTCGCGGATCACCGCGTCATAGCGCTCCTTGGCCGTCTTGTAGATCTGGTCCTGCTTGTCGATCCGCTTCGGCGGACGGTTGGTCGGGATCACGACCGTCTCGAGACCGTAGATCTCGTTGAATTCGTATGCCTCGGTGTCCGCGGTACCGGTCATGCCGGCCAGCTTTGCGTACATCCGGAAGTAGTTCTGGAACGTGATCGACGCGAGCGTCTGGTTCTCGCTCTGGATCTTCACGTGTTCCTTCGCCTCGACGGCCTGGTGCAGGCCGTCGGACCAGCGGCGGCCGGCCATCAGGCGGCCCGTGAATTCGTCGACGATGACCACTTCGCCGTTCTGCACGACGTAGTGCTGATCCTTGTGGAACAGCGTGTGTGCGCGCAGCGCCGCGTACACGTGGTGCATCAGCGTGATGTTCTGCGGCGCGTACAGGCTCTCGCCCTCGCCGATCAGGCCCCATTCGGCGAGCAGGCGCTCGGCCTTCTCGTGGCCCGATTCCGTCAGGAACACCTGGCGTGCCTTCTCGTCGAGCGTGTAGTCGCCCGGCTTCTCGACACCCGTGCCGTCGGCCTTCTCTTCGCCGATCTGGCGCTCGAGCAGCGGCGGCAGTGCGTTCATCCGCACGTACAGTTCGGTGTGATCCTCGGCCTGGCCCGAAATGATCAGCGGCGTACGCGCCTCGTCGATCAGGATCGAGTCCACTTCGTCGACGACTGCAAAATTCAGTGCCCGCTGCACGCGCGCGTCGGTCTCGTAGACCATGTTGTCGCGCAGGTAGTCGAAGCCGAACTCGTTGTTCGTGCCGTACGTGATGTCCGCCGCGTAGGCCTGCTGCTTCTGGTCATGCTCCATGCCGGACAGGTTGATGCCGACCGACAGACCCAGGAAGTTGTAGAGGCGCGCCATCCATTCGGCGTCACGCTGCGCGAGGTAGTCGTTGACGGTCACGACGTGCACGCCGCGGCCGGCCAGCGCATTCAGGTACACGGGCAGCGTCGCGACGAGCGTCTTGCCCTCGCCGGTGCGCATTTCCGCGATCTTGCCGTAGTGGAGCACCATGCCGCCGATCATCTGCACGTCGAAGTGCCGCATCTTCAGCACGCGACGGCTGGCCTCGCGACAGACCGCGAACGCCTCGGGCAACAGCTTGTCGAGCGACTCGCCGGCCGCGACCCGCTGGCGGAATTCGTCCGTCTTGCCGCGCAACTGGTCGTCCGTCAGCTTCTCGATCTGCGTTTCGAGCGCATTGATCGTCGTGACGGTCTTTTGGTATTGCTTGACGAGCCGCTGGTTGCGGCTGCCAAAAATTTTCTGGAGAAAACCGGTTGTCATCGGATCGGATCCTGCGTCGCAGCACCGGCGCCCGGCGCGTGTTGCGCGCCCCGGCGCCCGAGCCTCGGCGGCTTAGCGAATTAGTGGACTCAAACGGTGAATTTTAGCACGCGGGGAAGCATGCGCCCGTGTCTCGGCGGGACCGGCGCTGCACGGCGAGGGCTGGGCCGGCGGGGCGAAAGCCGCCCGGGCACGGGCCGGCGCGGGTACAATCGGCAGCAACCTCCGCGCGCGTGCGCGCCCGAAGAAAGCCTCGATGAACCGATTTTCCAAGCGTTTCGGCCCGCTCGCCGCCTATCGCCCGCAACCCGTGTCGGAAGTGCTCGGCCGCACCGACGCGTTCACGGCGTTGCGCGCCGGCGTCGAGCAGATCGCGTCGCTGCAGCGCGACCTCGCCGCGCTCCTGCCCGAATACCTCGCGAATCATGTCGAACCGGGCTTCATCAAGGATGGGACCCTGACCCTCTTTGCCGCGCACAATGCACTGGCTGCCCGGTTGCGACAGGTCGAGCCGCGGCTGCTCGGCGATCTCCAGAAGCGCGGCTGGGCCGTCGCTACGCTGCGCGTACGCGTGCGGCCGAAGGACGCGCCGGAGCCGCCGCACGTGAAGCAGGCGCGGATGACCTCGGTCGGAGCCGCCGCGTTGCGCGATCTCGCCGATCACCTCGAACCGTCGCCGCTGCAGGACGCGCTTGCGCGCATGGCCGCCCGGCATGGCGCGAAGCCGCGTTGACGGCACCGGCCGCAGGCGGCGGCCAGCCAACAAAAAAGCGACCCGAGGGTCGCTTTCTTCATCGCTTGCGCTGAACGCCGGTCACGCGAAGGCGGTCTGCGCGTCGAACGCGAAGCCCTTCGGCGCAGCCTGCGGATCGTCGAACGTCACGATCTCGTACGCGTCTTCGTGCTCGAGCAGCTCGCGCAGCAACGCGTTGTTCAGGCCGTGGCCCGACTTGTACGCGGTGTACGACGCCAGCAGCGGATGACCGATCACGTACAGGTCGCCGATCGCGTCGAGCATCTTGTGCTTCACGAATTCGTCGTCGTAGCGCAGCCCGTCGTTGTTCAGGATGCGGTACTCGTCGAGCACGATCGCGTTGTCCATGCTGCCGCCGCGCGCCAGGCCGATCTCGCGCAGCATCTCGGCTTCGTGCGCGAAGCCGAACGTACGCGCACGCGCGATCTCGCGCACGTACGACGTGGTCGCGAAATCGACTTCGAGCTCCTGGCCCGTCTTGTCGACAGCCGGGTGGCGGAAATCGATCGAGAACTTCAGCTTGAAGCCGAAATACGGATCGAGACGCGCGAACTTGTCGCCGTCACGGATTTCGACCGGCTTCTTCACCTTGATGAAGCGCTTCGGCGCGTTCTGCTCCTCGATGCCGGCGGACTGGATCAGGAACACGAACGTGGCCGCGCTGCCGTCCATGATCGGGATTTCCTCGGCCGTCACGTCGACGTACAGGTTGTCGATGCCGAGGCCCGCGCACGCGGACATCAGGTGCTCGACGGTCGACACGCGCACGCCATCCTTCTGCAGCACCGACGCGAGCCGCGTATCGCCGATCGACATCGCCGATGCGGGAATGTCGACCGGCGTGGGCAGGTCGACACGTGAAAAGACGATGCCCGTGCCAGGTGCGGCGGGACGGAGCGTCAACTCGATCTTGTGACCCGAGTGGACACCGATACCCACGGTCTTGACGATGGACTTGATGGTGCGCTGCTTCAACATGGTGTTCTTCGTCTTGATTGAAAACATCAATCAGGAGTTATATTCGATAGGCGGGATTATAGCGTAATTCCCTATTCAACGCTGTTTGAAACTGCGTATCAATCTGTTTCGACAGTTTACCCGCGCCGATACGGGACGGGCCGATGTCCGGAACGGAGGCGTTTCCGGTCATCAGCCCGTGTTACAACTGCCCTGAGGCCGGTGAGCAGCGTTGCCGGCAGGCAACGGCGCACCGCACGATCAGGACGTCAACGTCGCGAGAACACTCGCCGCATCGCTCACTTCGAATTTGCCTGGCGCCTCGACGGCCAGCGTCTTGACCACACCGCCGTCAATCACCATCGCGTAGCGCAGGGAACGAATTCCCATGCCACGCGCGGACAAATCCTGTGTCAGCCCCAGCGCATGAGTGAAAGCCGCGCTGCCGTCCGCCATCATGCGCACCTTGCCCGCGGTGTGCAGATCACGTCCCCATGCGCCCATCACGAATGCGTCGTTGACGGACACGCACCAGATCTCGTCGATACCCGCCGTGCGCAATTGCTCGGCGTGTTCGACATAGCCCGGTACATGCTGCGCCGAGCAGGTCGGCGTGAACGCGCCCGGCAATCCGAAGATCACCACCCGCTTTCCCGCAACCTGGTCGCGCACGCTGAAGGCGTTCGGCCCCAGCGTGCACCCTTCGCGCGCGTCGTCGATGAACTCGAACAATTGCGCGTCGGGCAGCGCGTCGCCCACTTGAATCATGGCTGGTCCCTCATAGCGATACGGTTTTTCAGCGTGTTGCGGACAGCACGGCCCATCCCGCCCCGCCTGAGCGAAGAGGGCACGTTTCCCGGCCCGGCGTCGCAGCCGACGCGGCCTGTCGTGGTCCGTAGCATCCGTCACGCCGGCGATACCGCGGCAGTTTCGCCGCGGCTTCGCCTGTGTTTGCGTCAGTCAGCCTGCTTGCGCAGGAAAGCCGGGATGTCGTACGTGTCGACACCCTTCTCCTGCAGCGCCTGCACGTGCGATGCCGCGGTTTCGCGCGAATTGCGCCACACTGCCGGCGTATCGAGCGCGCCGTAGTCCGCCGTGCTGACGTGATGAGCCGGTGCATAGCCGTGCGACACCGCGCTGACCGGCTGGTTGTCCGTACCCGTGCGCAGCAGCGTCATCGGTGCCGACTGCTGCTTCTTCGCCGCACGGCCCAGACCCGTTGCCACGACCGTCACGCGCAGCGCATCGCCCATTGCGTCGTCGTACACCGCACCGAAGATCACCGTCGCGTCTTCCGCCGCGTAGCTCTTGATCGTGTTCATCACTTCGCGCGTTTCCGACAGGCGCAGCGAACGGCTCGACGTGATGTTGACCAGCACGCCGCGCGCGCCCGACAGATCGACGCCTTCGAGCAGCGGGCTCGCCACGGCCTGTTCCGCCGCGAGGCGTGCGCGATCGACGCCGGCAACCGTCGCCGTGCCCATCATCGCCTTGCCCTGCTCGCCCATCACCGTCTTCACGTCTTCGAAGTCGACGTTCACGAGGCCGTCGACGTTGATGATTTCCGCGATGCCTGCCACCGCGTTGTTCAACACGTCGTCCGCGCACTGGAAGCACTTGTCCATCTCGGCGTCGTCGCCCATCACGTCGAACAGCTTGTCGTTCAGAACGACGATCAGCGAGTCGACGTGATCCTCCAGTTGCTGCGAGCCTGCTTCAGCGACGCGCATGCGCTTGCCGCCTTCGAACTCGAACGGCTTGCTGACGACACCCACCGTCAGGATGCCCATCTCCTTCGCGATCTGCGCGACCACCGGTGCCGCGCCCGTGCCCGTGCCGCCGCCCATGCCGGCGGTGATGAACACCATGTGCGCGCCGCGCAGTGCGTCGGCGATGCGCTCACGCGCTTCTTCCGCTGCCGCACGCCCCATTTCCGGCTTCGCACCGGCGCCGAGCCCCGTGTTGCCAAGCTGGATCACCGACGATGCACGCGAACGCGACAGCGCTTGAGCGTCCGTGTTCATCACGATGAAGTCGACGCCCTGCACGCCGCGGTTGATCATGTGCTGAACGGCATTGCCGCCAGCGCCGCCAACGCCGACCACCTTGATGATGGTGCCGTTGGTTTCGGTTTCCAGCATTTCGAATTCCATGTTGCCTCCGTCAAGAGAATGACTGCTACTCGGCCGTTATTCGGCAGGAGATCGGGCAACCCCCTGTCGCGCGCCAGCCGCCGGCACCAGCGCGAATTTCGATTCGATTCGTCAGAAGTTGCTCAGGAACCATTCCTTCATCCGCGAGAACACCTGCCCCGCGTTGCCGGACTGCACGGCGACCTTGCGGCCGCGCATGCGCTGGGCACTGCCTTCGACGAGCAGCCCCATCGCCGTCGAGTAGCGCGGATTGCGCACGACGTCGGAGAGGCCGCCTGCATATTCCGGCGCGCCGATGCGCACCGGTTTCAGGAAAATGTCTTCGCCGAGCTCGACCATGCCGGGCATCATCGACGCGCCGCCGGTAATGACCACGCCGGAGCTCAGGAGTTCTTCGTAACCCGACTCGCGCACGACCTGCTGCACGAGCGAGAACAGTTCCTCGACGCGCGGCTCGATCACGGCCGCGAGCGCCTGGCGCGACAGCGTGCGCGGGCCGCGTTCGCCGAGGCCCGGCACTTCGACCATTTCGTCCGGATCGGCGAGCGCCTGCTTCGCGATCCCGTAGCCGACCTTGATGTCTTCCGCATCCGGCGTCGGCGTGCGCAGCGCCATCGCGATGTCGCTCGTGATCTGGTCGCCGGCGATCGGGATCACCGCGGTGTGGCGGATCGCGCCTTCGGCGAAGATCGCGATGTCCGTCGTGCCGCCGCCGATGTCGACCAGCACCACGCCGAGATCCTTCTCGTCTTCGGTCAGCACCGCCAGCGACGACGCGAGCGGCTGCAGGATCAGGTCGTTCACTTCCAGCCCGCAGCGGCGCACGCACTTGACGATGTTCTGCGCGGCGCTCACCGCGCCCGTCACGATGTGCACCTTCACTTCGAGGCGGATCCCGCTCATCCCGATCGGCTCGCGCACGTCTTCCTGGCCGTCGATGATGAATTCCTGCGTGAGGATGTGCAGCACCTGCTGGTCGGTCGGGATGTTGATCGCCTTCGCGGTCTCGATCACGCGCGCGACGTCCGTCTGCGTGACTTCCTTGTCCTTGATCGCGACCATCCCGCTCGAGTTGAAGCTGCGGATGTGGCTGCCCGCGATCCCCGTGAACACGTTGGTGATCTTGCAGTCGGCCATCAGCTCGGCTTCCTCGAGCGCGCGCTGGATCGACTGCACGGTGGCCTCGATGTTGACCACCACACCTTTCTTCAGACCCTTCGACTCGCTCTGGCCGAGACCGATCACCTCGTAGTGACCCTCGCCCTTCAGCTCGGCGACGATGGCCACCACCTTCGACGTGCCGATGTCGAGGGAAACCAGCAGATCCTTGTAGTCTTTGCTCATAAAGTGCTCTTGCGTGTGATCTCTCGTTACTTCTTGCGCTTGTCGGTATCGGTCAGGAACCGCATGCCTGCCGCGCGAATCGCGAATCCGTTCGGATAACGCAGGTCCGCGTACTCGATGTCGTTGCCCCAACGCTCCGTGACGGCCGGCCAGGCGGCAACCAGGCGCTGGCTCCGGTCATGCAGCGTGTCGCTGTTGCGTTCCTTGCCCAGCTCGACCTGCATGCCGTTCGACAGCTTCACCGTCCACGCGTACCGCGCCGACAGCGTCACTTCTTCCGGCGCCGCCTTCAGCGGCGCAAACCATTTCCCGAAGTCGCGATACCGCGTGACGACTTCCTTCGCACTGCCTTCCGGGCCGTCGAACGCCGGCAGCTCCTGCTCCAGCTCGCCCTGGTTCGCGGTGAACAGCTCGCCGTCGACGCTCACCAGCTGATCGCTGCCCCAGGTCCCGAGCGGTTTGTACTCCTCCAGCGTGACAGCCAGCGCATTCGGCCACACCCGGCGCACGCTCGCATGACGCACCCACGGCATCTGCTCGAAAGCGGCGCGCGCCGTATCGAGATCGACCGTGAAGAAATTGCCCTTCAGCCGGCCGACCACGCCCGCGCGCACCGTCGGCGAGTTGATGTGCTCGGTATCGCCGTCGATCCGGATTTCCCGCAGCGCGAAAGTCGGGCGCTGGATCAGCCAGTAGCAGCCGGCCGCCGCCAACACGAGCAGCAGCAGCGCATACAGCGCGCTGGCGGCAAGGTTGAGTTGGCGAACGTTGTTCCACATACGTCGTTCCGTTCCTGCGTCAGTCGTTGAGCGTGAGCGACAGCACCTTCACGACCAGCTCCGAATAGCCGATGCCGACCGCGCGCGCGGCCTTCGGCGGCAGCGAGTGGTCGGTCATCCCGGGGGCCGTGTTCACTTCCAGGAAATACGCATTGCCGGCCGCGTCGAGCATGAAATCCGCCCGGCCCCAGTCGGTGCAGCCGAGCACGTCGAACGCGCGGCGCGCGATGCGCTTCAGTTCCGCTTCCTGTTCGGCCGGCAGGCCGCACGGGATCAGGTACTGCGTATCGTCGGCGACGTACTTCGCGTGGTAGTCGTAGAACTCGCCCGCCGGCACGATCTTGATCAGCGGCAGGTCGAGATCGCCGGCGATGCACGCGGTGTATTCGCCGCCGCCTTCGATGCTCTTCTCGACGATCACGATCTTGTCGTGCGTCGCGGCTTCCGCGAGCGCAGCCGGCAGCGCGTCGGCCGTCTTCACCTTCAGCACCGCGACGCTCGAGCCTTCGCTCGCCGGCTTCACGAACAGCGGCAGGCCGAGCTTCGCGACGATGTCGGTCGCGCGCGCGGCCAGGTCGTCGCCGCGCATCACCGTCTCGAACGGCGGCGTCGGCACGCCCGTCTGCTGCCACACGAGCTTCGTGCGGAACTTGTCGAGGCCGAGCGCCGAACCGAGCACGCCGCTGCCCGTGTAGCGGATGCCGTAGAAATCGAGCGCGCCCTGGATCTGGCCGTTCTCGCCGTAGCCGCCGTGCAGCGCGTTGAACGCGCGCACGAAACCTTCGTCCTTCAGCGCCGACAGCGGCCGTTCGGCCGGGTCGAACGGATGCGCATCGACGCCCGCGTCACGCAGGCCCTGCAGCACGAGGCGGCCCGAGGTCAGCGACACCTCGCGCTCGGCGGATTCGCCGCCGAACAACACCGCCACCTTGCCGAAACGTTTCGGATCGATTCCGCTCATGTCAGCCTCCGCCGGGCCGCCCCAAGGAGGCTGACCGCCCCCGCGGGGGGCAGCGAACGAAGTGAGCGTGGGGGTCGTTTCATGTCATGCCTTCTGTTGTGTGTGTTGCACGAGCTTCGCCGGCACGCCGCCGATCGAACCCGCACCCATCGTGATCACCACGTCGCCGTTCTGCGCGACCTTCGCCAATGCGTCCGGCACGTCGTCGACCGTCGCGACGAACACCGGGTCGACCTTGCCCACCGCGCGTAGCGCACGCGACAGCGCGTCGCCGCTGGCCGTCGGAATCGCCGCTTCGCCGGCCGCGTAGACTTCCGTCAGCACCAGCGCATCGACCGTCGACAGCACGTTGACGAAATCGTCGAAGCAATCGCGCGTGCGCGTGTAGCGGTGCGGCTGGAACGCCAGCACGAGGCGGCGGCCCGGAAACGCGCCGCGTGCGGCCGCGATCGTCGCGGCCATCTCGACCGGGTGATGGCCGTAGTCGTCGATCAGCGTGTACTGGCCGCCGTCCGCGGTCGGCACCTCGCCGTAACGCTGGAAGCGCCGGCCGACGCCATTGAATTCCGCCAGGGCCAGCTGGATCGCGTCGTCCGACACACCGAGATCGGTTGCGATCGCGATCGCCGCAAGCGCGTTCTGCACGTTGTGCAGGCCCGGCATGTTCAGCACGACCGCGAGCGGCGCGCGCCCTTCGCGAATCACCGTGAAGTGCATCCGGCCGTCGCGCGCGTCGATGTCTTCCGCGCGCACCTGCGCGTCCGGCGACAGGCCGTAGCGCACGACCGGCTTCGAGATGAACGGGATGATCTGGCGCACGTTCGGATCGTCGACGCAAACGACCGCGCTGCCGTAGAACGGCAGGCGCTGCGTGAATTCGATGAACGCCTGCTTGAGCCGCGCGAAATCGTGGCCGTAGGTATCCATGTGGTCGGCGTCGATGTTCGTGATGACTTCGATCACCGGATACAGGTTCAGGAACGACGCATCCGACTCGTCGGCTTCGGCGACGATGAAGTCGCCCGTGCCGAGCCGCGCATTCGCGCCGGCGCTGATCAGCCGGCCGCCGATCACGAAGGTCGGATCGAGGCCGCCCGCCGCGAGCACGCTCGCGACGAGGCTCGTCGTCGTGGTCTTGCCGTGCGTGCCGGCGATCGCGATCCCCTGCTTCAGGCGCATCAGTTCCGCGAGCATCACCGCGCGCTGCACGATCGGCACGCCCTGGTGGCGCGCGGCGAGCACTTCCGGGTTGTCCGAGCGCACGGCCGTCGACACGACGACCGCGTTCGCGCCTTCGATATTCGCCGCGTCGTGGCCGATCGCGATCCGTGCACCGAGCGCCTGGAGGCGATCGGTCACCGCATTGCGCGACAGGTCCGAGCCGCTGACCTCGTAGCCGAGGTTGACGAGCACTTCGGCGATGCCGCTCATGCCCGCGCCGCCGATCCCGACGAAATGAATGTGTTTGACGATGTGTTTCATTGCAGTGTTTCCAGGTTCGCGCCGGCCGCCTTCGCGCACACGCGCGCGACTTCGTCGGTAGCCTCGGGCTTCGCCAGCGAGCGCGAACGTTCCGCCATGTCCGCGAGCGACGCCCGCGATTGGCCGCGCAGCCAGTCGGCAAGCAGTTCCGCCGACAGGTCGCGTTGTTGCACCAGCACGGCCGCGCCCGCATCGGCGAGGAACGCGGCATTGGTCGTCTGGTGATCGTCGACCGCGTACGGGAACGGCACGAACAGCGCCGCCACGCCCACCGCCGCGATCTCCGACACCGTCATCGCGCCCGACCGGCAGATCACCAGATCCGCCGCCGCATACGCGGCCGCCATGTCGTCGATGAACGGCACGAGCCGCACGTCTTCGCCGGCCGCGAAACCGGCCGCTTCGTAATTCGTCTTCAATGCCTCGATGTGCTTCACGCCGGCCTGGTGCACGACGCGCGGGCGCTCGCCCGGCGTCAGCAGCGCCAGCGCGCGCGGCACGACTTCGTTCAGCGCGGCCGCACCGAGGCTGCCGCCGACGACCAGCACGTTCAGCGGGCCGCTGCGCGACGCATAGCGTGCTTTGGGCGGTTCCGTGCGCGCAAGTTCCGCGCGAATCGGGTTACCCGTCCATTCCGCGTGCGGCAGCGCGCCGGGGAACGCGACGAGCACGCGCTTCGCGAGTTTCGCGAGCACCTTGTTCGTCAGCCCCGCGATCGAATTCTGTTCATGCAGCACGAGCGGGCGCCCCGACAGCGCGGTCATCACGCCCGCCGGGAACGTGATGTAGCCGCCCATCCCGAGCACGACGTCCGGCCGCACGCGGCGCAGCGCGCCGAGGCTTTGCCAGCAGGCGCGCAGCAGGTTGACCGGCAGCGTCAGCTTGGTCTTCAGGCCCTTGCCGCGCAGCCCGCCGAACCGCACGTATTCCATCGGAATGCCGTGCTTCGGCACGAGCGTCGCTTCCATCCCGGCCGGATTGCCGAGCCATACGACGCGCCAGCCCGCCGCTTCCATCCGGTGCGCGACCGCGAGCCCCGGGAACACGTGGCCCCCGGTGCCGCCTGCCATCACCATCAGCGTGCGTTGCGACGCGGTCATACCTTCCCTCCGCGCATCAGCACCCGGTTCTCATAGTCGACCCGCAGCAGCACCGCGAGCGCGACGCAGTTCAGCAAAATTCCCGAGCCGCCGTAGCTCACGAGCGGCAGCGTCAGGCCCTTGGTCGGCAGCAGCCCGAGGTTCACGCCCATGTTGATGAACGTCTGCGCGCCGAACCAGATGCCGATGCCCTTCGCCATCAGGCCCGCGAACGTGCGGTCGAGCGCGAGCGCCTGACGGCCGATCTCGAACGCGCGGCGCACGATCCAGTAGAACAGCAGGATCACGACCAGCACGCCGACGAAGCCGAGTTCCTCGCCGATCACCGCGAGGATGAAGTCGGTATGCGCTTCGGGCAGGTAGTTCAGCTTCTCGACGCTGCCGCCGAGGCCGACGCCGAACCACTCGCCGCGACCGAATGCGATCAGCGAATGCGTGAGCTGGTAGGCCTTGCCCTGCGCGTAGCGCTCGTCCCACGGATCCAGATACGCGAAGATCCGCTCACGACGCCACGGCGACAGCCACACGAGCATCGTGAACGTGCCGACCGCCGTCGCGACGAGGCCGCCGAACAGCTTGCCGTTCACGCCGCCGAGGAACAGCACGCCCATCGCGATCGCGGCGACCACCATGAACGCACCCATGTCCGGCTCGAGCAGCAGCAGCGCACCGACCAGGCCAACCGCGAATGCCATCGGCAGGAAGCCCTTCGCGAAGCTCTGCATGTATTCCTGCTTGCGCACCGTGTAGTTCGCCGCGTAGATCGTCACCGCGAGCTTCATGATTTCCGACGGCTGCATGTTCGTGATGCCGAGCGGAATCCAGCGGCGCGCACCGTTCACGCCCTTGCCGACGTGCGGGATCAGCACGATCACGAGACCGACGAGCGCGATCAGGAAGAGATGCGGCGCGTACTTGTCCCACGTCGACACCGGCACGCGGAACGCGATCACCGCCCCGATGAACGCGACGGTGAGCGAGATGCAGTGGCGCATCAGGAACGCGTAATCGTGATACGCCGCGTATTTCGGCGAATCGGGCATCGCGATCGACGCCGAATACACCATCACGACGCCGAGCCCGAGCAGCGCGATCGCGACCCACAACAGCGAGTAGTCGAAGTCGAGCATCCGCGAACGGCTCGGGCGCACGCCGTTGACGACGCTCGCGAGGCCGCCCGTCGCGGCGCGCGTGGCCGATGCGACGCGACCGCCCGCGGCATTGCCGCCGGTGTCGCGCCGGTCGTTGAAACGGGAGACGAGGCGATCGGACCAGCTCATGGCGTCGCTCCTTTGTCGATGGCGATTTCGTCGACCGCCGCGCGGAACACATCCGCGCGATGGGCGTAGTTCCTGAACATGTCGAGGCTCGCGCATGCGGGCGACAGCAGCACCGCATCGCCCGGCTCCGCGAGGTCGGCCGCCGCGTGCACCGCACCTTCGAGCGTCGCGTGGTCGGCGAGCGGCACGCCGGTTTCGGCGAGCGTATCGCGGATCGCCGGCGCGTCGCGGCCGATCAACATCACCGCGCGGCACCAGCGTGCGACCGGCGCGACCAGCGGCGCGAAATCCTGGCCCTTGCCGTCGCCGCCCGCGATCAGCACGATCTTCTGGGCGAGCCCGTCGAGCGCGGCCACTGTCGCACCGACGTTGGTGCCCTTGCTGTCGTCGACGTAGTCGACGTCGTCGATCGTCGCGATCACTTCGACGCGATGCGCTTCGCCGCGGTATTCGCGCAGCGCGTGCAGCAGCGGTGCTGCCGGCAGGTCGATCGCGCGTGCGAGCGCGAATGCGGCCAGCGCGTTCGCCGCGTTGTGCAGGCCGCGAATCCGCAGCGCGTCGGCCGGCATCAGGCGCTTCTGCGCGATGTCGGGCGTATGCGCATCGCGCTTGCGCCGGCGGGTCGTCGTCACTTCATCCGGCGCGTCGCGATCGACGGCTTCCACCAACCACGCGATGCCGTTGTCGCGCGACAGCCCGTAGTCGCCGTCCTGCACCGGTTCGTTCAGGCCGAACGTGACCGTGCGCGGCGCGTCGGCCGCCCCGGCTGCCGGCGCGAACTTCATCACGGCCGCATCGTCGCGGTTCAGCACGCGCGTGGTCGTCGCGCCGAAGATCCGGCCCTTTGCCTGCGCATACGCGTCGAAGCTGCCGTGCCAATCGAGGTGGTCCTGCGTGATGTTGAGGATCGCGGCCGCGTCGGGCGCGAACGTGCGTGCGGTCTCGAGCTGGAAGCTCGACAGTTCGAGCACCCACACGTCGGGCAGCGCCGTTTCGTCGATCGCGTTCGCGAGCCGGTCGAGCATGGCCGGGCTGATGTTGCCCGCGACCGCGACCTTCCGGCCCGCGCGCTGGCACAGCAGGCCCGTGAGGCTCGTCGTCGTGGTCTTGCCGTTGGTGCCGGTGATCGCGAGCACCTTCGGCTGGTAGCCGCTCGTGCCGAGCGCGCGCAGCGCCTGCGCGAAGAATTCCAGCTCGCCCCACACCGCGATACCGCGCTCGTTCGCGGCCGTGACCAGCGCCGCGAGTGCCGGCTCCAGCGGCGACAGCCCGGGGCTCAGCCCGACGATCTCGATGCCGCCGTCGAGCAGTGCGGGCGTGAACGCGCCGCCGACGAATTCCGCATCAATGCCTTCGGCCTGCAGCGCGGCAAGGTTCGGCGGCGCCTCGCGGGTATCGGCAATACGCAGCCGGCACCCGTGCCTCGCGCACCATCGCGCGATCGCGAGACCCGATTCACCGAGCCCCAGTACGAGCACCATCGGCCGTTGCCGATCTCCAAACATCTCGCCAGACATCCTTGTTACCTTTCCTTTACCGCAGCTTGAGGGTGGTCAGACCGAACAGGCACAGCATCAGCGTAATGATCCAGAAACGCACGACCACCTGCGTTTCCTTCCAGCCGGACAATTCGAAATGGTGATGCAGCGGCGCCATCTTCAGCAGGCGCCGCCCTTCGCCGTAACGCTTCTTCGTGTACTTGAACCACGAAACCTGCAGCATCACCGACAGCGTTTCCGCGACGAAGATGCCGCCCATGATGAACAGCACGATTTCCTGGCGCACGATCACCGCGACCGTGCCGAGCGCGCCGCCCAGCGCCAGCGCGCCGACGTCGCCCATGAACACCTGCGCGGGGTGCGTGTTGTACCAGAGGAACGCGAGCCCTGCCCCGCCCATCGCGGAACAGAAGATCAACAGTTCGCCCGCGCCCGGGATGTGCGGGAACAGCAGGTATTTTGAATACACCGCGCTGCCCATCACGTACGCGAACACACCGAGCGACGCGCCGACCAGCACGACCGGCATGATCACGAGACCGTCGAGGCCGTCCGTCAGGTTCACCGCGTTGCTCGCGCCGACGATCACGAAGTAGGTCAGCACGATGAAGCCCCAGACCCCGAGCGGGTAGCTGATCGACTTCAGGAACGGCAGCATCAGGTCGGCACGCGCCGGCAGCCCCATCGACAGCCCGCTCCGCACCCACGCCATGAACAGGTCGAACACGCGCACGTTGTTCGCCTCGGACACGCTGAACGCGAGGTAGACGGCCGCGAACAGCCCGATCACCGATTGCCAGAAATACTTCTCGCGCGACGACATCCCGCGCGGGTCCTTGTGGACGACCTTGCGGTAGTCGTCGACCCAGCCGATCACGCCGAAACCGAACGTGACGAGCATCACGATCCAGATGAAACGGTTCGTCAGGTCGCCCCACAGCAGCGTCGCGACCGCGATGCCGATCAGGATCAGCACGCCGCCCATCGTCGGCGTGCCGGACTTGACGAGGTGGGTCTGCGGGCCGTCCTTGCGCACGGCCTGCCCGACCTTCATTTGCGTCAGCTTGCGGATCACCCAGGGTCCGCACACGAGCCCGATCCCGAGCGCGGTGATGGTGGCCATCACCGCCCGGAACGTGAGGTACGTGAACAAGCGCAAAAAGCTTGCGTCACCTTGCAGCCATTGCGCCAGCGCCAGCAGCATGCTTCCTTCCTTCTACTCAGTGTGCAGCGGGCGTCGTGCCCGCCGCGGGTTGGTTCGTCAGCGCGTCGACCACGCGCTCCATCTTCATGTACCGCGAGCCCTTCACGAGCACCGTCGCCTGCGCGCCGTAACCGGCCGCGAGCAACGCCGACACGAGCGCGCCGACGTCGTCGAAATGGCGAGCGGTTGCGCCATACGCGGCGCACGCATCGCGCGACGCGTCGCCGAGCGCGAACAGCGCATCGATCCCGCGATCGCGCGCATAGGCGCCGATCTCGCGGTGGAACGCCGGCCCTTCGTCGCCGACTTCGCCCATGTCGCCGATCACCAGCACGCGCGGCGCCGGATGCGCGGCGAGCACGTCGATCGCGGCCCGCATCGAATCGGGGTTCGCGTTGTACGTATCGTCGACGACCGTCGCGCCCGCGAGGCTGCCGGCGATCGCCTGCTTCACCTGCAGCCGGCCCTTGACCGGTTCGAACGATTCGAGGCCCTGCCGGATCGCCGGCAGCGCGACGCCGGCGCCCAGCGCGGCGGCCGTCGCGGCCAGCGCGTTGCGTGCGTTGTGCTCGCCGAGCGCGCGCAGCCGTACCGTGACGGCACCCGCCGGCGTGTCGATCGCGAGTTCGCCGCCGTGCAGGCGGCCGATGACCTGCGCGTCGTTCTGCCGTTCGGCGTCGTGCAGCGCGAAATCGAGGATCCGGTTGCCGGTCGACGCGACGCGCCAGATGCCCGCGTACGCGTCGTCGGCCGGGAACACCGCGACGCCGTCCGGCGGCAGCGCGTGAATCACGGCCGCGTGTTCGAGCGCGACGGCTTCCACCGTCGCCATGAATTCCTGGTGCTCGCGCTGTGCGTTGTTGACGAGCGCGACCGTCGGCGCCGTGAGGCGCGCGAGGACTTCGGTCTCGCCCGGGTGGTTCATCCCGATCTCGATCACCGCGAGACGATGCTGGGCCGACAGGCGCAGCAGCGTCAGCGGCAGGCCGACGTCGTTGTTCAGGTTGCCGGCCGTTGCGAGCCGCGCGTCGGCGCCGACCGCCGCCGCGAAGATCGACGCGATCATTTCCTTGACGGTCGTCTTGCCGTTGCTGCCCGTCACCGCGACGAGCGGCAGCGGGAATCGCATGCGCCAGCCGTGTGCGAGCGCGCCGAGCGCGGCACGCGTTTCGCCGCCGACGATCGCCGGCAGCGTGACGCCGGCCGGCACGTGCGCGACGAGCGCCGCGGCGGCGCCGCGCGCGGCGACGTCACCGAGGAAGTCGTGCGCGTCGAAGCGTTCGCCTTTCAGCGCGACGAACAGGTCGCCCGGACCGGCCGTGCGGCTGTCCGTCGACACGCGGTCGAACGTGACGCCCGCGTCGCCGTGGACGGTTGCGCCGGGAATCAGGCGGGCGGCTTCGCCGAGACTGAGCATCGTCATTCGCCGCCTCCCTTGCCGTGCGTCGCGCGCGCTGCCAGCGCGAGCCGCGCGTGATCCTGGTCGGAGAACGTACGCTTCTTGCCCATGATTTCCTGCGTGGCCTCGTGGCCCTTGCCGGCCAGCACGACGACATCCTCGCGTGCTGCGCCGCGCACGGCCTGCAGGATCGCGCTCGCGCGATCCTCGATGCGGCGTGCACGATCGGGGGCGGTCATGCCCGCGACAATCTGGTCGATGATGCGCTGCGGATCCTCGCTGCGCGGGTTGTCGCTCGTGACGACGGTCTCGTCGGCGAACCGTTCCGCGATCGCGCCCATCAGCGGGCGCTTCGTCGCATCGCGATCGCCGCCGCAGCCGAACATGCAGACGAGCCGGCCGCCGCGCGCCGTGGCGATCGGACGCAGCGCGTCGAGCGTCTTTTCGAGCGCGTCGGGCGTGTGCGCGTAGTCGATCACGACGAGCGGTTCATCGTTCTGCAGCCGGCCGCCGAGCCGCTGCATCCGGCCGTTGACGGACTCGAGCCGCTCGATCTCGGCGAGCGCGGCGTCGAACGGCACGTCGGCCGCGAGCAGCGAGCCGAGTACGGCCAGCAGGTTGCTGACGTTGAACGTGCCGAGCGTGCCGACTTCCACGTCCGCGTCGCCCCACGACGAACGCAGGCGGAATGCGGTGCCGGTCGCCGTGGCGCGCACGTCGCTCGCGACCAGCTCGCGATCGGCGTCGGGGGCCGGCGCATCGCCGATCCCGTACGCGATCGTGCGCACACGGCCGGCCAGCTTCTCGAGCAGGCGCCGGCCGGCCGCGTCGTCGCGGTTGATCACCGCCGCGCGCAGGCCGCGCCACGCGAACAGCTTCGCCTTCGCGGCTTCGTACGCATCGAACGTGCGGTGATAGTCGAGGTGATCCTGCGTGAGGTTCGTGAATACCGCGATATCGAAGGCCGTGCCGTTCACGCGGCCCTGATGCAGCGCGTGCGACGACACTTCCATTGCCACGGCCTTTGCGCCCGCGTCGCGCAACTTCGCGAGGCTGCGCTGCAGCTGCGGCGCGTCGGGCGTCGTGAAACCGGTCGGCACGAGCTGGCCGGGCATCCCGGTGCCGAGCGTGCCGATCACCGCGCACGGCTGGTGCAGCGCCGTCAGCGCGGCAGCGATCCATTGCGTGCACGACGTCTTGCCGTTCGTGCCCGTGACGCCGACCGCGAGCAGGCTGTCGCTCGGATCGCCGTACCAGCCGCTGGCGATCTCGCCCGCGAGCTGGTCCAGCGCCGGCACCGCGAGCGCGACGGGTACGACCGGCGCGGCGGCCAGCCCTTCCGGCTGATACAGCACGGCGGCCGCACCTTGTGCGACGGCGTCGGCGATGAAGGCGCGGTTGTCTGCCCCGTCGACCGCATACGCGACGAACACGTCGCCAGCCTTGAGGCTGCGCGTGTCGGCATGCAGTTGTGCCGCGGGGGCCACATGCTGACGCAGCCACGCAAGCGCGGCTGCGATCTGCTGATGCGCCGGATGGGAACTGCGGGCGGCGCTCATCGAACAACTCCTGGTGAATTACGCGTCGTGCTGGATACGATCATATGCTTCGCACCGCTGCCCGCGGCCAGCTTTTGCGGCCCCGCTGCAGCCGGCGCTGCCGGCGAATCGTCAGACACGACCAGCTGCTTGATCGGCATGTTCGGCGGGACGTTCAGCGCGCGCATCGTGTCGCCGGCGATCGCCGAGAAGACGGGGCCGGACACCTGGCCGCCGAAGTGGCTGCCGGCGGTCGGCTCGTCGACCGACACCGCGACGACGATGCGCGGATTCGGCATCGGTGCCATCCCGACGAACGACGCGCGGTACTTGCGCGTGTAGCCGTGCCCTTCATGCTTGTACGCGGTACCGCTCTTGCCGCCGACGCGATAGCCCGGCACGGCCGCATCCGGCGACGTGCCGCCCGGCGCGACCACCGTCTCGAGCATCGCGCGCACTTCGCGCGCGGTGGTCGGGTTGAACACCTGCGTGCCCGCGACCGGCTGATTGGGGTCGGTCTTGAAAATGGTCACGGGCATCAGCTCGCCGTCGTGCGCGATCGCCGTGTATGCGCGTGCGAGCTGGAACAGCGATACCGACAGGCCATAGCCGTACGACATCGTCGCCTGCTCGATGCGGCGCCAGCTCTTCCACGGCCGCAGACGGCCGGCCACCGCGCCCGGGAACCCGACCTTCGGCGCCTGGCCGAGGCCGATGCTCGTATACATATTCCACATTTCCTCGGGCCGCATCGTCATCGCGATCTTCGTCGCGCCGATGTTGCTCGACTTCTGGATCACGCCGCCGACCGTCAGCGTGCCGAAACCCGCGTCGTCGGTGATCGGCGCGCCGTCGAGCACGAAATGCCCGTTGCCGGTTTCGACGAGCGTATTCGGCGTCACGCGGTGCAGGTCGAGCGCGAGCGACACCGTGAACGGCTTCATGATCGAGCCCGGCTCGAACACGTCGGTCATGATCCGGTTGCGCAGCTGCTCGCCCGTCATGCGCGAGCGGTCGTTCGGGTTGTACGTCGGGTAGTTGACGAGCGCGAGCACCTCGCCGGTACGCACGTCGACGACCATCGCCGCGCCGGCCTTCGCCTTGAACTTCTCGACGGCGGCCTTCAGGTTCGCGTACGCGATGTACTGGATCTTGCTGTCGATCGACAGGTCGACGTCGGTCCCGTTGTGCGGCGGAACCTGCTCGGCGACATCCTCGACGATGTGCCCCATCCGGTCCTTGATCACGCGACGCACGCCCGACGTGCCGGACAGCATCTTCTGGTCGCCGAGCTCGACGCCTTCCTGCCCTTCGTCCTCGACGTTCGTGAAGCCGATCAGGTGAGCGGTGATCTCGCCTTCCGGATAGAAACGCTTGTATTCGTTGCGCTGGTAGATTCCGGGGATGTCGAGCGCGGCGACCTTGTCCGCGACGTCGAGCGGCACCTGGCGCTTCACGTAGACGAACCCCTTGTCTTCCGACAGCTTCACGCGCAGTTCCTTCGGCGTCATGCCGAGGAGCTTGCCGAGCTGGTTGACCTTGTCGGCGTCGAGATCGTCCGGCACCGCGTCGGGAATCGCCCAGATCGCGCGCACGGGCAGGCTCGTCGCGAGCACGAGCCCGTTACGGTCGAGGATCTTGCCGCGCGTCGCGGGCAGTTCGAGCGTGCGCTGGTAGCGGCTCTCGCCCTGCTTCTGGTAGAACGCGTTGCCGGGCCCCTGGATCCAGAACGCCCGCGCGGCCAGCGCGACGAACGCCATGAACAGCAGGAACACGACGAACTTCGAGCGCCACATCGGCAGGTGCACGCCGAGCACGGGGCTCGACGAGAACTTCACGTTCTGGCGCTTCGGCGACGGCTTCATCGCGCGCCTCCCTTGCCCTTGCCTGCCGTGTCGGCCGAAGCCGGGATCGGCGCGTCGATCGCCTTTGCGGCGCCCGCCGGCAGCGTCAGGTATTGCGTGCGGCCGGTCGAGATCGGCTGCATCTTCAGCGAATCGTTCGCGAGCTGCTCGATGCGCGACGTCTTCGACAGCGCGCTCTGCTGATATTGAAGCTGCGCGTAGTCCTGCTGGAGCTGACGCTCCTGCGACTGCGCGCGCTGCAACTGGATGAAGATCTGCCGTTGCTGGTTCGTCGAGTTGACGACCGACAGCGCGCAACCCATCACGATGATCAGCAGGAAGATATTGAAGCGGCTCATGGCGTGACGCGCTCCGCAATGCGCATCACGGCCGAGCGGGCGCGCGGATTCTCGGCGACTTCCGCGTCACTCGGAAACTGGCGGCTGATGATCTTGAGCGGCGGGCTCGGGAGGTCGACGGCACGGATCGGCAGGCGACGATCGACCGCAGGCGCACTCGCGTGCGCCTGCATGAATCGCTTGACGATCCGGTCCTCGAGTGAATGAAAGCTGATGACCACCAGCCGCCCCCCTTGCTCCAGCAACGACAGTGCCGCGTCTAGTACGACTTGCAGGTCCGCAAGCTCTTGATTGACGTGAATCCGTATAGCCTGAAAGGTGCGGGTTGCCGGATCCTTGCCCTTCTCACGGGTTTTGACGACGTGACCCACGATTTGGGCAAGCTCGCCCGTGGTGTCGAGAGGCCCAAGACGGTCGGACTCTGCCCGGCGAGCAACAAGCGCCTTTGCAATCTGAAAAGCAAACCGTTCTTCCCCATAATCCCGTATCACCTCCGTCAATTCCTGCACCGAAGCCCGCGCGAGCCATTCGGCCGCCGACTCGCCACGCGTCGGATCCATTCGCATGTCCAGCGGACCATCGGCGCGGAAGCTGAAGCCGCGCGCCGGATCGTCCACCTGCGGCGAGGACACGCCCAGGTCCAGCAACACACCCGCCACCTTCTCGACGCCGCGCGCCGCAAGCGCGTCGCGCATCGATGCAAAGCTGTCGTGCACGATCGAGAAGCGCGCATCCTCGATGCCCTGCGCCGTCTCGATCGCCCTCGGATCCTTGTCGAACGCGATCAGCCGTCCGCCCGCCGCCAGCCGCGCGAGCACCGCGCGGCTATGACCGCCCCGCCCGAACGTTCCGTCGACGTACACGCCGTCCGGCCGCGTCACGAGCGACTCGACCGCTTCATCCAACAGCACCGTCCGATGCCGCAGTTCATTTCCCATCGCGGGCGTCTCCGTCACCGCAATCAGAACGTGAAATTCTTCAGCGCGTCGGGCATGCCCTGCGCCATCGCTGCCTGCTCCTTCGCGTTGTAGGTTTGCGAATCCCACAGCTCGAAGTGACTACCCATTCCCAACAACATGACTTCCTTTTCCAGTCCGGCTGCCATGCGCAGCTCGGGCGATACAAGAATCCGGCCCGCGCTGTCGAGATCGACATCCATCGCATTGCCGAGAAAAATTCGCCGCCACCAGTGCGCGTCCATCGGCAGCGCAGCGATCTTGGCGCGGAATACTTCCCATTCGGGGCGCGGAAACAGCAACAGGCAGCCGTCCGGGTGCTTGGTCACAGTCACCCGTCCTTCTGCCTGTCCTTGCAGCGCTTCGCGATAGCGAGCCGGCACCGACATCCGCCCTTTCGCATCGAGCGTCAGCGCCGACGCCCCTTGGAACACGTTCCGCTCTCCCGTTCAGGGCACCGAAGCACCCGCTCAATGCTGAGAATTTAGCCCGAATAGCCTGCTAAATCACACAAAAATACACTTTCTCACACTGTCTCCCACTTTAGAGGAAGGGTGTGGCACGGTCAAGGGAGCGGCCCGCTTTTTTGACGAATTTTGTTAGTTAGAACAAGGACTTACGCGCACATGCTCATGCGGCCCCTCATTCCAAAAACCGTTATAAATGAATGAGCTAGTGCAACTTGTGAAGGTGATACGTGAGAAAGACGGCCCAGACAGGCGTGCGGACGGGGCTTTTGGGGGCGGGAAAACGAGGAGTCGGCGGGCGATATCGGGGGCGGCGAACCGGGGCGGGCTCAACCCACCCCGGCGCAAAACTCAGAGATAGTACGCAGTGCTCGTCATGACTTTCGACGCGGCGCGCATCAGCATCCGCGCGGGCAGCGGCAGCTCGATCCCGCCTGCGTCGGTCGCGGCCTTGCCGTGCTTCACCTCGTCGATCCGCATCTGGTCGACGATCGCGCGCGACGCCGCGTCGGTCGCCGGCAGCTCGGACATGTGGCCTTCGAGGTGATTCTCGACCTGCCGCTCCGTCTCGGCCATGAAGCCGAGGCTGACCTTGTCGCCGAGCGTGCCGGCCGCCACGCCGATCGCGAGCGCGCCGGCGTACCACAGCGGGTTCAGCAGGCTCGGGCGCGAATCGAGTTCCTTCAGGCGGTGCGCGGTCCACGCGAGGTGATCCTCCTCCTCGCGCGCAGCCTCCTCGAACATCGCCTTCGCCGACGCCGTGCGCGCGGTGAGCTTCTGCGCCTGGTAGAGCGCCTGCGCACAGACCTCGCCGACATGGTTCACGCGCATCAGGCCGGCGGCATGCGTCCGTTCCGCGGGCGTCAGTTCGACGTCCGGCGCCTCGGCCGGCGCGGGCACCGGCCGGCTCATCCGGCTAATGCCGGTCAGCGATCGCAAGCCGCGATCGAATTCGCTGATCAGTTCATCCAACACGTTCCTGTTCTCCTGGCTGCAGGTGCCGCCGCGAGCGGCAAGGGCACGAGTCCGCTGCGTAACCGACTTGATTATTCAGCGGAAATTGCGGTTAACCCGTGATTTTAACCATTGTTGCATAAAGGAAACATGACGGCCTTGCGCTACGGCATTTCGCTTTGTGGCAAAAAACGGTTTTGCTACATTACGTCCGACTTCTTGCGAAGTTGATGGGGCCCGTCAACAGAACATAACTATCTGCCCCGCCAAAAAAATTCAGTGATTCTTGGAGATCCGTTAATGAAAAAGTCGCTTCTCGCGCTCGTCGCGCTGGGCGCGTTCGCTGGCGCTGCTCAAGCGCAAAGCAGCGTGACGCTTTACGGCATCATCGATGAAGGCCTGCTGTTCAACAACAACGCAGGCGGCAAGCACCTGTACAGCATGGCGAGCGGCGTGATGCAAGGCAGCCGCTTCGGCCTGCGCGGCACCGAAGACCTCGGTGGCGGCCTGAAGGCGATCTTCACCCTCGAAAACGGTTTCGACGTGAACAGCGGCAAGCTCGGTCAGGGCGGCCTGATGTTCGGTCGCCAGGCTTACGTCGGCCTGTCGAGCCAGTTCGGCACGGTCACGCTCGGTCGTCAGTACGACTCCGTCGTCGACTTCGTCGGCCCGCTCGAGGCAGGCGACCAGTGGGGCGGCTACATCGCCGCTCACCCGGGCGACCTGGACAACTTCAATAACGCCTATCGTGTGAACAACGCGGTCAAGTTCACGAGCCAGAGCTACGGCGGCTTCACGTTCGGCGGCCTGTACAGCTTCGGCGGCCAGGCAGGCCAGTTCTCGAAGAACCAGGTCTGGTCGCTCGGCGCAGGCTACAACAACGGCCCGCTGGTCCTCGGCGTCGGTTACTTGAACGCACGTACGCCGAACCAGTTCGGCGGCATGTTCAACAACGGTTCCGCATCGTCGTCGGTTTCGTCGCCGATCTACGGCGGGTACGCGAACAACGCGAACACGTACCAGGTCATCGGTGCTGGCGGCGCCTACACGTTCGGCGCGGCAACGATCGGCGCGACGTACTCGAACACGAAGTTCAAGGGCTTCTCGGCAGGCCCGTTCGTGAACCAGACCGCGACGTTCAACAACGGCGAAATCAACTTCAAGTACCAGCTGACCCCGGCGCTGATTCTGGGCGCAGCGTACGACTACACGCAAGGCAGCAAGATCGACGGCAACTCGGCAGCCAAGTACCACCAGGGCTCGCTGGGCGTCGACTACTTCCTGTCGAAGCGCACGGACGTCTACGCGATCGGCGTGTATCAACACGCTTCGGGCAACGTGCTCGACGCGAACGGCAACGTCCTGAAGGCAACCGCAGCGATCAACGGTCTCGCGGGTTCGAGCTCGGCCAACCAGGTCGCGGCGCGCGTCGGTATCCGTCACAAGTTCTAATCAGCTTGCCTGGCAAGCCGCAGCATATTGAAGGCGCCTTCGGGCGCCTTTTTCTTTTCCGGTGCGGCGGCAACGCGCGGTCAACGCGCCGGGAATCCGGCTGGCCAATCGCGGCGGTAGCGCCGCCGGTGCACCGTGTGCGCCCGCCGTGTCGGCACATGCGATCGGTCGCCGGTCCGCTGCGGAAAGCGGCGGCTCCCGATCTGCCTCGGCTGCAAATGAAAAAGCCCGGCGTCTGCCGGGCTTGTTCTTCGCTCAACCTCGCGGCGACTTACGCGCGTCCGTCGCGCAGCTCGCGCCGCAGGATCTTGCCGACGTTCGTTTTCGGCAGTTCCGTGCGGAATTCGACCAGCTTCGGCCGCTTGTAGCCGGTGAGCCGTTCCTTGCAGTAGGCCAGGATGTCCTTGTCGGTGAGCGCCGGGTCCTTCTTCACGACGAACAGCTTCACGGCTTCGCCGGAATGCTCGTCCGGTACCCCGACCGCCGCCACCTCGAACACGCCCGGATGCGACGCCACCACGTCCTCGACTTCGTTCGGATACACGTTGAAGCCGGAGACGAGGATCATGTCCTTTTTCCGGTCGACGATCTTCACGTAACCGCGCGCGTCCATCACGCCGACGTCGCCCGTCTTGAAGAAGCCGTCCGGGAACATGACCTTCGCGGTCTCGTCCGGCCGGTTCCAGTAGCCGGCCATCACCTGCGGCCCGCGGATGCAGATCTCGCCCGGCTCGCCGAGCGCCACGTCGTTGCCGGCATCGTCGCGGATCGCCACTTCGGTCGACGGCAGCGGCAGGCCGATCGTCCCGCTGTATTCGGTGGCCGTCACCGGGTTGCAGGTCGCCACCGGCGAAGTTTCGGACAGCCCGTATCCCTCGATGATCGCGGTTTGGGTCTTTTCGTACCAGCGCTTCGCGACACCTTCCTGGATCGCCATGCCGCCGCCGTTGGCGATCACGAGCTTCGACAGGTCGAGCTGACTGAATTCGGGATGGTTCAGCAGCGCGTTGTACAGCGTGTTGACCGCCGGAATCGTCGAGATCTGATAGCCCTTCAGCTCCTTGATCATGCCGGCGATGTCGCGCGGGTTCGGGATCAGGATGCCCATGCCGCCCGTGCGCATCGTCAGGAAACCGCAGACGGTCAGTGCGAACACGTGATACAGCGGCAGCGCGACGACCGTCACGAACTGTTTCACCTCCGGGTACTTCTCGTGCGCCGGATGGTGCCAGGCGCCGGCCTGCAGCACGTTCGACACGATGTTCCGGTGCAACAGCGTTGCGCCCTTCGCAACGCCGGTCGTCCCGCCGGTGTATTGCAGGAACGCGACGTCGTTCGGGCCGATCGTCTGCGGCTTGAACGCCTGGCGTGCACCTTCCGACAGCGCGGCCTTGAAACGCGTGAACGACGGCAGCTGCCACGCAGGCACCATCTTCTTCACGTTGCGCACCACGTAATTGACGAGCCATCCCTTGATGCCCAGCAGGTCGCCCATCGATGCGACGACGACGTGCTTGATGGCCGTATTGGCGATGACGGACTGCAGCGTCGACGCGAAATTCTCGAGGATGACGATCGCTTCCGCGCCGCTGTCCTTCAACTGGTGCTCGAGCTCGCGCGGCGTATAGAGCGGGTTGACGTTGACGACGGTGTAGCCGGCGCGCAATACCGCGGCAATCGCCACCGGATACTGGAGCACGTTCGGCATCATGATCGCGACGCGCGCGCCGCGTGCCAGGCCACGGGATTGCAGCCATGCGCCGAACTGCCGCGACAGCTTGTCGAGCTCACCGTACGTGATGCCCTTGCCCATGCAGACGAACGCGGTGCGATCGCGATACTGCCGGAAGCTTTCGTCGAGCAGGTCCGGCACGGAAGGATAAGGAGACGCGTCAATTTCGGCTGGAACGCCGGGTGGGTACGATTTCAGCCAAATTTTGTCCATGCCGCGCGTCTCCTCACAGATTTTCGAATGGTCGTGCTAAAACGCATCGTAACGGCTCCCCCGCCCCGAGACAACAGAGTTAGATGTCCACTTCGAACTTCTGGAGACATTCGTCCGATCATAAGGCAACATTCGATCAAATTCGCTCAACTTCCACAAGACAATCGTAAAACGTCGCCGAATTGCCGAGATCGGTCAGCGCCTGGCTCGTCACCTCGTTTGCGTTCCGGCCATCCGGTGACAGTTTCTTCCACCAGATCGACAGCCCGACGACGAGGCCCACGCGTGCGCGATCGGTAATTCGCGCGAGCGCCTGCATCGATCCGCGATCGTTGAAGATGCGCACCACGTCACCGTCGGCAATGCCGCGCGCCTGCGCGTCGGACGGGTGCATGTCGAGATGCGGCTCGCCTTCCGTCGTGCGCAGGCTGTCGACGTTCACGAACGTGCTGTTCAGGAAGTGACGAGCCGGCGGCGAGATCATCGCGAGCGGATAACGCGCAGCGAGCTCGGGCGCGGCTTCAGCCGATTCGAACGGCGGCAGGTAGTCGGGAACGGGGTCCATGCCCATCTGCTCGAGCCGCGGGCTGTAGAACTCGCACTTGCCTGACGGGGTCCGGAAACCACCGTTCGCGAACGGCGCCTCCGGCAGCTTGAGCTTCAGCCAGCCTTCGCGCTTCAACGTCTCCCAATCGCTGTCGAGTGCCGGGTCGTCCCAGCGGAGCGCCGCGCGCGCGATCTCTTCGTCGCTGTGATACAGCGCCGGCTCGTCGAGTCCCATGCTGCGCGCGATGCCACGGAAAATCTCCGTGTTCGGCCGTGCCTCACCCACCGGCGGAATCGACGGCAGGTTCGCCATCACGTACGTGTGGCCATACGACTTGTGAATATCGAGATGCTCGAGCTGAGTGGTTGCCGGCAACACGACGTCGGCGAAATCGACGGTATCTGTCTTGAAATGTTCGAGAACGACCGTGAACAGGTCCTCGCGAGCAAAACCCGCGGCGACCTTCGAAGAGTCCGGTGCGACCGCTACCGGGTTCGAGTTGTACACGATCACCGCCTCGACCTTCGGCCCGAACGTCGCGTCGCCCGCGTGCAATAGCGCGTCACCGATCGCGTTCATGTTGATGATGCGCGGCAGCTGGTGCGGCCAACCGGGCATCAGGTCCGGACGCAGCAGCGCCGCCTGGTCGACCGGCGCGGATTCCGACGATGAGAGCAACAGCCCGCCGGCCCGATCGCGCCACGCGCCCGTCAGCGCCGGCAGACTTGCAATCGCGCGCACCGCATTGCCGCCACCGCGAACGCGCTGCATGCCGTAGTTGAGGCGGATCGACGCCTTGCGGGTCGCACCGTAGCGACGCGCAAGATCGACCAGCTCCGCCGCATCGACACCGCAAATCTGCGCCACGCGTTCCGGCGGATAGGACATTGCGCGCTCTTTGAGCGCATCGAAGCCAAGCGTATGGTCTGCGATGTAGTCGTGATCGAGCAGGTTTTCGGTCATCAGCACATGCATCATGCCGAGCGCAAATGCGCCGTCGGTGCCGGGCTTCAGCGCGATGTGCTGATGGCATTTTTCCGCAGTCAGCGAACGATACGGGTCGATCGCGACGAGACGCGCGCCGCGGCGCTTCGCTTCCTGCGCGCGCGTCCAGAAGTGCAGGCTCGACGCGATCGGATTCGCGCCCCAGATCAGAATCAGCTCGCTTTCCTCGAAATGTTCGAGGTGCATACCGAGACTGCCGCCATACGTGTATCGCAGCCCCGCTGCGCCTGCTGCCGCGCAGATCGTGCGCTCGAGCCGCGATGCGCCGAGCTTGTGGAAGAACCGCTGGGCGATGCCCTCGCCCTGCACGAGCCCCATCGTCCCTGCGTAGCTGTACGGCATGATCGCTTCCGGCGCGCGAGCAGCGATTTCACCGAGACGACGGCCGATCTCGTCGAACGCCTCGTTCCAGCTGATCGGCAGGAAGCGCCCCTCCCCCTTCGCGCCGACGCGTTTGAGCGGTACCGTCAGGCGATCGGGATGGTGCACGCGATCGGCATAACGGCTGACCTTCGTGCACAGCACGCCTTGCGTCGGCGGGTGGTCGGGATCGCCCGTGACCTTGATCGCCTTGCCGTTCTCGACGGTCACGCGCATCGCGCACGTGTCCGGACAATCGTGCGGGCAGACGGCCCGGGCTACCTGTGTGGCGGCGTTCATCGTTTTGAATGCGGAGAGGGGAATTCGCGAATTTTACGTGGACGCGCCGAATAAAGCGTTCATTTCGTTCGGATCGCGGGTTGCCTGACCGAAGACCGACTGATGACGCGGGGCGCCGTGGAGAACGGGAGGTTGAGCACAGAGCGCGTTTTGATCGACGATGCGCTCAGTAAGCCCGTGAATCGCAACAGATATCAACCAGCAGGAGAAATCGGTACCACGTCTGGTCTTTGGAAGAGTGACGTAGACGACTCCAACGTCGCTTCGCGGCTCCACGCACATTTCCTTCGCGCCAATGCAAAAACCCCCGCCTTTCGGGCGGGGGTTCTTGGCTTAGGGAGCCTGACGATTACCTACTTTCACACGGGAATCCGCACTATCATCGGCGTAGAGTCGTTTCACGGTCCTGTTCGGGATGGGAAGGGGTGGGACCGACTCGCTATGGTCATCAGGCAAAGAGGGTTGTTGCGTTGCTTCGCAGCGCAACCAATCTGGGAAGAAGCAGTAATCTTGAGTTGTGTGTATCACACACGAGAATCCAACATGTCGCTTTGGATCGCGGCCAGTGCTTTCACACGGCGCCGATCTACAAGGCAGACTTGTTATAGGATCAAGCCTTACGGGCAATTAGTATCAGTTAGCTGAACGCATTACTGCGCTTACACACCTGA
>NZ_QTQI01000020.1 GCF_003853705.1 Burkholderia sp. Bp8992 | reverse complement strand
GCCGGCATGCCGGAAATGGTGGCCGCCTTCTCGAGCGCCGCGGGCGGCGCGAACTGACGGGTTTCGTGAAGAACCGAATCGATCTTGGACAAGCGTGTCTCCATGCGTTCATGTGATTCCTGCCGGCGCTCGGGAAAACGCAACATGCATGCCAGTTGTACGACCGGTGCGTGCCTGCGGCGAAAGCCGCGACGGCCGGGCATGTGGCGCCTGATCCGAGCGGCCCCGTGGCGTCGAGAACGGCAGCGCGGTGCGACGCTGCGTTCAGAAATGCAGCAGGTCGTGTTGCAGTCCTGAGCAATGGGTGTGCGAGCCGCAAGGCGGTCGCCCGGCACGGCCGCGTCAGGCGAGCAGCGAGCGCAGCGCCGGTGCGTGCCTGAATTGCCGGATGCGTTCGAGCGCCGATACCTCGAGCTGACGGACGCGCTCTGCCGACAGGTTCAGTTGCCGGCCGATCTCGCGCAGCGAATACTCGTTTTCGACATCGATGCCGTATCGCAGGCGAAGAATCCAGGCTTCGCGGGCGGGAAGGCAATCGATGAGCGCCGCGACCGCCGCGCGCAACTGACCGGCGCTCGCCGCTTCTTCCGGCGTCGGCGCGTCGGGGTCGATCGTGACGTCGCACAGCGTGAGGTCGTGATCGGGCGAAACCGGCAGGTCGGCGGAGATCGGTTCGCGCACGATGCTCATCAGCTCGCGCACCTTATCGACCGGCAGCCGCATCTGCGCGGAAAGCGCCCGCGCGTCGGCGACGTCGCCGGTTCGTTGCCGGTGGATTCGCGCGAGCCGCGACAGCTTGTTGAGCGCATCGACCGTGTGCGCGGGCACGCGTATCGTGCGCCCCAGGTCGGCGAGCGCATGCGTGATCGCCTGCCGGATCCACCACGTCGCATAGGTCGAGAATTTGAAGCCGCGCCGGTGATCGTAGCGATCGACGGCCTTCATCAGGCCGATGTTGCCTTCCTGGATCAGGTCGGAGAACGGCAGGCCGCGATCGGCATAGCGTTTGGCGACCGACACGACGAGCCGCAGGTTGCTCTGGAACAGCTTCGTTCTCGCGGGTTGCATCGCACGCTCGATACGCAAGAGCCGCGCATCGAGCGCTATTGCGATGTCGAGCGGCAACGGCGACTGGCCGGCGAGGCAAGCGAGCGCGCTGCGCGTTTCGATCAGCGTGGGCGCATGGCGGGCGAGTGCGGCGGCACATGCTGGATGCGCGGCGCTGCATGCGTGCAGCCATGCGCGTATGTCGTCGCACCGCGTGAAGAGATCGTGGCGCGCGGATTCCGTACGGATGCCCGAGGCGGCCAGCGTGTCGACGAGCCGCTTTTCGAACGTGCGCGCTTGGGTCGCGCGCTCGCGGTTTGCATGACCGATACGCTCGATCGCACGCAAGGTGAAGCGGACCCTGCCGGTCGCTGCGGCCGCCTCGCGCAACAGCGACCGGTAACCGACCGACGTGAAACCGTCGGTGTGCAATGCCTGCTGCATCGCTGGCGCCAGCGCACCGATACGCTCGAGCGCTTCGACGACCGTATCGCGCCACGCCGGGCTGTCGAGAGAAAGACCGGTGTCGTCCTGCGCAGGCGATTCCGTGGCCGGATCGTCGGGCAGAATCGTCGGCGCACTCGCGGGCGGCTCGGCGTCACAGGCGAGCCCCGTCACGTAAGCCGACGCGGCCGCCTTGCCGGCGCCGATGTCGTCCGCGATCGCCGCGACGACGGCGAGTGCCGCCGGATCGCGGCTCAATGCGTCGATGCATGCGGCGCGGCCGCTTTCCAGACGAAGCGCGAGCGCGATCTCTTCGTCGCGTTCGAGCAGCGGCGTCGCGCTCATTTCCCGCAGATAGAGCCGGATCGGGTCGTTGGTCTGGCCTGCAAGCAGGTCGTCGGCCGCGAGCGGCGTCGATGCGTCGGCGAGCGGCGGCGCGATTTCCGACGCTTGCTCAAAATGGCCGTCGAGCGTCCACGCGGTGCGTGCGCCGGCATGCTCGCGTACGTCGACGCCGAACTCGCGCAGCATCGACGCGGCGGCATCGACATCCGCACCGTCGGCCGCGTCATCGGGCAACGCATCGGCAATTTCGCCGTGCGTCACGTATCCGCGGTCGATGCCCAGCGCGACCAACGCATGCAGATGCGCCGCGCTTTCTGCGTCCGCGCCGCGCCGCGACGCGCCGTCGCGAGCGGGCCCGACGTCAGGCGAGCTTCGCATAGACGTTGCACCAGCCTTCGGCGGCAACCGTCTTGCCCGCGAACATCGGGCACGTACCGGAGGATTCGCCGGCGGCAGCCTTGTAGAAGCGGCAGTTCGAACACGTCTGGCCGGCCTGGTACTTCGGAAACTTGCCGGCGTCGACGGTCGTCGCCTTTGCGCGGTAGCCGAGCGTCTTTGCTGCCGCGTCGTTCTCGTCGACGGGCGGTGTGGCCGCGAATGCACGGGTGCCGGTTGCGAGTGCGGCACACAGGCCGGCCGCCTGCACGAAGAAGGTTCTGCGATGACGGGAGATCATGATGCGGTCCTGAATGAAATGAAATGAATGGAAAAAGTCCGGCCCGCGCGCCGGGCAAGCTTCCCGGCGCGGCGGTCGATCGGTGCGAAAGCGGGTGGAGAGGCTACTTGCGCGGTCCGGCGATGAGCGGTGCCTTCGACGCGTTGGCGATATCGGCGGTCAGCTTGCTCTGTGACGCGTCGTAGCCGTTCGAGTAGAGCAGGAACGCCATCAGGTCCTCGTATTCCTGCGCGGTCATCTTGCCGGGGCGATCGGCCGGCATGTTGCTCGACATGTACAGGAAGATGCCGCCGACCGTGATGTGCGACTTGCCTTCAGGCGCGAACGATTCGCCGCTCAACGCGGGCGCGGTATTGCCTTCGAGCTGGTCGCCATGGCATTTCGCGCACGCATCGCCGTAGAGCTTCTTGCCGTGCTGCACCTGCGCCTGGTCGAACGACGGGACGCCGCTGCCTTCGCCCGTCGACACCTTGATGAAGCCGCTCCTTGCCGGCCGCTGCGCGGACGCGACCGCGCCGTCGAGAAACCGGCCGGGCACGCGCGTGGTGGCGGCTTGCGCGATGTCGTCGGGAAGCGTCCAGCCGCGCGTGAGCGACGCGAGACGGCCGTTGCCGCTCATCTGCGACAGCGTCGCGTCGATGCGCTTTTGCAGTGCGTCCTTGCCGGGCCCGAATGCGAACGACAGTTGCCAGTCGGAGTACGGCGATGCCGTCGCCGCTACCTTGAACTGCTGTTTCGGGTGCGCACGCTCGTACGCGACGACGCTCGGATACCAGACGATCGCGCGCTGTGCGCGGCCGGCGGCGAGCGCGCCGATCGTTTTCTCACTGGTGTTTTCGAGGTCGAAGCGGGCATTCGCCTGCTGCGCCGCGATCAGTTGCGACGGGCTGCCGTACGTGGCCGCGATCGTTTCCTTGGCGCCGGACGACGCTTGCGCGTCGCGCAGCGACACGCTGACGTAGCCGGAGCGCAGATAGCCCTGCGAGAACGTCATTTTCGATCCCGACGCATCGGCGATCGCCGAGCGCGGGAAGCCGGCGATCACATCGCAGTCGCGTTCGAGCGATTTCGTCAGCTCGCTGGCGGAGATGCCGTCGTCGTCGCCGTTGTCGTCGACGCCGCGCTTGTTGAAGGTCGCGGCGATGCCCGCGGCGCGGAACACTTCGCGCGCAACGGAGCGGTCGAGCGTGGTGGTCGGGCTGCCGGGCAGCGTGCAGACGCGCACGCCGGCCGACGCGGCTGCCGGTGTCAGCGCCACGCCCACGGCGAGCAGACTGGCGACGGTAACGGAAGTGAGACGAGTATTCATGATCGTGTGTCCGGTTGAAGCGGGTGGGGCGTCGCGCCCGCATCGGGCGCATGCGGGCGCGACCAGGCGTGGCGCCGGTTCAGTCGAGCGCGAACACGTAGAGCGTGCCGCCGCGCGGAACGTCCTTCGCGATGTCGGCCATCGGGCCGCCCCAGATCGGGTTCGCGCCGCCGTAGCCGGCGAGCACGGCGACATACTCCTTGCCGTCGACCTCGTACACCGACGGCTGCGAAATGATGCCGCTCGCCAGTTGCGGGCTTTCCCAGAGCACCTTGCCGGTCGTCGTGTCGAACGCGTACAGGTGGCCGTCGAGCGAGCCGCTGAACGCGAGACCGCTCGCCGTGGTCGCGACGCCGCCGTTCCACGGCTTCTTCGACCAGTGGCTCCACAGCTTCTTGCCGGTGTTCACGTCGATGGCCGTCAGTTCGCCGTAGCCTTCGCTGCCCGGTTCGGGCTTGATCTCGAAACCTTCACCGAGATACGGCAGGCCTTCCATGTAGCTGACCGACTTGCCGGTCAGGCTCATGCACGCATGCAGCGCGGGCACGACCGCGATGTTGCGTTCCTGGTCGTACGAGATCGACCACCAGTTCTTGCCGCCGAGGAAGCTCGGGCACGTCTCGATCGTCGTGCCGGCCTTCGGGAACTTCGATGCGTCCTGGATCGGCTTGCCGTCGGCCGTGTAGCCGGTGACCGACAACGCCTTCACGAACGGCGTCGCGTAGATCAGCTTGCCGGTCGTGCGGTCGATCGCGTGGAAGAAGCCGTTGCGGTCGGCGTGGATGATCGCGTCGTAGTCCTTGCCCTTGTACTTGATGTCCGCGAGGACGGCCGCGTTCACGCCGTCGTAGTCCCACGTGTCGTTGTTCGTGTACTGGTAGTGCCACTTCAGGTTGCCGCTCTTTGCATCGAGTGCGAGCAGCGAGTCGGAATACAGGTTGTCGCCGGGACGAAGCGCCGCGAGCCATGGGCCGGGGTTGCCGACCCCCCAGTACAGCGTGCGGGACGCGGCGTCGTACGTGCCGGTGAGCCATGCGGCGCCGCCGCCATGGCTCTGCATGCCGTCGGGCCAGGTTTCCGCGCCTTTTTCGCCGGCGTCGGGGATTGTGTAGCGTTTCCAGACCTGCGAGCCGTCCTCCGGATTCAGCGCGGCGATGTAGCCGCGAATGCCGTATTCGCCACCGGACGTGCCGACGACGATCGCGCCGTCGATCGCGAGCGGCGCGAGCGAGAACGCGTAGCCGAGGCCCGGCTCGAACATCTGCTTCTTCCACACGAGATTGCCGGTCTGCGCGTCGAGCGCCGCGATTTCGCCGTTCAGCATCGCGATGTAGACGTTCTTGCCGTACAGCGCGACGCCGCGGTTGACGACGTCGCAGCACGCGGTCTTGAACGAGGCCGCGCCGAGCTTCGGCTCGTATTTCCACAGCTGCTTGCCGGTCTTCGCATCGAATGCGTAGACGTTGTCCTTCGGCGTCGTCACGAACAGGTAGTTGCCGTTGACGATCGGCGTGGCCTCGAAACCCTGCTTCAGGTCGGCGGGGAACTTGTACGCCCACACCTGCTTGAGATCCTTCGCGTTCGACGTGTCGATCTGCTTGAGCGGCGAATGCGAGCGGCCGTCGTAGGTGCGGTAGTAGGTCAGCCAGCCCGGATCGCCGTGTGCATCGGTCAGGCGCTGGTAGGTCACGGCCGGGTAGTCCGCGGCCGCTTCGACGAGGCCGGGGTTCAGCGCGACGGCGGCCGCCACCGCGATTCCGAACGCCGCCAGCCGGCTCGCTGAAGCCGAGGGTTTCTTCATGGTTGTCTCCTGGGTCATTGTGGTCGCACCGCCGCGAACGATTCGTCGCGCCGGCACGGTGGGGTTCCGGGCCGAGTGCACTGCCCGTTATGCAAGTCGCATGCCATCACGGCCGGAAGCCGGGGTGGTGCGGCACACCGGCGCATCGCCGGTGATGCGTCGAGCGACGACACGCGCCATGGCGTCGACGCAGGTGTTGCATTCAGGTACACCGTCGCGCGCGAAGTGTTGCCAAACATGACAGGTGGTGCAGTCCGCGGAACGGCGGGCCGCCGGTTTCACGCATGCCTGTCCAAAGCGATGTGCGGCGCAGCGCACACTGCCCGTCGTTGCGGCGTTGGCACGGTTCTCGCGAGCGGGCTTCGCGACAACTCGGCGCCGCGCGGTGCATCGCACGGGCCGGCGGAATACAAGTGCGGAGACAACGGAATGATCAGGAGACCAAAGGCAGCCGCGCGTGACGGCGCGACGCGGCGTGGCCGGCGTGCGCGATGCATCGGCACGACCGTCGGCGTGCTCGCGCTGTTCGGCCTGCCGCCCGGCAGCGTGCGCGCGCAGCAGCAGGCGGATGGCGCCGCGATCGCGCCGCCCGAGCCGGCCGTCGTGCTGCCCGCGGTGGTCGTCGTCGGTACGGCGCCGCTGCTCGGGATCGGCACGCCGCTGTCGAAGGTGCCGGCGAACGTGCAGACGGTGCGCGCGGCGGAACTCGACGTGCAACACCGCGCGACGCTCGCCGATTTCTTCGCCGCGAACCTGCAGAGCGTGACGATCTCGGATGCGCAGGGCAACCCGTATCAGACGGACGTCAACTATCGCGGCTTCACCGCATCGCCGCTGCTCGGCACGCCGCAGGGGTTGTCGGTGTTCGTCGACGGCGTGCGCGTGAACGAGCCGTTCGGCGACGTCGTAAACTGGGACATCCTGCCCACCCAGGCGATCGACCGCGTGCAGTTGATTCCGGGCTCCAACCCGGTGTATGGGCTCAATACGCTCGGCGGTGCGCTCGCGATCACGACGAAGAACGGCAGGTCGGACCAGGGTGGCGAAGCGGAGGTGTCGGGCGGCGCGTGGGGCCGCAAGACTGCCAGCGTCGAGCAGGGCGGGACGATCGGCTCGAACCTCGACTACTACGCGACCGCGAACGTCGCGAACGACGGCGGCTGGGCCGACCATAACGCGAGCCGCGTGCGGCAGGCGTTCGGCAAGCTGCGTTATACCGATGCGGATACGACGCTGTCGATTGCCGCAGGCGGCGCGGACAACACGCTGTCCGGCACGCAGACGATCCCGCGCTCGTTCCTCGACAACCCGAAGCAGGCGTATACGTATCCGGACCGGAACCGCAACAGCGCCGGCTACCTGACGCTGTCGGGCGACCGTTTTTTCGGTGAAAACGTCGAGCTGAGCGGCAACGCGTACTACCGGCACCTGCGCAACGCGAACACGAGCAGCAACAACAATACGGACTACGGATCGGTGAACGAGGGCGGCACGGTCGACACGGTGCAGGGCAGCAACGCGCAATCGACGATCGTCACCGACAGCTACGGCGGCAGCGTGCAGCTCACGCTGCTCGGCAAGCTCGGCGGGATGGCGAACCG
Organism: Burkholderia sp. Bp8992; assembly: GCF_003853705.1. Classification (GTDB taxonomy): domain Bacteria; phylum Pseudomonadota; class Gammaproteobacteria; order Burkholderiales; family Burkholderiaceae; genus Burkholderia. The sequence continues at coordinate 155,719 of NZ_QTQI01000020.1, read as the reverse complement.
GCTGGTCGCGGGCGTTTCGGCCGATGTCGCGAACTCGAGCTACGTCGCGTCGTCGCAGGACGCGTCTTTCACCGATGCGCGTGCGGCGATCGGCATCGGCGATTTCGTTCGGCAGACCAGCGCGAAGACGCGCAACGCGAACTTCGGTGCATACCTGAGCGATGCGCTGTCGCTCACGCCGCACTGGACGCTGACGCTGTCCGGCCGCTACGACTGGTCGAAGGCGCAGATCGGCGACGAGAGCGGCGTGCAGCCGCTGCTCGACGGCAACCATGTGTTCTCGCGCTTCAACCCGGCCGTCGGGCTCAACTGGAATCCGGTCGCGGGCTTCACCGCGTATGCGGCCTACAACGAAGGCATGCGTTCGCCGACCGCGATCGAGCTCGCGTGTGCGGACCCGGCCGCGCCGTGTTCGCTGCCGAACGACTTCATCGCTGACCCGGCGCTCAAACCCGTGATCTCGAAGACGTTCGAAGCCGGCATGCGCGGCCGCATCGGCGCGGCGACGACCTGGAGCGCGGCGGCCTACCGCACGACGCTGACCGACGACATCCAGTTCATCAGCAGCCCGGCCAGCGCGCAGGGCTACTTCCGCAATGTCGGCGATACGCGGCGGCAGGGTATCGAGCTCGCCGGCCGTACGCGCTTCGGGCCGCTCGGTGCCGGGCTGTCGTACAGCTATGTCGATGCGACCTATCGATCGTCGTGGACCGAGCACAGTCCGGCGAATTCGGCGGCCGACGCGAACGGCAACGTGGCGGTCAAGCCGGGCGACCGCATGCCCGGCATTCCCGCGCATACGGTGAAGCTGCGGCTCGACTACGCGGCGACGCCCGCGTGGGACATCGGCACGAACGTCACGTGGCGCAGCGGCGTATATGCGCGCGGCGACGAGAACAACGCGGACGTGAACGGCCGGATCGCGGGCTACGTGCTGGTCGATCTCGACATGCGTTACCGGGTCACGAAGCGGTTCGAGGTATTCGCGAGCGTGACGAACCTGTTCGACAAGCGCTACGCGAGCTTCGGCGCACTCGGCCGGAATTTCTTCAACGGACCGAATCACACGTTCGACGGCGCCAATCCGGTGAACGAACAGTTCGTCGGGCCGGGCGCGCCGCGCGGCGCTTGGGTCGGCATGCACTATGCGTGGGACTGAGCGGTGCGCGGTCGCGTCGCGACACGAACGAGCGCGCGGCCGTCACGTGAACGGCACCGTCGAGAACATCGCGTTCACGGCGCGTGCGACGCTGCGCGCCAATGCCGGGTCGCTTGCCAGATGTCCGGCCTTCACGCGTTCGATTTCGGCTTCGGGGACGGCTCGCGCGAGGCGCTCGACATTGCCGACCGGGCAAACGGGATCGTGCAACCCGTGCGCGGCGAACAGCGGCACGCGGGCTTGCGCGGCCCGTCGCGCGAGCGCGAGCACGCGGCGCTCGCCGAGCCAGCAATCGTGTTGCAGGTAGTGCGCCTGAATCCGGTATTTGTCGATCAGCCGGCCGACGGTCTTGTTCGAGCGGATCGCGCGCACGGGCGAGCGGCGCGTGCGCGCCGACGCGAGGATCGCGTTTTCGTACGCGTGCCACGCGAGCGCCACCGCGCGCTGCCCGGCCGCGCTCCCGCCGTGGCGCAGCCGCTGCGCGCAGCGCGGCAGCAGGCGATCCGGGCGGCCGCCGCCGGCCGCTGCATGAAGGCGCCGCCACTCGCGCGGCGCACGCGTGCGGGAAGTCGTGAAGAGCCCGCGGACTTCGCGTGGCGACGTCAGGAACAGGCCGCGCAGCACGACGCCCGTCACCCGCTGCGGATGCGTGCCCGCATACGCAAGTGCGAGCGCGGCGCCCCACGAGCCGCCGACGACGCCCCAGCGTGCGATGCCGAGCTGCTCGCGCACCGCCTCCAGGTCCGCGATCAGCCGTGCGGTGTCGTTGTGACGCGTGCCGCCGCGCGGTGCCGACGCACCCGCGCCGCGCTGGTCGACAAGCACGACGCGCACGCGGGTGAGGTCGAACAACCGCAGGATGCCGGCCTGGCTGCCGCTGCCTGGCCCGCCGTGCAGCACGACGACCGGATGGCCCTGCGCGGCGCCGGCCACGGTGAATGCGATCGATTGCGCGTCGCGGTGCAGGCGCCGGTGAACGGGCGTGACCGGCGACGCCGGCGCGTCGGGCAAGGCCCGCGGCGGGGGCGACGGCGTGGATCGAGTCGGGCGACGCGTCATGTCGATAGGGTTCAGGCGGAACGGGAGGGGAATCGTCGGGCGCCGGGGCTGCCTTGCGACGAAGCGAGCGAAAAGCATGCCGGCTGCGCGGATCCGGATTCGCACGGGTAGTCATGCGGCGGGAAATCGCGGTATCAGGAAGGACTGGCCGTCGCGCGACGCGGCACGCTCCGCCGCGCCCAGGCTATTCATTACATTGTGCTTTCAATGCATGCCGTGGCGCCGGCATGGCCCGATGCTTGCTTGTAATGACGGCAAAGAGTCCGGCAGTTGACCGGAAGGATCCCCCGGAGGAGACAATGCGCGATGACGTAGAGCAGGCGGCCGGGTCACGGGCCGCGCATCCCGCAGGCTGGCCCGCGCCGTCGATCCAGAAGGCTCACGAGCGCTCAGAGACGTTCGGCCTGCAGGTCTCGGCACGGCCCGACTACGACGTGCTGTCGAACTCGGCGCTGGTGCTGAAGCGCGAGCAGAGCCGGGTGCTGTGCGTGCACGCGATGCCGGTGATGGAGACGCTGCACGAGCAGATCGTCAATACGCAGAGCATGATCGTGCTGACCGATGCGGAAGGGCTGATCCTGCATTCGATCGGCGACGACGATTTCCTGCGCCGCGCGGAGAAGGTCGCGCTGCGCCCGGGCGCGAACTGGGCGGAGAATCGGCAGGGCACCAACGCGATCGGCACGGCGCTGGCCGAGCTGTGCCCGATGGTCGTCCACGGCGACCAGCACTTCCTGGCCGCGAACCGCTTCCTGACCTGTTCGAGCGTACCGATCCTCGATCCGTACGGCGACGCGATCGGCGTGCTCGACGTGACGGGCGACCACCGCAGCTATCACCAGCACACGATGGCGCTCGCGAAGATGTCGGTGCAGATGATCGAGAATCATCTGTTTACGACGACCTTCCAGGAAACGCTGCAGGTGTCGTTCCACGGACGCCCCGAGTTCCTCGGCACGCTGATGGAGGGGATCGTCGCGTTCACCGCCGACGGGCGCTTCCTGTCGGCCAACCGCAGTGCGCAGTTCCAGCTCGGCATGCCGCTCGCCGCGCTGCGCGCGCACACGCTGTCGTCGCTGTTCGACATCACCAGTGCGCAGCTGATCGACCGCATGCGCGCGAGCACCGACCGGCACCTGATGCTGAATCTCGTCAACGGTGCGGTGGTCTGCGCGCGCGTGCACTTTCGCCGCTCGACGCTCGCCGAAGGCAGCCGGCCGACGGACGTCCACGCTGCGGCGGCGCCGGCCGCACGCGCGAACGCGGTGCCCGCACCGGCTGCAGGCACGTCGGCCGGCCTGTCGCGGCTCAACTATCTCGACACCGGCGATGCGCAGGTCGCGTGCGTGATCGCGAAGGTGCGCAAGGTGATCGGCAAGGACATCCCGATCCTGATCACCGGCGAGACCGGCACCGGCAAGGAGCTGCTCGCGCAGGCGATCCACAACGACTCGCCGCGGCGCGACGCCCCGTTCGTCGCGGTCAACTGCGCGTCGATTCCGGAGACGCTGATCGAATCCGAGCTGTTCGGCTACGAGGAGGGCGCCTTCACCGGTGCGCGCCGCAAGGGGGCGATCGGCAAGCTGCTCCAGGCGAACGGCGGCACGCTGTTTCTCGACGAGATCGGCGACATGCCGTATCCGCTGCAGGTGCGACTGCTGCGCGTGCTGCAGGAGCGCCTCGTCAACCCGCTCGGGTCGACGAAGACGATCGCCGTGGACATCGCGATCATCTGCGCGACGCACCGCGATCTGCGCGACATGATCGCGCAGAACCGTTTTCGCGAGGATCTCTACTACCGGCTGAACGGCCTCGTGGTGCGCCTGCCGCCGTTGCGCGACCGCACGGATCTCGCGGTCGTCGTGCAGAAGATGCTGCAACGGGAAGCGTTCGCGGACCCGGGCCGGCCGCCGCTGTCCGTCGCACCGGACGTGATGGCGCTGTTCGTGCGCTGCACGTGGCCGGGCAATTTCCGCCAGCTCGGCAACCTGCTGCGCACGGCGGCGGCCATGGTCGACGACGATGGCGAAATCCGGCGCGAGCACCTGCCCGACGACTTCTTCGACGACCTGCGGCGCGGCGATGCGCCGGCTGCACAGGTTATCCCCGATTCGGCCGCCGCGGCGAGCGCCGGGCCCTGCGTCGCGGACGCGCTGCCGCTCGCCGACGCGCGCCTGCAGGACGTCGCCGCGTCCGCGATCGCCGCCGCGCTCGCGCGTCATGGCGGCAACGTGTCCGCCGCGGCGCGCGCGCTCGGCGTCTCGCGCAACACGATCTACCGGAAGATGCCGGCCGCCGACGCGGGGCGCCATCCGTCGGACGAGAGCTGACGCGCTCGTCGCGCCGTGCGCGACCTGTCACAGCCGGTGTGTCAAGTTGCAACACCGGTGTTCAACGATTCAACACCTGTCACCACTCGCGGACATCCTGCCGCCGGGGTGGCGAACCGCATTCGCGCGAATCTCGTAGGCTGTTCGTAAGGAATGCGTCCCGATGCCCGGATGAGGGCCGTCTACCGCCGCGGCGCGGCGAATGTACGGCTTCGGCACGCTCCTTGCTGAAGAGGAACCGACCGCTCGATTGCCGCGGTTGTTCGATTCATCCAGCAACGCATCAATCATCAACTCGACAGGAGACACACCATGCAGTGGACGACACCGTCTTACACCGACCTGCGCTTCGGCTTCGAAATCACGATGTACATCGCCAACCGCTGATCGCCGTGCGTGCCGCCCGTTTCGCCGTGGTCGGCGCGGGCGGCCTCGGGAGCTGACGCCCATGAAGATCAAGATACTCGGCTCGGGAGCCGGCGGCGGGCTGCCGCAATGGAACTGCAATTGCGCGAACTGCCGCCGTGCGCGCAGCGGAAGCGGCCACGTGCTGCCTCGCACGCAGTCGTCGATCGCGGTCAGCGACGACGGCATCGACTGGGTCCTCGTCAACGCGTCGCCCGACATTCTTTCCCAGTTGCGCGCGGATCCGGACCTGCAGCCGGCGCGCGCGATCCGCGACAGCGGCATCGCCGCCGTCGTGCTGTGCGACGCGCAGATCGATCACGTGACGGGCCTGCTCATGCTGCGCGAGCGCTCGACGCCGCTGCCGCTCTACGCGAGCGCGCCGGTGCTCGACGACCTGTCGACCGGCTTGCCGCTCGTGCCGCTGCTCGACCATTACTGCGGCGTCGCCGCGCACATGATCGTGCCCGGCGAGCCGTTTGCGGTGCCGGCGGCGAACGGGATCCGTTTCACCGCGATCGCCGTCGACAGCAAGCCGCCGCCGTATTCGCCGCGGCGCGCGTCGGCCGCGCCCGGCGACAACATCGCGCTGTCGATCGAAGACGTCGCGAGCGGGCGGCGCGCGTTCTATGCGCCGGGGCTCGCGTCGGTTACCGACGACGTACGCGCGGCCATGGACGGCGCCGATCTCGTGCTGGTGGACGGCACGTTCTGGACCGGAACCGAGATGATCGATCTCGGCCTGTCGGGCAAGCACGCGGCCGACATGGGGCATCTCGCGCAGTGCGCGGAACACGGGCGGCCCGGCATGATCGACTGGCTCGACAGGCTGCCCGCGCGGACGCGCAAGGTGCTCACGCACATCAACAACACGAACCCGATTCTCGATCCGCATTCCGTCGAGCACGCGCACCTGCGCGCGCATGGCATCGACGTCGCACACGACGGCATGCAATTCCAGGTCTGACGATGAACGCACCGATCCCCGCTACGGCGTTGCACGCGACGCCCTGGACCGCGACCGAATTCGAGGCGCGCCTGCGTGCGCTCGAATCGCGCTATCACATCCATCATCCGTTCAACCGGCGGCTCAACAGCGGCGCCTGTTCGCCCACGCAGATCCGCGGCTGGGTCGCGAACCGCTTCTACTATCAGATCTGCATCCCGCTCAAGGATGCGGCGATCCTGTCGAACTGTCCCGATCGCGATACGCGGCGCCGCTGGATTCAACGGCTGATCGACCACGACGGGCAGGGCGACAACGAAGGCGGCATCGAGGCGTGGGTGCGGCTCGGCGAGGCCTGCGGCCTCGCGCGTGCCGAACTGTGGTCGCTCGAACACGTGCTGCCCGGCGTGCGTTTCGCGGTGGATGCGTACGTGAATTTCGCGCGGCGCGCACCCTGGCAGGAAGCCGTGTGCTCGTCGCTGACCGAGATGTTCGCGCCGCAGATCCATCTCGACCGGCTCGCGGGCTGGCCGTCGCATTACCCGTGGATCGAGCCGGCCGGGCTGCATTACTTCCGCAGCCGCGTGCCGCTCGCGCAGCGCGACGTCGAGCATGGGCTCGCGGTCACGCTGGAGCATTTCACGACACCGGAGGCGCAGCAGCGCGCGCTCGGCATTCTGCAATTCAAGCTCGACATTCTATGGTCGATGCTCGACGCCGTCGAAAAGGCCTACCCGTTATGAACGCGATCGAAGCCGCCAGCGGCGTGCCGCTGCGTCCCTGCCTCAGGGGCATGTACCGCCTGCAATGGGAGGTGGCCCAGGATGCGTACGTGCTCCTCTATCCGGAGGGCATGGTCAAGCTCAACCCCAGTGCGGGCGAGATTCTCGCGCGCTGCGACGGCACGCGCGAACTGGACGACATCATCGGCGAACTCGAGCGCCTGTTCATGCAATCGGATCTCGCGACCGACGTCTACCGCTTTCTCGATCATGCGCGACTGCGCGGCTGGCTGGACTGACATGGCGCCCGACACTTCCCGTCCGTCCGCGCCGCTGTGGCTGCTCGCGGAACTCACGTACCGCTGCCCGCTGCACTGCGCGTTCTGCTACAACCCGGTCGACTTCGCGACGCACGGTGCGGAACTCGACACCGACGCATGGCGCACGGTCATCAGCGATGCGCGTGCGCTCGGCGCCGCGCAAATCGGCTTCTCGGGCGGCGAGCCGCTGCAGCGCGGCGATCTCGAGGCGCTCGTCGCGCATGCGCGCGGGCTCGGCTTCTATACGAACCTGATCACGTCGGGCATCGGGCTGAACGTCGCGCGCATCGAGCGGCTCAAGGCCGCCGGGCTCGACCACATCCAGTTGTCGCTGCAGGATTCGACGCGCGAGCTGAACGATTTCCTGACCAGCACGCGCACGTTCGAACTGAAGCGCGACGTGGCGCGGCTGATCAAGGCACACGGCTACCCGATGGTGCTCAACTGCGTGCTGCATCGCTACAACCTGCCGCACGTCGGGCAAATCATCGAGATGGCGCTCGATCTCGGCGCCGATTATCTGGAACTCGCGAACACGCAGTACTACGGCTGGGCCATGCTCAATCGCGACCAGTTGATGCCGACCGTCGAGCAGGTGCGCGAGGCCGAGGACACGGTCAACCGCTATCGCAAGCTGATCGGCGAGCGCTGCAAGATCCTGTTCGTCGTGCCCGACTATTTCGAGCGCCGCCCGAAGGCGTGCATGAACGGCTGGGGCTCGGTGTTTCTCGGCGTCGCGCCGGACGGCACCGCGCTGCCGTGTCATGCCGCGCGGTCGCTGCCGGGGCTCGCGTTGCCGAACGTGCGTGACCGGTCGCTGCGGGACATCTGGTACGACAGCGACGCGTTCAACGCGTTTCGCGGCGACGACTGGATGCGCGAGCCGTGTCGCACATGCGACGAGCGGCATGCGGATCACGGCGGTTGCCGGTGCCAAGCATACCTGCTGGCCGGCGACCCGAACGAGGCCGATCCGGTGTGCACGAAGTCCGCCCATCACGACCAGGTCGAACAGGCCGTGCAATTCGCGCGACTTCGCGCGCCGCGCGACGAACAGCCGCTGGTCTTTCGCAGCAGGGAGAATTCGCTCGCGCAATGCGGCGCAGCGTGCGACGGCTGACGGGGTGCGGTGAACACCGCGACGGGGAAGAGCGAGGCGATCGATACGCAATCCTCTTCATGCCGTTCTCGTGGTGGGCCGGATTGTCGCCGCGCGCGTCGTGACCGGCAGCGGCTATCCGCGTCTCGATGCGGCGGCGCGCGACGCGGTGCTGGCGAGCCGCTGCACTGCGCATGTAGAGCACGGCGCGCCGTCGCCGATGCGGGCGCGCGTGCCGATCGCGTTCAATCGCGATGAAGGACCGGGCACGTCGCCGCCATCACCCGTCATCCGCCTTCGCCTGCAAATCCTTCAACCCCTGAATCACGACCAGCAGCGCGCGCCCGTGCTCGTCCGACCCGTCCCATGCGTCGACGATCGCGTCGCGCAGCAGGTCGTTATAGCGGCGGCGCGACGGCTCCGTATCGACACCATAAAAACTGCATAGCTTAGTGAATGGCGCGCTGCGGCGCAGCCGCCGCCCGTTCGACAGTCTCAGGCGCGATACGGTCGGCTGGCTGACCCCGGAAAGTCGCGCTATTTCGCTGGACGAGCGTGTATCTGCCATCAAGCGGCGCAACAGGTCTTGAACGGGAAAATCTTGGTCCGGGGCTTCCATGCGATGCATTATACCTATACAGTTACGGCTGTTGAATGGGCTTGCTGTCACCGGCGAGGCTGTATCCCGAGAAAGTTGATGACACTGAAACACCTCCCACCCACGTTCTGCTGGACCAAGATCGGTACCGAGTCCGGCGAGGAACTGCCGACCGTCGTGCTCCGCAAGGAATGGGAACGCAGGCTCGGGGGCGGGCGTTTTCTGTGGGGCATCAACCAGCCGCTCGGCAGCAGCGCGCAAGTCGCCGCGCATCGCACGGGCTCGCTGCTCGCGTTGTTTTCGCCGGTCGCATCGCGCCCGCGCGCAGGCGAGCGCAAGGACGCGCTGTTGTGGAACGCGTGGGTCGACGCGAGCGGGCAGGTGCGGCCGTTGCCGCCGCATACGTTCATCGCCAGCCGCGCGACGTTGCCGTCGGGCCGGCGTCGCGAACAGCACTACGCACTCGTGTGTGCGTCATCCACCGCGCTGACGGTCGGCACGCAGTTGCGCGTGTTTCCCGATCATCTGCGCAGCGTGAGCACCGGCAAGCCGCTCGGCGCCGCACAAGGTGCGGCCGTGGTCGATTGCGTCGGGCGCGCGAAGGAGCAGACGGGCAAGAGCTATCCGCTCGCGCTGTCGGTCGAGCTCGAAGCACCGTATTTCGTGCGGCTCGCGCAGCCGTGTGTACTGAAGGCGCGCGATCTCGCGGAAGTGAACAAGGCCACGCGTGCAGGCGATTTCGATCGCTTCGTCGAACTCGTCGCGCGCCTGCGCGGCCGGTCGCCGACCGACGCCGTGCGCGGCGTCACGCGCGATCTGTTCGACATGCCGCCGATCGAAACGGCGGCCGCGTATGTTGCGCCCACGCATGTCGCGCGCTTGCGCAACCGGCCGGCGGCCGAGCATCCGCGCGATCGCACCGGCGACCTGTTCGACCTGTCGCCGGGCGAGGCGGCTGCATTCGCGGGGCTTGCGCATCCACGCATCGGGCGCGCGTGATGAACCGCGCGACGCAGGTCGCGCAAGAATTTGTTGCAATCTCGCCGTAGCGGATCGGCGAGCGCGGAGGGACAATCGGCACGAAGCGCGCCGCGCGGCGGCCGATGCGTCGACACTCGATGGGTCGTGGTTCACGCCGCCGACATGCGCGCCACGCACACTGAGCGTCGGCGTGCTTCACACTGCAATCCTGAGGGAGGAGTGTCGATGTCGACCCACATCTGTTCGCGGGAAGCGCAGGCCGCACAGCGCTTCGTCGAAGCCACGCGCAACGTCGATCAGGCGTTTCGCGCGGTCCGCGGCGAAAGCGACGACGACGGCTCGTCGGCCGAATACGCACGCGCGATGTCGCGGCTCGATCGCGCACTCGACGAGCTGGCGCGTGCGCAGGAATTCTTCGATCGCGTCGTCGGCGCAGGCGCTACGCACGGCAACTGACCGATTCGTCGTTCCGCTTTTTCGCGCGTCTGGCGGCGCGCGTTCATCTTCTTGCCGGGTACGCATGCCCGGCATGCCGGTTCATTGTCCTGTTTCGATTTTCGACGTCAGACCTTGCCGCCTTCGGCCCGATGCCCGAAGCCGCCTTGGACGCGCATCAGCCTGCGCGCGTCATGTCCGGTGCGGAAGGTGCGGCACGGTATGCGTAGCCGCGATGCTGGAACGACGTCGCGAAGAACCGCATCTGGTAGCGGATCGCGTTCGCCCAGTAATCCCACGTATGACCGCCGGGGCGTTCCGTGTAGTCGTGCGGCACGCCGAGCGCGAGAAGCCGTTCGTGAAGCGTGCGGTTCGAGCCGACGAACGAATCGTCGCGGCCGCAATCGATCGTCAGGTCGAGATGCGCACGCACGAACGCGCGCGCGCTTTCGACGATCACGTTGCGGTTCCAGAACGACGGATGACGGTCGGGATCGCCGAACACGTGGGCGATGCCGGGCTCGTCCGTGCAGCAGCGCGGATCGACCGCGCCGCTGATGCTGCCGACCGCGCCGAACGTGTCGGGCCGGTCGAGCGCGATGCGCAGTGCGCCGAAGCCGCCCATGCTGAGCCCGGTGATCGCGCGCGCGTGCTGCGTCGCGATCGTGCGGAAGTGCAGATCGACGTAGGACACGACTTCATCGCCGATGAAGGTTTCGTAGCGGCTGCCCGAATCGAACGGGCTGTCGATGTACCAGCTTTCGTGCCCACCGTCAGGCATCACGAGGATCACGTGATAGCGGTCGGCGAGCGCGGCGATGCGCGTGTTCGACGTCCAGTCGGTATGGTCGCCGCCCGAGCCGTGCAGCAGATAGACGACCGGATAGCGTTCGTCGCCGCGGTTGCCGCGCGCGTAATCGTCGGGCAGCACGACCGTCGCCTTCAGCGTCTCGCTCATTGCGGCGCTCGGGATCGCGACGACCCGCGCATGAAACGCGAAGGCAGGGCTCGCGACGGCCAGCAGCAGAAGCAGCCAGAAAGTACGTGCCAGGTGCATCGATCCGTGCATGTGTCGACCCAGTCCGGCGCCGGACGCCGGGAAAACCCTGTTCCGACGACTCTAGCAACCGCGCCTTTCAACCATATTTCGGCGAATCCTACGGGTTGTCAGGCAGGCGGCTTGCATACGATGCGCTCGATGGCGGCGCGAAACGCATCGGGCCGTTCGGTCGCGATCAGGTGCCCGCAGCCTGCGATCGTCTCGAAGCCGGCGCAGCGCGCGAGTGCCCGGTCGGGCACGTGCCAGCCGGCACGCGAGCGTTCGCCGGCGATCAGCCAGACAGGGTGGCGCTCGAAGACTTGCGCGAGTGCCTGCAGGTAGCCCGGTTCGCCGGTCGTCGCGACGACCGAGCGGCCCATCGCGCGCAGCGTCGATGCCGGCTGATGCGCGAGCCAGCGGCGTGCGTCGTCGAGCTGGCCCGGCGACGGCGCGTCGATCGCGCCGCGCAGCCAGTCGAGCGGGGCGGCGCGCAAGCCGTCGAGCATCGCGTCGGCTTCGCCGGGTGTCATGCGGCCGACCGAGGCCGACCAGAACGCATCGTCGAGCGTGAAGTTGCCTTCGACGTTAACGACGTGCCGCACGCGCTCAGGGTGGGCATGCGCGAACAGCATCGCGACCGCGCCGCCGACCGAGTGGCCGACGATATCGACCGGCCGCGCGCCGAAGTGCGCGTCGACGGTTTGCCGCACATGTTCGACCTGTGCGGCGAGCGTGATCGTGTCGAACGGCGCCGCGCGATGCGCGCCGTAGCCGAGCAGGTCGGGCGCGAGATGCGGGCCGCTCCAGCCGCGCACGTCGAACGTGCCGATGAAACCGTGGATGAAGATGACGGGCGTGGGCAGGGTCATTCGGCGTGGGCTGAAGGAAGCGGCGGCAATTCGAGTTCGGCGAGCAGTTCGTCGAGTTCGAGCACGTGCGTGCGGTCGTGGTCGAGCAGTTCGCGTACGAGTTCGTCGAGCGACATGCGGCGGATGCCGTCGCGCAGCCCGCAACGTGCGAGCTGCGACGGGTCCAGTGCGGCGGCGGTGGCGCATAGCGCGGCGCGGCACGCGCGGAATGCGTCGACGGCAGACGCGAGCGGCTGCGCAAGGTAGTCGCGCTGCGCGGCGAGCGCGGTGCCGTCGATCGAGTCGATCACGGGCAGCTCGGCCGTGCGCACGGTGTCGATGCGTTCGGCGAATACCGCATCGAGGTCGCGCAAATGGCACGCATGCTCGACGAGCGAGAAGCCGGTGCCGGCCGGGCGGCGCGTGGCCAGCGCGGCCGGTACGTGCGCGGCGTAGGCGGCGAGCCTCTCGGGCATGCGCGCCAGCGCGGCGACGACATCGGCGAATGGCAGCCGATGCGGAAATGCACTGAACACCGCGCCATAGCTGAACAGCGCACCGCCGAGCCGCCCGCGCGCCTGCACGACCTCGTGGCCGTGGCGGCGCATGACTTCCGCGACCATCGCGCCGCAGAACTGGCGGGCCGTCGTGTCGGCTTCGATTTCGGGGAACGTGCGCGCGATCTCGTCCTGGATCGCGCCGATCGCGGCGACGCCGACGCGCGACAGCGCCGCGAACTCGAGATAGCGCTCGGGCTGTTCGATCAGTGCTTCGAGCTGGACGCCGAGCGCGGTCGTGCGGAAACGGTCGAAACGGGAATGCATGACGAATGGGTGGCGCTTGGTAACGTATCAAAACGATACGTTACTAAACTGGCGCTCGTCAACCGGTTCGTCCGGGCGCGCGCGGCTTGCTTTTGCCCACCGCTCAAGGCTTCTGCCGCGTGTCGGCTTGCGCGCTCAGCCGCGCCTTCTGCGCCTGCAGTTCGGCCGTGAATGCCGGGCTGAAATCCTCGGCCTCGAACAGCGGGCGGATTTCGATGTCGGAGTCGACCGGCATCGGGTTCGGGCAGCGCTTCACCCATTCGACGGCTTCTTCCATCGATTTCACCTGCCACAGCCAGTAGCCGGCGATGAGTTCCTTCGTTTCGGCGAACGGACCGTCGATGACGGAGCGGTTCTCGCCGGAAAAATGGACGCGCTTGCCGCGCATGCTCGGGTGCAAGCCATCAGCCGCGAGCAGGATGCCGGCTTCCGCCAGCGCTTCGTTGAAACGGCCCATTTCGGCCATGCATTGGGTGTCCGGCATCCGGCCGGATTCGGACTCGGCGGTGGCTTTGACGATGACCATGACGCGCATTGTCGTATCTCCTGAATAATGAATCGGGGGGAACCGTCGGCCGTCGCGACGGCAAAACGACCGGTTACGACAACACGACGCGCGGGAATGGCGCGAATCGACAGCACGCGCGAAGAATTTTCGGTGACGGGCGAGCCGGCGGGCGCCGCCGCGGAGCGCGCCGCCAAAACTGGTATGCTGATCCTCACCACGTTGACGCGGAGGGTGCCATGGCTGCTAAGGAAGTCTCGAAGAAGAAGTACCTGAAAATCCTGAACAAACGGCTGCGTGCGGAACCGGCAGCGCCGGCCGGCGCGTCGTTTGTGTTTTTCCCGCTGGGCGCGAAGGCGAAGCATGCGACGGGTGTCGTGTCCGGCGACGCGCGCAGCAAGCGCGAACTGGCCGTGATGGCCGCGGTCCAGCGCAAGGCGGCCGAAGAGTTCGTCGTCGCCGGCGCCTGACCGGCACCGGCTGAGCCACCATTGGATAGCCGCCGCCGCGGCTTGCGCGACGGCGGCTTCGCGGCGTGCGATCGCACCGTCGAGCACGCGCGGGATGTCGTGCATGATCGGCCGGCCGCGCATCGGCAGGATGCGCAGCGGCCTGGAACGGCGCTGAACGCCGTCCCGGCCTGCAAGTGACTTCCGCCGGTCAGGACAGCTTGTCCGCTGCCGCCGCCGGATACCGGCCGTTGCCGCCCGTCTCGTCGCCTGCCGCCAGTTGTTCCAGCGCGAGGCCCTTCGTCTCGATCCCGAGCGTCCACACGGCGATCGCCGCCGCGATGAACGACAGCGCGCCGAGCGTGAACACGCCGCCCTGGCCGAACACCGGCAGCACGACACCGACCACGTAAGGCCCGATCAGCGAGCCGATGCGCCCGATCGCCGACGCGAAGCCCGACCCCGTCGCGCGCGCGCCGGTGCCGTACAGCTCGGGCGTGTACGTGTACAGCGCGGCCCACATCCCGAACAGGAAGAACTGCATCGCGAGGCCCGTGACGATCAGCAGCGTCGTGCTGCCGCCGTACAGCGCGCTCTGGCCGTACGCATACGCCATCGCGCCGCCGCCGATCAGCGACGCGATGCAGGTCGGCTTGCGCCCCCAGCGTTCGACGAGCCACGCGGCGCACAGGAAGCCCGGCACGCCGCCGAGCGAGATCAGCACCGTGTAGAACACCGATTTCGTGACCTCGAAGCCCGCTTGCTGCAGCAGCGCGCCGAGCCATGACGTGAGGCCGTAGAAGCCGAGCAGTGCGAAGAACCACAGCAGCCAAACCATCACCGTGCGACGGCGGTACACGCCGCTCCAGATCTCGCGCAGCGCGCCGTGGCCGCGTGCCGCGACCGGCTCCGCGAGCCGCGACGGCGGCGGCAGCGTCGTGACGCCGGCCGAGCGCATCACCTTCGCCTCGATCGTGTGCATCACCGTATCGGCTTCCGCGTGCCGGCCCGCATGTTCCAGCCAGCGCGGCGATTCGGGCACGATGCGGCGCACGACGAGCACGAACACCGCGGGAATCGCGAGCAGCGCGAATACGGTGCGCCAGCCGAACTGCGGCAGCACGAAGTAGGCGACGATGCCGGCCGTGATGAAGCCGAGCGGCCAGAAACCGTCCATCAGCGCGATCAGGCGGCCGCGCTTCTCGGTTGGCACGAACTCGGACAGCAGCGTCTGCGCGACCGGGAACTCCATCCCCATCCCGATGCCGAGCAGCACGCGGTAGACGATCAGCGCGTCGACGCTCTGCGCGGTCGAGCACAGGTACGACGCGGCGCCCCACAGCACCATGCTCCACTGGAACACGGGCCGGCGGCCGAAGCGGTCGGCGAGCAGGCCGGCCACGGCCGCGCCGAGCACCATCCCGAAGAAGCTCGCGCTCGCGACGAGGCCGGCGGCCGCGGTCGACAGTCCGAACTCCTTGCGGATCGAGCCGAGCACGAACGTCATCGTGCCGAGGTCGACCGAGTCGAAGAAGAACGCGATCGCGATGATGAAGAAGATGCGCTTGTGATAGCCGGAGAACGGCAGGCGTTCGAGCCGGGCAGCGGCGGAGGCGGGAGCGGTGGCGGCGGGCATGGCGTCCTCTGAAATGAAAAAGGGGCCGCGCAGCGCATGCTCCAGGGCCCCGATGCTTCACATTCAGTAGACGCGACCACAAACTGCCGCATCAGAGGAAAAACGCCGCCTGCTTGCCCAAATGCGTCATCGGCGGGCGGCGCGTGCCACGTCAGTTCTTCAGCTTGTAGCCGGTGCGGAACATCCACGCGACGATCGCGAGCAGGATCACGAGGAACAGCCCGGTCGCGGCGAGGCTGATCCACACGTGCACGTCGGCGAGCCCGTAGAACGACCAGCGGAAGCCGCTGATCAGGTAGACGATCGGGTTGAACAGCGTGATCACGCGCCACGCGGGCGGCAGCATGTCGACCGAATAGAAGCTGCCGCCGAGGAACGTGAGCGGCGTGATGATCAACAGCGGCACGAGCTGCAGCTTCTCGAAGCTGTCGGCCCAGATGCCGATCACGAAGCCGAACAGGCTGAACGTGATCGCCGTCAGCACCAGGAACAGCACCATCCAGAACGGATGCAGGATGTGCAGCGGCACGAACAGGCCGGCCGTGGCGAGGATGATCACGCCGAGCAGCATCGACTTCGACGCGGCCGCGCCGACGTAGGCGATCACGATCTCCCAGTACGACACGGGCGCGGACAGGATCTCGTAGATCGTGCCCGTGAAGCGCGGGAAGTAGATGCCGAACGACGCGTTCGAGATGCTCTGCGACAGCAGCGACAGCATCACGAGGCCCGGCACGATGAACGATCCGTAGCCGATGCCGTTCACGTCGCTGATGCGCGAGCCGATCGCGGAGCCGAACACGACGAAATACAGCGACGTCGAAATCACCGGCGCGATGATGCTCTGCATCAGCGTGCGGCGCGTGCGGGCCATTTCTGCGCGGTAGATCGCGCGGATTCCATGCCAGTTCATGGGTCAGGCTCCTTGCACGCCGTTGCGGCGGTTGTCGATCAGGCTGACGAAGATGTCTTCGAGCGAGCTCTGCGTCGTGTGCAGGTCGCGGAAGCCGATGCCGGCCGAGCCGAGCGCGTTGATCAGCTTCGCGATGCTCGCGTCGTCGCGCTGCGAGTCGTACGTGTAGACGAGCGCGGCGCCGTCGTCCGCGCGTTCGAGCCCGAACGGCACGAGCGCGGGCGGCACGTCCGCGAGCGGGTGCTCGAGCTGCACGGTCAGCTGCTTCTTGCCGAGCTTGCGCATCAGCTCGCGCTTCTCCTCGACGAGCACGAGCTCGCCGCCGAGGATGATGCCGATCCGGTCGGCCATCTCCTCGGCTTCCTCGATGTAGTGCGTGGTCAGCAGGATCGTCACGCCGCTTTCGCGCAGCGAATCGACGAGCTTCCACATGTCGCGGCGCAACTCGACGTCGACGCCGGCCGTCGGCTCGTCGAGGAACAGGATGCGCGGCTCGTGCGACAGCGCTTTCGCGATCATCACGCGGCGCTTCATGCCGCCCGACAGCGTCATCAGCTTGTTGTCGCGCTTGTCCCATAGCGACAGCGCCTTCAGCGTCTTCTCGATGTACGCAGGATCGGGCGCCTTGCCGAACAGCCCGCGGCTGAACGACACGGTCGCCCAGACGGTCTCGAACGCGTCGGTGGTCAGCTCCTGCGGCACGAGGCCGATCATTTCGCGGGCCGCGCGGTATTGATCGCGGATGTCGTGGCCGCCGACCGTCACGCGGCCTTCGGTCGGCGTGACGATGCCGCAGATCGAGCCGATCAGCGTGGTCTTGCCGGCGCCGTTCGGCCCGAGCAGCGCGAAGATCTCGCCGGGGCGGATGTCGAGGGTCACGTGCTTCAGCGCCTGGAAGCCGGACGCGTAAGTCTTGGAGAGATCGGAGACGGAAAGGATCGGTTGCATGCTCACGGATGGCACGGCCGGCCGGCGCGACGCGGTGCGCTGCGCGTGCCCGGTGCCGCCGCCGCTGGGAAGCGGCCGGGACCGGGGACGGCATGGCGAACGGGCGTCGTATCGAACGGCGTGGTGGTGCGGGATCGCGGGACCGCCATATTAGCAATCGGCAGATCGAAATGCATTCTGATGGAAAAGCCGGGTGTTGCCGGTGCCGGATTTGCGTGAGTCAAGCGCGAATTTGGCAATGAAAGATGATTTTATTTGAATCAAACGAACAATTCGGGGTATTTTCCGCGAATCGGGCCGTGACCGCGTTTCCGCGCGTGCGGCGTGCCGACTGTGCTGCCCGAACGCCGTTGCGCCGTACCGGGACGGCGCGCATCGCGCTCGCGATAATGCGTTCCTTTCATCGTTCACGGAGCGGGGCGCATGTCTTTGATCGATTTCAAGTCCGTGGCGGACGCGCAGGCCGCCGCCTGGAAATCCACGATCGTCGGCGAGGTCGGGCCGGCCCGGATCAAGGTGCTGCGCATGGATGCGCAGCCGTACGAAGCGGAAGTGCACGACTACAACGAGGGGCTGCTGGTGCTCGACGGCGTGCTGATGCTCGAAGTCGAAGCGGAAACGGTCGTGGTCGGCGCCGGGCAGATGTATCTCGCGCATGCCGGCGCGCGCCACGCGGTGCTGCCCGGCAGCCACGGCACGCTCGCGATCATCGACGTTTGAGGTTGCGCCGCAACATGCGCGCGGGCCGCTGAAGGCCGGCAGGCCTGACTCGGCGCGGATTGGCCTGCGCTGTTCAAACGCGTGTTCCACGGGTCCGGTATTTGTCTGAGCAAATAAAATGAAGGCTGTTTGAAAATCTGTTAAATACCGTACAAACGCTAGGATCGCGCGGTTTCATTCGTTTGGAACTCTGCATCCATTTACTTGTTTGAATGGTCCGATCATAGTCTCGACAAACGACGCATCACGATAACGAATCAAGCGTACGGATGGAGACCACACCATGAGACGCGTATCCGCGGGGCCAGCCGGACTGCCGTTTCCCGATTTTTCGCTGAATGCAGGCGCGACGCAGGTCGCATGCCTGCCTCGTCACTTCGCCGTGTAGCGGCGAACCACTTTCCGTTTCGATCGTTCCGACGGCGCCGTGCCGCATGACGGCGCTGCGGGAGCACGCTTGCCTGCCGCAGCGGCATGTGCCGCATCTGCCTGACCGGCATCGCGGCCGTCTTGCGTGCACCGTCATGCGCTGCGCATTCGTGCGGCGGCGCGATACCAACCGGCGGGCCATGCAGCCCGGCCGGACGAGACTTTGTCGTACCTGAAAAGGAGGGGTTGATGATTTGCATTCCTGAATGGCGGAAAGCGATCCTGTCGTGCGCGGTACTGGCGCTGCCGTTCGTCGCCGGTTGCGGCGGCGGGGATGATCCGGGGCCGATCAAGGTGCCGCAGTGCTCGGGCAGCGCATGCGGGCCGAGCGGCGCCGAAACGACGCCGCCCGTCGTGACGAAGCTGTGTCCTGACGCGCTCGATTACACGACGACGTATACGGGCGGCGCCGGCAGCGGCGAGTACGTGAAGGTGAAATTCGACACGACGAAGCTCACCTATCAGATGCAGTTCCTCGAATCGTCGGTGCCGACGTCGGCGGGGCAAGTCAACAATACCCGCGCGGGCCTGACGATCAGCGGCGCATTCCATCATCCGACCACGCTCCCGACCGCCGAGCAGAACCGATGCGCGTTCGTGCTCGACAGCGGCGCAACGAGCGACGGTACGTATGCGGTGACGATCAATCGTGCGGATCCGCCGATGCTGTTCGTCGGCAATGGCGTGGTGGGCGGCGGGATTCCTGGGGCGACGATCGCGTTCGCCGGGATCGAACCGTTCCCGGGCTTCGTGCTTGGCGTCGTGCCGTCGCGCACATTCGATTTCTACCCGTTCATCGGCTTCACGCAAACGGAAACCGATTTCACGCAGGTCGCGGGCAACTACAACGAAGTGGGGATTCACCTGTCGCCTGTCGGCGGCAGCGCCCAGAGCAGTGCCGGGGCGGCGGGCTGGGAGCCCGACGTTGTCAACTGGAACCAGACCTTCAATGCGGACGGTTCGTGCACGATCACGCCGAATAGCGATTACTCGTGCCAGACTACCGGATCGCCGTGGACATTGCGCAAGAACGCGGACGGTTCGGCCGACAACGTGTTCGTGAGCAACGCGGTGCCGAACCAGTTCGGTACGGTCGTGTATCCGGTGGCCGGGCAGGCGCCGGGCATCGTGATCGCGACGCCGAGCCAGGCGAAGGGGATCATGATCGTCGGCAAGCTGAACGGTGTGCGGGTGCCGATCGTGATTCGGGTCGGTTACACGCATGTCGATTCGAGCAATGCGCTCGCATCGGTCGCCGATGCCGAAGTCGGGATCTCGATGCTCTCGTCGACGACCGCCATCGCGGCCAACTCGTTGAAGGGCGGCTTCATCGGCGCAACGAGCGCATCCGCCTGCGGTATCGTGGCGCCCAGCACCGCGACTTTCGCGATCGCCAACTCGGGCCCGAGCTTCAACAACAACGTGCCGCACCCGGATCTGCCCGGTAGCTTCAACGGCACGTTCTTCCTGGCGCAGGCGGGTAGTTGCAACGACGGCACCGCGGTATCGACGATGTCCGCGAACTACACGTCCACGCTGTTCCAGGGCAGCACCGCGGCCTTCATCGATCCGCAGACGTCGTCGGTGACCTCGCAGTTCGGGCTCGACTACACCCAGGCGACGCCCGGCAAGATCAAGGTCACGGCCACGCAGGACTTCAACGCGAAGGGCTCGAACGGCAATGTGGCGATCTTCAAGAAGGGCGATACGGGCTGGGTCGTGACGGCCGGCAATGTCTACGCGATGGTCGTCAACAACAGCCAGGTCAACCCGTTCTTCACGGTCGGCGCGTTCGTCCAGTAACCCTGCATTGAACACGTAACACCGGCGGCGCATGCGTCGCTGCCGGCGAATCGAATTTCAAGAGGATTCCTATGAATTTGAAGAAATGGATGGTCGCGGCGTCGCTCGCGCCCGTGCTGGCAGCATGCGGCGGAGATGGCGACCCGCCGCCCGCGCCGGTGGTCCGGCTGTGCCCGCAGACGATCGACTACAACACGGTGTTCGTCGGCGGGTCGGGGTCGGGCGAGCTCGTGAAGGTGCAGCTCGACACGACGAAGATGACGTACCGGATGACCTACCTCGCTTCGCCGGTACCGACCACCACGGGCACCGTGCAGCCGACGCGCGATACGGCGCCCGCGAATGTGGTCGACGGCACGCTGGCCGACGAAACGGGGCTGCCGACGGTCAAGCTGAACCAGTGCACGTTCCGGATGCAGAACGCGAGTCTCGACCCGACCCGGCCCGCGCGGCTGTTTCTCGGCGAAGGCGTGCTGGGCGGCGCGATTCCGGGCGCGACGATCCAGTTCAACGGTGTGATCGGCGTCGGCAAGATTCCGCAGACGACGTTCCCGTACTACCCGTTCATCAGCTTCTCGTCGCTCGAAACCGACCTGACGAAGATCGCCGGCACGTACAACCAGCTCGGCTATCACCAGGTGCCGTCGCAGAGCTTCCAGCCGGTGGCGCTCGACCAGCAGGTAACGATCAACGCGGACGGCAGCTATGTCGAGACCGACAACTTCGGCAAGAAGAACGGCGGGCAGCCGCTTGCATCGAGCGCGACCGTGAACCAGCCGTTCACGCTGCGTCCCGACGCGCCGGCATTCCAGTCGCTCAACTACCAGCCGCAGATTCCGCCGACGCTCGCGGCGCTCGATCCGGCGAAGGCCGGCAAGGGGATCCTGATCGTCGGCAAGCTGCGCAACCAGCTCGTGCCGATCTTCATCCGCACCGGCGCTGCGAACGCGGACCTCACGCAAGGCCCGCCGAGCGCGGACGACGAATCGGGCATCTCGTTCCTGAGCCCGCAGACGGCGATCACGCAAGGCTCGCAGGACGGCGAGTACACGGGCGTCGACAGCGCGTTCAACTACCGCGCGACCGCGCTCGTCGGCGCACAGGCCACGCTGCTCGATCCATTCAACGCGTCGCAGGCCGCGCTCACGCGCGCGCTGAACCTCGACTACACGCAGAAGGTGCCGGGCATCGTGACGACCGTGCATGCGGATGCGGCGTCGGGGCCGGCAACCGGCAAGTTCGCGTTCACCGGCGGCGTATTCGGGTTCCTCGACATGAACGATACGAGCAACCCGTACTTCACGGTCGGCGCATTCGTGCAGTGACGCACGCCTGGATGGAGACACGGCGGCGCCGCGCGCAGATGCACGGCGCCCCGACAGAATGAGGGGAGACTTCATGAAGAAGCTGATTGTCGCGGGTATCGTCACAGGCGTGTCGACGCTCGCATCGGCCCAGCAGGCGGGCGACAACGTCGCGACGCTGGGCTGGCTGCACATCATGCCGCAGGATTCGACCAACGGGCTGACGACGAATCTCGCGGGCATGCCGATCAACGGGCCGCTGCGCCTGCCCGGTTCGTTCACGTCGCCGGGCACGAGCCTGACGGTCAACAACGCCGACACGGTCGGCCTCACGCTCACGCACTTCTTCACCGACCACATCGCGGTGACGTCGGTGCTCGGCGTGCCGCCCGAATTCACGCTGACCGGCCATGGCGTGATCAAGCCGCCTGGCCCGGCCGGCTCCCTGGGCAACGTCGACATGGACAAGTCGGCGAACCAGCCGGCCGTGAAGAACGCGCGGCAGTGGAGCCCGACGATCATCCTGCAGTACTACTTCAATGCCCCGACGGCGAAGTTCCGCCCGTTCGTCGGGATCGGCGTGGCCTACAGCTGGTTCAGCAACATCGAACTGAACGGCAACTTCGCGAAGGACATCAACGAGAACCTCGGCAGCGTGCTCGCGGCCGGCGCCGGCAAGCCGGGCGCGACGTCGGTGGAAGGCAAGGCGTCGTCGTCGTTCACGCCGGTCTACAACGTCGGTGCGAGTTACGCGATCGACAAGCACTGGGGGCTGACGGCGACGCTGACGTACATGCCGCTGAAGACCTACTCGTCGCTCGTGATCAAGGCGGCCGACGGCTCAACGCTCGCGACCACGCGCACGAAGCTGAAGGCCGACCCGCTGATCACGTTCGTCGGGATTTCCTACAAGTTCTGAGCCGACCGGCGCGCATGACGCGTGCCGGCGGCTTCCTGCGACCGGTTGGCCGGATCGTTCCGGCCGGACGGTCGCGTTCCTGGCGGCGTGCCGCCATTTGTGAAGAGAGGGGGCAGTTCAAATGAGCATTCGCAAAATCGTATCGCTTGTTGCTGCAGTGGCTTTCACCGCGGTTTCGGCCGCGCCTGCTTTCGCTGTCACCGTTTCACGTGCCGACGGCCAGCCGATGAACCCGAACGGCGAGCCGTTCTCCGTATCGGGGCTGACCAACCTCAGCAAGGGAGCGATCAGTGCAACCTGTAACGCGACGTTCAACGGCACGATCACGTCGACCGGCATCGTCAACATCACCTCGACGCAGTTTGCCGGCGGTACCACGTGCGGTCTGATCAGCGGCACGGCAAGCAGCACGTCGCCGTGGACGGGCCAGGCCGACAGCACGACGCAGTT
The DNA here is from genome assembly GCF_003853705.1 of Burkholderia sp. Bp8992. Taxonomy (GTDB): domain Bacteria; phylum Pseudomonadota; class Gammaproteobacteria; order Burkholderiales; family Burkholderiaceae; genus Burkholderia. Next base: position 132,878 of record NZ_QTQI01000020.1, on the reverse strand, counting down.
GTCGATCAACAACGTGCAGGTGAACGTCACGCTGCTCGGCGCATGCGGCCCGAGCAAGGTGGTGACGGCATGGAACGATGCGAACTCGTCGCTGACGTTCAATAACTCGGTCCTGACGCCTAACTGCACGGTGTCAGGCACGGTCACGACGTCGCCGAAGTTCCACGTGCAGTAAGCATCGTGGATCGAAGCGGGTGCCCGTCGCGCGCGAGGGCAGTGTGGTATGCGCGGCGGGCATTCGCGGTTTCGATGGGTTCGTGCCGTCGCGTGTATCGGCGCGGCGGCCGGATTCATTCCGCGGAGCGGTCGCGTTTCTCGGGTAAGGCCGCCAACTATCAAGAGAGAGGGCCGTACAGATGAAAATTCGTCGAATTGCATCGCTTGCTGCCGCAGTGGCATTTACCGCGGTTTCGGCTGCGCCGGCATTTGCGGTAACCGTTTCGCGCGTGGACGGCCAGCCGATGAATCCGAACGGTGAGCCGTTTTCGGCGACGGGGCTGACAGCGCTTACCATCAAGCAGATCATCGCGAACTGTACCGCGACGTTCAATGGAACGATTACGCCGGCGGGTATCGTCAATATCGCGTCGGTGCAGTTCAGCGGGGGCAGCGTGTGTCAGCTGGTCAGCGGCAGCGCCAGCGGCTCTTCGCCGTGGACAGGGCAGGTGGACAGCGCGACACAGCTTTCGGTCAACAACGCTCAGGTGGACTTCAAGGTGCTTGGAGCGTGCGGGCCGAGCAAGATCGTGGCGAAATGGAACGATTCGAATTCCTCAATGACTTTCAGCAGCGCTGAACTGACACCGGATTGCAAGTTTTCCGGCACGCTCATGGCGACGCCGAAGCTCCACGTGCAGTAAGAGCCTCGCGAATCGAAACAGGTGCCCGTTGCGCACGAGGGCCGTGCGATATGCATGGCGGACTCTTCATTTTTAGTTGCATTCGTGTCGTCGCGCGTATCGGCGCGACGGCCGGCTGGCCGCCCGCGTCGCGATCCGATCCGGGTGGACATGCAGGGATGGCGCGGCGTGCCGCGCCATTCGATTCGATTGATACAAAACTATTCCAATTGGCCAGAACTATCCCGGAAGACCCATGCTTACCGATCCAGCAAAGTATGGAGATGCCCGCGGCGCGACGCCTGACCGGCTGCGCACGGCCGCGTGGCTGCAGTACCTGATCGAACGACTCGACGCCGCCGCTTGCGCGGCGCAGGCGGGTGACGCCGGCGGCACGACCGTCATCGCGTCGCACGCGATACGCATGCGGGCCGGCGCGACCCTGTCCCGGGAAGCGACAGCGATGCTTTCACGGCTCGCGCCGTGGATCGCATCGGACGGCGGCATCTGCGCATGCGACCTGAGCAACCCGCTCGGTGCGTGCTCGCATGCGCCTTCGATGCAGCAACTCGCCGAAGCCGAACGCAGCTGTCCCGGTTCGCGTGCCGTGTTCGACACCGCGTACGGCGTGATCGATGCATGCGCATTCGACGACCCCGATGTCGGCTGGGCCGCGCTCGAGAGGATTGCCGGCGGCATCAAATGCAACGGGGGCGATGACGGCGAAGGTACCGAACATGAAACGGGCGCGCAGGGCGAGGCGCCGCCTACGAAGAACCCGGGAGACAGGCTGGCCGTCGTCGCGGCGGCGAGTGGAGAAACGTCGGGCATGCCGGGTGCCGTCATCGACGCGCTCGTGCTGCGCGTGTGCGGGCCGCGCGACGATGCATCGCGCATCGACGAGATGGCGGCGCTCGCGACGTTCTCGGCCGTGCTCGCCGCCGGCGACGGGACCTCTGTTGCCGCGTATGGCGATCAGCACAACCTCGTTGCGCGGGCGATTCGCACGAATCGTGCCGATCTCTCGACGGTGGACGGGCTGCTCGCGGCGTTGTCCGTGTGCCGGCTCGATCAGCTCGTCGGCGCGGGCAGCTTCTGGGCCTACTACCTGCTGGCGGGCATCGTGATCGCGGCACCCGACGCCGTGCGGGAAGTCGGTCGCCGCTTTCATGGCGACGAGTGGCAGGGCTGGCTCGATCACGTGCTCGCGTGGCCGGCGGTCAGCCGCTTCGGGCAGCGGGAGGACGTCGCGTTCGAACGTCTGCGCGGCGCAATGAGCCTGACGTCGCGATGGAATCCGATCGTTCGCGGGAAGCGGACGCGAAAGCGGGGTGTGGCAACGCCCTGATTCGGGGAACACGTGGGGCACGGCCGGCTGGTGCGTCGCCCTGGCCGCGCGGCACGCCGTCCACGCCATCTATCCTTCCTGATCGCCTGATCGACGACCGATCCGGGCACCGCCGACCGAACGCAGTATGATTCCGCAGACGATGCCGGCGGTCGCGTCGATATAGCCGCCCGCCCGCACCGTCGAAGATCTGCCAAGCTTGTTGTAAGCCGGACGCAAACAGCCGCCGCGTGAGAGCGCCGCCGCGAACCCGCATCCGGACCACCTTCATCGAAACGGTCAGTCAGATGTCAAAGCAAAACAAGAAAATCCTGCTCCTGAGCGTCAGCGCCGGCGCCGGGCATACCCGCGCGGCCGAGGCGATTCGCGCATTTGCCGATCACCATCCGGCCGGCGTCGAAGCCACGCACCTGGACGTGATGGACTTCGTGTCCACCGGCTTCCGCAAGCTGTACACGGATCTCTACATCAAGCTCGTCAGCAGCCAGCCGGCACTGTGGGGCTATCTGTACCAGAAGACCGACGAAGCCGATCCGGCCGCGGCATCGCAGAAGATCCGCCGCGCGATCGAGCGGCTCAACTGCCGCCAGCTGCTCGCGGAGATCGAGCGGCAGCGCCCGGACGCGATCATCTGCACGCACTTCCTGCCGGCCGAGCTGTTGTCGCGCGAGATCCGCAAGGCGCGCATCGACACGCCTGTGTGGGTGCAGGTCACCGATTTCGACCTGCACAGCATGTGGGTCGTGCCGCACATGCGCGGCTACTTCGCGGCCAACGACGAGATCGCGTGGCGCATGCATGCACGCGGCATGGCGCCGGAAACGGTGCACGTGAGCGGCATCCCGATCATGCCGGCGTTCGGCCAGCCGCTCGATCGTGCGGCCTGCGCGGCGGAGTTCGGCCTCGATCCCGCGCGCCGGACGTTCCTGATGATGTCCGGCGGCGCGGGCCTCGGCGGGCTCGACGTGCTGGCCGCGCGGCTGCTCGAGATGGATGCCGACTTCCAGCTGATCGCGCTGGCCGGCAAGAACCAGGCGATGCTCGCGTCGCTGCAGGCGCTCGCCGCGCGGCATTCGGGCCGGCTCTTTCCGCAGGGCTTCACGCAGCAGGTCGAACGCCTGATGGCCTGTGCCGACCTCGTGATCACGAAGCCGGGCGGCCTGACGACGTCCGAATGCCTCGCGATGCAGTTGCCGATGATCGTCAATTCGCCGATTCCGGGCCAGGAAGAGCGCAACGCGGATTTCCTGCTCGAGCAGGGTGTCGCGCTGAAGGCCATCGACGACGATGCGCTCGTCTACCGGATCCGCGCGCTGCTGCAGGCGCCGGAGCGCCTCGACGACATGCGCCGCCGTCTCGCGCCGCTCGGGCGGCCGCTGGCCGGCCGATTCGTGCTCGACCGCGTGCTGGGCCTGGAGCCTGCCGCATGAGCGTTGCGCGTTTCATCCCGACGCGCCATACGCTGTTCGTCGTCGCGTGGGTCATGCTGCTCGCGTACTTCTTCGCGAACGTCGAGATCCAGATCGAGGGCAGCGCAGGCTGGGCCGCGAACCTGCCGACCTGGCGCATCGAGCATCACTGGCTGCTCGACATCTTCTGGGGCGGGCGGCCGATGACCGGCTACCACGCATGGGTGTTCCCGTTCGTCGCGCTGTTCTTCCATCTGCCGCCGATCTTCAACGGGCGGTGGTCGTGGCGCATCGAGGCGCGGATCATCGCGTGCATCATGGTGTTCTGGCTGACCGAGGATTTCCTGTGGTTCGTGCTGAATCCGGCCTACGGCCTGGCCCGCTTCAACCCGGCCAGCGTGCCGTGGCATGTCCACTGGCTGGGCGTGGCGCCGACCGACTACTGGACCATGAGCGCGGCCGCGATCGTGCTGTTCATCGTTTCCCGCGAGCGCAAGCGCGCATTTTACTGAACCCCGACCCGACATGAAAATCGCCGTCATTGCCGCACTCGCCGTCGCGCTCGCCGGGCTCGTGCAGCCAGCCCACGCGGACCCGGCCTCCGAGGTGTCCGCCCGGCCGATCAAGTGGGCGCAGAGCGTGGTCGATGCGCACGTGAACAACCTGCATCGCATCACGCCGACGCTGTACCGCAGCGCGCAGCTGTCGCGCGCGGACGTGCCCGAACTGCAGAAGCTCGGTATCCGCAAGGTCATCAGCTTCCGTTCGTTTCATGCGGACGACACCATCCTGGCCGGCACGCAGATCAGGATGCAACGCATCCGCATCAACACATGGGACATCCGCGACCAAGACATGGTCACCGCGCTGAAGGCGCTACGCACGGCCGACCAGGACGGCCCGGTGCTGATCCACTGCCAGCACGGCGCCGATCGCACGGGCCTCGTGTCGGCGCTGTACCGGATGGTGTACCAGGGCTGGACGCGCGAGCAGGCGCTCGACGAGCTGCAGCACGGCGGCTACGGGTTCCATCCGATCTGGCGGAACATCACGAACTACCTGGAAAACGTCGACGTCGAGCGTTTGAAGCGGGAGGTGAACAGCGGCTGACGCATGAAAGCGAAACGCCGCCGACCCTCACGGTCGGCGGCGTTTCGTCAGGACACCATCGAAGAGCGGGCCGTGCGCCCGCCGTCGTCAGACCGTCTCGGGCTGCCGCACGGCCTTCGCGACGTTCCGCGCCATCGCGCCGTTCGCAACGAAGTAAGGCACATCCACACGCGCAAGCGGCTTGCGCCCGCGGATCTTGTCGGCGATCTTCTCGGCGATCATGATCGTCGGCGCGTTCAGGTTGCCGGTCGTGATGATCGGCATGATCGACGCATCGACCACACGCAGCCCCTCGAGCCCGTGCACGCGGCCTTCTTCATCGACCACCGCCATGTCGTCGTAACCCATCTTGCACGAGCACGACGGATGGAACGCGGTTTCCGCGCGGGCGCGCACGAACGCGTCGAGTTCCTTGTCGCTCTTGCAGTCGGCACCCGGGTTCAGCTCGCGGCCGCGATAGCGGTCGAGCGCGGGCTGGCGCATGATCTCGCGCGTCGCGCGGATCGCATCGCGGAACTCGCGCCAGTCGAGCGCTTCGGCCATGTAGTTGAACAGGATGCTCGGATGGTCGTTCGGGTCGCGCGAGCGCAGCTTCACGCGGCCGCGGCTCGGCGAGCGCATCGAGCCGACGTGCGCCTGGAAGCCGTGCATCTCGATCGCGTTCGAGCCGTTGTAGTTGATCGCCACCGGCAGGAAGTGATACTGGATGTTCGGCCAGGGATCGTCGTCACGCGTGCGGATGAAGCCGCCCGCTTCGAAGTGGTTGCTCGCGCCGAGGCCCGTGCCGTTCAGCATCCATTCGAGGCCGATCTTCGGCTGGTTCCACCACTTGAGCGCCGGGTACAGCGAGACGGGCTCCTTGCACTCGTACTGGATGTACATCTCCAGATGGTCCTGCAGGTTCTGGCCGACGCCGGGCAGGTCGAGCACGACGGGAATGTCGAGTGCCTTGAGCCATGCGCCGGGGCCGACGCCCGAGCGTTGCAGCAGCTGCGGCGACGCGATCGCGCCGCTGCACACGAGCACTTCGCGGCGCGCATGCGCGGTCGCGCGCTCGCTGCCGCGCAGGTACGTGACGCCCGACGCGCGCTTGCCGTCGAACAGGACGCGGTCCGCGAGCGCGTGCGTGACGATCTCGAGGTTCGGCCGCGCCCTTGCCTGGTCGAGGTAGCCGCGCGCGGTGCTCGCGCGGCGGCCCTTCGGCGTGACGGTGCGGTCCATCGGCCCGAAGCCTTCCTGCTGGTAACCGTTCAGGTCGTCGGTGCGCGGATAGCCGGCCTGCACGCCCGCGTCGACCATCGCCTCGAACAGCGGATTCACGCCCGGCTTGCTGGTCGTGACGGACACGGGGCCGTTGCCGCCGTGATAGTCGTTCGGGCCGACGTCGCGCGTCTCGGCTTTCTTGAAGTACGGCAGGCAGTCGAGGTACGTCCAGTTCTCGAGGCCCTTGTGCGTCGACCAGTTGTCGTAGTCGAGCGCGTTGCCGCGGATGTAGCACATCCCGTTGATCAGCGACGACCCGCCGAGCCCCTTGCCGCGGCCGCATTCCATCCGGCGGTTGTCCATGTGCGGCTCGGGGTCGGTCTCGTACGCCCAGTTGTAGCGGCGGCCCTGCAGCGGGTAGGCCAGCGCCGCCGGCATCTGCGTGCGGAAGTCGAAGCGGTAGTCGGGACCACCGGCTTCGAGCAGCAGCACCGTGACGTCCGGATCTTCCGTCAGGCGCGTTGCGAGCACGTTGCCCGCGGAGCCTGCGCCGCAGATGATGTAGTCGTATTCGCGTGTCGTCATGACGGTGAATCTCCTTTCGTGATCCTCAAAATACCGGGTTGTAGCGGCCGAGCTCGACCTGCACCGACTTGATTCGAGTGTAGTGCTCGAGCGTCGTGATGCCGTTCTCGCGTCCGACACCGGATTGCTTGTATCCGCCAACCGGCATCTCGGCCGGCGATTCGCCCCACGTGTTGATCCAGCAGATGCCGGCTTCGAGGCGGTGGATCGTGCGGTGCGCGCGCGACAGGTTCTCGGTCACGACGCCGGCCGCAAGGCCGTAGTGCGTGTCGTTCGCGCGGGCGATCACTTCGTCTTCCGATTCGAAATCGAGGATGCTCATCACCGGCCCGAAGATTTCCTCGCGGACGATCTTCATGTCGTCGCGGCAATCGCCGAACACGGTCGGCGCGACGTACTGGCCGCTGCCGAAGTGGCCGTCGGTCAGGCGCGTGCCGCCCGCGAGCAGCTTCGCGCCTTCGGCCTTGCCGCTTTCGATGAAGCCGAGCACCTTGTCGAGTTGCGCGGCCGACACGAGCGGGCCGAAGTTGGTGGCGGCATCGGTCGGCTTGCCGACGCGGATGCGCTTCACGCGTTCGAGCACCTTTTGCGTGAATGCGTCCTTGACGGAGCGGTGTACGAACACGCGCGTGCCGTTCGTGCAGACCTGGCCCGAGCTGAAGAAGTTGGCGGTGACCGCGATGTCGGCCGCGCGGTCGAGGTCGGCGTCGTCGAACACGATCAGCGGCGACTTGCCGCCGAGTTCCATCGTCACTTCCTTCAGCGACGACGCGCCGGCCAGCGACATCACCTTCTTGCCGGTCTCGACGCCGCCCGTGAACGACACCTTCGCGATGTCCGGGTGGCCCGTCAGCAGCGCGCCGACCGAGCCGTCGCCCTGCACGACGTTGAACACGCCGGCCGGCACGCCGGCTTCCGTATAGATTTCCGCGAGCTTCAGCGCGGTCAGCGGCGTGACTTCGCTCGGCTTGAACACCATCGCGTTGCCGGCCGCGAGCGCGGGCGCCGTCTTCCAGCAGGCGATCTGGATCGGGTAGTTCCACGCGCCGATGCCCGCGCACACGCCGAGCGGCTCGCGGCGCGTATAGACGAACGACTCGGCGCGCAGCGGCACCTGCAGCCCTTCGATCGCGGTCGCGAGGCCCGCGTAGTACTCGATCACGTCCGCGCCGGTGACGATGTCGACCGCGAGCGTCTCGCCGATCGGCTTGCCGGTGTCGCGCGTTTCGAGTGCGGCGAGCTCGTCGTTGCGCTCGCGCAGCAGGTCGACCGCGCGGCGCAGGATGCGCGAGCGCTGCATCGCGGTCATCGCGGCCCATTCGCGCTGGCCTTCCTGGGCGGACGCGACCGCGCGGTCGACGTCGGCCGCGCTAGCCTGCTGCACCTGCGCGAGCAGTTCGCCGGTGGCGGGATCGAAGGTGTCGAAAGTCTTGCCGCTCGTGGCGTCGACGTAACCGCCGCCGATGTAGAGGCGCTGCAAACCGAATACGGACATGAGGATCTCCTTGAGGGCGACTGCGTGACGCGTCAGGCGGACGCGAGCAGCAGGTCGATGTAATCGTGGGCGAGCTTCAATGCAGCCCGGGTGTCGATCGGGCCGCCGGCGAGTGCGCCGCGCAGCCACAGGCCGTCGATCAGCGCGGCGAGTCCGCTGGCGGCTTCGCGTGCTTTCGTGCGCGGCAACGCCTTCGCGAATTCGGCGCACAGGTTCGAATGGAGGCGCCGCGTGTTGACGTGCTGCAGGCGCTTGAGCATCGGGTCGTGCATGCCCTGCGACCAGAACGCGAGCCACGTCTTCATCACGGGTGCGCTGACCTGCGTGTCGTCGAAGTTCGCGGCGACGACCGCGCGCAGCCGCGAACGCGGATCCTTGCGCGCGGCCGTGCGGCGGCGCGTGGTGGCCGACCACAGGTCGCGCAGCACGTGCCGCATCGTGGCTTCGAGCAGGCCGTCCTTGTCGCCGAAGTAGTGGCTGACGATGCCCGTCGAGATGTTCGCGCGCTGCGCGACCGATGCGAGCGTCGTGCCGGGCAGGCCTGCTTCGTCGATCGAGCGCAGCGTGGCATCGATCAATTGTGCGCGGCGAATCTCCCGCATTCCGACTTTCGGCATCGCGACTCCCTTCGCCCGGACGGGCCGTCCATGGAAGTCGAGAGCTTAGCGGTTTTTTATTGATCGTTCAATCAATAAAAAAGCGGGTCGAACAGGATGCCGCGTTCTAAACGGGGGAGGATTCCTCCCGTCCGGAGCCATGTGCAGGTGCGGAAAAACGATTGAAAGAAGGTTAATTAAGTTTGAATCTGTTTAAAACGATTCGTGAAGATGTGACGCAATGCGGAGGACCATTTCCGCGCTCGGTTTCATTACAAACAGAGAGACTGTCGAGTTCTGCAAAATTATTCACGATATGAAATCGTAAAATCGGATTGTGAAGGTGTTCAATTTTCTAGAAACCGTTTCAATCAGGCGATTTAAACTAGGTAACATATTGAATATTAATGATAATTCGTGTTTTATGAACGCTGGAGCGGATTGCTCGCAAACGATTGCGATCCTCTCTTTTGAGATTCCTCCTACCATAGAAATCGATAAATAAATTTGAATTCGACGTATTTCCGGACCGAGTAGAAGGATTTTTGGAATGACTTGAGTAAGTAATATCGACCGTATTAGTATGGCGCCGCACCATGAGGAATGAATGGGCACCGCCGGCATTTTCCGCGGTGCGTCGGCAATGGGCGCGATGACGAACCGCGCACGAGGCCGTCACCTGTCATTGCGCACCTGCAGCATGCCGCGACGTCGAGACGCCGCATTCACCGGAGAACGACGATGCCGACCGAAAAACACGTGGTCCCGCTACCGAATGGTCTGAAGGTCTACGTCGAACGGAACGTGTTCGACCCGGCGTTCGACACCGCGATGCTCGTCAACGGCGCGCTCGCGACGACGGCGTCGTTCGGGCAGACCGTCCAGTACCTCGGCGAGCGGATGAACACGATCTGCTTCGACCTGCCGTATGCGGGCCAGTCACGCCAGCACAACCCGGGCTGCTACATCCTGACCAAGGACGACGAGGCCGCGATCCTGCAGTACCTGGTCGAGCATTTCGCGCCGGCGTTTCTCGTGTCGGTGTCGTGGGGCGGCGTCGCATCGCTGTTCGCGCTCGCGCGCGGCTGCCCGAGCGTGCGGCGCGCGGCGATCTGCTCGTTCTCGCCGTTCCTGAACGACGCGATGGTCGACTACGTGACGCGTGCCCGCGACCACATCGCGGCCGGCGAGAACCTGAAGGCCGCGCAGCTGCTGAACGACACCGTCGGCCGCTACCTGCCGCGCATCATGAAGCTGTACAACTACCGCTATCTCACGCGCCTGCCGCGCGACGAGCAGGACCAGGTCGCGTTCCACGTCGACCAGATCCTGTCGCTTCAGCCGGAGCGCTACTTCAGCGAGTTCTCGAACATCGGCTGCGAGCTGCTGTTCCTGAACGGCGAGCGCGACGAATACACGACGCCGGCCGACGTGCGCCAGCTCGGCGCACACGTGCCGCGCGCGCGGTTCGCGACGGTGCCGGATGCCGGCCATTTCCTCGACATCGAAGGCCGCGCGCAGCGCGAATACACGCGCGCCGCGCTACTCGACTTCTTCTGCGGCGAGGCGCCCGTCGCGGCCGGCATGGCGCGTGCAGCCGCGCATGCGTGCGTGCCGATGCACGCGCTGTCGTCGTGACGCCCACCGTCGTGCCGCGGGTCCATCCCGCGCATCCCGATTCCCATCCCAACGAGGCAGGCCAGCCGTGAATATCGTTCAGACCATCGCCATCGTCGTTCCGTGGGCCGCATGGCTCGCCTACTGGATCGCCACGTCGCAGGGCGTGAAGACGACCGTGCGCAAGGAAGCATCGCGCTCGCGCACGCTGCAGTCGATTCCGCTGATCGTCGGCGGCGCACTGATCATCCTGCCCGATCCGTCGTGGCAGGCGCTCGTGCCCGACTGGCAGCGCTTCGGGCTGCAGGCGCAGTGCGGGCTCGCGGTGCTGGTGGCCGGACTGTTGTTCTCGGTCTGGGCGCGGCTGCATCTCGGCACGAACTGGAGCGTGTCGGTCACGCTGAAGGAAGACCACGAACTTGTCCGCACGGGGCCGTATGCGCTCGTGCGTCACCCGATCTATACGGGCTGCCTGATTGCGCTCGTCGGCGCCGCGCTGATCGGCGGCGAATGGCGCGGCGCGATCGGCGTGCTGCTCGTGTTCGCGTCGCTCGCGTACAAGGTGCGCGTCGAGGAAAGCTGGCTGACCGGGTATTTCGGGCCGGCGTACGCGCAGTACCGCCGCGAAGTGGCGGCGCTGATTCCCGGCTTCTACTGATTCCCGCGAGGCGCGCGATGGCGAAGATGATCGTGACCGCGATCGGCTCGGCGGGCGACGTGCATCCGTTGCTCGGCGTTGCGCGCACGCTCGCGGCGCGCGGTCACGACGTCGTGTTCTGCACGCACGCGCCGTTCGAGGCGGCCGTGCGCCGCTGCGGGTTCGCGTTCGTGCCGGTCGGTACCGCGGCCGAATACGACGCCGCGATGGAGAACCCGGCGCTGTGGGATCCGCGCACGTCGTTCCGCACGCTGTGGCAGGTGATCGCCCCGACGCTGCGCGCCCACTACGACACGCTGCACGCGCTGACCGATGCCGACACGGTGCTCGTCGGCACGCTGTGGGCGTTCTCTGCGCGCTTCATGCAGGAGCGGCACGGCACGCCGTACGTGTCGGTGCAGGTGTCGCCGTCGACGCTGCTGTCCGCGCATGCGCCGCCCACGCACCCGCGCCTGACGATTCCCGCGCGCTGGCCGCTGCCGGTGAAATCGGCGCTGATGACGCTGATCGAGCGGCAGGTGCTCGATCGCGTGTGCGGCCCGGCGCTCAACGCGGTGCGCCGCGATCTCGGGCTCGCGCCCGCGCGGCGCGTGCTCGGCCGCTGGCTGCATTCGACCGATGGCGTGCTGTGCCTGTTTCCCGGCTGGTTCGCGCCGCCTCAGCCCGACTGGCCGTCGAACCATCTGCAAAGCGGCTTTCCGCTGTTCAACGATATTGAGACACCTGACGATGATGTGGCACTCGATGCGTTTCTCGCGGCCGGTGAGCCCCCGGTCGTGTTCACGGCCGGTTCGACACGCGTCGATCACGCGGCATACGCGCGCGCGGTGGCGCACGCGCTGCGCGCGACCGGCGCGCGCGGGATCCTGCTGACGCCGCACGCTGCGACGCCGGACGATGACCGGCTGCTCGTGCGCCGCTTCGTGCCGATGCGCACCTTGCTGCCGCGTTGCCGCGCGCTCGTGCATCACGGCGGGATCGGCACCGCGGCGCTCGCGTGCGAAGCCGGGATCGTGCAGGTCGTCACGCCGTTCGCGCACGACCAGTTCGACAACGCGCAACGCGTCGTCGCGAACGGCTGCGGCGTGCGCGTCGATGGCCCGGTCGACGGCGCACGGCTCGGCGCGGCGCTCGCACACGTGCTCGACGAACCGGCGTTCGCGGTGCATGCGGAGCGCACGCGCGCGCTGCTCGCGGCCGCGCCGGACGGCTGCGAGGCGGCCGCCGATTTCATCGAACGGTTCGTGCCGGTGCGCGGGCGCGTGGCAGCACGGGCCGATTTCGCGGCGGCCGGCGCATGAGCACCGCATCGCCGCTTCACGACGGGCCCGTCGCGCCGTCCGCATTCGACGTGCCGGCGCCCGCGCCTGCCGCGCAGCCGGTGCGCGGCATCCGGCTCGCGCTGCTGACATTCGCGCTGTCGCTCGCGACCTTCATCGAGGTGCTCGACTCGACCGTGACGAACGTCGCGGTGCCGGCGATCTCCGGCAGCCTCGGCGTATCGAACAGCCAGGGCACGTGGGTGATCAGCTCGTACTCGGTCGCGGCCGCGATCGCGGTGCCGCTGACGGGCTGGCTCGCGCGCCGCGTCGGCGAGCTGCGGCTGTTCGTCGGCGCGGTGCTGCTGTTCACGCTGACATCGCTGCTCTGCGGGCTCGCGCGCGACCTGCACGTGCTGGTGATCTGCCGCGCGCTGCAGGGGCTGTGCTCGGGGCCGATGGTGCCGCTGTCGCAGACGATCCTGCTGCGCGCCTTTCCGCCGGACAAGCGCACGATCGCGCTCGCGCTGTGGGCGATGACGGTGCTGCTTGCGCCGATCTTCGGGCCGGTGGTCGGCGGCTGGATCGTCGACAACTTCTCGTGGCCGTGGATTTTCCTGATCAACTTGCCGATCGGGCTGTTCTCGTTCGCGGTGTGCACCGCGATGCTGCGACCCGACGCGCAGCGCGGCGTGGCCGGCCCGGTCGACGTGCCGGGCATCGTGCTGCTCGTGATCGGCGTCGGCTCGCTGCAGGCGATGCTCGACCTCGGCCACGATCGCGGCTGGTTCGGCTCGCCGCTGATCGTCACGCTCGCGGTGGTCGCGACGCTCGCGATCGTGTCGCTGCTGATCTGGGAGGCGGGCGAGGCGCATCCCGTCGTCGATCTCAGCCTGTTTCGCGACCGCACGTTCTCGTTCTGCGTGCTGATCATCTCGCTCGGGATGATGAGCTTCTCGGTGGTCGGCGTCGTGTTCCCGCTGTGGATGCAGGCCGTGATGGGCTACAACGCGTTTCATGCGGGGCTCGCGACTGCGTCGCTCGGCGTGCTCGCACTCGTGTTCTCGATTCTCGTCGGGATTCATGCGCACCGTTTCGACGCGCGCGTGCTCGCGACGTTCGGTTTCCTCGTGTTCGCGGCCGTGCTCGCGTGGGATGCGCATTTCACGCTGAAGATGACGTTCGCGCAGATCGCCGCACCCGGGCTGATCCAGGGGATCGGGCTGCCGTGCTTCTTCATTCCGCTGACCGCCGCGACGCTGTCGCGGATTCCCGACGACCGGCTCGCCGCCGCATCGAGCCTGTCGAACTTCCTGCGCACGCTGTCCGCCGCGTTCGGCACCGCGATGAGCGTGACGCTGTGGGAAAACCGCGCGACCTATCACTACGACGTCGTGTCGCAATCGGTCACGCACGCATCGGCCAATACGCAGCGTTTCGTGCATGCGCTGAACGCGATGGGCGTGGACGGCGTGCGCGAGCTGTCGACGCTGCACCAGGTCGTGATGCAGCAGGCGTACATGATGGCGACCAACGACATGTTCTGGATGGCGAGCATGACCTGTCTCGCGCTCGCCGCGATGATGTGGCTGACGCGGCCGAAGCGCGGTGCGGCCGCGTCGTTCGGACATTGAGGAGAAGACCATGACGACACTCGGCGCACTCGTGATCCTGTATCACCCGAGCGAAGCGCAGCTCGACGCGCTCCGCGCGTGGCGGCATGCGTGCGACGCGCTGCTCGTGGTCGACAACACGCCGCAACCCGATGCGCGGGCGCGCGAGCTGTGCGACAGGGAAGGCATCGCGCTGCTGCATCACGGCAATCGCGGCGGCGTCGCGGGCGCGTACAACGCGGGGCTCGCGGCACTGTTTCGCGACCGTATCGATGCGGTCGCGCTGTTCGACCAGGATTCGTCGGTGCCGGCCGCGTATTTCCCGGTGATGCGCGACGTCTGCGCGGGGCTCGCGGGGCGCGCGTTCCTGGCCGGTCCGCGCATCTTCGACGAGAACGCGCGCAGCTTCCTGCCCGAACTCGCCACCAACGGCATCGGGCTGCGCCGCTTGCGCATCGAGCCGGGCGCGCCGCTGCAGCGCTGCGCATTCCTGATCTCGTCGGGCTGCGTCGTGTCGCGCGACGCGTTCGACCTGCTCGGCCGCTTCGACGAGACGCTGTTCATCGATCACGTCGACACCGAGTACAGCTTCCGCGCACTGTCGCGAAACGTGCCGCTCTATGTCGTGCCGTCGCTGGTGCTGCAGCACCGGATCGGCGCGAAGCAGCGGCACGCGATCGGCCCTTTCGAAATGACGTCGATGAATCATTCGTGGCAACGGCGCTACTACAGCGCGCGCAACGCGGTGCAGCTCGGGATGCAGTACGGGCTGCGCTTTCCGGTGGCGATCGTGCCGAACCTGCTGACCGTGTGGCAGGTCGTGCAGATCGCGCTCGTCGAGCGCGACAAGCGCGCGAAGCTCGCCGGCATCCTGTTCGGCGTCGCGGACGGCCTGTTCGGCCGGCTCGGCCCGCTCGAGCGCACGCGGCCGCGTCTGGCCGCGCGTGCGCAGCGCGTTCAGCAGGGGTGACGATGCGGCGATCGAGGAAAGCGGCGGGTTCGGCGCGCGGCGTGAAGGGCGGCTCGACGATCGCGGCGGTGGCCGTGCTGTTCGCATTGGGCGGCTGCGTGCCGTCGGGCTTCCTGCCGTCGCTGTCGCTGCGCGCGCCGGCCGACGACGCGCTCGCCCATACGGCCGGCCCCGGCGCGAACGGCGCGTGGCCGGCACCGGACTGGGTGAAGCAGCTGCAGGATCCGCAGCTCGACGACCTGGTAGCCGAGGCGTCGCGGAACAGTCCCGATGTGCAGGTCGCACAGGCGCGGTTGCGGATCGCGCAGGCCCAGCTTCAGCAGTTCGATTCGCTGACCGGGCTGACGGGCACGGCCGGCGCGACGGTCAGCCGCGCGCGGATGCCGAAGCCCGGCGACATCGCCGACGTGACGGCCGGCGGCTATCGCGTGCCGGTGCAGATCTTCGGTGATCCGAACGTTTCGCCGTCGTCGATCTTCGTCGGGCTGAACTACCAGCTGGACCTGTGGGGCAAGAACCGTGCAGCGACGAAGAGCCTGATGTCGCTGCGCGACGCGGCGGGCGTCGAGGCCGAACAGGTGCGGCTGACGCTCGCCGTCGCGATCGTCACCGTGTACTGCCAGCTCGACCAGGCGTATGCGACGCGCGAGCTGTTGCAGCAGAAGCTGAAGATCAGCCAGCGTGTGACGGCCGTGCTGCGCGAGCGCACCGCGCGCGGCCTCGACAACGCGTACGACGCGAGCGACGCATCGATCAAGCGCAGCCGGCTGCTCGAACAGATCGCGCTGAACGACGAGCAGATCAAGCTCGCGCAACTGCAGCTCGGCGTGCTGTCGGGCCGCGGCCCCGAGCGCGGGCTCGCGCTGCAGCGGCCGCGCGTCGGCGCGTTCGCGGGCGGCGCCGTGCCCGCGCGGCTGCCGGCCGACCTGCTCGGCCGCCGGCCCGATATCGTCGCCGCGCGGTTGCGTGTCGAAGCCGCATTCGCGAATGCCGATTCGACGCGCGCGCAGTTCTATCCGGACGTGAACCTCGTCGCGCTCGGCGGCGTGTTCGCGCTCACGCCCGCGTCGCTGTTCTCGCGCGATTCGCTTGCCGGCTCCGTCGGCCCGGCGATCTCGTTGCCGATCTTCGATCGCGGCCGGCTGAAGGCGAAGCTCGGCGCGGATGTCGCGCAGGCCGACGTCGCGATCGGGCTGTACAACAAGACCGTCGACGACGCGCTCGGGCAGGTCGCGCAGCTCGTCACGTCGCTGCAGACGTCTCAGACGCTCGTGACGCAGCAGCAGGACGCGGTCGCGGCCGCGCAGAAGATCGTGCAGATCGCGGCCGACCGTCACCGGCGCGGCGTGCTGATGCAGAAGGATGTCGATGTCGCGGATCTCACGCTGATCGACGAGCGCACGCAGATGATCGCGTTGCTCGGCCGGCAGCGGACGCTGCGCGTGGGGCTGATCGGTGCACTCGGCGGCGGGTTCGATGCAGGCGCAACGGTAGCGCAGGCCCAGACGCCGGCCGTGCATCGCGCGCGCAGCGGGGCGGCGAGGCGCGGGGCGTCGGCTTCGGAGGCTTCCGTGTCGGCGAACCGCGCAGTTGCGGCTGGGCAGTCGACCGATGCGCGTGCGGGGAATGCCGCCATGTCACAGGTCGCAGCCACGGCGAGTGTCGCACCCGCACCCGTACCAGCGCCCGTACCTGCGCTTGCGCGGCGTGACGATGCGGCGCGCCCGTCGACGGCCGGTGCGATCGCCTCCGGCGCGGCATCCCGCGACACGCCCGTTCTCGCACGTACGGCAGCGGCGATTGCGGCGCCGGCCGCGGTGGTCACCCAGCCGATCCCCCTGTTCCAGCACGATCGACTGATCGTTACGCAAAGCGACTGATGCACCACGACAACCTTCATGCCGCCGCGCCGCCGGCCGCCCATACCGACCCGGCACTCGACGCGCGCCGCGCGACGCGCCGCAGGCGCTTCACCGTGTTCTTCGCGATCGTGCTGCTGGCCGCGATCGCGTGGATCGCATACTGGCTGCTGAGCGACCGCTACTACGAAGATACCGACGACGCGTACGTCGCGGGCAGCATCGTGCAGGTCGCCGCGCAGATCCCCGGTGCGGTGACTGACGTGCTGGTGGCCGATACGCAGGCCGTGCGCGCCGGGCAGACGCTCGTGAAGCTCGACGATACCGAGGCGTCCGTCGCGTTCGCGCAGGCGAAGGCACAGCTCGCGCAGGCCGTGCGGCAGGTCGCGAACGCCAGGATCTCGAACACGATGTATGTCGAGGCCGTGAATGCGCGGCGTGCCGACCTGTCGCTCGCGCAGCGCGCACTTGCCGCGCGCTCCGGCGCGTCGGTCGAGATCGTCGCGCCGGAGGAACTGGCGCGAGCGCGTGCGGCGGTGGCCGGCGCGCAGGCGAACCTCGCGGCCGCGCAGGCCCAGCTCGACGCAGCGCGCGCACTCGGCAGCAAGCTGCCCGTCGACGAGAGCCCGGCTGTCGTGCAGGCAGCCGCGCAGTTCAAGCTCGCATACCGGAACCTGAAGCGCACCACGATCGTCGCGCCCGTCGACGGTACGATCGGGCAGCGCTCGGTGCAGGTCGGCCAGCAGGTCGGGCCCGGTGTCCCGCTGATGTCGGTCGTGCAGCTCAACCAGCTGTGGATCGAGGCGAATTTCAAGGAAGGGCAGATTCGTCACATGCGTATCGGGCAGCCGGTCGAGGTCGTGTCGGATCTCTATGGTTCGCGCGTGGCCTATCGCGGCCGCGTGCAGGGCTTCTCGGCCGGCACGGGTAGCGCGTTCTCGATGCTGCCGTCGCAGAACGCGGCCGGCAACTGGATCAAGGTCGTGCAGCGCGTGCCGGTCGTGATCGCGCTCGATTCGCGCGATCTCGCCGCGCATCCGCTGCGCGTCGGGCTGTCGATGCGCGCGACGGTCGACACGCACGACCGCAACGGCCACGCGCTCGACAGCGAGCCGCCGACGCCGGCCGTCAGCACGCGCATGCACGACGGCGTCGCGAGCGACGCGGAAACGGCCGCTGCCGCGATCGTTCGCGAGAATCAGGGCGGGTAACGCCCGTCGGAGAAGGCGAGGGCCGGCCGCGAGGGGCAGTCCGCCCCAAGCGCGTCCTGTCCGGACTTCCCCGTCGCTTCCCGCCCGACTTTCGTATTTCCGCCATCGATGTCGGCGCCGATCAAACGCATGTCGCGTTTGAGACATCGGCGCCCCTGCCTCCGGGACTACTCTCGAACAGCGCGTTGCGCGTGCGCCGCATGGGCCGGCGCGCCGCGGCGCCATCCAACGAGACATGGAGACAATACGATGAGCAGCAATCGAGGTGTCGTCTATCTTGGGCCGGGCCAGGTCGAAGTCCAGAAAATCGATTATCCGAAGATGGTCGACCCGAGCGGCCGCGCGATCGGCCACGGCGTGATCCTGAAAGTGGTCAGCACGAACATCTGCGGCTCCGACCAGCACATGGTGCGCGGCCGCACGACCGCACCGGTCGGGCTCGTGCTCGGTCACGAGATCACCGGCGAAGTGGTCGAGGTGGGCCGCGACGTCGAGACGCTGAAGATCGGCGATCTCGTGTCGGTGCCGTTCAACGTCGCCTGCGGCCGCTGCGCGATGTGCAAGGACACGCATACGGGCGTGTGCCTGAACGTGAACCCGTCGCGTGCCGGCGGCGCATACGGCTACGTCGACATGGGCGGCTGGATCGGCGGCCAGGCCGAATACGTGCTCGTGCCGTACGCCGATTTCAACCTGCTGAAATTCCCCGATCGCGACCAGGCGATGTCGAAGATCCGCGACCTGACCTGCCTGTCCGACATTCTGCCGACCGGTTATCACGGCGCGGTGAGCGCGGGCGTGAAGCCGGGCTCGACGGTCTACATCGCGGGCGCGGGCCCGGTCGGCATGGCGGCCGCCGCATCGGCGCGCCTGCTCGGCGCGGCGGTCACGATCGTCGGCGACATGAACGCGGAACGCCTCGCGCATGCGCGGGCGATGGGCTTCGAGACGGTCGACCTGTCGAAGGACGCATCGCTCGGCGAGCAGATCGAGCAGATTCTCGGCGTGCCCGAGATCGACTGCGCGGTCGACTGCGTCGGCTTCGAGGCGCACGGCCACGGCTCGTCGGGCCATTCGGAGGAAGCGCCCGCGACGGTGCTGAACTCGCTGATGGAAATCACGCGCCCGGCCGGCGCGATCGGCATCCCGGGCCTGTACGTGACGGACGATCCGGGCGCGAAGGACAAGGCCGCGCAGCACGGCAGCCTGAGCATCCGCTTCGGCCTCGGCTGGGCGAAGTCGCACTCGTTCTTCACGGGCCAGACGCCGGTGCTGAAGTACAACCGCAACCTGATGCAGGCGATCCTGTTCGACCGGTTGCCGATCGCGAAGATCGTCAATGTCGAGGTGATCTCGCTCGACCAGGCGCCGGAAGGCTACAAGAAGTTCGACGGCGGTGCGCCGCGCAAATTCGTCATCGACCCGCACGGGTTGCTGGCGGCATGATGCGCCGGCGTTCGTTCGCTACGCGCTGAAAGAAACGGGCGGCTCCGGAAACGGGCCGCCCGTTTTCGTTGTGGATGGGGTGGCGATAGCGACGCCAGCATTCGTCGCGATACAAGCGGCGTTTCGTAACGGGCGGTTCGGAAACACGCATCGTCGGATGCGACGGCGCGGACCGCGCGCTCAGTGGCCGCGATAGAGTCTCGCGGCCTCGGCGTTGCCCGACGGGTTGTGCCGCCAGTGGCGCGTATGCAGGCTCACGCGCCGAGTCGGGTGCGTGCGATGTACGGCATCGTGCCTGCCTTTCCAGTCCGACACGCGAACCACGCCGGCGCGTGTCCGGTCGGGTGCGCGCATCGACGGTGCGGCTTGCGCAACCTGCGTCTTGCCTGCCGGTGGGCTGGCGTTCGCGTCGCCGTGCGGCGGGATGGCCGCCAGTTGCGGCGTTCCGTCGGGCGAATGAAACGGAAAAACGGGCGTCGGCAATACCGGCAGCACCGGCTCGTTCGCGGCAGGCGGGCCGGATTCGGTCGCGGCAGCTGCCGGCGTACCGGCACCGCGGCAGGCAGGATCGGCCCTGCATGTACGGTCGACCAACACATAGCCACCGACCATCAGCACGAGCGTCAGGAGGCTCAGGATCGGCGCGCTCGATGCGCTCGGCCGCCGGAACGCCGCGTCGCGCAGCGAGTGCGCGACGCGCGACGACCGCGAACGGCCGGCACGCGGCGCGTATGCGGCGTGCGCCGGGGCGCGCGTATGACGAATCGGATCGAACGGCCAGTCCCACTGGCCGCAGGCGGGGCAGCGCTCGAGTGCGCGGGGCGCGACGAATCCGCATTCCCTGCAACGGCAACGCGTGGGGTGCCGCGATTCGGCGCGCGCGTTCAACACGGCGCGCCATGCATCGCGCGTGCGAACGTTCCGGTTGGGCAGGACGCGCATCGTCAGCGGCGGGCCGGCGCCGTCGACGGAGCACACTTCGACTGTCGTTCGCGTTCAGTGTTCATGTGATTCTCCATAACATCGGACGCGTGGAATCCCTTCGTCCGCCGCTGCCTACCGCTTCATTCTTTGTCGCTTGCGCGTGAAACGCAAGGCGTATGTCGAACGTCGCGATCTGCGTGTTTCGTACTACCTGTCGTGCCGTTGCCGGGCCGCGAGCGTCCCGATGGTCTCCATCGCGTGCTCGACGGCCGGCGTCCACGGCCGGCCGTAGTTGAGCCGCAGAAAGCGGCGGAATCCGCCGGTCGCGGAAAAGATCGGCCCCGGCGCGATGCTGACGCCGCTGTGCATCGCGGCGTCGAACAGGTGCATCGCGTCGATGCGCGGCGGCAGTTCGATCCACAGGAAATACCCGCCGCGCGGTGCGAATACTTCGGTGTCCGTCGGAAAATACGCGCGCACGGCCGCGAGCATCTGCGCCTGGTGCGCGGCGAGATTGCGCCGCAGCTTGCGCAAGAAGCGGTCGTATGCGCCGTCGCGCAGGTAGCTCGAAATCGCCAGCTGCGCGGGTACGTCGGCAGCCGGCGCGCTCGCGCCCGTCGCCTGCCGGATCTGCCGTACGTAGCGCCCGGCCGCGACCCAGCCGATCCGGAACCCCGGCGCGAGACATTTCGAGAACGATCCGCAATGCAGGACGAGCCCGCTGTCGTCATACAGTTTCGCGGGGCGCGTGGGCGCCGTGCCGAAATGCAATTCGTTGTACACGTCGTCCTCGATCAGCGGCACGCCGCGCGACGCAAGCAGGTCGATCAGCGCGCGCTTGCGTTCGTCGGTCAACGTCGCGCCGGTCGGGTTGTGGAACGACGTCATGAACCAGCACGCGCGCACCGGATGCGTGTCGAGCGCTTGCGCGAGCGCGTCGAGATCGAGGCCCGTGCGCGGGTCGACCGGGATCTCGACGGCTTTCAGGTGCAGGCGCTGCACGGCGTGCAGCACGGCGTGGAATGCGGGACGTTCGATCGCGACGATGTCGCCTGGGCGGGTCAGCGCCTGCAGGCAGAGTGTCAGCGCTTCGAGCGCGCCGGTCGTGATGACGATCTCGTCCATCGGCAACGCAGCGCCCGCATTGAGGTAGCGCAGCGCGATCTGGCGGCGCAACGCGTCATTGCCCGGCGGCAATCCCGACAGCAGTTTCGTGCGGTCCATGTTGCGGGCCGCCGACGCCGCGTAGCGCCACAGGCTGCTCATCGGGAACAGCGAATAGCTGGCGAATGCCGAGCCGAGCGGCACGATGTCCTCGCATTTGAGGGAGTCGAGCAGGCGCAGCAGCGTATCGTCGTCGCCGGCCGGCGCGGCGGCCGGCTTGCGCGGGGGATCGTGACCGAACCGCACGCGCTTGTCTTCGAGGTTCGCAACGAAATATCCGGATCGCGCGCGCGCGACGATCAGACCCTCGCTTTCGAGCGCGTAGTACGCGCGAAACACGGTGGACGGACTCACGCCGTACGCGCGGCACGCGGCGCGCACGGTGGGGATGCGCGCGCCGGCCGCCAGGTCGCCGCGCCGGATCGCGTCGGCGATCGTCTGTGCCAGCGCCGCATATCGCTTCATGCCTGCCTCCCCGGCCGCTCGAAGCCTTGCTGACAAAAAGAGTAGGGCACGGCACCCGTCGCGTGCAAGCGCGCCCCCCAATCGCTGATCCGTATGTTTTTTGACCGCTCTGATGCTGTTATTTCGTCTGACGAGCGGGCATCCTCTAGCACGTTTCATTCCCGACGCCCGACCGAGACGGAATCCTCGCTGAATGGCGGCGGCTCCTTGTCCCACGCGCGTGTCGCATGGGCTGCGGTCTGAGGCGTCCTGACCCTATCAGGAAGCAACCAGCGTGAAATTGAAGACTCTCACCGCCGGCCTCGTGGCCGGCATCGCACTCAACCTGTTCAGCGGCGTCGCAGCCGCGGCCTGCATCAACAATCCGGCGGCCCAGCCGAACGCGACGTTTCCCGCCGCACTGACCGGCAAGCTCGTCTATCACAGCTACGTCAAATACGGCGACGGCACGAGCCAGCTGTTCCTCTACGACTTCTCGGCCCACACGCTGACGCAGCTGAGCAAGAGCACGTGGGGCATTACCGATCCGATGAACGGCGTGTTCAGCCCCGACGGCAAGTGGCTCGCGTTCATGGGCATCAGCAACGGCGCATGGAACGTGTTCATGCTGCAGCTCGGTGCCGGCACGCCGCCCGTCAACATGACGAACAGCACGGGCGCGACGCGCAACGAGGATCCGAAGTTCAGCGCGGACGGCAAGTCGCTCGTGTTCAAGCAGAACGGCGACGTCAAGCAGGCAACGCTGTCGTACACGAGCGCGGGCCCGACGTTCACGTCGGTCGTGAGCCTGACGAATGCGCCGTCCGGTGCCGAATATTCGATGCCGTTCCTCGCGCCGGACGCGAGCGCCGTGTACTACGCGACCGGCACCGGCTCGAACATGGGGCTGATGAAGCGCACGATCGCGACCGGCGCGACCGCCGTGTTCGATCATCCGGCCGGGCTGCAGACCTACTACCCGATCGTGCGTGCGGACGGCATGGTGTACTACGCGCGCTGGAAGGACAGCGGCGGGGCCGACCAGATCTATGCGAAGACGGCCGACCCGGCATCGACGCCGAGCGCGCTGGCGCTCAACGACTGCGTGAGCAACAACTCGGATCCGGCGCCGGTGAACGGCACGAACTACCTGTTCTTCTCGTCGACGACGGCGGGCGGCTATCAGCTGTACGTGGGCGACGTGACGACCGGCCAGCGCTGGAGCCTGTCGCAGTTCGGCGTGAATGCCGACACGACGAAGGCGAAGCTCGGGTCGAGCTACTACGGCGGCCCGGCTATCGCGCAGCCGACGCTGCTGTCGCAAGGGCGCCCGGCCGCCGCGTCGGCGAGCTACAACGCATCGCTCACGCCGGACAAGGCGTTCGACGGCAACACGACGAGCACGCGCTGGGATTCGCCGGAAGGCGCGGGCGTTGATCCGCAATGGATTTCCGTGGATCTCGGTGCGACGAAGACCATCAGCAGCATCGACCTGTACTGGGATGCGGGCGCGCTCGTCTACCAGATCCAGACGTCGACCGACAACGCGAACTGGACGACGATCTACTCGACGAGCAACGGCGTGTCGTACGGCCACGTGACGCTGCCGAACCTGAACGGGCACGGCCGCTACGTGCGGATGCTCGGCACGAAGCGGGCGACGCCGTGGGGGTATTCGCTTGACGAAATGCAGGTGTGGGGATCGTAAGTAGAAGCCGAACGAAAACGCTGGTGAAGGTGTTGGAAGGAGATGGCCCGCATTGCGCGGGCCAGTAAATGCGTCGTGTAACGTTAGTGCGTGTTAGGTATCGGGTTCAGGTTCGGGCAACAGTGATCGGGGCACCCTGGGCCGAACGTGATCTCGACGCGACGCCCGGTATCGTCGAACTCACTCGGGGGAAACGGCAACTTGTAGATTCGCGCGATGATGGAATTCCGCTCGCCTCGAATCGAAAACTGATCCAATGCAGCCTTGACATTCGCGGCACGTTGTTGAGCAAGGGCCTTCGGATCTTTCTCAGTTGGTTCCGCCAGTCCGACAATCGACACCACATCGATAATGGAATAGCGGTTGCGCATGTCGGTTGACCATACGGACAGCTTCGCCAGTTCGGCGATGGACAGGTCGCTCGAATCCTTGCTGAATCGAACATCAAAATCCCAACCCGGCAAGTTCGACGGACCTTCACATGCCAATACTGATTGTGTGCAGCTCAATGCGAGCGCGAGCGCTGTTAGGAATTTAGTCAATGTCAACGACGTACCCCGCGATGCTGTCGGCGTTGTTGATTGACAACTCGGGATGTGATCGTCCCCACCCAGGGAGCAACGGGGTAATCGTGTATTGGTCATCGGTTGACGACATAGTGTCGTGGAAATGAGTCGCTTCGTGAATGATAGTTGATACGTGTGAATCGGCATTCGCAGTCCACGGACGCATCGTGCAGAATCGCTCGCCAATCGCGATCGTATGCGTCGTTGTGTCAGGCGCACACACGTGAGCGGCCTCGTTGGTCGTTCCGCGCGGATGAGGCGTGCAACCCGTTGCTAGATCGCCGGGGCTGCCGCTCCGGACGACGTTGTTTTCATTGAATGCCCGAACTACGCCAAGTACTTTCGTTAAGCCCGTGAGCAAATGCATCCGAGTTTTGTCGTCGTCGCGACCGAACCACTTGAACACGCGATCCTTGTCCTGCTTTGACCACTTCTTCAAGTCGGCGATGCGAATCGTCAATCGATCGACCGCGCGCCCCTGTGCAACCGCGAACATCTTACGAAATTCTGAATTCGTCATGTTTTCGCAGATCGGACGCAAGTCGACGTCCGCGAATCGCTGCGAGCCCTCGATGGTGTTTGTCGTTGTCTCGGCAACGGTAGTTTGGTTTCCCATCTTCTCAGTCCTCGATGTCCAGCGTCAAAATTTGCGCGTCTTCGGTTTGCACGCGTGCGGTACAACCATGCCGATCGCTCACGCCCGTTGCTAGTACGTTTCCGGATCGATCCTTGATCCAATAGCGCACGTTGCTTAATCGCTGCTTTGTCCGCACGTCGCGGATCACGAATTGGTCGTCGTGGATACCGGGTGCAGCCATGTGCCGCGTGGGTGCCAGTGTCGAACCCGCAGCGAACGGGTTCGCTGTATTTCCGCTACCGCTGCCACCATAAAAAATCGTGCTATCGCTCCCCGCGATCAATCGGTTTCGCCCACATGGACACAATACGGCGTCACCCTCCAGCGCAACACATCGCCCGCGGTGAGTCATGCGCTGTGCGCCGCCCACTATCGGGAACGCCCCGTCGCAATTTCCGCATGTCGCTTTGTCGCCATCCACGGCTACCTGTTTGCCGTGATTGAACATCGTAGACGTCACCGCGATGACGACACCACCCGTTGTCGTCGGATCGCCATTCCTCACTGCTCGTCGTCTCATGGTTGTTCCCTCAATCGAAGTTGGTAAAGACCCAGTCGACCGACTCGGGGTCGTAAATCGCGTATTGATCGATCTCCGCGCCGTCAATAGCGACGGTCGGCGGCATATGTGCCAATGCTTCGGCCTCTGCACCAGCTATTTGCTCGGCGGTCCATGTATCCATCATGTCGAGCGTCTTGCTGAACTCGGATAGTCCGGCTCGTGAATAGGCGGTTTCAATTCGATCGACCACGCTGTCGGGGAAGCGGATGGTGAAGTGGTCGCGATGTTCGACCGGAACGTCGAAGGATGCAAAGGTGTAGGTCATCAACGGATAGCCTGCATCGGAAACCACCAGACGGCTCCCGGTCGCCGCATACGCATAGTTCACGGCGATCAACAGTCGGCCATGCTGTTCCATGAAATGACGGGTGTCGACCTGCCGGAAATCGATGGGCCAGAAGTGGTCATCGTCGCGCGCAAGCGTCCGCGAACCCATGACTGCATCAACGGGTGAAAGGTAGGTGCAAATGAACGGATCAATCGTGCAGATCATCTGCATGTTGCCGCTATATGTTGAACCGATTGCGCCGGGAGAATAGGGCCGCGTGGCGCCTAAATGCTGAACCATCGCGTAAAGCCGGATCGACGAATGAAGAAAATATGGATAGTCGGCTTGTTCTTTTTCTGTCATAGGCTCGGATATCTCTTGCATGAACGAGCTATGAACGTTCGCCGGTAATGGTCGACGTGTCTATCGGACGAGTATGATTTTAGTTTGGATTCCGACGGAAAAGAGGTGACGTGACAATGGGCAATATTGAATAAGCGTCAATGAATCAATTTCGGCGCGCTTTGTACTTTGAGTAAGCGATTCGCGAAAGCCCGGGGTAGCGTCGAGCGCATGCTCGGCATGATCGCGCTTACCTTCGCGCCGGACGGCAGCGGGCGAGATTGCGCGATGGAATCGGAATGTCAGCTCTCGGGAATTGCCAGGCGTGGACGCGCGGCGCGTTGGGTGCGACGTCCGCCGATTTCCGGCGAACGCCTTCTTGTAACCGTAGCGCACCGGGAAGACGTAAATCGGCGATTACAGTGGTAATGCCGTCAGGTGAAGCGGCGCGAAAGCACCGCGCCGGAAGGGGGAAACATCCGCATCGTGTATTCGATCACGCTTTCGCAGTTGCTCGGCATGATTCCTGCCGCACAGCGCCGGCTTCACGCATGCAGCACATGAGCAGGAAATACGGGGCTGGCCGCGCTCGCCGCACCCTGCGCGAGCGGCGCGACCTGCTTGCGACGTTCGCGCGTCGGCGCGACGCCGAACGCGTCGCGATAGCTCTTGCTGAAGTGGCACGCCGACTGGAAGCCGCACGCCATCGTGATGTGCATGATCGACATGTCGGTCTGCAGCAGCAGTTCGCGTGCGCGGCGCAGCCGCAGCGTCAGGTAATAGTGCGTCGGCGTCATCCCGAGATGTTCGCGGAACAGGCGCTGCAGTTGCCGCTGCGACATGTTCGCGAGCCGCGCGAGCTCCTCGCGCGACAGCGGCTCCTCGATGTTGTTCTCCATCAGCGAGATCACTTCGAACAGCGACTTGTTCGCCGAGCCGAGGCGCGCGACGAGCGGCATGCGCTGCTGCGCGCTCGTGTCGCGCACGTGTTCGACGATGAACTGCTCGGCGATCTGCGTGACGCGCGCGGTGCCCACGCGCGCGGCGATCAGGTTCAGCATCATGTCGAGCGGCGCGACGCCGCCCGTGCACGTGATGCGGTCGCGGTCGATCACGAACAGTTCCTTCAGGAAGCGCGTGTCCGGAAACTCTTCCTTCAGCGCCGACATGTTTTCCCAGTGGATCGCGCACGCGTAGCCGGCGAGCAACCCCGATTTCGCAAGTGCATAGGTGCCCGTGCACAGGCTGCCGAGCGGGATGCCCGAGCGCGCGAAGCGGCGCAGGGTCGACAGATGGGCCGGCGTGGTCGCACGCTGCACGTCGACGCCGCCGCACACGAACACGATGTCCGGCTGCCCCGCGCATTCGGCCGGGCCCGTATCGACCGTGAGGCCGTTGCTCGCCGTGACCGGGCCGCCGTCCGGGCTGATCACCGACCAGCGGTAGAGCGGCTGGCCGCTCAGGTAGTTCGCCATCCGAAGCACCTCGATCGCATTGGTGAACGCGATCATCGTGAAATTCGGCAACGGCATGAACGCGAAGTGGGACAGCGACGCTGTGCGGTCGGGCGACATGGGGAGCGTTCCTAGAATCTCTAATAGCTATACGCCCGGGGGCACGGATCGGGCTGCGGTATTGTGTGAGCGAGCGCAACAAGCGTGCCATACGGCTAAACCCTAGCTCCATACGTTGTCTGGGCGTAAGGCCGATGTTGCACTGCACCGTATCCGGGAGACGCCGCACTCCGAACGCGCGGCAAACGCACTGCCGGTGTGCGTGTCCATAGGTGAACAGCCGACATCGTTTGGGTCGGTCAGCCGAAAAAGCACGACCGGTCACTTGTATAAAACGGACGCGCATGGCGGAAAAGGCAAAGAACGCGTCTAAATTCATCAATCCGCCGAAAATCCGAACGACAAGAATAGAGCCGTCGGCAACCTTGCACTGGCGCAGCGGGAAACCCAGGCAGGGCGGGCCTTGAGCTTTGGTTGCAGCCCTTTATTCTTCGTCACGGACGCACTATGTCGAATACCCAGCCTTTCTTCTCGCAGCCCCTTGCCGAGCGCGACGCGCCGGTGCGCAGCGCCATCCTGAAGGAACTCGAGCGTCAGCAGTCGCAGGTCGAGCTGATCGCATCGGAAAACATCGTGTCACGCGCCGTGCTCGAGGCGCAGGGCTCGGTACTGACGAACAAGTACGCGGAAGGCTATCCCGGCAAGCGCTACTACGGCGGCTGCGAGTTCGCCGATGAAGTCGAGGCGCTGGCGATCGAGCGCGTGAAGCAGATCTTCAACGCGGGCTATGCGAACGTGCAGCCGCACTCGGGCGCACAGGCGAACGGCTCGGTGATGCTCGCGCTGGCCAAGCCGGGCGACACGGTGCTCGGCATGTCGCTGGATGCCGGCGGCCACCTGACGCACGGCGCGAAGCCGGCACTGTCGGGCAAGTGGTTCAACGCGGTCCAGTACGGCGTGAACCGCGACACGATGCGGATCGATTACGACCAGGTCGAGGCGCTGGCCCACGAACACAAGCCGAACCTGATCATCGCCGGCTTCTCGGCGTACCCGCGCGCACTCGATTTCGCGCGCTTCCGCGCGATCGCCGACAGCGTCGGCGCGAAGCTGATGGTCGACATGGCGCACATCGCCGGCGTGATCGCCGCGGGCCGCCACGCGAACCCGGTCGAACACGCACACGTCGTCACGTCGACCACGCACAAGACGCTGCGCGGCCCGCGCGGCGGCTTCGTGCTGACCAACGACGAGGACATCGCGAAGAAGATCAACTCCGCCGTGTTCCCGGGCCTGCAGGGTGGCCCGCTGATGCACGTGATCGCCGGCAAGGCCGTCGCGTTCGGCGAAGTGCTGCATGCGGACTTCAAGACCTACATCGACAACGTGCTCGCGAACGCGCAGGCGCTCGGCGAAGTGCTGAAGGCCGGCGGCGTCGATCTCGTCACGGGCGGCACCGACAACCACCTGCTGCTGGTCGACCTGCGCCCGAAGGGCCTGAAGGGCGCGCCGGTCGAGCAGGCGCTGGAACGCGCGGGCATCACCTGCAACAAGAACGGCATCCCGTTCGACACCGAGAAGCCGACCGTCACGTCGGGCATCCGTCTCGGCACGCCGGCCGGCACGACGCGCGGTTTCGGCGTCGCGGAATTCCGTGAAGTCGGCCGCCTGATCCTCGAAGTGTTCGACGCGCTGCGCGCGAACCCGGAAGGTGACCATGCGACCGAACAACGCGTGCGCCGCGAGATCTTCGCGCTTTGCGAACGCTTCCCGATCTACTGATCGACCCCCACAAGAACAGTCACACGAGCGAGAGCGGATATGAGCACGCTGCATCAGGACAGCATCATCATCGACGGACTGAACATTTCGAAGTTCGAGAAGCCGGTGTTCGAGGACATGCGCAAGGGCGGCATCACGGCCGCGAACTGCACGGTGTCGGTGTGGGAGAACTTCACCAAGACCGTCGACAACATTGGCGTGATGAAGAAGAAGATCCGCGACAACGGCGAGCTGCTGACGCTCGTGCGCACGACGGACGACATCTTCCGCGCGAAGAAGGAAGGCAAGACGGGGATCATCCTCGGCTTCCAGAACGCGCATGCGTTCGAGGACAACCTCGGCTACATCGAAGCGTTCGCCGACATGGGCGTGCGCGTGGTGCAGCTTTGCTACAACACGCAGAACCTGGTCGGCACCGGCTGCTACGAGCGTGACGGCGGCCTGTCGGACTTCGGCCGCGAAGTGATCACCGAGATGAACCGCGTCGGCATCATGGTCGACCTGTCGCATGTGGGCGGCAACACGTCGTCGGAAGCGATCGCGTTCTCGAAGAAGCCGGTGTGCTACTCGCACTGCCTGCCGTCGGGCCTGAAGGAGCATCCGCGCAACAAGAGCGACGCACAGCTGAAGGAGATCGCCGATGCGGGCGGCTTCGTCGGCGTGACGATGTTCGCGCCGTTCCTGAAGCGCGGGATCGAAGCGAACATCGACGACTACATCGAGGCGATCGATTACGTCGTGAACCTGATCGGCGAAGACGCGGTGGGCATCGGCACGGACTTCACGCAGGATTTCGCGAAGGAATTCTTCGACATGCTGACGCATGACAAGGGCCGCTATCGCCAGCTGACGAACTTCGGCAAGGTGATCAACCCGGACGGCATCCGCACGATCGGCGAATTCCCGAACCTGACCGCCGCGATGGAGCGCCACGGCTGGAGCGAGTCGCGCATCCGCAAGATCATGGGCGAGAACTGGGTGCGCGTGTTCAAGGACGTGTGGGGCGCGTAAGCGCCGCATCGAGCCGAACCGCCGCTCGCGATTCAACATTAGAAAAATCGGGACGTGCCCGCGCAAATCGCGCGGGCACGCGGACGATGTCGCGCCTGCGCACTGAGCCGCGCGGCCAATTTCCTCACGGAGTCACCACGATGCAACCGCAACTGCCGATCAACGTCGATCCCGATACCGGCGTCTGGACCACCGACGCGCTGCCGATGCTGTACGTGCCGCGCCACTTCTTCACGAACAACCACGTGGCCGTCGAGGAAGCGCTCGGCGTCGAAGCGTATGCCGAGATCCTCTACAAGGCCGGCTACAAGTCCGCCTACCACTGGTGCGACAAGGAAGCCAAGCAGCACGGCATCACCGGCATGGCCGTATTCGAGCATTACCTGAAGCGCCTGTCGCAACGCGGCTGGGGGCTGTTCTCGATCATCGAGGCCGACCCGGCGAGCGCACGCGCAAAGATCGAGCTGCGCCACTCGTCGTTCGTGCTCCAGCAGCCGGGCAAGGAAGGCAAGCTCTGCTACATGTTCGCGGGCTGGTTCGCGGGCGCGATGGACTGGGTCAACGACACGACGCCGGAAGGCAAGGGCGCGCCGCGCGCGTTCTCGAAGGAAGTGCAGTGCGCGGCCGAGCATCACGACCACTGCGTCTTCGAAGTGTCGCCGATCGCGCACTGATGCATTGATTCACTGAAGCAGAACAACACCCGCAACACGAGACATTCGAACGCCAGAGGTCGCCAGCGATGCGTTATCCCCACCTGTTCAAACCCATGCAGCTGAACCAGCTGACGCTGCGCAACCGGATCGTCAGCACCGCGCATGCGGAGGTGTATGCCGAGCCGGGCGGCCTGCCGGGCGACCGCTATATCCGCTACTACGAAGAAAAGGCGAAGGGTGGCGTCGGCCTGGCCATCTGCGGCGGGTCGAGCCCCGTGTCGATCGACAGCCCGCAAGGCTGGTGGAAATCGGTGAACCTGTCGACCGACAAGATCATCGATCCGCTCACGCGCCTGGCCGACACGATGCACAAGCACGGCGCGAAGATCATGATCCAGGCGACGCACATGGGCCGCCGCTCGTCGTTCCACGGCGAGCACTGGCCGCACCTGATGTCGCCGTCGGGCGTGCGCGAACCCGTGCACCGCGGCAACGCGAAGATCATCGAGATCGAGGAAATCCGCCGCATCATCGGCGATTTCGCGGCGGCCGCGAAGCGCGTGAAGGCAGCGGGCATGGACGGCATCGAGATCTCGGCCGCTCACCAGCACCTGATCGACCAGTTCTGGAGCAAGCGTTCGAACCACCGCACCGACGAATGGGGCGGCAGCCTCGAGAACCGCCTGCGCTTCGGCATCGAAGTGCTGACGGCCGTGCGCGAGGCGGTCGGCAAGGACTTCTGCGTCGGCCTGCGCATGTGCGGCGACGAATTCCACGAGGACGGCCTCGATCACGAAGCGCTCAAGGAAATCGCGCAGGCGATGTCGGAGACAGGCCTGATCGACTACCTGAGCGTGGTCGGCTCGGGCGGCGACACGCACAACACGATCGCGAACTGCATGCCGCCGATGGCATTGCCGCCGGAGCCGTTCGTGCACCTCGCGGCCGGCATCAAGTCGGTCGTGAAGATTCCGGTGATGCACGCGCAGAGCATCCGCGATGCGGGCCAGGCCGAGCGCCTGCTCGCGACCGGCATGATCGACCTGGTCGGCATGACGCGCGCGCAGATCGCCGATCCGCACATGGTGATCAAGATCCGCGACGGCCGCGAGGACGAAATCAAGCAGTGCGTCGGCGCGAACTACTGCATCGACCGCCAGTACAACGGCCTCGACGTGCTGTGCATCCAGAACGCGGCGACGTCGCGCGAAGCGACGATGCCGCACATCATCGAGAAGTCGCGCGGCCCGAAGCGCAAGGTCGTGGTGGTGGGCGCTGGCCCCGCAGGGCTCGAGGCGGCGCGCGTCGCGAAGCTGCGCGGCCACGACGTCGTGCTGTTCGAGAAGAACGCGGAAGTGGGCGGGCAGGTGATGATCGCCGCGAAAGCGCCGCAGCGCGAACAGATGTCGGGGATCATCCGCTGGTTCGACATGGAAACGAAGCGCCTGGGCGTCGACCGGCGTCTCGGTGTCGCTGCCGACGAGAAGATGATCATGGCCGAGAAGCCGGACATCGTCGTGCTCGCGACGGGCGGGTCGAGCTTCACGTGGCAGGTGCCGGGCTGGGGCGTGGCCGAGGGTCTTGCCGTCAGCTCGTGGGACATCCTGACCGGCAAGGTCGAGCCGAAGCAGAACGTGCTGCTGTTCGACGGCGTGAGCACGCATGCCGGCGCGGGCGTGGCCGACTTCATGGCGAGCCGCGGCTCGAAGGTCGAGGTCGTCACGCCGGACGTGAAGGTCGCCGACGATTGCGGCGGCACGACGTTCCCGATCTTCTATCGCCGCCTGTACGCATTCGGCGTGATCCCGACGCCGAACACGATGCTCGACCGCGTCTATGAAGAGGACGGCAAGCTGATCGCCGTGCTGCGCAACGAGTACACGGAAGAACTGGAAGAGCGCGCGGTCGACCAGGTGGTGATCGAGAACGGTTCGTCGCCGAACGACGAGCTGTACTGGAAGCTCAAGCCGGAATCGGTGAACCGCGGCCAGATCGATCCGCACACGCTGTTCGCGGCCGAGCCGCAACCGTGCCTGTCGGAAGAACTCGGCAACGGCCGTTTCCTGCTGTTCCGTGTCGGCGACTGCATCTCGATGCACAACGTCCACGGTGCGATCTACGACTCGCTGCGTCTCGTGAAGGATTTCTAAAAGATGAATCCGTCCTTCCTCATTACCGCCCTGTTGTGGCTGTCGGTGGCGGGGCTCGCGTTCGCGGTCGCGAAGCGCTCGTCCTACTGGCGGCTCGGCCGCGCCACGGCGCCCGGCTCGTTCGGCGTCGCGAACCTGTTCGCGATCCCGAAGCGTTATTTCGTCGACCTGCATCATGTGGTCGCCCGCGATCCGTACATCGCGAAGACCCACGTCGCGACGGCCGGCGGCGCGATCGGCGCGCTGGCGCTGGTGTTCGTCAACTACGGCCTCGCGATCTACTCGCCGTGGCTCGACAAGCTGATCTTCCTCGCGGCGCTCGCGATGCTGGTCGGCGCCGTGTTCGTGTGGCGCCGGCGCGCGGCGAAGGACGTACCGGCGCGCCTGTCGCGCGGCCCGTGGAATACGCTGCCCTGGCTGCTCGGCTCGTTCGCGCTCGGCCTCGTGCTGTTCATGCTGGTGCCGACCAGCGCGATGTCGGGTACGTTCGCGGTGCTCTGCGCGCTGCTGATCGGCATCGGCGCGTTCACGATGACGGTCGGCGCCGCGAAGGGCGGCCCGATGAAGCACGCGATCGCCGGCCTGCTGCACCTCGCGTTCCACCCGCGCCAGGAGCGCTTCGCCGCGACGCGCGAATCGTTCACCGGCAACGGCACGGCCACGCCGCCCACCGCGCTGAAGCTGCCGGACATCGAGCATCAGGAATACGGCGTCGCGAAGCCGGTCGAATTCCGCTGGAACCAGTTGCTGAGCTTCGACGCCTGCGTGCAGTGCGGCAAGTGCGAAGCCGCGTGCCCCGCGTTCGCGTCGGGCCAGCCGCTGAACCCGAAGAAGCTGATCCAGGATCTCGTCGTCGGGATGGCGGGCGGCACCGATGCGGCGTACGCGGGCAGCCCGTCGCCGGGCATCGCGGTCGGCCAGCATCGCGGCGAACCGAACGGCCCGATCGTGTCGGGCCTGATCGAGGAGCAGACGCTGTGGTCGTGCACGACCTGCCGCGCCTGCGTGCAGGAATGCCCGATGCTGATCGAACACGTCGACGCGATCGTCGACATGCGTCGCAACCGCACGCTCGTGCATGGCACGGTGCCCGGCAAGGGCCAGGAAGTGCTCGCGAACTTGCGTGAAACGGGCACGATGGGCGGCTACGACACGGCCGCGCGCTACGACTGGTCGGTCGACCTGAGCGCACCGGTCGCGCAGCCGGGCAAGCCGGTCGACGTGCTGTTCGTCGCGGGCGAAGGTGCGTTCGACATGCGCTATCAACGCACGCTGCGCGCGTTCGTGAAGGTGCTGAACAAGGCTGGCGTCGACTACGCGGTGCTCGGCTCGAACGAGACCGACACGGGCGACGTCGCACGCCGGCTCGGCGACGAAGCGACGTTCCAGCAGATGGCGAAGCGCCTGATCGGCACGCTCGGCACGCTGTCGTACACGCAGATCGTGACGGCCGACCCGCACGTGATGCACAGCCTGCGCAACGAGTACCGTGCGCTCGGGCTGCGCGTGACGGTCAAGCATCACACGACCTATCTCGCGGAACTGGCCGACAGCGGCAAGATCGCGCCGAAGGCCGTCGAGGCGCTGCAGGAGAAGCGCACGACGTATCACGATCCGTGCTACCTCGGCCGCTACAACGGCGAGACGGAAGCGCCGCGCAAGCTGCTGAAGGCGATCGGCATCCAGGTCGTCGAGATGGAGCGCAACGGCATGCGCGGCCGCTGCTGCGGCGGTGGCGGCGGTGCGCCGCTGACCGACATCCCCGGCAAGCAGCGCATTCCCGACATCCGCATCGCCGACGCGCGCACGATCGGCGCGGACGTGGTCGCGGTCGGGTGCCCGAACTGCACGGCCATGCTCGAAGGCGTCGTGGGCCCGCGCCCCGACGTGCTCGACGTCGCCGAACTCGTTGCCGCTTCGCTGGAGTGAGTCGATGAACACGATCAAACGAATCGATCCGCGCCGGCCGTTCATCATCACGGCCGCCGGCCTGAAGCGCATCACGCTCGGCGAGGAAGGCAGCGCCGATGCGAACGCCGCGCAGTGGTCCGCGCACGGTCACGGCGCGGCCGCGAAGCCGCGCCGCGCGCTGCAGGATCCGAAGCACGTGATGCTGGTGGTCGCGCACGGCGAGCGCGGCGCGCTCGACGACCATTCGCGGCAGGCGATCGCCGCCGCCGCCGTGCTCGCCGACGCGCAGACCGAAGTCGCGCTGCTCGCGTTCGGCGAGCTGAAGGACGACGTGGCCGAGCTCGGCGTCGACAAGCTGCTCGAGCTGACGGGCTTCGATCGCCGTGCGTTCGATCCCGAAAGCGAACTGCAAGCATTGCAGGCCTGCGTGGCCGCGCTTGCACCGAAACACGTATTCATCCCTGACAACGCGACGGGCGACGGCGATCTTGGCCGGCGTTACGCGGCAGTAGCCGGCGCGAGCGTCGCGACCCACGTCGTCGAGATCGATGCGAAGCATGTCGGGGCGTATGCGCAGGCCGGGCGCGCGTTTGCCACGCGCGCGCTGCCGGACGTGATCCTGCTCGCGCAGAACGCGGTCGACGCGAAGCTGCCGTTCGTCGGCGCGGGCGAACGCCTGGCCGCCGACTTCATCCGCCCGGCGGGCGATGCCGCCCAGCCGTACCGCGATCTCGGCCTCGACGAAATCGATGCGGCCCAGGTCGCGCTCGAGGAAGCCGATTTCATCGTGTCGGCCGGCAACGGCGTGTCCGACATCGGCGCGTTCGAGCAGCTGGCCGGTGCGTTCGGCGCGGCGATCGGCGCGAGCCGCGTCGCGGTCGACAACGGCCACTTCACGCGCGACAAGCAGGTCGGCGCGACCGGCAAGACGGTCGAGGCGAGCGTGTACATCGCGTTCGGCATTTCGGGCGCGGTGCAGCACCTGCAGGGGATCAAGGATTGCCGCCACGTGATCGCGGTGAACCTCGACGGCAGCGCGCCGATCGCGAAGCGCGCGAACCTGACGGTGGTCGGCGACGCACAGGCGACGATCGCCGCGCTGATCGAACAGGTGCAGGCCGCGCGTGCCGCGCGCGGCGAATCGCCGGCCGCGGTCGGCACCCGTGAACCCGAAGGAGTCGCCGCATGAACGCCCCCCGCCCCCTGCAACGCATCGCGGTGCTCGTGTCCGTGGGCCGGCACCCGGTCAGCGGCGTCGCGCGCTACAGCCGCAACGATGCGGCCGCACTTGAAACCGCCCGCCAGCTCGCCGAGCAGCATCGCGCGACGCTCGACGTGATCCATGCCGGCGACCCCGCGAACGCGGCGCTTGCCGAATATCTCGCGCTCGGCGCGCGGGAGGTCGAGGTGCTGGCCTGCCGTGACGGCGACGACGCCGTGCACGCGCTCGCCGCGCGCATCGAAGACTACGACCTCGTGCTGACCGGCACGCGCGCCGAGGGCGCATACGACACCGGCATGCTGCCTTACCGCATCGCCGCGAAGCTCGGCTATCCGCTGGTCGGCTCGGCCGTCGACGTGACGGTCGAAGGCGGTCGTGCGGCCGTCCGGCAATTTTTGCCGAAAGGGTTGCGGCGACGCGTCGATACCGCGCTGCCTGCCGTGATTGCCGTCCATCCGCTCGCCAATGCCGAGCCGCGCTACGCGTACGCGCGGCTGCGCGCCGGCGCGATCCGGCCGGCGCTCGCGGCGCCTGGCACGGACGCCGACGCGGCCGCTTGGACGGTCGGCCCGGTCGAGCGTAAACCCGTAAAGCTGGTCGCCGCCGAGAAGCGCTCCGGGCATGCCCGGATGCTGTCCGCGACGACGACCGAGAGCCGTGGCGGCAACGTCGTAAATGAAGGGAGTTCGGTCGAAAAAGCACAAGTGATCCTCGCGTATTTGCGCGAGCATCAGCTCATCGACTACTGATTTTGATGCCTGTCGGCAAGAACCCAGGGATGCAAGGAATCCGGAGCAAACGATGAAAGTATCGGCAGACATTCGTGCACTGATCGAGCGGCGCAAGGAAGGGCACAGCCTCGATGCACCGTTCTACACGAGCGAGGACATCTTCGCGCTCGACATGGAGGCGATTTTCCGCCAGCACTGGATCCAGGTGGCGGTCGAACCGGACATTCCCGAGCCGGGCGACTACGTGACCGTGGAACTGGGGAGCGATTCGATCCTGATCGTGCGCGACGACGACATGGCGATCCGTGCATTCCACAACGTGTGCCGTCACCGCGGCGCGCGCCTGTGCAACGAGGATAAAGGTTCGGTCGGCAACATCGTGTGCCCGTACCACAGCTGGACCTACAACCTGACGGGCCAGCTGATGTTCGCCGAGCACATGGGCGAGAAGTTCGACCGCTGCAAGCACAGTCTGAAATCGGTGCACGTCGAGAACCTCGCGGGCCTGATCTTCATCTGCCTCGCCGACGAGCCGCCGGTCGACTTCGCGCAGATGCGCGCCGAGATGGAGCCGTACCTGCTGCCGCACGACCTGCCGAACACGAAGATCGCCGCACAGATCGACATCATCGAGGAAGGCAACTGGAAGCTCACGATGGAAAACAACCGCGAGTGCTATCACTGCGTCGCGAACCATCCCGAGCTGACGATCTCGCTGTACGAATACGGCTTCGGCTACCAGCGTTCCGACGCGAACGCGGAAGGCATGGACGCATTTGCGGAGACGTGCGTGCGTCGCGGGAAGGAGTGGGCCGAGATGGGCCTGCCGTCCGCCGAAATCGAGAAGCTGCTCGACGTGACGGGTTTCCGCACGCAGCGTCTGCCGCTCGACCGCAGCGGCGAATCGCAGACGCTCGACGCGAAGGTCGCATCGAAGAAGCTGCTCGGCGGCTTCGACAAGGCCGACCTCGGCGGCCTGTCGTTCTGGACGCAGCCGAACTCGTGGCACCACTTCATGAGCGATCACATCGTGACGTTCTCGGTGATCCCGCTGTCGGCCGGCAAGACGCTCGTGCGCACGAAGTGGCTCGTGCACAAGGACGCGAAGGAAGGCATCGACTACGACGTGAAGAACCTCACGGCCGTGTGGAACGCGACCAACGACCAGGATCGCGCGCTCGTCGAGTTCTCGCAGCGCGGTGCGAACAGCAGCGCGTACGAGCCGGGCCCGTACTCGCCGTTCACGGAAGGTCTCGTCGAAAAATTCTCGGCCTGGTACATCGGCCGTCTCGCCGAAAAAACCGGCGCGTAGTATCCAGCAGCGTATAAGCGGAGCAAGACATGATGCGAGATGCGGCCAATTTCGAGCCGGCGGACAGCCGGGTGACGCACCCGGCGTTCTGGAACGCGCTGCCCGAGCGCTGGACGAGCGACGTCGAGGAAACGCTGGTGTGCTGCCACGTGCGGCAGGAAACCCACGACGTGAAGAGTTTCTTCTTCCGTTCGCCGCAGGGCCGCACGTTCTCGTTCGAGCCCGGGCAGTTCATCACGCTCGAGCTCGACATCGACGGCGAGACGATCAACCGCTGCTACACGATCTCGTCGTCGCCGGCGCGGCCGCACACGATTTCGATCACGGTCAAGCGCGTGCCGGGCGGCAAGGTGTCGAACTGGCTGCACGACAACCTGCAGCCGGGCGCGGCGGTGCGCGTGCTCGGCCCGGCCGGCGAATTCACCTGCGCACGGCATCCGGCGCGCAAGTACCTGTTCCTGTCGGCCGGCTCGGGCGTCACGCCGCTGATGTCGATGAGCCGCGCGCATCATGATCTCGCCGAGGATCGCGACATCCTGTTCGTGCACAGCGCACGTACGCCGGACGACATCATCTTCGCGCGCGAGCTCGACCTGATCGCGTCGAACCATACGAATTTCCGCACGTCGTTCGTCGTCGAGCGCGTCGGCGCACGTACCAACTGGCCGGGCGTCACGGGCTTCCTGACGCTGCCGCTGCTCAAGCTGATCGCGCCGGATTTCATGGAGCGCGAGATCTTCACGTGCGGCCCCGCGCCGTACATGAAGGCGGTGCGCGACCTGCTCGACGAAGCCGGCTTCGACCGCAAGCAGTATCACGAGGAAAGCTTCTCGTTCGAGACGCTTGCGCAGACCGCGAGCGACGAAGTGCTCGCCGAACTCGTGCCGGCCGCCGACGGCGTGGATGGCGCGACGAAGCAGTACACGGTCAGCTTCGCGAAGAGCAACCGCGAGATTGCGTGCGGCTCGGAGCAGCACGTGCTCGACGCGGCGCGCCAGTCGGGCGTGCGGCTGCCGGCGTCGTGCACGCAGGGCATGTGCGGCACCTGCAAGGTGAAGCTCGTGTCGGGGCAGGTCGACATGAAGCACAACGGCGGCATCCGCCAGCGCGAGATCGACCAGGGCATGGTGCTGCTGTGCTGCAGCAAGCCGCTGTCGGATCTCGTGATCGACAAGTAGTCGAAACGCGCCATCGGCTGTCCGGGCGCGTCGCGTCCGGACAAGCATCCGTCGGAAAACAACGATACCGCGGATTTGTGGTTGAAGAACCTAGAGAGGCAACGCGCACGGTGCGCATATCAAGGAGATCGACCATGAAACTCTTCGGAAAACTGTTGTGGGGCGGCGCACTGTCGGCGATGGTGGCACTGAGCGCGTCAGCGCTCGCCGATACGAAGCCGACGTTGAAGATCGGCTACGTCGAAGGCTGGGACGACAGCGTGGCGACGTCGAACGTCGCGGCGCGCGTGATCGAGAAGAAGCTCGGCTACGAGGTGAAGCTCGTGCCGGTCGCTGCCGGGATCATGTGGCAGGGCGTCGCGCGCGGCGATCTCGACGCGACGCTGTCCGCATGGCTGCCGGTCACGCACGGCTCGTACTGGAGCGAATACAAGAGCAAGGTCGTCGACGTCGGCGCGAACTTTCCTGACGCGAAGATCGGCTTGATCGTCCCGGATTACGTGAAGGCGAAGAGCATCGAGGATCTGAACGCCGAGAAGAGCAGCTTCGGCGGCCGCATCGTCGGCATCGATGCCGGTGCGGGCGTGATGCGCAAGACCGACGAAGCGATCAAGAACTACGGGCTCGGCTACACGCTGATGCCGAGCTCGGGCAGCGCGATGACGGCCGAGTTGTCGCGTTCGGTCGGCGCGAACAAGCCGGTGATCGTGACCGGCTGGGCGCCGCACTGGATGTTCGCGAAGTGGAAGCTGCGCTTCCTCGAGGATCCGAAGAAGGTGTTCGGCGGCGCCGAGCACGTCGACAGCGTCGTGAATCCGGGGCTCGAAACCAAGGCCAAGCCGGTCGTCGCGTTCCTGAAGAAATTCCAGTGGAAGCCGGGTGAAATCGACAGCGTGATGCTGGCGATCCAGAACGGCTCGAAGCCGGAAGCGGCTGCGGATGCGTGGATTGCGGCGCATGCCGACCGCGTGAATTCCTGGACGGAAGGCGTCCAGTAAGTACCTGAACATACGTCGTACGAATCACCATAAAAATACGCCGGGAATGGCATGCAGGAATCCGAAATAATCGCGATGACTTGCGGCCATATCCCGGAATTCTTTTTCGGATTCTGCAAAAAAGCCCGTAAATTGTTACACTACGGCCCTTGTGCAGAGTCATCACAGGAGGAATTGGATGAGTCAGGCAGGACTGCGTGCGAACGGCACCAGTGATGTTGAGGCAACCATCTCACATGATTCGACGGGCCACACGCTGCATCGTGGCCTGACTTGGAAAGACGCTTTTTGGGTAACGAGCGGCGTGCCGGCAGGCGTGCTGTTCACGATCGGCGGCGTATGTGCGACGATCGGCCAGCCCGCGTGGGCGATCTGGATCGCCGCGATCACGATGGGGCTGATTCAAAGCGCGACTTATGCGGAAATATCGGGACTATTTCCCCATAAATCGGGCGGCGCATCCGTGTACGGCGCGATCGGCTGGGTGCGTTACAGCAAGCTGATTGCCCCGGTGTCCGTGTGGTGCAACTGGCTCGCGTGGTCGCCGATGCTCGCGCTCGGCTGCGGTCTCGCGGCGAGCTATGCGCTCACGAGTCTCTTTCCCGCCAACGCGGCGGTGCTGCAATGGCAGCTCAAGATCGCGGATCTGGGGTTCATCAAGCCGGGTCTGTCCCTGCGGATCAATGCGACGTTCATCATCGCGACGATCCTGCTTCTCATCACGTTCAAGCTTCAGCATAGCGGTGCGTCGAAGGCGGCACGTACGCAGCGCATCCTCGGCATTGCATCGCTCACGCCGCTGTTGATCGTCGGCATCGTGCCGTTCGTCACCGGCGACGTGCCGATGTCGAACCTGCTCCCGCTGCTGCCGCTCGGTCACGACGCGCACGGCAATCTCACGGCCTCGACCTTCGGCTCGTGGAACGGGCAGGGCGTCACGATGGCGCTCGGCGCGATGTTCATGGCCGGCTGGGCGTCGTACGGCTTCGAGACGGCCGTCTGCTACACGCGCGAATTCCGCGATCCGCGCCGCGATACGGCGAAGGCGATCTTCTGGTCGGGCGCGCTGTGCCTCGTCGTGATGACGCTCGTGCCGATGGCGTTCCAGGGCGCACTCGGTACGCAGGCGATGCTCGATCCGTCGATCGGCGACGGCACCGGTGTCGCGGCGGCGATGGCGAAGATCGTCGGCGGCGGCGCGTGGGTCGCGAATGCGGTCGTCGTGATGCTGATGCTGTCGATCCTGCTGATCGTGATGACGTCGATGATGGGCTCGTCGCGCACGCTGTACCAGGCGTCGGTCGACGGCTGGCTGCCGAAGTACCTGTCGCACGTGAACGAGCACGGCTCGCCCACGCGCGCGATGTGGACCGACCTCGGCTTCAACCTCGTGTTGCTGATGATGTCGGACTACATGACGGTGCTGTCGATCTCGAACGTCTGCTACATGCTGTTCGTATTCCTGAATCTTCAGTCGGGCTGGATCCACCGGATGGATCGCGGCAACTGGGATCGGCCGTTCCGCTGTCCGACCTGGCTGCTCGTCGCGGGTTCGCTCTGCGGCTACGCGAACCTCGTCTATGTCGGTGCGGGCGCGAACCTGCAAGGTGAAGGCACGCTGCGCAACGGGCTGATCGCGATGCTGCTGATCGTGCCGGTGTTCCTGTTCCGCCACTACTGGCAGGATCGCGGCCGCTTCCCCGCGCAGATGCAGCGCGACATGGAACTCGAAGTGCCGAAGCGCGCGCTGTGGCTGAGCCTGATGCCGTATGCGGCGCTGATCGGCGCAGGGCTGACGATCTGGCTGTCGTATTACTTCGCGTGGGTGAAGTAGGCGCGCCGCGCGTATGGCGATGCGCGCGCCGGACACGGAAACCGCACACGGGTCCGGCGCGCCGAATGCAGCACGTGATGCACCCGGCGCCACGCATGTTCGCTCAAT
Source organism: Burkholderia sp. Bp8992 (assembly GCF_003853705.1). Taxonomy (GTDB): domain Bacteria; phylum Pseudomonadota; class Gammaproteobacteria; order Burkholderiales; family Burkholderiaceae; genus Burkholderia. The sequence continues at coordinate 90,638 of NZ_QTQI01000020.1, read as the reverse complement.
TCCTTGCCCATGGCCCTCGCACACGTGCGGGCGGCACATGACTCGCCGACAGCACGATACCGCGTCCGATCACGCGACGCTCACGGTGTTGGTCTGCGCGCGCGACGAGCCCGAACGGCCTCCATCAGCCCCGCAAGCCAGCAGGCCGGACATCCCCGCATGAAGTAGACGGCCAGGCCGAACAGTCCGATCGCGGGCCAGAAGCGGGGCGTGAGCGCGATGGCGCCCGCAATGGATGCAACGGCCGAAGCCCCGCGAAGCAATTGCTTTGTCACTGAAGTGCTGCAGTACATGATGTGCTCTTGTCACCCGATGGCGGTACGTCTGGAAAGGTGCCGGATGTCGTGCCTGCCCGCCGCGGGCGGACGCTCTGCTCCGTCTCGCCAATAAGAGGGGCGCTGCCGTCAAAACGGTTCGCGACATCCCTCCTGAAAGTCGGGATACGCGAAAGCGAAGCGGGATCTCGCGGTGCAGCCGTACAGATTTTTTTCTTCGACGCGAACCGTTTTGACGATTCGCCGCCTCTTGGATAGCAACCGTCGCTCTTCGCGGCTGCCGTTTGCTCGTGCGAGTTGTCGCCTTGAGCGGTTTCCCCCGATTTTCGAGGGCCCTGCCCAAGCTCGCTCGACCCGCACGACTTCGGCGTCGCGCCGAGCTTCGCCCTTGTCGAAACAACCCCGGAAGCCGGGATGTTTCCCACTCAGGAGCTTTCCATGAATGCCAGGCTGACACTGCCCCTTCTTTCCGAAGACACCGCCCCCGAAAAGAGCCGCGAGTTGCTGGGCAACGCGCGCAAGAAGCAGGGATTCATTCCCAACATGTACGGAGAGATGGCCCACGCGCCCGGCGCACTCTCGACCTATCTGCATGGGTACGACTGGTTCCGCAAGGAATCCCGCTTCACACCCGCGGAGCAGGAGGTCGTGTTCCTGACCATCAGCCGGGAAAACGCGTGTCACTACTGTATCGCCGCGCACAGCATGATCGCCGACAAGGTATCGAAGGTGCCGCCGCAGGCGATCCACGCAATCCGTGATGGCGCAACGATCGACGATCCGAAGCTGGGTGCCTTGGCCGCTTTCGTCAAGGAGATGGTGCAAACGCGAGGCAACCCGTCCGAAGCCGCTTTGCAAACCTTCGCTGGCGCAGGCTACAGCGAGCAGCAGGCGCTGCAGATCGTGCTTGCCATCGCCGTCAAGACGATCTCGAACTACACCAATCATCTGTTCGAGACCGCGGTGGATGCGCCCTTTGCGTCCTACGCTCTGCCGGCAGGGACGAAATGAGTCTGCTGCGTTTTCCGTTCCTTCGGTAGCCGCAGGTGCCCGCCCAGGCAGGCGCGTGCCGCCGACGGTTGTGGCGGGCGGCACGCGTGAAACTGTCTCGTGTCCGCTGGCCGTCCCCTTCGCGGGGATGGGCTGGCGAACTGCTGGCCGCGCTTTACATGGGGGCGATCGCGTGGATCGCAGCGGTCACGCAGATTCACACCATTCTTTTTCCCGAACTAGGCGCCCTGGCCCATGACGTCATCAAGCGACCGCAAGGCACCTGGGCCAGGGCGCCGGGAATGCTGGTGATGACGCCGCTGCTCACAGGCCTCGTCGGCACGCTGCTCGTTCGAAGCATGGGCAGCGGGATCGTGCCGATCCTGCTGTCGACTGCGGCTGCGCTCGTCGTCATCCGGGTCCTGAAATCACCGATCGCCCCGGCCATCTCGGCCGGCGTGCTGCCGATCTCGCTCGACGTCACGAGCGCGTACTATCCCGCATCGTTGCTGGTCGGGCTGGCGTTGCTCGCCGCGATCTCCATCGTCTGGCCTCGCATCGTCCCGCCGCCGCAAGCGCGAACGCCCGCCGATGCGGCCGACGACCTGACGGAGGAAGCGCCGCGCACGTACGCGTGGCTCCCGTTCTTTCTGGTGTTTCTGGTCGGCACGGCGATCCTGGCGGAGGTTACCGGCTGGCGGCTGATCCTGTTCCCGCCGCTGATCGTGATCGGCTTCGAGATGTTTGCCCATGCGGACGTCTGCCCGTGGGCCAGAAAGCCGCTGCGGTTGCCGATCGCATGCACGTTGAGCGCGTCGATCGGCATCGCACTGGTCACGGCCTTCGGCGACGCGCCGCTGGCGGTCGTCGCCAGCATGGCCTGCGGCATCCTCATCGTGCGGGTATTCGATCTGCACGTGCCACCGGCGCTCGCCGTGGGCCTGCTGCCGTTCGTCATTCCAGCCGTCGATTACAGGTTCGCGGCCTCCGTGGGCATCGGCACGCTGTCGCTGACCACGGTGTTCCTGATTTGGCGCTGGCTGGGCAAAATGCGTCCTTGATCGTTCAGCAGCCTTCCCCGCGACGTCCGGAAAGCTTGCGCATCCAGTGGTCGAGGGAAAGCCGGCCCGGCCCGATGGCGATCAAGGCGATCGCCATGGTGGCCCAGGGCAGATGGAAGTTCGCCCAACCGTCGGGCACGATGAGCTGGATCACCGCCGTCATGCCGAGCAGGCCCAGCGCGCTCAGTCGAGTGGCAACGCCGATGACCAGCAGGATCGGAAAGACGATTTCGCCCAGGCCGCTGGCGAACGCGAGCACGTCGGGAGCGGGCAGGTCATAGAGCTGCCCGAGGATGTGCAGCTTGAATTCTTCCTCGAACAGGAAGCCCGCGGTCGGGGACAGCGACAGAAAGCCGTCCCATTTCGTGAGACCGGACTTGAAGAAGGGCAATGCCAGCGCGACCCGAAGAAACAGCGGGGCGGCCATGCAGGCGATCTGTTCCAGCCCGTGCAGTGCGCGGTTTGCCGTGCGCGATACGCGGGACCAGCCTTTCGCCAATCTGGCGTTACTCATGATCGTTTTCCTCGGACTGCAGTTCGAAGCCGACGAAGGCTCCCATTCCGGCAAGCTCGCGCAGGTTCGCCGCGAGGTCGAAATCGCCGTCGACGGCAAGGGCGATTTCCATCGCCTGCGATAGCGTCATGCCCTGGCCGAGCGCGGCCACGAAGTCATGGCTCGCCGGAAGCACGTGGCGCACATCCACCTCGGCGTCGGGACGCAGCACCATCGTGTCCTGCGCTTCGGAGAGGTCGACCGGCGCGGGGATGCCGTCGACAGCGTTCATTCGCCAGATCGTGAAGGCCGGAAATCGGGAGCGCAGCAGGCGAACCGAAGGGTGAAGCCTGAATCGCAACCGTGGCGTCTGGTCGATCGGTACGGCCAGGAGCGCGTCGAATGACAAGGGTGCCGCCTCGCGCTCGTGATAAGCCTCGGTCGCGGCGCGCTCGATGCGGGCCACGTCGGCGAGATAGGGCAAGGATTGGGCGGGCGGGAAGGCGGCAAGGAACGCCGGGAACCCGGCGCCGTAGTGCAGTAGTACCGGCGAGCCGGGCGGATGCGCGGCCGCGAAGAAGCGGGCCATGGCCGCGAAGAATTCGTCTCCCACCAGCCTGCCGACACGGGGGAAGCCTGCGCGCAGCGCATCGGTCAGCCCGACGAAGACGTTGTTCCGGTAAACGGCAAACCGTCGGGGGCTCGGCTCGCCATCCGGGCCAACCAGGCCTTCGGGTATCGGACGGTCGGGATCGAGCAGCGCCAGGGCAAATTCCTCCAGGTGTTCAGCCGCGCGTGCCATGGCGCCGTTCCTCCGTGCTGGACGTACCCATCAGCGTCTCGGCCATCACGGCCTCCGCCTGCAACTCGGGCCACGCGGGAACGTTGGCGTCCCGCTCGATCAAGGTCGGGACCGGCCCGATGCGTTCGATGACCCGCCGAAAGAGGTTCCATACCGGCTCGTCGACACACTGGTCGTGCGAGTCGATCAGCAACGGACGTCCTTGTTCGTCAGTCCGGCGGGCGTGGCCGGCCAGGTGAATCTGCTGCACGTGATCAAGCGGGAAGTCATCGATATAGGCGTGCGCGTCCCACGCCTGGTTGGTGCTTGAAACGTACGCGTTGTTTACGTCCAGCAGCAGGCCGCACCCGGTTCTTTGCGCGATCTCGCGGATGAAATCCGTCTCGCACCAGGTGCTTGCCTCGAACCGCAGGTAGGTGGAAGGGTTCTCCAGCAGCATTTGCCGATTCAGGGCCATTTGTACCTGGTCGATGTGTCGGCAGACGCGATGCAGCACGTCGTCGGTATAGGGCACTGGCAGGAGGTCGCCGAGGTAGCGGTTGCCATGCGAGGACCAGGCAAGGTGTTCGGAAAACAGCGCAGGTTCGTACCGCGCGTTCAGCGCCTTGAGGCGCTGCAAATGCGCGTGGTCGAGCGGTCCGTCGGCGCCGATGGACAGGCCCACGCCGTGCAGCGACAGCGGGTAGTGTTCGCGGATGGCGGTCAGGTAGCGATGAGGCGGCCCGCCGGCGCCCATGTAGTTCTCCGCGTGCACTTCGAGGAAGCCGATATCCGGCAGCGTCTCGATGATGACGCGGTAGTGGTCGGCCTTGAGGCCGACGCCGGCGCAGGCAGGGAGTCCCCGGCCGGCAGCGTGCGCAGTCTGGTGAAGACCCATGATGCTCCTCTCTCCGGCGGGCGGGCGCGGCCGTCAGGCCGCCGCCCGCCTGCACGGTTGCGGGTGTCAGACCTTCTTGGGCTCGAGGCTGCCCATGCCGTTCGGCGTCGAGATCGTCGTGCAGGTGCCCTTGGCGACCATCTTCCAGGCATTGCCCTGGTAGTCGGCGGAGCTGGTGCCCGCGCAGCTCGTGCCGGCGCCGGCGAAGCAGTCGTTCTGCCCCTTGAGCGCGACGCCGTAGCACTTCTCGAACTTGCCGGTCTTCATCTTTGCCATGTTCATGGCCCGGGTTTCCATCATCTTCTTCTGCATGTCGGCCTGGCTCATGTCCTGCGAGAACGCAGGCGCGGCGAAGGCTGCGACGAATGCCGTGGCAACGGCGGCGGACAACATGTGGTGGTTCGACATCGAAATCTCCTGATGGAAAGGGCGCGGCCGCACGAGCCGCGGGTAGGCGGCCGACAGCAGCCGGCCTTGGCAACTAAGAGGGCGGGGACGAGCAAAACGGTTCGGGGCACTGAAAAAAAACCGCGTTCACCGGCCGGGATGCGGTGAACGCGGATTGGCCGTCGCAGCCATGACGAGGAGATTGCACCCTCTGCGGTCGAGGGAGCCGGTGCGGCGCTGCCTGGCTATTTCGCCGGCGCGCGGTGCGTGGAGGACGGTTCCGTGCCGATCATGTATTCACGCACCAGTTCGCGGGCACGATGCAGCCGGCTCTTGACTGCGCCAGGTTGTTCGCCGAGCCGAGTCGCGATCTCGGCAATGGTCAGTTCCTCGAAGTCGCGCAGAAGGACAACCTCGAGGTAGTGAGCAGGCAGCGACTCCAGCGCATGAGCGAGGTCGATTCTCAGTGCATCGTCCGGACGATGCAGCATCAGTTCCTCGGCCACCTCGTCCGGCAGAGGATCGTGCTTGAACATCATCCGCGAAAGTTTTCGACATTCGCGCTTGATGACCGTGAACAGCCACGATGAAAATGCCGCAGCCGCCTTGAGCCCGCCGACCTTGCGGGAAATGATCAACAGCGACTCCTGGACAGCATCGTCGACGTCGCTGGCGTGACAGTGCTTGTACGCATAGCGGCGAGCGTCTGCCTGGCAGACTGCCAGCAAACGGGTAATGGCGACCGCATCTCCGGTCTGCGCCGCCATGATCAGATGGTTGCGGTCGTCCACAGGGACTGCCATGGTGTTCTCCCGTTCTGATTCGATGATCGGTCCAATCGGTGAATCCCGATTCGACCTGCCTGCTTCCATCATGTTTATACCTCCGACGCGCGAGTTGCTGCTCACGAAGACGTGGCGGATCGAGCCGCACACGCATGGGCCCCGAGCCGGCCGTAGGTGTAACCGAGCACGGCGCCCCAGACGAGGTGCAGCATCAGGGTCATGACCGGAGCCATCATCCCGAGCTTCATGCCGAACAGGCCCGCGCCGGCCATCGGCATGGCCAGGACCATCATCAGCAGCCAGGCCAGCACGGCGAAGGACATGCCCTTGATGCGCGCACATGCGCCGGGGAGCCGGCTGTAGAGCAGTTTGAACAGGATGCCCCACAGAGCGGTGCCGATCATGAAGTGCGCCAGCCATCCCACCGCGGGGGAGGCCGGCATGCCCATATTGGCGTGCGCCATGGCCGCGAGCATGGCGACCGGATCCAGTTCGGGCATCAAGCCCATGGCCGCCTTCATCAGCATCAGCAGCGACAGCGCCACAGTGGCGACCAATCCGGCGGCCATCGAACGAACGTAGGAATTCATGGTGTCAGGTTCTTCAGGGTTGGGGATCGTTGATCCACGATCGAGACGGAGGCGCGACGGCGCCTTCCCGAACTAAGAGGCGCCGAACCGGGAAAACGATTCGGTCGAATTGCGCGACGAAATCAACCGGACGGGTCGAGCACGCGGGAATCCTCGACGGCGCTTGATTTTGGGAATGATCGGTTCTAATATCCGGACTCATGAGTCCGACCTCTCCCGGCTCCCGCGACAGGGGGCGCCCACGCGAATTCGACACCGACGAGGTGATCGACGCCGCGGCACGCGTGTTCTGGGAGCAGGGATATCACGCGACGTCGATCGACACGCTGTGCGAGGCGACCGGCGTGTTTCGCGGCAGCCTGTACCGGACGTTCGGCGACAAGCACGGCTTGCTGGTCGCCGCCTTCGACCGTTACGCGGAAGGCGCGATCGCGCGCCTCAAGGAGCGCCTCGCGGCGGATCTGCCGCCGCGGCAGGCGCTCAGGGAAGCGCTGCTGTACTACACGGAAATCGGCGTGCGGCTGTCCGAGCGCCGCGGCTGTCTCATCACGAATTCAGCCGTCGAGCTGCTGCCCGGCGACGACGCGTTGCGGCCACACATCGAAGCGACGCTGCTGCGCATCGGCACGCAATTCAGCCTTGCCGTCGCGCGCGGCCAGCAGTCGGGCGATTTCGACCGGAACCTCGATCCGGAGGAGGTCGGCCGGTTCCTGCTGTGCCTGATCCAGGGCATGCGCGTGCTGGGCAAGTCGAGTGCGTCGGAGGCGGAACTGGCCTCGATCGTCGACATCGCAATGCGGGCGCTGACCTGATTTTTTTGATTATTTTGAGAATGAGCGGTTTCAAATGGTGCGCATTCGATGCGCGGCTGTCGAGACCGGGAAGGGCAGGCAGATTCGGCCATGAAGTCGAAGAAACGCCGCCGCTGCGCGCAGCCGCACCGGCATCATTGTTCAATTAATTTGAGAACGATCAGTCATGAATAATGCAAATTTCGCGGTCCCTGCCGCAAGCGTGTACGGGAAAGGCATCGCGGCATGCGTATGCGCGACGATCTTGATGGGCGTGATGTTCCCGGTGATGACCGACGCGTTGCGGTACATCGATCCGTTCACGTTCACGTCGCTGCGCTATCTGATCGCCGGCACGGCGTTCGTCGCGTTGCTGCGGATCGTCGAAGGGCCCGGCGCATTCCGGCCGGCCGGTGAATCCGTGCTGCTTGCGTGGCTGCTCGGCTCGATCGGCTTTTGCGGATTCGGGTCGTTCGTGTTCCTGGGCCAGCAACTGGCCGGTGACGAGGGCGCACTGACCGCATCGATCATGATGGCGACGCAGCCGATGATGGGGCTGCTGCTCAATGCGCTGGTGCGGCGCGTCGCGCCTGCGCCGGTGTCGGTGCTGTTCGTTGTGCTGTCTTTCGCCGGCGTGGCGCTCGTCATCACGCGCGGCGGCGTGATTGCCGCGCTGCACGAGCCGCAGCACTACGCGGCCAACGCACTGATCGTCGTCGGCGCGTTGTGCTGGGTCGTCTATACGTTCGGCGCGGCGCGCTTCACCGGCTGGTCGGCATTGAAATACACGACCTTCACCACATGCCTCGGCCTGACCACGATCATCGCCGTCAATCTCGTGTTGATCGCGACGCACGGGATCGCGGCGCCGTCGTGGTCCGCCGTGCATGCGGTGTTGCCGCATCTCGCGTACATGGGGCCGGTGGCCGGCTTTGGCGCGATCCTGCTGTGGATGACGGGCAACCGGATCCTGGGGCCGATGAACGGCGTGCTGTTCATGGACGTCCTGCCGATCACCGCGTTCATCGTGTCCGCGGCGACGGGCGTGGTGCCCAATCGCGCGCAGATCGCGGGCGCCGCGCTGACGGGCGCGGCACTGATCCTGAACAACCTGTATCTGCGGCGCCGGGCGCGACGAGTCGGCACGGCGCCGGCACGCGTGCCGTCGGCTTCCGCATGACGAACGATCGTGGCCGCCCGCTTACGAAAACACCACGGTGCGGTCGCCGTTCAAGAACACGCGCCGCTCGATGAACGCCTTCACCGCGCGCGCGAGCGTGATGCATTCGACGTCGCGCCCGACCGCAAGCAGTTGCTCGGGGCGCAGCGCATGGTCGACGCGCTCGACGACCTGCTCGATGATCGGGCCTTCGTCGAGATCGTCGGTGACGAAGTGCGCGGTCGCCCCGATCAGCTTCACGCCGCGCGTATGTGCCTGGTGGTACGGCTTCGCGCCCTTGAAACCCGGCAGGAACGAATGATGGATGTTGATCGCGCGGTTCGCGAGCTTCGCGCTGGTTTCTTGCGACAGCACCTGCATGTAACGCGCGAGGATCACGAGTTCGGCGCCGCTCGATTCGAAGAAGTCGAGCCACTGCGCTTCCTGCTGCGCCTTCGTCTCGGCCGTGATCGGGAAATGCCGGAATGGCAGCCCGTGCTGTGCGGCGAGCGGCTCGAAATCGGGATGGTTCGACACGATGCCGACGATGTCCATCTTCAGCTCGCCCATCCGCCAGCGGAACAACAGGTCCGCGAGGCAGTGCTCGAGCTTCGACACCATGATCAGCACCTTCGGCCGCGCGTTCACGTCGTGGATCGCCCACTGCATGTCGCCCTGCTGGCCGCCGAGGCTGGCCGCGATCGGCGCGAACTCCTGGCGCAGCGCGTCGATCTGCAGTGTTTCATCCGTCGGATGAAAGACGCAGCGCACGAAGAAGCGGTTGCTGAGATCGTCGTCGAACACGTTCAGCGCATCGACATAGCAGCGATGGCGATCGAGAAAGCCGACGACGGCGGCGACCTGGCCGGCCGCGCTCGGGCACGACAGCGTCAGGACGAATTGATCGGGGCGGTGCTCGGCGGTCATGAGACTCCTCGGATGGCATGGGGCGCACGGCCGTGCGGCGGCGCACGACGGCGCCGCACCGCGCGGGTAGCGGGAGGCTCAAGTAAATCAGGACGATTTCGGGGCGGATAGAACCAACCCGCCGTGTGGCTGGTATCGGCACGCCAGTGCGTGCGGGCCGGGCGGCCCCGTCACGCGCACGCGTCGAGCAGCCAGCGGCGGAACACGTGGGTTGCGTCCGGCTCGGGCCGCTGCGGCGGGCGTACCAGGAAGTAGCCGCGCGGCGTGACGACGGGCGCGTCGACGAGCTTCACGAGCTGGCCGGACGCGACGAGCTCGTCGACGAGCGGCGCCCAGCCGAGCGCGACGCCTTCGCCGAGCAGCGCCGCATGGATCACGAGCGCATAGCTGTTGAAGGTCACGCCGCGCGCGGCGGCCGGTGATTCGAGACCGTGCGCGTCGAACCAGCCAGGCCACGACAGCCAGCGCTCGGGGCGCGTCGGCTGCACGTGCAGCAGCGGCAGCGCGAGCAGGTGGTCGGCCCGCGCGACGCCGGGATGCGCGTCGCGGAACGCGGGCGAGCACACGGGCGTGACCGATTCCGGAAAGAGCCGCGCGGCCGTGCACGACGGCCAGTGACCGTCGCCGAACAGGATCGCGATGTCGCCGTGGTCGCGCTGCGCGTCGTAATCCTGTGACGTGACGACGCGCACGTCGACGTCCGGCATCACGCGCTTCAGCCCGGCCAGCCGCGGCATCAGCCAGTAGGTTGCGAAACCGAAGTCGGTGACGATCGTGAGCGCGCCGTGCTCGCGGCGCGCGCGCAGCGTGGCGGTCGCGCCGCGCAGCGTGTCGAGGCTCAGCCGCACCGCTTCGTACAGGCACTGGCCGTCGGCCGTCAGCGTGACGCCGCGCGGGCTGCGTTCGAACAGCGGCACGCCCAGCTCGGCTTCGAGCTGGTACACCTGCTGGCTCACGGCCGGCTGCGTCGAGCCGAGCTCGCGCGCGGCGGCCGTGAAGCTCGCGAGCCGGGCAGCGGATTCGAACGCGCGCAGCGCCTGCATCGACGGTAACGGTTCGGATTTCGACATAAGTCTCTCTAATGGCCCCATAAGGGCCGGACGCCTACCCGCGCGAATTCGGGCGGGCGATAGTGCAGCGGACGGTACGGCACGCGCGCTTCACGGCCGCCACGCAACGCATTCCGCGATTCTAGCCAGCGCGGCCCGCACGCGCGGCACTTTCTGCGGGCCGCGTCCGTCATGCCGGACGTTTCGCTGCGCGAGCGGCGCGCCGCTCCATTCGAACACCGCTTTCCTCACGACCGCCGATGACGAACCCGACACCCAACATCCTGATCCTGATGGCCGACCAGCTCACGCCATTCGCGCTGCCGGCCTACGGCAATCGCGTCGCGCGCACGCCGACGCTCGACCGGCTCGCCGCCGAAGGCGTGGTGTTCGACGCCGCGTACTGCGCGAGCCCGCTGTGCGCGCCGTCGCGTTTCTCGCTGCTGACCGGCAAGCTGCCGTCGGGGATCGGCGCCTACGATAACGCCGCCGAATTGCCGGCGCAAACGCTGACGTTCGCGCACTACCTGCGCGCGGGCGGCTACCGGACGATGCTGTCCGGCAAGATGCACTTCTGCGGGCCCGACCAGCTGCACGGCTTCGAGGAACGGCTCACGACCGACATCTATCCGGCCGATTTCGGCTGGGTGCCCGACTGGGACCGGCCGACCGAGCGGCCGAGCTGGTATCACAACATGAGCTCGGTGCTGGAGGCCGGCCCGTGCGTGCGCACGAACCAGCTCGACTTCGACGACGAGGTCACGTTCGCCGCGAAGCAGAAGCTCTACGACGTCGCGCGCGAGCGTGCGGCCGGGCACGATGCGCGGCCGTTCTGCATGGTCGTGTCGCTGACCCATCCGCACGACCCGTATGCGATTACGCGCGAGTACTGGGATCGCTACAGCGACGACGAGATCGATATGCCGGCCGTGCGGCTCGATGCGGCTGAAAGCGACCCGCATTCGCAGCGGCTGCGCTTCGTCTGCGAAAACGACCGCACACCGCCCTCCGACGCGCAGATCCGCGCTGCCCGCCGCGCATACTACGGTGCGACGTCCTACGTCGACACGCAGTTCGGCAGCGTGCTGGCCGCGCTCGAACAGTGCGGGTTCGCCGACGACACGATCGTGATCGTCACGTCCGACCACGGCGACATGCTCGGCGAGCGCGGTCTCTGGTACAAGATGACGTTCTTCGAAGGCGGCTGCCGCGTGCCGCTGATCGTCCATGCGCCGGGCCGCTTCGGCGCCGCGCGCGTGCGCGGGCCCGTGTCGCACCTCGACCTGCTGCCGACGCTCGTCGACCTGGCCGGCGCCGCGCCGGCCTGCGGCTGGCCCGACCCCGTCGACGGCGCGAGCTTGTTGCCGCACCTGCACGGCACGCCTGCGCACGACGTCGCGCTCGGCGAATACCTTGCGGAAGGCGCGGTCGCACCGGTCGTGATGATCCGTCGCGGCGACTGGAAATACGTGCATTGCCCGCTCGACCCCGACCAGCTCTACAACCTGTCGGACGATCCGCGCGAGCTGACGAACCTGGCCGGCGTGCCCGAAGCCGCCGACGTGCTGGCCGCGTTCCGCGCGGAAGCCGCGCGGCGCTGGGATTTGCCCGAGCTCGACCGGCAGGTGCGCGCGAGCCAGCGGCGCCGGCGCTTTCATTACGCGGCAACGACGCAGGGCCGCATCCAGGCGTGGGACTGGCAGCCGTTCACCGACGCGAGCCAGCGCTACATGCGCAATCACATCGAACTCGATACGCTCGAAGCGATGGCGCGTTTCCCGCGCGTCGGGGGCTGAACGTACCGCATTGCGGTCATTGAAGAACGACGGAGGAAGCGAACCATGCAACGACAATGCAATGCAGCAATCCGAAGGATCGGGGCGGTGCTCGCCGCGGCCGCGTGCGTGCTGGCGACGCAGCCCGCGTATGCGGCCGACCCGCAGACGTGCGGCAACGTGAAGATGGCGGCGCCCGGCTGGACCGACATCGACGCGACGAACGCGATGGCGGGCGTCGTGCTGAAGGCGCTTGGCTACCGGCAGGACGTGGCGAACCTGTCGGTGCCGATCACGTACCAGGGGTTGAAGAAAGGGCAGGTCGACGTGTTCCTCGGCAACTGGATGCCCGCGCAGGCACCGCTCGTGAAGCCGTTCGTCGACGACAAGTCGATCGACGTGCTGCACGCGAACCTGAGCGGCGCGAAGTTCACGCTCGCGGTGCCCGACTACGTGGCGGCTGCCGGCGTGCATACGTTCGCCGATCTCGCGCGCTACGCGGACCGCTTCGACGGCAAGATCTACGGGATCGAGCCCGGGGCGCCCGCGAACCAGAACATCAAGCGGATGCTGTCCGACCACGCGCTCGGTGCGGCGAACTGGTCGCTCGTCGAATCGAGCGAGACGGGCATGCTCACGCAGGTCGAGCGCGCGGTGCGCGACAAGCGCTGGATCGTTTTTCTTGCATGGGAGCCGCATCTGATGAACACGAAGTTCCATCTGACGTATCTGTCGGGCGGTGACGCGTACTTCGGCCCGAACTATGGCGGCGCGACGGTCAACACGGTCACGCGTGCCGGGTTCGCGGGCCAGTGCGCGAACCTCGCGCGGCTGTTCCGGCAGATGACGTTCTCCGTCGACGTCGAAAACCGGATGATCGCCGACATGCTCGACCACAAGACGTCGCCCGCGCTCGCGGCGCAGCGTGCGCTGAAGGCTGACCCGGCGCTGGTGGCCGGCTGGCTGGACGGCGTGACGACGGCGGCCGGCGCGCCGGGCCTGCCGGCCGTGCGCGCGGCCCTCGACAGCCACTGATTCCCTCCTTCCTGGCGGCCGGTTTCTGCCGTGCCGCCTGTCTACGTGTTTTCCCGACCGGGTCGCATCGTGACCATTTAGTGTCGCCTTCAGACGGGTGACCCGAAATATGGGTTTGTATTTTTCGCCAATGGCTCCGTTATTGCGGAAAACGAAATGCCGAAGCCAGCGGGGCGGTCTGAATTCGAATCCAGCGGCGCATCGCGGCACGCGCCGGGACGAGATTCTATCCATCGAACGGTTCAGGGAGGGTGGTCGACAATGAAGCAAAAGAAAGTTGCCGTAGCCGCCGCGCTTGCATGCGCGGCCTGCATTCCCGCCATCGGGCATGCACAAAGCAGCGTGACGCTGTACGGGATTCTCGACGCGGGCATCACGTACGTGAACAACACGGGCGGCTCGCACGTCGTCAAGTTCGACGACGGCGTCGCGTACGGGAACCGCTTCGGCCTCAAGGGCACCGAAGACCTGGGCGGCGGCCTGAAGGCCGTGTTCACGCTCGAGAGCGGCTTCCACCTCGGCAACGGGCAACTCGGCTTCGGCGGCGCCGAATTCGGCCGGCAGGCGTATGTCGGCCTGCAGAACGACTGGGGCACGCTGTCGTTCGGCAACCAGCTCGACATCACGAACGAACTCGTCTCGATCTACAACATCTCGGCGTGGGGCAGCGGCTATGCGATCCACCAGGGCGACTTCGACCGCTTCAACGGCGACCGTCTGCCGAATTCGGTGAAGTTCCTGTCGAACGATCTCAGCGGCTTCAAGTTCGGCGCGATGTACTCGTTCGGCAACGTCGCCGGCAACTTCCATCGCAACAGCGCATGGAGCGCAGGCGCGAGCTTCACGAAGGGCGATTTCTCGATCGGCGCCGCGTACACGCGCCTGAACAACCCGAACGGCATCTACGCGTTCGATCCGTACGCGATGATCGGCACGCACACGTTCCTCGGCCAGCAGACCGTGACCGTCGATCCGGCGACCGGCGCGCGCACCGACCTGTTCGCGAATACGCCGATGGACGTCGACAGCCAGGGCACGTTCGGCGTCGGCACGAGCTACACGATCGGCAAGCTGACGCTCGACGCCAACTACTCGTACACGACGATCAAGGGCTTCGGCCAGTCGTCGCACATGCAGGTGTACGAAGGCGGCGGCCTGTACCAGTTCACGCCGGCGCTGAGCCTGATCGCGGGCTACCAGCACACGCGCTTCGAAGGCCATCACTGGAACCAGGGCACGGCGGGCCTGCATTACCTGCTGTCGAAGCGCACCGACGTGTACATCTCCGGCGACTACGTGCGTGCATCGCAGGGTGTCGATGCGGTGGTCGGCTACAGCTTCACGCCGTCGACGACGCAAACGCAGGCCGACGTGCGGATCGGGATGCGGCATTCGTTCTGAGCGAAGTGGTGTGGGGCGGCGACGTCCTCAGCGAGGGTCTCTCTTTGGCGCGAACCGAGGTTCGCGCTTTTTTTTTTGAAGGTTGTGAGCGGGCACGAGATCCGTCCGGTTGGCCACCGCCCCGCGATCGTCGCCGGGAACGGCGGTCGGATGGCCTTGACCTGTGCCGTCCATAGACGCTAGCATCGACCGCATGCCTGATCGCGCCCATTTCCGCTCCTCGCTTGCCCGTGCATGTTGTCAGAACATGCCAGGGGGAATTTGCGTCTAGCGAACTCGCTAAACTTTCAAGCAATCGCCTTCCGGCCGCCTGTGTTGCAGAACAGGCGGCCTTTTTGTTTTTGGGCCCACCTCTTCGGGACGGAGAAACTCGATGCCGCTTGCGCTGTATGACACCTGGTCGCGTACCGTGCGACCGTTCACGCCCATCCGTGCCGGACGGGTGGGCATGTACTGCTGCGGCCCCACGGTGTACGACGATGCCCATATCGGCAACCTGAGAACCTATGTGTTCGAGGATCTGCTGCGCCGCGTACTGGAGCGCAACGGATACGCGGTCCGGCACGTGGTCAATATCACCGACGTCGGCCACCTGACGTCGGATGCGGACGAAGGCGAAGACAAGATGGAGAAGGGCAGCCGTCGCACCGGCGCGTCGGCGTGGGCCATCGCCCAGCGCTACACCGACGCGTTCGTCCGGGACTGGCGCGCGCTCCACCTGCTCGAGCCGACGGTCTGGTGCCGCGCCACCGATCACATCGCCGAACAGATCGCGTTCATCGATACGCTCGACCGGGCCGGCTACGTCTATCGGACGGACGATGGTCTCTACTTCGACACCAGTCGGCAGGACGACTACGGCTATCTCGCGCGGCTGGACCGCGCAGGGTTGCAGGCGGGCAAGCGGGTTGCACTGGGCGAGAAGCGGAGCATCACGGATTTCGCGTTGTGGAAGTTCAGCCCGGCCGGCGTCAATCGGCAAATGGAATGGGACAGCCCGTGGGGTCGCGGCTTTCCTGGCTGGCATATCGAATGCTCGGCGATGTCGGCGAAGTATCTCGGGACGTTGTTCGATATTCACTGCGGCGGCGAGGATCATATCGCCGTGCATCACAGCAACGAGATCGCGCAGACGCGGGCGGCCCACGGCACGCAGCTCGCGAATTACTGGATGCACGGGCACTTTCTGACGCTCGACGCCGATGCGAAGATGTCGAAGTCGAGCGGCGACTTCGTCCGTCTGCAGACCTTGCAGAGCCGGAACGTCGATCCGCTCGCGTACCGTTACCTGTGCCTGACGGCCCACTACCGTAGCAAGCTGCATTTCACGTGGGCGTCGCTCGACGCCGCGCACACCGCGCTGAATCGACTGCGGCACTTGTACGCCGGCTGGCCGGACGGAGGCCGCGTCGATGCGGATTTCGCCGCACGATTCGACGCCGAAGTGAACGAGGACCTGAATCTGCCCAGGGCACTCGCGGTGCTGTGGGATCTGGTCAGGAGCAACCTGCCGCCCGGTACGCTGAAGGCGACCGTGGACAGCTTCGACACCGTGCTTGGCCTCGGTTTGCGCGAATGGAAGCCGGTTGCGTTCGACGTTCCGGAACACGTCCGCGTGTTGCTCCGTGATCGTGAGCGCGCGAGGGCGGACAAGGACTGGGCGCAGGCCGACCGGATACGGGAAGCGTTGGGCGCCGAGGGCTGGCGAGTCGAGGACACCCAGGAAGGCCAGCGCCTGTTCGGCATTGCGATGGGCTCGACCGATGCGGGCGGCCCGCCGCAGTGACGTGCGCGGGCCGCGTGCATCGGTCGAGCCGGTGCACCTGCGACCACCCGGCGGCCGCGATCGACGCAGTCGCCCGAATCGCCGGCACCCGCGCCCGCAAGATGTCGCCGGCATCGCGTCCGGCCCGTTTTCCGAGGTTGGCATATCATCGCGACTTGGTCGCGCCTCCACCGTTGTCGCCCGCCCGCATCGGCGGGCGTCGTCATGTTCCGACGGTTGCAGTGCGCAGCGCCGCCCGCCCAGATCCCGATGACCGACCCCGTGCCCGATTCCAGTCCTTTATCCCCGTTACCCGCCAACCTGTTTCGGCACGCGCCGTTCCGGCGTTTCTGGGGCACGCGCGTGATGTCTTCCCTGGCTTTCCAGATCCTGTCGGTCGCAATCGGCTGGTATGTCTACGCGCTCACGCACAGCGCATTCGCGCTCGGCCTCGTCGGCCTCGCGCAGTTCGTGCCGATGTTCGCGCTGACGCTCGTCGTCGGGCAGGTGGCCGACCGCTACGATCGTCGGCGCATCGCGACGATCTGCCAGGGCGTCGAAGCGCTGGCCGCCGCCGTGTTCCTGCTCGGCGCCGTGCAAGGATGGCTGGCCGCGCCGGCCGTGTACGCGCTCGCGGCGATCGTCGGCACGGCCCGCGCGTTCGAGTCGCCGTCGGTATCGTCGCTGCTGCCGGCCGTCGTGCCGCGCACCGACCTGCCGCGCGCAACCGCGCTGTCGACGTCCGCGAACCAGGCCGCGCAGATCCTCGGGCCGGCGTTCGGCGGGTTGCTCTATGGTGTCGGCGCACCCGTCGCGTTCGGCACGAGCGTCGCCGCGTTCGCGATCGCGGCCGTGCTGAGCAGCACGATTCCGCTGCGCAGTGCGCCGCCGGCCCGCGAGCCGGTCACGCTGCGCTCGGTGTTTTCGGGGATCGCGTTCATCCGGCGCGAGCCGGCGATTCTCGGCGCGCTGTCGCTCGACCTGTTCGCGGTGCTGTTCGGCGGCGCGACCGCGCTGCTGCCGATCTACGCGCGCGACATCCTGCAGGTCGGCCCGTGGGGGCTCGGTGCGCTGCGCGCGGCGCCTGCGGTCGGCGCGCTCGCGGGCACGCTGTGGCTCACGCGTTTCCCGTTGAAGGGCCGGCCGGGCCGCGCGATGTTCGGCGGCGTGATCGCGTTCGGCGTCGCGACGATCGTGTTCGGGCTGTCGCGGCACTTCGCGCTGTCGCTTGTCGCGCTGGCCGCGCTCGGCGCATCGGACGTGATCAGCGTCGTCGTGCGCCTGTCGCTCGTGCAGCTGCGCACGCCCGACGACATGCTCGGGCGGGTGAGCGCGGTCAATGCGCTGTTCATCGGCACGTCGAACCAGCTCGGCGAATTCGAATCGGGCGTGACGGCCGCGTGGTGGGGCGCACCGACGGCGATCGTCGTCGGCGGTGCGGCGACGATCGCGGTTGCGCTCGCGTGGATGCGGCTGTTTCCACAGCTCACGAACATGAAGTCGCTCGAGCGCGACGCGTGACGTGCGTCACGCGTCCTGCGCCACGCGCACGGCCGTGCCGTAGCAGATGACTTCGGTCACGCCCGAGCCGATCTCGGTCGAGTCGTAGCGCATCGCGACGATCGCGTTCGCGCCGAGCTTGCGTGCATCGGCGAGCATCTTGTCGAACGCCTGCTGGCGCGCCTTTTCGCATAGCGACGTGTAGAGCGTGATGTTGCCGCCGAAGATCGTCTGCAGCGACGCGCCGAACGAACCGACGATCGAGCGCGAGCGGACGATGATGCCCTGTGCGACGCCGAGCGAGCGGACGGTCGTATGGCCGGGCAGGTCGAATGCGGTCGTGACGCGAGCGGGCGACAGGTCGTCGATGGAGCGCGTGGATTCGGTCATGGCGGAAAGCCTGTAGCGGAGTGGTCGAATGACGATTCTAGCCGGATGAACGTCCGTACCCGGCACACGTGGCCGATCGTGCCGGTTGCGTGAGTGTCGGGCATGCGTCTCCACGGGGCGCCTGGCGAGATCGTCTGATCGACGTCGTCGGGAAGGAGGCGTGCGCGGGCCGCGAGTACACGCCTCCTTCATTCAGGCGCGTCAGGGTTTCGCAGTCGTCCCGCCATCTCCGCCAAGATCGACCGCATACGCCAGCGCGAGCTTGCCGAATTTCAGTGCGTGGTTCGCCTGCCGGTCCGAGTTTTCCAGCGTGTCGTTCACCGTATGGATATACGGGCTGTCGTTCTGGTCGGCCTCGAACGGGAACGATGCCGGATAGCCCTGCGCATTCCACGATGCATGATCCGAGCACGCGTACCCGCACTGCGACGTACCGATCGCGAGTTCCGGCAGGTAGGTCTTCGCCAGGTTCGTCAGGTAGGTGTTCTGCGCCGCGTTCGTGTAGTCGGTGATGAGGTAGATATCCTTCGGATCGCCCTTGTAGTTCGTCATGTCGAGCTGCAGCACGCCGACCACGTTCGCGTTCTGCGTACGGAACTGCTTCGCGATCGCCTTCGAGCCGAGCAGGCCGGCTTCCTCGGCCGCATACCCGATGAACTTGATCGTCCGCTTCGGCCGGTAGTTGTTCGCGAGCAGCACGCGCAGCGCCTCGGTGAGGCTCGCGATACCCGATGCGTCGTCGTCCGCGCCGGGCGAGCGCGTGTTCTCCGTCGTGCGGCCGACCGTCGAATCGAGGTGGCCGCCGAGCACGATGGTGCCCGCGGCCGGATCGCTGCCGCGAATCGTCAGGATCACGGATTTCTGCGGGAAGCCGGTATGCGCGAACTGCTCGACGGTGATGTCGGCGCGCGAGCCCGCCAGCTGTTTCCACTGCAGCGCGAGCCAGTCCGACGCGGCGACGCCGTGCGAAGTCGTGTAGTAACGATTCGTGAAGCCCGACATCGACGTGATCGTGCCGACGATGTTGCTGGCCTGCAGCTGCTGGATCCAGGTGCCGATCTGCGGCGCGTTCGAAAGCTTGTACGCGGGAGCGGCCTGCTTGGCCAGCGTGGCCGGCAACGGCTGCAGCGCCTGCCGCGCTTCGTCGAACGAGTCGTGCACGACATAGCCGGGCCCGTGGCCGCGCGTATGGTGGACGGCATGGGCGAGGTCGCCGAGCCGTGAATCGTCGATCTCGACGACGTGAACGGTTTCGCGGCGCGCGGCGCCGTCGGCCGTCTTTCCGGCGTCGACGGTCGTGCTGTACAGCGCGGTGGCGCTTGCGTCGATGCGCTGCAGCTGGCGGAGCGCGGCGTCGCCGAGCGTGATCCAGACGGGTGTCGCGTGTGCGGCGGCGGTCAGCAGCATGCCGCCCAGCGCGGCGCTCAGATGAGTCAGTTTCAGAGTAGGCATGTTCGATCTCGTGAGGATGGCGATGTCGATGAAAGGAGCGCGCCGCAGGTCGTGCGCCGCGCTCCTGCCTGCTGCGGCATTACGACTTCTGCGGAACGGTCACGCCGTACGTGCAGCTCTTGTTGTACGCGTTGCCGATCGCGGTGAGCTGCGCGTTGCTGTAGCCGAGCGCGGACGCGGCCGTCAGCACGGCCTGCGCGGCAGCCTTCTGGTTGGTCGAGCTATTGGTCATCGACAGCCCCTTCAGGAACGCCTTGTCCATCGCCTGAGCGCCGATCGCGTCGCGCGCGACGAGGTTGCACGACGCCCAGTACTGGCCGGCCGTATGGATCTCCGCGCCGCGCGCCTGTGCATAGGTACGCCCGACGTTCCAGTTGGTCACGCGGCCGCCCCAGAACTCGTTGTGGCCGTCCCAGTTGTAGACCCAGTGGTACTGCGCATCCGACGGGCTCCACTGGTTGAAGTCGCGGCTGTATGCGGCGGCGAGATAGTCGCCGGTGCCTTCGGACAGCCCTTCCTGCTGCGACAGGCCGCCGTTCGTCACCCAGTCGTGGATGCCGTGGCCGAGCTCGTGGATCACGACGTCCGCATCCTCCGCGTCGTCGACACCGCCCTGGCCGAAGGTCAGCCGGCCGCTGCTCGACGAGTACGACGAGTTGTCGTCGCCCGATTCGCCGTGCGGGTCGTATTGCACGCCGCCCGTGTACTGGTAAGGCAGCGCCTTGATGCCGAGCGTCTGGTTCACGTAACGCAGGAACGTGTCGATGTGGTAGTACACGTTCACGGCCTCGAAATACAGGTTGCCGCGCGTGAACTCGAACGCGGGCGTCGACTGCGCGGGGCACGCGTTGTCGAGCGGCGCATCGAAATCGATGCACGCCGCGTACGGGCCCGTCAGCGTGTAGCGCGAGCCCGACTGCGCGAGCTCCTTCAGCGTCACGCGCACGCGCGCGGCCGTGAGCTGCGTCGAGTCGGCATCGTTGTTGTCCTTGTAGCCCGTGCTGCCATAGCTGCTTTTCGTCGGCGAAAGCGGGTCGGGGCGGAACACGAAGCCGGTGCCGTCGGTCGCATAGAACGCCTTGTCCTCGGCGCGCAGCACTTCGCCGCTGCCCGAATCGATCAGCAATTCCCAGTCGCCCTTCGGGCCGTCCTGCGGGCGGCCGCGCACTTTCCACGCGGTATGCGTGCCGGTCTTGTCGACGAACGCGACGAGCTGCGCATCGAGGTTCGTGAAGCCGCTCACGCCGAGATAGGCGCGGGCGCGGTCGAGCGCCTGCTGCTGGTCGACGGCCTGCGACTTGCGCGTCGTCGCGACCACGCCGTTGATCGTATTGCTCGCGACGTACAGGATGCGGCCGTCCTTCGCGACCGTCACCGCGATGTCGCTGCCGTACACGGGCAGCCCGGCGGCCTGCTGCTGCAGGCGCACGACGGTGAAGTCGGCGTCGTTGCGCTCCGACGTGACGACGAGGCTCGCAAGCGCGGCTGCGTCGAGCCCGAGCTGCGTCGCCTGCGACGCGACGAAGTCGCGCGCGGTCGCGGCGGGCGTCGACGCGGCCTTCTTGACGCGATAGGCGGGGTTGTACAGCGTGACGGCGACGCCGTCCGCGCGGAACTGCCCGCCGGCCGTATCGGATTTTGCGGCTGGCGGCGCGACGCCGCGCGTCAGGCTTTCGCGCAGGCTCGCTGCCTGCGGATTCGAGACTTTGGTATCGGCCAGGCTGCCGCCGACGATGCCGAAACCGAGCGCGAGACCCAGGGCGAGCGGCAATGCTTTGCGTGATGTCTGCATACGTGATCCTCATCTCAACGGTTGGACACGCCCGCGCGTTCGTGGCGCGCAGGCACGACACGGCCCGCGCGCCGGTTCGATGGAACCGGTGCGGCGAAGCGGTGTTGGGGGTGTCGACTGACTAAGGAACCCTAAATGTCAGGTCGAAAAGAAACAGGCGGAAGAGGCGGCGGAGAAGCGAACGGCAGGCAGGTGCGGCGACGGCGAAGCGAGCATCGTCATGTCATACCCCTCGGATCGGATCGATATCGGTTGGCAGCCGGCGTGGCGCGACGCGTGCCGGGATGCGGCATGCGTGTCGTTAGGCTGCCTATCTAACTTTGTTTGATATGTTACAGAACATTTTCAACGACATTCCAAATTATTTTCGACGACCGCTTCGGTTCGCCGATCAATCGCCGGCATTGTGCAGCGAGCGGCGGGAAACGCTGCCGGAACGCGCAATACCGCGCTGGATTGTGATTAAAACGCGCGACGATCAGCGCGTCGCGCGCCGGTCGCTGCGCGGGCTGACGCCAAACCGCGCGCGATACGTTCGCGAGAAATGCGACGGCGATTCGAATCCGCACGCGACGCACACCGACGTGATGCTCATGTCGGTCTGCTGCAGCAGTTCGCGGGCGCGATCGAGGCGCAGGTTCAGATAGAAGTGCGTCGGCGTGTCGTTCAGCGTCGCGCTGAACAGCCGTTCGAGCTGGCGCCGCGTGATCGACACATCCTGCGCGAGCGCGTCGGAGCCGAGCGGGTTCTCCATATGCTGCTGCATCGTGCCGATCACCTGGATCAGCTTGCGGTTGTGCACGCCGTAGCGTGCGGCGATCTCGAGCCGCTGGCTGTCCGAACGCTGCCTGATGCGGCTGACGACGAACTGCTCGGAGATGGCCGCCGCGAGGTCGGCGCCGTGCCGGCGGCCGATCAGGTCGAGCATCATGTCGATCGACGCGGTGCCGCCTGCGCACGTGATGCGCCGGTCGTCGATCTCGAACAGCTCCTGCGTCGCGTTCAGGCCCGGATAGCGTTCGCGGAACGCGGCCAGCGCTTCCCAGTGCAGCGTGAGCGGCTGCGATTCGTCGAACAGCCCGGCTTCCGCGAGCACGAAGCTGCCCGTGTCGATGCCGCCGAGCGTTGCGCCATGCCGGTGCTGGCGGCGCAGCCAGTCGGCGAGCGTGCGCGTGTAGCACACGAGCGGGTCGAAGCCCGCGACGACGAACACGGTGTCGACCTGGTCGACGTCCGCGCACGCGGCTTCGGCCGCGACCGGAATGCCGTTGCTCGCGGCGACGGGCGCGCCGTCGGCGCTGATCACGTGCCAGCGGTACAGCTCGGTGCGAAAGCGGTTCGCGACGCGCAGCGGTTCGACCGCCGACATGAAGCCGAGCGCGGAGAAGCCGGGCAGCAGCAGGAAATGGAAATCCTCGGGCATCGGGGCAGGGGATCGAATCCGGTGGTCGTCACGCGGCGCACGGGGCGGCGATGGGGCGGGCACAGGCCGCGCCGGTTCGCACGCGCCGAACGGTCAGCGGGAGATTATCGCGGGTTTTGCGCGTGTCAGCGCGTTTTCGCGCTGCGCACGGAACGGCGCGCGGTGGTCGACGGCAGTTCGCCGAATTGCGCCTTGTACGCGTTCGCGAAATGGCCGAGATGGATGAAGCCCCAGTGCGCGGCCGCATCGCTGATCGGCAGATCGGCCTGCCGCGTGTCGAGCAGCATGCGGCGCACCTGCGACAGGCGCAGCGAGCGCACGTAGTGCAACGGGCTCGTCTGCACGACCGACTGGAAGCTGTTCTGCATCGTGCGCCGGCTCACGCGCAACTGCGCGCACAGGCTCAGCACGTCGACCGGCGCTTCCGGGTGCTCGATCACGTAGTCGTGCACGCGGCGCACGATGTCGGCGCGGCATGCGTGCGTGAGCCGGTTCGACGGCTCGGGCATCCGGCACGCGAGGAGATCGACGAGCACGTTGCCGACTTCGCCGCGCAGCTCGCGCTGCACGCGGGCGTCGCCGTACGTTTCGGGCGAAGACAGCACGCGTTCGAGCTGCGTCGCGATCTGCACGCTCGCGCGCATCAGCACGGCGGCCGGCATGTCGACGACGCCGCGCCGCAGCGTCGTTTCATCGAGCCGCACATCGGCTGCATCCTCGACCTGCTGCAGCAGCCCGGCATCGACGACGACGCCGATCAGCGACATGTCGTCGGGCGAGTGCAGTTCGAACGGTGCGCCGCCACGCGCCACCACCATCGTGCCGCGTTCGATGCGCGCGCCGCCGAACGCGAACGCACCGGCGCCGGTGAGCGGCATGCCGAACACCGTATGGCCGGGCGGCAGCCGGCCGCGCTGGATGATGCGCACGTTCGCGGCTTCCTGGAACAGCTGCAGGCCGTCGAGCACCGCGTGCTTGACCGCGCTGCGGTACGAGCCCGGACCGATCTGGTCGTAGCGCTGGTTCCAGCCGCGCAGCGCCTCGGCATGCCGGTCCGCGTCGTCGAACATCTCGTGAAACACGAACACTGGGCCTCCGGGGGATCGAGCAGGACCGCGAAAGATTAAACCGACCGAGCGGTCGGCGCAATAAGGAGGAGCGCTATTCCGCGTGCATTCTCCAGAGGGTCGGAGGGCACGCGGCGACGAGGCTTTCGCGCGCATTTCCAATATCCCGAATCGGCACGCACGCGTTGCCGGTCCTGGTGCTGACCGGATTTATTGTCGAACTACAGTCGCCCCACATTACGTGAATCCCCAACTGGAGGCGACATGAGGACAAGGCGACGAACCGCGGCGCTCGCGGCGACGCTGGCGTTCGCGGCGGCGTGGGCCGGCAGCGCGAACGCGACGGAAAAGCCCGAGGAACTGGTCGTGCAGAAGATGCCGCCGTGGCATCCGCACGAAGTCTATGTCGTCGACATCTCGATGCCGTCGATGACCGACGGGCGCATCTATGTGTACGACGGCGACGCGAAGAAGCTGCTCGGCCAGATCGACGGCGGCTTCGGCCCCGGCGTCGCGATTTCGCCGGATCACAAGACGAGCTTCGTCGCGACGACCTACTTCTCGCGCGGCTCGCACGGCACGCGTACCGACGTCGTCGAGATGACCGACAACACGACGCTCGATCACACGGGCGAGATCGTGATCCCGGCGAAGCACGCACAGCATGTGCCGTCGCCGTACAACACCGCGTTCAGCGCCGACGGCAAGCGGCTGTATGTCGCGAACATCACGCCGGCCGCGTCGATGACGGTGATCGACGCGGTGTCGAAGAAGGTGCTGTCGGAGATCGACACGGCCGCCTGCGTGCTCGCGTATCCGTCGGGCAACGACCGCTTCACCGCGCTGTGTGAAAGCGGCAAGGCGCTGATCGTCACGCTCGACGCGAACGGCAAGGAGACGAAGCGCGCGATGTCGGACGCGTTCATCGACGTCGACAAGGATCCGGCGTTCGTGAACGCGTCGCGGTACCAGGGCGGCTACCTGTTCACGACCTACGGCGGCAACGTGCGCAGCGCCGACTTCAGCGGCGACAAGCCGTTGTTCGGCAAGCCGTGGTCGCTGCTGACGGACGCCGAACGCGCCGAAGGCTGGCGCCCGGGCGGCATGCAGCAGACGGCAGTGCAGGCGAAGCAGAACCGCTACTACGTGCTGATGCACAAGGGCACCGACGGCTCGCACAAGGATCCCGGCACGCAGGTGTGGGTGGTCGACCTGAAGACGAAGCAGCGCGTCGCGCGCTGGGATCTCGCGCAGCAGAAGATCGAGCCGCTCGTGTCGATCCAGGTCAGCGAGGACGACAAGCCGCTGTTCTACGGGCTGACGGCGACGTCCGATCTCGTCGTGATGGATGCGCGCACCGGCAAGCTGCAGCACGTCGAGAAGCAGATCGGCAATACGTCGACGCTGCTCGTCAACCCGTGAGGCCGCGATGACGCTCGATCCCGTACTCGCCACCAGCGCGCAGGCCGGCGCGGCTGCCGTCGTGCTGCTCGGCGCCTTCGCGAAGATGCGCCGGCCCGCCGCGTTCCGGCAGGCGCTCGCCGGCTACCGGCTGCTGCTCGATGCGCTGACCGCGCCCGTCGCGTTCGCGCTTCCGCTCGCGGAAGCGCTCGGCGCCGCGGCGCTGCTGTTTCCCGATACGCGCACGGCCGGCGCGATCGGCCTGATCGCGCTGCTGCTGGCCTTCGCGGCCGGGCTCGCGATCAACCTGCTGCGCGGCCATACCGACATCGACTGCGGCTGCTCCGGCTTTACCACTGCACGCACGGATGCGCCGCGCGGCATCGGCTGGCTGCATGTCGGCCGCGTACTGCTGCTCGTCGCACTGGCCGCCACCGCGTTCGTCGAACCGGGCACGCGCGCCGTCGTGTGGTTCGACTACCTGACGCTGTTCTTCTCCGTGCTGCTGATCGTCTGCGCGCTGCTCACCGTCGACGTGCTGCTCGCCAACGTACCGCGCCTTTCCCACCTGAGGAATTCATGATGCAAACCGCTCTTGCCGTTTCCACCGCCCTGCTGTGGGTGGCCGTCCTCGCGCTCGGCGCGATCTGCCTCGCGCTGGTGCGCCAGATCGGCATCCTGTACGAACGCATCATGCCGGCCGGCGCGCTGATGATCGACAAGGGGCCGGCGGTCGGTGCGATCGCGCCGACGTTCGAACTGACCGACATCCGCGGCTCGCAGGTGAAGGTTGGCGGCATCGACGCGTCGGGCAACGCGACGCTGCTGTTCTTCCTGTCGCCGACGTGCCCGGTCTGCAAGAAATTGCTGCCGCTGCTGCCGTCGCTGCAGGCAAGCGAATCGATGGCGGTGAACATCGTGCTCGCGAGCGACGGCGATTTCGACGAACACGCGCGCTTCGCGCAAAAGCACGACGTCGCGCGCTTCCCGTACGTGCTGTCGCAGGAACTCGGCCTCGCGTACCAGATCGGCAAGCTGCCGTACGCGGTACTGCTCGACGAAACCGGCACCGTGCGCGCAAAGGGGCTCGTCAACACGCGCGAGCATCTCGAGAGCCTGTTCGAGGCGAAGGAGCGCGGCGTCGCTTCGCTGCAGCAGTTCGTGCACGGCGATCACAGCCACGACGCACACGCGCGGCACGCATGACCGGCCGATCCATTTACAACGTCATGGGAGAACAACGACATGGGCCTGTTTGATTCATGGTTCGAGCGGTCGGCGCGCGGCGTCGCGCAGCACAGTTCGCGGCGCAGCGCGATGGCGAAGCTCGGCAAGGTGCTGGTGGGATCGGCGCTGCTGCCGCTGCTGCCGGTCGACCGCACCGCATATGCGGCCGATGCGGCGTCGGGTGCGTCCGGCGCCACCGCCGGTGCGAGCGACGACCCGACGAGCTGCGACTACTGGAAATACTGCGCGATCGACGGCTGGCTCTGCAGCTGCTGCGGCGGCACGTCGAGCAGCTGCCCGCCCGGCACGACGCCGTCGCCGATCACGTGGATCGGCACCTGCCGCAATCCGCACGACGGTTCGGACTACATCGTGTCGTACAACGACTGCTGCGGCAAGACGTCGTGCGGCAAGTGCTTCTGCAACCGCAACGAGCGCGAGAAGCCGCTGTACAAGCTGTCGTTGAACAACGACATCAACTGGTGCATGGCGAACGGTAATTCGAATTACCACTGTTCGGTTTCGGTTCTGCTGGGAGCGGCAAAGCAATGAAAGTGAAGCAAGCAGGAAAGCGGGTCTTTGCATGCATGACGGCTGTCGCGGCCTTCACGTTGCCGCACGCGGCCGGCGCGCAGGACACCGTGCATTACCCGGCCGGGAAAGGCCTGTTCGACGCGCAGTGCGCGGTGTGCCACCAGGCGGGCGGGAAAGGGCAGGACGGCCTGGCGCCGTCGCTGACCGAGTATCCGGGCAAGTACGCGGCGGCCGAGGCCGGGCGGGCGCAGCTGGTCGCGACGCTGCTGCACGGGATGTTCGGCGAGATCACGGTGCACGACAAGCACTACAACTTCAAGATGCCTTCGTTCGCGAGTGCGAGCGACGATGACATTGCACATGTGCTGAACTACGTCGTGTTCGACCTCAACGCGCAGCACGGCGACGCGAAGCCGTTCACCGCGGCCGATATCCGTGCGGCACGCGCGAAGCAGATGGACGGCACGGACGTGCATGCGCAGCGCGCGGTGGTGGTCAAGGGGCTCGGCCTGTGAACGGCGCTTGCGCGTCTCGTGCGAGCGCCTCCGCGCAGGGCACGCGGGGTGCGTTGTCGTCGCGGCACGGCGCTCTCTCGCGGCGCCTGTCGTCGTGGCTGCTGTTGGCAGGCGCTGCCGCCGTCGCGGTCGCATCGCCCGCGCATGCCGACGGCGCGGCCGATGCCGCGCTCGCGCGGCAGCACTGGGTGCTCAACTGCATGGGCTGCCATACGGCGACGGGCGGCGGCATTCCGGGCAAGGTGCCGCCGCTCGCGAATTCGCTCGGCTATTTCACGCATCTGCCGGCCGGGCGCGAGTACGTGATGCGCGTGCCCGGCGCGTCGAATTCGGCGTTGTCGGATCGCGAACTGGCCGACGTGCTGAACTGGGTGCTCACGACGATGAACCGTGATGCGCTGCCGCGCGATTTCACGCCGTATACGGCTGCCGAAATCGCCGCGCATCGGCGGCCCGCGTTTTCGGATGTCGCGACGATGCGTGCGGGGCTGGTGCGCGAACTGCACGAGCGCGGGATCGATGGTGTCGCCGACCGCTACTGATCCAGCACGTCGATGGGCCGGCGTAATGGATCGTGAGCGTTCCAACTGGCACCGCGCCGGTTCAGTGCGGTGGCGACAGCCGCTTGAAGCGGCCCCACAGCTTCTTCATCGCCTGATGATCGGCCGCGGCACGCGCGGCCAGAAAGCCGCGAGCAAAGCCCGCGCCCGGCGCGGCGTCGGGCGCTGTGCGAGGCAGCGACTTCAGGAGGTGATCCGCGACCACGGCATCGTTACGCCAGCCCAGATCATCCTGAAGCGCGGTCAGCGCGCCGACATATGATCGGACGGCTTGCTTGCGGCACAGCGACGCGAAGAATTCCGTCGCGTACCGGACCTTCTTCGCCGCGATGCGGGCACGGTGACGACGATGATCGTCGAGATCGGCGAGCTTTTTGCCGCGCTTGATCAGTTTCCGGTGCCGGCAACGCAGAACGTCGTGAGCGAAAGGACTCGCGGGCTGCATGATCGCATCGCGCTGTTCGTCGGACATCCCGTCGCGCCAGCCCTTTCGGTTCAACCATGACGCCAGCTGCAACGCGAGACGCGTGTAGCGTACCGCCTGGATGGCGGTGGCCGCACGCTGGCGATGGGTGACGGCAATGCGCTGGCAGGCGTCGCGGACCGCGCGGATCTCGTCCGCATTGCCGTTCGTGCCGGCACGCTCGAGCGTCGTTCCAGCAAGCACTTCCCAGTCACGCGCGGCGCCGAGTTCGCCGGCGATCCAGCGCAACTCGTCGTCAAGGCCGGGATACGCGGGAATCACCTTCTCGAACAGGTCGAGCGCCGAACGCAGCCGGCGAAGCCCCACGCGCATCTGATGAATGCTCGCCGGATCATGGCCCGACTCGACGCCGCGCTCATTCGCGTGGACCTGGTCCAGGCAGTTGCGCACGATCCGACAGAAGGCGTCTTCGACTGAATCGTGCTTCTTCAGTTGCACCGGTTTTGCCTTGACGGCCGGCTGGTGCTCGGCGACGAGCAGTTCGTAGCCGAGATCGGCCTTGCTCTCGTGATCGATGCGCAATGGCACGGTGTCGAGCAACTCCAGTGCGATGCCGTACAGGTTTTCAGGGCGGCCTCGTTTCAGCTCCAGTTCGACTCCGGCGATCGGGACCGAATTCGAATCCGCGTCGACCGTCCCCTTGTCGAGCGCAACCTCGACCTCATCGCCGGACGGCAGGCGCAGCGGTAAAACCGTCCGCTTGATCCGCGTGACGAACACGGGGTGGAGATCGGGTGCCGTGGCATCGTCGCGAACCAGGCGGCCGCAGTTGCTGTCGTCGGGGAGTTTGTCCCGCAGCAGTTTCAGATCGGGGACGTCGCCGTCGACCGGCATCTCGAATTCGTCCCGATCGAAGAGGCCGGCCTGCGGCGACCCTTCCAGTTTCAATGTCTGGATCCTGTCGTTGCCGACCGCTCGTACGCGCAGCGAAGCCGCACATTTGTGAAATTCAAGCGCGGAAGTGTCGAAGTACGTGCTCGTCAGCTGTTGACGCGCGTGGGTACCGCCGGACTTCGCAAGTAGCGGTGCGTGGCGCACCTTGTCGAGATCCTTGACGGAAACCCGCAGCTTCAGCTCTCGTTCCATACCGCCTCCGATGTGTCGCTGACTATCAGACTACACCCTATCTGCGGGCGTCTTCCCAGTCGTGCCACTCGATCTGATGCGTTTCCACATAACGGTTTACCGCTTCGCCGATTGTCGGGAAGAGGTAGCTGTCGCCGAACATGCCGTACATGCCGTAGTGCTTGAGGCTGTCCTTGACGGGGCCCTTCAGCTCCGCGAAGACCAGCTTGACCTGTCGCGCCGCCAGTTCGCCGTGCAGCCGTTCGAGCACATCGGCGGCGGTCAGATCGATATCGGTCACGGGCTCCGCCGCGATGACGATCCAGCGCGCCGGCTCGGGCGACTCGTCGACGGCGCGCAGCACGCGCTCACGAAAGATTTCCCCATTGGCGAAAAAGAGCGGCGCATCCCAGCGCAGCAGCACGAGCCCGGGTACGCGCCGTGCTTCCGGATGGCGCGACACGTCGTGATAGCCCTTCATGCCGTCGACTCGCCCGAGCACGGCGTCGTAAGGTCGCCACGCACGCCATAGAAACGACAGTACGGTGAGCAGCAGCGCCAGTGCAATGCCGTTCACGACACCAAGGACTGCAACGCCGACGAAGCACACCACCGCCTGGACGAATTCGCTTTTGCGCAGACGATAAAGCCGCATGACGCCCCGCACCTCGACCATGTTCAGGCATGCTGCAATCACGACGGCAGCCAGCGCGGATTGCGGCGTATGCGCAAGCGCGCGTGGCGCGAACAGGAGCAGCGCGGCGACGACGGCGGCGGCCACCACACCGGTCGCCTGGGTCTTTGCGCCCGCCGCCTCCGCGACGGGCGTGCGGGATCCGCTCGCGCTCACTGCGAACCCCTGCACCAGACCGGCGGCGATGTTCGACAGCCCGAGCGCGACGCATTCGTGATTCCGGTCCACGCGGGTGTCGTTGCGCAGTTCGTAGGTCCGTGACAGCACGCTGATATCCGTGAACGAAACGAGCGCGATCGCTGCTGCGCTACCAGCGAGATGCAGCCAGTCGCCGAGGGCGACACGGGGGATGCGCGGCACGGGCAGGCCTTGCGCGATCGCGCCGACGGTTGCGACGCCCGCGCGCCGGGACAGATCGAAGCACATCACCGCGACCGTCGCGCCCGCCACGGCGAGCAGCACGCCTGGCGCCTTGGGCCAGAGCCGTTTGCAGGCGAGTATCAGCACGAGCGCAGCGACGCCGAGCGCGAACGATGTTGCGTTCACCTTCGATGCCGAGATGCCTTCCACCACGTCGCGCACCTGCTCGACGAACGATTCGCCCTTGCCTTCGTAACCAAGCAGCCTTGGCAACTGTCCGATGCCGATCGTCAGCATGATGCCGTTCAGAAAACCGTACCGGATGGGCAGCGACAGAAGCTCGGTGACGAATCCGAGCCTGAGCGCCCCGACCGCGATGCAGATCGCGCCCGTGAGTATCGCGAGCGCCCCGGCAAGCGCCAGCGCGTGAGTGGCGTCGCCGCGAGCAAGCGGCATGATGCTTGCGGCGATCAGCGCGACCAGCGCGGAGTCGGGTCCGAGGACGAGGATGCGGCTTGGGCCAAAGAGCGCATACGCAAGCATCGCGGCAAACGATGCATAGAGCCCGTTGACGGCGGGCAGGCCCGCCGCCTGCGCGTATGCCATGCCGGCAGGCACGAGAACGGCACTGAGCGTGACGCCGGCAAGCAGATCGTGAGGCAGCCACGGCAATTGATAGCCACGCGCCACGGTGAGTCCGTTGATCCACTGCAGCGGACCACCGGCGGGCTTGCGGGCCGGTGGTGCCGTGTGCTGGCGGGGACGGCTTTTCCTGTTCATCGGAGGGTGTCGAGGAACCCGGGTGGAATCGTGGGCGGAATCGACCTGATCACGACCACGGATATGTCGCGCTGCCTGAATCCGAATCTTGCCATCATCAGGCCCGCTCGAACACCGTCTTCGAAGCACGACTGGTCGGCCTCCCGCAACGCCGCATCCGGACAAGCCAATCCCCGTCAAAGCCCACGGAAAACCCCTGTCACGCCTGACACAGCCCGTACGTAGTGGTTTCCACTCATAGTCGCAAATAGTCAAGAACAGGTCGCCGGCGGTCTTCTCGCGGCGAATATGGCTCGTTACTTTTACTCCCACGATGCAGGCCGGCGCACACTCCGCGCACCGGCTGCCGCGAGACCAACCGGGAGGAACCGAACCATGAAGTCGACGAAGATCGCCGCGCTTGCCGCGGCCGTGCTGGCGACCGGCGCGTTCACGAATGCGGCGCTGGCCGAGACCGATGCCGCGACCTGCCGTACCGTGCGTTTCGCGGATATCGGCTGGACCGACATCACGTCGACCACGGCGCTCGCGTCGACCGTGTTCGAGGCGCTCGGCTACAAGCCGACCACGACGATCGCGTCGGTGCCGATCTCGTTCGCCGGTCTCAAGAGCAAGCAGCTCGACGTGTCGCTCGGCTACTGGTGGCCGGTGCAGCAGAAGCAACTCCAGCCGTTCCTCGACAGCAAGTCGATCAACGTCGTCGAGCCGCCGAACCTGTCCGGTGCGAAGGCGACGCTCGCGGTGCCGAGCTATGAATACCAGGCAGGCCTGAAGACCTTCGAGGACATCGCGAAGCACCGCGCTGAACTCGACGGCAAGATCTACGGGATCGAGCCGGGCAGCAGCGCGAACGCGACGATCCAGAAGATGATCGACACGAACCAGTACGGGCTCGGCGGCTTCAAGCTCGTCGAATCGAGCGAGGCCGGGATGCTCGTGACGGTCGAGCGCGCGGTTCGCGAGAAGAAGTGGGTTGTTTTCCTCGGGTGGGAACCGCATCCGATGAACATCCAGCTCAGCATGAACTACCTGTCCGGCGGCGACGCGTCGTTCGGGCCGAACTACGGCGAGGCGCGCGTGTACACGCTCACTGCGCCCGACTTCATTTCGCGGTGCCCGAACGCGGGCAAGCTCGTCACGAACCTGCGCTTCTCGACGCAGCTCGAGAATCAGCTGATGCAGTCGGTGATGAACAAGACGAAGCCGGCCGAGGCCGCGAAGGCCTACCTGAAGAAGAATCCGCAGGTGCTCGATCCGTGGCTCGCGGGCGTCAAGACGTTCGACGGCAAGGACGGCCTGCCTGCCGTGAAGGCGTATCTCGGCCTGTGACGGCCGGCGCCCGCGCCACCCCAGCAATGCGACACAACCCGAATCAAGCGAGGCACCCAGCATGAACCATGAAGTCATCATCACCTGCGCCGTCACCGGCGCGGGCGACACGGTCGGCAAGCATCCGGCGATTCCCGTCACGCCGAAGGAAATCGCGGCAGCCGCGATCGAGGCCGCGAAGGCCGGTGCGACGGTGGCGCATTGCCACGTGCGCGATCCGCAGACGGGCCGCGGCAGCCGCGACCCGAACCTGTACCGCGAAGTGGTCGACCGCATCCGCTCGGCCGACGTCGACGTGATCATCAACCTGACGGCCGGCATGGGCGGCGATCTCGAGATCGGCCCGGGCGAAGATCCGATGCGCTTCGGCAAGGGCACCGACCTGGTCGGCGGCCTCACACGTCTCGCGCACGTCGAGGACCTGCTGCCCGAGATCTGCACGCTCGACTGCGGCACGCTGAATTTCGGCGACGGCGACTACATCTACGTGTCGACGCCCGCGCAGCTGCGCGCCGGCGCGAAACGCATCCAGGAACTCGGCGTGAAGCCGGAACTGGAGATCTTCGATACGGGCCATCTGTGGTTCGCGAAGCAACTGCTGAAGGAAGGACTGCTCGACAATCCGCCGCTGTTCCAGCTGTGCCTCGGCATTCCGTGGGGCGCACCGGCCGATACGGGCACGATGAAGGCGATGGTCGACAACCTGCCGCCGGGTGCGCACTGGGCCGGCTTCGGGATCGGCCGCATGCAGATGCCGATGGTCGCGCAGGCGATGCTGCTCGGCGGCCACGTGCGCGTCGGTCTCGAAGACAACATCTGGCTCGATCGCGGCGTGCATGCGACCAACGGCACGCTCGTCGAGCGCGCCCGCGAGATCGTCGAACGGCTCGGCGGCCGCGTGCTGACGCCGGCCGAAGGCCGCCGCAAGCTCGGCCTGCCGGCGCGCGGCGAGCGTCTGCTCGAACGTCGCGCGATCGCCGAATTCGCGTGAGTTCCCGCGCCGACTGACATGACGCGGCGGCACGCATCCAGGCGTGGCCGCCCACCGATTTCCCCTGATTTGAAGGATGCGTTGACATGGCTGTGAAGACCGACATCAAGACGTTCGCCGCCATCGGCACCGGCGTGATCGGCAGCGGGTGGATTTCCCGTGCGCTCGCGCACGGTCTCGACGTGGTCGTGTGGGACCCGGCGCCGGGCGCGGAAGAGCGGCTGCGCGCGAATGTCGCGAACGCATGGCCCGCGCTCGAGCGCGTCGGCCTCGCGCCGGGCGCCGATCCCGCGCGGCTGCGCTTCGTCTCGACGATCGAGGCGTGCGTCGCCGATGCCGATTTCATCCAGGAAAGTGCGCCCGAGCGCGAGGCGCTGAAGCTCGAACTGCACGAACAGATCAGCCGCGCGGCGAAGCCCGACGCGATCATCGCGTCGTCGACGTCGGGGCTGCTGCCGACCGATTTCTACGCGCGGGCGACGCATCCCGAGCGCTGCGTGGTCGGCCACCCGTTCAACCCCGTCTACCTGCTGCCGCTCGTCGAGGTGCTCGGCGGGGCGCGCACGTCGCCGGAAGCGGTCGAAGGCGCGATGGAGATCTATCGCAAGCTCGGCATGCGGCCGCTGCACGTGCGCAAGGAGGTGCCGGGCTTCATCGCCGATCGCCTGCTCGAAGCGCTGTGGCGCGAGGCGCTGCACCTGGTCAACGAAGGCGTCGCGACGACCGGCGAGATCGACGATGCGATCCGCTTCGGCGCGGGCATCCGCTGGTCGTTCATGGGCACGTTCCTGACCTACACGCTGGCCGGCGGCGACGCGGGCATGCGACACTTCATGCAGCAGTTCGGCCCGGCGCTCGAACTGCCGTGGACGAAGCTGGTCGCGCCGACGTTGACCGACGCGCTGATCGACAGCGTCGTCGAAGGCACGACCGAACAGCAGGGCACGCGCAGCATCAAGGAACTCGAACGCTATCGCGACGAGTGCATCACCGAGGTGCTGAAATCGATCGCCGCGGTGAAGGCGCGGCACGGGATGCGATTCGAGGACTAGACGATGACGGGCGATACCCCGCTGACGATTTACCGCGACGTGGTGCGGCCCGAATGGGTCGATTACAACGGCCACCTGCGCGATGCGTTCTACCTGCTGATCTTCAGCTTCGCGACCGATGCGTTGCTCGATCGCATCGGGCTCGACGACACCGCACGTCGCGAGCGGGGGTGCTCGGTCTATACGCTCGAAGCGCACGTGAACTACCTGCACGAGATCAAGGAGGGCACGCAGGTGCGCGTCGATGCGCGTGTGCTCGCGTACGACGCAAAGCGGCTGCACCTGTATCTCGAACTGTTCGCGCAAGGGCATGACGACGCGGTATCAGCGAGCGAGCAGATGCTGCTGCACGTCGATACGCGCGACGGCGCGAAATCGGCGCCGTTCGACGAGGACGTGGCTGCACGCGTGGCCGAACTGCACGCGTTGCAGCGCGATTGCGCGGCGCCTGCCTATGCGGGCCGCGTGATCGGGCTGCCGCCGCGCCGCTAGCGGCGCTCGTCATCCTTCAACTCTCGACTGCGGAGCGCGCACGATGCTCGAGCCGGAAATCGAGGCGTTCGTCGCCGCCGTCGACGCGTGGTACCCGGCCGATGCGGCGGCGCGCTCGCCCGGCGAGCAGCGCCGCCTCTACGACCGCTTCGCGGCCGAATGGACGCCGGCCGCACTGCCGCCCGGCATCGTGCAGCAGGACGCCGTGTGGCATGCGCCGGACGGGCGCGCGATCGCACTGCGGCGCTATGCGTCCGCACATGGCTCATCGCGCGGCACGGTGCTGTTTTTTCATGGCGGCGGTTTCGTCGTCGGCTCGCTCGACAGCCATGCGCTGATCACCGCGCAACTCGCGGCCGACACGGGGCTCGACGTGATCGCCGTCGACTATCGCCTTGCGCCCGAACACCGCGCGCCGGCCGCACTCGAAGATTGCCTGGAAGTCACACGCGCCGCACGCGACGCACGCTGGCCGTTCGGGCCGTGCGTGCATCCATTGACGCTCGCGGGCGACAGCGCGGGCGGGATGCTCGCGGCGGCCGTGGCCACCGCGCTGCGCGATGCGGACGAACGCAACGTCGACGGCGTCGCGCTCGTCTATCCGATGCTCGGCTTCGAACCGCAATCGCCCGCGCGCGAGACGGAAGCGCACGCGCCGATGCTGACGCTCGACGACGTGCGTCGCTATCGTGAACTGTACTGGGATGGTGATTTGTCCGCCGTGCTGCGGGCAGATAACCCGCTGTTGCGCGCGTCGGTGCCGCTCGAGGCGGCGCGTTTCGACGGCCTGCCGCCGGTGCTCGCGATCGGCGCGGAACACGATCCGCTGCGCGACGACGCGCGCGTGTACGTCGAACGGATTCGCGCGGCCGGCGGGCTCGCGCACGGCTGGATGGGAGAAGGACTGGTGCACGGCTGCTGGCGCGCGCTCGGGACGAGCCCGCAGGCCGCACGCATGCACCGGATGGTCGGCGGGTTTTTGCTCGCACCACACGCGTAGCGGGCGTTTCCGGGAGGCAACGATGCAGGCAGCAGCGCAACACCGTATCGAGGACTGGCGGACGTTTTCGGCCGACGCGGCCATCGCGGCGGCGACGATCGGCGATGGGGCGGTGGACGTCGAGTGGAGCGACACGCGACGATCACCGTTCCATTTCGACTGGCTGCGCGACAACTGCGCGTGTTCGGCATGCGTGCATGCGGTCACGCGCGAGCAGGTGTTCGAGATTGCCGATGCGCGCGCCGATCTGTCGGCGCTCACCGTGCATGTCGAAACCGATGGTGCGCTGCATGTCGAGTGGAACGACGGCCATCGCAGCGCGTGGTCGCCGGGCTGGTTGCGTGCGCATGCATACGACGACGCGTCGCGCGCCGAGCGTCTGGCCGCGCACGGGCGGCATGTATGGACCGGCGACGATGCGACGGCGATCGGCGTATTCGCGTGGCGCGACGTGATGGAGGACGACGGCGCGCTGCTCGCGTGGCTCGCCGCGCTGCAGCGCACGGGGCTGACGCTCGTCGAAGGCGTGCCGGCCGAGCGCGGACGTGTCGACGAGATCGCGCGCCGCATCGGCCTGATCCGCGAAAGCAATTTCGGTGTGCTGTTCGATGTCGAATCGAAACCGCGTCCGGACAGCAATGCGTATACGTCGCTGAACCTGCCGCCGCATACCGACCTGCCGACACGCGAGTTGCAGCCGGGCGTGCAGTTCCTGCATTGCCTGGCCAACGAAGCGACGGGCGGCGACAGCATCTTTCTCGACGGCTTTGCGCTGGCCGACGCGCTGCGGCGCGAGCATCCGGCCGATTTCGAGCAATTGGCGTCGACGCCGTTCGAGTTCTGGAACAAGAGTGCGCACAGCGACTACCGCTGTTCGGCGCCGGTGATCGGGCTCGATGCGCGCGGCAACGTGACGGAGGTGCGCGTCGCGAACTTCCTGCGCGGGCCGCTCGATGCGCCGGCCGGCTCGGTCGCGGCCGTCTATCGCGCGTACCGGCGGTTTCTCGCGCTCGCACGCGAGCCGCGTTTCCGTGTGCAGCGCCGGTTGCGGGCGGGCGACATGTGGGCGTTCGACAACCGGCGCGTACTGCATGCGCGTACCGAGTTCGATCCGTCGACGGGCCGACGCCACCTGCAGGGCTGTTACGTCGATCGCGACGAGTTGCTGTCGCGCTGGCGCGTGCTGTCGCGATCGGTGCCTGCCGCAGCCGCGGCGCGCTGATCGGCAGCGCATACGGCTTCGTCACGCCTGCCCCGCCGCGAAAAGGCACCCGGACGCCAGGCGTCCGGGCGAAGCCACCCGCTGCCGGGCGGCGGAGGTATGCGTTTCATGAAACAAGACGAGCCCCGCGAAGGGGCTCGTCCGGACTGCCGTACTTCATCGCGCGACGCGCGGCGCCCGCCGGGGGCGCATCGGCTTACTGGCCGAAGAAGATCGAGTCGCGTGCGTTCGTCGATGCGGCTGCCGGGGCGCCCGAGTGGACGAGCGGAGCCGGCTGTGCGCCGTAGCCGCTGGTGTCGGCACCATGAATACGCGCTTCGGCGCTCTGGATGTCGTTCGGGTAGTACGGGCTCGACACGCCCGGCTTGTAGCCGGCTTGTTCGAGCTGAACCAGTTCGCCACGCACTTGTGCGCGGGTCACGGTGCTTTGCGCGAATGCGCCGAACGAAGCGGACAGGGCGACAGCGGCAACGACTGCGGAAACGAGCGATTTCATGGTGACCTCCGGGTGTTTTATTGAGTTCGCTCTCGACACCATGTCTTGAGCGATTGATCAAATCTTAGTCACCAGAGGATTCAGGGTAAACGCCGATTTTGACGATAAATTGTTTCCTGTGTGGTAACAGTGGCGCGCTGGATCAGTCTTTCAACGGGCTTTCTTTTCAGTCCGCGCAATACGTATGAAGAATATTGCGAATGGCGGCATGGGGTTCAGCGCGCTTCGGCTGTCGTGTCGAACGGCCGGCCCGGCGCGCGTCCGGCCGGCGCACCCGAACTGAGGAAGCGCACACCCGTCGCGGCTTCCGACGCCTCCCACAGCAGCGCCGCCGCGGCTACGTCGCGTGCCGGGCGCGGCACGCTCGCGGGCGCCGGCAGCCCGCGCGACTCGAACCAGCCGGACGGCCCGATGTACGCGCCACCCGCGAGATCGGGTGACGTTGCCGCATGAATCGCGGGCAGCGCACCCTGGTCGGCCGGCTGCGCGAGATAACGGTTCGCCGCACGCATCAGCGCGGCGCGCGCGGGCGAACTGTCCATCGCCGGGCCCGCGAACTGCAGGTTGGTCGCCGCATAGCCGGGGTGCGCGGCCACGCTGATTCCCGCGAACGCCGCGCGCTCGAAACGGCGCTGCAGCTCGATCGCGAACACGAGGTTCGCGAGCTTGCTGTCGCAATAGGCGAGATAACGGTTGTAGCGGTGTTCGGCACGCAGGTCGTCGACGCGAATCCGGCCGCCGCGATTGAAGCCGCTCGACATCGTCACGACGCGTGCGCGCCGTGACGCACGCAAGGCGGGTAGCAGATGGCCGGTCAGCGCGAAATGGCCGAGGTGGTTGGTGCCGAACTGCATCTCGAAGCCGTCGCGCGTGTGCCGCAGCGGCAGGAACATCACGCCGGCGTTGTTGCAGAGGATGTCGACGCGGCCGTGGCGTTCGGAGATATCGCCCGCGAAACGTGCGATCGACGCGAGATCGGCGAGGTCGAGCGGATCGACTTCGACGCGTGCATCGGGATGAAGCTGGCGAATCGCGTCGGCCGCCTGCGCGGCGCGCGCCGCGTCGCGGCAGCCCATCACGACCGTCGCGCCTTTCGCGGCCAGCGTTTCCGCGAGCTGCCAGCCGAGACCGCTGTTGGCGCCGGTTACGACCGCGACCTTGCCGCCCTGCGCCGGGACGTGGCGCGCACTCCATGCATGCATGTCTGTCTCCATCGGCACGGCCGATCGGCCGCAGCACGTAATCGTTACATTGAGTGGTGTAACGATAGTGCGGGCGGACGTGACAGACAAGCGGGGGAATTAGACCGGCGCTTCTAGGACGTGCTCGCGGCGTGACGCAGCAAGCTTCCGCGCGCGGCCGGCAGGTTTTACCTGCTTCCGGCCAGTGCGAGTACCTCGGCGGCGGAGATCATCGCGGCCGCATTCGCAGGTGCCGGGCGTTCGGCCGGTCGGAATACTTCGTCGCCGCGATGGATGACCTGGCGCGACAGCGCGCAGGTGCCGGTACGCTGCGCGAAGCGGCGGCGCCAGCGCTGTTCACCGTAGTGACAGCGACCGGGCTCGACCCAGCGGACGACGAGCAGCGTATCGGAACGTTCGAGAATTTCGACGTGGACGTCGGCGGGATCGAGCGCAGGCAGGGATTTGGAGGCCTTCATTTTGCCGTTTCCTAAAGCTCGTGCGGTTTCGGCCGTGGCAGTGGATGTCACTACCCGATGGCGAATCCGTAGCGGTTTCCATGAGTGGTGCGCTAAATGTAAGCGTCTGTGACCGGAAAAAACATCCTGTCTGGCTCAAATTACCTTTTGCCGATTTAGAAACAATCCACGCTTATTTTCTTGGAAACCACGGACAAAAACGCCCCGGACGGGGAAGTCCGGGGCGGAAAATCGGCCCGCGCACCGTGTCTGCTCGCCCAGTCACGGCGTCCATCGCCGGGGGACGGAGTGCCCGCAGGAACGAAAGCGGGCGGGGAGGCGATGGTTGAAAAGCGCGGTCCGGCAACACCATGATGGCGCGCCGATCCCGTTGAGACCCTGACGCGAACATGACTTTTTTGTCAGTTTGGTGGGGCCGCAGCGGCGGACAAGTACGACGAACCGGCTGAGGGACGCGCCGATATTGGGTTTGTACGAAACCCGGACTCGACTTTCCGGCCCTGTCCTGCACGGATTTTTCTTCATCCGCCCGATTTTCCCGCTCGGGTAAATACTGAATCCCGATTTCGTGACAAACGCGCGATCACTTCCTATGATTGGTTGGACCTTTAGTCCTTTGTGCCAATCGGCCGACGGGTGGCCGCTTTTTCGGGAGAGTCGCTCATGAGATTGCAGGGCAAACGCGCGCTGGTGACGGCGGCCGGGCAGGGCATCGGCCGTGCGACCGCGCTGCGGTTCGCGAGCGAGGGCGCCGACGTGCTGGCGACCGACATCAACGAAGCCGCGCTCGTGCGGCTCGAGGCCGACGCCGAACGCGCGGGCGGCCGGCTGGCCACGCGGCGGCTCGACGTCACCGATGCGAGCGACATCGCGGCGCTCGCCGCGGGCGAACGCGCGTTCGACGTGCTGTTCAACTGCGCGGGCTACGTGCATCACGGCTCGATCCTCGACTGCGACGACGCCGCATGGGCGTTTTCGATGAACCTGAACGTCACGTCGATGTACCGGCTGATCCGCGCGCTGCTGCCCGCGATGCTCGAAGCCGGCGGCGCATCGATCGTCAACATGGCGTCGGCCGCGTCGAGCGTGAAGGGCGTGCCGAACCGCTTCGTCTATGGCACCACCAAGGCGGCCGTGATCGGGTTGACCAAGGCGGTGGCCGCCGATTTCGTCGAGCGCGGCATCCGCTGCAACGCGATCTGCCCGGGCACGATCGAGTCGCCGTCGCTGGAGCAGCGGATCGCGGACCAGGCGCGCACGCGCCACGTGTCGGCCGACGAGGTGCGCCAGGCGTTCGTCGCGCGCCAGCCGATCGGCCGCATCGGCAGCGCGGATGAAGTGGCCGCGCTCGCGCTGTACCTGGCATCCGACGAAGCGTCGTTCACGACCGGCACGATCCACCTGATCGACGGCGGCTGGTCAAACTGACCGTGCCGAACCGACTGACCTCCCCCCGTTCACTTCCCGCTTCCATTCGGACAACGCAATGAAACTGCTCAGATTTGGCGACAAATACCATGAAAAACCGGGCCTGCTCGATGCGCACGGCCAGCTCCGCGACCTGTCCGGCGTAATCGACGACATCGCCGGCGATGTGCTGACCCCGGCGTCGCTCGCGCGGCTGCGCGACATTCCTCCGTCGTCGCTGCCGCTCGTCGAAGGCACGCCGCGGCTCGGCGCGTGCGTGGGCCGCGTCGGCAAGTTCATCTGCATCGGCCTCAACTATTCCGACCACGCGGCCGAATCGGGGATGGAGGTGCCGAAGGAACCGGTCGTGTTCGGCAAGTGGACGAGCGCGATCTCGGGCCCGAACGACGACGTGGAGATCCCGCGCGGCTCGGAGAAGACCGACTGGGAGGTCGAGCTCGGCGTGGTGATCGGCCAGGGCGGCCGTTATATCGCGGAAGCCGATGCGCTGTCGCATGTCGCCGGCTACTGCGTCGTGAACGACGTATCGGAACGCGAATTCCAGCTCGAGCGCGGCGGCACGTGGGACAAGGGCAAGGGCAACGACACGTTCGGCCCGCTTGGGCCCTGGCTCGTGACGGCCGACGAAGTGCCCGATCCGCACGCGCTGCGGCTGTGGCTCGACGTCGACGGCCACCGCTACCAGAACGGCACGACCGCGACGATGGTGTTTCGCGTGCCGCACCTGATCAGCTACCTGAGCCGCTTCATGAGCCTGCAACCGGGCGACGTGATCTCGACCGGCACGCCGCCGGGCGTCGGCCTCGGGCAGAAGCCGCCCGTCTATCTGCGCGCCGGACAGGTGATCACGCTCGGCATCGACGGGCTCGGCGAGCAGCGCCAGCGCACCGTGCAGGCCTGATTTCCTTTTACGGACGGTTCGTCATGCCTATCATTCGATCGATGCGCGTCCTCGACGTGCGCTTCCCGACCTCGCGCCAGCTCGACGGCTCCGATGCGATGAATCCGGACCCCGATT
The DNA here is from genome assembly GCF_003853705.1 of Burkholderia sp. Bp8992. Classification (GTDB taxonomy): domain Bacteria; phylum Pseudomonadota; class Gammaproteobacteria; order Burkholderiales; family Burkholderiaceae; genus Burkholderia. The sequence continues at coordinate 48,544 of NZ_QTQI01000020.1, read as the reverse complement.
ATTCGGCGGCCTACGTCGTGCTCGAAACCGACCGCGACGGGCTCGAAGGGCACGGGCTCACGTTCACCATCGGGCGCGGCAACGAAATCTGCTGCGCGGCGATCGACGCGATGCGTCACCTCGTCGTCGGCCTCGACCTCGACTGGATCCGCGAGGACATGGGCCGTTTCTGGCGGCACGTGACGTCGGACAGCCAGTTGCGCTGGATCGGCCCCGACAAGGGCGCGATCCACCTGGCGACCGGCGCTGTCGTCAACGCGGTGTGGGATCTGTGGGCGAAGGCCGTCGGCAAGCCGCTGTGGCGGCTCGTCGCCGACATGAGCCCCGAGGAACTGGTGCGCGCGATCGACTTCCGCTACCTGACCGATTGCCTGACGCCGGACGAAGCGCTCGAACTGCTGCGCCGGCAGGCGCCCGGCAAGGCCACGCGGATCGCCGCACTCGAGCGCGACGGCTACCCGTGCTACACGACGTCGGCCGGCTGGCTCGGCTACAGCGACGACAAGTTGCGCCGGCTGTGCCGCGAGGCGGTGGAAGAGGGCTTCGAATACGTGAAGCTGAAGGTCGGTGCGAACCTCGAGGACGACATCCGCCGCGTGACGATCGCGCGCGAGGTGATCGGCCCCGACCGCAAGCTGATGATCGACGCGAACCAGGTGTGGGAAGTCGACGAGGCGATCGACTGGGTGCGCGAGCTCGCGTTCGCGCGGCCGTGGTTCATCGAGGAGCCGACGAGCCCCGACGACGTCGAAGGGCATCGCAAGATCCGCAAGGCGATTGCGCCCGTGCAGGTCGCGACCGGCGAGATGTGCCAGAACCGCGTGCTGTTCAAGCAGTTCATCGCGCGCGGCGCGATCGACGTCGTGCAGATCGACGCGTGCCGGCTCGGCGGCGTGAACGAGATTCTCGCGGTGATGCTGATGGCCGCGAAGTACGGGCTGCCCGTGTGTCCGCATGCGGGCGGCGTCGGGCTGTGCGAGTACGTGCAGCACCTGTCGATGATCGACTACGTATGCATTTCCGGCACGAAGGAAGGGCGCGTGACCGAATACGTCGATCACCTGCACGAGCATTTCGTCGAACCGTGCGTCGTGCGCGGCGCGGCGTACATGCCGCCGACGGCGCCCGGCTTCTCGATCGAGATGAAGCCCGAATCGCTGGAGCAGTACCGGTTCCGCGGCTGAAGCAGGGCGTGCGTGCCGACAACATGAACGACGGAGACGCGAAGTGGATTTGAATCTGCAAGACAAGGTCGTGATCGTGACCGGCGGCGCGTCGGGCATCGGCGCCGCGATCTCGATGCGGCTCGCCGGCGAAGGCGCGATACCGGTGGTGTTCGCGCGGCACGCGCCCGACGACGCGTTCTGGCGCGAACTCGTGCGGAAGCAGCCGAATGCCACCTGTGTTTCCGTCGAATTGCAGGACGATGCGCAGTGCCGCGACGCAGTCGCGCAGACCGTCGCGCGTTTCGGTCGCCTCGACGGCCTCGTCAACAATGCGGGCATCAACGACAGCGTCGGGCTCGATGCCGGGCGCGACGCGTTCGTCGCGTCGCTCGAACGCAACCTGATCCATTACTACGTGATGGCGCACTACTGCGTGCCGCACCTGAAGGCGGCGCGCGGCGCCATCGTCAACATCTCGTCGAAGACGGCCGTGACGGGGCAGGGCAACACGAGCGGCTATTGCGCGTCGAAAGGCGCACAGCTCGCGCTGACACGCGAATGGGCCGTCGCATTGCGCGACGACGGCGTGCGCGTGAACGCGGTGATCCCTGCCGAGGTGATGACGCCGCTCTATCAGAACTGGATCGCCGGTTTCGACGATCCGCAAGCGAAGATCGCGGAAATTGCCGGCAAGGTGCCGCTCGGCCGACGCTTCACGACGGCCGACGAGATTGCCGATACGGCCGTGTTCCTGCTGTCGGAGCGCGCATCGCACACGACGGGCCAGTGGCTGTTCGTCGATGGCGGCTACACGCATCTCGACCGTGCGATCAGCTGAGGGCCGCGCTCCATGCAACCCGACCTCGACCCGAACCCCACGCCGCCGCTGATTGCATTGACCGGCATCGGCAAGCGCTTCCCGGGCGTGCAGGCGCTCGACGACTGCCGCTTCGACCTGCGCGCCGGCGAAGTGCATGCGCTGATGGGCGAAAACGGCGCCGGCAAGTCGACGCTGATGAAGATCCTGGCCGGCGTGTACCAGCGCGACGGCGGCGAGATCCGGATGGACGGCCGCGCGGTGGAGATTGCCGATCCACGCGCCGCACAGGCGCTCGGCATTGGCATCATCCATCAGGAACTGAACCTGATGAACCACCTGAGCGTCGCGCAGAACATCTTCATCGGCCGCGAGCCGCGCGGCCGCCTCGGCGTGTTCGTCGACGAAGACAAGCTGAATCGCGATGCCGCCGCGATCTTCCAGCGGATGCGGCTCGACCTCGACCCGCGCACGCCGGTCGGCCGGCTGACGGTCGCGAAGCAGCAGATGGTCGAGATCGCGAAGGCGCTGTCGTTCGACTCGCGCGCGCTGATCATGGACGAGCCGACCGCCGCGCTCAACAACGCGGAGATCGCCGAGCTGTTTCGCATCATCCGCGACCTGCGCGCGCACGGCGTCGGCATCGTCTACATCTCGCACAAGATGGACGAGCTGCGCCAGATCGCCGATCGCGTGACCGTGATGCGCGACGGCAAGTATGTCGCGACCGTGCCGATGGTCGGCACGTCGATGGAGTCGATCATTTCGATGATGGTCGGCCGCCAGCTCGATACGGAAAGCCGCACGCCGCCCGATACGTCCGCGAACGAGATTGCGCTCGAAGTGCGCGGGCTGTCGCGCGGCCGTGCGATTCGCGATGTCGGCTTCACGCTGCGGCGTGGCGAGATCCTCGGCTTCGCGGGGTTGATGGGCGCGGGCCGCACCGAAGTTGCACGCGCGGTGTTCGGCGCGGACCCGGTCGACGCCGGTGAAATCCGCGTGCACGGCAAGCCGGTGACGATCCGCACGCCGGCCGATGCGGTGAAGCACGGGATCGGCTACCTGTCGGAGGATCGCAAGCATTTCGGGCTGGCGGTCGGGATGGACGTGCAGAACAACATCGCGCTGTCGAGCATGCGCCGTTTCGTGCGCCGCGGCGTGTTCCTCGATGCGCGCGAGATGCGCGATACCGCGCAGTCGTACGTGCGGCAGCTCGCGATCCGCACGCCGTCGGTCGCGCAGCCCGCGCGGCTGCTGTCGGGCGGCAACCAGCAGAAGATCGTGATCGCGAAGTGGCTGCTGCGCGACTGCGACATCCTGTTCTTCGACGAGCCGACGCGCGGCATCGACGTCGGGGCGAAAAGCGAGATCTACAAGCTGCTCGACGCGCTCGCCGCCGACGGCAAGGCGATCGTGATGATCTCGTCGGAGCTGCCCGAGGTGCTGCGCATGAGCCACCGGATTCTCGTGATGTGCGAAGGCCGCGTGACCGGCGAATTGCGCGCGGCCGACGCCACGCAGGAAAAGATCATGCAGCTCGCGACGCAGCGCGAGTCGACCGTATTGTCCTGATTCAGACGCTGACCATGTCCAACGATACGCATCCCGTTCCGCCCCTGGCTTCCGGCGACACGCCGGCCGCCGCATCGAGCCTGAAGTCGCGCTTCTTCAATCCGGCCGCACGGCAGAAGCTGCTCGCGTTCGCGAGCCTCGTGCTGCTGATCGTGTTCTTCAGCTTCGCGTCGCCGAACTTCCTCGAAGTCGACAACCTCGTGTCGATCCTGCAGGCCACCGCCGTGAACGGCGTGCTGGCCGTCGCCTGCACGTACGTGATCATCACGTCGGGCATCGACCTGTCGGTCGGCACGCTGATGACGTTCTGCGCGGTGATGGCCGGCGTCGTGCTGACGAAGTGGGGGATGCCGCTGCCGCTCGGGATCCTGGCCGCGCTGCTGTTCGGCGCGCTGTCGGGCTGCGTGTCGGGCTTCGTGATCGCGAAGATGAAGGTGCCGCCGTTCATCGCGACGCTCGGCATGATGATGCTGCTCAAGGGGTTGTCGCTCGTGATCTCGGGCACGCGGCCGATCTACTTCAACGACACGCCGGGCTTCACGTCGATCGCGCAGGATTCGCTGATCGGCAGCCTGATCCCCGCGCTGCCGATCCCGAACGCGGTGCTGATCCTGTTCCTCGTCGCGATCGGCGCGTCGATCGTGCTGAATCGCACGATCTTCGGCCGCTACACGTTCGCGCTCGGCAGCAACGAGGAAGCGCTGCGGCTGTCCGGCGTGAACGTCGACGCATGGAAGATCGCCGTCTACACGTTCAGCGGCGCCGTGTGCGGGATCGCCGGGCTGCTGATCGCGTCGCGGCTGAATTCCGCGCAGCCGGCGCTCGGGCAGGGCTACGAGCTCGATGCGATCGCGGCCGTCGTGATCGGCGGCACGTCGTTGTCGGGCGGCGCGGGCAGCATCGTCGGCACCATCATCGGCGCGTTCATCATGAGCGTGCTGACCAACGGCCTGCGCATCATGTCGGTCGCGCAGGAATGGCAGACGGTCGTGACGGGCGTGATCATCATCCTCGCCGTGTACGTCGACATCCTGCGCCGGCGCCGCCGCTGACGCACGCCTGCCCGCAGGCATCCGCTTCACCGCCGGCCCGGCCGGTATCCAGAAGAGACCCACCAAGGAGACGCGAAGTGATCAGGAGCAATGTGTTGAACGCGATCGTCGGGCTGACGTTCGCCGTCGGCTTCACGGCCGGCGCGCGGGCGCAGGAAGCCTATATCCCGCTGATCTCGAAAGGCTTCCAGCATCAGTTCTGGCAGGCCGTGAAATCGGGCGCGATGCAGGCCGCGAAGGACTACAAGGTGAAGGTGACGTTCGAAGGGCCCGAAACCGAGGCGATGGTCGACAAGCAGATCGACATGCTGTCGGCCGCGATCGCGAAGAAGCCGGCCGCGCTCGGCTTCGCGGCGCTCGACAGCAAGGCCGCGCTGCCGCTCCTGAAGAAGGCGCAGGCCGCGAAGATCCCGGTGATCGCGTTCGACTCGGGCGTCGACAGCGACATCCCGGTGACGACGGCCGCGACCAACAACAAGGCGGCTGCCGCGCTCGCCGCCGACAAGCTCGCGGCGCTGATCGGCGACGAAGGCGAGGTGGCCGTGGTCGCGCACGACCAGACGAGCCGCACCGGCATCGACCGCCGCGACGGCTTCCTCGAGCGGATGAAATCGGCGCATCCGAAGGTGCAGGTCGTGACCGTGCAGTACGGTGAAGGCGACCAGCTGAAATCGACCGAGGTGACGAAATCGATCCTGCAGGCGTATCCGAAGCTCAAGGGATTGTTCGGCACCAACGAGGGCTCGGCGATCGGTGTGGTCAACGGCGTGCGCGAGATGAAGCGCAAGGTCGTGATCGTCGGCTACGATTCCGGCAAGCAGCAGAAGGACGCGATCCGCAGCGGGCTGATGGCCGGCGCGATCACGCAGAACCCGATCGGGATCGGCTACAAGACCGTCGAGGCGGCCGTGAAGGCGACCAAGGGCGAGAAGCTGCCGAAGGTCATCGATACCGGTTTCTACTGGTACGACAAGACCAATATCGACGATCCGAAGATCGCGGCGGTGTTGTACGACTGAGCGTTGCGCATGAGCGGCGGCGACGGCGACGCGCGCCGCCGCCGCGGCAACCGAACACGAGGGCACCATGGGCGCAGTACGCATCGATTCCCATCAGCACTTCTGGCGTTATCGTGCGGCCGACTATCCGTGGATCGGCCCCGGGATGAGCGTGCTCGCGCGTGACTACCTGCCCGACACGCTGTGGCCGCAGATGCATGCGCAGGCGCTCGGCGCGTCGATCGCGGTGCAGGCGCGTGCCGGGCGCGACGAGACGGCGTTCCTGCTCGACCTCGCGCGCGACGATGCCCGTATCGCGGCGGTGGTCGGCTGGGAAGATCTCGGTGCGCCGGCGCTTGCCGACCGGGTTGCCGAGTGGGGCAGCCCGAAGCTGCGCGGTTTCCGTCATCAGGTGCAGGACGAAGCCGACGTCAGCGCGTTCGTCGCGAATCCCGGGTTCAATCGTGGCGTTGCGTGGCTGCAGGCGAACGGATACGTGTACGACGTGCTCGTGTTCGAGCGCCAGTTGCCGGACGTGCGCGCGTTCTGCGCGACGCACGATGCGCACTGGCTTGTGCTCGACCATGCCGGGAGGCCTGCGCTTTCGGCGTTCGAGCGCGACGAGACGGCGTTCGCGCGCTGGCGCGCGTCGCTGCGCGAGCTGGGTGCGCTACCGCATGTCGTGTGCAAGCTGTCGGGGTTCGTGACCGAAGCGGACTGGCAGCGTGGACTGCGCGCGCAGGACATTCGGCACATCGAGCAATGCCTCGACGCGGCGCTCGACGCGTTCGGCCCGCAGCGGCTGATGTTCGGGTCGGACTGGCCCGTGTGCCTGCTCGCGGCGTCGTACGACGAAGTGACGTCGCTCGTCGAACGCTGGGCCGAATCGCGGTTGTCGGCGGCCGAGCGCGGCGCGCTGTGGGGCGGTACGGCCGCGCGTTGCTACGCGGTGCCGGGCGATGTGAAGCGCGGCATATAGAATAGGCGCGAACGGCCTGCCCGATTCGTCAGGCCGTCCGGAACGAAACCGATTACCAGCATCAACGTATGTCCATCCAGCCGATTCAGAACCGCCGCCTCTACCAGCAGATCGCCGACAAGCTCAGTGCGATGATCGAGTCCGGCGATTTTCCGCCGGGCAGCTATCTGCCGCCCGAGCGCGAACTGGCCGAGCAGTTCGGCGTGTCGCGCACGTCGGTGCGCGAGGCGCTGATCGCGCTCGAAGTGAGCGGGCTCGTCAGCGTGCGCGTCGGCGACGGCGTGAAGGTGCGCCATCCCGAGGCAGCTGCAGTGCCCGAGCCTGCCCCCGAACCCGATGCGAAAGTCGCGCCGTTCTCGATCGTCGAGATCGATCCCGAACTCGGCATCGCGCTCGACCTCGACACCGAAATCCCGCCGTTCGCGTTGTTGCAGGCGCGCCGTCTGATCGAGCCGGAAGCCGCGTCGCTGGCCGCGCAGCACGGCTCGGACGCGCAGATCGAAGGGATTCACGAAGCGTTCCTGCGCAACCAGGATGACAACCGCAGCGGCTCGCTCACGCACCCGGGCGACCGGCTGTTCCATATCCGTATCGCGGAAGCGAGCGACAACGCCGCTTACGCGCTGATGATCAAGCAGTTGCTCGCGCACAAGTACGACCTGATGTTCCAGCGGCTGCAGTCGCTGTACATGCCGAACGACATGCCGCACCGGTCGGAACGGGAACACCGCGCGATCCTCGACGCGATCCGTGCGCGCGATTCCGAAGCCGCGCGCCGCGCGATGGCCGAGCATCTCGACGAGGTCATCCGGATTTTCGGTCGCGCGCTCGACTGAGCGCGCGTCGACGCACCACCGGTCAGAATCGGTCCGCGCGATACGGCGCCGGATCGGTGAACGGTGCCTCGCCCGTCATCATCTCGGCCAGCAGCCGGCCGGTGACGGGGCCGAGCGTCAGCCCGTGGTGGTTGTGCCCGAACGAGAACCACAGCCCGCGATGGGCGGGCGCGGGGCCGATCACCGGGCGCATGTCCGGCGTGCATGGCCGGAAGCCGAGCCACGGATGCGGGTCGAGCCGCTCGCCGAAGCCGAACACCGGCCGTGCGATGCGTTCCGCGCGCTCGAGCTGCACGCCGGTCGGCGGCACGCGGCGCCGTGCGATCTCGACACCCGTTGTCAGCCGCAGCCCGCGCCGCATCGGCGCGATCACGTAACCGTATTCCCGATCGACGATCGGCGCCGACGGCACGCCGCGCGCGGACGGCGCGTAGTGCATGTGATAGCCGCGTTTCTCGCGCAGCGGGATCTTGTAGCCGAACTTGCCGAACACCGTGTCCGACCACGGGCCGAGCGCGACGACGACGGCCGGTGCGGCGGCCGGGCCATCCTGGGTGTGAACCTGCCAGCCGGGCGACAGTGCGTCGAGGCTCGCGGCGTCGCCGGTGAGCAGCGTCCCGCCGCCTTGCACGAACAGCTGCGCATACGCTTTGACGAGCGCGGAAGGATCGACGACGCTCTTCGGATCGAGCCAGTGCAGCGCGCCGCAGAAGCCGGGCGCGAGGCTCGGCTCGTGCGCGAGCAGCGCGGCTGCGTCGAGCGGCGTGATGCCGAGCCCGTGGCGGCGCGCGGTGAGGCCGGCCTCGGCCACGCCGCGTTCGAACGCGGCCGGCGTGCGGAACGCTTCCAGCCAGCCGTTCGCGCGGATCAGCTCGCCGGCGCCGGCCCGTGCGATCAGCGCGTCGTGCTCGACGATGCAGCGCTCGATCAGCGGCAGCATGTCGCGTGAAGCGGCCGCATGACGCAGCGGTGCCGATTCCCACCAGAACCGCGCGAGCCACGGCGCGAACGCGGGCAGCGACGCGCTGTGCCAGTAGAGATCGGTCGAGCGGTTCAGCGCATAGCGCATCAGCGTGAATGGGCTGCGCGGGAACGGATACGGCTCGACCGACGAGCGCTCGATCAGCCCCGCGTTGCCGAAGCTCGTGCCTTCGCCGGGCGCGCCGCGATCGACGAGGGCGACCTTGCGTCCGCGATCCTGCAGGTGCAGCGCGGCGGAGACGCCGACGATGCCGGCGCCGAGAACGATGACGTCGAAATCCATGAGTGTTGAATGACGGTTGGCGGTGCGCTCGCCCGCGGTACGGTGCGCGCGCCCTGGTTGGAGATCGTTCGAACTGCAAGCATACTCGCGGTGGTGCGGGGGACCAAGAGGCGGCGCGCGGCCATTCCTTCGCAGGTGGCCCTTGCGCGACGATTCCGGAACCGCTTGGCGAGCAGACCTCGTTGACCGACAAGCTCGATCTGACACCCGGCGAGATGCGCAAGCTCGACGTGTGTCCCGATTTCGTTCGAACCATGTTTCATAACGGCGGCGGTGATTACCAGTGTGTCGACTTGCGCAACGGCGACGCGAGCGGGTGGATATGGTGGCACGCGCGTCCGACCGAACTTGAGCGCGCGGAATTGTGGGCCGTGATGAACGCGTGGTTCGATATCTTCGTCGAAGGGGCCGACGAGCGATAAATGCACGTGCATATCGCGGTCGCATCGCTGAACACGATCGCGAGGCGCAGGGCGTACGCCGTTCGATCTGCCGGCGATCGCGTAGCGCGCGGGGAACGTATGATGTTTGTCGCGGACGGACATCCAATCCGCTGATCAATTTACCGGCGTCGACACCGGATCGACGTCGGCCAACGCATTCGCCCGCATCGTCGTACCGCTGAATCGAGCCGCATACATCCCGATGTTTTATCGGGTGTTTCCCACTGCTTTGTCATCCGAATTTTTACCTAAGATGAAGAAATCGTGCGCGTAATTCAGTGCCTGCACGCGCATGGAGGGAGGCAGGCGGCAACGGCGGAGCGACGCCAGCGGAAGTTGCCATCATGGATGCGAAAGTGTGCGCGCCGGCTGTCAGTCTCGCGACTGCAGCGACGCCAGCGGCCGCGGCGGCCATCGCCGCACGCACGGTGTGCGGCCGTCTCGGTCGAACCGCTTCGCTGCGTCACGCGTTGTTCGCAATCGTTTGCGCTCTGGGTGCGGCTTCCGCCGTGCTTGCCGGTGCGCCCGCCAATCCGGACGATCCGGTCGACATCGTGCAGATCGCCGCCGCCGCAAGCCCCGCGAATCCTCCTGTTTCTTCACACGACGCGACCGTGCGCCAGGTCGTGCTCGGCATCATCAGCTTCACGCGCTGGCCGGCCACGCCCGTTCACCTGCATCTGTGCGTCACGGGCCGGCCCGACTACGCGCGCGGCCTGACGGACACGCTGGAAGCCGGCTCGACGCTGGTCGACGTGCAGCGCGTGAGTCCCGACGATCCTGCGCTCGGCATGGCGTGCGACATCGTCTACTTCGGCACGCTGAACAACGACGAACGCACGCGGGTGAGGACCGCGGTGGCCGGCCATCCGGTGCTGACGATTGCGGAACACGATCCGTCCTGCACCGCGGGCGGCATGTTCTGCCTGAATGTCGACGGCGATCGCGTGTCGTTCGACATCAATCTCGACGCCGTCGCGCGCAGCGGCGTGCGTGTGCACCCGAACGTGCTCAACCTCGCGCGACGGCCGGTGACGCCATGACACGGTCCGCGCTCCCCGTTTCCGCTTCGCGCATGTCGCGCCCGACGCTGCAAAGCGTGTTGCGTCGCGCGCATTTGCGCCTCGCGTTCGTCGCGGTGACGATGGCGGCCGTGTCGTTGATCGTCGTCGCGGTGATCGCGTTGCGTGCGTATGCGGGCAACAACCTGAACCTGCTCGCGCGCTCGCTCGGCTATACGGTCGAGGCGGCGCTCGTGTTCGGCGACCGTGTCGCGGCGAACGAGGCGATCGGGTTGATCGCGAGCGACGAGGACGTCGCGCAGGTGGTCGTCACGGACAGCAAGGGGCAACTGTTTGCAACTTGGCAGTTGCCTGCCGGAAGCGAGATCGCGCGGCTCGAACGCGCGGTCGCCGACGTCGCGCTGCCCGGGCCGGTGACCGTCCCGGTGATGCACGACGGCATCGTCGTCGGACACGTCGTCGTGCGGGGGCGCGGACATCAGTTCTTCGGCTTCCTGCTGGGTGGTGTCGGCGGCATTCTTGGCTGCCTGGTCGTCAGCGTGCTCGGCGCGTATGTCAGCTCGAAGCGGCTCTTGCGCAGCATCGTGTCGCCGCTGCGCGCGCTGGCTGGCGTGGCGCACGCGGTGCGGCGCGAGCGGGCGTTCGCGCGGCGTGTCGAGCCGGCGGCGATTGCCGAATTGAATCAGCTCGGCGACGACTTCAACGCGCTGCTCGACGAACTCGAAGACTGGCAGAACACGTTGCGCGACGAGAACGCGTCGCTCGAACACAAGGCGACGCACGATGCGCTCACGGGGCTGCCCAACCGCGTGCAGTTCGAGTCGCGCCTCGCGCTCGCGCTTTGCGATGCCACGTTGACCGGGCAGCGGGTCGCGATCCTGTATCTCGATTGCGATCGTTTCAAGGAGATCAACGATTGCCTCGGCCACGACGCAGGCGACGCGGTGCTGATCGGCATTGCGTCACGGCTGCGCAAGCAGGTGCGTGAGACCGATCTCGTCGCGCGCCTGGGCGGCGACGAATTTGCGGTGATGCTGGCGACGGTGCCCGAAGCGGACAGCGTGTGCCGGATCGCCGACGAGATCTTGTCCGGCATGGCGCCGTCGATCGAGTTGTCCGACGGCCGCGTGGTGGCCACCATGATGAGTGCCGGCGTTGCGCTGTATCCCGATCACGCATCGGACGCGAGCGGCTTGCTGCGGGCCGCGGATGCCGCGATGTACCGCGCCAAGCGCGCGCGGCCGGGTTCGTGGCAGTTGGCGGAGGGCGTTGTCCGGTCGGCTTGAGGGTTAACGTCTCGCGCTGCGGGCGAGGCCGCGGCAGCGATTTACAAGAAGTGCGCCCAACAATTGCGCACTCGAAGGGGATGCGAAATGAACCACTCGTTTCCTGTGAGCATGGAGCGGCTGTGCGTTGGAAGCGCGTTGCTGCTGTGCATGCTGCTGGGGGGCTGCAAGACGCCGCCGCTTCATCGCGGGCTGACGCAGACTCAGGTCACGGCGCTGAAGTCGGCCGGGTTCCAGGAGACTGGACAGGGGTTCGAGTTCGGGTCGACCGGGCCGATCCTGTTCAATTTCGACCGGTACAACCTGAAGCCGGATGTGCGGCGGATCGTCGAACGGATCGGGCGCACGTTGCGGTCGGCAGGGATCAATGGCGTGCGGGTCTATGGCTACTCGGATGATGACGGGACGGAGAAATACGATCTCGAGTTGTCGAGGCGACGGGCGGAAGTCGTGGCGATCGAACTGGTTGACGTCGGGCTCGACGCGAAGCAGATCGCGATCGTCGGGAAAGGGAAGGTGGATCCGGTAGGGGATAACAAGACGCCGGCGGGGCGCGCGCAGAATCGAAGGGCGGCAATCGTGGTTTCGCCGCGGTGAGGCGACGCGGCGCGGCGCGCGCGGGTAGCCGTGCCGACAAGCACACTGTGCCGTCTGTTGTAACGGTTTGCCATCATTGAGGTAAAAGTGTCCGAGCGATCGTTTGCAAGCGGCGAGCCTTGATGTTCGCGGCATTTCGGACGGTCATCCACTGAATTCGTCATCCCGGAATCGCGATTTTCAATTCGCTGAGAATGAAATAATCGGTCATCCCAATAAAATCGTTCCGCCTTTTTTAACGCTGCATCGTCATCCGCACATGCAGCGACGGACGGAACGCGTATGGTCATCGAACCCAAGGATCTGTTGCCGCACTTCGAACGCGAGATGACGCTGCTGCGCCGTTCGATGCAGGTGTTTGCTCAACGCTTTCCCAAAATAGCCGCTCGGCTGGCGATCACCGGCGAGCATTCGGACGATCCGCACGTCGAACGCCTGTTGCAGTCGTTCGCGTTGATGGCGGCGTGTCACGACATCCGTCTCGACGATGACGTGCCTGCGTTTACGCACGGTTTTCTCGATACGCTGCACGGCGTTTTTCTGCGTCCGTTTCCGTCGTGCGCGGTGGCGCAATTTCGTGGCGACCGCAGCAGCGAACTGACTGCACCGCGCGTCGTGCCACGCGGCGATCGGCTGATCGCGCCCGTCGGCAAGGAAGTATTCCGCATCGCGGACGACATCGCGATCGTTCCATTGACGGTGTCGTCGGTGCGTTACACGACATCGTCGATCGCGCCGCGCGATGTCACGTTGCCTCCGGAAACGACCGGTTTGCTGACCTTCACGTTCGAGCTCACTACGCCGAATGCGACGTTCGCCGTCGTGCCGGACACCGTGCGCCTGCATTTCACCGGTGCGCGGGAAATCGTCGCGGCGCTCGCCGATGCCGTGTTGCTTCTCGGCAACCGAAGCTTCGCCGAAGCAGGCAACTCAACGCGCTGGAAGCGCTTGCCGGACGCGACATTCACGGCTGTCGGCTTCGAGCCTGCCGATGCGCTGCTCGACGTGCGGCCGGACGATGCCCTCTGGCCGTTCCACCTGCTGAGGGCGTATTGCGCGGTGCCGGAGCGTTTCGACTTTGTCGACCTGGACATGCGGGCGATCAAGCGAATCGCCGGCGGCGGCCGTCGCGTCGCGCTCCACCTCGCGATCGCGGGCGTGCATCCGGATTCGCACCGCGCCCAGCGCCTGGCCGCCGCCACGGCCGACCACGTCCGGCTGTTTTGTACGCCGGTCGTCAACCTGTTTCCGGACGACGCCCAGCCGATCGAGACGCGCGCCGGTTGCGCCCACTATGCGGTGAGGGCGCTCGCGCAGGCGGGAGCGCCGCGCACGGCTATCTGGTCGATCGACACCGTTCGTCAGGTGTCCGACGCGGGAACGTCGACGCTGGCACCGTTTCGGTCGCTACGGCATGGCACGGATACGCATACCGGGTTGTTCTGGACGGTGTTGCGCGACGAGGCAAGGCGGGCACCCAGGGAACCTGTCGATCCCCGGTCCAAGGAGACGGAGACGACCGCGCCGCCGGATCCGTCCGACGCCGCGGAGTCGCTCCGCGGCGTCGAACTGGAACTGGTTGACCGGGACGGACGGCCTGCCGATCCCGGCCGTCGCAAGCTGGAGATCCGGCTGTCCTGCACCCAGGGCGATCTGTCTGGAATGCGGGAGCGCGAACTGGCATTGCCCGCGGGCGATCCGGCGGGAACGGTCGTGCTGCTGAACCGGCCGACGTCGAGCCGGCCGCCCGCTTTCCGCTACGGGGAGCTGTGGGATCTGCTGTCGCTCCTCGTGCCGCAGGCGATCCGGCTGGACAAGGGCGGCCTGATCCAGCTCAGGCGGCTTTGCGCATACTGGGCGGAGGACGCCGTCGACGCCGGCCGGCGCTTCGATGCGCTCGTGTCGTTGTCTACCGCGCGCGTGCGGCGCTGGCTGCCCGGCAAGCCGGCATCGGCTTTCGTGCAGGGGCTGGAGGTGCGGCTGGTCGTGGATGAACAGCGTTTCGCCGCGTTCAGCCTGAACGGATTTGCGCACGTAATGGACCGGTTTTTCGCGCCATACGTACCTGTCACCAGTTTCGTGCAGGTCGTGCTGTTTTCGGCTGCTACCGGCGCGCTGCTTCGACGCGGGGCGCCGCGTCCCGGCGTCCAGCCGCTGGTCTAGTTTTCCGATTTTCAGGGCTCGAACGAAAACGTTTGCGGCATCTTTCAACCGGTCAGGTTTTACCCTACATTATCGAGGCTTCGGGCCGGCGAGCCGGTCCATGGAACCTGAGATCAAAAGAAAGGAACAAGAATGAGTTTCGCTCCGAACGGGGGTATTCCCAGTGGCTTGGGCGGCAGTGCGCTCGGCTCGTTGAGCGCGCTCGGCGGCCTCGCCGGTCCGGTTGCGTCGAGCGTAGCCGGCAGCCTCGGGCCGCTCGCGGGGCTGGCCGGGCACGTCGACACCGTCCAGCGCGCGATGCAACTCGCGCAGACCGGTTTTTCGCTGATGGAGAAGACGCCCGGCGCCATCGCCGAAGCGATCAACGGCGCCGCCAACCCCGCGCGCCTGACTCAGCTCAACCGCTACGTGACGCTCGATACGCCACTCGGCCCCGATGTGCTGCTGGTCAGCGCGGCCGTCGTCGACGAGCACGTGAACCGGTTGCCGGAAATCCACCTCGACCTGCTGTCGCATCGCCACGACTTGCGCCCCGACGACCTGATCGGCCAGCAGGTCAAGATCCGCTTCGATCAGCAGGCGCGCCTGTCGACGCTCGAGCGCGTCGTGGCAGCGGATACCGTCGAGGGCGACCGCTACTTCGATGGCTACGTCGCGTCGTTCGACCGGGCCGGCAACCCCGGGAACGTCACGCAATACCACCTGACGGCCGTGCCGTGGTTCTGGTTCCTGACTCGCTCGACCGACTGCCGGATCTTCCAGAACAAGACCGTGCAGGACATCCTCACCGAGATCTTCCAGGAACACGGTTTTTCCGATTTCGTGTTCGACATCCGGACGAGCCAGAAGCCGCTCGAGTACGTCGTGATGTACCAGGAGAGCTACTACAATTTCTGCGCGCGGCTGATGGAGCAGGAGGGGCTCGTCTGGACGCACCGCTATGAGAAGGACAAGCACTTTCTCGTGATCGGCGACACGAACCTGCTGTTCCGCCCGATCGACGGGCTCGCCACCGTGCCGTTCGCCGCGACCCAGGCCAGCGAGGACAGCGGCATCGACCAGTTGCACGAAGGCCGGCGCTTCGGCGTCGGCAAGGTCACGTTTCGCGACTTCAATCACCAGAATCCGTCGTCGCCGCTGATGCTGGTGGAGGCCGGGCCGCAGAACCTCAAGCACGCACGGCTCGATGCGACCGAGCGGTTCGAGCATCAGTCGCTGTACGACCACGGCGACGACGGCCACCGCTACGCGCGTTTCGCGATGGAGGCTGAGGAGGCGCAAGCCCATCGCTATACGGGCGGCGGCTACGCGTGGCGCATGACCACGGCGGGCGCCGTGACCGTCGCGAACCACCCCGTCCTCGAAAACAACCAGGAGTACGTGATCCTGCACGTGCGTCACGAGGCCGTGAACGACTATACGCAGCACAGCGCGAAGCTGCCGTACCGCAACAGCTTTGCGCTGCTGCCGAAGAAGATTCCGTACCGTGCGCCGCGCGCGACGCCGAAGCCGGTGATTCACGGCACGCAGTCGGCGATCGTCGTCGGGCCGAAGGGCGAGGAAATCTATACGAACGGCAGTGCGGTGAAGGTGCATTTTCCGTGGGACCGGCGCGGCAAGAAGGACGGCTCCGATTCGATGTGGGTGCGCGTGTCGCAACCGTGGGCGGGTGACGGCTGGGGCGCGGCTGCGATTCCGCGGATCAAGCAGGAAGTGCTGGTGGCGTTCAATCAGGGCGATCCGGATAACCCGGTGATCGTCGGCCGCGTGTTCAACGGCGAGCAGGGTAACCCGTATCACGGTGCGGCCGGCCAGACGATGGGGATCAAGAGCCAGACGCATAAGGGGCAGGGGTCGAACGAGATCCGCATGACCGACACGAACGGCATGCAGGAATTCTTCATGCACGCGCAGAAGGACATGAACACCGTCGTCGAGAACAACGAGACGCACAAGGTGCTGGGGCCGATGCGTACCGTGCTCGTGGCGACGGGCAGCGAAGAAAAGCAGATTCCGCAGGGCAATCTGACCGAGACGATCGCCGAGAAACGCAGCACTACGGCCACCACCGTCGAGGTCACGACGCCGGCCAAGGATGGTGGCGGCGGCACGCAGGTCTACATGGCCGAGCGCGGCATCCTGCTGAAGGTGCAGAACAGCTCGATCTCGCTCGCGCCGGAAGGTATTCGCCTGGAGCACAACGGCTCCGTGATCCTGATGACCGACGACGGCGTGATGGTCAACGGCAAGCGCATCGATCTCAACAAATAACTCGAAGAACACCAGCCATGCACTACGCAATCCACGAAGGCACCTTCGAGCTGCCCGACGCGGCGCTCGATCGTACTGTCAACATCCTGATGATGAACGTCGGCCCCGGCGGCCTCAACCTCGTGATCGCCCGAGGGCGGTTTCGCGACGGCGAGAATCTCGACGCGTTCGTTGCGCGCGAATGGGAAGTGGCGTCGCGCGACGCACGGATGCTCACCGAGAAGGCACGCCGGCCGGTTACGGTCGGCGGGCGGGCAGGTATTCAGATCGATTCCACGCACGAACGCGACGGCCGGCTGTGGCATCAAATGCAGACCATGTTCCCGTCGGACGACGCCGGTCGCGTCCTCGTGATGACATTGACCAGCGCGGTGCCGCTGACCGACGAGCAGCAGGCGATCGCCGACCGGATGCTCGCCAGTTTCCAGCCGCGCGCGGCGCGACCGACCCTGCTCGGGCCGGGTGACGCGTTGTGAGCGCGGAACACTTCGCGGCCGCTCGCTTCGAAGACCCGATCCAACACACGTCGTTCTGGGGCGAGCTTGTCGGCACGGTCGGATCGGTGGTCGGCGGCGCTGTCGTCGGCGCACTCGTGGCCGAGGCGATGGAGGGGCTGGTGTTCGTCGGCCTGGCCGCGCTTGAAATCGGCACGGCGGGGTTGGCGACGCCGCTCGTGATCGCGATCGGTGTCGGTGTGGCGGTCGGCTCGGGTGCGCTGATGGAAGCGAGCGGCATGAACGAAGCGATCGACGACGGCGCGAAGGCGCTGGCCGATGCGATCGCGCCGCCCGAGATCAAGGGCAAGATCGCGAGCGGTTCGGGGAACGTCTACGTCAACGACAAGCCGGCGGCGCGGGCGGCCAAGCCGGGCGATCTCGATACCGTCGCGTGTACGGACCATCCCGGGCCGCAGATGATTGCCGACGGGTCGGGGAGCGTTTATATCAACGATCAACCGGCTGCGCGCGTTGGCGACAAGACGACGTGTGACGGGACGATTGCCGAAGGTTCCGACAACGTCTTCATCGGCGGCGGCACGCAGCGGGTGCGGGACGTGAAGTCGGCTACGCGGCTCGGATGGCTGGGTGCGGCGCTCGGGATTGCGCTGGCGGTCTGCGGCCGCGGCAAGATGAGCTGGGGGCAGTTCCTGAAGAGCAAGGCGCCGTGTATCGCGATGAATTTTGCAGCCGGTGCATTCGGGACGTGGCTCGGTCGCCTCGCCAGGCCGTCAGCAGGTCACCCGGTCAACGTCATTACTGGCGGCAAGGTTCTCGATGGCACGGACGACACCGACTTCGCATTGCCCGGACCGCTGCCGATCGTGTGGCGGCGTTTTTACAGCAGCCACGACGATCGTGCCGACAGCCTGTTCGGGACGGGATGGAGCGTGCCGATCAGCGTCGAGCTGCGGATTGCGCGCGAGCAGGGTGAAGTCACGTCGATCACGTACTGGGACGAGCAGGGGCGCGATATCGAGTTTCCACCTGTGCCGCCGGGTGAGAGTCATTTCAGCGTGCCTGAAGGCATTTACCTGATTTGTACCGCCGGTGGGCACTATGTGGTCGAAGCGGTCGATGGTTTGTATCGCGATTTCGGCCGCGCGCGCAGCGATGCGGACAGCGAGACGCTCAAGCTGTGGCGGCTTGAGGATCGCAACGGCAACTGGATCGAGGTCGAGCAGGAATCGGCAGATCAGGTTGTGCGGCCGGTGCGGTTGCGTGACAGCGCGGGGCGCGTGCTGACGCTGGGTTATGAGAAACGTCATCCTCGACGCATTGCCACGATCGAACTGACGCGTGGCGTGGACGGTGAGCAACCGGACACGCTGGTGCGTTATGCGTACAACGACGCCGGCGAGCTCGTGGCCGTGACCGATCGCAGTGGTCACATCGGACGACGCTTCGTCTACGAGCATGGGCTGATGGTCAAGCACACGCTGCGCGGTGGTTTGACGTGTTTCTATGCGTGGCACGGTGTTGGCCGCGACGCGCGTGTCGTGCGCCACTGGACCGACGACGGCGAAGCGTACACGTTCGATGCGGACCTCGCGCAGCGTTCGGTGACGATCACCGACCAGATCGGGCGCGTGACGCAATGGACGTGGAACGAGGATCAGCAGCCGACGAGTCACACGGATGCCGAAGGCAACGTGTGGCGGCTCGAATGGAACGGGATGCGGCAGCTGGTCAGTACGACCGATCCGGCCGGGAACGCGACGCGCTTCGAATATGACGAGCGCGGGCGGCAGACGCAGCGCATCGATGCGCTCGGCCAGGTCGAGCGCACCGAATGGAACGGGCACTACGATCTGCCTGTTGCCGAAACTGATCCGGCCAACGCGCGGTGGATCTACCGCTACGACGATCGCGGCAACCTGACGA
Organism: Burkholderia sp. Bp8992; assembly: GCF_003853705.1. Classification (GTDB taxonomy): domain Bacteria; phylum Pseudomonadota; class Gammaproteobacteria; order Burkholderiales; family Burkholderiaceae; genus Burkholderia. The sequence goes on along the minus strand of NZ_QTQI01000020.1, from coordinate 29,697 downwards.
TGACGCGCGATCCGGCGGGGTTCGCGACCGAGTATTACCGCGACGAGCGCGGGCTCGTGCATACGATTCGCGACGCGCGTGGCGGCTACAAGTTCCTCGAATGGAATGGCCGGGCGCAGTTGACGTCGTATACCGATTGTTCCGGCAAGGTCACGCGGTTTGCGTATGACGCACGCGGTGCGCTCGCGCGGGTGACCGATGCGGCCGGGCAGGCTACCGTGTATGAAACGGATGCGATGGGGCGGGTCACGGGGATCGGGACGGCTGACGGTGCGCATCAGACGTTTCGGTATGACGCGGCGGGGCGTCTCGTTGAGGTCGTCGATGCAAATCAGCGCAGTACGCGTTACGAACTCAATGCGCGTGGATTGCTGCTGGCGCGCACGGATGCGGCTGATCGTGTCGTGCGGTTCGGCTATGACGACGCGTTCCGGTTGGCGAGCCTCACCAACGAGAACCGTGAGACGTATCGCTTTCAGTACGACCGTCGCGATCTCGTTTCCGCACAGATCGGTCTCGATGGCCACAAGCGTACGTACGAGTACGACGTGTGCGGCCAAGGCACGATCGTACGCGATGGGCAGATCGAGACGCGATACGAGCGCGACGCGATCGGGCGGCTGACGGCGAAGCAGGCTCCACATGAGCGTTGTGAGTACCTGTATGACAAGGCTGGCCGGATCACGTCGGCCGAGTTGTATGCGCTCGCCGCGCGCGGGCCATCGCTGAAGAATCGGGTTAGTCTGAAATACGACGCGCGTGGAGAAGTCGTCGAGGAATACACGCCAACCGGCTGGCTCGCGCACACCTACGACGAGCTTGGCAATCGTGTCAGCACCACGATTTCCGGCGAACGCACGATCGATTGGCTGCATTACGGCTCAGGGCATGTGCACCAGATTCGTTTCGACGGTGCTGCGGTTGCGGACATCGAACGCGACGATCTGCATCGCGAGGTGCTACGGACGCAGGGCAAGCTGACGAGCCACTTCGGGTATGACGCGGTGGGGCGCCGTGCGCGGCAAACTGCGCAGCGAGGTACGGCGGGCGGCGAGTTGCTTGCGAAGCAGTGGCAATACGATGCTGCAGGCGACGTGATCGAGAAGCGCGATCAGCGTTACGGCACGACGTGCTATCGGTATGACCCCACAGGGCGCATCGAACAGGCGGCGGGGCCGGGACTGCCGTCGGAAGTGTTTCGCTGGGATGCGGCGGCCAACCTGGTATCGAGCGATCACCCAGGCGGCTACGTCGAGCACAACCGGCTCAAGATGTTCGAGGACAAGCGCTTCGAGTACGACGCGTATGGGCGACTCGTTCGCAAGCTGAGCGGACATGGGCCGGCAAAAGAGCTCACGCTTGAATACGACGATTGGAACCAGCTCAAGACGGTCGTGACGAAGGACCGGCTCGGGATCGCGACGACGCATTTCGAGTACGACGCGTTCGGCCGACGGATCCGGAAGCTCAATGGCAGTTACGCGAGTACGGATTTCCTGTGGGACGGCATGCGGTTGGTGCAGGAGACGTATCACGACCGTCAGGGCGAGGAAGCGCTGACGTATTTGTACGAGTCGAATAGTTATGTGCCGCTTGCCCGGATTGATCAAGGGAAGGCGGCCGCTAATGATGCGGATGTACGGGACGCGGTTTACTACTTCCACAACGATGTTTCTGGGTTGCCGGAGGAACTGACTGACGCCGGTGGCGAGCTGGTTTGGCAGACGCGCTACAAGGTGTGGGGCAATGCGGTGCAGGAGGAGTGGGTTGCGCGGGGGCCGCAGAGATCGACACCCTCCTGGGGTCAAGTGTCGGTGGCCGCGCCGACATCGACACATGCACCACGACCGCAGAACTTGCGCTTCCAGGGGCAGTATCTGGACCGCGAGACCGGGCTGCATTACAACACCTTCCGGTTCTACGATCCGGACATCGGGCGATTCATCACGCATGATCCCATTGGACTTGCTGGCGGCATCAATCTCCACATGTACGCGCCGAACCCGGTAAGCTGGATTGACCCGTGGGGCTTGAGGTGCGGGCCGGGTGAGGCGACAGGAGCTGGGCATAAAGTGACTCCTGGAAGATGGCTACGCGGTACCCATGGGAATGCCGGTGCCTTTCCGGAGTCGATTGCAAAAAAGATGAAGGGACGCTCTTTTAGAGATTTTGACCATTTCAGATCAGAATTTTGGAAGGAAGTCTCAATGGACCCCGATCTGAGTAGTCAGTTCTCGAAATCCAACGTATCGAGAATGACAAATGGATTGGCTCCGAAGGCATCGGTTACTCAGGGAGTGGGTAAGAACACCTCGTATGTGCTTCATCATATAGAACCGATTCAGCATGGTGGGGGTGTCTATGATATGGATAATTTGCGTATCGTAACGCCTCGATATCACGCTGAAGTGCTGGACCCTTCGTACCATTATTGAGAGGTTAAGTGATGAATAGGGATGAATTAATTGTTTTAATTGGGCGGATGAGGGAGTCAAATTATGCCTCCGACGAGGAGGCTGAAAATGATATCGAAATTTTGAATAGAAATGTGGCTGATCCTTATGCGATGGATTATATCTTTCAAAAGGAATACGAAGATATGTCGCTTGAGGAAGTTGTTGACAAAATTCTCTCATATAGGCCGATACAACTGTAACTCGCGTAGTCGGGTTTATCGAGGATATTCTTGGAGTGTTGTAGATAACCTGGTGCAAAAACGCTGTGAGGATGGTAACGGGTTCCGCTTTTAATTTGACTAGCCCGCATACTAAGTGAAGCTTGCATCAGAGGATCCACTTGCGAATACACCTTGCGCTGGGCGTTAAGTTTTGATAGTGCGGTGACGCTGTGGGCAACGTGATCCAGAAGCGCAATCAGTTAGTGGATCGGGAATTGGTTCGCAATCGGATTGGGTTGACGTAAATTGCGAGGGATCTTGGTGCGGACACAGCGGCAGATGATGCTGTCTCAGGATCACGTGCCCGTTACCTCGCCGACACTGCGCCGCACGCCGCGACCATAGATCCGGTGGCTGGTTCGCAAGCTGAGTGGACATGGGCCGGCTAAAGAGCTCACGCTTGAATACGACGATTGGAACCAGCTCAAGACCGTCGTGACGAAGGACCGGCTCGGGATCGCGACGACGCATTTCGAGTACGACGCGTTCGGCCGGCGGATCCGGAAGCTCAATGGCAGTTACGCGAGTACGGATTTCCTGTGGGACGGCATGCGGCTGGTGCAGGAGACGTATCACGATCGTCAGGGCGAGGAAGCGCTGACGTATCTGTACGAGTCCAATAGTTACGTGCCGCTTGCCCGGATCGATCAAGGGAAGGCGGCGGCTAATGATGCGGATGTACGCGATGCGGTTTATTACTTCCACAACGACGTTTCGGGGTTGCCGGAGGAGCTGACTGACGCTGGTGGCGAGCTGGTTTGGCAGGCGCGCTATAAGGTGTGGGGCAATGCGGTGCAGGAGGAGTGGGGTTACACGGGTGCCGGACCGACCGACAGCGGTGTGGGGAAACGCTCAAGCGGCTGCACCAACGCCGGCTCACGTACCGCGACCGCAGAACTTGCGCTTTCAAGGGCAGTATCTGGACCGTGAAACGGGGCTGCACTACAACACGTTCCGGTTCGACGATCCGGATATCGGTCGGTTCATCAATCCCGACCCGATCGGTTTGCTAGGTGGAATGAACCTCTACCGGTACGCACCGAATCCGATCCAATGGATCGATCCGTGGGGACGGGCTTACCAAGGCGTCGACTTTTCTGGGAGTCCCGATCTGTTTCCGGCGACGGAAGGGCAGCGGAATATCCTAGAGATCACCATGCAGGGATCGAGATCGAGAGACTTTGTTCAGGCATTCAAAGAAGCGAATAATTCAAAGGCTGATGTCACCGGCTATACGTGGCGCCATCTGAACGACTTCAATCCTGAGACGGGGCGTACGACGATGCAACTGGTCAAAGCGCAAGCACATATCGGCACTTTCCCGCATGCGGGTTCGGCGGATCAATTTGCAAAGCACTTTGGCGTTGCATACGATTCCTCCGGGGCCGTGCGGGTCGGGCAAGAGCAGGGATGGTTGAAGGGGGCGCAGTCCCAAACGAGGATGCTAACGGGGGAAGTATGAAGCAAAATGAGTTCTCGATGTGTGGACCCGCAATTGACCGATCGGGCATAGAGAAGCTCGAGAGCGACTTAGGTGTCCAGCTACCGGTAGCGATGAAGGGGCACTACCTGAAGTTCAATGGTGGCATGCCAGTTCTCGACTGGTTTCCAATGGAGGCTGATTGGGGGCCGATATGGGTCCACGAATTCCTTCCTATCGGAACGCAGGATGCTAGCAAACCTAACATTCAAAGCATTTATGCGCGAGTCGCGGGTAAGGGAGGATACCCTCGAACCTTTGTTCCATTTGCCACTGATCCTGGCGGTAATCTCTTCTGTGTCGACACCGGTAGAGGTTCCGTACATTATTGGTTGACCGATACCTACGAGGAAACGTTGACGGACTTGGAGAACCGCCAGAAGGCTGATCGGCGTCTGACTGATTCATTTGACCAATTCGTCAGCTCGCTCGTTTCTGAAGATGAGGCATTCGGCTAGCGTTCGGTCCTGCGAAACGATGGCAATCCAGGGCTGGGCGAACAAGGGTCGCCACTAGGAACGTTTGTAAGCAAGTTGAAGCTGATCAAGCTCGCCATGTCGCTGACCGGCCGCACCTTTCATCAGATGCAGACGGCGTTTCGGTTCGATGCCGGCGGCTAGGCCCAGCGCGCCGGAGAAGGTCGCGCCGCCGTAAGCGGCAGCCACCCAAACCCCCCACATCACCAAGCGATATTGCAAGACGACCGCGACGTCCCCGCGCCGCCGGTAGCCGTGCATTTCGTCCCCGAGCCGTTGTCATAGAACGTCCGCGTTTCCGGCTGCGGCACCGAAGGATCGAACGGATTCGGCGCCCCATGCGGACCACGCGGCGCATCGTACGGCCGCTGCGGCGCATACGATCCACCACTACCCACAGGCCGCGAGCCGTTGGCGCGCAGGTATTCATTCCAGTTCTGTTCGCGCTGCTCATACCCGGGCACGGTGCGACCCAAACTATCGCTTCCACCCGCACCGAGCGCGACGCGATTCGGCGGCAATGCAAACTCGGGCTCATGCACAGACGAAGGTGGCGATGCCACCAGCGCATCGCTTGTCGCACGCAACGGCCGCTTGTCCGGCGTATCGAACGGACTGCGCTCCACAGGCGCGGCGTACTGCACGCGTCGGCGGCTCATGCGTGCCGCATGCCTGTCATCCCGGGCAGCAGCATGCCGCTCCGAACGAAACACATTGGCGCTGGCCGACCGATCGGTCAGCGAATCGCGACCCGAAGCATGGGCAGCAGAAACAGAAAGCGCGCACGCAATCGCGGCGGCGGAAGAGAGGCGGATGGGGTGATTCATAGGCGGTCCGAAGCAGGTGATGTGCATTGAACAAAACGGCAGATCACTGGCTGGCGGCTGGGCGACGGAGGGGCGTCGAAGCGGCCCTGAAGCGACTGCGAGGCGCGGCGGGCGCGACTCGCAGGGAGGCTGGCTGGATTGCAGAAGCGAGTTCGTATTATTTCATGGAAATATCAATCAGCTTTCATCATGTCCGAATCAGTCGGAAAGAAGAAAGATTTACCGCATGGTACGAGTGCCCCGTGTTGGTGCCCGCCCATACAATCATCAGTCGATTGATTTTCAGCGATCGGACCCTCTGCCGCCCCAAATCGCGCCCCGCAGAATGACCGATCGCCGAATCCCATACACAGCAAGGCACTCGATCCAATCACCCCGCCAAATAGCAACCCGATTGCACTCGAAGCAAACGTTCCCGCATCACAGAGGTTGCGCCCCCATCGCCACCCACCAATCTCAAAAACGTACGTGTTTTCCCTTGGTTGACCGGCATTTTTGACAGACGATTGAAAAACGCCCATATAATTTCGACTGCCTTGCCAATGGCTGTCGGACCATCCCTCCGAACGAGCGTTTTGGCAAGCGGGGCAGGCGAAACGCTTGCGCAATGCAAGACGCATCACGATGTCTTTCCGAACCAGACGTCCCCTTCGGGGACTGCAAGAGCCGGGCCCCGCTACGCAACATTCCGCTGGAGTTCCGTCTTCTATGTGTCTCGGGCGTGTCCCATGTCCTCGCCCCGGGTGCTGTTCGATTGCGCAAGTCATGCCGCCTTTGCCCGTATGACTAAACAACATCGAGGAGCTCCCAGATGACGCTGTCCCGTCTTACGTCCATTTCCGTCGCCGCCGTGCTGTTCGCCGCCGGCGCCGCCGCCGCGCAAGCGGAAACCGTGAAGATCGCCATCGCTGGTCCGATGAGCGGCTCGGTCGCCCAATACGGCGACATGGTGAAGGCCGGCGCGCTGACCGCGATCGAACAGATCAACGCGGCAGGCGGTGCGGGCGGCAACAAGTTCGAAGTGGTGATGATGGACGACGCGTGCGAGCCGAAGCAGGCCGTCGCCGTCGCCAACAAGATCGTCAGCCAGAAGATCAAGTACGTGATCGGCCACGTGTGCTCGGGTTCGACGATTCCCGCCTCGGACATCTACGAGAACGAAGGCATCGTGATGGTCACGCCGTCGGCCACCGCGCCGCAGCTGACCGAAGGCAAGAAGCGCCACTTCATCTTCCGCACGATCGGCCGTGACGACCAGCAAGGCCCGGCCGCCGCGCACTACATCATCAACAACGTGAAGCCGAAGAAGGTCGCGATCCTGCACGACAAGCAGTCGTACGGCCAGGGCATCGCGTCGTCGGTGAAGAAGGACCTCGAAGCCGCGAAGATCCCGGTCGTCCTGTTCGAAGGCATCAACGCCGGCGATTCGGACTACTCGGCGATCATCACGAAGCTGAAGTCGCAAGGCGTCGATTTCGTCTACTTCGGCGGCTACCACCCGGAAATGGGCCTGCTGATGCGCCAGGCGCGCGAGCAGGGCGTGAAGGCGACGTTCATGGGCCCTGAAGGCGTGGGCAACAAGGACGTGACGGCGATCGCCGGCCCGGCTTCGGAAGGCATGCTCGTCACGCTGCCGGCCGACTTCTCGGCCGACCCGGCCAACGCGGCGCTCGTGAAGGCGTTCGCCGACAAGAAGCGCGACGCGAACGGCCCGTTCCAGATGCCGTCGTATGCAGCGGTGAAGATCATCGCCGACGCGATCGCGGGCGCGAAGACAACCGACCCGGCCAAGGTCGCCGCGTACATCCACAAGACGACGTTCGACACGCCGATCGGCAAGGTCGCGTATGACGCACAGGGCGATCTGAAGGCCTTCAAGTTCGTCGTCTACACGTGGCACAAGGACGCGACGAAGACCGCCGCCAAGTAATACGGAGTACCCGCCCGTGCACCCGCCCTGTCCGAGACCCGGACGGGGCGGGTGCGTATTGGCTGCGCATCGGCCCGGTGCGCGGCCAACGGGCGGCCCGAGACGACACCGTGCGTTGCGCGCGGCCGAACGCCGTGATCCGGCGACGGCATGCGACCCAGCGCCAACGGGAGCTTCCCGCACATGACTGACTTCTTTCCTCAATTCGCCCAGCAGCTGGTCAACGGCCTGACGCTGGGTGCGATCTATGCGTTGATCGCCATCGGCTATTCGATGGTCTACGGCATCATCGGCATGATCAACTTCGCCCACGGCGAGATCTACATGATCGGCGCCTACGTGGGCCTCGTGACCCTCACGGCAATCGGCATCTCCGCCGGCTATCCGCTGCCGCTCGTGCTCGGCGCCGCGCTGATCGTGTCGGTGATCGTCACCGGCCTGTACGGCTTCGCGGTCGAGCGCGTCGCGTATCGCCCGCTGCGCGGCGGCCCGCGCCTCGTGCCGCTGATCTCCGCGATCGGCATGTCGATCTTCCTGCAGAACTACGTGCAGATCGGCCAGGGCGCGCGCGACGTGTCCGTGCCGGTGCTGATCTCCGGCGCGTTCGACATCCATCTCGGCGGCGATTTCGACGTGACCGTCCCGTATTCGCGCCTGATGATCGTCTGCGTGACGCTCGTGCTGATGATCGCGCTCACGCTGTTCATCTCGCATTCGCGGATGGGCCGCGCGTGCCGCGCATGCGCCGAGGACATGAAGATGGCGAACCTGCTCGGCATCGACACGAACCGCGTGATCTCGTTCACGTTCGTGCTCGGCGCGATGCTGGCGGCCGTCGGCGGCGTGCTGATCGGGCTGACGATCGGCAAGCTGAATCCGTACATCGGCTTCGTCGCGGGCATCAAGGCGTTTACCGCCGCGGTGCTCGGCGGGATCGGCAGCATCCCGGGCGCGATGCTCGGCGGCGTGCTGCTGGGCCTGGCCGAAACCTTCGCCGCAGGCTACATGCCGGCCGAGTACAAGGACGTCGTCGCGTTCGGCCTGCTCGTGCTGATCCTGCTCTTCCGCCCGACCGGCCTGCTCGGCAAGTCGGACATCGAAAAGGTCTAAGGGAGACGCAGATGAGTCAAGTCATTTCCGTTCGCGGCCCGGCCGCCGACGCTTCGATCGGCCAGGCGCTGAAGAATGCCGTGGCCGCCGCGTTCCTGACGGCGATCCTCACGATTCCGGTGCTCGGCCTGCAGTTGAAGCTCGACGGCTATCAGGTCGTGCTGACGCCGCATTGGCGGCCGGTCTGGATCGCGGTCGCGGCCGTGTTCCTGTTCCAGCTGTTCAAGCCGTGGCTCGTGCGCGCGAAAGCGGCCGTGAAGCTGCCGGCGGTGCCCGCGATGGGCGCGCAGCAGCAGCGCGTGATCATCTGGGGGCTGCTGGCGGTCGGGCTCGTGTGGCCGTTCTTCGGTTCGCGCGGCGCGGTGGACGTCGCGACGCTCGCGCTGATCTACGTGATCCTCGGCCTCGGGCTGAACATCGTGGTCGGTTTCGCGGGCCTGCTGGATCTCGGCTATGTCGGGTTCTACGCGGTCGGCGGCTATACGTACGCGATGCTGAACCAGTATTTCGGGCTGTCGTTCTGGGAATGCCTGCCGATCGCGGCGATCGCCGCGGCGACGTTCGGCTTCCTGCTCGGCTTCCCGGTGCTGCGCCTGCGCGGCGACTATCTCGCGATCGTCACGCTCGGCTTCGGCGAAATCATCCGCCTGCTCGCGAACAACCTGACGAGCCTGACCGGCGGCCCGGACGGCATCTCGAGCATTCCGAAGCCGACGGTGTTCGGCTTCGAGATGGCGCGCTCGGCGAGCGTCGAAGGCGCGAAGACCTTCCATGAACTGATCGGGCTGGAATACAGCGGCGAGCACATGGTGATCTTCCTGTACCTGATCGCGCTGGTGCTGGTCGGCTTCACGCTGTTCGTGACGAGCCGCCTGATCCGCATGCCGATGGGCCGCGCATGGGAAGCGCTGCGCGACGACGAGATCGCATGCCGTTCGCTGGGCCTCAACCCGACGCGCATCAAGCTGTCGGCGTTCACGCTCGGCGCGGCGTTCGCGGGGATCGGCGGCGCGTTCTTCGCGGCGCGCCAGGGCCTCGTGAATCCCGAATCGTTCACCTTCATCGAATCGGCGCTGATCCTCGCGATCGTCGTGCTCGGCGGGATGGGGTCGCAGCTCGGCGTGATCCTCGCGGCAATCCTGCTGACCGTGCTGCCGGAAGTCGCGCGCGGCTTCGCCGAGTACCGGATGCTGATCTTCGGTCTGGTGATGGTGTTGATGATGATGTGGCGTCCGCAGGGCCTGTTGCCCGCGAGCCGTCCCCACGTGGAGCTGCCGCAATGAGCGCGAATGCAGAACTGTTGAAGGTCGCCGGGCTGCAGATGCGCTTCGGCGGGTTGCTCGCGGTGGACGGCATCGATTTCGACGTGCGCCGTGACGAGGTGTTCGCGATCATCGGGCCGAACGGTGCGGGCAAGACCACGGTGTTCAACTGCGTCGGCGGCTTCTACAAGCCGACCGGCGGCGACGTCGTGCTCGACGGCCACGCGATTGCGGGGCTGCCGAGCCACAAGATCGCGTTGAAGGGCCTCGTGCGGACGTTCCAGAACATCCGCCTGTTCAAGTCGCTGACCGTCGTCGAGAACCTGCTCGTCGCGCAGCACCGCAAGGTGAAGGCGGGGCTGCTGCACGGGCTGTTCGCGACGCCCGCGTATCGTCACGCGGAGAAGGAAGCGCTCGAACGCGCGGCCGTGTGGCTCGACCGGATGGGGCTGACGTCGGTCGCCAACCGCCAGGCCGGCACGCTGTCGTACGGGCACCAGCGGCGTCTGGAGATCGCGCGCTGCATGATCACCGAGCCGCGCCTGCTGATGCTCGACGAGCCGGCGGCCGGCCTCAACCCGCAGGAAAAGATCGAGCTGCAGCACCTGATCGACAAGCTGCGCCGCGAGTTCGGCGTGTCGGTGCTGCTGATCGAACACGACATGAGCCTCGTGATGGGCGTGTCCGACCGCATCCTCGTGATGGAGCACGGCCGGCCGATCGTGATCGGCACGCCGGAAGCGGTCCGCAACGACCCGCGCGTGATCAAGGCGTATCTGGGGGAAGAGTGATGCTGAAGCTGGAACAGGTCCATACGCACTACGGCGCGGTCGAGGCGCTCGCGGGCGTGTCGATCGAGGTGAACAAGGGCGAGATCGTCACGCTGATCGGCAGCAACGGTGCCGGCAAGACGACGCTGATGATGACCGTGTGCGGCACGCCGCGCGCATCGTCGGGCCGCGTGCTGTTCGAGGGCAACGACATCACCGCGATGTCGACGCACCAGATCATGCGGCAGGGGATGGCGATCTCGCCGGAAGGGCGCCGCGTGTTCCCGAGCCTGACGGTGCTCGAGAACCTGAAGATGGGCGGCTTCTTCGCGAGCCGTCACGAGATCGACGACGGCATCGAGCACGTGTTCAAGCTGTTTCCGCGCCTGAAGGAACGCGCGGCGCAGCGGGCCGGCACGATGTCGGGCGGCGAGCAGCAGATGCTGGCAATCGGCCGCGCGCTGATGAGCAAGCCGCGCCTGCTGCTGCTCGACGAGCCGACGCTCGGCCTCGCGCCGCTCGTGATCGCGCAGATCTTCGACATCATCCGCACGATCCGCGACGAAGGCGTCACGGTGTTCCTCGTCGAGCAGAACGCGAACAAGGCGCTCGGTGTGGCCGATCGCGGCTACGTGCTCGAGACGGGGCGCGTGGTGCTCGCCGACACGGGTGCGAACCTGCTCGCGAACGATCGCATCAAGCAGGCCTACCTCGGCGGTTGATGCCGACAGCCGCCGGCCTGCAACGGGCCGGCGGCGTTCTGCTTTCGATGTTTCCGCATGCAAGGCCGGTTCGCGGCCTTGTCTTCCCTAGCCGATCCTGAACGTGCTTTTCAGAACGTCGCGCAGATGCAGCGCGGCGCGGTTGCTGTCGTCCGTCAGGATCGTGATCAGGTGCGGCGGGAGATCGGGCAGCACGATGCCGGCGACGTGACTCGTCAGGTTGCCCGACACGCGGTCGTGCTCGATCAGGCCGACCGCGAGACCGTTCGCGATGCAGGCCTCGACCGCCGGCGAACTGGCGCTTTCGAGCAGCATCCGGTGCGCGATCTTCGCCTTCTTCAGCGCGTTCAGCGCGGTGTCGCGGTACGGGCAACCCTGCAGTTGCACCGCGATCGGCAACGGCGCATCGGGATTGAACTTGAACGTGCGCGCGGCGACCCACACCGGATGGGTCTTGCTGAGCAATTCGGCGTGCGGCGGCGCCTTCGGCACGACGGCGATCGTGATGTCGAGCTGGCCGCGCGAGAACAGCAGCTGCAATTCCTCGCTGGAACGCGCTTCGACGGTCAGTTCGAGCAACGGGCGATCGGCGGCGAAGCGCGGCAGGAATTCCGCCATGAAGTGCGCCGCGTAGGAATCGGGAATGCCGAGGCGCAGCTTGCCGGTCAGCATCTGCGGCGACAGCGATTCGACGAGCCGGTCGTGGCTCAGCAGGAACTCGGTGGTGTCGCTCAGCAGCTTGTGGCCGTACTGCGTGAGTTCGACGGCCTGGTTGTTTCGCGTAAACAGGCGCTGCGCGACCATCTCCTCGAGCTTCTGGATCTGCGCGGTGACCGACGACGGGCTGCGGTTCACATGAACGGCCGCATCCTTGAACCGGCCGAGCTTCGCGACGGCGTGGAAGGTTCGCAGCAGGTCGACGTCAAGGGTGCGCGGCATGATTTGGTTTTTCCGAATCAGTAATTCAGGTAATGTCGATTGACGGAATTATTGAGCATCCCATATTCTCGGGTCAACAGGCAGACAACGGCAGGCAGCCGGTCGGGCGTTGCACGCATCCGGGGAACGATTCATGTCGATCAATGATTTTGTCGTAGATGCATTGGTGCGGGACAGGAAGCTGAAGGCGGAGTTGGTATGGACGGTCGAGAATCACGAGAAGTATTCGACGCTGAATCGCACTGACGACGATGATGCGCGGCGGAGGGAAGCGGGTCGAGAAGTCTTTTCGCTGATGCGCAACCTGAACGAGCTGGGCGTGCGGAGCCCGGCGCTGTGCGCGGATCGCGACGGCAACGGTTCGTTGCGCGAAGCGATCGGCGCGTTGAGCGAGCGGCTGGCCACGTTGTCGCGCGGCCGCGATGTCCATTACATCGAGCTCGGGCCCGAGCCGGTGAAGACGACCGAGCTGATGAAGGGCGTCAGCGGCGGCGGGCCGGACCATCTGCGCTACACGGCCGTCGACATCAACGAATCGTCCGAAGACGCGATGCGGCACGCGATCATGCCGTTCCTGAAAACGCCCGGCTGTTTCAACTACATCGCCGACGATTACCGGAACGTGCAATGGAACCATATCGACCTGGGCCAGGACGTGACGTTCATCACGATGCTCGGGTTCCAGGAAGGCAACGAGTTGCCCGTGACGATCGGCCGGCTCATCCGCAATCTCGGCGGCCGGTCGACCTACGTCGTATCGGAGATGCAGCTGCTCGTGGAGGGGCGCGAAGAGCCTATCTACAACTTCTACCGGAACGAGAACATGGTGCGGTTCTCCGAGATCGTCAGCCGGCAGCAGGGCTTCGAGCCGCTCGGCGAGCATCATGTGTCGATCGTGCGGCTCAATCTGCTCGGCGACCAGTTCCATGTCGCGGTCACGCTGCAACCGGTGTCGAAAGCGGGAGCCGACGGGCATCTGATCACCAACGTCTGCCTGAAATACACGCCGGAGCAATTCCGCCACGTGCGCCTGAGCCACGGCAATTGCCGCGTGATTGACGAGTTGCGCAGCGGCGACGGCAGCGTCGTGTACCAGATTGCGCAGTTCAAGAGCTGAATGCCGAAACGTCGACAGCGAGGCGCGCGATGAACAAGGGAAATGCATTGCCGGTGTTTGCGCGAGGGTTCGATCGGGTGAGGCTCGCGTTGCAGACGTCGCTGTCCGCCGGCGTGAACGTCGAAGGCGCGATGGATGCGTCGAAGGAACCGATGCGCTGGACCGGCGCATGCCTGCGCGACGGTTATCAGGTGCGATATCGCCGCAACCTCGACGATCTCGGCTACCGCGATGTGCCGATGCGCGGCACGCGCTCGGATTCGCTGAATGCGGTGTGCCATCTGCGCGGGCTGTTCTCCGACGAAGCGGTGAGTGCGTTGCGCGAGATCGGTCGCGCGCTCGAGCGCAGCGCGTCGAGCAGCAACTGGATCATCTCGAAGCGCGTGCGTGCGGTGACGAACCGCTCGCGCTTCATCGACGACATGATGCACGACCGCGCATTCCTGATGCGGGTGTCGCGTCTTGCCGGCGCGCCGCTGATTCCGTATCCGATGGTCAATGCGCGGTCGCAGTTCAACTACTACTATCCGACGGGCTCGCGCGCCGACGGCAAGGAACAGCTGGGCATGTGGCACACCGACGGCACCAGTTTCGTGCTGAACATCGTGCTGTCGGATCGTTCCGACTATGAGGGCGGCAACTTTCTGTTCTACGAATCGACCGCGGAGACGTTCGATCGTCACGACAGGGAACGCCGGCATGTGAGGGCCGCGAATCTCGACAACGCGGGCGACGCGCTGCTCATCTACGGCAGCAAGCTGTTTCATGGTGTCGAGCCGGTCGTGGCCGGGCGCCGCATGTCGCTGGTGCTGTCGTTTCATTGCCCGTACACGCGCGAGGACGACAACGGGTTCTGGCATCTCGCGTCGGACGACGGCATTCCACGCACGATCGTCAACTGGCTGGCGCTGCAGCGCGCGCTCCGGGACGACGCCGAGCTGCAGTATCGCCGCCTCGGGCTCGAGCCGATCCGGCCCGAGGACCTGCACGACCAGCGCCTGTCCCCGGCCACTTTCTGAGAGCCGTCGCCCCATGCAGCTATTCCTGCTTCAGCTCGTATTCGTGTTGTCGTGGAGTTCCGGTTTCATCGGCGCGAAGCTCGGCGCGGAGACGGCCGGCGCATTCAACCTGCTGTTCTGGCGGTTCCTGCTCGTCACGCTGTGCCTGGCGATCGTCCTCAATCGCCAGCTCGGGCGGCTGACGCTCGAGAAAATCCGCTATCACGCGGTGATCGGCTTCCTGTCGCAGTTTCTCTATCTGACCTGCGTGTATATCGCGATCCAGCACGGCCTGCCGCCGGGCATCGCGGCGATCGTCGCGGCGCTGCAGCCGCTCATCACGGCCGCGATGACGTCGCTCGAAGGCAGCGAGCGCAGCGGGGCGCGCCAGTGGGCCGGGCTCGTCGTCGGGTTCGTCGGCGTGGGCATCGTGATCGGCGGGCAGTATGCGTTGCCGGCCGGGTCGGTCGGGATCGTCATGTACCTGCTGCCGCTGGTGTCCGCACTGGGGCTGTCGATCGCGACGATCTATCAGCGCCGGCGCGCGCTGACGGCCGCGCGCAGCAACGAGGACGGGCTGTTCCTGCCGCTGTTCGTACAGGGGTGCGTGAGCCTCGTGCTGTTCGCCGTGTGCGGAATCGTCACGGGCAACCTGCATGTGCCGACGCAACCGAACGTGTGGGTGTCCGTCGTGTGGTTGACGCTGTTCTCGACCTTCATCGCGTATCTGTCGCTGTGGGCGTTGCTCAAGCGCATGCCCGCGACGCGCGTGGCGACCCTCGTCTATCTCGAACCGCCGGTGACGCTGATGTGGGCCGCGTGGATGTTCGGCGACCGGATCGAGGTGACGACCTACGTCGGCATCGTCGTCGTCGCGATCGGCGTGTGGCTGGCCGGCAAGCACGTCGAGCGGCCCGCGCGGCCGCGGCGCGCGGAGATGGAGGCGGCCGGCCGCTGACGGTCTGGCCGTACGGGCGTTTCCGGCGTAGCGTCGCGAGACAGTCCGACTCGCGAAGGAACCCTCACGCATCGCTGACCCGAAGCACCGTACCGGCTTCGACGCTTCAGCGTTCAAGCATGCAACGCCAGCCCCTTCACCGCCTTGTCGACGGCCTTCTTCGGCCCGTGCAACGCCAGCCCGACCAGATCGGGATTCACCGCATCCTCGGCGCGAAACGCTTCGCGGTTGGCCGCGTCGTGCCTGGATTCGGCGCCGGATGGCGCGCTGGTCGCAGTCAAAATGTAGTCGAATCGGCTTCAATTGTAGTCGAATATGCTACATTCGGATCTTTCGTCGGCGTCGGTACAAAATCGGCGACTTGGACTATGCATTGTAGCTAATTCAGCTACAATTGAAGCCAATCATGCTACGATCCATTGCCTCGACCCTGTTTAGCGACTACCGGCGCCGCGTGCTGGGCTTGCTCCTGCTGCGGCCCGAACAGGCGTTGCACGTCCGCGAAATCGCTCGTTTGACCGGCACGACGCCCGGTACGCTTCACAAGGAACTGAGCAAGCTGGCCGAAGCCGGCATCCTGAGCAGGGATCGGCAAGGTAACCAGGTGCGCTATCACGCCAATCGAAGTTGTCCGATCTACGAGGAACTGGCTTCGATCATGCGAAAGACGTCGGGGTTGGGTGATGTGTTGTCCGAAGCGTTGTTGCCCTGCACGGAGCAAATCAGCGTGGCGTTCGTATTCGGTTCCGTTGCGCGTGGCCAGGAGACGGCGGACAGCGACATCGATGTGATGGTGATCGGCTCAGTTGGCTTTGCAACGGTGGTCCGGCTGCTTTACGACGCACAGACAACATTGGGGCGCGACATCAATCCCAAGGTACTGGCGCCAGACGAGTTTCGCGACGGCGTCGCCGGGCAGGACGCATTTTTGCGAGACGTGCTTGGAAAACCCAAGATATTCCTGATTGGTAGCGATGATGACCTTGCAGAACTTGCTCGGCGTTAGTCTCGATGCGGTCGAACCGGACGGCGGACAAGCGGCGCGCCTGCTGGCCGCGGCGGAACGGAATCTGGCCGATGCGCAACTCGCAGGGTTGAGCAATGAAAACCGCTTCGATGCCGCCTACAAGGCGATCATGCAACTCGCCATGCTTGCATTGCACGCGAACGGCTTTCGTACATTGACGAGTCGGCCAGGGCACCACCAGACGGCGATCCAGACGCTTCCGCAGACGATTGGTTTGCCGGTCGCGCGCATGATCGTACTCGACGCGCTGCGCAAGCAGCGCAATCTGTCCGATTACTCCGGGGATGTGGTTCAGTCGTCAGCCGTTCGCGAGTGTTTCGATAGCGCGGCCGCGCTCATGATCGATGTAAAGGCATGGCTGGCGGGGAACAAGCCTGAGTTGCTGGGCACACCGTAGCCGTTACCGTGTCGAAGTGCCGACTCGAAACGTTGGTGCGTCAGGCATGCAACGCCAGCCCCTTCACCGCCTTGTCGACGGCCTTCTTCGGCCCGTGCAATGCCAGCCCGACCAGATCGGGATTCGCCGCATCCTCGGCGCGAAACGCTTCGCGGTTGGCCGCGTCGTGCCCGGTCGAGAACATCGCGCGCACGTAGGGCACGATCGTCAATTCGCGCGACAGCGCCTGCCGGTGCGCGGCCTGCAACCCGTTCAAATCGGCCGCGAACACCAGCATCGGCTGGCCGAGCATCCGGCTGTAGCGGCGGCCGGCCGCATCCTCGTAAGGCTCGCCGAGCGCCTCGGGCGCACCGGCCGCGACACCCGTCGCGAGAAACGCGACGACATTGAGTTTCTGCCACGCTGCGAGATCGTCACGCACGATCAGCGCTACTTTCGTATCGAACATGCTTGCTCCTGGTTGGAGCGCCCATGATCGGATGCCGCGCGCGATCAGTCTGGAACGTTTGTGCAAAGTTGCCGGTATGCGGCCGGCGTGATCCGGTACGCGCGGCGGAACCAGCGGCCCAGATGGCTCTGGTCGGCGAAGCCGACGTCCGCGGCCGCTTGCGCGGGCGTGCGGCCGGCCGCCAGCAACCGCCGCGCGGCGCGCAGCCGCAAGCGCACCAGGTACGCATGCGGCGACGTGCCGAATGCGCGCTGGAACATCCGCGTCAGCCGGAACCGGTCGATGCCGGCGACGCTGGCCAGTTCGTCGAGCCCGAGGTTGCCGTCCATCTGTTCGTGCAGCAGGTCGCGCACGCGCGCGATCGCGGGCGGCACGACGCTGCTTTCCAGCGCGAGCGGGCCGCGCAGTTCCCCGCCGAGCCGCGTCAGCAGGCGGTCGAGCGTCTGGTCGCGGGCGAGCCGGCCTTCGTTGTCGTGGATCGCGAAGAATGCGTTCCGGATCGCGTCGACGAGGCTGCGGTCGTCGACGAGCGTATGGCCGAACGTGGCTTCGACGCCGCCGAGGCCCGGCAGGTCCAGCCGGCGCGCCGCGCGCTCGACCCACGCTTGCGGCAGGTACAGCATGCCGTAGGTGAAGCCGCCGGCTTCGGGCGCATGGCCGTCGTGCATCGCGCCCGGCTCGATCAGGATCGCCCGGCCCGGCACGCTGGTATGCAGCGACCGGTGGCACTGGAAGCGCTGCACGCCCTGTTCGGTGAAACCGACGAGCATGTCGTCGTGATCGTGCGCGTCGTAGGCATGGCCGTTGAAATGCGCGTGCAGGCTTTCGATGCCGGTTTCCGCATCGCGCCGTGCGACGAGCCAGTGGTCGGTCGTGGCGGAGGCCTTGGCCGCTGTCGTCATCGGATGCCTCGCGCGTCGTCGTTGGGTGACGGGTAGTGTACGCAGGTCGCGCAATGGCGGTGGCGGGCGCGGCTCATGCGTCGTTCGTCGCCGCCTGTTCGTCGCGCGCATATTGCGCGGGCGGCCGGCCGACGTGCCGCGTGAACGCGACGCTGAACGTGCTCGCGGAACTGTAGCCGACGCGCGCCGCGATCTCCGCGATGCGGCCTTCGTTGCGGCGGAGCAGGTCTTTCGCGAGCGCCATGCGCCATGTGAGCAGGTATTCCATCGGCGCGACGCCGACCGCGCGGCTGAAGCGCTCGAAGAACGTCGAACGCGACAGCGCGGCCTCCTTCGCGAGTTCGACGATGGTCCACGGATGCGCGGGGCGTTCGTGCATCCGGCGGATCGCGGCCGCGAGGCGGCTGTCGGCGAGCCCCCGCACGAGGCCGGGCGACGCATGCGTGCCGGACGTGAAGCGCAGCGCTTCGATCAGCAGTACTTCCAGCAGGCGCGCGAGCACGATCTCGCGGGCAGGGCGCTGCGCGCGCGATTCGTCGCGCACCAGTTGCACGAGCGTGGTCAGCCGCGGTTCGCCGCGCACATGCACGAAGCGGGGCAGCAGCGACACCAGCAGCGATGCGTCGGGCGAACCGAAGCTGCAGTTGCCGGCCATCATGCGCGTGTCGACCGGGTTGGCGGGATCGCCGATCCGGAATTCGCCGTGGTCGAGCGCGACCGGCGGCGCGGTTTCGACGCCCGGCGCCGGCGGTTCGAGGCTCGACATCGCGACGCCGTAGGCCGCCGGAATCAGCATGAAATCGCCGGACAGCAACTCGATCGGCGCATGCCCGTCGATCGCGATCCGGCACCCGCCGTCGAGGATCGCGCAGTAGAACGGCTCGCCGGCGACCGTGCGGCTGATCGCCCACGGGCTCGCGCCGCGCACGTACTTCGAGTACCGCGCGCCCGGTTGCAGCAGCGTCACGACTTCGGTCAGCGGGTCGATCATCAGTTGCTCCGAGAAACCCCGTCCTTCCGGACGGGGAGGAAAGGCATGCTGTTGACAGGCAGCTTCTTCCACGGGTTAGGATCACCGGCATGATTCTTGTCTATCGCTACCGGGTGAAATCGCTCAACGGACTGCTCAACAAGCAGAGCCGCGCGGTGAACTACGTCTGGAACTTCTGCAACGACACGCAGAAGCACGCGCTCAAGTGGGGCAAGAAGTGGCCGACGGGATTCGACCTGAACGTGCTGACGACGGGGAGCAGCAAGGAACTCGGTATTCACTCCGGCACGGTCAACGCCACGTGCGAGCAATACGCGAAGTCGCGCAGTCAGCGCCGTCGGCCCTACCTGCGCTATCGCGGCAGGAAATCGCTGGGCTGGGTGCCGCTGAAGGGGCGTGACCTGAAGCGCGAGGGTGACGCGTTCCGTTTTGCCGGCAACACGTTTCGCGTGTTCAACAGCCGACCGCTTCCCGACGGCAAGATCAAGGACGGGACCAACTTTGCTCAGGATGCACGCGGTAACTGGTTTCTCAACATCGTGATCGAGATGCCTGATGTGCAGGCCCGACCTATCCGTTCCGGCGTCGGCATCGATCTCGGCCTGAAAGACTTCGCCACACTTTCGACCGGAGAAAAACTGCCGAACGACCGGTTCGGCCGACGCGCGGCCGAGAAGCTGGCGAAAGCGCAACGGGCGAGAAAGCACAAGCGGCATATCGCGAAGCTGCACGCCAAGGTCGCGAATGCGCGTGCCGATTTCCAGCACAAGCTCGCGCTCGATCTGGTGCGGCGTTTCGATTACATCGCGGTTGGCAACGTGTCGGCTGCCAAACTTGCCAGAACCAGGATGGCGAAAAGCGTCTACGACGCATCCTGGTCGTCCTTCCGAAACAAGCTCCGCTACAAGGCGATCGCGCACGGGGCCACGTTCGAGGAAGTGGACGAAAGCGGTTCGACCCAGTCCTGTTCGTCGTGCGGATCGAAAGACAGCACGACGCGGCCGAAAGGTATCGCGGGACTGCGAGTAAGAGAATGGGCCTGCAGTGACTGTGGTGTCGAGCATGATCGAGATATCAACGCTGCGCTGAACATTCTCCGATGCGGACGTGCATCGCCAGGTGTGGGAATCCTCTCCCTTTAGGGAGAGGAGGACGTCAACGCCGGACTCTCGCAAAAGAAAAGCGGATTGTCGATTGTAGCGAATACGGTTCCCGCCATCTATCGTACGGACACGTGCTCAATACACCCGAGGAGTTCGCATGAAGACCGTACTGATTACCGGCTGTTCCTCCGGCTTCGGCCTCGAAATCGCGCGCTATTTCCTGGCGCGCGACTGGCAGGTCGTCGCGACGATGCGCAAGCCGAACGACGACGTGCTGCCGCCGTCGGAGCGCTTGCGCGTGCTGCCGCTCGACGTGACGAACGCGGACAGCATCCGCGCCGCGATCGACGCGGCCGGCCCGATCGACGTGCTCGTCAACAACGCGGGCTTCGGCGCGGCCGCACCGGCCGAACTCATGCCGCTCGACACGGTGCGCGCGCTGTTCGAGACCAACACGATCGGCACGATCGCGCTCACGCAGGCCGTGCTGCCGCAGTTTCGCGCGCGCGGCGCCGGCGTGGTCGTGAACGTCACGTCGAGCGTTACGCTGAAGGCATTGCCGCTGCTCAGCGCGTACCGCGCGAGCAAGGCGGCAGTCAATGCCTATACCGAATCGATGGCGGCCGAGCTCGAACCGTTCGGCGTGCGCGCGCACCTCGTGCTGCCGGGCCGCGCGCCCGACACGCGTTTTTCCGAGAACGCACGGGCCAACATACACGGCTTCGAGCACGAAGCGTATGCGGACTTCGTCGGCAAGACCGTCGCGCGAATCCTCGATGCGTCGGGGCCGATCACCCATGCGGAGGATGTCGCCGAAGCCGTGTGGTGCGCGGCGACCGATCCGTCGAGCCCGATGCGCATGCCGGCCGGTGCCGACGCCGAGGCGTGGGCGGCGGAAGCAGCCTGATCGATCGGGAATCCGTCGCGCCGGTCGGCTGAACCGGCGCGACGGATCGCATGACGCGGAGCAGGGCGTTACAGCACGCGCGTGATCGCCTGCTCCAGCAGCGACAGGCCGAGGTCGATTTCTGCGTCGCTGACGGTCAGCGGCGGCGCGATCCGGAACACGCCGCCCATGCCGGGCAGCTGCACGATGTTCATGCTGAGCCCGAGGTTCATGCACTCGCGCGTGATCTTCGCGCCGAGCCCGTCCGCCGGCTCTTTCGTCCGGCGATCCTTGACGATCTCGACGCCGAGCAGCAGCCCGCGCCCGCGTACGTCGCCGATGCAGTCGAACCGCTCCATCAGGTCGAGCAGGCCGCGCCGCAGCCGCTCGCCCATCGCGTTGGCGCGCGCGACGAGCCCGTCGCGCTGTACCACGTCGAGCACGCGCAGGCCGACCGCAGCGGGCAGCGGGTCGGACACGTGCGTCGTATAGAACAGGTAGCCGAGCTCGTGCGCGCGTTCCTCGATGGCCGCGGACGTGACCATCGCCGCGAGCGGCAGCCCGGCGCCGAGCGTCTTCGACAGCGTCAGGATGTCGGGCGTCACGCCGTCGCGCTGGCACGCGAACATCGTGCCGGTGCGGCCGACGCCCGTCTGCGCTTCGTCGAGGATCAGCAGCATCCCGCGTTCCTCGCACTTGCGCTTGAGCGCCGCCATATAGCCTTCCGGCAACTCGATGATCCCGCCCGAACTGAGGATCGGCTCCGCGATGAACGCGGCAAGGTTGCCGCTCGACTGGCGGTCGATCAGGTCGAATGCATAGTCGAGTTCGGCGAGGAAGTCGTAGGTGCCGTTGCGCTCGAAGCGCGGCCGGTACGTGAACGGCGCCGGAATCGCGAACGAGCCGACCGATGCCGGGCCGACGCCCTTGCGGCCCGCGCTGTACGTGGCCGACGCGGCCGCGCCCGTCATGCCGTGCCACGACTGCGCGAAGCCGACGATCTCGTACTTGCCGGTGACGAGCTTCGCCATCCGGATCGCCGCTTCGTTCGATTCCGCGCCGGTGCTGAGCAGCAGCGCGCGGTCGAGTCCCGGCGGCGTGACGTCGGCGAGGCGCGTCGCGAGATCGACGACCGGCCGCGACAGCATCCCGCTGAACAGGTGGTCGAGCTTGCCCGCGTATTCGCCGATCACGGACACGATCTCCGGATGGCTGTGGCCGAGCACCGCGCTCATCTGGCCCGACGTGAAATCGAGGATCGCGCGGCCGTCGGCGTCGTAGACGAAGCTGCCTTGCGCGCGCTCGATGATCATCGGCTCGAAGGTGCCGCCGTAGCGCACCAGGTGCTGCCTGGCGTTGCGCCAGAAGGTTGGGTCGTCGTTCAGGGACATCGGGCGTCTCCGGGCAAAGGGGCAGGGATCGCTTGCAGTCTAGGTGCGCGTCTGGTTTGATGGAAACGAATAGTTCTTATGCAAGGTAGAAAAGGAGCTAATACCTTGGGGCTTTCGCTTGAAATCGACCTGCTGCGTTCGTTCGTCGTGATCGCCGAGGTGCGTGCGCTCAGCCGTGCGGCGGCGCGCGTCGGCCGCACGCAATCCGCGCTCAGCCAGCAGATGAAGCGGCTCGAGGAGGTCGTCGACCAGCCGCTGTTCCAGCGCACCGGCCGCGGCGTGGTGCTGACGCATCCGGGCGAGCGGCTGCTCGTGCATGCGCAGCGCATCCTGCGGCTGCACGACGAGGCGATGGCCGACCTGTGCGGCACGGGGCTGTCGGGGACGATCCGGTTCGGGTGCCCGGACGATTACGCGGAAGTCTGGCTGCCGTCGCTGCTGCGGCAGTTTTCGAGCCAGCATCCGCAGGCGATCGTCGAAGTGGTGTGCGGGCCGACGCCGCGGCTGATCGAGCAACTGGAGAAGCGTGCGGTCGATCTCGCGATGATTTCATTGCCGGACGACGGCGCGAGCGACGACATCATTCGCCGCGAGCAACTCGTGTGGATCGGTTATCCGGGGCTGGAGCCCGGGCATTTCGACCCGCTGCCGCTCGCGCTGTCCGATCGCGATACGCTCGATCACATCGCAGCCTGCGAGGCACTGGATCGCGTCGGCCGCGATTACCGCGTCGCGTATGCGAGCAGCAGCCTCGCGGGGCTGATCGCGCTGGTGCGCTCGGGCCAGGCGTTCGCGGTGATGACGCAGACGGCCGTGCCGGCCGACCTCGCGATCGTGAACGGCGATCCGCGGCTGCCGCCGCTGCCGGCCGTCGGCATTACGCTGAAGTTCGACCGGAAGCGGCCGTCGCACCTGACGGCGGCATTTGCCGAGCACATCCGGAACGCGTTGCCGCTGTTGTGACGCCTGCCCGATCGGGATTCGATCCCGGTCGCGGCCTGTCGCCTCTCTCCCGACGTTCCGTCCGCTGCGGCACGACGCCCGCGTGCCGCCCTGACGAGTCGTACGCCGTCTCGTTCCCGGCAGCGCGACAGGCCCGGGACCCGTCCTACGACGGTCGCGGGGCTTCTGTCGGATTTACGCGCGCCGACGGCGAAATAGACTTCCAATCGAGCGAAATGATCGTACGGGACAGCACACGAAGCCGGCCGTCCCACGTCGCTCGCGCAAGCGCTTCGGCATGTCGCCCGACGGTCGCACGCTGCCGGCACCGTCGACGTCGACCGCTCTCGGGGGAGCGGCCCGCCTGGTATCGGCAGACGAGCGGGCAATCGCCTGACATGGGCATTGCCCGACTGTTTCCGGACGACATCCGGACGAAATCGTTACGCCCAGATGTTCGACGCGTATCGAGCCGGTGCGCTGGCCGACCGTCGACGCCGTGCGACCGGATGCCGTCGCATCGTGCGCTGCGTCGGGCGAATGCCTATCGAGGGGGTCATCATGACCAGGTCATTTCGTATCGTCGGCGCAGCGCTTGTCGCATGGGCGTGCGCCGTTGCCAGCTTCCCGGTTCAGGTTCGCGCAGCGACGCTCACGGAGTACGCCGCACCGCGGCATGGTGCACGGATGCGGCCGGCGGCACCGGCGCCAGCCTTACTGGCGGCCGCGACGATCCGGCCGGCAAGCGACGGCAGCGACCAGACCGATGCGTTGCAGGGCGCGCTCAATGCGTTGCAGGTCGGGCAGACGCTGGTGCTCGCGCCGGGACGCTACACGGTCAGCCGCTCGCTGTCGGTGGCGACGTCGGGCGTCGTGGTATCGGGCTACGGCGCGACGCTCGTCGCGACCAATCCGTCGGACCAGACGATCGTGATGAGCGGCGCCGGCTCGACACTGGTGGGCGTGACGCTGGTCGGCACCGGCACGACACGGCTCACGACGCCGGCCTCGACCAAGGTCGAGGTGACGGGCACGGGCGTCCAGGTGCTCGGCGTGACGATCGAAGGCGGCGCCAGCGCGGGCATCTTCGTGTTCGGCGGCAGCAACGTCGCGATCGTCGGCAATACGGTGAACGCCACGCTGGCCGACGGCATCCATATGACCTACGGCTCGACCAACGTGCTCGTGCGAGGCAATACGGTGACGGCTACCGGCGACGACCTGATCGCCGTCGTCAGCTATCTCGGCGACGGCCGCATCAGCAGCAACGTGCTGATCGACCATAACGCGGTGTCGGGCAACGCGTGGGGACGCGGCATTGCGGTGGTCGGCGGCCGGGCCGTGACGATCTCGAACAACACGGTCGACGGCGTGCAGAAGGCGGCGGGCATTCTCGTCGCCCAGGAGGACAGCTGGCGCACCTACGGTGCGTCGAACGTCGTGATCGACAGCAACGTCGTCACCCATATCCAGAACTCGACCGTGAACAACGGGCTGCAGCCGACGCAGCAGGCGGCGCTCGAACTGGACACGTGGTCCGGCACGGTGTCGTACGTGACGGTCACGCGCAATCGCGTGACGGGATCGGGCTATTCGGGATTCCGGGCCCTGGGCAACGTATGCGAGTTCGAGGTCGAGGGCAACACGTTCGCGTCGATCGCGGGTACCGCGGTGTCGTTGCTGTCGAGCGGCTGCACGGCCAGCCGGATCGTCGCCGGCGGCAACACGCTGGACGGCGTCGCGCTGGTCCGGCCGGTCGGCGCATCGTCGTCGGGAACGATTCCGGCTGCCGGCGCAGTGACGACGGAGATGCCGCAGGTGCGCACCGCCCTGATGCAGTCGTCGGGCAGTGCGGCGCCGGCGACCGGCGCGGCTCGATGATGTCGCGCCGACGATCAGAGGAGCCCCAGGCGTTGGCCCGCCGCCGCGGCCTGGGTGCGGTTGCGCACGTGCAATGCCTTGAAGATGGCGGTGATATGGGCCTTCACGGTTTTCTCGGACAGCCCGAGCCGGTCGGCGATGAGCTTGTTCGGCACGCCTTCCGCGATCAGGCGCAGCACGTCGAGCTGGCGCAACGTCAGGCGCGGGCTGTCGGGTTCGTGCGCGGGCGGCGGGTCGCGATGCGTCGACTGCAGGTCGAGCAGCAGCGGCGGCACGTATCGCTCGCCGTTCATCACCATCTTGATGGCCGACAGCAGCGTGTGCGCGGTGGCGGACTTGGGGATGTAGCCGAGCGCGCCATGCGTGAACGCGGCGCGCACGTCATGCGGGTCCTCGGACGAAGACAGCACGACGATCGGCAGCTCGGGCCGGAGCTGCGTGATCCCGGCAATCGCGGCGAAACCGTCCATGCCGCTCATTTTCAGATCCAGGACGATGACGTCGAGGTCGGTGTGCAGCTCGAGCAGCCGCATCGCGTCGTCGGCGTTGCTCGCCTGAATGTCGACCATCCCGCCATTATCCTGACGCAACAACGTCGCCACGCCGTCTCGCAGAACCGGATGATCATCGACAATGAGTATTTTCATGAAAATAAAAATAAAGCCGGAGGCAGATCTCTTTCGCTCATGTGGAATTCGGTTTTTTCGAAAAGTCTTAATACTTTGGTCGTATTCGACGCCGTTTTTCCATGGGCTAACGTCGGATTTACATCCGGTAAATCGTGGTTGACACTGAATCGTCGCGGTCTTCGGTGCGCTGGGCCGCACAACGCGCGTAACGAAGACCGCGACGGCAAGGGTTCGGGCCAGCTGCGGAAGCCGAGAGTTTTCGGGGAGCGATCGATCCCGGCTGCTGACTATACGATAAAAAAGAATCGAACGTGCCGATACGGTGCGCATCGTTCATTTCAATTGATTGCTTTCCGGAAATCGGGAATTCGACGCTGAAGCATGCGATTCGCACCGTAAAGCAAGACATTTTCCTTTGCACGAATTTGACGGACGTCTCCATCAGACTGATTCGATATCAATCAAGGTGCAATATGGACACTATCAATGAAGAGGATTTAATTCGTGACCTGAACATGTCTTATCTGTGGCTCGCGCAGCGGTTGCTGCGGGCGGATCGCGCGACCGGCATGTTTCGCCTCGGCGCGACGCCGGAAATGGCGGGCGCGCTGGAAAGCTTGTCGATGCGGTCGATGCTCAACCTGGCCTCGTCGGGGCAATTGATCTGCGCGCTGCGGCTGAGCCGCTGCGACACGGTCGAGGCGCTCGCGCGGCACGCGCCGCCGGACGAAGTCGCGCCGCTGCACGTCGCGCTGGCATTCTCCAGTATCGGGGCGTTCGACCAGGATACGCCGTGAACGGCGGCCCCGATGCCGCGCATGCGGCGAGTCTCGCCGATCACGCACGGCTCATCCTCGATGCCGTGACGTTGATCCGGCTCGGCGCGCGTCCGCAGATGCTCGAGATCGAACTGGCGCTGCCGCATGAGCGCGTGGCCCGCCTGTATCGCGAGGTACGTGGCGTTCCGCCGCCGAAAGGCCTGCTGCCGTTTTCCAGCGACTGGTACATGACGTGGATGGCCAATATCCATGCGTCGCTGTTCCACAACATCTACAGCTTCCTGCGGATCAACGCGCAGTGCTCGCGGCTCGACGCGCTGGTGAAGGCGTACGGGTTGTATGCGGAGCGATGCGGTGCGGCGCAGTGCGATCCGCTGCTCGACCTGACGCGCGCATGGATGCTGGTGCGCTTCGTCGACGGCGGCGTGCTGTCGACGGCGCGCTGTGTCCGCTGCCACGCCGCCTTCGTGATCCATCGTCACGACCTGCGGCCGAATCGCGTCTGCGTCGCCTGTCGGCCGCCCGCGCGGGCAGGCAAGCGCACCAGCCGCGCAATGCAGGAGTCGTCTGCCGGCGATGCGGCCGGCGCGAAGGTCCGCATCGTGCCCGACCCGGCAACGGCCGGCGAGCACGCACGGTGCGGCTAGATCGCGACGTCGCGGGCGTCCGCGTCGGCCGTCGAGCGCCGGCGCGCACCGGCTGTGACGAGATGATCGACCGCCGCGCGCAGTTTGCCGTTCGGCAACGGCCGGTGCAGCAGAACCAGCCCGCGTGCGTGCGCCGCCGCCGATTGTTCGTCGGTCGTGTCGCCGCTGATCAGCAACGCGGGCAGGGCGGCGTCGACGTCACGGCGCAGCCGCTCGATCACCGCGATGCCGTTTTCGCCGCGCGGCGGCAGGTAATCGCAGATCAGCAGATCGGGCCGCCGTTCGCCGGCCGACAGCCGGTCCAGCGCCTCCTTGCCCGAGCGAACCGCGACCGTCTCGTAGCCCCACGTCGCCAGCAGCCCGGACAACCCGGTGCGCGTCGCGCGATTGCCGTCGATCACGACCACGAGCCCCGTCGAACCGGGCACGTCGCCGCGACCGGCGATCGGCATGTCGAGCGGGTCGGGCAGGCATGCGGCGAGCGCGATCGCGACTTCGAAGCACGAGCCGCGGCCGGGCGTCGAGCGCACGGCCAGCCGGCCATCGAGCAGGCCGGCGAGGCGTCGCACGATCGCGAGCCCGAGCCCGAAGCCTTTCTCGTGATCGCGTTCGGCGTTGCCGACCTGGTAGTACTCGTGGAACACGAGCTTCTGCAGGTGATCGGGAATTCCGCAGCCCGTATCCCAGACCTGGATCGCGAGGCGGGTGCCGCGGCGCCGGCAGCCGACGACGATTTTTCCGCGCTCGGTATAGCGCACCGCATTCGCGACGAGGTTGCGCACGATGCGTTCGACCAGCAGCGGATCCGAATGCACCACCGCGCGGCATGGAACGCGCGACAGCGCGACGCCTTTCGCCTGCGCATCGGGCAGGCAGTCGTTGCA
The DNA here is from genome assembly GCF_003853705.1 of Burkholderia sp. Bp8992. GTDB lineage: Bacteria > Pseudomonadota > Gammaproteobacteria > Burkholderiales > Burkholderiaceae > Burkholderia. The sequence continues at coordinate 1,524 of NZ_QTQI01000020.1, read as the reverse complement.
GACGGTCTCGAGCACGGTGTCGATGGCAAACGGCCGGCACTGCACGTTCATGCTGCCGGCGTCGAGCCGGGAAAGATCGAGCAGCGCACCGAAGAGCCGGCTGAGCGCATCGGACGAGCGCTCGATGCGCTCGACGAGCCGCCGCCCGTCCGGCGGCATCGGAATGCCGTGCAGCGCACCGATCAGCAGATTCAGCGCGTGCGCGGACTGGCGCAGATCGTGGCTGGCCGCCGCGAGGAATTGCGATTTGGCGAGACTGGCCTGGTCGGCGATGTGTCGCTGGCAGTCGAGGTCGACGGCGAGTCGTTCGATCCGTTCGTTCTGCGTCTGCAGATCGATCGCGTACCGTTCGGCCTTGAAGCGCAGGCGGATGTTCCGTGTGGCCGCACGGTTCGCCAGCAGCCCGAGATAGCCGACCACGCAGGCGATCAGCAGCATCATCGGCGCGGTCGTCCGCTGGAGCGCGTTCGTCGACAGGATCGCGGCGCCGATATACGGGACGGTGGCCGGCAGCAGGAAGGCGATGAACGCCGGGAAGTACGTCCCGAGTACCGGGATGGCGCCGGCGACGACGCCGGTCGTCGCGACGACCACCAGGCTCGCGATTTCGGCATCCGCGTGCGCCGCGAGATGAATCGAAGCCCATCCCCAGCCCATGCCGGTGGCCGTGCTGAAGGCGGAGAACCACAGCGCCCAGCGCCGCCAGTGGCCGGCGGGCGAGCGCGACCGGCGATACAGGCACGACAGCACGATCTGGCCGACCGAGCACGCGGCGATATAGAGCGTCCACGCAAGGCCCGACGCGGCAGGCGGACGGCCGAGCCAGCCGATCGACAGCGTCGCGAAGAGGGCAAGCAACATGCTGCCGACGGCGTAGGGCATCACGGCGTCGTAGACGATCCTGACCTGCTCCGCGGCAATCCGGTCTCGCGACTGCATAGGTGTCCACCCAGGTCGCTGCGCACGGCAGCGGGGAGTATCGGCGCGCCTGGCACAGGCGCGTATTCCCGTCACTTCAGCATAGTCGCTGCGATCGAGAAATACGCGTTGTTTTCTTGATTCATTGGAAAACTAATAAGGAATGCAAATGTAATTAGAGCGTGAAGATTGCAATTCGCCCGGGGCGTGTCAATGGTGTTCCGGCGTTGCGCAATCGGGTACACGCGATCGGGCAGGCGGGGCAGCGATGCATCGAATGCACCGTCATGACGAGCGCTTTCTACAGGTTCGCGGGAGAGTCGTCGTTGCAACAGACGGCACCGGTTGCCGAACCTGTCTGGAACGGGGCGTCGTTGCCGTGCGTGCCGATCGCGATGAGGCTGCCGCGGCGGGAGGTCGCGTGTGCAGTGAAGGGGACGATGGGCCGGCGTCATGACGGATGCTCGGCGGAGGATGCGTCGGTCACGTTACGACGCGTACCTGTATCCGCTCGAGAGCGGGACGTGACGAAGGGGGGGGGGGGGGCGAGCCATTGCATTTCGGGGGGGGTGGGGGGGTTTGTGTTTGTGGGAGGGGTGATTCGGT
>NZ_QTQI01000019.1 GCF_003853705.1 Burkholderia sp. Bp8992 | reverse complement strand
TAGAAGTCGGTGTAGTCGCCGATACGCACGGGGACGGCATACTCGGCTTCCGCTTGTGATACCAGCGTCTTCCGTACGTTCGGCTCATGCGGACTGCCGGCCCGAAGCAGTTCGAAGAGTGCGTGGCGCAGTGCCTGCCACGCAGGCGGCCCCATATCGAGCAGTGCATTCAGTGTGGTTGCCGTGGCCGCTCGCACGGCCTCGAGTGCCAGGCCGTCCATGCAGCCCGCCTGCTGTAACGCAGCGAGGTCGACGATCTGGTCGCCGATCGCGATCCCGCCGCGCCAGGTTTCGCCGACGCCCCTGCGGCGAAACACGCTGAGTGGCAAATTCTGCAACGGAAAGTCGGTCCCCGCCACGTTGGCCGTTTCCAGCCAACTGCGTTGAGTGACGTCGTGTGTGTGATTCAGTTCCATCGAGGCTCCTTGCCTATGCGGTTCGATGCGGGTCGCAAGCTGTTGCATTGAGGGCGTCGTCGAAGATCGCGACTGCGCGAGTCCAGCCGGCGGAGCCGCCCCGGATTTTGTGCGGGAAGCACGAGATGAAGAAGCCGTGAGGTGGCAGCACCTCGAGATTGTGGAGTTTCTCCAGGTGGCAATAGCCGATCTTGCGGCCGGCCTTGTGTCCTTCCCAGATCAGCGATGCATCACGCGTTTCGGCATATTTTTTCGCGGTATGGACGAACGGCGCGTCCCAGCTCCACGCGTCGGTGCCCGTCAGGCGAACCCCTCGCTCGAGCAGGTACATGGTCGCGTCGAAGCCCATGCCGCAACCCGAGGAAACATAGTCGGGTTGTCCGTAGCGCTTGCCTGCACGCGTGTTGACGACGACGATTTCAAGCGGCTTGAGTTCGTGCCCGATGCGCACAAGCTCGGCTTCGACGTCGGTAGCGGTCACGACGTAGCCATCGTCGAAACCGGTGAAATCGAGCTTCACGCCGGGCTGGAAACACCAGTCGAGCGGGACTTCGTCGATGGTTGTCGAACGCTCCCGCTCGCCCTTCGAATCGTTCATCGTGCTGTGGAAGTGATAGGGCGCATCCAGATGCGTCCCGTTGTGTGTGCTCAACTGGATGTGTTCAATGGCCCAGCCTTTCTTGTCCGGCAGGTCGGTTTCCTGCAGTCCGGGAAAGAAGGCCGTCACGGCTTTGGCCGTATTCCGGTGCGTCAGATACTGGATCGTGGGGCCGTAACCCGGTGGATCGGAAATGACGTCGTTTTCCAGATAGATCGAAAGATCGACGAAGCGTCGTGTCATGTGCGGTTGCTCCTGGTTTGGGGGACTTACCACCGACGCCGCATGGCAGCGTTCACGTTATGTGGACTGTACGATCGTACAGTCAGTATCGTGTTGGTGTAAACTGACGTCGCGTAATGAACGGATTGGCATTCGCGGCAATCGAGCCACAGGACAGCGGAGACACCATGCAGGCGAAGGAAGTCACGGGAAAGGCGACCGGTGTACGGGGGGGGAAGGGAGCGCAACAGACGGTCGAGACGAGCAAGCGCGAGCGGGTGCTCGACGTGGCGGAGCGGCTGTTTGCCGAAGGCGGTTTCGATGGCGTTTCGATGCGGGATATTGCGTCGGCGGCAGACGTTGGCCTGCCGTTGATCGTGTATCACTTTGAGACCAAGATGGGCCTGTACCGCGCGCTGTTCGAGCGCCGCAAGACGGTGCTCGACACCCGGTTGGCTTTGCTTCGTGAACCGGTCGCCGCGGGGGAAGACCCCCTCGAGCATATCGTGCGCGCATTCGTGCTCCCGGTGATGCAGATCCAGAATACCGAGTCCGGACTTGCGTATGCCAAACTTGTTGCGCGCGAAGCTTCCGATCCGCGCGAGGCCGAGCGCGGCATCGTTGCTGAATATTTCGATCCTTTCGCGGCGGAATTCATCAGCGCAATCAGGAAGACGCTGCCGGGCCATAGCGCCAACTATGCGCACTGGGCCTACTTGTTCGCAGTGGGCGCGTTGGTGATGAGTGCGTTTGACAGCCGCATCGAGCGTATCTCGGGCGGCAAGGTCAAGGCCGGCGCCCTGAAGCGCAAGGCCGAGCATCTGGTGACTTTCATTTCCGCCGGCATTCGCGCTGGCGCGACCGCTGACGCGCGTGCGTCAGCGGATTAGGCGGCACCTCGTCGTCGAACGCCACTTGCAGTCCAGATTGCTTCCCGGTCCTCAACGCTTCGATGACGCGGCTGGAGTCATTTAGGATTCGGCTGTTGGCGTTCGGCGTTTCCGTGAACCGTGACAGCAGTACCGCTAACGCGCGATTTGTCGGCAGCGCCGCCAGAATTCACCGCGTAAACTACGAGACCATGGCGAGCCTAGGCTACGCTGCGGCAAGCGACAGTAGGGCGAGGTCGAAGGGGTTCTTGCGTGGTGCGGTTCATTGAGCGAAATGCTCGCGAAATCAGAGAGATATTTAACCGGAATTCTTGACATGCAAATAAATCGATCTGATATGGCTGATCTGATCTATTTCCTGGCTATTGCTCGACAAAGGAGCTTTAGTCGTGCGGCGATAGAGCTCGGAGTAAGCGCCTCGACACTGAGTCATGCCCTGAAGGGGCTCGAAGCTAGACTGGGCGTCCGTCTACTAAACCGTACGACGAAGAGCGTCACGCTGACCGCTGCGGGAGATGCGTTGGCGGCGTCGATCGGCATGCCTTTCGAGGCGATCGACACGGCTCTGGAGACCCTGAATCGCTTCCGGGATGCGCCTACAGGCCGCATTCGGGTCAATGCGGCCGTCGAGGCTTCGACGTTGCTGTTGGCACCGGTGCTGCCGACATTTGTCGAGCGCTATCCTGACGTGGAACTGGATATCGTCGCGAGCAACCGTTTGGTCGACGTGACGGAGGGGGGCTTTGACGCGGGTATTCGCTACGGCGGAACGGTTCCGGAGGACATGATCGCGCAGCGCCTTTCGGCCAATATACGTTGGGTCGTTGCAGGGGCACCCGATTATCTTGGCCGCTTCGGTATCCCAAATCACCCCAATGATCTGCTCGAGCATCGTTGCATTAGCAATCGCCTTGGCGACGATCGAATTTACCGATGGGAATTCAAACGCGGCGATGAGAAGCTCGAAGTGGCGGTACCGTCGTCGTTGACGGTCGATCATGCTGAAACCGGACTCGTCGCAGTACTCGGCGGAGCTGGGCTGATGTATTTTCCCGAACCGTTCGTCGCGACGTATGTCAGGGAGGGGCGGCTGCGTCTCGTGCTGAACGACTGGGCGCCTTCGGAACCGGGTTTCTACATTTACTATTCGAGCAGACGTCAGATGCCGACTGGCCTGCGCTTATTGATCGATCTTGTCCGCGAACTTCAACCGCTTGGATTGTAACCGGTGCCGGTGACGAACACATGATTCTTGGCTCTGAGTCGCTGACGCTTGTCCATACCGGCGCGACGGGGCCCATGCCGATATCGAAAACAAGTATCGTGATCTGGTGGGGAGTACGTTTGGCGACGAGATTGCCGAGTCGTTGTCGGACCTGACCATACCTGATCATGAAGCTCGAAGAGGCAGAAAGCATGCGGCAGATAGGGAGCCTGTTCACGCGCATGTGATCTGGCGGCGCCGCAACGACCATTTCACTCCATCCGTACGTGCTACGTCACCGGAAGTCTTTTCGGCATGGACGGTCGCTTCATAGCGGGCGCGTTCACGGAAGCCGCCGCGGCCGTTCTGCGGTCGACCCCGATGGCATATGAGCATCTCGTACCGAGAAGGGACCGCGCGTTCGTCAGGTCTGAGCGGGCTGGGGAGTATCAGCTTCGGCGCAGGCCTCGTCCAGCCAGATCAGGGCCTGGGCCGCTTCGAATGCAACCAGCGACACCCCCATTCCGCACAGCAGCAAACCTTCGAGCTGCACTTTGGTCACGCCGCGCGACAACGCGCGCAATGCATGAACCTTGAAAGGGATCTCGCGGCCCAATACCGCCAATTGCATCGCGAGCATGATTTCGCAGGTTGCTTCGTCGACATTCTCAGGCGGAAACAGTTGGCCGCGCATCTTTCTGTAGTGCGACATGGCGTCGGGATTGGCTTCAACAAGGCGTTGAGACGACGGTTTGCGATCGAATGTGTTCATGGCGGGTTTTAGTTGGATGTCACATATCTCGACACTCGACGGCTTCGCGAATCCGCGACCGGCACGCCAAGCGCTGGAGGGACGTTCGGCGACGCAGATTCCATGCCACGCACGTTTGTGGTGATGTGGTCCGCTCCGGCTGCGTGCAAAGCTATGCACGGTCGAAATCGTTTCGCAGCGAGCGCGCGTCTGAACCATGTGCACGGCAAGATCGCACGACCGGATCGGTATCACATTTCGCCGCAGACGGATACCCTTGAGCCAGCAGTTGGCGGATTCGCAATGCACAAGTAGCGTTTCCGCGCCCCTTCCACTGATCGTCAATCCGCGAAGCCAACGATGCCCGCCGCCGCATGAACTGGCGTGTATTTCGCGCTGTTCGCCATCGCACCCATACCGACGGCGAAACTCCATTTCGCCGCCGCATGTCAGGTGTTCCGAACCATCTGCACGGTAGAACGCGTTTTATTCGATAAAAAAGCTCGCGTGATGCCGTTGTCGACGTCGCGGCTCAACGAGATTTTCAGCGAGCATCGGCGGCGGTGTCTGCCCCGACGACATGTCCATGCGTTTCGTCGACATGCTGACCATGCCAACGACACGCATGCGAGTCGAGGTGTGCGCTTGCTAGCCGCACGGGGCGGTTATCTGGCAAACGTGTTTGGGAAGACGATCAGCGCCCGTATGGCACGGGACTTGCCGTGCGAATGCTGCTGCTACCAATTTCCTGACAAAAAACATGAACGCATTCGACCCATTGCCCACTCTCTGCGAGAAAACCCCTTTGAAACTACTTGACGGGGTGCGCGTGCTGGACCTCACTTCGTCCGTTGCAGGACCGTACGCCACGCTGCTGCTCGCGGATTTCGGGGCGACGGTCGTCAAGATCGAGCCGCCTGGCAAAGGTGACGACGTGCGCGCTTGGGGACCCCCGTTTCTTGATGGCGAGTCGCTCTGGTATCTCAGCGTGAACCGCAACAAGCACAGCCTCACGCTGGATTACAGCAAACCCCAGGGACTCGAGTTGCTCAAACGGATGGTTGCAAGCGCCGATGTCGTGGTTGTCAACAGGACCTCGCCAATTCAACGCAAGCTGGGTATCGACTACGCGAGTCTCCGACAGGTCAACTCGCGGCTTATCCATGCTTCGGTGTCGGGTTTCGGTCTCGATGGCGAACGCAGCGACATGCCGTGCTACGACCTGATCGCCGAAGGCTATAGCGGTGTGATGGATCTGACCGGCGAGGCGGATGAAGGCCCACAAAAAATCGGTACGCCCGCTGCGGACCTGCTGGCCGGCAGCGATGCGGCACTCGCGGTGCTCGCAGCGCTCGTCGATCGCAATCGTACCGGACACGGACATTGTATTGACATCTCGATGATCGAGAGCATGACCCGCTTCATGACGCCGCGAATCGTGCCTTATCTCGGCTCCGGGGAGGTGCCGCGCCGTTCGGGGGGGCGAGACAGCGTCATCGCCGTCTACCAGGTTTTTCAGGCTGCCGACGCGCCGCTCACGATCGGTCTGGGCAATGATGGGATCTGGACGCGATTCTGGCGCGCGGTAGGTGAGCCCGAATTCGGACAGGCTGCCAGCTACACGAGCAACAGCGACCGGCGTCGTTTGCGTGACGAGATCGTCGAAAAGATCCAGTCCATCATCGGCACGAAGCGTCGCGATCACTGGCTCGACATCTTCCGAGATGCCCGTATCCCGGCTGGTCCGATCAATCGGATCGACGAAGTGGCAGCAGATCCCGAACTGCGTCGCCGCGGATTCTTCTATGCGGTTCCCCGCGGTGACGCGCAGATTCCGCAGGTGGGACTGGGCATCCATGTCGACGGGAACTCACATACGTTTCGCAAGCCGCCACCTCGGCTCGGCGAGGACAGCCAGGACGTGCTGCGTGCGTGGCTCGACATTGAAGCTGACACACTTCGACAACTGAAAGAGGATGGCATCGTGTAATCCCTATCGGCAGTCCGTGTCATTGACACGGTGGCGCGCGATTTGCGTGACTGCGATCGAGCCTCGGAACCATTCATATACATCCGATGGAGGAGACATGACATCGACATCTTCATTTCACCGCTCATGCGTCGCGGATACAGCCCGCGCATGCGAACAGTATCCCGGGCGACACGGAGAAGTTCGCCGAATCGGTCACGAGGCAGACAGGGGGGCGGCATGGCGCACGCACGTGGCTTGAACAAGGACGTTTGGGGCGGCTTGCTGATGACGTGTCTCGGGCTATGGGTTGCCGTCGATTCCATTTCCTACAGCGTCGGTACATTGACGCGCATGGGGCCCGGTTATTTTCCGCTGGTGCTCGGTGTGGTTCTCGCGCTGACCGGTATTGCGATCGGTATCAAGGGGATGAAGGGCGGTCCCGATGAACGACGCAGGGGACGCCGGCTGGAGTGGAAAGCATGGGTGCTCATTTGCGCAGGCCTCGTCGCGTTCGTTGTATTCGCCAAATATCTGGGGCTGGTTGCGGCGACTTTCTCGACTGTTTTCATTTCAGCGCTCGGTGACCGGAACAATTCGTGGCGTTCTGCGACCGTGCTTGCACTTGCGATGGTTGTCGTCGGCGTCGTCGTATTCGGATGGGCGCTCAATGTACAACTTCCGCTATTCACGTGGGGTGGCGCATGATCTGGCAAACGCTTCATGATCTCTGGTACGGCTTTTCGGTCGCGATGCTGCCGCAAAACCTGATGTGGTCGTTCTTCGGAGTGCTGGTCGGAAATCTGATCGGCGTGCTCCCCGGCATGGGCGCGCTATCGACGATCGCGATGCTGTTGCCGTTGACCTACACGATGCATGCCGTGCCGGCATTGCTGATGCTGGCCGGCATCTTTTACGGATCCCAGTACGGCGGCGCAATCGGCGCGATTCTGCTGAATCTGCCGTCTCATCCTCCGCACGCGGTGACGTGCATCGACGGCTATCCGCTGACGCAGCAGGGAAAGGGCGGCACTGCGCTCGGCATAACGATGATCTCGTCATTTTTCGCCGCCTCGGTCGGCATCGTCGTGATGATCGTCGCGTCTCCGCTGCTGGTGAAAGTCGCGTTCGAATTCGGGCCGGCCGAGATATTCTCGATCATGCTGCTCGGGTTGATCGCCGGATCGACGATGGCTCGCGGCTCCGCGCTCAAGGGGATCGCGATGACGACGCTCGGCCTCTTGTTCGGCATCGTCGGAACGGATGTCAACACCGGGGTCGAACGATTCACGTTCGGTCTGGTCGACCTGTCCAACCATCTCGAACTCGTTGCACTGGCAATGGGGCTGTTCGGCGTGGCGGATTTTCTCCGTAACGTCAACCGCGTGCATTTCGTCGGCACGAACGCGAAAGTACGTCTGCGCGACATGCGGCCATCGCGGGCGGAACTGAAGCGTTCGTTCATGCCGATGGTGCGCGGCACGCTCGTGGGCACACTGTTCGGTGCGATCCCGGGTACCGGCCCGACAATTACGACGTTCATCGCGTACGCGCTCGAACGCAAGGTGTCAAAAACGCCGGGCCGGTTCGGCCATGGCGCGATCGAGGGCGTGGCGAGCCCCGAAGCGTCGACGCATTCGAAGACCCAGGTCGATTTCATTCCGACGATGAGCCTCGGTATCCCGGGAGATGCGGTGATGGCACTGCTGCTAGGTGCGTTGTTGATCCAGGGATATCAGCCGGGACCGCAATTGATCACGGAGCATGCCGATCTGTTCTGGGGTTTGATCGCGAGTTTCTGGATCGGCAACGTTCTGTTGCTGATTCTGAACGTGCCGATGATTGGCATCTGGGTGAAGGTGCTTCAGGTGCCGTATCGGTACATGTATCCGGCGGCGCTGTTCTTTATCGCCGTGGGCGTCTACAGCACGAACAACAGCCTGTTCGAAGTGGGCGAGGTTTTGGTATTCGGCCTGATAGGCGCCGTGCTGCTGGCACTGGAGTTTCCCGTCTCGACCATTCTGCTTGGATACGTGCTGGGCCCGATGGTGGAAGAGAATTTTCGGCGATCGCTACTGCTGTCCCGCGGTGACGCGCTCGTGTTTTTCGAACGTCCGATCAGCGCGGGGTTCATGGGCATCTGCGTCGTGTTGCTGGTGGCGCAATTGTTCTTCGCGTGGCGCGCGACCAGAAGCCGGAGACAAGCCAAATCATCGGACGATCTTCGCTCGATCGAGGGCGCTGGGGCTGAGTAGGTGGGAACGGTCATGCCGCCGCTGCATCGTGGCTGCATGCCGGCAGTCATACCGGTCGGCCTGCAGTTGTCGCGGCGGGCAACACACTGTCTTTTGTGCGGACACTCGCTGCGCTGCAAGTGTCGATATAGGGAGATTCCGGTGTTGGCGCGATGTTTGCTTATTCATGGTGGACGGGCGAAATGTCGCCTTCCGAATGTAGTCAGGAGAATGGCATGCCGATTCAAACCAGTGTCGAAGGTCCGATTGCGTATATCACGCTGAACCGGCCGGAGGCACTCAACGCACTGAGTTTCGAAGTCCTGCAGGAATTTTCCGATGCGCTCGATCGAGTGTCCGCGTCGGATGCGCGCGCGCTGGTGATCACCGGCCACGGCGACAAGGCATTTTGCGCGGGCGCGGACATTCGCGAATTGATGGGCCGGGATCTTGTCGCGGAGCGGGACGGCGCATTGTTCGGCCAGGCGACGTTCGCGAAGCTCGACCGTTTGCGCATTCCGTCGATCGCCGTCATTCATGGCTATGCGTTCGGCGGTGGTCTGGAGCTTGCAATGGCGTGTACGTTCCGCATTGCCACGGCAAAGGCGAAGGTCGGCTTGCCGGAAATCAAACTCGGCCTGATTCCCGGTTACGGCGGCACGCAACGCCTCCCTCGCCTCGTGGGCCACGCGCGGGCGCTCGACATCGTCATGTCCGGGAGAACCGTCGGTGCAGAGGAGGCGGAGCGTATCGGTCTCGTGAACTGCATCGTCGAGGACGGCGATCCGCGGGCGCTCGGGGCCGAGTATGCGCAGCGCTATATCGGCTTCAGCACGTGTGCGTCGCTGTTGGCGCGCGAAGCCGTGTGCCGTGCCGCTGACGTCGATCTCGGCGAAGGGCTGCGTATCGAAGCGGATTTGTCGACGCTCGCATACCGCACGCAAGACGCGGCCGAAGGCATGCGCGCCTTCATCGAAAAGCGCTCACCGGTATTCAAGGACGCTTGACGCGGATATAAACGAGGGCGCGCCCACGGCTGGTGGACTGCCGTCGCCGATATCGGTGCGTCGATGGTTATCAATCGAATCGGAACATGGAATGAACATACTGGAGAGAATCGATTCTCACATTCGCCTGAGCGACGACGAGCGCATGATCGTGGACAGCGTGCGCGCGCTCGCTCGAGATCGGATTGCGCCTCACGCGGCCGAGTACGACCGTACCGGGACGTTTCCGCAGCAGAACATCGACGCGATCAATGAACTGGGCCTGAATGCCATGTTCATCCCGGAAGCGTACGGCGGTGCGCAGTTGTCGTTCACATGCTATGCGCTCTGCGTGCGCGAGATCGCGAAGGCGTGTGCAGCGACCGGCATTATCTGGGCAACGAATTTCCACGCGATCAAGCCGCTGATCGAGTATGGCAGCGAAGCGCAAAAGCAGCGCTTTCTGCCGGCAGTTGCGGGCGGCGCGCTCGCATCGTTGGCGATTACCGAGCCGGGTGCCGGCTCCGACGCGACCGGCATGCGGACGACGTTCCGCGAGGATGGCGGCGAGATCGTGATCAATGGCGGCAAGACGTTCATTACAAACGGGGATGTTGCGGACCTGTATCTGCTGTTCGGCAAGTGGGACGGCATCGACGATCCGAAGCGCGCGATCTCGGTGCTGATTCTCGAGAAGGGGACGCCTGGCCTCAGCGTGATCGGCCTGGAAGACAAGATGGGCACGCGCGCGTCGGGGACGGCGACGCTGTCGTTCGACAACTGCCGTGTACCCCGGGCGAATCTGATTGGAGAACCCGGAGACGGATTGCGAATTCTGCTGGGTTCGTTGAACCGATCCCGGCCCAGCGTGGCTGCGCACGCGCTCGGTATTGCGCGCGGTGCATTCGAGGATGCCGCCGCGTATATCAACGAGCGCAAGCAATCCGGCCGCAAAGTGATCGAGTTCCAGGGCGTTCAATTCATGCTGGCGGACCTCGCGTCGGAACTCGCGCTGTGTGAATCGTGGCTTTGGCAGGTTGCCGGGATGATCGACGCCGGCGAAACGGATTTCGGGATCGAAGCATCGATGCTGAAGATGCGTGCATCGGATGCAGCGATGCGTATCACGACGGATGCAGTCCAACTGCTCGGCGGCTACGGATATTGCTCGGATTATCGCGTCGAACGGCTGATGCGCGACGCGAAGATCACGCAGATCTGGGAGGGAACCAATCAGGTTCACCGTCAGCTGATCGGCCGCAGCTTCATTCTCAAATAGGAGACGCGCATGGCGCAAATCAAGACAGTCGGAATCGCGGGTGGCGGAACGATGGGCACGGGTATCGCGATCGTCGCGGCCCGGGCGGGCTTCGTGACGCGCGTGTATGACGCGCGGCAGGAGGCGCTGGAGCGCGCACGCGGCCAGACCGAAGGCTTTCTAAGGAAGTCGGCGGAGCGCGGCAAGCTTCCCGCCGACGCGGTGCCGGAGATCATGTCTCGCTGGCACGGGACGACGAAACTCGACGACCTCGCCGATTGCGACGTCGTGATCGAGGCCGTGTTCGAGGATCTGGCCGTCAAGCATCAGCTATTCAGTGCGCTGGACAAGGTGTGCCCGGCACATACGCTGTTCGCATCGAATACATCGACGATCTCGATCACCGAGATCGCGGGCGGATCGGGCCGGCCCGATCGCTTCGTGGGCATGCATTTCTGCTTGCCGGCCCAACTGATGAAACTGATCGAAATGTCGCCCGGGCTGAACACGAGTGACGAGTCGTTCGAGCGCGCATGGGCGTTTGCGGAAGCGCTGGGTCAGCGTCCGGTCCGGACTCAGGACACGCCCGGCTTCATCCTCAACTACTTCCTGATACCGTTCAACAACGACGCGATCCGGCTCGTCGAGCAGGGCGTGGCGGAGCCGGCCGACATCGACAAGGCAATCAAGACCGCGCTCGGCTATCCGATGGGCCCGCTCGAGTTGCTCGACCTGGTCGGCCTGGATACGCAGCGCCTGCTTTGCGAAGCGATGTACGGGCTCACGCACGAAGCGCGCGCCGCATGTCCGCCGCTCGTCAGACGGATGATCGCGGCGGGCCGCCTCGGCAAGAAGACGGGGCAAGGCTTCCACACGTACAACGACACGAAGATGTTCGGAGCATGACGATGAGCTATCGCATTATCCAGAACGGCGAGAGCCGTTCATTTCAGGGCGGCCACGCATTCGTCGAAGCGGCGCGCGATGACGCGGCGGCGCGCGTTTACATCGACTCGAGGGCCGGGACGGCATTCGTGCGCGACATAGGGGGCGGCTGGAACCCCGCAGATGCGCCTTTCGTTCTGGTGGAGCTGGGTCACGAGTGCCTCGCGGTTCATACCGGTGATTCTGCGTCGGCCGATCAGCGCGGCAACGCAGCACCGAACGTGTTCGGCTTCGCGCGCTTTCGACTGGGCGATGCCGAGCCGAGCCGGCTGATCGAGCTCGTCAAGCCGGCTCAAACCGACGAATCGGCGCTCGCGCAGGCGAAGCAGGTGTTCGAGGACGCCGGCTTCGTCGTCGCTGTTTGCGGCGACTTTCCGGGCCGAATCGTCGATCGGCTCGTGCGGCCGTATTACAACGCTGCGCTGCGCCGTCTCGACGAGAAGCTGGCCACCGCGTCCGATCTCGACACGACGCTGCGTCTCGGGCTCGGGTATCCGGAGGGGCCGATCGCGCTGCTCGAGCGTACCGGTCTGAGTCATCACTATCGTGTGACGCAGGCGCTTTATGAAGCACTGGGCGACAGTGCATATGCGCCCGCACGGCGGGCCCAGGTCGCATATCGGCGAATGGAAGGCGGCGAGCGATGAATCAGCCTCTGCAGGGTGTCAAGGTCGTCGATTTGAGCACGCTGTTGCCCGGCCCGCTATGCACGTTGCTGCTGGCCGAAGCGGGGGCGGACGTCGTCAAGGTCGAAAGGCCCGCCGGCGGCGACGAAATGCGTTCGTACGTGCCGAAGGCGGGGACCGACAGCGTCAACTTCGGTATGCTGAACCGTGGCAAGCGGTCGGTGGCGCTCGATCTGAAGAGCCCCGCCGGTCGAGACGCGGTCCTCGCACTGATCGACGATGCGGATGTGCTGGTCGAGCAGTTTCGACCGGGCGTCATGGCGCGTCTCGGTCTCGGTTACCAGGAAGTGGCGGAGCGAAATCCGCGCGTCGTCTACTGCTCGATCACCGGCTACGGCCAAAGCGGACCGAAGGCAGGCGTCGCTGCTCATGACCTCAACTATCTCGCGGAAACCGGGATGCTTGCGCTGTCCTGTGGTCCGGACGGTGCGCCTGTGTTGCCGCCGGCATTGATTGCCGACATCGGCGGCGGTGCGTACCCCGCGGTCATCAATATCCTGCTGGCGCTGAAGCAGCGTGACGCGACCGGAAAGGGCTGCCGGCTGGACATCTCGATGGCCGACAACCTGTTCACGTTCATGTATTGGGCGCTGGGCAACGGCACGACGGGCAACGGTTGGCCCACGCCGGGTGGCGAGCTGGTGACGGGCGGCACCGCACGGTATCAGATTTACAGAACGCTCGACGGCCAGTATCTTGCCGCCGCACCGCTGGAAGAGAAATTCTGGAAAAACTTCACCGAAGTGATTGGCGCGTCGGAACTGGCGACGAAGAATGGTGACGAACCTGGCGTCACACAGCGGGTGGCGGAGCTGATCGCCGGCCAGACTGCCGAGACATGGCTCGAACGTTTCGCGGGGACCGACACATGTACCGTGCGTGTTGTCCCACTCGAGCAGGCGGTCACGGATCCGCATTTCACCGGCCGACGACTGTTCGATCGCAAAGTCCGGATGCCGGGCGGGCAGGTCATCGACGCGCTGCCGGTGCCGATTGCCGACGCGTTTCGCGGCGACGCTTCAATCGGTGACGCCCCGGCGCTCGACGCGGGCGGCGGCGGTGTCGGACGCGACGGCTAAGCAACGACGGCGATGTCCCGTTTCACTTTCGGGGGCCACGAGCCCCCTTTTTTGTCAAAGGCCGCGCGATCCGGGGGGGCGCTCCAAATCTTCGTGTTCGGTCACCCCTCCTTGGCAGGGCTGCTGCGAACGGTCATCACACCTGCTTCAGGCGTCAACCGTGCGAAGACCAGTGCCGACGACGCGGTGATGATGCCGATGCACGCAAACGTCGCGTGAAAGGCCGTCAGCGTCTGGGAATGCGTGTGGCGGCCAAACGTCTCCATGAACTGGTCGAGCAACGTACCGGCAATCGTCACGCCGAGACTCATCGATAGCATCTGCGCGAGAGAGAAGAGACTGTTGCCGCTGCTCGCGCCTGCCGTTCCGAGGTCCCTCAGCGTGATCGCATTCATCGCGGTGAACTGCAACGCATTGACGGCGCCGAACAACGCAAACTGCGTGACCTGGAGCCACGGCGGCTGCGGCGGCGATATCAACGCGAAGCTCGAGATCGTCAAACCGATTGCGAGCGTATTGACCAGTAGAACCGTGCGATAGCCGCAAGCCGTGATCAAACGAACGGCCAGAGGCCTCACCGCCATTCCGGCGGCCGCAACGGGTAGCATCATCATGCCGGCGTGAAAAGGAGAGTAGCCGAGGCTTACCTGGAGCAGCAACGGCAGCAGATACGGCATGGCTCCACCGCCAAGTCTCGTGAGCAGATTGCCCAGCAAACCGATCCTGAACGTGCGGATGTCAAACAATTTCAGCGAAAACAGAGGGTCCGGGACGCGGGTCGCATGGACGCAGTACATGACGATGCCGGCGAATGTCAGCGCGACGAGGCCGATCACTGCGCGACGGGTCAGCCCGAATTCCGCAATTCCGTCGAGCGCAAGCGTGATCGACAGCATCGGGATCGCGAGCATCAGATAACCGAGGAAGTCGAATCGAGCGGACCCAGGCAACGGTTCTCCGGGCATGTAGATCGCCGTCGCCGCGCACCCGAGCGCGCCGATCGGCACGTTGATCAGAAATACCCAGTGCCATGATGCGGATTCGGTGAGCCAGCCTCCGAGCATCGGACCAATCAGCGGTCCGACCAGGCCAGGAATCGCAACGAACGTGAGGGCCGGCAGGTAGCGCTCGGGCGGAAACGATCGAATAACGGCGAGCCGACCGATCGGCAACAGCATCGCCCCACCTATACCCTGCACGACACGGAACAGGACCAGTTGCCCAAGCGCTTGCGCATTCGCGCATAACAGCGATCCGAGCGTGAAGACGACGATGGCGGAAAGAAATACCCGGCGCGTGCCGAGTCGATCAGCCAGAAATCCGGAAACCGGAATCATCAGCGCCATCGTGAGCGAGTAGGCGACGACCACCGATTGCATATGGAGTGGCGCTTCGCCGAGGCTGCGCGCCATCCCCGGTAGTGCCGTATTGACGATCGTGGTATCGAGCGTCTGCATGAAGAACCCGGCCGCGACCAGCCAGAGCGTGATTGTCAGCCTGCGGTCATGCGTGCCGCTTGTCGTGCGGTTGCGTTGTGGCAGATGCGGAGTGCAGCCCATGATGGTTACGGTGCTGATGAAGGGGACGTGAGGGACGGTCGGCGCGGTCTCCGGCGGGACCACGGTATGCATCAGTCGGCGGTGGACCGCGTCGTCGATCGGAAGTGCTGAGGCCACCGCTGCTTTACGACATCGCGATGATCCGCATACGCATAGCAACTGTTCAGGATGGTCGGTTTGCCGTTCGCGTCGACGAACTGGCTCGGCGCGCCGGTCACCCCGCGAACCCCCTGCATCATGGTCGTCGCGAGCGGAATCAGTACTTCCCTCAGATGCGTGCAGCTCGCCGGTCCCCGCAGGTTGTCTTTGACGACGGACGACCACCCCTTGCCGATACGCTGCCCGACGAGCACGTTCAAAGTCGTTTCGGCTTCCTTGCACAACGCGAACGGCGTCGCGTCCGATGCTGCCTCTATGCGATGAATCACGTATTGATCGTCGACGGTGACGCGGACCCGGAGGTCATGCAGCGGCGCGCCAGCCGGCAGCGGATCCGCTCGGCCCGAATGCTGGAAATCGAACGGTTTGGTATCGACGAGATGTGCTTCGACATCGTAGAGACCATCATCGCGCGCATACGTGCGCATATCGATCACGCGGTGATGGAGTTCGCGACGGCCGCTCGGCTCGGATAAAGGCACGGAGAATTCTCCCGGAAGTGAACGATAACGGCCCGCATGGCTGGACCGGGCTTGTCACCCGCAGCTTCAGCAATCGTCGTGCCACAAGCGCTTCTTCACTTCGGACGGCGCGGCGCGCAGCTATCCATTTGCGGGTGGCGTGCCGCGTGTCGGCGACGGCGACACAGTGTTGCCCGTCGCGACATGGTGTGCCGCCGGCCGCGCCGGACCCGCGTGCCCTTTGACGATATCGGGAAGGCACGATGATTGCTTGATTGCCAGCGATACTCATTCACACAAAGGAGATCGGCAATGTCGACCAGGCGAGGGTTGTACTGGGAGGATTTCGAAATAGGCAAGGTCATTCAAACACCGGCTCGCACGATCACGTCGACCGACATCGTGAATTTCGCCTGCCTGACCGGCGATTTCAACGAAGTCCACACGAATTGGGAGTACTGCAAGACGACGCCGTTCGGCGAGCCGATCGCGCATGGTCCGTTGATCTACGGGATCATGGGGGGGCTGCAATATGCGAGCGGCGTCAATGACGGCACGTTGCTCGCGCTGCTTCAGGTCGACCAGTGGCGCATGCTTGCGCCCGTCAAGCATGGCGACACGCTGCATGCGGAAATGACGGTTGTCGAGCGCAAGGAATCCAGCAAACCGGACCGAGGGACCGTCAAGATGAATCGTCGCTTCGTGCGACACGACGGGACGGTCGTACAGCAGATGGAAGTGACGTTGCTTTATCGCCGGCGACCGACCGGAGACAGTGAATCTGCATCGAGCGCGACCTGACGCACTCCTGGAGCACCCGGCTCGGGAGCACTCGGCAACACGGGGTGGCAGCGCACGCCACTGAACAGTGGCAGACCATACGAAGGAAGGTGAGATGTCGGACCTCAGGTCGAACGTGGATCGCACAATGGCTCGTCGAGCATATCCTCGCATCGGGCTGTATATCGACGGTGACTGGATTTATGATCGTGCCGCTTGTCACGCAGTCGAAAATCCCGGCGATGAAAGTGTGCTGGGTCCGGTCCCGCGCGCGACGCGGGAGGATCTCGAACGTGCATCGGGCGCAGCGTACCGCGCGTTCAGGACCTGGCGGGATACGGCACCCGACGAGCGCGCGGCGTTGTTGCTTCGCGTCGCCGGTTTGCTACGTGAACGCGTCGATGCGATCGCGTCGATCATTACGCTGGAGCAGGGCAAACCCGTCGCAGACGCCCGAGCGGAAGTCGAGCGCGCCCGCACGTTCCTCGAGTGGGATGCGGCACAACTGCATCGTTCGTATGGAGTCGTCGCGCCTTCCGAGCCGGGCATGCTGCGGATGGTCATCAAGCAGCCCATTGGTCCGGTGGCGGCATTCACGCCGTGGAACGTGCCGATCAGCTCTCCGTCACGGAAGATCAGCGGGGCGTTGGCGGCGGGCTGCTCCATTGTTATCAAGGCGGCCGAAGAAACGCCAGGCGCCGCATGCGCATTCGTTCAATGCTTCGTCGATGCGGGTTTGCCGTCCGGCGTACTCAACCTCGTGTTCGGCGATCCGGCGGAAATTTCGGCGGACCTGATCGCGTCGCCGGCGATCCGGATGATTACGCTGACCGGTTCAGTGCAGGTCGGCATGCATCTTTCCCAGCTTGCCGGCGCCGCGATGAAGCCGGTGCTGATGGAGCTGGGCGGGCATGCGCCGGTTCTCGTCTGCGACGGCGTCGACGTCGCCAGGATCGCGCGTCTCGCGGTGGCGGCGAAGATGCGCATGGCCGGCCAGATCTGTGCATCGCCGTCACGCTTCATCGTGCATGAGCGCGTGTACGCCGACTTCGTGGACGCATTCGCACATGCGGCCAATGAAATTCGCGTCGGCGATGGATTCGAGCCGGATGTGCAGATGGGACCGGTGATCAATGCGCGCCGGCTGGCAGCGATGGAATCGCTTGTGGCCGACGCCCGGGCCGCGGGGGCGCGCGTAGCGGCCGGCGGACATCGCATTGGCGAACGCGGCTACTTTTACGCGCCGACAGTACTCGCTGACGCGCCTGTGCACACAAAGGCGATGCGTGCCGAACCATTTGGTCCACTCGGGACATGCGTTTCCGTGAAGAACATGTGTGACGGTCTGGCCATCGCGAACAGCCTGTCGGTCGGCTTGGCTGCATACGCGTTCACGAACTCGATCGATGATGCCGAGCGCTTTACACGTGAGCTGGAGTGCGGCGTGTTGTCGATCAACCATTTCGGCGTTCCGGGCGCAGACATGCCGTTCGGGGGCGTCAAGGACAGCGGCGTCGGGCGCGAAGGTGGCGCGGAATCGCTCGACGCGTACATGGTAAGCAAGGCGGTATTGCAGAAGATAGCGCGCGTTTGACTGCGCCGGTTGAGGACGAAACAAGAGGGAGACTGACTATGGAAGCAACCCCACTACCCATTCCGGTTGCGAATGCCGATTCGCAGCCATACTGGGACGCAGCGCGAGAGCGACGCCTGCTGATTCGAAAATGCAAAGCTTGTGGCACGACTCACTTCATGCCTCGGTATCTGTGCCCGAGTTGTTGGTCCGACCAGCTCGAATGGGTTGAGAGCAGTGGGGCTGGTCACGTGCATAGCTTCACGATCATTCGGCGTGCGCCGCTTGCCTCGTTCGGTGCGCACGCGCCGTATGTCGTGGCACTGATCGATCTCGACGAGGGCCCCCGAATGCTGACCAATATCGTCGGCGATGAGGCGTTATCCGTACGAATCGGCGATCGGGTCGGCGTCACGTTCGAGGATCGTGGCGGTGGCGCGATGCTTCCGCAATTCCATCGTGTCAACGCTTGAGATCGACGATATGAAGAAAGCTGAATCGCTGAAGAACAAAGTAGCCATCGTCGGTGTGGGTGAATCCGAAATCGGGCGGGTGCCCAGTATGACGGGCTTGGGTCTGAACGCTCAGGCCGCAAAGCGCGCGTTGGATGACGCGGGTCTCAAGGTGTCGGACATTGACGGCGTACTGACTGCCTATTCCTTTACCGAGCCATACTTCATGCTGGGTTCGGTGCTTTGCGAATATCTGGGAGTCAAGCCTCGATTCAATGCGTCGCTCGTGACGGGCGGGGCCAGTCCTGCCGTGATGCTCAAGCATGCGGCCGAAGCGATCGCCTCAGGGCAGGCTGAAACCATCCTGATCTGCGCCGGGGAGAATCGCGCAACAGGTCTCACGCGCGACGCGGCAGTCGCATCGTTGATGGCGGTGGGGCATCCGTATTTCGAGCAACCGTACGGCGCGTCCATTCCCGGCTTCTACGCGATGATCGCGCAGCGGTACATGCATGAGTTGGGCACCACCCGCGAGCAATTGGCACACGTTGCGGTCAACACCCGCGAGCATGCGCTGCTGCATCCGAACGCACATATGAAGACGCCGTTGACGATCGAGCAGGTTCTGACAGCCAAGCCGATTGCGGACCCGCTTGGCATGCTCGATTGCTGTCTGATATCGGATGCCGGCGGAGCGTTCATCGTCACGTCGGCGGAGCGCGCGGCCGATTTGAAAGCCACGCCAATCTATCTGCAAGGGATCGGTGAATATCACACTCACGAGCACCTGATGTGCGCGCCGAGTCTGACCGAGTTCGGTGCCACGGAATCGGGGCGCCTCGCATACGAAATGGCGGCCCTGGGTCCCGGTGATATCGATGTGGCTCAATTG
The DNA here is from genome assembly GCF_003853705.1 of Burkholderia sp. Bp8992. Classification (GTDB taxonomy): domain Bacteria; phylum Pseudomonadota; class Gammaproteobacteria; order Burkholderiales; family Burkholderiaceae; genus Burkholderia. The sequence goes on along the minus strand of NZ_QTQI01000019.1, from coordinate 144,666 downwards.
TACGACTGCTTCACGATCGTCCCGATCATCGAAATGGAAGAACTCGGCCTGTGCAAGCGTGGTGAGGGCGGTGCCTTCTTTGCCGACGGACATGCGCGCATCGGTGGCAAGCTGCCGATCAACACTCACGGTGGCATGCTCTCCCACGCCCACGCAGGCGCGGCGGGCGGTCTTTTCGGGATCGTCGAGGCGGTGCGCCAATTGAGGGGAGGTCTCGGGCCGCGCCAGGTGGAGGGTGCGGAAGTCGCGCTGGTGCATAACGAAGGGGGGATACTGTCGTCCCATTGCACCGTCATCCTCGCGAACGCGATGGGCTGACGCGCTCCACGGCTCGCGCACCATCCGGTCGATACCGTAACCGTGTGCCCGAGAGCGAGCATGGCGATACCCTCGGGCACACGGTCAGTCGCCGTTATAGCGGTTGCGTTGCGGTCAGGTCGAGCGCCTGCTGCTGGGCGTTCGGGTCGTGGGACGATCCGGCAGCGGTCAGTGTGTAACGTCCCGGGTTGACCTGCCATGCATGCGCGTCGGCATTCCACGTCGCGAACCGTCGAGCGGGAATGGTGACGCTGATCTGCCGAGATTGGCCAGGCTGCAGCATCACCTTGTTCCATCCGACGAGGCGTTGTGGCGGTTCGTTGAGGCCGGCCGGCAGCGACGCATAGATTTGCGCGACTTCAGCGCCTACGCGCGCACCGGTGTTCGTGATGGTCAGCGTGACGGTCACGTTGTCCGAACCGTCGCGCTGAGCAGTCATCCCGGAGTAGGCGAACGTCGTGTACGACAATCCGAACCCGAATGGGAACAACGGCTGGATATTTTTTGCGTCGTACCAGTGGTAGCCAACGAGAAGGCCTTCGCCATAATTGACGTTCAGGTTGCTCGGATCGATCGACGGCTGCGGGAGATCCGAATCTTGCTGCGCAAACGTGATCGGCAGCTTGCCTGACGGATTTGCATCGCCAAACAGCACGTCGGCAATAGCCTGGCCACCTTCCACGCCCGGGTACCAGGTCTCGAGTACGCCATGTACGCTCGCCAGCCATGGCATCAGGACGGGACTGCCGTTTTCGAGCACGACTATGACGCGCTTCGCTTTCGACGCGACTGCAGTGATCAGCGCGTTCTGATCGTAGTGCTGATTGAATGGATCGGCATTCGCATCGGGCAGTGCGAGAGTCGGGAGGTCGCGTCCCTCCGTTTCGAACTGCGTCGCGAAAACGATTGCCACGTCGGCCTGCGCAGCCGCGTTGGCGGCAGCGGTCGCGTCCGCGCCATCGAGATAGGTCATGGTGGCATTTGGTGCTTTTGCCTTGATTGCGGCGAGCGGTGACGATTCGTACCAGATCGCGCAATCGGGTGGGAAGAAGCTGGTCGATTGACAGCTGGTTATCGCATTGCCGTTCACTGCGGGCACCGCGCCCGAGCCGCCACCCGAAATGACCCCAATGTTCGCGTGTCCTCCGATCACGACGATCGAGGAAAGTGCGGATCCGAGGAGTGGAAGGACTGGTTGATTGCCACCGGGCGGCGTGCCGTTTTTCAGCAACACGAATGACTGACGCGCAATCGACAGCGCATCGGCATTGCCGGCCGCTTGATCGATCGTACCGCCGGGGCTGGGTGGATTGTCCATCACGCCAGTCGCGATAAGCGTTCGAACCTTGCGCAAGACCATATCGTTCAGCCGCGACATCGGAACGGTGCCCGCCGCGATCGCGGCCTTCAGCTTCGTGCTGAAGTACGAAATGATCGTGAACCCTGGGACCTTGTTCCAATCGGCGCCCGCATCACCGGGTTGCTCTTCGTCGAGGCCGGCCATTGCCGCTGCGACCGTGCTGTGCGTGCCGGTCCAATCGGACTGCACCATACCCTGGAAGCCCCACTCATTCTTCAGGACGGTGGTCAACAAGTACGGGTTCTCGCACGCATAGATTCCATTGACGAGGTTGTACGAGCACATCACGTTGCCCGGTTTGCCTTCCTTGACGCCGATCTCGAACGCCAGCAGTTCGGTTTCGCGCATTGTGCGCTCGTCAACGACGGAATTGCTCGTCATCCGATTCGTTTCCTGGCCGTTCATTGCGAAGTGCTTGATCGTCGCGATCACGTTCTTTGACTGCGTGCCGGAAGTGCGCGCGGCGCTCATCGTTCCCGCGAGCACCGGGTCTTCCCCCATGTACTCGAATGTTCGGCCATTACGCGGTTCGCGCGCGAGGTTGACGCCACCGCCCAGACCTTCGGCGTAACCGAGCGCACGAAGCTCGGTCGCGATGCGCGCGCCGTACGCGGTCGCGAGCTGAGGATCCCAGGTTGCCGCGAGTGCGATGGGGGCGGGCAACGCCGTCGCGCCGGAATTGGCCACGTTCACTCCGCCCGCAGAGTCGGCGCTCGCGATCGGAGGAATACCGAGCCTGGGGATTCCCGGTATATAGCCCGCGCCTTTCGCCCATGACGGGAACGGGCCGCCGAGACCGGCGCCAGGCATCCCGTTTCCATGTACAAGCTGGATCTTCTCCTCCGTAGTCATTTGAGCGACGTATGCAGCGGCTCGGGAATCGACATTCGTATTGCCGGTCGACGAGTCGGAGGTGGTGTCGGAGCCGCACGACGCAAGCGCGACGACGAGCGGCGACACACTGGCGACGGCCAGATACCGTATCGAGTTCTTCAAGGAAATGTCTCCCAATGGATTTTTTTAAATCGATATTTATGTTGCGGTTGTAACGTTTGCGACGTTATATAGGGGTGACGATGTAGTCAAGAAAAAAATGGAATGTAGTTTTTATTTCAAAAACATTTATTTGTTATTCGATGATGAAGGCTTGTGGATGGAATTTATTTGTGTCGTCGATGAGTACACGAAAAATTGAGATTGATTTCGGTAAGGACATTTTTGGGAGTTTGGTGCCATAGAGAGAGAAAGCGCTGCTTGCGGGGGATTCGGACGTCGGAACGCTTCGGAGGAGGGTCGCTGGCAGTCGTGCAAAGCTGAACGGGTAGCGGCAGTCGGCCAGTCTCGAATGGAAAATAATCTTCCGTTGACGGAAGCGACGACAAGCGGGAATATTCGAAAAATCACACGCGGCCGCCTCGTCTCGAGGCGGCCGCGTGTAATCCGGCGCGTAATTAGAATCGATGCCGCAGCGATACGCGGATCAGGAACTGGTGATTGTTTGAAGAATCGCCAAGGTTGTCGATGTCGGCAACGGCGGGCGTGCCCACCGACGAGGTCCCGGACGCGCGCTGCCAGCCCACCGTTCCGTAAATATCGGTTCGTTTGGAAAACAGGTAGTCCGCCAGAATGGCGACTTGATTGTAGTGTTGGCCACCCACTGTCGTGCCGGTCGCCGTATGCACGGCTCGGCCGTTCAGATAGTCGTAGGCGATGCCGGCGAAAAAGGTCGGCGCGAATTGATACTGCGCGCCCACGTCGAAGTTGTTGAAACGCGCGGAGCCGCTCGCAAACCCGGCGCCCAATTGCCCGTATTGAACGTTCGAGTAGGATGCCGCGAGCGTCAATGCGCCGATTCTGTAGTTGGCGGCGACCAGGGCCGTTTGATACGCTTGCGCGCTCTTGTACCCCTTGTTGAGGGAAAGAGCCAGTGGGGAGGCGCCGCTCACGTTATCGGTGAAGAATCCGGATCCGGCGGTCGCAGCGGTCGGATTCTTGAAGTATTCGAAACCGGCGCCGATCTGCAGCGGGCCATATTGATAGGACGTTCCCAATGAATACCCGCTGTTGGCGGTGAGATTCCCCGCAACGCCGCCCACACTATATTCACCGCCGAACTTCAGGCCGTTGAAATTCGGACTCATGTAGCGAATGGCATTGTTGACGCGCACCGTATTCGCGCCGTTGTCGATATCCCCCGGGTGCACCGCGGCAGGGCCGCCGATTAAGCTGGCTGCGGTCAGCGGCAGAGGATAGTAGTAGATCATGTCGTACTGGCGGCCGAGGGTGATGGTACCGAGACGGTCGCTGCTCAGACCGACGAAAGCCTGACGGCCAAACGCGGTGCCCCCTTGGCCGAACGCGCCGTTGTTCAGGTTGACGCCGGATTCGATCGTGAAGATCGCTTTCATCCCGCCGCCAAGGTCCTCGCTGCCGATCATCCCCCACCGGCTGCCAAAGATGCCGCTCAGTGAATCAAGAAAGACTCTCCGACCACCTTCGTTGTTGTTCTGGAACATGATGCCTTCGTCGATGACCCCGTAGAGGGTGATGTTGCTTTGAGCATGTGCTGCTGCTGCGAATGCGCCGGCGAGGGAAGCGCAAAGAATTTTCCGTGTGAAAGTCTTGTTCATGATTAGGTATACGAAGTATTGTATGAATATTGGCACCGCTGAGCCGATATTTATCCGACATGGCCGTCGCGCCTACTCGGCCGCAGGGGCTCGAAAGTCCGCTGAATGCGGACGATATATCGGTAGGCGCAGGCTGAATGCGGGTGTGCAGCGCGATGTCTGAATGGCGAGAAATTGAATTGACGTGCTTCTGCGAACATCTCCTTCGGGTCGAGGACAACGCGTGGCAGGTCACGCACGCCTTGTCGGTTACGGTGCGTTCGGATGAGAATGATCGAGTGCGGGCAGCGGATGCTCGCCAGGCGTCGATGCGGGTCGACGTGCGATTACGAAGGAGGGCTGATCGTCACGGAAGTCTCCAATTGATGCGTTCTTTTATTTGCTGGCGTCACCGAACGATTCGGTCATACGTGGCAGCTGTTATCGATAACGCAACGTCCGTGCCAGTGAGACAGCGCTGTGTCAGGCTGATGTCATGTGTCGCGCGCCAGCCGTGACGGCGCGCGGCGCGCTATTGCGTTGTGCGTCCGTGTCATCGTGTTCGAGCGTGTTTTTGATTTCGACAGTGATGTACTTGGGGACAACAGATCACGATCCTGGGTGTCTCGCATGGCGAGAAGGGTCGTGCGTCAGCGGGACACGTGTACCGCTCGGCAAGGCCGCGCCACCGCGACCTTGCGCGACTGCTGAACCGTCAGTGTGCGATTCCTTGCCCGCCGTCAACGTAAATCGTTTCCCCGGTCAGGAACGTCGTTCCATGCGCAAACAGCGTCGCCACAAGCGTGCCGATTTCCTCAGCACTACCGGGACGACCCCGCGGAATCCGCTTTTCGAGATACGCAGACAGGGAACCTGACGCGATCATGTCGGCGTTCAGGTCAGTGTGAATGTAACCGGGCGCGATGTTGATGACGCGAATTCCCTTGCTGGCCCACTCGACGGCCAGACAGCGGGTGATGGCTCCGACGGCTGCCTTGCTCGCACAGTACGCGAGGTTGCGTTTGACGCCGAGCTTGTCGAAGAAGGAGCCGATATTGACGATCAGCGCATTACCTGCCGATACGAGATGGGGGTAGGCGGCCTGACATGCAGCGATGACAGACGTCGCGTTCATGTCCATCACCTGATGCCACTCATCGAGAGAAAGCTCCGCTGACGGGGCGTCGATGTGCAATCCCGCGTTATTGACGAGGCCGACGATACGCCATCCTTCTTGGGCGAGCGCTCCCAGTACTGTCTTGAGGTCGTCCGGACGCATGACGTCCGCGGTGCGCGGCAGCCAGCGCGCGGACACGTCGGGACTGACGTCGGAAAATGGCGGCAGCGCGCCCGAACGTGACAGACACGCCACATGGAGGCCCTGCTGGGCCAGCGCTAGCGCGATGCCGGCGCCAATGCCACGGCTCGCGCCGGTTACGACTATGCAATCACGGGTCATGAAGACTACTCCAGGGAAACGATTGCGGTGTTGGAGAGCGAGTCGACAGTCGTACGCGGCCATCGACGCGCGGTTCGACTTTCAGCCCTCGCAACACATGCAGAATTGCGGATCGGAAATATGTCAGGCGGCGCGAAACCGTACAGGAGCGGGCGCGATACGGCCGTCTCGTACCCACTGGACCAACTCGCGCTTCAGGATCTTGCCGCTGGCGGTCAGCGGAAACGCTGGCAGCACGACGAAGTACTCGGGCATGTCGAACTTCGATAGCCCTTCTCGGGCCAGATGCGCAAGCAACTCTTCGGCGGCGGGTGGCGCGCCGTCGCCGATAATCGCAAGGCACACCTTTTCCCCGAGGCGCTCGTCTGGTACACCGAATGCCGCCGCTTTCTTGACGGCAGGATGACGATGAGCGAACTCCTCGATGTGCGACGGATGAATGTTGTGGCCGCCGCGTATGATCAGATCCTTTTTGCGCCCGACGATTTCGAGGTTGCCGTCGCCATCGAAGCGCCCCAGGTCGCCGCTCATGAACCAGCCGCTGCTGTTGAAGGACGATTCGGTGGCAGACTGATTGTCGAAGTAGCCAAGCATCAGCACGCCGCCGCGGCCGCCGATTTCGCCGACTTCGCCGGGAACGGCCTCCAGATCGGGGTTGTCGGGTTGCCAGAGGCGCACCTCGTATCCGTTACATGCCTTTCCGCATGTCGCGGTAATGACGTCCATCAAATCGGTGGGGCTGGTGTATTGATGCGAGCCGTTTTCCGTCATCCCGTACACGTTCTGCGGCGTTGCGCCAAGCGCGAGGAGCTTGCGGGCGGTTTCGCTCGGAATCAAGCTTCCGGCCATGTAGAAAACCTTGACGGAGCCGAGCTGGGTGACGCCGCGTCGCTCGATTTCCTGCAGCAGGTCGATTGCGTGCGTGGGGACACCCATCACGTAGGTGGCCTCGGTGGATACGATCCAATCGAGCGGCGCGATGGCGGCGGTGGGATCGTAAATGACCAGCTCGCAGCCTGCGACGAGCGCTTGTTCGAAGGCCACTGTGCCGACATGATGACTCAGAGGACTCAAAGTGAGCAGTACGGTGTCGCTGGTTTGTTTCCAGTCGGATACCAATGCGCGCCCGTTTGCGAGCAGCGTGTTGTCGCTGTGCATCACGCCTTTCGGCGCGCCGGTCGTGCCGCTCGTGAATGCCAGGTAGACGACTTGATCGGGATTCTGGCTCGGCGGCGGAAGAGGAATTTGCGACATGTGTCCCGGAATCGGGAACGGGTGGGTTCCGGGCGGCGTGTCGGGATCGGCTGCACGCAATGAAGGCAGCGCATAGACGCGCTTGACGTGACTCAAAGCGCTGGCGGCCGAGAATACATCGGCCCGATCGGCATCCGCGCCCCAGCCGGGCTGGGCAAACAACGCCCGGCATTCGATGCGGCCGAGCATCGACAGAATCTCGGCAACCGTATAGTTCTGATGCAACGACGGGTTGCAGACGTATCCATTGCGCGAGCACGCCAGTTGAATGACCGTCATTTCGACGCGGTTTGGGAGCCATACGGACACGCGATCGCCGCTGCACAGTCCGCTGTCATGGAGATCGGCGGCGACGGCGTCCGCCCATGCGACGAGCGCGCTCCAGGTCAGGCGCCTGGTGCTGTCTCTCACGGCGAAAGCGGTGCCTCGCTCGGTTGCATGGCGTCTCGCGAGCGAGTAAAGCGTGTCGGTTTGCCAGATTCCGGTCAGATAGTGTTTTCGGGCCGTTGCCGGATCATGCAAGGTAAGGAGATGCGACATGGTCGGGAGCTCCAGGAGTCGTGCGCGTTAATGGCCGAATCGCGTTGCATCCGGCGCCCTGCGGTCGGCGAATGCATCGGCCAGTTCCGCGTGCTCGCCGGAGTCGAGGTATGCGCGCAGCAGCAGATCGTGCGCCATGCGTGACAGGCCGGACACACCGCCGTGGCGCGCGTTGAATGCGGCCTTGATCGATGCGAGTGCGAATGCGCCGCGGTCGGCGATTTCGAGCGCCAACTTGCGCGTCGCCTCCTGGAGTTCCGCGTCGGGAACCACGTGATTGACGAGGCCCCAGTCGAGCGCTTCTCGTGCAGTCAACTTGGGGTTGCGATACCACATCTCTTTCGCGCGCTTTTTGCCGACGAGATCTTCGAGATACCAGGTGCCGTAGCCGCCATCGAAACTGCCGACCATCGGTCCGACTTGTCGGAACACCGCGCTTTCCTTCGCGATGGTGATATCGCACACGACCTGCAGCACGTTGCCGCCACCTACGGCGTAGCCGTTGACCGATGCGATCACCGGTTTTTGCAGCCGGTCGATGCTCTCGTACATTTCCAGGGTTGGCAGGACGCCTGCATACAGCAGCGAGTCCTCCATGCCCTCCTTGCGGCCTCCCGTACAAAAGAACTTGTCGCCGGCTCCGGTAATCACGACGACGCGCGTGCGCGTCTCGCGACGGATTTCGTTGATGCAATCGCGAATCTCGTGGCACATGCGCGGCGTGAACATGTTGCCGTCTTGCGGGCGATTGAGCGTGATGGTGCCGATCGGGCCGTCTTCCTGATAAATGATTTCTTCGAATTGCATGGACTGTCCTTTCAGAGCGATGCGCAGTGCGCGAAGTTGACGAATTCCGGACGATCGCGATGGACCGCGACAGCGCAATTGGGGCCTTGTGCTCAAACCGATGGCAGCTGGCGCGAGCGCCGCGAATGTCGTCACGGCGTCTGATCTGCAAGCTTCGTGCCAAACGGGGGTGTGGCGGGCGATCTCGATTGCGTCCGGAAAACGCGGTACCCGGATCTGGTCGAACCGCCGGCAAGTGTCCGCGGCGACGACAGTGGTTGGCCGTGCTCAGGTGATTTCCGTGCAGACACCACCGGTCACATTGCAGTGCACAGTGCCGACCGCCGATGTACTGGCATACCGGGATGAGACTGCGCGATGCTGGCGTCGCGCTGCGACCCCGGATAAAAAAGATGCCCGCCTAGAGGGCGGGCGATATTCGCGGTAACGCCGTCGACGGCAAGCGTGAGGCCAAGCGGCCGCCTCATGGTCGCGTCGGGAGCGAGTACTTGCCGCGGCTTATTGGTCCGATGCGGCTCGGCTGAAGTCCGCAGGGCGGCCGTCCAGGGCGGCGCCGAGTCCTTCCTGAAACTCGGGACTGGACATGGCCAGAATCTGCCCGAATCCTTCGAACGCGAGCATGTCCTGAAGGCTTGTTTCGAAACTGCGCGCCATCAGGTTCTTGGCAAGCCCCATGACCTCGGCGGGACCATTCGCGAGACGCGTGGCTTCCGCGAGTCCGGCTTCATCGACCTTCTCGTCGGGCACCACCTGTGCAACGAGCCCCAGCTCGAGCGCGTCCTGCGCGGACAGCGTCGCGCCGCTGTACAGCAGCCGCTTCGCAGCCGCCATACCGATGAGCCGCGGAAGGTGGTACATCGTTCCAATGTCGGGGACCACGCCGATACGGAAGAATCCGGGGATGAACTTCGCCCCCTCGCCGGCGATCAGCAGGTCGCCTGTCAGCGCGAGGCCGAATCCTCCTCCCACTGCCTGGCCTCGTACGCCCACGACGACCGGCTTGTCGAGCGTGATGAGCGGGGTCAGCCATGTGCTGAGACCGCGAAAGCGCCGATGGACGGCCCAGGGTGCGGACGCATTTTTCAACATGTTCAGATTTCCCCCGGAGCAGAACGTCGGACCTTCGCCCGTGAGATAAACCGCGCGCACCGCGCGACTGTTCTGCGCGCGTTCGATCGCATCGCCGAGCTGTTCCCGCAGTTCCGTCGTCAACGCATTGCGGTCGGCAGGGCTACAGAGCCGGATGACGAGTACGGAACCTTCGACCGAGGTGTTCACCAACTGTTGGGTCATGCGATGTCTCCTGGACGCTGCTTTGACGAGTGATTGCGGATGCATGCAATCGCCATGCCAATCCGCCTGGTTCGCGTGGTGGGCACTCAGCGCCCGGGGAATGCGTTTTTGCAGAACACGGATGTGCCCGGGCGGCAGACACGCGATACACGTACGAACGTCGACGTATCGAGCAACGAGCGCCGGCATGGAGGTCGCGCAATCGAGCTCTTACGCGCTCGTCGCGCATCGGACACGCCAGAGAACACGGCCCGATTCAACTCCGCGTTCAGTCCATCGTCAGTACGACGCGCCCCGTCGCGCGACGCGTGGCGATCAGCCGGAGGGCTTCGGAAAAGTGGCTCAGCGCAATCGTTTGCATGATATTGGCGCTCAGCGTCCCCTTGGCCCACATGGATGCCATGACCGTGTGCGCTTGTGCGACCTTCCATGGCTGCCGATCGCGATAGTCTGTCCATTGCAATCCGCTGACCGTAGCGTTCTTTACGAGCAGGTGGCCGGCCTTGACTTCGGGAATTCGTCCGGCGGCGAAACCGACAGTGACGATTCGGCCATCCCATGCAAGCGCACGCAGCGACGCATCGAAGATTTCGCCACCGAGCATATCGATCACGATGTCCGCGCCTCGGCTCTCAGTCGCAGTGTGGACCTGGGTGCGAAGGCTGTTGCGCAGATCGGGTGCACTCAGGTCGATGATGCTGCAAGGTACGTCGCTCAGCAGGGTTCTCGCACGCTCCGGTGAATTCACGCCTGCGAGGACTGTCGCGCCCATCGCTCGTGCAATCTGCACGGCGGCATACCCGACTGCGCCTGTGGCGCCATTGACGAGGACGGTGTCGCCGGGCCAGCGGCCGCGTTCCATCAGTGCGAACCATGCCGTTTGCGCCGGAAGGCCGAGGACGGCCGCCTCCGTGAACGCCATACCGTCGGGCAGCGGCAGGCATTGATCTTCGTGCGCGAGCGCCTGCGTTGCGAAAGCGCCCCATTCCACATGGATCAGCACGTGATCTCCAGGTTTGACCCGCGTGACGCCCGCTCCGACGATGCGTACGACACCCGCCGCTTCCTTCCCCGCGGTGAACGGCAATGGCGGGCGCGTTTGATATTGACCGGAAATCACGAGCAGATCCGGATAATTGATCGCAGCGCTCTTGACGTCGATGACGACCTCGTGATGCCCCGGTTCGAGATCGGGAAGCTCCTCAAGCGTATGAGTTTCAGCCAGGCCGAGCGTCTTGATCCGAACCGCGCGCATTGATGTTCCTCCGCTTTTTTTCGATATGGCCGAGTGCTTCCAGCTATGCCGGGTGAGTTCGCTGGGCCGCGTGTATCGCTTGCAATGCGCGTGCCATCTTCGCCGCAGGCTGGATCGGCCACCAGCCCGCGCGGCATGTCTCTGGATCGCGCGCGGCATTTCACTCGTGTCCGCGTCGCGGACACTTTGCAATGCGCCCGTCCGCCTGATGTACATGATCGAGAACGTGTGTGTGCGGTCGCCGCCGGCAGCGCGGGCTCCGACGGCCGATAGCGGTTGCAAAACGACTCATGGTGATCGATGGCATGCATGTTGCTGAGATGACGTGTCGAAAAGCACGCGAGGTGGGCTGACGAGGATACCGTTCGGCGCGCCCCAACCGAAGCCTCGACCGAAAGACCCGTGAAGGAGGAGGCGAGTGGATCAGGCGACATCAGAGGAAATCGATGCGATACACGACGTGCTGAAGCATTTAGAACAAGCGGAGTAGTGAGGATGACGATATGGTGGATCAACTGAAATTCGAAATCGATCGTGGCATTGCGACGATTACGCTCAATCGTCCGGACAAGCTGAACGCCTTTACCGAGGCGATGCAGGACGTATGGCTCGAGGCGCTTGAGGAGTGCCGTGCGAATCCGGAGATTCGCGTCGTCGTGATGACTGGTACCGGGCGCGCATTCACGACGGGTGGTGACATCGAGACCTTTTCCGAGTCGGCAGCGCAGACGCCGGCGAATATCAAGGCGCGAGTAGCCGATGGCGTACAGCGTCTGCCACGCAAGATCACCGAGCTCGACAAGCCGGTAATCGCAGCGTTGAACGGTCTGGCGACAGGCGGTGGTCTGGATATCGCCCTCGCATGCGACATCCGTTTCGCAGCGCAGAGTGCGCGCTTTGCCGAGACCTACGTGCGCATGGGACTGATTCCCGGCGTCGGCGGGGCGTATCTGCTGCCGCGCATCGTCGGGATGTCGAAGGCGCTCGAGATGTTCTGGACAGCGGACTGGGTGGAGGCGTGCGATGCGGAACGAATCGGTCTGGTGAACAGGGTATTTCCCGACGCGGAGTTGATGGACGAGACGTATGCGTTCGCACGCCGGATCGCGGACGGGCCGCCGCTTGCCGTGCAGTTGATCAAGCGAGTGATGCGGTTTGGTCTGGACAAAGACCTTCAGACGGCTCACGAACTGGTGGCTGCGAATCTGCCGATCGTACGCGCGAGCGAGGACCATCAGGAAGCGGTGAATGCGTTCAAGGAGAAGCGCACACCTAAATTCATTGGGCGCTGACAGCGCTGTCGACTCGAGAAGAAACGGAATATGGACAGACAGGCATTCGAGAAGTTTATTGAACCGCGCAGCGTCGCGATCGTCGGCGCATCACCGCAGCCGGGTAGTCCGCGCAATTCGCTGGTGCGTGTGCTGTTGAAGCATGGATTTGACGGCACCGTGTATCCGGTGAGCCCGAACCACGCCGAGGTAGAAGGGCTGAAGGCGTATCCGTCGGTGGCGGAATTGCCGGAAGTGCCGGACGTTGCGCTGGTGATCACGCCGGCTCACACAGTGCCGGGCGTCATTGCGGAGTGCGGTGAGAAGGGGATACGCAGCGCGATTGTCTTCAGTTCCGGATTCGAAGAGACGGAAGCCGGAAAGGAACATGCGCAGCGCCTGGCCGAAGCGGCGCGGGAGCACGGTGTGGCGGTAATCGGCGCCAACTGTCAGGGCGTGTGGTCGGTTCGTCGGCGCGTCATGATGACGTTCGGATCGGCAGCAATGAGTCTTCCGGCGCTCAAGCACGCGCCGATCGCGGTCGTCAGCCAGAGTGGCGCGCTTGCCGGGGCAATCGGCAATTTCCTGCAGAGCAACGGGATCGGATGCTCGTACATCGTCAGCGTCGGCAATGAGACATGCGCCGATGCGCTCGACGTACTCGAACACATCGTCGAGCAGGACGATGTGCGCGTGGTCGCGCTCTACATCGAAGGACTCGATGAAGCGAGCCGGATCGTGAGGATCGCCGAGCGTGCGCGAGAACGCGGTGTGCAAATCGTCGCATTGAAGGCTGGCCGATCGACGATCGGCCAGCAGGCGACGGCGTCGCACACCGGGAAAATTGCTTCGGCGCACGCGGTCTATGCGGATGTGCTAGAGCAGGCAGGGGTGATCACGGTCGACAGCCTGATCGATGCAATGTCGGCGGTCGAGGTGCTGGCGTATCTGCCGTCACCGCGCTTGAGCGGCGATAGGCAGGGGGGGCTGGCCGTGTTGAGTTCGTCGGGCGGGGCAGGCGCGCTGCTCGCCGACCACAGCAGTGAATATGGGATCTCGATGGCGGAATTCGGCCTGCAAACCGCAGCAGAACTGGAGCGGGTTCTGCCGGCGTTCGCACGGACAGCCAATCCGGTGGATTTAACGGGGCAGATTCAGAGCGTGCCGACGCTGTTCCGTGACACGTGTTTCGCTATCGAGGCGGAGCCGAGGGCGGAGGCACTGATCGTGCAGTTTGCCAGTAGCGGTCGTCGGTACCTCGAGCCGAACGCCGAAGTGTTCAAGAAAGTGGCGCAGTCCATGCCGGTGGTGCTGAGTTTCATCGGGGAGTTGCCGGATCACGAGGCGCGCCGGTCGTTCAGGGAGGCGGGCGTGCTGCTGGTCGCGGATCCGTCCCATGCGATGAAAGCGCTGTCGTTGCTGTACAAGCGTACTCGGATGCTGTCATTGCCAAGATCAGAGATTCGGACGCCATTGGCGAGCCGGGCGGCGCCGCAGGATTGGACGCAGACGATGCGGTTTTGCGCTGAGAGCGGGATGACGCCCGCGAAGTGGGCGGTGCTTGGGCCGGAGGACCGCGCGTCGGACGCATGTGCCGGAATGGCCTACCCGCTGGTCGTGAAAGTACTGCCATCGGAATGCGAGCACAAGACCGAGCTTGGCCTGGTGAAGTTGCGCGTTCAAACCGCGGAGGAGGTCGATGCGTGTGCGCGCGAGTTTCGCGAGCGGGTAGGCAGACCTGATATGGGTGTGCTGGTTCAGGAAATGATCAGTGATGGCGTAGAGATCGTCGTGTCGTGCATGAGGCAGACGGACTTCGGACCGATCATCTCGATCGGCTCCGGTGGCGTCGCGGTGGAACTGTACCGCGACATGTCGCACCTGGCGCTGCCGGTGACTGCCGATCAGGTTCGTCAGGCGCTTCGGAAGCTGAAGCTATGGACGCTTCTGGAAGGTTTCCGTGGAAAGCCTGCGGCGGACCTGGACGCGCTGGTGGCGGCTGCAGTGCGGTTTGGCGACATGTTCCTCGCGAGCCCGGCGATCCAGGAGTTCGAGATCAACCCGGTGATCGTGAAGTCTCGTGGCCGGGGACTGGGTGCCGTCGATGCGCTGGTGACGGTGCAGTGAAAGAATGCCGGACGCGCTGGGGACAGCGCGTTCGGCTGCTTCGGTTCTTGATGTTCGGGTTAAAGAATGAAAATCCTGGTGCCAGTGAAAAGAGTGGTCGATTACAACGTGAAGGTCCGCGTGAAGCCGGGCAACACGGGTGTCGACATTACGAATGTGAAGATGTCGATGAACCCGTTCGACGAAATCGCGGTGGAAGAAGCCGTGCGCCTGAAGGAAGCGGGCGTGGCGACTGAAGTGATCGCCGTGTCGGTGGGCGTTGCGCAAGCGCAGGAAACGCTGCGTACGGCGCTGGCGATCGGCGCGGATCGCGCGATCCTCGTCGAGTCGAACGACAGTGTCGAGCCGCTGGGCGTCGCGAAGATCCTGAAGGCGCTGGTCGACAAGGAACAGCCGCAACTGGTGATCCTCGGCAAGCAGGCGATCGACGACGATTCGAACCAGACGGGCCAGATGCTGGCTGCGCTGGCTGGCCTGCCGCAAGCGACGTTTGCATCGAAGGTGACGGTCGCCGCCGGTAAGGCAACGGTTGCACGCGAAGTCGACGGCGGCGCGGAAACGCTGTCGCTGACGCTGCCGGCCGTGGTCACGACCGACCTGCGCCTGAACGAGCCGCGCTACGTGACGCTGCCGAACATCATGAAGGCGAAGAAGAAGCCGCTCGAAACCGTGAAGCCGGAAGACCTGGGCGTCGACGTTACGCCGCGTCTGAAGACGCTGAAGGTGGTCGAGCCGCCGAAGCGCGCAGCCGGCGTGAAGGTGCCGGACGTGAAGACGCTGGTCGAGAAGCTGAAGACCGAAGCCAAGGTGATGTAAGAGGGAGCGGAAAGAAATGACGGTTCTGGTGATGGCAGAGCACGAGACGATTCTGGTGATTGCAGAACACGACAATGCGTCGCTCAAGGCCGCGACGTTGAACACGGTGGCAGCGGCGGCGAAGATTGGCGGTGACATTCACGTGCTGGTGGCAGGCCACAACGCACAGGGCGCAGCCGATGCGGCAGCGAAGATTGCAGGCGTGTCGAAGGTGCTGCTGGCCGACGCACCGCAACTGGCCGCAGGCCTGGCGGAAAACGTCGAAGCGACGGCGCTGAACATCGCGAAGGACTACTCGCACATCCTCGCGCCGGCAACGGCCTACGGCAAGAACATCGCGCCGCGCATCGCCGCGAAGCTGGACGTCGCGCAGATCTCGGACATCACGGCAGTGGACTCGGCCGATACGTTCGAGCGTCCGATCTACGCAGGCAATGCGATCGCGACGGTGCAGTCGGGCGACCCGATCAAGGTCATCACGGTGCGTGCGACGGGCTTCGATCCGGTCGCAGCGGCAGGCGGCAGCGCGTCGGTCGAGAAGATCGAAGCCGCGGCCGATACAGGCAAGTCGCAATTCGTGAGCCGTGAAGTGACGAAGCTGGACCGTCCGGAACTCACCAGCGCGAAGATCATCGTGTCGGGCGGCCGCGGTCTGGGTAGCGGCGAGAACTACACGAAGGTGCTGGAGCCGCTGGCGGACAAGCTGTCGGCAGCGCTGGGCGCATCGCGCGCGGCAGTCGATGCGGGCTACGTACCGAACGACTATCAGGTTGGCCAGACCGGCAAGATCGTCGCCGCGCAGCTGTACATCGCGGTCGGCATCTCGGGTGCGATCCAGCATCTGGCCGGCATGAAGGATTCGAAGGTGATCGTCGCGATCAACAAGGATCCGGAAGCGCCGATCTTCAGCGTGGCCGATTACGGCCTCGTCGGCGATTTGTTCACGGTCGTGCCGGAACTCGTCGGCGAACTGGGCTGACGCGCGCGATATCGTGACGACGATTTTAGGTGACGCAACGCGGCCTTGCTTCATGAACAGGCGGCGACGCCACCGGGGATCGTTCAGGCCGACGCCCCGATCACGAGCCCACGCAATGCCGCGAGATGCGGTCGCGTGACTCACCGGGCGGAGGAGCTGAGATGACTGCACCGAAACGTTCTCTGCGAGCGGCAATCGGGAAATGGTTGGGCAGCGGTGTTGCCGGGTGTTTTCGTCTCTCGCGTATCGGTCGATCGGATGAAAGCCGGTGGCGTTGTGTGCGAATCGACGTCGATTGCCCGTCCGGAACCTTATCGCTCGTGTTCTTTCGTCACGACGACGGGGCGTGGCACGTTTTTCCCCCCGGCAGAAGGCGGGCGGCGATCGGCGGATCGCGCTATGCCGGCCAGTTTCTCTTCGACGTACACGAACCGAGAAAAAATCTTGCACGTGTTTAGCGCGTCGGCGGTGCGCGCACGACTGCCGGTGACTGACGTTTGTCGATTGAATGAAGCGCAAATTGAATGGGAGATCGAGATTGGGACAATCTCTGAATAGCGTCGGCGTGGTAGGCGCGGGCGCGATGGGGCGCGGTATCGCACAAGTTTGCGCGATGGCCGGTTGCGACGTGACATTGTTCGATGTGAATGACGGCGCAGTGACACGGGCCATTTCAGCGATACGCAACGATCTGATGCGGTCGGTTGAAAATGGGCGGATCGAGCAGTGCGACGCGGACGCTGCGCTGCACCGGATCACCGCGGCGACCAGTCTGACAGAAATGGCCGGGTGCGATCTGGTCGTGGAAGCGATCGTCGAGAACCTCGAGTTCAAGCAGCGGCTGTTGCGGGATCTGGAGTCGATCGTGTCGCCGTCGTGCATTCTGGTGACCAACACGTCGTCGTTGAGCGTGACGTCGATCGCATCCGGTTGTGTACAGCCATCTCGCGTGGCCGGGTGGCACTTCTTCAATCCCGTCACGCGGATGAGACTGGTCGAGATCGTGCAGGCGCCCCGAACGGCAACGGAAGCGATCGATGCGCTGGCCGAGCTGTCGCGGCGCATCGGACATCGGCCGATCGTTGTGCCGGATTCGCCGGGTTTCGTGGTCAACCATGCGGGCCGTGCCTTTGTCACCGAAGGGTTGAAGCTGCTCGCGGAAAAAAACGCTGAGCACTCGGTGCTGGATGCGATCCTGCGCCAGTGCGCAGGGTTCCGCATGGGTCCGTTCGAGCTGCTGGATCTGACTGGGCTCGACGTGTCTGTTCCCGTGATGGAATCGATTCATGCGCAGTACTACGGCGACGATCGCTACCGACCGGTGATGCTCGCACGCACGCGCCTCCACGCCGGCCTGTTGGGTCGCAAGGCGGGACAAGGTTTTTACAGCTACGACGGCAAGCCGGCGGCGGCACATGCGCCGGCGCAGCAGGCGGTACCGGTGGTCGACTTCGCGGTGTGGTGGCCGACGGAGGGGGCGGCGGCGTTGCCCGAAACGGTTGTGCCGTTGCTGTCGCAGGTGACGCGTGCGGCCGACTTGCATGCCGCCGATGTGGTCCTGATCGCGCCACTGGACACGGACCTTTCAACTGCGATTGCGAATTTCCGGCTCGATCCGAGCAAGGTCGTCGGGATCGATCCCGTGTTCTGCGGGACTTCGGGCGTGACGTTGATGACCTGCCCGGGAACAGTGAAGTCGACGGTAGATCGCGCGCAGGCGATATTCGCAGCGCAATCGATTCCCGCGTTTGTCATTTCGGATTCCCCTGGATTCGTTGCGCCCCGAGTGGTGGCGTGCATTGTCAATCTCGCTTGCGAAATGGCCCAGCAGGGCATCGCGTCACCGGAGGATATCGATGTATCGGTGCGTCTCGGCCTCGGTTATCCGACGGGGCCATTCGAGTGGGGCGATGCGCTCGGCGCGCATCGGGTGCTCGACATCCTCAGGGGACTTTACGAGACCTTCGGGGATCAGCGATACCGACCGTCGCCGTGGCTCGTTCGGCGTGCACGTCTCGGTCTGCCGTTGACGTCACCGGAGCGGGCCGCTGCCTGACGAACATCGATCGACGGACGACGGACTGCTCCGGCCGTTCCGCGTACTGTGCGTCGCGCAGCCGGAAATTAAACGGGAGGAGACTGATGATGAAACTGCGATTTGCGCTTACATGGACGCTCGCCGTCGCCGTGGCGATGCCGGGCGCCTTTGCGGCTTCGTCGGGAGAGCCGCTGAAGGTCGGCGTGATTGTCGATATGTCCGGCGTCTACTCGGGCATCGGCGGAACGGGCGGGGTGGCGGCGGTCAAGATGGCCGTGCGCGATTTCGGTGGCAAGGTGCTCGGCAGACCGATCGAAGTGCTGTCTGCAGACTACCAGAACAAGGTCGATATTACGGCGACGCGCGCGCGGCAATGGTACGACAGGGATAACGTGTCGATGGTGATCGAATCGACCGATTCGGCCTCGGCACTCGCGCTGCAGAAGCTAGGCATGGAAAAGCGCAAGGTGACGATCTTTGCTGGCTCGGCAACGACGGATCTGACCGGCAAGCAGTGTTCCCCGTACGGCGTGCACTATGTGTACGACACCTATGCGCTCGCGAACGGGACGGCCCGGGCGGTGGTATCGGAAGGTGGGAAACGCTGGTTCTTCATCACGGCCGACTACGCATTCGGTCATTCGTTGCAGTCGCAGGCCACGCAGGTTGTCACGTCGATGGGCGGACAGGTCGTGGGAAGTATCGACCATCCTCTGGCGACATCGGACTTCGCGTCCTTCCTGATGCAGGCCCAGTCGTCGAAGGCCCAGGTCATCGGGCTCGCGAACGCGGGGCGCGACACGCAAAATGCGATTCGTCAGGCTGCCGAGTTCGGCATGATGACCGGCAAGCAGATCGTTGCACCGCTGCTGATCTTCGATGGCGATCTGAAGGGCATCGGCCTGAAGACGGCTCAGGGTGTTCAGTTCACCACCGCGTTCTACTGGGACTACAACGATCGGACGCGCGCGTTCGCGAAGGCATTCAACGCCGAGACCGGCAAGATGCCTACGATGGTCCAGGCGGGCATGTACTCCGCCGTAACTCACTATCTCCAGGCCGTTCAGGCAGCGGGAACGGTGGACAGCGATGCGGTCATAGCGAAAATGAAGGCGATGCCGATCAATGATTTCTTTGCCCGGGACGGCCGTATTCTGGCAAACGGCCTGATGGTGCACGACATGTATCTGGCCGAGGCGAAGAAACCGTCGGAATCGAAGGGCGAGTGGGACCTGCTGAAGATTCGATCGGTGATCCCGAAGGAAACGGCGTTCCAGACGCTCCAGCATTACCGCACACTGAGCGAGCGTACGTTGCAGGCGCGTGCGCGGTATGCCGTTCAGGAAGCAGCACTGCACATCATGTCGGACTCGACTCGGCACATGTCCGTCGAAACGACATCTGATGTAGAGACCGCAGACAACGATGCATCGCTGTCGCGTGAACGTGATCATGTCGTGGCGCGAAGAGCGGGCGTCGCACGTCGGTGAAAGCCCGTTGCGCATGTCCATGCCGACCGCATTGGAGCCCGAAAGCCGAATCCGGGCGTGACTGGCATGTTCATTGCATTAAGAGTGTGATTTCAACTTCTCGATGCGACGCCACGTCATGAGTACACAAGCCTTTATCTGCGATGCAATCCGTACGCCGTTCGGCCGCTATGGCGGCTCGCTTTCTTCCGTGCGCGCCGACGATTTGGCCGCGATTCCGATCAGGGCGCTGATGGCGCGCAATCCTGGCGTCGACTGGGAGGCGGTCGGCGACGTGCTGCTCGGCTGCGCGAATCAGGCCGGTGAGGACAACCGCAACGTCGCGCGCATGGCGAGCTTGCTCGCCGGCCTGCCGCTCGGCGTACCGGGCGCCACGATCAATCGACTGTGCGGCTCGGGCCTCGATGCGGTGGGCAGCGCAGCGCGCGCGATCAAGTCCGGCGAAACAGCGTTGATGGTTGCGGGCGGCGTGGAAAGCATGAGTCGCGCGCCCTTTGTCATGCCGAAGGCGGAGTCGGCTTTCAGCCGTGCGAACGCGGTCTACGACACGACGATCGGCTGGCGATTCGTCAACAAGCTGATGAAGGAGCAGTACGGCGCCGATGCGATGCCGGAAACGGCGGAGAACGTTGCGGTCGACTACAAGATCGGGCGTGACGCTCAGGATCGGATGGCGCTGGCTTCGCAGACGAAGGCGCTGGCCGCGCAAAAGCGCGGGTTCTTCGATAGCGAGATCACGCCTGTCTACATCCCGCAGAAAAAAGGCGAGCCGCTGGTCGTGAAGCAGGACGAGCATCCTCGCGAGACGTCGTTCGAAGCCCTTGCGAAGCTCAAGGGTGTCGTGCGGCCTGACGGCAGCGTGACGGCCGGAAACGCGAGCGGCGTCAACGACGGAGCCTGTGCGTTGCTGCTGTCCGACGAGCGCGCGATCGCCCAACACAGTCTCACGCCCCGTGCTCGGGTGGTCGCGATGGCAACCGCGGGTGTGCCGCCGCGCGTGATGGGTATCGGTCCGGCGCCGGCGACGGAGAAGGTTCTGGCACTGGCCGGATTGCGGCTCGACGAGATCGACGTGATCGAACTCAACGAGGCGTTCGCCGCACAGGGGCTGGCCGTGTTGCGCCTGCTGGGCCTGAAGGACGATGATCCCCGGGTCAACCCCAACGGCGGGGCGATTGCACTCGGTCATCCGCTCGGCGCGTCGGGCGCGCGTCTCGTGACGACGGCAATCAATCAGTTGCACGCCACGAGCGGTCGCTACGCATTGTGCACGATGTGCATCGGAGTGGGCCAGGGCATCGCATTGATCCTGGAGCGCGTCTGAGTGCGATCGGATACGCGTAACGAATTCGGCTGAAACCGGCGAGTTCATTTCGCGCGCCGGCCGCGTGGCGTTCATGTAACACACGTGCCGCTCATCGTTGGTTCATCGCCGGCGCGACATCGAGCGTTGGTCCGCGTATCCGCTGCGCGGCAACGAACGATCATTTTTCTCAAGGAGCAGAAGTCATGCTGATAGGTGTGCCCGTCGAAACAACGCCGGGCGAAGCCCGCGTCGCCGTTACCCCGGAGACGGCCAGGAAACTGCAGGATCAGGGACACACGGTGCGCGTGGCTTCCGGTGCGGGGCAGGGGGCCAGCTATACCGACGACGTTTATCGGGCCGCCGGCGCCGAGATCGTGGATCAAGCGGCTGCGCTCGGCTGCGAGGTCGTGCTGAAAGTCAGGTCGCCTCTCGACAGCGAACTCGCCGCTTTCCGCGTGGGGGCCGTGCTGGTCGGGATGCTCAATCCGTTCGATGCAACTGGTCTCCAACGGCTCGCCAAAGCTGGCATCACGGCGTTCGCGCTCGAGGCCGCGCCGCGAACGACGCGCGCGCAAAGCCTGGATGTGCTGTCGAGCCAGGCGAATATCGCAGGCTACAAGGCTGTCATGATCGCCGCCGATCGATATCGGCGCATCTTCCCGATGTTGATGACGGCGGCGGGGACCGTGAAGGCGGCGCGCGTCGTGATTCTCGGTGTCGGGGTTGCCGGGTTGCAGGCCATCGCGACGGCAAAACGCCTGGGCGCTGTCATCGAAGCGAGCGACGTGCGTCCGAGCGTCAAGGAGCAGGTGGAGTCTCTGGGGGCGAAGTTCATCGACGTGCCCTACGAAACGGCGGAAGAAAAAGAGGCCGCGGAGGGTGTCGGCGGATACGCGAGGCCGATGCCGGCCTCGTGGCTGCAGCGTCAGCAGGTTGAAGTGGCCAGGCGTGTCGCGGCCGCCGATATCGTCATCACCACGGCGCTGATTCCCGGGCGGCCCGCGCCGGTGCTGGTGACCGAGGCGATGGTGGAATCGATGAAGCCGGGTTCCGTCATCGTGGATCTCGCGGCGGCCCAGGGTGGCAATTGCCCGCTGACCGAGCCGGGCAGCACTGCGATTCGGCACGGGGTGACGATCGTCGGCGAAACGAACCTGCCTGCGCTGGTTGCCACCGACGCCAGCAACCTGTATGCGCGCAACGTACTCGATTTCCTGAAACTGATTCTGCCGAAGGGCGGCGGCGTGACGATCGATCTCGAGGATGACATCGTTGCCGCCTGCCTGGTTGCCCGGGACGGAATGGTCATGCGCGATCAACCTGCTCCCGTCCGGTCAACGGCGGAAGCTTCGACCACGAACTGAGAATCGCCATGGAAGCTGTCAGCCACATCATCACCAACCTGATCATCTTTGCCCTGGCCATCTATGTCGGCTATCACGTCGTCTGGAATGTGACGCCCGCACTGCATACGCCCTTGATGGCCGTGACCAACGCGATCTCGGCGATCGTCATCGTCGGCGCGATGCTCGCGGCGGGACTGACATCGAGCGGTCTCGGCAGAACCGCTGGCGTGCTCGCGGTTGCGCTCGCCGCGGTCAACGTGTTCGGGGGCTTCCTCGTCACGCGACGGATGCTGGAAATGTTCAGGAAGAAAGAAAGAAAGACGACTGAAAAGGCGGGGGCGTAACGATCATGAGCATGAACCTCGTTACCTTGTTGTATTTGCTGGCCAGCATCTGTTTCATTCAGGCGCTGAAGGGGCTGTCTCACCCGACGACGGCCATTCGCGGAAACGCATTCGGCATGACGGGCATGGCAATCGCAGTACTGACCACCGCGGCTCTGATCGTGAAGCTCGCCGCCACGCCGACCGGGATCGGGCTCGTGCTGCTCGGTCTGCTCCTGGGGGGAACCGTCGGCGCCGTGATGGCGTATCGCGTGGAAATGACCAAGATGCCGGAGCTGGTGGCGTTCATGCACAGCATGATCGGCTTGGCAGCCGTCTTCATCGCGGTGGCCGCGGTGACGGAGCCTTGGGCGTTCGGCATTACGCCTGCACCGTTGGCTGCGGGCGCGGGCCTGGACGGTCTCGCGCACCCGTCGATCCCGACCGGCAACCGGCTCGAGCTTTTCCTCGGAGCGGCGATTGGCGCGATCACGTTCAGCGGATCAGTGATCGCGTTCGGCAAGCTCAGCGGTAAGTACACGCTGCGCGTATTTCAGGGCGCGCCGGTCCAGTTCAAGGGGCAGCATTTTCTGAACCTCGTGCTGGGACTGACCACGATCGGGCTCGGCCTGACGTTCATGGCGACCGAAAGCTGGTCCGTGTTTCTGTTGATGCTGGCATTCGCGTTCGTGATGGGCGTGTTGATCATCATCCCGATCGGCGGCGCAGACATGCCGGTGGTGGTGTCGATGCTGAACAGCTACTCCGGCTGGGCGGCTGCGGGCATCGGCTTTTCGCTCGGCAATCCGATGCTGATCATTGCCGGCTCGTTGGTGGGCAGCTCCGGTGCGATTCTGTCCTACATCATGTGCAAGGCGATGAACCGATCGTTCTTCAACGTGATTCTGGGCGGGTTCGGCGGCGAGGCCAATGCCGCTGCCGGCGGGGCCAAGGAACAGCGTCCGGTCAAGAGCGGCAGCGCGGACGACGCCGCGTACATGCTGTCGAACGCGGAATCCGTGATCATCGTTCCGGGATATGGCCTGGCGGTCGCGCGTGCGCAACACGCGATCAACGAGCTGTCTCAGAAACTCACGGAAAAGGGTGTGACGGTGAAGTATGCAATTCATCCGGTCGCGGGGCGCATGCCCGGTCACATGAACGTGCTGCTCGCGGAAGCCGAGGTGCCGTATGACCAGGTGTTCGAGATGGAGGAGATCAACGGCGAATTCTCGCAGGCCGATGTCGCGATCGTGCTCGGTGCCAACGACGTGGTGAACCCGGTCGCGCTGGAAAAGGGCAGTCCGATCTACGGTATGCCGATCCTCGACGCATACAAGGCGCGGACGGTCATCGTCAATAAACGTTCGATGGCTGCCGGATATGCGGGGCTCGACAACGAGTTGTTCTATATGGACAAGACGATGATGGTTTTCGGCGATGCGAAGAAGGTTGTCGAGGACATGGTGAAGGCCATCGACTAAACGGGCCGACTGACACGGACTCGCTCCGGTCCGCATCCGTGTCCGAGTGATCAGGAGGGGAAAATGTTTGGTTCGACGCTGGTACAAAGGCATGTCGGCAACACGTCGCTGACGGCCGAATTTCACGAAGGCTCGGGACGACTTCGCATATCGTCGAACGGCGTGCTGTCGCACGAATTCTTTCCGCCCCAGTCATGGATGATCGTGGCCACGAGCGCCGGTGTAAGCAATTGGGGCACGCGCCCGAGCAAGACAGACCTTCTGCATGTCCTCGAGCAGTTCGACGGATGACGCGAGACGGCGGTCTGCGATTCCGGGTTACGCGTTGCATGGGGCGCCGTCTCGCCATCGCGCAGTTCGTCCGTTTATTCAGAGAGATCGATGACAAATTCAGCTGTCGTGCATAGTGACGCAGCGCAACAGCGCGAATCCATGGAATACGACGTCGTGATCGTCGGCGGCGGCCCCGCCGGGCTGTCGGCGGCGATCCGGCTCAAGCAGCTGGCCGCCGAGAAAGGCACCGAGATCGGCGTGTGCGTGCTCGAGAAGGGTTCCGAGATCGGCGCGCACATCCTGTCGGGCGCGGTGATGGACCCGCGCGCGATCAACGAACTGTTCCCCGACTGGAAGGAACAAGGCGCGCCGCTCACCGTCGAGGTGACGGAAGACCGCTTCCTGTTCCTGTCCGAGAAGAGCGCGGTCACCACGCCGAACTGGGCGCTGCCCGCGAACTTCAAGAACCACGGCAACTACGTGATTTCGCTGGGCAACGTCACGCGCTGGCTCGGCGCGCAGGCCGAAGCGCTCGGCGTCGAGATCTTCCCGGGCTTCCCGGCCGCGGAGATTCTCTATAACGACGACGGCTCGGTGAAGGGCGTCGCGACCGGCAACATGGGCGTGGGCAAGGACGGCGAGCCGACCGAGAACTTCCAGCTCGGCATGGAGCTGCACGCGAAGTACACGCTGTTCGCCGAAGGCTGCCGTGGCCACCTCGGCCGCCAGCTGATCTCCAAGTTCAAGCTCGACGCGAACGCCGATCCGCAGGCCTACGGGATCGGCATCAAGGAACTGTGGGAAATCGACCCGGCCAAGCACAAGCCGGGCCTCGTGATCCACACGGCCGGCTGGCCGCTGAAGTCCGACACGTACGGCGGCTCGTTCCTGTATCACATGGACAACAACCAGGTGGTGGTCGGCTTCGTGGTGGGCCTGGGCTACACGAACCCGTACCTGTCGCCGTTCGAGGAATTCCAGCGCTACAAGACGCATCCGTCGATCCGCGCGTTCCTCGAAGGCGGCAAGCGCGTGTCGTACGGCGCGCGCGCGATCACGGCCGGCGGCCTGCTGTCGCTGCCGAAGACGGTGTTCCCGGGCGGCGCGCTGATCGGTGACGACGCGGGTTTCCTGAACGCATCGCGGATCAAGGGCAGCCACGCGGCGATCAAGACCGGCATGCTGGCCGCCGACGCCGCGTTCGACGCGGTGCAGGCAGGCCGCCAGTCGGACGAGCTCAATGCGTACCCGGACGCGTTCAAGCAATCGTGGCTGTACACGGAGCTGTACCGCGCGCGCAACTTCAAGCAGTGGATGGCGAAGGGCCTGTACCTCGGCACGCTGATGGTCGGGCTCGAGCAGAAGGTGATGGGCGGCAACGTGCCGTGGACGCTGCATCACCAGCATGCGGACCACGAGATGCTGAAGCCGGCGTCGCAGTGCGAGCCGATCGAATACCCGAAGCCGGACGGCAAGCTGACGTTCGACCGGCTGTCGTCGGTGTTCATCTCGAACACGAACCACGAGGAGAACCAGCCGGCGCACCTGACGCTGAAGGACGCGAGCGTGCCGGTGAACGTGAACCTGCGCACGTACGCGGGGCCGGAGGGGCGCTTCTGCCCGGCAGCCGTGTACGAATTCGTGAAGAACGACGACGGCAGCGATCGCCTGGTGATCAACGCGCAGAACTGCGTGCACTGCAAGACCTGCGACATCAAGGATCCGACGCAGAACATCGTGTGGGTCACGCCGGAAGGCGGCGGCGGGCCGAATTACCCGGCCCTGTAGCGCACCATCGAAACGAGAGCGGCCGTGACGCGAAATCGGCGATCCACGCCAGTTCGATACGGCGTCCGAAGTGGACGGCACAGGTTACTTTCGAGGGTATTCCCGATGCCCGGGGCCTTGCCTGGCGGGAGTCGCCGGAATGGACACCTGTCTTTTGCAAGGACACATCTGCCGCGTTGTGTGCACTTGTCCCTTTCGCATCTCCGTCGACTTCGATGATCGATGAAGTCGCGTCTTGCCAGACGCCCTCCGATCGGAGCCGCATGGATACGGGGCCCCGGTTCTTTCGCTTCAAGATCACGTTTGCCCGGCGTGGGTGCCGTGCGGGTCGCCTGGAACATCGGCCCGATGCTGGCATGGGCATTGCATTATCCGTGCTACTTGACGTGCCGCCGGAGGACGGCGGATTCAAGCACAGGGCCGATGCCCCCGAGGTCGCGGACGGTTCGTCGTTTCGCACAGACAGCCGGCGGCATTCGAGGTCGAGCGATAGCAGCAAAAAACAGGAGACAATCGATGCACAACCTTCCATTTTTCGAAACCGCACACCGCGACGCGCGGCGCGGGACAGACGACGCTTCCCATGCGCGGCCATCGGTGATCCGCCTTTCGATTGACTGAACGCCGTCCCGAACGTTGACAGCCGTTCGTTCGGCGCGTCCTCTATCCCTACGATCGAAAGAGAGGTATCAAAGTCATGGAAGGCTTGATTTCGGCTGGCGTCATCGGCCTGAGCCTGGGCACCCAGTATGCGTTGATCAGCATCGGGTTCACGCTCATATTCGGCATCATGGGCGTGGTGAACTTCGCTCATGGCGGTTTCTACATCCTCGGCGGTTACATCGCCTATTCACTGTCCCAGTCCCTGGGCGTGCCGTTTGCGGCAGCGGTGCTGATCGCCGCGTTGGCCACGGGCGTGGTCGGCTATCTGGTGGAAGTCGTGGTTGTGGAGCGGAACGTCTCCGACCATTTGGCGACGATGCTGATGACGTTGGGCATCTATCAGATCATCACGACCGGCATGACGGCCGTCTATGGGGCCGAGCCGATGAATTTCCCGTTCCCGGTGACCGGCTCGCTGCGCGGTCCGGGTTTCTATATCCCTTACGCAAACCTGATCGTCTTCGGCGTGTGCGCGCTCGCGATCGGCAGCGTCTATTACCTCGTCTTCAGGACCCGATACGGTATTGCGCTGCGTGCGATGGCAGACGACAGCCCGGTTGCGCGCGCACAGGGAATTCGGCCCGCGCGTATGTTCCCGCTGGCGTTTGCCATTGCAACGGCGCTGGCGGGGCTCACCGGCGCACTCGTCACGCCGATTCTTGCGTTGGAGCCTTCCAGCGGAGATGCCGTGCTCGGCAGGGCGTTCATCGTCGTCGTCATGGGCGGACTGGGCAGTGTCGGCGGTGCCACGATCTCCGCATTCGTCGTCGGCCTCGTGGAGGCTTATGCGAGTGTCTATCTCGGCGGTTCCCAAGGCGCGCTCGTGCTGTTCGTGATCGTGATGCTGATCCTCTTGGTTCGCCCGCAGGGGCTGTTCGGTACCGTTACACGCAAGGCCTGAATTATGAAAATGACCTATCGTCGCCGTGACTTCATGCTCGACATATCGGGCGTGATCGTACTGCTACTGCTTCTTATCGTACCCTTCGCGTCAACGGACCCGTTCATGTATTCGCTGGCCGGTCAGTCCGCCATCGGCGTGTGTGCCGCGCTGGGCATCTACATCATGCTGCGGCTTGGGCTCCTGTCGTTCTCCGCGCCGTCTTTCATGGCGCTCGGTGGCTATGCCGCCGCCATCGCGGCGAATGCCGGTACGACGAACCTCGTTCTGCTCATGCTGATCAGTGCGATCGTGCCGGCGCTCGTGGCGCTGCCGCTCGGGGCGTTGGTGCTCCGACTCAAAGGCGTGTACTTCATTTTCATTACGTTCGTCTTCAACGAAATACTTCAGATCGTCATCTTCCAAACGCCGACATTGACAGGCGGTGCCAACGGGATCACCGGTGTCCCGCCAGCATTGCTGTTCGGGATGGGTGCCACGTCGCCGGCGACGGTCGTCGTCGTCACTGTTGCCATTTGCATCGTCTCCGCGTTGTTTACGCTTGGCATGACGCACGTTCTCCGGCCCGAGTTCTCGTCGATCGAGGAGAACGAGACGCTCGCGGAAAGCCTGGGCGTTGCGCCGTGGAAATATCGCACCATCGGCTTCGTTACCTCGGCCGCCGTATCCGGACTGGCGGGTTTCGCACTTGTCAACATGCTCTCGACCGCCCATCCGAGCTCGTTCACCACGTGGTCGGTGAACAGCTACATCGCGTACGTCTTCGTCGGGGGCCGCGGATCGTTGCTGGGTGTCGTGGTGGGCAGCCTTCTGCTCATCACGATGAACGATGTTTTCAGCAGCTACGCTCAATTGTCGTCCGGATTGTTCGGGCTGCTGCTCGTCATCGTGATGATGATTGCACCCGGCGGCATCGTGGGAACACTGACGAACGTGTTTGACAAGATGAGGGTACGCCATCGCGGCGTACTTCAACCGCGTATCGAGGATCGTCGAGCATGAGTTCGCCTATTGGTATTTCAAAACAGAGCAACCGAGCGCCCGTGCCGGCGACATTGCAAGTCGAAGCGATCACCAAGCGATTCGGCGGCCTGCGCGTATTCGAAGGCATTTCATTCGAAGTGTCGGCGGGCGACGTGCTTGGCGTGATCGGCCCGAACGGCGCGGGCAAGACTACGCTGATCAATGTCATGAGCGGCATGCTGCCGCCGACGTCGGGACGCATTTTGCTGGGCGGGCAGGTCATCTCCGGGATGCGGTTCTACAACGTGGCACGTCTTGGTGTCGCTCGCAGCTTCCAGCAGACCAACACGTTCAAGAGCGCGACGGTCGAAGAGAACCTGTTTCGTGCGCAGCGCTTCAGCACGATCCATTCGAATGCGGATCTCGGCATCGAAGGGTTGCTGGACGAGTTCGGTCTTGCACAGCACCTTTACGACCCGAGCGACAAGTTGCCGTATGGACTCCAGAAAATGCTTGGCCTGGTGATGGTGCTCGCTTCGAGACCCCGATTTTTGCTTCTGGACGAGCCGGCCGCAGGGCTGGAGGCCCGGGAGCGGCCGCAGGTGGACCGCTTCATCGAGCATGCGCGCAGCGTGCTGGGCTGCGGCGTCCTGATCGTGGAGCACGACATGGATATGGTCAAGCGACTGTGCCCGCGCATTGTCGTGCTCGAGGCGGGGCGGCTTCTCGCTGAGGGAGCGCCGGGCGATGTGCTTTCCCGCCGTGATGTCATCGAGGCCTATCTGGGCGTGAGTGAGGAATGAAAATGCTGAGCATCGAGAAGCTGGTCGTTCGTTATGGCGGCATCGTGGCCCTACGGGAAGTGTCGATCGACGTGAAGGAGGGCGAAACGGTCCTGTTGGTCGGCGCGAATGGCGCGGGCAAGTCGAGCCTGATCAATGCCGTAGTCGGTCTGGTTCCCGCGATATCCGGTCAGATCCGTTTTGCCGGGAAGGACCTGGTTGGTGTCTCGTGCCCGGGCCGAGCCCGTCTGGGCATCGGCTATTCGCCGGAGGGGCGCCGGATATTCCGCTCGCTGAGCGTGAGGGAAAACGTCCTGGCGGGCACGCTCGGTATTTCGAAGATGCAGGCGCAAGCGAACCTCGAGTGGATGGAGCGGACTTTTCCGTTGCTCGCTGAGCGCGCAGACCAACCGGCCAACCAACTGAGCGGCGGGCAGCAGCAGGTCGTCGCGCTGGCTCGAGCGGCAAGCACGCTGCCCAAACTGCTGCTTTTGGACGAACCGTTCCTCGGACTGGCACCCGTCTGGATCGAGCGCATCAGCGAGTCGATTCGGGAGCTGCAGCGTCGCGGCACCACGATCCTGATGACTGAACAAATGGCCCGCCCCGCGCTTAAGCTTGTCGACCGCGCGTACGTCATGCGTGGCGGCGAGGTCCGGCGAAGCGGCACGGTCGACGAGATTCGGGATGTCGCGCTCGCGGAGGAATATCTTTGAATTCGAATTCACATCAAGACAAGGTGATGCAATGACGAACATGTTTCCGTACCCGCAACTGAAGGCCGGTCGCGATGAGCCTATCATCGATCCCGACCTGCCGATCATCGACTCAGCTCACCATCTCTTTGACAGACCGGCATTGCGCTACATGTTCGAGGATTACCTGGCGGACGTGAACGCGGGACATCGAATCGTCGCGTCCATCTACGTGGAAACGCTTGCCTTCGCACGCAAGGATGGCCCGGAGGTGCTGCGGCCGCTTGGCGAGGTTGAGTTCGCGAACGGGGTTGCGGCGATGAGCGCCACCGGCGCCTATGGCGATTGCCGCGTCTGCGCGGCGATCGTCGGGAACGCGGACCTGCGATTCGGGTCGGCAGTGGCCGAATTGCTCGACCGGTCGCTTGAAGCCGCGCCAGAGCGATTCCGGGGCGTTCGGCAGATCACGATCGAGGATCCGAGCGATGCGCCTTTCCGCTATGTCACGAACCGGCCGGCGCCCGGAATCATGAAATCCCCGGGATTTCGTGCCGGCTTCCAGGAGGTGGCAGCACGCGGCCTGACGTTCGATGCGGCAGTGTTCCATCACCAGATGGCCGACGTTTGCGAGCTTGCCGATATGTTTCCCGATACGTCCATCGTCCTCAACCACCTGGGCCAGGCGATGGGCATGGACATGGACGCCGACGGCCGTGCCGGCGTGTTCGCGCAGTGGCGATCGGCAGTGCGCGAGGTGGCGCGCCGCCAAAACGTGCTGTGCAAGATCGGCGGCCTGGGATTGCCGTTTTGGGGGTTCGGTTTCGAGAAACGCGCGGAGCCGGTCGGCTATCTGGAACTCGCGGATGCGTGGAGGCCCTATGTCGAGACCGTCATTGATGCTTTCGGCGTCGAGCGCTGCATGATGGAAAGCAATTATCCGCCCGATGGTCGATCGTGCGGATTCGTGCCGATGTGGAACGCGCTGAAGCATATCGTCCGGGGCGCATCGGCTCGAGAAAAGGCAGCGCTTTTTCACGATACCGCAGCCCGCGTTTACCGCATCGACCTTTCCTGAACCGGGCGTCGTGCGCCGTGGGCGCGCGAGCAGATTGCTCGACGCGCCGCACCAACCCGGCGAGAAGATCCACGGTTCAGCCTGCCGTCCGCGCATCGTGGACGGCAGGCGCGATGTCTCAGTGAGATGGAATGCCCGCCGTGGAGCCGCCGTCCACGGGCATGACGATGCCCGTGACGAAGCTGGCATCATCCGACAGCAGAAACGCGATGGCGGCGGCAACCTCTTCAGGCTCTCCCTCGCGGCCGATCGGATGCGCCGCGCGAATGCGCTTTTCGTTTTCCGGATCCTCGAACATCACGGCTGTCATCGGGGTGCGAATCATCCCCGGCGCTACGGCGTTCACGCGGATACCGTAAGAGGCAAGTTCGAGCGCCATGGTATGCGTGATGCCCGAGACGCCGAACTTCGACGCGGAGTATGCGAGGCGGTTCGGTACGCCGCGGATTCCCGCCCCCGACGAAACGTTGACGATTGCCGCGGGTGTTTTCGCTTCCGTCGCGACGCGTGCAAATGCCTGGCAGACGTTGAACGTTCCATCGAGATTCACTGACAGGACGCGATGCCACGCCTCCGGATCGAAATCCAGCACGTTGCCCACGCCGCGGATGCCGGCGGAGTTCACGAGCCCGTGAAGCGGGCCGAATCGTCGAGCGGCGTCGGCCACGATGGCGTTGACGTCGTCGCGATTCGACACGTCCATCGCGACGGCGTGGATACGGTTAGTCGGGCCGAATTCCGAGGCGACCTTGTCAACATCGCCCTTGCGTACGTCTGCTGCGACGACCAATGCACCCTCGTCGAACAGACGTCGAACACACGCCGCGCCAATCCCGCTGCCGGCTCCCGTTACGAGGATCGTTTTCCCTTCAAAACGCTTCATGTCACCTTTTCCTTTTCATGTCGAAGCCACCACGTGCGGTCGGGCAACGCGGTCGAGACGCACGGATTCCGGATGTGGTCTCGTTGCTCCGCGATGCCGTGGCGATCGAGAGATTCGCCGAAAGTCGCGCGGTAGCGCGGACGCCCCATACGGCCTTCGGCGATTAACCGCACTATCCGAGGTTCACGGCGTCGCGGGTTCCGACGCAATGGCGATGCGTCGATCCTTTTGCCTTTTACCGTTCGCGATCACGCCCATCCCGATCGGGAAGGCGAGCTGCTGATTGATTCCGTATTGCGCCTTGCCGCGCCATCCGCCTTTGCCGAGGTAGCGGGATTCCGGCGTCGTCTCTCGCAACGCGGCCGCGATCTTTTGGCCATCCTGATCGGTTCCGGCTCGCGAGATCGCACGCAGAAGATGCTCCGCGGCGAGTGCGGACGGATAGAACAGCGTGTTGTCCGGCACCTTCGACTTCATCACGCGCTCGTAGTCGGCATTCAGACGCTGGATGCCGGGGTCGTCCAGCGGAGCGAGTTCGAGCCAGTAGAACGCCTTCTGGGTTGAAATGTCTCCCACGGTGTTCAGCACCACCTCTGCGCCGCTGCCGAGGTCACCGAACGCGCCCGTGTATCCGGCGCCTAGCATTTGCTTGACTAGGACGCCGGCTTCACCCGGCGGCATCGGTCCGAACTCCACCGATTCGGGGCCCATGCTCATCAGGCGGGCCACGATGGGCGCGAAGTTCGTGGTGCCGCGTTGATAGAATTCGAGCGTCGCCTTGGCACCGGCCTTTTCGTACTCCTGGACCAGTGCTTTGCCTGCATCGGTGCCGCCCTGGTCGTTCGGTGCAACAACGATCACCTTGTTGAATTTGAACTCGTCCCTTGCGGCTTTCACGACATAGGCACCCCAGACCTGCGGCGTGAGTGATACCGCGAAGGCGAGCGGATATTGCGTGTTGATGACATCCTTCGCGTACGAGTGCGCGAAATTCACGATGCCGTACCGCTTCGCGATGGGCTTGAATCCCGCCAGTTCGACCGACGGAACCGGGCCCACAGCCGCATGAACCCCCTGGCTCGCGAAATAGTTGGCGGCGGCCGCTCCACCGGCAGCGGTCGCTTGCGAGTCATAACTCGTCGGCACCACCTTGCACTTGCGGTTGCCGACTTGCAGGCCGCCATTGGCATTGGTATAGGCGGCCTCGAACTCGACGGCGGCTTTCTCGGCGAGGCCCTGCGACGATCCACCGCCGCTCATCGGGCCGAGCACGCCGATCTTGACTTCGCACGATTGTGCTGCCGCCGGCGTGCAAACCGCCCAGGATGCGGCGAGCGTCGCTGCGCAGGCCGCCGCTTTGGCCGTGTTCCAATGTTTCGCCATCAAAGTCTCCTTCTGGTAGTTATCTATGGGTGCAAGTCCGGAAAGGGCGCTACCTCATCCGAACACCCGAATCGGCCCGAAATACCTAGCGCTGGGCGCGAAAAAGATTGGCTTCGCGATTCGACCGAAAACGGATAGCCGTTTTTCGGCCCGGCGATAACCGATCTGGCAGTAATGAAGCAATTGCGATGCCAACGGACGCCGGATGTGCTGCCGATCTAAGGAGAAGCGTCGCACGCGGGCGCGCCCGGTGTGATTCGACCGTCGCTGATACGGACAACTGTGTTTCCCGACGACATGCACGAGCAATAGCGACGTTCCGGCGATCGCGCGATCGCCGTGGCGGCGTATGGGGTGGCGCCCAACGAAGCTGGTACGGAACCTGCAATCGATTCGCGCCTGAGCGGAATGAAACCGCGACGCGGCATATTTTGGAAAAGGGGCTGTACATGAAAGTCGGGTATATCGGTTTGGGCGCGATGGGGGCGCCGTTGGCACAAAGGCTCATCGGCACATACGACCTGTGCGTCTGGGATATCAATACTGCGGCTGTCGCCGAGTTCGAGAAGCTCGGTGCGGGCGTCGCATCATCCGCGGCTGAGCTGGCGTATCGCTGCGACGTCCTGATGCTGTGTCTGCCGCGCACGGAGAACGTGCGGCAGGTGATCTTCGGCGCACAAGGGCTGGCGCAAGGGCTGACGCCGGGAAAGATCATCATCGATCAGACGAGCGGTGTGCCGGAGCAAACCCGGGACATCGCACGCCAATTGGAGGCAAAGGGCGTCGCGATGATCGACGCGCCGGTGGCGGGCGGTGTGGCGGCCGCTCGCGCGGGCAAGGTGACCATCATGGTTTCCGGTCCCGATAGTGCCTATCAGACAGTATCGCCGATCCTGCATGCAATCAGTTCGAACGTCTTCCGATGCGGGGAACGGGTCGGCGACGGGCAGGCAATCAAGCTCGTCAACAACGTGATGAACGCGGCATGCCGCCTGGCGACGCTGGAAATCGTCGCGATGGGAAGAAAGTCGGGACTGCCGCTCGCGACCTTGACTGACTTGCTCAACAAAAGCACGGCTCGGAACCGCATCACGGAGACCATGTTGCCGGCCATTGTCGAAGGCAGGGCCGCGACCAACTTCGCGCTTCCCCTGATGGTGAAGGACGTTCGTCAAGCGATCGAACTCGGCATGAATGCCGGTGCGCCGATGCCTGTGTCGAGCATCGCGCTCGGCTTGCTGCAGACCGGCGTCAATACGTTGGGGCAGGATGCCCGGCTCGAGGATGTCGTCAAGCTGATCGAGTCGATGGCGGGCACGCGGCTGCGTGATGATGCGATGTCGATGTCGATGTCGATGTCGACGTCGACGGCAGCAACGGCGGGGCGGGACGAGCTGACGGTCGGCTATGTCGGGCTTGGCGCCATGGGCGCGGCGCTGGTGCGGCGTCTGATGAAGTTTCGAAAGGTGCAGGTGTTCGATGTGCGGCCCGATATCGTCCGCGATCTCGAAGCCGACGGCGCGGTCGCGGCGTCGGACTTGCCCTCGCTGGCACGCGACTGCGACGTCATCATGATTTGCGTGCCCGACTCGACAGTCGTCCGAGAGGTTGTGTTCGGAAAGGGGGGGTTAAGGGAAGGCCTCGCCGCAGGCAAGGTCGTCATCGATCAGACGACGGGCGATCCGTCCGTCACGCGACAGACGGCAGAGGAACTCAGGGCGCTGGGCGTGGCGCTAGTGGACGCGCCCGTTTCAGGCGGTCCGAGCGGCGCGCAGGCAGGTACCGTGGCGATTATGTGCAGCGGGGCGCAGGACGTGTGCGCACGCGTGCGGCCGCTTCTCGAATCCATCAGCCCGAACGTGGTGTATTGCGGCGAAACCGGATATGGGCATATCGCCAAGCTAGTCAAGAACGCATTGGGTGCGTGCAATCGGCTGATCGCGTATGAAGCCGTGGCGATGGGTATCAAAAACGGCCTGAAACTCCGGGACATGGAGAAAGTGATCAACAGCGGTTCAGGGTGGAGCGCTACGTTCGAGCGTGTCGTTCCTGTTCTCGCGGCGGGCGGCCGGTCGGCGAGCCTGCGGCTGGAACTCATGGTGAAGGACCTTCGGCTTGCATGTGAGACCGCCATGAATTGCGGGGCGCCGATGTTGATTGCGAATGCGGTCCGTAATGCGGTCGAGGCCGGAGCGAACGAGCTTGGGGGAGACGCCAATATCGACGAACTGGCCAGGCTGTTCGAAGCGCGGGCGGGGATCACGTTTGCCGCTGCATGAGCGGGCCATTCTGCACGCACCGGTGCGGCAGCGATGAAGGCGCGGCGAGCGGCACGTGTCGCCGCGGTGGACACGAATCGGGCAGGCCGTCGCCGGCGTGGACAGTTTGTCGGCACCCGTAGACTGCGACGTTCCTGCGGCAAGCATGGCACGTCAATTGCAAGTTGATGGGCAACCTCGTTCCACGCGTTCGCGCATACAGACAATGAACCAGACCTTTCGATCGATCTCCTTTCAACACATTGCCCCGGAATTGCGACTGTACTGCGGTGAGGAAAGTCTCGCTGCCTTGGCGAGGGAGATCAAGCGCAGTGGGTGTCAGCGTGCAGTGATCGTCAGCGGTCGGTCAGTCGGCTCGTCCAATGCGATGCAGCAGTTGCGCGATGTGCTCGGCCCCGTGCTGGTCGGCGAATCTCCTACGGTTCGGCCGAATAGTCCCGTGCGCGCCGTGGAGGAAGCGGCGCGTGCGCTGAGCGCACTGGACGCAGACGCCGTGATCGCGGTGGGCGGTGGGTCGGCCGCCGTCACGGCGCGTGCGGCAAGCATCCTGCTCGCGGAGAAGCGGCCTGCGCACGAGCTTTGCACCCGCAGGCTCCCGGACGGCGCGTTCGATAGTCCTCGGCTTGCCGCTCCCAAGCTCGCGCAATTCGTTGTGCCGACCACACCCAGTACGGCGTTCGTCAAGGCGGGAAGCGCCGTGCATGACGAGGAGACGGGACAGCGGCTTGCCTTGTTCGATCCGAAGACGCGGGCCAAGGCAATCTTCCTTCACTCGGGGTTTCTCGGCACCGCACCGGCGGCGCTCGTCGAGGGTGCGACGCTCAACACGCTTTCCACTGCAGTCGAGGCGCTGGAGTCGCCGCGCTGCGACCTCGTGTCGGAGGCGATGTTGACGCAAGCGCTACGACTTGTCGCGCGCAACATCGACCGCATGTCGCCCGAAGACGTCGCGGCTCGGGAACGTTTGGCGATCGCCGCCGTTCTTTGCGGCCGGGGTACCGAGCAGTCGGGCGGCGGGCTTTCGTCGGTACTCGCACACGCAATCGGTCATCGAAGCGACGTATCGAACGGGATCATCAACGCAATCGTGCTGCCGCACACGATGGGTTTCAATAGCCCGGCGACGCACTATACGGTCGGGCGCATTGCCGAAAGCCTATGGCTTCCGCTGACTGCCGATTCGGACCAGCGGTACGCGATGTCGGCCGTCGAGATCCTTGAGCGCCTGCTCGCGAAAGTGGACATTCCCCGGAGGCTTCGCGACATCGGCGTGGCCCGGGAGGCTCTCGATCCGATCGCGGAAGCGGCGATGCAGGACTGGTTCATCAAGCGTAGCCCCCGTGAGGTGACGAACGTCGCCGATGTGCGGGCGATCCTCGACGCAGCGTGGTAGGCAATAACAATCTCGGAGACGGAGGCTTCTCGTGAAGCACGCTTCTTTTGACTGTCGATTCGCGGCGTGCGCCTTCGTGGTGGTCAGGGCAACGACGGCTTCGGCATCCGACCAGTTTCCGGTCAAGCCCGTGCATATCGTGGTGGCGATGGCGCCTGGCGGCATGGTCGATACGGTCACGCGTTTGCTGGCGCCAAAGCTGGGGCAGAGCCTGGGGCAGCCGGTGATTATCGAGAATCGCGGCGGCGGAGGCGGCCTGGTCGGCATCCGCTATGTGAAGGATGCGGCGCCGGATGGATATACGCTGCTGGCCACTTCGGCGGATACGCTCGGCCTCCAGTCGGCAGTCCGCCAGGATCCGGGCTTTGTTCTCCGCAGGGACTTTGCGGGAGTGGGGCCGATGGTCGAATCGCCGCTTTTGCTCGACGTTGGCGCCGGCCAGCCCTTCAAGACATTCGGCGAACTGGCCGCGTACGCGAAGGCGAATCCGGACAAGCTGACCTACGGATCGGGCGGCGTGGGCAGTGCGACTCACTTTGCGACGGCCGCATTCCTGCAGCGGACCGCTCTGAAGATGATGCACGTTCCGTTCAAAGGCAACGGGGAGGCGCTGCCTGAAGTAATGAGTGGACGCATCTCCGTCATCTTCGACGCGCCAGTCAGCAGTGCTCCCTATCTGAAGGCAGGGAAGCTGAGAGCCCTGGCAGTGACATCCCCGAAGCGCCTCGCTGCCCTTCCGGACGTGCCGACGGTCGCCGAGGCCGGTTATCCCGACTACAGCTACGTTCTGTATCAAGGGCTGATGGCGCCGGCCGGAACGCCGCCGGCCGTCGTTCAACGCCTGTCGGCGGCGTTGCAGGCGGCCCTGTCGGACAAGGTGCTGGCGGACCGCCTTCGAAGCTACGGGCTCGAGCCGGTGGCCATGTCGCCCACGGCGTTTACGAATCTTCTTTTGAAAAACGAAGCCGGGAAGGCAAAGCTGGCCGCCTATGTCGGCATGCCGAAGCAGTAGCCGGCGGGATCGGCAAGCAGGTGACGAACGCCGTCGACATGCGAGGCATCCTCGACGCGGCGTAGCAGGAAATCAAGGTCTTGGAGAAAGGATTCTCTTATGAAGAAAGCATTGTTTTGCCGCAGACTGGCGGCGGGCACATTCGTCCTGTTCAGCGCGGCGGCCGCTTCGGCGTCGGACCCATTCCCCACCAAGCCGGTGCATATTGTGGTTGCGACGGCGCCGGGTGGCCTGGCAGACACCGTCACCCGCTTGCTGGCGCCAAAGCTGGGGCAGAGCCTGGGGCAGCCGGTGATTATCGAGAATCGCGGCGGCGGAGGTGGCCTGGTTGGCATCCGCTATGTGAAGGATGCGGCGCCGGATGGATATACGCTGCTGGCCACTTCGGCGGATACGCTCGGCCTCCAGTCAGCAGTCAAGCGTGATCCGGGCTTCGTTCTCCGCAAGGACTTCACGGGCGTGGGGCCGTCGGTCGCGGCACCGCTTTTGATCGAAGTCGGCGCCAGCCAGCCCTTCAAGACGTTCGGCGAACTGGCCGCGTACGCGAAGGCGAACCCGGACAAGCTGTCATACGGATCCGCGGGCGTGGGCAGTACGACTCACCTTGCGACAGCTGCGTTCCTCCAGCAGAGCGCCTTGAAGATGATGCACGTTCCGTTCAAAGGCAACGGGGAGGCGCTGCCTGAAGTAATGAGTGGTCGCATCTCCGTCATCTTCGACGCGCTGATCAGCAGTTCTCCGTATCTGAAGGCAGGAAAGATGAGGGCGCTGGCGGTGACATCCCCGAAGCGCGTCACTGCCCTTCCGGACGTGCCGACGGTCGCCGAGGCCGGTTATCCCAACTACAGCTACGTTCTGTATCAAGGGCTGATGGCGCCGGCCGGAACGCCGCCGGCCGTCGTTCAACGCCTGTCGGCGGCGTTGCAGGCGGCGCTGTCGGACAAGGCGCTGGCAGACCGCCTTCGGAGCTATGGACTCGAGCCGGTGACCATGTCACCACGAGAGTTCACGGATCTCCTGTTGAAAAATGAAGCCGAGAAAACAAAGCTGGCCGCCTATGTGGGCATGCCGAAGCAGTGATTTGCACAATGAAATTTGGAGGAGTTGATTCATGACGTCATATACGCGTCAATTGGCAGATTTTGCAGCAGGACTCAAACTGGCCGACGTTCCGGAGGATGTGCGCAATCGCGCGAAGCTGATCATGCTCGATGGTCTCGGATGCGGGTTGTTCGGCGCAAATCTCGAGTGGACCCGAATCCTGGCTGGCGTCGTCGGCAAGCTCGAACCAGATGGCGGCCGAGCATCGGTGTGGGGGCGGGGCGAAACGGCATCTGCGGTGAATGCGGCGCTACTCAACGGCACGATGATTCAAGGTTATGAGCTGGACGACGCGAATCCGGCTTCCATTCACAGCTGCGCCGCCGTGCTGCCGGCGGCGCTCGCGGCGGCCGAATTGGTCGGCACCGAAAACGTAGATGGCGAAACTCTCCTGACCGCCATCATCGCAGGCTTCGAAGTCGGCCCTCGCGTGGGCCTGTGCATGAACGGCAACAAGATGCTGGTGCGGGGCTGGCATACGCCCGGCATCTTCGGACCATTTCCGGCGGCGGTGGCGGCCGGCATCGTTCTCGGTCTCGACGGCGAGCAGATCTACCATGCGTTTGGTATTGCGGGTGCCCAGGCGTCCGGCATCATGGCCGCCCAGTTCGGCTCGATGGTGAAGCGGATGCTGTCGGCGAAGGCGGCGCAAAGCGGGCTGTATTCGGCACTACTCGCTGCGGACGGATTTACCGGCATCGAGGACGTGTTCGAGGAAACCTATGGCGGATATTGCACCACCTTCACGCAGACCGCCGACCAGTTCGACTTGTCGGCGCTGACCAGCGAGCTCGGCACGCGCTGGGAAACGATGCGGATTTCGATCAAGCGGCACGCGGCAGTCGGCACGAATCTGTCCGCACTGGACGCGA
The DNA here is from genome assembly GCF_003853705.1 of Burkholderia sp. Bp8992. Classification (GTDB taxonomy): domain Bacteria; phylum Pseudomonadota; class Gammaproteobacteria; order Burkholderiales; family Burkholderiaceae; genus Burkholderia. Next base: position 104,528 of record NZ_QTQI01000019.1, on the reverse strand, counting down.
TTGAGGAGCTCATGGAGGAAACGGGCCTGACCGCGACCGACGTCGAGCGAATTACCGTGCGAATGACCGAGGATGCGGTGCGCCATTCATTCTGGACACCCTACATCCCCAACGGTCTGACGGCGGCCCAGATGCATCTCGGCTTCTGCATCGGCATGAAGCTCATCGACGGTGAGGTGTTCGTCGATCAGATGATCGACGAAAACGTCGGCCGACCGGATCTCGTTGAATTCGCGAAGCGCGTCGATGTGGTGCGAAGCGAAGCGCGCGAGCAAAAGGGCAGGGCGTTTGCGCGAGGTGCTGATGTCGAGATTCTGCTGACCAGCGGAAAGAAATTGAGCAAGACCGTCGACAACTTTCTCGGAAGTTACCAGCGTCCGATGAGCGATGAACTGATGGCGGCCAAGTTTCGCCGCCTCGCATCGAAAGCGCTGCCTGTGGATCAGGTGGGCCGCCTGGAGGCCGCTGTGTGCGCGCTCGAACGTGCCGACTCTACAACAGAGTTGCTTCGTCTTCTGCAGTTGCCCCAGTGATGAATCGAGCGGTTCGTCCGGCGATATGCGAGTGGATAGGGAAAAGTGGAATGATACGTATGATGAATGGGCGATCCTCATCGTAGGTACGGTTTCGTCAGCGACGAAGCGGCAGTGCGGGCGGTCGCCACGGTGACGTCGAAAGATTGATGAGTCCGATAGACAGGTACTGTCGATTCGGCTCACTAATCATTGGGTATCGTGGTGATAGGCTATGTCCGCGGTGAAGACACATCCAAAAAAAGCGATTCAATGATCGCCACGGAGACATAGGGATAACACCATGGAGACACTCGATTTGGCAAGGCCTGGTGTGACGGCGGCGTCGCTGCGTGGCGTTTTGATTCTGTCGTCAGACGGAAAGGAGATGATGGCGACCGGTATCGTCGAGCAACGCGAAATGGCGACGAGAATCATCGCGGGTTGGCACGAAGCACGGCGTCGCCAGCAACACCTTTTCTCGGTTGAAGGTCCCGATTCTTCGTCGGTTGTGGTAATCGTGTTACCGGCCACGGACGCGACGATACTCGTTGCGCTGCTTCGAGATGGACGCGATGCGCTGTTCGAATTCGTCGGTTCCGTTGATTTCGCGAGCGACATCCTCAGTCATTTTCTGACGAATCCATTCGAGGCGCTGACCGTCGTCGATCGCGACGGGGTGCTGCGGTATATCAGCCCCGTCCATGAGCGCTTTTTCGGAATGAAACCTGGCAGCTCGGTTGGCCGTCACGTATCCGAGGTAATCGAAAATACACGGCTCGATCAGGTCGCGTCGTCCGGTAAGGCGGAGATTGGCGCAATTCAGGAGATGCGAGGCGTGACGCGGGTTGTCACGCGACATCCGATCAAGAACGCTCGTGGGGAGACCGTCGGCGCGATTGGTCAAGTCATGTTCAAGGGACCTGAGCAATTGCAGTCGTTCTCGACGGAGTTGACGAAATTGAAGTCGGAGGTGGCGTACTACAGGCGCGAGCTGAAGGATCTGAAAAATCGGAGCTACGGTCTGGATCAGATTGTCGGGGACAGTCAGGCGATGCAGCGCTTGAAGCAGCAAATCGTGAAGGTTGCGCCGCTCGATGTACCGGTTCTGCTGACAGGGGAAAGCGGAACGGGCAAGGAATTGGCGGCGCACGCGATTCATAAGTTAAGCGCCCGGCGGGATGGCAATCTGGTGATGGTGAACGCGGCGGCATTACCGTCGACGCTGGTCGAGAGTGAGCTGTTCGGTTATGAGGGCGGGTCATTCACCGGTGCTGAACGCAAAGGCCGGCGCGGCAAGATAGAGCAGGCAGATGCCGGGAGCCTGTTTTTCGACGAGGTCGGAGACATGCCGGCCGACGTGCAGGTGAAGTTGCTGCGCGTGTTGCAGGACGGGTCGTTCCAGCGTGTCGGCGGAACCGAAGCACGAAACTCCAATTTCCGTTTGATCAGCGCGAGCAACCGCAACTTCGAAGCGATGATTGCCGACGGGACGTTTCGGCTCGATTTGTTCTATCGAATCGGAGCGGTCGTCATTCGACTACCGGCGCTTCGCGAGCGACTCGACGATATCCCGCTGCTTGCGGATCTGGCGCTTGACCAGTTTGCGGAACGGCACGGGCAGCGGCCGAAGCGGCTGTCGGACCATGCGCTTGCCTATCTCCAAGCACATTCATGGCCGGGTAACGTGCGACAGCTGATGCATACGGTCGAGCGGGCCGCCATATTCAGCGACACGGACATCATTGATGCAACCGACTTCGGCATCATCGATCTGTCGGATGCAGGTCCTCAGGCGGCCGTGATGGCTCCGACGTTCTCGAATCAGTCGTCGCATCCGCCTTCACTGGGCCAGTCGGACACGATGCGCGTGAGTAGCGCAGTGGAGCAGGTCGAGGAGCAACTCATCCGGAAGGCGATGACGCAATTCGGCGGAAACAAGAAGCGAGTGGCTTCGAGCCTCGGAATCTCGCGGTCATATCTATATAAACGGCTTGCCCAAATGGGGATGACCACGTCTTGACAGACCGTGTGAGGCCGGATAGCGGAGTCACATGATTGTGACGATGCAAGCGCGTCTCTCGTTTGCTCGATGGCATATTGTTTGTGGGATTGCTGACGGAATGGCTTTTACGACGTCAGCGATCGCGAAAATATCAGGCGATGCCGTGCACACCGGATCGCCGAGCCCGACAAAGCTGCGAACCTGATTCGCGAGCGCAGCGGGTGACGTGATTCAGACGCCAGATACGATCGTCGAGCCTCGTGCTCGTGTAGAAGACAATCGTGCTTACCGTGCGGACAATCGATTCGAAATCGTTCAATGGTCGGCCTGAGAGATCGGTTGAGTGCCACGAATAGATCTGATGGCACATCTCTTGCGAGGTGGTTTGCATACCTCAACCGTTAAAACCGAGACAATGCGAAAATTCGAGCAGTTCTACATTGATGGCGAGTGGGTCGATCCCGTCGAGTCGCGGCCGTTTGACCTCGTCAACCCCGCGACGGAGGAGACCTTCGGCGTCGTGGCGTTGGGAAGTGCCGCGGACGTGGACCGAGCGGTGCAGGCAGCCAAGCGTGCGTTCCCGGCCTTTAGTGCCGCGTCCAAGCAGGAGCGGATCGAACTCCTCGATAACATCGTCGCGGTCTACCTGCGCCGCGAAGACGACATCATGGCGGCACTCACCGAGGAGATGGGTACGCCGTGTTCGTTGAAACAACATACGGCGTCCGGCCTTGCCGCGCTTCGGCAGGCAATCGAGACGCTCAAGGGTTACGAATTCGAGAGTTGGCTGGGCGTCAGCATCATTCGTCGTGAAGCGATTGGCGTGGCCGGGCTCATTACCCCCTGGAACTGGCCAAACCAGCTCATTTGCAACAAGCTCGCGTCGGCCTTCGCAGCAGGCTGCCCAGTCGTGCTGAAACCGTCTGAATTCACGCCCGTGAGCGCGTTGATCCTGGCCGAAATTCTTCACGAGGCAGGGGTGCCCAACGGGGTATTCAATCTTGTGAACGGCGACGGTCCAACCGTCGGCAACGCGATCAGCGCGCACGAGGATATTGGCATCGTGTCGTTTACCGGCTCGACCCGTGCCGGGATTCTCGTGGCCGAGGCGGCTGCGTCGTCGGTAAAGCGTGTCGCGCAGGAACTCGGCGGCAAGTCGGCGAACATTGTCCTGCCGGACGCCGATTTGCGGGCGGCCGCGGTATATAACGCGACACGTGGTTTTTCGAACAGCGGGCAGTCTTGCCATTCTCCGACGCGCCTTCTCGTGCATCAGGATCAACTCGAAGAAGTGCTCGGCTATCTTCGCGAAGCCGTCGCCGACATGTGTATCGGCGACCCGAAAAACCCCGCAACGACACACGGCCCGGTGGTTAATCGCGCACAGTTCGATCGGATTCAGCACTACATCAATGTGGGCCTCGAGGAAGGCGCGCGTCTGGTTTGCGGGGGCCCAGGCCGTCCGGACGGGTTGGACCGCGGATTCTTCGTTCGTCCTACGATTTTTGCCGATGTCACTCCTGATATGACGATTGCTCGTGAGGAAATCTTCGGGATGGTCACTTCGGTCCTGACGTACAGCACGGTAGAACAAGCGATCGAGATCGCAAACGATACCGAATATGGACTTGGTGCATACGTCTTCACCAAGGATCGCGAAAAAGGACTGAACGTCTGTCGCAAATTGAACGCTGGTCGCGTTTTCTTCAACGGTGCGCCCGCGAACACAGTCGCTCCGATGGGAGGGTATCGGAAATCGGGTAACGGTCGTGAAATGGGCGTGTTCGGGATGGAGGAATATCTCGAAACGAAGGCCATGATCGGTTTCGCCTGATTGTCTGTCGCGGCGCCGTGGCTATCGCTGTCGGGGGCTGCCGACAGCCAGGGCAAGCGGCGCCTTAGCGGTGCAATGTGTTGCAAAAAACGGGGCGCGAGCTGATGAAGCGCGGTTCTCGGATTCCAGGAGAATGCATCGGTGGCGAGCTTCAGTTCCCTGATTCAGCAGGTTGAAAGGAGAAAACCCGTGGCGCAAGGTGGTCGCTTTCTGCTCCTGTTTGCCCTGACCTTGTTGATGCTGGGTTCCGCGAACGCCTACGAGAGTGGGCTGAATCGAGCTAATCGCGTGATCCCTGTTCCGACTACGGTCAGCCCGGAAATTCAAACGATAATCGCGGCGGGGCCACCTCCATTTTGGGACGATCATCCGAAGACACGGGCGGAATGGAAACGCTGGGTTGGCAGGTTGGCAGACGCAACTGACAAACGCCTGGCTGATCTAATCTTGAAGATGGGTGTGACAGTTCAGCCGGAAAAGATCGCAGGGGTCAACGTTTTTAAAGTCTTGCCAAACATTGTGTCGGAACGCAATGAGAACAGACTTTTTCTCAATCTCCACGGAGGCGGCTACGTATTGAATCCCGGTAGAGCAGGGCTGTACGAGGCCATTCTGATGGCTGGCTTCGTACACGCCAGAGTGTTGGCGATCGATTACCGCATGCCACCTGACCATCCCTATCCGGCAGCCTTGGACGATGCGGTTGCGGTTTATAAGGAAGTCATAAAAGGCACGGATCCCAACAGAATCGCGGTATTTGGCGATTCAGCCGGCGGCGCCTTGACGCTGGCTTTGGTCCTCCGCGCCAAAGCGGAAGGACTGCCTGTTCCCGGGGCCATCGCACCGGGCACGCCGTGGTCCGATCTCACCGAGACTGGCGACACGTACTTTACTAATAGAGGTATCGACAATGTGCTTGTCAGTTACAGCGGATGGCTTGGTGATGCGGCGACGCTGTATGCGAACGGGCACGATCCAAAGGATCCGATGCTTTCCCCCGTTTATGGTGATTTTCACGGTTTCCCTCCTGCGATACTCACGACTGGGTCTCGTGATCTGTTTCTAAGCAACACCTTGAGAGTTCATCGCAAGATGCGAGATTCCGGCGTGACGGCAGATCTGATCGTTTTCGAAGGCTTGTCTCACTATCAGTATCTCCTTTCTCCCGATGCACCGGAGACCAAGGCGCACTTTGCGGATCTGAGCGCGTTCTTCGACAAGTATCTGCATCCCTAACGATATTGCAGGCGTATCTCACCGGTTCCGGCAGTCCGACTGGACCCAATCCAACTCGTTAGCAAACGGTGCCTTGGCTATTGCATGGACACATCTCCTGGGTGCGCCATTCCTTGACTAGCTGCCGGCGGTTGCGAGTGTAGCGTTCGGCGAGAACGTCCGCGGTAGCAATGTCATCCATACCGATCACTCGGAATCGGCTATCCAGCTCGCACCAGGCGGCGATAAACCGCTTGCCGTCGATCAAACCCAACATGATCGGCCAGACAACTTGTTCGTCAGTGGGTGCATGTTCGATCGACAGGGTGATACGCAACTTGCGCTGTTCGCGAAGCGCCCGGCGGATGTCGCTCAAGTCGAGTGCCGCTTGGGTCTTCAGCGGGTGACCCACGTAGACCGTATCGTCCTGGAGTGCCGTTCGCATGTCAGGGGGCAAAACAGCGTCGATCTTGGCCAATGCATTCGTCACGGCAAGGGCAAGTGCGTCGTCCGTTTGGTGGCTGACCCACTGCGCTCCGATGACTAGCGCCTGGATTTCATCCGCAGTGAACGAGAGTGGTGGCAGAAGGAATCCTGGTCGCAAGATGTAGCCGACACCCGGCTCTCCATCGATATCGGCGCCCATGTCTTGCAGCGTTGCGACGTCGCGACGGATGGTGCGTAGCGACACGCCGAGTTCCAGCGCAAGCGCTTTTCCCGACACTGTTCTTCGGTGTCGTCGAAGCGCTTGCATCAGATCGAACAGTCGATGACTTCTGGCCATGCTTACTCCATCGCCACGACGCCTTTGCCGCCGAGCTTACGGCCTCTTTCCAGCTCGGTAATCAGCTGGATGGCACCGTTCAGGGAAACGATTTCTCCAATGGGAATTTTGAATCTGTTTTCCCGAGCGGCGCTCGCCAGCTTTTCCAGAAGCTCCGCCCGCGGCGAACCGATGATGGGCTTGAGCCGTCGATCGAAAATCGCCCGAATAAGCTTGGCCGGGCCTGGGTCAAGATCCAGGAACACGCCGCCGCGGCACAGCATGGCCAGGCCGTCCGATACCGTCATGGTGGTCGCGGTATCGTAAACCACATCGAAGCGTGTAGTGATTTTCGATAGATCGCTCGTCCGGTAATCGTAGATGTGCTGTACACCCAGTGATGTTGCTCGCTCCATGTCTCGGGCACTACAGCTGCCGGAGACGACGGCACCGAAAAGTTGGGCGATCTGCACGGCCGCTTCACCGACCGCTCCGGCACAGCCATTGATGAAGACGTGCTGGCCGGTTCGCAGTTTCGCTTTGTCGATCAGCCCGTTCCATGCCGTGACACCGGGGGTGCCGAGGCACGCCGCGGCCTCGAACGAAATGTTCTCGGGCTTCGTCGCTAGAAAGTCATCCTTCGTCACGACTGCTTCCCCAAGCGCGCCGCTTTCCTTGAAGCGGGCGAGACCGAATACCGCGTCGCCTGCTTTGTGGCGCGTCACACCGGCACCGACGCCGATGACCGTCCCCGAAAAATCCATGCCCATCGCGCGGGGAAAAGCCTCGCCGGTAACAATCTTCATCTGTCCATTGCGTAACTTCCAGTCGATCGGATTGATGGCGGCAAACTTGACCTGCACGGCCACTTCGCCTTTGCCCGGCGCAGCCAATTGGAAATCCTCCACGCGCATGAACTCCGGGCCGCCATAGCGGCTGTATTGAATGCGTTTCATGTGTGTTGCTACCTCAGCGTCAAGCCGTGCACAGGTCCGGAACCGCGACCTTGGCGAAGCAGGGTGGCCGGGCCACGACGGATGCCGGGTGTGCCTTGAGCCCGTCCTGGAACTCGGGCGTTCTGAAGGCATTGCGCCGTGCGGCCACGCGATCAAGGACGGCACGGTTGAGGTAGGTCGGGTTCTCGCCGATCGCGTGATGCAACTGCGTCAAGATGAAGTCCGGTTGGCGCTTCATGGACAGCGAATCGGCGGCCCATGCCGCAAGCAACGCGGCCTCGTCTTCCGGCCCCATCGTCAGGGGATTGTCCATAGCGATGGGGCCGGTGTCGATATCTGCCTGGCGGGCTACCGGATAAATGGGGTTGGGCGGTTCGAATCGAGGCATGGCGCAGATCCTTCGCGGTAATAGGGGAGCGCGGTTCGCTGCCCTTTGTTCGCGGAGCCATTCTATGCAGGGGTGGTGCCAGTTTCTGGCACCATTCGAACGCGCTTGTTGCATAGCATCGTTTCGAACCAGGGTTTGAACGAGCGAATGCCCGACACATCATCAGCTACTGCGGCAGTCCTTCGACGATGTACGCATTCGTGTGGCCGGAGCGCTGGCGGAACGGGCGGATTCGGGCGTACTCGGGCGAGTTGTACCACGCGCGGGCCAGGTCGAGGCTGTCGAACTCGATGATGATCAGACGATGGTTCGGCGGATTGCCCTCCAGCCCATCCACATGGCCCGCACGCACGATGTAACGTCCGCTGTAGCGTTTGAATGTTGCATCCACCTGATCGCGGTATGGCTTAATGCCTTCCGGATCGGTGAGTTCGAAGTCGGCGATGTAGTACGCCGGCGTTTTGCCATGCGTGAGTGGGGATTCGGAAGTTGGCGTTTGAGCATGCGCGGCCAACACACTCATGGTCAATGTAGCGGTCGCGCCGATTGCGGCAAGCAAGGTGTGTTTCCGTTTCATGCAGGGAACTCCGTCGTGAGCAGGGTCAATCAACCGCCTTCGGTTGCCGCGCTTTGGCGCTGAGCTGTACGGGCGTCGTCTCGATCAGCGTGCGCGACTGGATCATCCGCTGTGTGAGTGCGACATATTTCTTGAAGTGCGGAGCTTCGATATGCGCCCGATAGGCTTCGTCGCTGGCATAGATCTCGAAGAAACGCAGATGGTTCGGCTTGTCCTTGACGGCGACCGAGTAGATGGCGAGCACGCCGGGTTCGAGCCGGACGGAGTCGTCCATCTCTTCCTTGACGATCGCTTTGTAGGTCTCCAGTTGTGCCGGATCGATCACTAGTTCGGCGATGCGCACTACGGTCTTGTCCGGTTCCTGGGCATGCAGCACGTTCGTTCCGGGGCTGCAGAGCGTGGCTGCGGCAAGCAGCCATGTTCTCAACCGAATGCGACGTTCAGGCATATGAGGTCTCGCTGGTTTGGTTGATGGAGGGCGAAGTTTTCGGATGGCGTGTTCGAGCGGGACTGTGCGATCACGCCTCGACGCGTTTCGGCAGTTCCGAGGCGAGGACATCGATAGCCAGACGGCAGCGCAGCGGAAGATACTGCGCTGCCGGCCAAACGGCGTAGCCCTCGACGACGGCCGTCGGCCGATGTCCCCAGATCTCGACCAGTTCGCCACGTCGCATCCGGTCGCGAATCAGCCAGTAGGGAATCCAGGCCAGGCCCATGCCGTCGACAGCGGCATCGGCGATTGCCTCGAGATCGTCGAAACGCAAGCGCGAAGTGGGCTGAAAATCGACAAGCGTATCGGTCGCGTCAGGAAGCTGCCAGAGCAAACCGTGCTCGTTGCGCCAGTAGGGGAGCAGGTCGTGTTTCGCAAGATCGGCCAGCGTGTGCGGCTCGCCTCTCGTTGCGAGATAGGCAGGCGATGCACACAGTACCTTGCGCTGGTTGACCAGCAGGCGTGCTCGCAGCGTGGTGCCGGTACCCGCCACGCCGTTGCGCACCGCGAGATCGAAACCCTCGGCGATCACGTCGACTTGACGATCGCTGAAGTTCAATTCCAGTTCGAGCTTCGGATGCGCTCGCGCGTACGATCGCAGGATCGGGGCGACACAGTAGCGGCCGAACAGCGTGGGGAGCGTGACGCGCAACTTCCCGACCACTTCCCGGCGGCCGTTTTCCAGCATGGTTTCCGCAGCGCGCATCTCTTCGATTGCTCGAAGGCAGCGCTCGTAATATTGCTGTCCGTCCTCGGTCAGACACTGATTCCTGGTTGTGCGCTGAAACAACTGCACCCCGAGCCGCTCCTCGAGACGCGCGATAGCCTTTCCGACCGCCGAGCGCGTCAGCGAAAGCCGTTCACCGGCTTTCGCAAAGCCGCCTGCTTCGACGACCTCCACAAACAATTGCACGCCATCGAATCGGTCACGCACAGATCTGCTCCGCGATTGTAGAAATTAAGGAAGCACAGATGGGAATTATTTCCACCCATGCTTCTCAAAATTCTACTTTAAAGTGTTCAACCAGCAACGAGATTTTCGGGTGCGCTTGTGACGCGCTGCCCATTCAACCGACTCTCGAGACGCGCAAACCTTCAAGGCAAGGACAAACACCGGTGTTGATTTCAATCGTGCATGACAGTGGCTACGGCCACACCGCGCGCGTGGCAGAGGCCGTCGCGGAAGGAGTTCGGCAGATCCATGGGGCCGAGGTGAAGCTGTTTGCAGTCGCTGATGGCGTCGATTGGGCAACGCTCGAAGCGAGCCACGCGATTATCTTCGGTTCGCCGACCTACAACGGCATGATCAGCGCCCGGCTCAAGCAGTTCTTCGAGGATTCCACGAAGGCTGCATGGACCGCACTGAAATGGCGCAACAAGATCGCCGCAGGGTTCACGAACTCCGGTGCGCAGCACGGCGACAAGCTGAACTCGCTGGTATCGATGGCGCTGTTCGCCGCACAGCACGGGATGATCTGGGTTGGCCTCGACCTCATGCCCGGCAACAACAGCAGCACCGCCAGCGCTGACGATCTGAACCGGCTGGGCAGCTGGCTGGGTGTCATGACCCATGCGAACGTGGATCAGGCACCCGATGTAGCGCCGCCGGCAAGCGACCTCATGACAGCCCAGTACCTCGGTCGCCGCGTGGCGACGATAGCCGGCCGCCTCCAACCCGCCTGAACCGTTCTGCATCGCTTAAGGAAAACCAACGATGAAACTGCTTTGCCTCGATGTCCCCCAGCCGGGCGCCAGCCTCGAGAAATACCAGCCACACATGCAGGACGAAGCCCGCCATGCGTGGCAGATGTACAAAGGGGGCATCATCCGCGACATCTATTTTCGACAGGACCGTCCCGGTGTCGCCATCATCGCGGAAGCCGAGTCTGTCGAGGCCGCAAGAATTGCGCTTGCTGAGTTTCCGCTGGCCAAGGCCGGTCTGATCGGCTGGGACGTCATCCCCCTTGGCCCCTTCACGAACTGGGAGGCCCTGTTCGCTCCCGGCATTGCCTGAGTCTGGGACGTCGGGTGTATCACGACTGGTCATGTCACCGCGTATGACCTGATCGAGCCATCTTTCTACCGTGGTCGCGCGACGCGCGACGAGGACCACACTTCATGAACGCAACAGGATTCGCAGCTTATTCGGCCAACGATCCGCTCCAGCATCTCGACTTCAAGCGGCGAGCTCCGCGGTCAGACGATGTGGTGATCGATATCCTCTTTTGCGGCGTCTGTCATACCGATCTGCACATGGCACGCAACCACGGCGGCTTTACCACCTATCCGATCGTGCCTGGCCACGAGATCATAGGACGCGTGCGCCAGGTCGGCGAGAACGTGACTCGCTTCAAGGTGGGCGAGATGGTCGGCGTCGGTTGCATGGTCGATTCCTGTCAGCACTGCCAACCTTGTCTGAAGGGATGGGAGCAAGACTGCGTCGAGGGTTCCACGTTCAGTTACAACAGCGTCGATCGGCAGGACGGCAGCATCACGTATGGCGGCTACTCGGACGTGATTGTCGTGCGCGACAAGTTCGTACTGTCTCTCCCCGACGGCCTTGATCCAGCAGGCGCGGCACCGCTCCTTTGCGCCGGCATCACAACATGGTCGCCGCTGCTCCATTGGAATGTTGGGGCGGAGAGCAAGGTCGCGGTCATTGGGCTCGGCGGGCTCGGTCACATGGCCTTGAAACTGGCCAAGGCGCTTGGTGCCGATGTCACGCTGTTCACCCGTTCGGCGGGCAAGGAAGACGATGCGGTCCGCCTCGGTGCCGATCATGTGGTGCTGTCGAACGACCCCGAACAGATGAAGGCCGTTACCGGCCGATTCGACGTGGTCATTGACACGGTCCCTTATGATCACGACGTCAATCCTTATATGCCGACCCTTGCGTTGGAAGGCGTGCTGGTACTAGTCGGCTACATGGGGCCACTCAGCACCCCGGTGAATGCCGGATCGGTGGTGCGTGGCCGCAAGGCGATCTCGGGGTCGTTCATCGGTGGCCTGCGCGATACCCAGCAAATGCTCGATTTCTGCGGCGAGCACGGCATCGTCTCGGACGTCGAGATCATCCCTATCCAGAAGATCAACGAAGCCTATGAGCGCATGTTGAAAAGCGACGTGAAATATCGTTTCGTCATTGACATGACTTCACTCGAAACCTCAGGACAGCAAGCATGAACAGCACCCGCATCAAACCTATCCTGTGCGTGGTCACCAGTCACCCGATCCGCGGCGATTCGGGCGAGCCGACCGGTTTTGCGATGGTCGAGTTGACGCATCCGCTTGCCGTGTTCGAAGAAGCCGGCATCCCGGTGGAAATCGCCTCGATTCGTGGCGGTCATCCGCCAATCGACTTCTTCGATCTGACGGATCCCATCAATGATCGCTACTGGCAGGACAAGCATTTTCGCGACGAGCTCGCCCATTCACGCGTGCTCGGCGATCTCGAACCATCACACTATTCGGCCGTTTTCTTTGCCGGTGGTCACGGCACGATGTGGGACTTCGCCGACAGCCCGGCTGTGCAGAAAGTCGTTCGCGAGATCTGGGAAGCCGGCGGCATCGTGTCGGCGGTCTGTCACGGACCGGCTGCGCTGGTTAACGCGACGCTCTCCGACGGCAGCTACCTTGTAGCCGGCAAGAATCTTGCGTGTTTCACCGACGAAGAGGAAGCCGAGGTCAACTACACGAAGGTCGTGCCCTATCTGCTGGCGAGCACGCTGAAGCAGCGCGGTGCGATGCACCGTCCTGCGCCGAACTGGAGCGAGAATGTCGTCATCGACGGGCGCCTCGTGACCGGCCAGAATCCGGCGTCCGCGCATGCCGTGGGGCACGCAGTCGTCAACCAGCTCAACGTCGGCCAGACGGCCTGAAGACGGAGCCAATCGTTGGACTGGCGATTGCCACGTCCTGATCCAGGCTGCGGATCGCGGAATCGGTAGTGAATTCGGTCGTGTTTGATTGTCGGCATTGTCGGCGGGTAATTGTAGACCGGGCGCCTGGTCATCCAGCCGCCTTGAGCCAATGCTCGAGAGCAGACATGCGCTGCAACGGTTTGCGTCACACCGCACGACGAAACAGGAGATGCGGCATGATCAAGCGAAAACTTGGCCAAGGGCTTGAAGTATCGGCTTTATCTCTCGGGGCGATGGGCTACGGCAAGGCGCGTGAATTGCCCGACCGCGCAGAGATGATCGCCCTCATTCGCGCGGCCGTCGAGCGTGGCATGGATTTCTTCGACACCGCAGAAGTCTATGGCCCGTGGACCAATGAAGAGATGGTGGGCGAAGCCCTCGCACCAATGCGTAACAAGGTCAGGATCGCGACCAAGTTCGGCTGGGACATCGATCAGGACACGGGCGAACACCGGGGCGGAGTCAACAGCAAACCGGCTCAGATCCGCCGGTCCATCGAGGGCAGCTTGCGGCGCCTGCGTACTGATCATATCGATTTGTACTATCAGCACAGGGTTGACCCCGAAGTGCCGATGGAAGACGTCGCAGGCACGGTGAAAGATTTGATAGCCGAGGGCAAGGTGCTGTGGTTCGGCATGTCCGAGGCAAGTGCGCAATCGATTCGCCGCGCGCATGCGGTGCAGCCGCTCGCGGCGCTGCAGAGCGAGTATTCGCTGTGGACCCGCGAGCCCGAGGCGGAGATCATCCCGACGCTCGAAGAGCTGGGTATCGGGCTGGTGCCGTATAGCCCGCTTGGCAAGGGTTTTCTGACAGGCAGGATCGACGTCGACACCACGTTCGACAGCTCCGACATCCGTGCGCAAACGCCGCGGTTTGCCGAAGAGGCTCGCGTCGCGAACCAGAAGCTGGTGGATCTCATCCGACGAATCGGACAAAAACACGGCGCGACACCCGCCCAGATAGCGCTCGCGTGGTTGCTGTCACAGAAGCCGTGGATCGTGCCGCTGTTCGGCACGCGCAAGCTCGAACGCTTCGAGGAGAACATCGGTGCGCTGAGCGTGACGCTGGATCAGGACGACCTCGACGTGATCCGGCAGGCGAACATCTGCGTCAAGGGGGCTCGGTACCCGGAGGCCATGCTGCGCTTTTCCGGGCAATAGACCGGACGTGATCGCCACAACGGCGTGTATTGGCGGACGATGTGCGATGCCGGCATGCGCTCCGGGATTGCAGGAGATCGGCCGGTTTGCGTCGGTCGTGCGGGTCCAGCCCGTGGCAGACATTTCAACTGCAGTAGAGGGGTGCGGCAATGAAGATCGTGGGAATCGAAGAACATGTCCTGCCGGCCGATATCAAGGACGCGTGGCTGACCATCCCCGGCGCAGACGACGGTAGCCTGGACCTCAACACGGCGGTCCTCGACGAGCGCCTCGCCGACCTCGGCGAGAAACGACTGGCTCTGATGGACGAAACTGGCGTTGAGCAGCAGGTTCTGTCGTTGACCACACCCGGGTTGAACAATCTCGGGAACCACGGCACTGGCCTGGCTCGACGCGTGAACGACCTGTTGGCTGAAACCGTGCACCGCAATCCGGCGCGCTTCCAGGCACTCGCCGCGCTACCGTTTGCCAGTCCGCATGCTGCGGCCAACGAACTGCGTCGAGCCGTGACGGAGCTGGGCGCCAAGGGCGCTATTCTCTACGGCCGCGTGGGGAGCAGGCATCTCGATGACTCGCTGTTTGAACCTACCTATGCGTGTGCGGCCGAGCTTCGTGTCCCGTTGCTGATTCATCCGCAGATTCCGCAGGCCGTCGTGCGAGATGCATACTACGGCGGCTTTTCGCCATCGATCGATCTGGCTTTTTCGACATTCGGTCTCGGTTGGCATTACGAGGCCGGAATCGAATTCCTGCGCATGGTTCTCGCTGGCGTTTTCGACCGTTATCCCGATCTGCAGGTGATTCTCGGACACTGGGGGGAGGTTGTGATCTTCTATCTCGAGCGGCTTGCCATGCTGGATCGGGTGTCGAATTTGCAAAAGCCGCTTGTTGAATACGTGCGAGGCAATCTCTATCTGACGTCGAGCGGCATGTTCAGCGAAAGCTATCTGCGACGGGCGATTGAAGCAGTCGGTCCGGATCGCATTCTTTTCTCCACTGATTATCCATACCAGTACCGTGCGGGCGGCGACGCCAGGAATTTCGTAAACGGGCTCGCTCTTGATGGTGGCGACAAGGCCAAATTTGCTCACCGGAATTGGGAACGGTTGTGCCAGGGAGCGACACCGCGCAGCCCGGAATGATGACGCGAAGTCGGGGGACGTGCTTAGTGGGCCGTGAAGCCCCCATCGATCGGCAAGCCGACGCCCACGACGAAGCTCGCACCGGGACTGCACAGCCATAGTACGGCGGCGGCCACTTCATCTGCTCGTCCGAGGCGACCGATGGACTGGTCCTTCAGTATCACTTTCATGGCATCGGCTTGCCCCGTCAGCATGTCCTGCACCATCGGCGTATCGATGGTGCCGGGACAAACGGCGTTGATGCGTATGCCGCGGGACGCGTATTCGACACCAGCGCTCTTCGTCATCCCCAGCACGGCATGCTTCGTGCCGTGATAGGCGGCACGCTCAGGCAGGCCGACCAGCCCGCCGAGCGACGAGTTGTTGACGATCGCGCCGGATCCCTGGGCGCGCATTATGCGCAGTTCGTGCTTCATGCTTGCCCAGACGCCGAACTGGTTGACTGCTACCACGCGCTGGAAATGCTCGGCCGGCTCGTCCGCCGCATCGCTGGGCGGCACCTGGATGCCGGCGTTGTTGAATGCCATGTCGAGCCGGCCATACTCGGCGACCGCGTGGTCGACTGCAGCAGCGACCTGGGCTTCGTCGGTGACGTCGCACGCGATACCTGTTGCGATGCCGCCTTCGTCGACGATATTTTGCGCTTCCCGCAAGGCGAGGTTCCCGTCACGATCGGCCAGGACCACGGAGGCCCCGCTTTGCGCAAATGCACGGGCTGCAGCGAGACCCATGCCCATCGCAGCCCCGGTTACGAAGGCCACCTGACCTTTGAAGTCATAGATCGGATTCATGTTCCATTTCCCTGATGGAAGACCGTCGAAGTCGATGTATTTCGCTTTCAGTTACGTGGCAAAGTAAGGGTCGGTGGACCATCAGGAAGCGGCGGAACGATCCCATCGACTGGATGAGGGATATAGGGCGCCTCCAGCGCGTTGATTTCATCGCCGGTCAACGAGAAGTCGAGCGCGCGGATCGCCGTTGCAAGATGCTCAGGCTTCGTCGCTCCGATGATCGGAGCGGTCACACCGGGCTTCGCCAGCAGCCACGCGAGCGCGACGTGCGCCCGTGGAACGCCATGATCGTCGGCAAGCCTGGCGACCACGTCGATCACCTTCCGGTCCTGCGCCTCCGTATTCAGATACATCTGGATCGCGAACGCATCGTTCTTCGTTCGATGTGTGCTTTCGCTCCAGTCGCGCGTCAGCCTGCCTCGCGCCATCGGGCTCCATGGAATGACGCCGACGCCCTGGTCCATGCAAAGCGGCAGCATCTCGCGCTCCTCCTCGCGATAGAGCAGGTTGTACTGCGGTTGCATGGAGATGAAACGTGTCCAGCCGTTGCGCTCCGCAACGTGCTGCATCTTGGCGAAACGCCATGCTTCCATTGACGAGGCGCCGAGGTAGCGCGCTTTTCCGGCTTTGACGATGTCGTGCAGCGCCTCCATCGTCTCTTCGACCGGCGTGCCGGGATCGAAGCGATGAATCTGGTACAGATCGACGTAGTCCATGCCGAGTCGCTTCAGGCTGTCGTCAATCGACTGGAACAGCGCCTTGCGCGAAAGGAAACCGGTATTGGGCGAATTTCTCCACGGAAAGAATGCCTTCGTTGCGACGACGATTTCTTCGCGTCGCGCCATGTCGCGAAGTGCGCGCCCGACAATTTCCTCGGAACCGCCGCCGGAATAGATGTTCGCCGTATCGAAGAAGTTGATTCCTGCCTCGAGTGCCTGACGAAAAAACGGGCGAGACGCCTCTTCATCCAACGACCACGGTTGGGGCAGTCGGGCGGGTTCCCCGTAACTCATGCAGCCCAGACAAAGGCGCGAGACCTTGAGGCCGGTGCGGCCAAGATTGACGTATTGCATGTGCTTCTCCGAATGAGCGAGATTTTGAACAGCGACGATGCGCGATTACGAAACCGTGATGGCGACCCGGATAGGAAACCGGCCAGACGCACTTGTCGAGAGGTAACGCCGCGCTCGCCTGTCATGTGAGATGCGCGTCTCAAGCGGCTTCAGTAGATGAACGAAGTCTCATCGCGATGGGCAGGGCGAACAGGGCGAGAATCGCGCTGATGAGAAAGATGGCGCCGAGGCCCGTTACATTGGCAACGAGGCCGAGCAGAGGCGCAAAGACGCCGAGCGCGAGATCGATGAACGCAGTGTAGATGCCCATGGCCAGCCCTCTGGCGTCCGTTGGCGCCCTTGCTACAGCCTCCATGCCGAAACCGGGATAGATGAGCGCGTAGCCGAATCCCGCAAGCGTCGTTCCCGCAAACGCCAGCCATGCAACCGGGGCGGCCCAGACGAGCGCCATGCCGAAGCTGTAGAGGGCGACGAAGATGACCGCAGTACGGGCTCCGCCGAGGCGATCGGGCAATGCACCGAAAAAAACCCGCGCAACCATCAGCGCAGCGGCGAATGCTGTAAAGGAGAGCCATGCGGGTTGCCAGCCGCGTTGAACGAACAGCAGCACGGAGAACGCGGTCATGATGCCGTAGCCGAGGCCGGGAAATGCCATGCCGAGTCCTGGCAGCCAGACGGCTTTCAGTACTTTCCCGACGGCTTCTGCATTGCTGGACTGGGTTCTGGCATCCGAAACCGGGCTGACCAGCAGCATCGTCACGACCGCGCCGGCGGAAGTGGCGAGCCCGATCGAAGCAAATCCGAATGCGTCGAACAGAAAGCTGCCGAGCGGTGCGCCGGCCGCCAGTGCGACGAACATCGACGTTCCGATCCACGCGATCGTTTTGCCGGCATGGCCCGGACCGGCGAGAGCGAGGCACCAGCTTTGCGAGCCGGTCATGATGAAACTCTCGGCGGCACCGAGCAGCGTGCGGCCCATGAGCAGGATCGCGATGGACAGTGACGGGTTGCCGGAGAACGTCAGCGACAACAGGTACAGGAGTCCGGCCGTCGCGGACAGTCCAAGACCGGTGGAAACGGCGAACTTCGGTCCGCGCCGGTCTGCAATCGCACCGGACCACAGGCGAGAGACCAGCGACGATGCGAACTGGGCGCCGGAGACCAGACCGACGGTGAATGTTCCGAAGCCTAGGTCGTGGTGAATGTGCAGCGGCAAAGCGGACAGCGCCGCGCCCGTGACCAGGAACACGGTGAATACGCAGCTCATCAGCGGAAGCAAAGAGCGGTCTGCCGCTGCCGAATGGTATTGCGGTGGTGTCACGGGTATTTCCATCGAGTGGTGAACGCGTCAGCGTCGATCGGTTCAGCGTCGGATCGGCGTATCGTGCGGGCTACTTGGCGTCGAATTTAGCGTAACGGTGCCTGTTTGTTTAGCCGGCGTTCGGTTGACGCACCAATGAGTTGTATTCACAAATGCGACGGTGACTGCGACGGATGCATCATCGATTCGTGCGGCGTCGCCGCCCGTTGTTGAGCGTCATTCACAGCGCCATCAAATGAACGGGGGCTTTCGACAACCATCGTTCCCGCTAAAGTCCTGTCGAGGCGCATCGTCGTGCGAGCCTGCGGGAGCGAGAACCGCCGCAGTTGCCGATGTGAGGCCACCAAACCGGAATCCGACAACCTACATCGGCGGCATCGGCATGCAATACGTACACCTCGGACGCTCGGGTCTGAAAGTCAGTCGTCTCTGTCTTGGCACCATGAATTTCGGTGATAGGGCGGACGAATCCACCAGCTTCGGGATCCTCGACACCGCGCTGGATTCGGGCATCAACTTCATCGATACGGCCGACGTGTACGGTGGCCCGCAGTCACCCGACCTTGAAAAGGGTTTCGGCATCTCCGAGGAGATCATCGGACGCTGGATCGCTCAAGGCGGCCGTCGCGAGCGCATCGTCCTTGCCACCAAGGTCTATCAGCCGATGGGTACCGGCCCGAACGACCGGCGCCTGTCGGCCTACCATATCCGCCGTGCCTGCGAGGACAGCCTGAAGCGGCTGAAGGTCGATCATATCGACCTCTACCAGATGCACCACGTCGACCGGTCGACGCCCTGGGAGGAAGTCTGGCAGGCGATGGAACTGTTGGTGCAGCAGGGTAAGGTGCTCTATATCGGCAGCTGCAATTTCGCCGGCTGGGACGTCGCGACCGCGCAAGCCGCGGCCCGTTCGCGTCAGTTCATGGGACTGATCGCCGAACAGAGTCTCTACAACCTTTCCGCGCGAACCGTTGAACTCGAACTGATCCCGTCGTGTCGTCATCATGGGCTGGGCTTGATTCCGTGGAGTCCGTTGGGGGGCGGGCTGCTGGGGGGCGTATTGCGCGGGACGCTCGAGGGGCGGCGCGCCACGCCCGACATGGCGCGCAAGATCGCGTGCCACCGGCAACAGCTGGAGGCATGGGAATCGCTGTGCGAGGACCTCGGCGAGCGCCCCGCGGACGTCGCATTGGCCTGGCTGCTCCATCATCCGGCGGTGACCGCGCCCATCGTGGGGCCGAGAACCGTGGAGCAGACGAGATCCGCATTGCGGGCGCTGGATATTGCACTGTCCGACGACACGCTTCGCTGCCTCGACGAAATCTGGCCAGGACCAGGGGGCGCCGCGCCTGAAGCTTATGCCTGGTGAACCGGGCCATCGAAAGAGCGTTCGCAGCCGGTCGACCGGCACGCGCCCGCTGCAACGAGAGGAGTGCAGACATATGGACGATTCGGAACAACTGAATGCGAGGAGACGTCACCTTCTGATCGCCGGCGCCGTCTCCGCTGTCACCCCTTTTCTGCCCGATACCGCCAACGCCATGTCGCCGGCCGGGGAGGCCGGGCCAAGCGAGTCGTCGCCGATGACGAGCACGATGCGCGTCGTCTTCAATGTCAACGGAAACGATCGACACCTCGACGTCGATCCTCGGACCACGTTGCTCGATGCGTTGCGGGAACACCTCCTTTTGACCGGTACGAAAAAGGGCTGCGATCACGGACAGTGTGGCGCATGCACGGTTCACGTGAACGGTATCCGGATCAATGGGTGCCTGAGCCTCGCGGTGATGCACGACGGCGACGCGATCACCACGATTGAGGGGTTGGGCACGCCGTCCGAACTTCATCGGATGCAGGCTGCGTTCATCAGGCACGACGGATATCAGTGCGGCTACTGCACGCCGGGTCAGATATGTTCGGCCGTTGCCGTGCTGGACGAAATCAAGGCCGGGGTGCCCAGTCATGTCACGGACGACCTGATGGCGCCCGCCGAGGCGACACGCGTCGAGATGCGCGAACGGATGAGCGGCAACCTCTGCCGTTGCGGTGCGTATTCGAACATCTCCGATGCGATGGCCGAAGTCGCGGGGAGCCGTGCATGAAGGCGTTTACCTACGAGAGGGCGAAAAGTGCTGCGGACGCGGCAAGCATCGTCGCACAGCGCCAGGGAGCAAAATTCATCGCTGGCGGCACGAACCTGCTGGACCTGATGAAACTGGAGATCGAGACGCCGACTCACCTCGTTGATATTCAGGACATCGGGCTCGATCATATCGACGACACACCGGAAGGCGGACTGCGAATCGGCACGCTCGTGACCAATACGGCGCTTGCGTCGCATCCTCGAGTGCGACGCGATTACGGGGTCCTGGTACGTGCGATCGTTGCGGGCGCATCCGGTCAGCTACGCAACAAGGCCACGACCGGCGGAAACCTGCTCCAGCGCACGCGTTGCCCGTATTTCTACGATCCGAATCTGCCGTGCAACAAGCGTATGCCCGGCTCCGGCTGCGCCGCGATCGGCGGATTCACGCGGCAGCTTGCTGTCGTCGGCGCGAGCGCCAGTTGCATTGCGACGTATCCGGGCGATATGGCCGTTGCATTGCGTGCACTCGATGCATCGGTGGAAACGGTTCGCGGCGACGGACAGACGAGGACGATCCCCATCGCCGATTTCCATCGATTGCCGGACACGACGCCGCATGTCGAGACTGCGCTCGTGCCCGGCGAGCTGATCACGGCAGTGACGCTTCCGCGCCCGATCGGCGGCCGTCACTTCTACCAGAAAGTCCGTGATCGGGCCTCCTATGCGTTTGCGCTCGTGTCGGTCGCTGCGATCGTTCATGAGGACGGCAGCGGCCGCGTCGCGCTGGGCGGTGTCGCACCGAAGCCGTGGCGGGTCGCATCCGCAGACGCAGCGATGCGGCACGGGGCTGCAGCCGTCGCGAATGCGTTGATGAAAGAGGCGCAGCCCACGCAGCAGAATGCGTTCAAGATTCCACTGGTGGAGCGCACGCTCGCCTATGTAATGGAACAAGCGAGAGGTTGATCCATGAAGTTCGACACGCCTGCAGGACAGAATCCCATCGACCGGATGACGGTCGTCGGTCAGCCATATGATCGCTACGAGGCCGGGCTGAAGACGACCGGGACTGCAACCTATGCGTACGAATATCACGACGTTGGCCCGGACGTTGCCTATGGCTACATCCTGGGCGCGGGCGTAGCCAAGGGGAGGATCTTGTCCATCGACACGCGGCGTGCGCAGGCAGCGCCGGGCGTGCTTGCCGTTGTCACGTATCGAAATGTCGGCCGGCTCGGTGTCGGCAAGTTCTATGTACAGCGCATGCTCGCGGCGCCGGACGTCGACCATTACCATCAGCCGGTGGCCGTCGTCGTCGCGGAGACGTTCGAGCAGGCGTGCGCGGCAGCCGCGCTGATTCGCGTGCAATATGTGCGCAGCAACGGGCAGTTCGACCTCGAGACGCAGATGCAGACTGCGCCGGTCGCGCGCCAGATGGCGTTCGGCGGGCCGACCGACACGCGCGTTGGAGACTTCGAGCAGGGTTTCGCACAGGCGCACGTCAAGGTGGACGAGACATACACGGTTCCCGATCAAGCGCACGCGATGATGGAACCGCACGCGACCATTGCGAAATGGGACGGCGACCGCGTGACGTGCTGGACGTCCATCCAGCAGATGAACTGGGGTACGCGCGATCTTGGCGCAATTCTTGGCATACCGCGCGAAAACGTCCGCTTGATTTCGTCGTTCGTCGGCGGTGGCTTCGGCGGCAAGGGGACCGTGCAGTCGGATCTCGCGCTCGCCGCAGTGGCAGCGCGAATGGTGCGACGCCCGGTCAAGATCGCGCTCCAGCGTCCAATCATGTTCAACAACACGATTCACCGACCGAAGACCATTCAGCGGATCCGGCTCGGTGCCACGCGCGACGGAAGGCTGATCGCGATCGGTCACGAGAGCTGGTCGGGCAATCTCGCTGGCGGGCGTACCGAACCCACGACGTTGTCGACGCGGATGCTCTATGGCGGCCCGAACCGGATGACGTGCGTCCGGCTTGCGACACTCGATCTGGCCGAAGGCAACGCGATGAGGGCGCCTGGCGAAGCGCCGGGGCTGATGGCGCTCGAAATCGCGATGGACGAGATGGCCGAGAAGCTCGGTATGGACCCTGTCGAGTTTCGTGTCCGGAACGACACACAGTTTGATCCCGAGCTTCCGCAACGGCCTTTCTCGTCGCGTCCTTTCGTCGAGTGCCTGCGCACCGGCGCAGAACGCTTCGGCTGGAACGCACGACAAGCGCGGCCCGGACAGGTCCGCGACGGTCATTGGCTCGTCGGTCTTGGCATGGCCGCGGCGATCCGCGGTGCGCCCATTGCCAAAGCCGGTGCGCGCGTACGGCTCGACAGCAGCGGGATCGTCACGATCGAAACCGACATGACCGACATCGGGACCGGAAGCTATACGGTTGTTCAACAGACGGCGGCCGAAATGATGGGTGTGCCGATCGATCGGGTCGTCGTCCGATTGGGCGATTCGAGCTTTCCGGAGACGCCGGGTTCGGGGGGGCAGCAGGGCGCGGCCTCCGTTACCGCAGGCGTCTACGCCGCGTGCACGAAGCTGCGCGAGATGGTCGCTCGGCGCCTCGGCTTCGACATTGCCGGGGCCGAGTTCGCCGCGGGCGAAATTCGCTCCGGCAGCAGAAGCGTTCCGCTCGCGCGCGCGGCAGACAACGGACCGCTCGTCGTGGAGGAAAGCATGGAGTTCGGCGACTTGTCGAAGCGGTTCGCGATCCAGACGTTCGGCGCCCACTTTGCCGAAGTCGGCGTGAACGCCTTCACCGGCGAAATCCGCGTGCGCCGAATGCTGGCCGTTTGTGCGGCCGGCCGCATACTGAATCCCAAGACGGCGCGCAGCCAGGTGATCGGCGGAATGACGATGGGAATCGGCGCGGCGTTGATGGAGGAGATGGCGGTCGACAAGCGATTCGGGCTCTTCATCAACCATGACCTGGCCGGCTACGAGGTACCGGTTCATGCCGACGTACCGCATCTCGACGTCGCGTTCATCGACGAGGTCGATCCGACAATTTCACCGGTCAAGGCGAAGGGCGTCGGCGAACTCGGTCTCACCGGTGTCGCGCCCGCGGTGGCGAATGCCGTCTACAACGCGACCGGCGTTCGTGTGCGCCAATATCCGATCACGCTGGAGAAGTTTCTCGATCGCTTGCCGGCAACGGTTTGATATCTCGGACACAGAGCAAATGCGGCTTACTTCATTCGACATGGTTACGCCGTCGGTCTCGCGGGGCAGACGTGCTGTCTGGCGCGACGGGGCCGTTCGGACACTTCTGCGGGCAGCGGTACTCGTTTTAGCCGTCGGCTTTCCGGCGGTACCGACGCAGGCAACTTCACATGAGGAATCGAACGACATGGCAAACACGGGAACGTCTCTTCCAAACGTTGCTGAAACGCTGACCGCGCGACAGCAGGCGATCGTGCCCATCGCGGCCTTTGCTGCCGCAGGGGACATCGACAATCTCACCGCTGCGCTGAATGAGGGGCTGGACACCGGTCTGACAATCAGCGAGATTCGAGAGATCCTGGTGCAGCTTTATGCTTACGCAGGTTTTCCGCGCAGCCTCAATGCGCTCGGATCGCTTATGAAGGTGATGGAGACCCGCAAGCAGGCGGGGCGCCAGGATACGGAAGGTCATGCGCCGAGCCGCCGTGCGCCAACCGGTGACGCATTGCTTGTAGCCGGTACGGCAAACCAGACGAAGCTGTCCGGCGGTCCGGTGAAAGGCGCATTGTTCGATTTTGCGCCGGCGATTGACCAATTTCTGAAGACTCACTTGTTTGGCGATATTTTCGAGCGCGACAATCTCGATTGGCAGAGCCGCGAACTGGCGACGGTAAGCATGCTCGCCGCGATGACAGGGGTCGATTCGCAGCTGCAAGCGCATATGCGCATAAGCATGAACGTTGGGCTTGCTGCTGGTCAGTTAAAGCAGCTCTGTGGGATATTGGCCGACCGCGTAGACGGACAGGCTGCCCGACGCGCGAGCGGGGCATTGGAGCGGCAACTTGCGGTAGCGATGGGGCACTAGGTCGCGGCGGTGAATCATACGCCGGCTCGATCGATTCGGACCGAGCCAACGTTCGGGGTGAATTGGCATCGGCAACCGGCCCGTGACATGTGCGCTACTCACGCAGTCTTACGCTCAGGCGAAGTGCAGATTCAATCGCATTGGCGGACGATGGGCGAACACAGCGCAAGCTGGTCGTCAATCGCTGGAGCACATCGACGTGATGACATCCAGGCTCACTCACCAAAGTCGCAGCTTCGGCAAGGACGACGAGCGCGGCGTCCGGCTCGCGGTCGAGCACCTGAACAAGAACCCAATCGTCGTGAACGGTCAGCCGGTGACGTTCCAGGTGGTCTCCGAAGATGACGCGGCCGATCCGAAGACGGGTGTGTCGGTCGCGCAGAAGCTTGTCGACAGCGGCGTCAAGGCGGTGCTCGGCCACTACAACTCGGGCGTGACGATCCCGGCATCGCGCATCTATCACAGCGCGAATGTTCCGATGATCACGGGAGCGGCGTCCAACCCGGCGATCACGCAGCAGAACTTCCCATACATCGTCCGTCTTGCGGCTAACGACAACGTGATCGGCGCACGCATCGCGGACTTTGCCGCAAATCTGCTGCATGCGAAGAGGGTAGCGGTAATCGACGATCGCACCGTGTACGGTTCGGGAGTGGCCGACGTATTCGTGGAAACGGCCAAGAAGAACGGCACGAACGTCGTGGCGCGTGAGTATTCGAACGACAAGGTGACCGATTTCAACGCGATCCTCACGCACATCAAGGCGACGGGTCCCGATGCGATCTTCTACGGTGGCTACTATTCGCAGGCGGCGTCGATCGGCCGGCAGTCGAAGCAACTGGGCCTGAGCGTGCCCGTCCTCGGCGGCGACGGCATCTGCTCGGTCGACATGCCGAAGCTCGCCGCGGGCGCGCTGGACAGTCGCGGCTTCTGTGCGGAGGGCGGCGCGCCGCTGGCGACGCTGAAGGATGGCCTGGAATTCGTGGCGCGATACGAAAAGACGTTCGGCGTGAAGAACGACGTTAGCCGTATCAATTTCGAACGACCTGATGGTAACGTCGTCCCCCACATGAGCGAGGCTCAAAAGGTGGCAGCTCGCTCGGCGGAAGGCCTCCAGGGATAGTTTGACGGCCGAATGTCGGGCGCTCCCAAGAACACGAACGGAGCTTCAACAGCCGCAGGATCGAGTGTTGGGGCAACTATGGGGGCCATTACTCAGCGACAAAAGCTCATCGGCTTGATAGTAAAGGCTCATATCGGTTAATTCGAATCAGGCCTCATCAAGGGGTTTTCATTGGCCTAGGAAGGCTAGACTTTGCTTCGCGGGACGAATACCTGCCGATTTCGTTGATATGCACGGTGTGTCATCCCGTTCACCCCTCCCGCGCAATCCGGAAAACCGCCATCGCGGCCTGCATGGAACCGGCCTGCTGCTCGAGCGCGGTCGCGGCGGCACTCGCCTGTTCGACGAGCGCCGCGTTCTGCTGCGTCATCTGGTCCATCTGCGTGACCGCCTGGCCGACCTGGTCAATGCCTGCACTCTGCTCGACGGTGGCCGTCGTGATCTCGCTCATGATCGTCGCCACGCGCCGCACCGACGCCACGATCTCGTTCATTGCTTGTCCGGCCTGCGTCACGAGCGCATTGCCGTCGCGTACATCGTCGATCGACGCGCCGATCAGTTGCCGAATCTCGCGCGCGGCGCTCGCGCTGCGCTGGGCCAGCGTGCGCACCTCGCCCGCGACGACCGCGAAGCCGCGCCCGTGCTCGCCCGCACGCGCCGACTCGACCGCCGCGTTGAGCGCGAGGATATTGGTCTGGAACGCGATGCCGTCGATCATCCCGGTGATCTCCGCGATCTTCTGCGAACTCGTGTTGATCACGCCCATCATGTCGACGGCGCGGCCGACCAGTTCGCCGCCGTGCTGCGCGAGGTCCGCCGCGCTCGCCGCGAGCGTGCTCGCCTGCTGCGCGTTGTCCGCGTTCTGGCGCACCGTCGACGTCAGCTGCTCCATGCTCGCGGCCGTTTCCTCGAGCGACGCGGACTGCTGCTCGGTGCGGCTCGACAGGTCGAGATTGCCCGCGGCGATCTCGCGCGCGGCCGTATGGATCGCGTCGCTGCTGTCGCGCATGCCGGTGACGGTCGCGGCGAGCCCGGCCTGCATCCGCTTCATCGCCGCGAACAGCTGGCCGATTTCGTTGCGGCCGGCATCGGGCACCGTCACGGTCAAATCGTTCGATGCAATCCGGTCGAGCAGCGCGGCCGCGTTCGCGAGCGGCCGGGACACGATCGCGCGCAGCGCGAAGTGCGTCGCGGCGATCAGTGCAAGCGCCAGCGCGACGCCGAGGCCGACCATCGCGATGATGCGGGCGTATGCGGCGTTGTCGTCGTCGATCGTGTCTTCCGCCAGCTGGTTGGCCGTGCGCTGGAATTTCTCGACGTTCGCCGAATACACCTGGCCGGCGAGCGTGATTTCCTTGTCGTTGATCTCGGCATACGCGGTGGTATCGCCGTTGCGCAGCGCGTCGGTCGCGCGGGCGAGCACGTTCGCGAGATGCGTCGACGATTCGACCAGCGCCTGCTTCAGGTCGGCACCGAGGCTGCCGATCGGCGCGGCGTCCTTGAACGCCTGCGTTTCCTTGGCGGACAGGTCGAACGTGCGCTGCGCGCTTTGCAATGCCGAATCGCGCTGCGCCGGGTCGTTGTGTTCCTTCAGTGCCGAATACGCACGCACGAGCGCCGAGCGGGTGCGGGTGCTGTCCTTGTACGCATCGTTGACGAGCGAGGTCTGCGTCGCGATGGCGTGCAGACGTTTCGCGTTCGTGTTCGCGCTGCCGAGCGCAACGACGCCGACGATGCCGCCGACGATGATCATCGCAGCGAACGCGGCCAGCACGGCGAGCAAACTGTTTTTTACCTTCAGATCGCGCATGGTGAATCGACTCTCGAAGTTATCCCTTGTCGGTTAACGACAGCGGATTTTTCAACTTGAGTCGATCGAGTGCGGTTTCGATGCGCGACCCGGCATCGCATGTAGGCAAACCTCGCGAAACGGGCGGCACGCGTGCCATGCCGCCCGCTCCGTCGCAAGCGGATCAGTTCGTCCCGTCGTACGTGACGATCTCGACCCAGTTCGCGCCCTTGCCGACTGGATACTTGCCGATCGCGTCGAGGTGGCCCGTGTGCCGGTCGATCCGGTACACCGCGAGCGTCGGCGACAGTTGCCCGGCCGCGAGCAGATACGCGCCCGATGGATCGATCGCGAAGCCGCGCGGCTGCTGCTCGGTCGCGAACGTGCCGATCCGCGCGAGCTTGCCCGACGCCGAATCGACACGGTACGCCGCGAGCGTGCTCGACGTGCGTTCCGACGCGTAGAGGAATGTCCCGTCCGGCGTCAGATGCAGATCGGCGCCCCACGGCTTGTCGCCATGAAAATCCGGCGGCAGGATCGATACGGTCTGGACCGGCCGCGCATCGGCGCCGCCTTGCGACAGCGCAATCACGTGCAGCTTGCCATCGAGCTCGTCGATCAGGTATGCGAAGCGCCCGTTCGACGAAAACACGAAATGGCGCGGGCCCGACTTCGCCGGCAGCCGGTACGCGGGTTCGGCAGCATCGGTCAGCTTGCCGTTCGACGCATCGAACGGCAAGCGCAGCCACGCATCGGCGCCGAGCACGGACGCGAACGCGTAGCGACCGTCCGGCGACTGGCGGATCGCATGCGCCATCGGGCCGGTCCTGATCGTCTGCTGCACGTCGCCGGCGACACCGTTCTCGCCGATCCGGTTGACCGCGAGCAGGTTGCCGCCGTACGACGCGGAGAACAGGTAGCGGCCCGACGCATCGGTCGACACATACGCCATGCTGTCCGCGAGCGGCGAGCGGCCGAGTTCGATCAACCGCCCGTCGAGCGGATTGATCGCGAAGCTGACGACGCGATAGGGCGTCGAGCGCAGCGCCGCGTACAGCCGGTGATGATCGGGCGACAACGCCATCGGCATCACGGTGCCGTCGACCGGCACGGTTTCGATCGCGCGCAGCGCGCCGGTCGACGTGTCGACGCCGAACACCGAGATGTCGCGGCTGTCGCTGTTCGATACGTACGCATACGTCGCGGCGTGCGCGAGCGAGGAGGCCAGCGCGAACGCAGCCGCCGCAACGGCACGCATGAGTGTTTTCGTGTTCATGGGGCTCTAGGTGAAGTAAAGGAAGCGGTGGATGCGGCTACGGAGCCGGACAACTTCGGTCGTCCGGCACAGCGTCGGGAGAGGCGCGCAATCGGAGAATCTGAATACCGCACGTCCGTTGAGCTGACTCGGCAACCACGCATGTAGGTGACGATTTTGATCGCACTGAAGACGCAAGGTAGTGCTGTCACGCCATCTTCGTGGTCTCGCCGATCGACACGTTTCGGATCGCGCAGCCTGCGCTATCAACTCATGCCCGAGCCACGGCTCATTTCCTGAGGAAGCATTTCCCTGGGAGCAGCGGACTGCAACACGAATAGGAGGTCCGTCAGCAAGGCGCGATCGTCGAGCGGCTTGCTGACGGGGTATCGCGTCCGGCGCGGCTTCGGTAGTGGCAATAGTGGTTGGATGAGTAGCCACAGTTCGACATTGAGTATAGGTTTGGCCGTGGCCTCCTCATCGGAGAAACAACGAAGAGGTTCACGGAGTAAGCGACGGGGTAGCAGCCCCTCGCAGTTCATTTTGTTAGGGTTCTTAGATCTGCGTCGGAATGGTGATGCTGCTTGGGCAAGACAAGGTCGGACCGTTGTCCGTAATTGGTACCACCGTGCCGTTCGAACTGGTCGAGGTCGTCACGCTGCTATGGTTGCCTACCTGAAGTTCGCCATCCGTAACCGAGAAGGCCCCGCCGCCACTGATCTGGCTATTGGTGATGCGGATCCCGGTGTCACCCGATTTCGGCACACCCATCAGGTTGTTCGAGAGCCCGACAATGGCGCCCTGGGTCTTGGTGGCGGTAGCGATCACGTTGTCGATGCTCACATTCGCGATGATCGGCAGGGCGCCGCCGGTACCGGACGCATAGGTATAGGTGAACAGGAACGGCTGCTGGACGTTGCGCATGCAAGTGTTCCGGTAGGTCACGCCCGTGGTCGCGCCACTATCCTTGGCAGTCTGGTCGGTCTTGATCCGGTAGCCATAGTCGGTGCCGCTGAATTGAACGGTGTCGACCGTCACCTGCGATACACCGGGGCTTGCGAGCGTGGTGCCTGCCGCTTCCTGTCCGCCGATCGAGATGCCGTGGCCGCCGCCGACCACGCAGTGATTGATGTTGACGTTCGAGGTGGCCGCACCGCCCGCGTTGGATTTAATGGCGATATCGTCATCGCCGGTATCGAGCAAGCAGTTCTTGATCGTGGCGGTCTGGGTGCCGATGATGTCGATCGCGTCGGTGTTCGGTGCGAGATCGTTGCCGCTGGAATTGCGTTTCGGGTTCGCGTAGATCCACACGCCGTCGATCGTGA
This sequence comes from Burkholderia sp. Bp8992, assembly GCF_003853705.1. Classification (GTDB taxonomy): domain Bacteria; phylum Pseudomonadota; class Gammaproteobacteria; order Burkholderiales; family Burkholderiaceae; genus Burkholderia. The sequence goes on along the minus strand of NZ_QTQI01000019.1, from coordinate 74,761 downwards.
CGTTCTTCGAGCCCGATTCGATCACCAGTTGCTCTTTCGGCGAATTTCGAATGATCAGCGCGTTGTCGGTGGCGTTGGTCGAACTCGGAAGGCTGATGATCGACTGCGATTTCCCGGCATCGGTGAAGTTCGAGCCGATCTGCAGATTCGAGCCGGTGATGGCAATCAGCTTCGGCCGGGGTGTGTTGTTTTGACCGACTGCTGCCGGCCAATAGTCCTGTCCGTCGCCATCGATCGCACCGGTGCCGGTGATCGTGACGTTGCTGAGATTGCTGCCTGCCAACATCGCACTGCTCGAGGGTTGCGACGGCGAACCTTTCAGCGTGAAGCCCTTCTCGAGCTTCAGTACGATGTTGCTGGAAAGGTTCACGCTTGTGATAACTGCCGTCGATATGCCGTTGTTGCTGGTCAGGTCGACCAAGCCTGGGCTGCTGCTGGTGCCGCTACCGGAACACTGCTTGATGGCGTTCTGCAGGTTGGTTGTATTCGTGCTCGGCACGCTACTCCATGGCGGCGTGCAGGTCTCGGCCTGGGCAGCTGCTGGCACGGCGAGCGCTGATAAGGTGGACAGGATGAGTGCCGCGCGGATGCTGATTTTCCCTTTCATCAGGTTTTTCCTTGTCTTCGAATGGAGGAGGGGGGGAAACCTAGTTCGGACGGAGTGCGGCAGCAAGCGGACAGTGAACTGCTGCCGGTCGGCGGCCGACATCGATCAGGGTCCGGCACGGACCCCGGGTGCTGCTCGGGACTGCCGACGTGCGGGAATCCGTGCGGATCAGCGCAGGTCGGTGATGGTGGTGTTGTAGAGCTGGCCCGCGATCGTGACGTTCTGCAGAGTGATGCCGTTGACGTTCCAGGCGTAGATCGGGCCGGGCACGGTGGCGCTGGCTGGCCCGGCGGCGGTCGGCGAGCCGAAGTTGCAGTTCGAGATCGTCACGCCGGTGATCGCGGGAATCGTCGGGGTGGGCGCGGGGCCGTTGTAGTCGAAGACGACAGGGCCCTGCGCAACGATCGCCTGGAAGCACGAGCCGGTCTTGCCGCCGAGCGTGACGTTGCTGGCCGTTACATTGGCGATGTTGACGTTCTGCACCTGAGCTGGGCGCGTCCGGATCGCGTCGCCGGCCGGCTGGTAGTCGCAGTCGAAGGTGATCAGCCCGCCCTGCGACGCGGAAGGATTGCCTGCCGCCGCAGTCGCTACACCGAGCGGCACCGTGCCGTTGATCGGGCTGCCGGCCAGCAGCTTGCTGCCGTATCCGCCGCCCGTCAGGCTCACGCCGTTTGGAAGGGTGACGCCGTTGACGTAGAAGTTGCGGACGAAACCGCCCCGGTTCATGTTGGTCTTGATGCGGATCGCGATATTCAGCGAGTTGGTCGCCCAGAACTGGTTCAGCATCGTCAGGTTGCGTGCGTAGATGTTCTCGACGCCGCCACCCATCTCGCTGCCGAGCGTGATGCCGCCGTGGCCGCTGTTCATCGTGCAGTTCTGCACCACGTGGTTGCGCGCCGAGCCGTATTCGGTATCGAGATCCTTGCCCGACTTGATGGCGATGCAATCGTCTCCGGTGTTGAAGACCATGCCGTCGCACAGCACGTTGTTGCAGGCATCGGGATCGAAACCATCGTTGTTCGGGCCGATACTATCGGCCATCACGCCGCGGATCACCACATTGGTACAAGCAGTCGGATGGTGCTGCCAGAACGGCGTGTTTTGCGTGTGGTAGTTCTCCATCAGCACATTGGTGCAGCCGATGAATTCGACCATACAGGGGCGCAGGTAATGGCCCAGTCCGAAGATCCGCTGTGCGACCGGCACGCCGGCTTCCGACAGCGCAGGCAGATAGTTCTGATCCTGCTGCCAGGGCGTCGCAGGATTGGTCAGCAGCGCATATAGCGATGCGGAGATGCCCGGCACCGCCGTCTTCAGGTCTACGTTATTCGGGTTGGCGTAGGCCTGCGAAGGGGTTGAGGAACTCGCGCAGCCATAGGCGCCGGTGGTGCCCTTGTAGGTCCACCAGCAGGTGGCTGTGTTGCCGGAGCCGGCGAACGGTGTCATTGCCTGGCCGTTGAGGATCGACGTGGCGCCCTCGCCAGTCAGCGCGATGTTGCTGGCATTGCGCGCATAGACGGGCGCACCGAAATTCAGGCAGTCGTTGGCCTGCCAGCGACTGTAGAAGAGGTTGCCGTTCGCGCCGCAATTGATTGGGCCGTCCTTGGCGTAGTCGGCCGGGTTGGGGCTGAAGAAGATCGTGCAGTTCGCGCTAAGGTGAAAGTTGACGTTACTCTGCAGTACGATCGGCCCGGCGCAATACCAGGCTCCCGCTGGTACCACGACACGGCCGCCGCCGGCCGCCGCGCATGCGCTGATCGCCGCCAGGAAGGCGGGACGCGAATCGAACGCGCCAGCACCTTGGGTCGCGCCCGCGCCGGGGCTCAGCGGCGACTTGGTCGCGTCGGTGTAGGGGCTCGTCTGGGCGATGACGGAGCAGGGCTGTGCGCCATAGGCCTCGACCTGGAAATCCGTGGCCCGGAAGGCCGACTGCGTGATTCCGTTCAGCGAGGAGATGATGTTGGTTGCCGAGCCGTTGGGCCCCCAGATCGGATCGGTCGGCGTGGTGGTGCCGCCCGGCGAGCGGGTGTCGGTCGGGGCTGGCGTGTCGATGCCGCCACCGCACGCACCGAGCAGGGCGCTGCCCATCATGACACCGTAGTACCCGAGGAAATGTCGTCTGGTAACCCGGTGCGCCGTGTTCTGCTTGAGGTCGTCGGGTTTTCCGTTGCAGTCGGGTGCGGTCACGGCTGTCTCCATCCTGGTTGTTAGATGATGTCGATACGGCAATGGTGGTATGACATCTATTGTCATATGTCGTCATGATGATACGCGGAACATGCGAATTTCGCGTACGTGACTACCCTATGAAAAGGATTCCGTAATCTTCTTGTATAACTGACGTATAGTTGAAACTTGAAGAATTTCCGGGCTTGTCTTGTAGAGAACGAGACTGGCGCTGAACACGAGGGGCAGAGGTGAAAATTACGCCTTAGAAATATGATGTCGTATATTAAAGAGACGACTCGAGGTGCGCGACAGGGAACGGTACTGGTGCGCGAACGCCGTAAGCCGCCTGTCAAAAGAGCATGATCACGAGTCGAATCGGGCGATCCGGGAAAGGCGTCACCCGACCGTGATTTCCGTGCCTCGGTTCATTGCGCTTCGGGCATAGCTGCCCGGATCGATCGCTGGCAGGTTGTAGCAGCGGTGGTCGCGACGTGAGCGCCGATTGCTCGGGCTACCGCTCGATGGGCTGAAGAGTCTGAACGGGCCCGGCGCGACAGCTTCAATTCGAGCGTCGCGCCGATGTCGCCTTGCGGCGCGTCGGTGCGACGGCCGTTGATTCCCTGACCACGAGTTCCGGTGTGCCGCACACACGCGTGCTTTCGCTTGGCGGTTCTCCCTCGATCATCTCGAGCGCCATGGCAATCGCATGCGCGGCGATCAGCGGCGTCGGGAACCGGACCGTCGTCAGCGCGGGACGGAACTGGTGCGCGAGCTGGATATCCGTCATGCCGATGACCGAGAGGTCGTCAGGCACGCGCCGGCCCAGGTCGGCCGCCGCCTGCAGCGCGCCGATCGCCATCAGGTCGTTGGTCGCGAACAGTGCAGTGAGATTCGGATGCGCGTGCAGCAGTGCCATAGTGGCGTCGTAGCCGCCCTCGATCGAATCGTGCGTCGACACCGTCGTGACCGCACGTTCGGCATGGCCGCGCGCCGCGAGCGCATCGACGAAGCCGCGCAGCCGCACCGGCCGCCGCGAAGTCGACCGTTACGCAGGGCAGCGTATGCGACGCCGGCACGTGCTCCAATATGCACAGCACGATAGCTGCGCCATGGCGCGAGAGGTCGGCTAGTTCGGATGGCGAGATCGCTATCTTCGCGCCGGGAATGTCTTGGGATCTACCGCTATGCTCGGTGCCATCCTGTTCAGCTTGTCGGACATCGTCAGCGGCCTCATTTTTATTCCGATCCCAGCTTATTCGCCTCACTGACGTTTAGCCCCTGTTCCGCAAATGGACTGGATTTTTGTTCGCTCGGTGAAGCAAAGATCAATCAGGACATGGAAGCTTCCGGTGCTGCTCCGCACAAAAAAACACTTGCTACCACGCGCAAACGATTGCGTGTGGACTTGTTACAAAAAAGACTGATGCTCGTGTCTAGTTGGATTGGTGTTACGTAAAAATGGCACTACACTTGGGGTGAATCAGCCTGGTCGACACTATATCTAGTATTTCGTTTGGGTGCCGGCTCTTTTTAAGCAAACGGAGAAAAGATGGCCGGTCCTAGTGCAATTCCCGATCCGCTGACGGCGCGATTTCGCCGCCCCTCGACATCCGATCTGTCCCGTCGCTTTTTCTTTCTGGTTGATGCGATAGCACGTCACCAGGAGCCCACCGCCACCCAGCTCGAGCGATTGGCGTCTTCTTGTAGTGGTCAACTAATCCCGGACACTGCGTTAAGTTTTTCTTCCGCAACTGCCGGCGCCAGTCCGTCATTGAACTGATGCGGCCGTATCCAGTTGTACCGGTGCATCAGGTAGTGGCTGATGTCCCGGTGTGCCTCCTGCGCCGACATGTAGCCCACTGACGGTAGCCATTCGATCTTGAAGCTGCGGAACAGCCTCTCCATCGGGGAGTTATCCCAACAATTTCCTCGACGGCTCATGCTCTGCCGTATCCGATAACGCCAGAGGCGCTGACGGAATTTCCGGCTTGCATATTGGCCGCCTTGATCCGAGTGAAACAGCAAGCCTTGTGGTCGACCACGTTGCTCATAGGCCATCTCCAACGCCTGCACGACCAGATCGGCATCAGGGCGTGTCGAGAATGCCCAGCCAACAACCCGACGCGTGAACAGGTCGAGTACTACGGCCAGATAATGCCAACGGCCCTGCGCCCAGACATACGTGATGTCACCACACCACACCTGATTCGGCGTACCAACCTCGAATTCGCGATTGAGATGGTTCGGGATATCGATCCGCTCGACCGTGGCCTGCTTGTAGGCATGGCCGCCCGGCTGCTTGCAGATCAACCCGAGTTCTTCCATCAAGCGGCTGACCTTGAAGCGGCCAATCGCCGTACCTTCCTCGCGTATCATGCCCATGATGCTGCGACTGCCAGCAGAGCTTCGACTCTCGATGAACAGCTCGTGTACCCGGCTACGCAGTGCCATGCGCTCGGCATCAACGCGTCGGGCTCGCCCTCGGTGTGCATACAGGCAGGACCGCGACACGTCGAATACCGCGCAGATCAGCTCGACCGATTCGCTTGCGCCAATCTGATCAATTACTTCGTACGTTCGATGCCTTCCGACATCAAGAGCGCGGTAGCCTTTTTTAAAATGGCCTTCTCACGCTCGAGGCGTTCGATACGCGCCTCGAGTTCCTGAATACGCTGTTGATCCGGCGTGATTGCCTTGCCCTGCGGCGTGACGCCCTGGCGTTCCATCTGAAGTTGCTGCACGCAGCGGCGCAGCACCGTCTCGCCGACGCCGACCGAGCGGCTTGCTTCCATATGGCTATAACCCTGGTCGAGCACCAGACAGGCGGCTTGCTGTTTGAACTCCGGGGAAAACGTACGTCGTTGCTTGCTCATCAGACACCTCTTCATGGCGACCATTCTCGCCTAAATCAGTGTCCGGATTCATTAGACCACTACAGGCTGTGTCGTCGGTATGTCGTTTGATCCTGATGCAATGCAGGCCGAATTCATCGACATCTGGCGGTATCACCGCTATGTGTGAAATTTAGTCGCCGCGGAGACGAACGGCACGGATTCCAAAGGAGCGCGGAGTGTCTCCAAGATCGGGGCAGCTAAGGCGGATCTGAATCGCTTGGGCCGGCGTGGCTTGATACAGATTCAATGGGCCTGCAGCGTGAAACTGCAAGCCCAGAGAGTGTCCGTAGGGCTACCGATCGCTACGCTGCGGTGATCATTCAGCGATCAAGAAGCGATCACGTTTCTTACCCTTGATCCATGACGGTTCGCGGCCACGCCCGCTCCACGTCTTGCCGGTTTTCGGATCCTGATACTTCGGCGTCGCGGGCTGGCTACCATTCGCGCTACGTGTGCGCTTACGGCCGAAGACCTGTTCCGGCGTGAGACCATACTCTTGAATACGGGCGCGAACTTCTTCGAGCACGGTCTCTAGTTCGGCCTGCCGAGCTTCTTCCGCCTGCACGAGCAGTGCATCAGCCTTGGCTTTCAACTCTTGATAGGTGGCCATTCTTCACTCCACGTGGTTAAAAGAAACAGTATTGAAATGGTCGCTTCGAGGCGTCCAATTCGGCGCGACGCATCATGTCTGCGGCATGCCATTGTTGGCAGTCCAATCAGAACGATTGCACAATTCTCTCATCGTTTGGACCAGGAGTCGATCATTTATCACCTCCGAGGCCGCGAATTTGGTTGTGAATCGAAGCCGTACATCGGACTATGGCGTTTGGGTATGCAAATTGCCGTCGATCATCAGCGAATTGGCGGGTGGTTGCACGTCGAGCACCACGTACAGTCAACCGCTCTGATCCGCCAGGGCACGGGGCTTCGATATTGGATTGCGTTGGCGGCACAATGAGGATATCTATTTTGTGATCGAGAAGGTAAACCAAAGCGCAAAACTTCAGACAAGCCGCGTTATTTTTTTGAGGATGCGCGTGATCTCGTGCAACTGACAGACCAAGTCTGCGCCGATGTTGTGGTTCGATGTTTCGTGTTTTTGATAGAGCTCAAACTAGGCAGACGCGCTGATTGCTGATTGGTGTCCCCCCAATCTTCGCAGTTGACACTGCTGCCTGAAGGAACGAAAAAAGACGCACCGATTTCGGCCGGTCCGGTCAGATCGGTGCATCGGTGGTCCGATTTCTCGTGGTGTGTGGATTACATATCGCCACGTTCGAGGCGAGGTCTGCTATGGAGCAACGCGATAGTGTTTGGCGATCTATTGATTCAAACGCATGCTTGGCGCCGGCCTGCGATTGCGAGGCTTTGAAGATTCGTTTGCAACGCGCCGAAGCGCAGATTCGTCGTCTCACAAGATGTATTCAACTGAAGGACGAGAAGCTGAGTGAGCTTGGCAAGGCTCTGGCGAACTCGGCGACCGCGCACTATTGCGTTGAAGAGCGATTGCAGCGTGAACTCGATGCGCTACGGATCGATATGCCGGCCGACGTGTCAAGCGAGCCCCACGGTCCAGTTGACGGCGGTTCAATTGGAGGCGGTGTGATCGTTCGGCTGCCTTACCTGACCGCGATCCTGTCGGTGTTGTTTGATGCAATGCATGTGTTTTGGGCCGACTGCGATGACGGTCGCCTGCCAAAATCTTCGACTATCGCCCATGCAATTGACGAACGTCTCGGACTGCGCGCACAGGCAAGCGGCGAAGGTTCGCGCACAGGTCAGGCCTATGCGTCCGCCATCCGGCCGGATTGGGTAAAGGACGCGGATAACCGGCATCACCGCCGGCGATCCCCATCCTAATTGTGGTCTTGGAAGTCGAGCGCACCAATTCCCGCGGAGCGCGACGGTCCCGGCCGGGGCGGGATCTATTGCACGTCTGCCGTGCAATGAGCAACGCGTGGCACGGTCCTCGGCGAGCCAGGAACGTTCGACGTGAGCGATCGATGCCACGTGATTGATGATCGGAGGCTCTCGAGGTCGGTTCCAAGGTTGGCGAACGCGACGGCCGTGAGATCAATGGCACAGGCCACGAACGGAGAGGTAGCAGTCTCCGGATGAGGTCCCACGTACTGAAGATCGAGGCCAAAGCGGCGATACAGTCGTGCGATTGCCTGGGTGACGACACCAATGATGCGGATCGCGCCGAGGGACGCCGCGACGGCCATGACATAGGGAAACAGTTGCATGCCCGAACCGGCGAACCGCGATAGCTCCCATACGGTCGGTGAGGAGGGAAAATCGAGTTCCGACGAACGAAGAAGTAGTTCTCGGAGCAGGTACGGGGCGGTAGTTGGCATCAGACGTGCGCAACCACATATCTGTCCTTCGGAAGTGAGTTCAACAACCTGAATGGTGTTTTCGCCATCGAAGTGATCCCATTCCATGGTTTCATTTTCCTTAACATCGGGGAGCGTCCAGCCGAGGCGGCGCACGAACACGTCGTACCGGAACGCACCGAGTCCATCACGAAGTTCAAGCGGCAAGTCGCACAACCTACCCGCGATAATGAGTGGCATTTGCGTTCTCCATCGTTTATCGATGGGCGCCACCGTATCAAGTGGAAGCAACAACCGGAACTAGTTAGGTAGGGAGGGTGGCGAAAATGAATATTGGCCGCGCATTATCCGTTCGAGATTGAAGATCTCTGGCTAGTCAGGAATTATCAATATATGGGATTCGAGAGGCGTGGGGTATGGTTAAAACACGCCGGCGGCGCGCTTACACACGGAAAGCTTTGAATGAAAATAAGAGATCTAATCAAGTAGGCCGTAATTGGAGGCAATGACGGCGGCTGCTATTCTGCTATTCACGTTCAGAACCTTCATTGCTTCAGCGATATGATATTCGACGGTATGGCGGGATATTTCGAGAATCATGCAGATATCCGACGATGTTTTACCTTGCGCGACCCACGAAAGACATTGGCGCTGGCGTGGAGAAAGCTCAACCAATGCCTTTGGATGGGGAGGAGCGAACCGATCCAGCTCCAAGCGAAATAGATTGCTGATTACGCTCGCGAGCTGCCGGCTCGTCCCTGCATTGATACGGGATGACGGTCCTGACAGATTGATGAGCAAAACACTGCCCCCGACCTCACGAATTGGAATGCTCAGCCCGTTTTTGAGTCCGGCGTCGCATGCTTCCACAAGTACATGCCGCTCATTTTGGTTCAGATCGGCAATGTCACCCCAGCGATAAGGTCCGGAGGAGGTAAAAGCCGCTCGATGTACCGGATCGACGACGCCATAGTTGTGCTGTAGATAGTGCTGCACCCAATTGTTGGGATAATGTGAGCAAATTGCCTCCATTGAGATGCTGGGTCTGGAGCGGATGCATGTTAGGGCGATCCGCGTGACGGCGTAACATGGAAACCCCAATGGAAGCACCGCATTGCCAAGCAAGTCGGAAAGCGAAGAAATATCCGTTGCATCGGTAAAGAGAGACAGGATTGGTGCCATTCGCGTGGCTAATGTGACATTCCATGGTGGTGGCTTGGACGTTTTTTTGCTTGTACGATGCCGAAATCGCGTTCTCATGACTTCTACCTCGCTTATTGCCTAGTGGCATTCAAGAGGAGTGCTGGATCAGGGCGCCAGCACAGGGTCAGCGACTCCGGAAATTGGTATGGTAGTGGGGCGCTGATTGCCCGTGCACCCGCTATGCGGTGGGCGGGCGTCGGAGGTTACGTCGAGATAGACGGTGGGCGCATAGCAAATTTAAAGTCTAATGGTTGGGATCGGAACGTCCAATAGATTGTAATAATTTAATGCAGGGTTTAATTTTTAAAGACCGCTGTCCGGAACAGGAGCGATATTGCGACATATTTGGCGATCGTGTGCCGCGCCATCGGCAAAATTTCCGGAATTCAACGATCGTATTAGCGAACGAAGAGTGCCGCCGCGGAAAATCCTCCCACTCCGCGGGCGCATAGCAGGAAAGGCTTACCGGAAACCAGATCATCGCAGTCGACGAGATTGATGAATGGATCGCTGACCGTCACATGTGCGACGCGAGCAAAGTTGTCAGTAAACAGGCATCGTGGTGGAAGACCAAGCGATGCGACAGTTCGACGCCAGGTTGGCAGATCAAGGTGGGAAGGCAAGATGCGCCGAATCTCGGCTAGGGGCACATTCGCCACAGCGCTCGTTTGCGTCGCGAGTCGACGGGCCGCCAAGAAGTACTGAGCTGCGAAACGCGATTCATCTTCTCCCAGTGTGCCGCGCCAACCTTCTCCACTCGCGTGAAAGGCCAACGAGACCAATCGATTGATCGAGGCATTGCGTTCGACGAGCACGGCACACGCGCCGTCGCTGAGCAATCCGGCCCCGGCTATCAACCGGTCGCTTGCGAGGGGCATGACGTCCGCGCCGACCAGCAGACCGCGGTTGATGGCCGGACGGGCGATAAACATCGCGCGAATGATCCGTAGCGCGCCCAGTGATGAGGCGCAGTGCTGTTGTGCAAACGAGAATGCATCCGCCTGCTCGAAACCAAAGTGTTCGCATAGCAGGTGCGGCAAGGATAGCGGTGGTGGGGCGACGCTCCCCTGAAGCGTATGAACGTAGACGAGAAAGTCGATCGTGTCGGGAGCAAGTTGGGTCGCACGAACGAGCGATTGGATGGCGTTCGCGGCGAGCGAAAGCGCGGTCTGTCCCCGCGCGTCATAGAACAAGCGCACCCCAGCATTTTCGAGGGATTTGACGGTCTCGGCGGACTGCTTCGTTTGTTGCGCCCAGCTGCGGACGTCCACGGCTGGCTCAGGCAGATAGTAAGCGGTATGGACGATCCCGATAGAGGCGCTCATGGCGGATTGAGATATAAGAGCGGCCTGCCATGCGATTCGAACAGTGCGCAACCGGCGAAGCCGCCCAGGCCGATGCCCCACATCAGGATTCGATCGCACACTGACAGGCCGTGAGATTGGAGTGCATCGGCGAGCCGCACGATAGGTTCGGCTGCGCCTAGATGGGCGCGGTGGCGGTCGGAAAATTCAATGACGCGGCGACTGAGATGTCGGCAAATAGCTTCATCAAGTTGCCGATCTATTCGTGCTCCTACGACGGTGCCAATGTCGTTCGGTTGAAGCTCGTGCCGGCGCAGTATCGCGTCGATCGTCGATTGCAGCGCCGGAACCCAATCTGTGCGGATATCTAGGCTTGAGAGTGGGGCGGGTGTCGCGAACCGGTGGAGGCGGCTGGCGCGTGCGTCGATCACCACCAGTCCGCAAGACGTGGGTCTGGTGCGTTCCACCAGGATGGCACCGGCTGCGTCGCCCTGCACGATTCCCTGATCCGTCCATCGCGAGAACGGCGGACACCACTTTTCTGCAGCGACGATCAAGATGGTGTGGATTTCGGGTTCCGCAATCAGCAGATCACTCGCCAGCTGCAGCGCCGTGAACGTGGAGGCCCCCTGCTGTTGGGAGACGGAGAACGGGAAGCAGGGCGTGCCGATTACTGCGCGCAAGCGTCCAGCGGTCGTTGTGGACACATGCTCGTTGAGGCTACTGTGACAGAACATTGCAATATCGATCGGCGCTGCGTCGACTGGCCGCCCCGCACATATTGTCTGCGCCACTTTCGCGGCGAGCCCGGATAGATCGGTATCGCGCTCAACTGGCACACAATGAAATTCGTCCGGCGGTGCGTTGACTGCAGCGCTTCTGGCTGCAGCCGCTTTCTTTGTGGGGTGGGGGGCGTAATCTGCTTTCCACGACGCGACCCAGGCGTGCCAACCGGACCGAATCGGAGCACCGAGCGTCGGCTCGATTCCGCACTCACGATGTACCGCGACTGTGCGCGGCACATAGCTGGCAAGTGCCGTGATCACGGGTGTATTCATGGTGCGCGTGGTAGTGCGAGGTCCTCGGGCAGCAGGTCGTAAAGGAGCCGCCCGACGCGCGTGCCATCGACGAGATGACAGTCTCGTTGCAGTCCGATCAGACGAAAACCCAACCGCGCGAGCAGACGTTGCGACGGAACATTGCAGTCGACAGCCCATGCAGTGATGCACCGCAGCCGGTCACGGACGAACGCTTCATGAAGGAGGTGCGTGGCGGCGTTGTAAGCCATATTGACGCAGGCGGGCCGCAACCGGTCGCGAAGGATCCAGAATGAGCCCGTCGCGAAGCGATGCGTGACATCACTAACGGCGACCACACCGCTCGGCACCGGATAGCCAGCCGAACCGAACACGCGTATTCGATGCTGTCTGCTATAGACCATCGCTTGTACCGCCAATGCGGGCAGGGCTTGGCGGCCGAGCCCGAAGTCGAACCACCGACTGATGGTCGGCTGCGCGAGCCACGCGACGATGTCGTCGATGTCATTCGGCCCTGGTTCGCGTAACCAGCACGTGGCGGACGTTACATGCGTTGCAGCATTGTCCACCGAGGGCTGAAGCGTGCCATCCGTAGGGGCGCAACCACTCATCCGTCGACCTCCTCATTCGCGACCCGCGGCTCCGCGAGCCAGCCGAGTGCTGTGTCGATGCGCTGCAGCAGGAAGGCAAGCCAGTGGCCCGTCTGGAAGCGGGCTGCCGGCGGGAGACCTTCGACATAACCATGGCCGCCGCAAAGCTGCACGAATTCGCGACTGACGCTGACAGACTCCGCCGCGACGTGTCGCAGTAACTGACGGACCAGCGAGACCGGCGCCGACGGGCGAGCCGTACTGACAGCCTGCAAAAACAGGTGGCTGCCATGGGTGGCGATCAGCATGTCGGACAATCGCGCCGCGACGAGTTGATGGTTTGACAACGGCTTTCGGAACGCTTGCCGAGTCGCCGCGTAATCGAACGCGAACCGGATGCTATGTTGCATGGCACCCGTCAGGAGCACAGCGAGATAGAGGCCGATTTCCGTCAGGTACGTTTGCGCGGGAGGAGCGCCATCGCTGTCGGCTCGCGTAATCACGGCGAGCAGCGTTTCGGCCGCGGCTTCGTCGGAATGCAATTGCTCCAACACGAGGGCGCCGAGCGTGGCGATGCCTGTCGATCTCGAGGATCGGTGATCACGTGGGCGCTCGGTGAGGAGGAGGCGACGCTTGTCATCTAACCGCATGGTGAGGGGCGCCGTGCGGCCCAGTGGACCGAGTTGCCATATCGTTGCGTTATCTATGCCGGGCACGGACAATGCGATCGCTGCTGTGCCATCGAAATACGCTTGAACAGGCCGAGCCAGAACCGAACCGAGCGCATTGTGTGTCCGGAGCACCATGAGCGCGGGTGCTGTCAGCGTCAACTCCAACGCACGCTCAAGCGGTCCGGCGGCGAGCGCTTCGACAACAAGTGCCAGGCCGTGACGGTCGATTCCCAGGCCGCCGGATTCCTCGGGTAAAACCATTGCTCCAAGATCAAGTGTTGCGGCTGCGAGTCTGACGGTTTCTTGCCACGCTGCTACGCTGGGTGAACTGGCTAGCAAGGGCTCCAGTCGGTCGCGCGCGAAGCGTTGGCTCGCGATATAGAGGTTGCGTTGATCATCGGTCAGTGTCCAAGGCGCCGGAGCTGGCCCCGGCGGGAAGGAATCAGGGGAGAACATCACAATCCTCCACAAAGAACGAGGGTGGTCAGACGAGCATCTCGATCGCATCAGGGTGGCCGAGAAAGTCCCTAGGGCTGGCCGAGCGTCCATACGCACCCGATTGGAAGACGACCACAAAGTCTCCAATGCGAGCCTCGGGAAGCAGCACGTCGTCGGCGATCCGATCAAGTGGCGTGCACAGGCATCCGACAATGTCGCAGCGCTCCGTTGGGGCTTGTGTCTGGCGATTCGCGATGGCCACCGGAAAATTGCGACGCAGGACCTGCCCGAAGTTACCGGATGCAGCCAGATGGTGATGCAGTCCGCCATCGGTGATCAGGAATGTTCGATCGCGGGATACCTTGCGATCGATGACGCGGCAGACATAGATGCCGGCTTCCCCGACCAAATAGCGTCCAAATTCCAGGACCGCGCGCGTGTCCGGCAAACGGCTGCGGAACAGGCCGAGCCAATCATCCATGGCATCGGTGACCGCAGCGAGGTCGATTGGCATTTCCCCTGCGAAATAGGGGATGCCGAAACCACCTCCGAAGTTCACGTATTGCGGTATGGGCGAGAGGCCTGCGGCCAATCTCACGACGAGATCCGCGCTTTTCCGTTGAGCCTCGATGACGGTCGGGGCGTGCAGGCACTGGGACCCCCAGAAAATATGAAAACCGGCCAGCTTCACTTCTCTCGCATCGAGCTCGCGCAATAACGCGGGTACCCGCTCCGCGTCGAGCCCAAAAGGGGTGGCGCCGCCGCCCATGCGCATGCCGCTGTGATTGACGTGAAAGTCCGGGTTGACTCGAATGGCGACCTTCGGCTGCACGCCGAGCTCCCAGCCGAGTGCTGTCACGAGGTGCAACTGGGTGATCGATTCGAGGTGTATGTTGACACCGCTCGCGACGGCGCGACGCAAGTCGTCGCGGCTCTTGCCTGGGCCTGCGAAGCCGATCAGTTCTGCGGGCATGCCCGCATTCAGCGCAAGTGCCATCTCGTTGGCCGATGCCACGTCGAACCCATCCATCTGTGGCGCGAGGTGATGGACGACCGCGGGCATTGGGTTGGCCTTGATCGAGTAATGGAGGTCGATACCGGCTGGCAGCGTATCGCGCAGCGTGCATACACGCGCGTCGAGCATTGCGCGATCATAGGCGAAGAACGGTGTGCGCCCTGCGCGATCGGCCAGGCGATTGATTTCAACGCCGCCGACGGTGAGGATGCCATCGCGCTCGCCAAACAGTCCGTTCATGATTGGCTCACTTCGGCGGCGGCGTCCGGATTGGAGAAGGCGGCGCGCAATGCGGCTCGATCGAATTTCCCGTTGGGGTTGCGCGAAACTGTGTCGCGAACCACGATGCGCTGCGGCACCATGTAGCGCGGCAGATGTTCCACACACCAGGCCTGAAGCACTTGAGCATCGAAGCCATTGGCGACCGGCACGACCAACAGGACGATCGCTTCACCAAGTTCATCGTCAGGGATGCCTAGGGCAAGCGCTTCCGTGACAAGACCGCTGTCGTGAACGACTTCTTCGATCTCTTCCGGGCTGATGCGATAACCAGAACTCTTGATTTGGGCGTCGTTGCGCGCGACGAAGTACAGGAATCCTTCTGCATCTCGCCGTACCAGATCACCTGACCAGACAGCACGATCTCGCGGCGCGCCACCGGGTTTCAGCTCGGGCGAAGGGCGATAGCGCTGGGCTGTGCGCGTCGCGTCATTCCAATAACCGAGCGTGACGCAGGCTCCAACATGGACGAGTTCTCCGGTTTCGTCTGGTCCACAAGGCGAGCCATCATCGCGAACGACCAGAATTCGGGCGTTAGGGACGGCTTTCCCGATGGAGTCGGGGCGACGATCGACCTCTGAGGGGTCGAGAAACGTGGAGCGAAATGCCTCGGTCAGGCCATACATTAGATAGGGTTTGGCCTGTGGAAACAATGCTCGGAGTTGCTGCAAGACGGGCGCCGGCAGCTTGCCGCCGGTATTCGCAAAGTAGCGCAGCTTTCGGCGTGCCGTTTCGGGCCAAGCCGCACGGGCCAGTTGCATCCATAAGGGCGGCACACCCGTGATTGCTGTAATACGTTCGCTCGCGCACGCATCAATGACGTCTTGCGGTGCAAGATAGTTGATGAGCACGGCCGTGGCCCCCACGGCCCATGTGGATGTGAGCTGGCTCAGGCCAGCATCGAAACTGAGCGGCAGGGCCGCGAGGATTCGATCGGATGAGGCGTGGTTCAGATAATGGGCAACGCTCCAGGCACCCTCGAGCAGGTTGCGGTGGCTTAGCATGACGCCTTTTGGCAGTCCGGTCGAGCCTGAGGTGTACAGGATGGCGGCCAGATCCGTGTCGACATTGGCTGGCGCTGGTGATCGTGGTGGATTTTCACTATCCCGTTCCGTGCGATTTCCGCTTGCGGACTCGGGCCAGCTTTGAACGTGCGTTGTTGATCGGAGATGTCGGCTTGCGGAGCCTGCATCGTCCACAATGATAGTGTTGGAAACGCCGGTAAGACCATGTTCGTCAAGGACCCGCGCGCGCAGCGCGCTGGTAATCAGGCAATCGGCACCGGAGTCGAGCAGGATGTGAGCAACCTGCTGGGGTTTGAGGAGCGGATTGATAGGAACGAACACGCATTGCGCGGCAGCTGCACCAAGCATCGACACGACGGTTTCGATACGTTTGTCCAGATAGATCGCAATGCGCGCGCCGGCCGTGAATCCAAGCGCGGAGAGCGCATTGCCCATGCTTCGCGAGCGGTGAGTCAGGTCCTGATAGGTTACTCGGGCGGAACCGCAGACGAGAGCTTCCGCGTCAGGTGTGCGGTTTGCAGCGGCTTGCACGAGGTCGAGGACGTTTCTCATGATGGTATCCGGATCGAATGTCGAGCGTTGAAAGGAAATCGTTCAGGTGATCAGTGGCGGACCACCATGGCACCGAAGCAGCCAGCGAGGCCACACGAGAACAGCAGCGACCAGCCGCCCGGTTCCCGGTTCGAACATGTCTGGAAGTTAATGAAGGGGTCCGCGCCAAAGACGTGACCGATTGACGCGAAGTTCGCCGTGAAGAGCCGCTCACGAGGAATGGAAAGCATTGTCATCAGCCTGAACCAACCCGGAAGATTGGCGTGATGAGGCAGTACGTGCGTAATCTCGCGTGTCGTGATGCCTGCTTGTTGAATGGCGGCCCGCATGGTCGTGAATGCAGACCAGTAGTACCGGTCGTCGGGAACCGGCTGCAGATCCTCGTCGGTGCCGCGGAAGGATCGTCCGTCTGCGTACACGTGCAGGCCCGCAATGGCGTTTCGATGACCGTCTCGTTCGAGCAATAGCGCACAAGCACCGTCACTATGGAGGGCAAGATCCCGAATTGCTCGCAGTCGGTCGCAGTGGGATCCGATCACATCGGCGCAGACCACAATTGCGCGCCGGATGGAGGGCCGTCGCATGGCGAGCGCCTGCAACACACGGATCGCGGCCATTGGCGAGACGCAGTGCTGCTGCGTGACTGAAAATGCGAGCGCGCGGTTCAGATTCAGTTGGAACTGGATCTGTTGCGTAGTACTGGCAGGCGGTGCGATAACGCTGCTCTGAATCGTGTGTGTGTACACGAGCGCATCGATCGTTTCATGCGCTATTCGGGTGTCGCGTAGCAGGGACGATATGGCGTCAACGGCGAGCGTCACGGGCGATTCGCCAGCCGCGTCGTGGAACTGCGTTACGCCGTTTTCGATCAGTGCGCGCGCGCGAATCGACGGCTGACCACATCGCTCCGCCCAGCGATGTGCATCCACAGTTCGATCCGGCAGACTGAATGCGATGCCAGCCAGTGCAAGCGAGCTAGGCCGTTGCGACACGATCATGATCCACCTCCACGATATTCAAGGAGAGCGCAACCGGCCTGTCCTTGGAAGCCGGCGGACCAAACGAGGGCATGTTGTCCCTTGCTAGGGTTGATCGACCGCAGCAGCGCGTCGAGCCGTGCAGGCGTGTCGGCGGCGCAGAAATGGCCAGGCGCGTCCATACGTATGTGGCAGACCCGTTCGGGCCGCAGTCCGCAACGCGTATTGATTTCGCGAGCCAGTCGAGTGTCGATTGGCGCTGGAAGGACCCAGTCGACATTCGCAGGTTGCAAATCCGCGCCTGAGCAAGTCTCGCTAATGACGTCCGTGAGCGTCAATGTGTAGACGGGTTCGCGCTCACTTGCGAGCGGTGGGATTCCGGGCGTCCGTACGGTGAGCCCGCTCACGCGCCATCCCGGGCCGGGGTTTCTCGCGATCAGTACGGCCGCGGCCCCGTCACCCATGTCGATCATTGCGCCGATCCGACGAGAGAACGGCCGGCGCCAGCGTTCCGCGGCGACAATCACGACGGTCTTCAGTCGAATGTCAGCGGCCATCATCGCCACGGCAATCTCCAGCGCCATCAGGAACGACACGCCTTGCAGTTGGCCGACCGCCAGCGGTGCTCGGCTTGATCCAAGTTCGCTGTGGAGACGGCAAGCACACGACAATGCCAGATCATGCTCAAAGCTCGTTGTGCATACGATGATTTGATCGGGTGTGGATGCGTCGACCTGAGGCGACGAGTCAAGCAGCGTTCGCACTGTGGCAAGTGCCATGTCGGACAATGTCTGGTTGGATTCCACAGCGACACGGTTATCAGTAGCCCGTGATGCTTGCGGCAACGGAATACCGGCCACGCCGAATGGGGCACCACTGTCGCGCCACCGGAGCGTATCGGCATACACGGCTTGCATCACGTCCTCTCGTGCGGACCCACCCGAAACCATGAATGGTTCGATATCTGCATCGGCCGGGACATCGTGCCGCGGGATATATCGTGCCGTGGCGACAATGCGCGGCTCGGCGCCAGTGAAGTTAGTCGAAGGACGCATGGGATTCGACGAACGAGACGAGATTGCCGAAACGCAGGAACAGATCGGCGGACAGATCCTCGGGGGCCAGCGTGAAGCCGAAGCGCTGTTCGAGTTGCAGCAGCAAGTCCGTCATATTCATTGAATCCACGCCGACATCGAAGAGGTTGGTGTCGTCTACGATGAGATCGGTGCTCAGGGTGCTGCCAAGTACCGATAGCAAGCAGGTTTTGACTGTCTCGGACACGCTAGCGGAGCTGGGGGAAGCGGGGTTGGGTGCCATGAACGATCTCCAGTGCGAATTTCGGACGGGTTCAGGATGGATGCGCTTCTGAGCAGCGGTGCGACGCGGGAGAGATGGCCTCCCAGGGAAGTGAGGTCGAGCGGAGTGCGGAGCGAGCGATCATGAGCCGCTGCAGGTCCCCGGTGCCTTCCATGATGTCGAAAGCCTTCGCATCGCGATAGCTTTGGTCAAGCGAGGGAAAGGCAGCGATACCATCGAGACCGACGAGATCGATCGCCGCTCGGGTGACGCGGGCGGCTACTTGTGACGCATACGCCTTGGCCATTGACGAATCCGTGGAAGTTGCGATGCCTTGATCGGTTTTCCACGCGGCGTGCCGGCAGAGCAACTGCGCTGTAGTGATTTGCCGATCGATATCGAGCAAGGCGTTGTTCACATCGGCAGTGCGCTGGCGTTGATTCACAGGATGCCCGCCGGCTTCGAAGTAGGCCGCGAGATCGTCGCGTACTCGTCGACATGCGCCGACCATGACCGCGGAAAGTAGGGGGCGGAAGTAGTCCCATGCGTGTTGTGCGCCCGAAAACGCGTCGTTGAGGGGCTTTTCGTCACTGCGTCTGAGAAGCGCGTCGTCAGGTACTTCGCAATCGGTGTAAGAGAGGACCGCAAGCTGACTCGCGCGCAGGCCGACCATTTTCTCGATGCGATCGACAGAGAAGCCCGGGATATTGCGATCGACGTGGAACGCTCGAACGCCGAAACGACCAGCGTGCCGATTGATGGTGGCGAACGTGATCACGTCGTCCGCGCGTGCGCCGTTGGTGATGAAGCACTTGGTACCGTTCAGCACCCAGCCGCGTGCCGTCTTGCGAGCGGTGGTCCGCATCGCGGTCGCATCCGAGCCGCAGTCGGGCTCCGTAATGGCAAACGCACCCCAGCGCGGTATGTCGCTGCGAAATCGTTTGAAGAAGCGGATCTGTTGCTCGCCGCTGCCGAGTGCGAGGACGGGCGGCATTGCAAGGCCAGGGCCGGGCAGCGCGAGCGCTAGCGCCGCGTCGGCGTACCCGAGATATTCCATGAGTGTGGTGCGCGACATCAGTGATTGCACGTCTATGCAACCGCCGTACGCGGCCGGAACGAGATTCAAGTTCAGCGCAGTTACGTCCGAGGGTGCACAAACTGCATCCGGAATCTGCCGTGTCCGGTCGGCTTCGGGGCCGTGCAAACGCATGCGCGCAGCAAGCTGATCCAGTTCCAGCCCGTCGGCCGAGAGCTTGGCCCGGATGGTCGCAAGCGTGGATTGCATCTGAGACGACTTCACCGACTGTGACATGAGGGATTTCTCCTGATGGCAACCGACATCGAGTGACCGACATGCAGGGAATTGATGGGTACTCGGCGTATGGTGTTCGGATTGCAGCGTAGGTCCTGGTCACCATCCCGGCTACTCCTAACGTTGGGAGGGAGCCTTGTATGGAGTTGGAAATCTGGCCGTGTCGGGCGCGGATGCCTGATAATGGCGCCGGGATACAGCAGTGAATGGCCAACGACGGACGTGACCGATATGGCAGGGCGAAAACCGACAACCGAAAAGAAGATGTCGCCGGCGCAGCCGGATAAACGAGGTTCGCGCGCAATCAAGCGCGGCGACCAAGTGGCCGAGCAGATCAAGCGTTGGATTAACGACGGGCAGGCACGGCCAGGAAAGCGCTTGAACAAGGAGGCCGAGCTTCAGCAGATGTTCAACGTCAGCCGGGGTTCGATGCGCGATGCGCTCAAGGCGCTGGAGATGCAAGGGCTCGTGAGACTGAGTACCGGGCCGGATGGCGGCGCGACGATTACGCGCGTACCACTGGCCCGAGCATTCCAGTCGCTGCAGAACTATCTGTTTTTCGAGAGCATCACGCTTGAGGACATTTATGCGGTACGCCGCACGCTGGAACCCATGGTGGCGGCGGGTGCGGTTCCCCATCTGAGCGACGCGGACTTCGATGCGCTCGAGCGCAGTGTGTCCGTCTGCGAGCCGTTCGAAGCACGTCACGCCGAGGCGCTCGACCAGCGACACGAGGATATCCATTTCCACGATGTACTGGCTGCAGCACATCCGAATGCGTTTCTGCGTAGCCTATGCCAGATCATCAACCAGATGCTGCACACGCTCGTGATCGTGGCGGGGAACGTGACGCAGCAGGACTATCAGGCATTCGGGCGGCACACGGTTGCCGCGCACCGCGCGATACTGGACGCCGCGCGACGTCGGGATGCCGACGCGGTCGCGCAGCTCATGACGGCGCACATGGACGAAGCACATTCGCAGCTGCGCACAGTGCACGCTGCGCTGCAGCAGAAGCTGGTGCTGGATTCAGAGTTGGACCTGGATTCCGATCGTGATGCCGGCTAAAGCATTCAGACCGGATCCGGTCGACTTCTGCTCTTAGCTCATTAGGCAGGGGTTGCGCCGGCCGCGGAGGCGAAGAGCTCGCGTGTCAGCTCGGCGAACGGGGCGCGCCCAAATGCGCGTTCGAGCATATGACTCGCCCACAACACCAACGCATCGGCATGGCGACTGCCTACAATCTGGATGCCGACGGGCAGGCGCGTGGCAGTCATCCCGGCATAGAGGCTTGCCGCCGGCAGTCCCAGCTGATTGCACCATGCCGTGAAATGCGGAAACAAGGCTGTGCTTGAACTCACTTCGGCAAGTGACGGGGCCACGTCGGGATATACCGGGCAGATGAGGAGATCGTGCCGCTCGAAAAACGCATTGACGGCGGCGCCCAACTCTCCACGTTCGATCAGCGCGCCCAATAGCTCCCCCCGCGAGATGCCGTTGCCGGATTGCGCGTATGCCTGCAGCGACGGGTCGAGTTCGGCCCACCTGTCGGTCATGCCGTCCGTGAGCTGACGGCAGCATGCACGCCAAAGTGTTGTGTGGACCGCATTGCACTGCGCGACGCCAGGCGGATCGGCGACGTGAACGAGTGCTCCAAGTTCGCGAAACATCGCTGCAGTTCGTACCACGGCATCGTGGATTTCAGCCTCGGCGATGACAGGCAATCCGAGCGTGGGACTGCACGCAATACGAATGCCGCCCGGAACGGGAAGGCATGACAGCCCGCGCGCATAGTCTGCTCCCTCGAACGGTAAAGCGTACCAGTCGCGGCTGTCCGGGCGGGTGATGATCGTTAGGATCTGCGCGGCATCCTCGACGCAACGTGTCATCGGGCCGACATGACTGAGCAGACCGAAGGGACCGCGAGGTGCGTGGGGTACTCGCCCAAAACTGGGCTTGAATCCGAAGACGCCGGTGAAGGAGGCTGGGATGCGAATGGATCCGCCGCCGTCCGTGCCGATGGCCACCGGGCCCATTCCGAGCGCAACGGCGACGGCCGCACCTCCGCTGCTGCCACCCGGCGTACGCGAGCGGTCCCATGGATTGCGCGTGGTGCCGGTGAGGGGACTGTCGGTGACGATCTTGTGTGCGAAATCCGGCATGGTCGTTTTGCCAAAGCAGATTGCCCCCGCCTCACGTAGGCGCGCCACGCTGGGACTGTCCGATGCGGCGGCTTCAGGCATCGTTGCCCGCGACCCGTATCGCGTGGGGAGTCCGGCAACGGCGATATTGTCCTTGATGCTGACCGGGACGCCGTCGAGTTGGCTGAGGGGCGCGCCACGTTGCCAGCGCGCCTCGGACGCCCGCGCCAATTCGAGAGCCTCATCGGCGACTTGGCAGAATGCGTTGACCGTCGGATCCAATGACTGGATCCGTTCCAAGATGGTCTTCATCACATCGACGGGCGACGTCCGTCCGTTCGCATACAGCCCGCTAAGTTCCCACGCAGTCAGTTCACACAGGTCGATTTCCATGCCATCCTCCAATTAATTATAATAAATCAACGGTAGGCGTGACCGGCCGCGTTTGTCAAGCTGCGGGGCATCATGTTAGAGGGAGATTTGCCGGGTAAACGCTTGGATGAGGCACGTTGACGAGTGACCGTGACGAGCGTAGATTTAATGATAATAAATAGGTGATGCGCCAAGCGTTATCCGCAGCGGAGACGCAGAATTCGTGACATGCCGCGTATTTCGGGGCGCAAGGTGTCCAGTCACCGAAATCGGCGACGCGTCGTTTGCTCGAGAGAACTGGGGGCGTATTGGGAGGGTATGTGGTGTCGTTGCCGACACCGAGGGTGCTGCGATGCGCCCGGTGAGGAGCGACTTTGAGCGCTATTCCTGCGCGAGTGCTTCCGCACTCGCAATGAGTGCTCTCTTCTTTTCCTTGCTCAGTCGGCCGGCGATGGCAAGAAGGTTTGCGAGCAGGTCGTCTTCCTCATAGAGGAAACTGGTGGGAACGAGCATCGCGCGCGCCAGACGTTGGCTGGTTTGAAGCGTGGGCGTATGTTTGCCCTTTTCGTACTGGTTGACGCGGGCGCTGGCGGAAAATTCGTCGATGCCCGCCTGAATGCCGAGCTGTTCCTGTGTAAGGCCCGAGCGTAATCGAGCCTGTTTCAGGCGCTTGGGAAACACGGAGGGAGAGGTGGCATCGCTGGACATTCACGGAGTGTCCGGGAAAGGCGTGCCGTTTTTACTAAGTAACTCTTAGTCTGCAGGCTAAAAATTACTTGGTCTTGGAGGTCAGGCCGATAGTCTGCGTCAACGCTTCAGCGCTCTTGAGGAGGGCCTTTCTCTTTTCGCGAGGCAACCTTGCAGCAGTTGCGAGAAGGCTAGCGAGCAGGTCGTCTTCTTCGTAAAGGTAACTGGTCGGAACCTGCAGTGCACTGGCCAGCCGTTGGCCGATCTGCAGCTTCGGTGTGTGCTTTCCGCTTTCGTATTGGTTCACGCGCGCGCTTGCGGAGAATTCGTCGATACCCGCTGCGATCCCAAGTTGCTCCTGGGTGAGGCGCGAGTGCAGACGGGCCTGTTTCAGGCGCTTGGGGAAAGCAGAGGATGTCGATGAGGGCCGAGGCATCCTAAGAGTTTCTTTAGTTATTGCAGGATTTTTACTAAGTATCTCTTAGCCTAAAAACTAAGAATTGCTTAGCCTGATGGCGGCGAAGTGATGACTTCTCCGCTTGGTGAAACGAGACTCCGCAGTTTCTCGAGTTGGACGGGATTGGCATGGCGGACATGACATGACGGACTTTTGACGATGGCGACAATCTTGAACATCCTCAGCTACGTGAGCATCCTCGCGCTAGTCGCGCTGGGTCTCGCGATCATCTTCGGTTTGATGGACATCGTGAACCTCGCACACGCGGAATGGGTGACGATCGGGGCCTACACGTTAGCAGTGGCGCAATCGTTGGGCGGGCCGCATGCGTTCTGGCTCGCGTTGTTTGTGGCGCCGGTGGTTGGTGCGGTGCTCGGGTGGTTCCTTGAGCGCCTCGTGATCCGACTGCTCTACGACCGTCCGCTCGACACATTGCTGGCGACGTACGCGATCAGCTTGATCGTCCAGAAAGCCCTTGAACTGATTTTCGGCACACATCCGATGTTGGTGTACGCGCCTATAGATGGGGCGATTCCCGTGCCGGGGGGCAGCTATCCGGCGTATCGGCTGTTCGTGATTGGCGTTGCAGCGACGGTGACGACCGGTTGCTGGCTGCTATTCGCCTGTACGCGCTTCGGAACTCAGTTGCGTGCTGTGATCCAGCACCCAGCGATGGCAGAGGCGGTCGGTATCGACACGCGACGGCTGAACCGGCTGGCGTTCTGTGGCGGTGCCGCACTCGCATCGCTGGCCGGCGTACTTGTCGCACCGATGATATCGGTGGAGTCCCACCTTGGCGTCGCTTATCTGGCCAAGGCGTTCTTCGTGATCGTGTTGGGCGGTATCGGTTCGATCGCCGGCAGTCTGCTAGGCAGCGCCTTCGTCGGCACGGCTGAAACGCTGCTCAGCTATCGCGTGGATCCGTCACTCGCCTCGGCGATCGTGCTGGTCCTGTCCATCGTTCTGATCCGTTTTCGGCCACAAGGCCTGTTGCCCGGTTTCAGCGCCGCCCATCAGCTCCACGGTAAAGGTTGAATCATGCTCCGACAACTTCTTGCGAGTGCGCGCCGCTGGCTGTTTCAGCCAGCGATCGGTATCGAAGACATCTCTCCGATGGCAATCGGCGCCGCGATTGTTGCGGCCGCATTGGTCTTGCCGTTTTGCCTAGGGAGCTATTTGCTTTTGACCGTGCGGGATGCGCTGATCATGGGACTGCTGGCACTGAGCTACGACCTGTTGTGGGGCAGGGCCGGTGTGCTCACGCTCGGACACACGACTTTCTTCGGGCTCGGCGCGTACGGTTTCGCAATCGCTACCATGCAATATGGACAGACGTCCGCCGTCGGAGTGATCGTTGGACTGGTCTGTGCCGTGGTCGTCGCAGCCGTGTTGGGCTATTTCCTGTTGTTCGCCGGTGTGCGGTTGCACTTTTTCGCCATTATCAGCATGGCCGTGCTGATTGTCGTCCAGCAATTGGCGACAAGCTGGCAGTCGGTCACGGGCGGTGATACGGGCCTCCTCGGCATTCCGGGATTGTCCTTCTCACCGGTCGGGCAGACGCTCGATTTGAGCGGACCGCGCGGGTCCTGGTACACGGTCGTGACGGTGCTTGCCGTGCTGCTCGTCGCGACCTGGTTCGTATGCCGCAGCCGGTACGGCAAAGTCCTGACCGCGATCGCGACGAACGAATGGCGCGCAAAGGCGTGCGGCTATCACACGTCCGGGCACCTTTTGCTGGTGTTCGTTGCATCGGCCGGACTTGCCGCTATCGCAGGATCGTTGATGGCCGCCTGTTCGGGGGTAGTGGCGCCCGATGTGTTTTCGCCGGTGCTGGCCACCGAAGTCATTCTATGGGTGGCGATCGGCGGTAAAGGCACGCTCGGTGGTCCGGTGCTCGCCGCCGTCGGGTTGACGCTGCTCAAACAAACGGTATCGAGCGCAACCACTGACGGATGGCCGCTTCTGCTCGGCGCATTGTTCCTCTGCTGCGTGCTGTTCCTGCCCAACGGCGTACGACTCGGGGGCTTGATCGCCGGGGCACGTCGGATCGAGCGAATTCGACGGGGACGTAGCCCCTTACATCGTGCCGAACGCGTGGAAGGAGGCCGGTAATGGATACGCCGCTGATAAAGGGTGAAGGGTTGCAGCGCGCGTTCGGCGGCATTCATGCGGTCGACAACGTCGATGTGTCGATTGACTCGCGCGACCTGCTGTGCGTGATTGGCCCGAACGGCGCTGGCAAGAGCACTTTGGTCGGGCTGTTGTCCGGTGCGATCGCGCCGGGGGCCGGAGAGTTGTATCTCGCCGGTGTGCGCATGACGGGGCGGCCGATGCACCAATTCTGCCGACGCGGCGTGGTTCGCAAGTTCCAAGGCACGAACACATTTCTTTCAATGAGCGTGCGCGAGAACCTCGTCGTCGCAGGCCTCGGTGTTGCGTCGTACCGGGACATGCCGATGCCGAACCCGGACGCCATTCTGGACGAGATAGGACTGTCGGACCAGGCCAACTTATGTGCGATGACCCTGCCGCATGGTGAACGCCAATGGCTGGAAATCGGTATGGCGATGATGTGCCAACCCGCGTTGCTCTTGCTCGATGAACCGGCCGCCGGCCTGTCGGCCGCCGATGCGCAACGGCTCGTGCGCCTGATTCACCGGCTGCGCGAGCGCTGCGCGGTACTCGCGATCGAGCACGACCTGAGCTTTGTCGAGGCGCTGCAGTGCGAGACATGGGTCATGCATCGCGGCCAGATCGTTCGGCGAGGCTCCTATGCGGACATCGCGCGCGATGAAGAAATCCGGCGCATCTATCTCGGTCAGGGAGCGGGTCATGCTACACATTGAGAATCTGTCTGCCGGATATGGCGACGTCGCGGTGCTGCATCAACTCGACCTCGACGTCGGGCCAAACGAAGTTGTTGGCGTGCTCGGCTGTAATGGTGCGGGCAAGACGACCCTGGTCAAAGCGATCATGGGCTTGCTGCCACGCGTGACGGGCGACGTGCGGTTTCAGGGGCAATCTATCAACGGCTTGCGCACCCATGTGATTGCCCGACGCGGCATCGGATTGGTACCTCAGGGGCGCTGGATTTTTCCCAAGCTGACCGTGCGCGAGAACCTCATGATGGGCACGCAGGCTGCGGGTGGTGGGGCGATTCTCGACGAGGTGTTCGAATATTTCCCTATTCTCAAGTCCAGACTCTCGCAGCACGGAGGCACGCTGTCCGGCGGTGAGCAACAGGTGCTCGCGATTGCCCGCGCGCTGTGCGGTCGGCCGAAACTGCTGGTGCTGGACGAACCGTCCGACGGTGTGCAGCCGAATCTGGTCGAACTGATCGGCGAGGTCATCCCAACGTTGTGCCGCCGATCGCAGCTCGCCGTGCTCCTGGTCGAGCAGAACCTCGATCTCGTGCTGCGCAGCGCACAGCGCTGCATCGTGCTCAAGAACGGGCGACTTGCCCATGCCGGCCGCATCGAGCCGCGAAGCGGTGCCGCAGGGGCTCATCCGTTGGCGCAATACCTGTCGCCGGCCGCCGAGTCTGACACGTCTTCAATCTCTTCACCACATTCGACGCATTCCAACCTGAGCTCCACCCAATGAAGAACATGATGAACCGCCGTGCCTTTACCCGAACCGCGCTATTCAGTGCCGTCGGCGCACTCACCACGTCCGCTATGCCATCGTTGGTACGGGCCACCACGCCGCTCAAGATTGGCTTGCTTGCACCGCTGAGCGGTCCGCTCACCCGCGTGGGTGAGACCAACCGCAACTGCGCGCAGTTGGCCGTCGACGAAATCAACGCCGCCGGTGGATTGCTGGGACGCCCGTTGCAACTGAGCGTCGAGGATACCCAGATGTCCACCGCTGTGACGCTGCAGAAGGCCAGGCAACTGTTGATGCGCGATGAGGTCGCGGTCCTGACTGGCATGGTGCTACCGTCAGAGCGCGAAGCAGCGTTGCAGGCCGCCAAGTCCGCTGGCCGGCTCGTGATCTACCCGAACTTCGACGAGGGGCGCTGCGATCCGAATCTGTTCACTACGGGCCTGACTGTCAACCAACGCATCGACCCACTGATCGATTGGCTGATGCGTCAGGGTGGTCGCACGGTGTGCGCGGTAGTCTCGGACATCGGCAGCAACCGCAAGGTGCTGGTCCCCAGACTGCAGGCAGCGGTGAAGCGTTACGGCGGGCAGTTTCTCAACGTGTATTGGTTGCCGTTCGGCACGCGCGATTATGGTGCGGTGCTGCAGCAGATCGCCAGCCAGCGCCCACAGATCGTCTGGCACAGCATCGGCGACGACCCGGTCACCTTCGTCAAACAGTACCGCTCGTTCGGCATGAAACCGCAACTGGTGACTGACATTGCACACGAGTCGCTGTCGATTGCAACCACCGGCGCGTCGACCGGGATCATCGGCGTGTCCTCGTATTTCATGAGCGTCGACAACCCAGAGAACCGGGATTTTCTCGCGCGCTACACGGCGCATGAAGCAGGGCCACACGACCCTCGATTAGGGCAGTTGGCCGTGGTGCTACCGCACGGTGAGTGCACGTATGCGGGACTTCGCCTGTTTGCCGCGGCTGTCAAGGCGGCCGGCAGCGTCGACGTGGCCCGCGTGAAAGTCGCGATGCCGGGTGTTTCGTTGAACCTGCCGCGTGGTAAGGCGGGCGTGAGCCAGGACGGTGACCATGTGTTGTGCCAAACCCTTATCGGCAGGGCACTGGCGGACAATAGTTTCGCGGTGTTGGACTCGGCCGGACCGATTCCACCGCAGTGTGAGGGATAGGCATGAGGGAATCGAGCGCGTTCTAATTTATCTCAATTGCTAAGGATTGCATATGAATGACGTACTGGGAATGAATGCCGAGCAGCTAATGGCCGGCTACCGGCGTCGCACGTTCTCGCCCGTCGAAGTTATCTGCGCGGTGCTGGACCGGGTTGCGCACTTCAATCCCTTTGTCAACGGGGTGTGCAGCCTCGACGAGGACAGCGCGCTGGCCGCCGCGCGCGAGTCGGAGCGACGCTGGATGCGGGGGGAGCCGTGTGGATTGTTGGATGGCGTGCCGGTCTCGGTCAAGGACCTCATCGCCGTGCGCGGACTGCCTACCCGATACGGATCGCTCACGTCACCCAGTGCGCCGGAGGCCGATGACGCACCCGCGGTCGCGCGACTGCGACAAGGCGGCGCGCTGCTGTTCGGCAAGACCACGACCTCGGAGTTTGGCAACAAGATCGTCACGGACAGCCCGATCACCGGCATTACCCGTAACCCGTGGGACCGGCGTCTCACGTCCGGCGGGAGCAGCGGTGGATCAGCTGTTGCGGTTGCGCTCGGCATGGGACCGTTGTCGCTGGCCACCGACGGCGGCGGCTCAATCCGCGTCCCAGCTTGCTGGAGCGGGGTGGTCGGAATGAAACCGTCGTTCAACCTGGTGCCAGCCGGCGCGGCGGTGAGTTGGACGCACCTATCGACGCTTGGGCCGATCGCGCGCTGCGTAAGCGACGCGACGCTGATGCTGACCGTGATGGCCCGCCAGAGCGATGCGCGAAGACTGGTTTCTGCTTGTCCCGATCTGCGCATCGGTCTGGATGATGGCATCGCCGGTTTGCGCATCGCCTACTGTCCGGCACCTGCGGGCGTACAGGTTGAGCCCGACATCGCCCTGAGCATCCGTCATGCGGTGGGCCTGTTCGAGGCACTCGGGGCACAGGTCGAGGAAACGGACGTGAAGCCGCTTGACGGCTATCTGGAGAGCCGCATACACGCCATTCAGTGGGCCGTGTTCTTTGCACAAAGGGTCCGGCAGCTTCATCCCGCTGCGCGGCCGAAGCTCGATCCGGATGTGTGTGCGCTGGCCGAGGCGGGCGATAGCGTCCTCACATCGACCTTTGTCGATGCGCTTCAGGCGCGCCACGCACTCACGGTCGCGATGGCTGCGTTCTTTGAAGACTACGACCTGCTGGTCACGCCGACATTCCACTGCGCCCCACCGCTCGCGGAGGGGCGGCCCGAGCGCTCGCGCATGGCACCGCCGTTGACGTCGTGGTGCAACCAGACTGGGTTGCCGGCGGCGAGTGTGCCGTGTGGTTTGCCAGGTGGATTGCCGACGGGCCTACAGATCGTCGGGCCACCGGGCGGCGATGCGCTGGTGTTGCGTGTGGCACGTGCGTACGAATCCGCACGCGGTCCGTTTCCGGTTCCGACAGAAGCAATGCAGGGCCAGACGGAGGGCGCGGAGGTGCGGACATGAATCCTCCCATTACCAAAATCGTCGTCCAACTCCTTGAACGGCGCGCCGAACTGCAAGTGCCGGTCGACCCGCCGCATCGGCAGGTCGTGGTGGCGGCAGTGCTCCAATTCGACGACTGGCGCGCGGACCCGACACGCGCGGCGCTCGAGCCGCTCTATGAGTTCGGCGCTGAGCTGGGCACGTTGCTGACCGGACGGGCGCGATGGGCGCTGGATGTCGCGCCGTCGGCAATTCAGGCCTATGGCAAGGCCGCGCTCGTAGGCAGCGCGGTACCGCTCGAGTGTGCCGCGGCGCTTTTGCATCCCCGCATGGGCAAGGCCATGCGTGAGAGCTTGCCTGGCGCCACGTCGTTGATCCCGTCGGTGACCAAGCGCGGTGCGCCAGGCACATGCCTGGACATTCCGTTGCACTGCACCACCGACATGTGGAGCTTCGACCACTTCGACGCGGTATCGCTCACGCTCGCCGATGCGCCAGCGTCGAACGAGATCGTGGTGGCAATCGCGCTGGCCGACAGCGGTCGGCCGCTCGCGCGGGTACGTCCGGTTTGAACAAGGGCGACGTCAAGACACCACGACACGCACAGACAATCACAAGGACGAAGGAGACATCATGCAGTTAAGGAAATTTGGGGGTAACGCAGGGAAGTGGGTTGTGGTGTTAGGCATGTCAACCTGTGCGGGGATCGCACATGCGCAATCATCGGTCTCGCTCTATGGGCTGGCCGACGCATTCGTTGGCGAAGTTCATCCTGCCGGTGCAGCCGGCAACGCGTGGCAAGTCGGTTCTGGCGGGATGACGACTTCGTATTGGGGGATGTCCGGTACGGAGGATCTGGGCGGTGGCATGAAGGCCGTCTTCACGCTCGAGAGCTTTTATCGTATCAACGGCGGTCAGGCCGGTTCGTTTCCCGGACAGTCATTTTTCGGGCGAAATGCCTTCGTTGGTCTGAGCGGCCATTTCGGGGAGTTGACGCTGGGGCGCAATACCGCGCCGCTGTTCGTGTCGACGCTGCTGTTCAATCCGTTCGGCAATTCGTTTGTCTTCTCGCCGATCGTCGTGCATAGTTTCCTTGGCTCGGCCATGGGTGCTGCGTCACTCCAGAGCGATACTGCGATCGACAATTCGCTCCTTTATCAGACACCCGAGGTGGCCGGTCTGTCGGGAAGTCTGCTTTACAGCAACGCCGGCGTCGCCGGCCATGCAGGGCAGGCCAACTATAGCGCGAACGTGTTGTACTTCGCGGGCCCGTTTTCCGCGACGGCCGCCGTGCAGAGTCTACACACGGCATCGCTGTTTCTCAACGGCGCAACCGCGCAGACCGCCTGGATGGCCGGTGGCGCGTATCGGTTGCGTGCGGTTAAGTTGTTCGCACAGTACGAACGTGTGGACAACAACAATCACGTCACGGACGATACGGTACAGCTCGGGGCAAGTGCTCGGATAGGGTTAGGAAGCGTACTGCTGTCGTGGGCGGGAACACGGCGACGACCGTCGGTAGGCGATCATATCCGTTGGTCGACGGTCGCGTTGGGTTACGACTACCCGCTGTCGAAGCGAACCGATGTGTATGCAGCTTGGCGTTATGACACGATCACAGGTGTGTCGACGGGCAATAGCGCGGGTGCCGGGATGCGGGTCAAATTCTGAGAGTACGACCTCGTTAGGGTAGAACACGGCCGGATCGGGTGTCCGGCCTTCAGTGCAGCGATTGCTTGGGGTGGAGACCAGGATGCATTCGGCTGGATGTGAGGCGCGCGGTATCATGTCTCAACATCATCACGGGTACTTCATGCCTCATGGTTTTGCAGAAAGTCCGACGCCCGGGTCGCAAGCCGCTTACGAAAGGTGACCTCTTGCCATTGCCGACCGCGAAGGTCCGTGCGCTGTCCCTCGAAAATCATATGGCGCTGGCCGCTGTGCGGGCCGGTCATGGGGGAGAAGAGCAAATCAGTTGTCTGTTACGAGTCGTCTACCTCGCGTTCTATATGCGCAGCGAGACCGACACAGGCGCGGATTTGAGTATGTACCGGCAAGCCGAAGCCGCTTTGGAAGCATGCATTGCACGCGCGGAGCAGGGCGCGGCTTGGCTGTTGCTTGGTCGCGAGCAGTCCATGATCGAGCAGATCCTGGTCGTTCATGACGATCAGTTGGCGGCCGTGCCGATGCACCGGTACTGCGCAGCCTGGGAAAACCTCCAACGATTGATGGCGGGACAGCTCGCGTCACCCATTGCAACGCTAAACGTGGCGTCGTGAAACCGACCAGTCTCCCGTAAAGCACCCAGAGATCACCTTCCCTGCCTATGGCGAAGTTACGAAGTCGGCCGCCGCGAGGGCTGCATCTACTCGCGATGACCTCGCACTGCGCTTTGGGCGCGCGGGCCTCCTTCATACCATCCGCGAATTCCACCGAGATGCCGCGCTGAACCGACGGGATGTCCCGTCGATACGACGGGTTTGGTCCATCGTCATTTTCGCTGCTTGAATGCTCTTCACGTCCGGCCACGTTCGTGCCGGGTATGGAGGGCGAATCATGTCTTGGAATGGTGACGGAACGCGGACAATCTTGCGCCGACGACAGGTCGAGCAGTGCACCGGTCTATCGAGGTCGACGATCTACAAGCGCATGCAAGACGGAACGTTTCCTCGTGCCATTGCGCTTGGCGGACGAATGGTAGGGTGGCGGGCGGCCGATATCGAACAGTTCTTGGCAGATCCTGCGCGATATCGCGCTTCGCAGGCGCGCGAACCTGAAGAGCAGGACGGCAGCGGTGAAAAACGATAAGCCGCCGCCGTCGCTCGATGAGCGTCTTCGCAACTGGGGGCAGTCGAATCGTGGTGCCCATGATCCCGTTGATGCCGAATATGTGACCCGAGCATGGCGAACACTGCCGCCCCGAAATCGGGATATTCTGCGCATGGTCTATCTCTGGCATGCGAGTCGAGAAGTCGTGTGTCGACGGCTGAAGATTGCCCGCCATCCACGTCAGCATTTTGATCTGGAACTCCATGCGGCACGGTCCGCGCTTGCCCGCGCCCTTGCAGAAGGCGAGACCAAACAGTGACATTCGAGGAATGAATGTTCGGTGACTTCCATAGTACGGCCGCTCGTGCGGCGTGAGTCGCACTCGCCTCGTGTAGGTCCGCCGCGGACAATATCGAGTTCACCCCGAACACGAAATAAATATAGGAACAGCGAGGAGCTTCACGGCACGATAGAGATATCGTCTCATCTCGTCGACGCATGTCGGCCCTTGAATCGACGTGGCAGCTGACCTACAGTGAAGCCAACAATCTGATCCGGTCAACGTGCACAGCACGACCGAGTACGCGTTAGCGGCCCCGCAGCATTGACGTCTGTGTGATGGCGTAGTGTGCCGTAGCGTTCGTGAGAAAGCCTGTAATCGCAGGCTTTTCTGTTTTCTGGCGTGCTCTCAAGAATGCACGTTGAACTCGTCGGGATCCTTCCTCGTGCCGGGATTCTCTCACTTTCATCAAAGCACGTCGCTGCTCGGAGCCCCATCCGAAGAGTGACGACCATGAAATCGCTTCTTGTGGCTTCGGGCCATGGTGGTACAGGCAGAACGACAGTGGTGTGTCAGTTTGCCCATTATCTTCGTCTTGTACGCGGATATCGGGTGTTGGTGCTTGATCTGGCCGAGCCGGCGTGTAGTGCCATTTCGCTTACACGTGGCGCCCGTGCACGCTCGATGAAGCGTGCGGCGCTCGATATTCGGTCCGACCGACTATCTGATGTGGCAGAACCGTGCATTTGCGTGCTTGCGGCGGACGCCGTTGCCGGCATTGCGTATCGAGCCGATCCGGCTGGCGTGCATTTCTACGCCAACTTGCGACACCTGTTGACCCGGGTCGCTCCGTTGTTTGACGTCTGTTTGATCGATAGCCCGCCGTGGCCTGACGCGCGTGCCATTTGTGCGGCTGCGCTCGCCGACGCGCTGATTAGTCCCGTTCTGTTGTCGCCGGACACGCTTGAGCAGGTCGCCGATTTCGTCAATGGCAGCAATGGCGTGCGCAATGTCCGAGCCCGGCTCAATCCGTCGCTGTGCTTTATCGGTATCGTGCCCAACTGCGTCGAGATGACTCCGCGGCAGCAAGCCCGATTCAAGCCGTTCGAGGCGTGCGTGGCCACCTGGCTGGTTCCACATGATCAGAGCCCAAGCGGCCATCTATTGCTCCCCCGGATTGACGCCATTTCGCAGGCGCAGGCGAATGGGACCTCGGTCCTGGATCTCATTCCAGTCGGTCTGGCGGCCAATCGCGAATGGCAGGCCATGAGCGCGTGTTTCGACGTGCTCGCACGGCGACTCGATTCTGCAAATGATGCGGCATTGCCTTCGGAAATGGCCGAGGCATGCCATGCATAATTCCGCGTTGATTCCGGATGTGCGACAAAACGTGTGGCGTGGTGTGGTGTCGCTTGCGGTCGTGCTTGGAACGTCGATGGCGTGGCCCGATGTCGCACGAGCGGACGATTGGGGTTGTCAGGTGATGTTGTGTCTGTCTAACCCCGGTGGCCCGGAGCAGTACGCCGAATGCGTACCGCCAATCGAGAGATTGTGGGCCGCTCTGCGAGACGGCGATCCTTTTCCAACCTGTGATCTTGCTACGGCTGGCACGCTGAACGGAGCGGCACGTAACAATATACATTCCGCCCATTATTCCGCGACGTCGGCAGTGCATCTCCTGCAGCAGGTCGTTCGCCCAGGAGAGGGGGATCGATAATGCCATTCGATTTTCTGTCGCTCGTGCACGACTGCGCGCCGCAGATCGCCCCGGCCACGATGGCGGCGATCGTGCGCACCGAATCAGGATTCAATCCCTACGCGATCGGCGTCGTTCACGGGCGGCTGCGTCGACAGCCATCGAATTTGGCCGAAGCGGTCGCGACGGTACGCGCGCTGGAGGCAGGCGGCTGGAATTTCAGTGTCGGGCTCGCGCAGGTGAATCGCGCGAACTGGCTGGCCTATGGCCTGACCGCCGAGAACGCATTCGAGCCATGTCGCAACCTAGCTGCTGGTGCAGCCATTCTGCAGCGCTGTTTTACAGCGGCGGTGGCGACCCGAAAGCTCCACGCAGGGACCGATTATCAGGCTGATGTACAGGCCGCATTACGCGCGAGCCTGTCCTGCTATGCGAGCGGCAATTTCTCGACCGGCTACCAGACGGGCTACGTCCAGCGTGTCGTGGAGAGCGCAGCGGCGCTAGCTTCCTCGAATTCGTCTGTTCCGGCGATTGCACCCATTCCGGTCGTACCGATCGGTTCTGCAGTGTCGATTCGTGCCCGTCGCTCAGAACCTGCGGTTCGGCAGCTATTGCGGCGGGATCGTGATGTGATAAACGCCGCTTCGCCCGTTACCGAGGAGCCTCTTAAACCGGACAGTAGTGCAGTGGTGTTCTAACTCGACATTGACGAATTAGATTGAGATGTATCGGAAGGGAGTCGATCATGTGCTTAGGAATACGATATAAATCATCGATATTCGTCGAACGGACGATGCGATTTCTGTCTGACCGAAAGGCGGAACTGGCAATCATTCTTGCCACTTCGGCCCTGATGTTCACGGCCCCGGCCCGCGCGCAACTATCACAGGTCAATACGCTGCTCAACACGATTCAGACGACGTTGCTGAGTGTCGGGGGCGTGATTTGTTCGATTTCGATTATCTGGGCTGGCTTTCGGATGATGTTCCAGCACGCCCGGTTCGGTGATATCGCGAACGTGTTTATCGGCGGTCTATTCGTCGGTTGCGCGACCGTCATCGCCGGCATGTTGATTCCTTCGAGCTGATCCGGGGGCAACTAACCATGCATTCTCTCAAGGATCCCGTCTTCAAAGGCTGCACGCGTCCCGCGATGCTTTGGGGGGTGCCGCTGGTGCCCTTCCTGATGGTCGGCGGCGGCATGCTGATCCCCGCAATCTGGGCACTGCTGGCCAGCCCTGTGCTGGGTGTCGCGATCCTCGTTTTGATGATTCCGGTGTTCGTCGCGATGCGGGTGACGACGCGCCACGACGATCAACGGCTTGCGCAGCACGCGCGACGCGCCCGCGTGGCGTTGCGTCAGGTCAATCGCCGCTTCTGGGGCGCACACGCCTATGTGCCGGTGCGCCTGAAGAGGAGGGCATGACATGGCGCGCCAATCGCACGTCGGATCCGTCGCGAGCCGGGAAGTGCCGCTTGCCGGCTATATCCCGTACTCGACGCATGTGACCGACCACGTCATCAAGACGCGAGAAGGCGACTACCTGCAAATCTGGAAGATCGCCGGCATTGCGTTCGAGGCAGCCGATCCCGCCGACATCCTTGCGCGACACGAAGGATTCAACCAATTTGTGCGCGGACTGGCGGGCGGCCATGTGGCGCTGTGGTCGCATCGTCTGCGCCGACGGGTGTCGGACCGATTCTCGACGCAGTACGACAACCGCTTCTGCGAGGAACTGGCGACACGCTACTACGCGAGTTTTGCGGGATACCGGATGATGGCCAACGAGTTGTATCTGACGGTGGTCTATCGGCCAAACCGCACCCGCCTCGGACGTGTCTTCAGCCGTGCGGCACGTCGCACGCGCGACGATATCCGGCGCGATCAACTCGACGCACTGAAGATGATGTCGGAGCTCGCGGCCCAGGTCGAATCGAGCCTGAAACCCTACGAACCGGTCGCGCTCGGTGTCTATCGCCGGCCGAGTCCCATCGTGGCCACTTCGCGCCGCTATTCGTCAGCGCTGGAACTGCTCGGCTATCTGGTCAACGGAGTCTGGGAACCTGAGCCCGTGCCAGCCGGCACGATTCGCGAGGCGCTGCCGATTTCGCGGCTCTTTGTTGGGGCCGAGAAAATCGAGATTCGCATGCCGACGGCAACGCGGTTCGCGGCGATGCTGGACCTCAAGGATTATCCGGAAGACACCGAACCGGGCATGCTCAATGGCCTGCTGTACGGCGACTTCGAATATATCGAGACGCAGAGCTTCACGATTCTGGATAAACCCACGGCGAAGGAGGCGTTGGAGCGGCAGCGCAATCAGCTTATTGCCGGTGAGGACGTTGCCCTGTCCCAGGTCGACGCGATCGACCGCGCGCTCGATGATCTGATCAACGGGAATTTCGTTCTTGGCGAGTATCACTATTCGCTGGCGGTGCTCGGTGACTCGCTGAATGACGTGTCTCGCAGCATCGCGAAGGCACGAACGCAGCTGGCCGACGCCGGGTTCCAGACGGCATTGATCGATCTCGTGGCCGATGCGGCCTGGTTTGCGCAACTACCGGCCAACTGGCGCTACCGGCCGCGCGAAGCGAAGCTCACATCGCGCAATTTTTGCGGTTTGGCAAGCCTGCACAACTTCGCGACCGGCAAGCGCGAAGGCAATCCGTGGGGCGAGGCAATCACGATCGTCAAGACACCCAGCGGCCAGCCGCTTTATCTGAACTTCCACGCGACACCGGATAAGCAGGACTCACTCGACGAGAAGGCACTCGCCAACACGCAGATCATAGGCCGGGCAGGAGCGGGCAAGACGGTACTTGAGCTGTTCTTGCTCGCGATGGCGACCAAGTATGACCTTACGGCGGTGCTGTTCGACAAGGATCGCGGCACGGAGATCGCGATCCGTGCGATGGGCGGCACCTATACCGTGTTCCGCCGCGGCGAGCCCACCGGGCTTAATCCGTTCCAGATGGCACCGGATGAGCCGGTGATCGATTTCTGGGAGCGCCTCGTGCGCAAACTCGTTGACGTCGGCGAGCCATTGTCTGCAAAGGACGAACTCGACATCTCACGTGCTGTGCGAGAGGTCACGCGTATGGACAAGTCCCTGCGCCGTTTGTCGATGGTACGGCAGCTCCTACCGAACGTGGGCGAAAACAGCTTGCATGCGCGGCTGGCCAAATGGTGTGCGGGCGGACGTCTGGGGTGGGTACTCGATAATCCGGCGGACCGTATCGATCTGGCGCACGCGAAACTGTTTGGTTTCGACGACACCGAGCTGCTGGACGATCCCGAGGTGTCGACACCCGTGACGATGTACCTGCTGCATCGGACCGAAAACCTGATCGACGGCCGACGCTTCATCTATGTGATGACCGAGTTCTGGAAGCGGCTCGGGGACCCAGTCTTCACGGATTTTGCGAAGAACAAGCAGAAAACGATCCGCAAGCAGAACGGGCTGGGGATTTTTGATACCCAGTCGCCGGCCGACGTATTGCGAAGCGAAATCGCCAGTGCGCTGATCGAGCAGAGCGCGACGTTTTTCTTCCTGCCGAATCCGCGTGCCGACTACGACGACTACGTGCATGGCTTCAAGCTGACCGAAGCCGAATTCAATATCGTGCGCAACCTGGGCGAGAGCAGCCGCTTGTTCCTCGTCAAGCAGGGCCATCGCTCCGCGATCGGCCGACTCGATCTCGCAGGGCTTGGTGATGTGCTCGATGTCCTGTCCGGCACGACCGATAACGTCGAGCTGCTCGATGCGATCCGTGCCGAAGTCGGAGATATGCCCAAAGACTGGCTGCCCGTTTTTCATGAGCGACTAGCGACGCGCCGGGCGGCTCAGGCGAGCTCGCGCTTGTCCCCGACGCCCGGGCCGGGAGGTGCGGGATGAGCGGCCTCTTTACTGCCGTGGGGGGCACCCTCGAAAACGGCATGTCGACCTACGTGACGACCGTATCGTCGGCGCTTTCCGGAGCGCTCGTGCCGGTCGTGACCACGGGCGTCACGATCTGG
This sequence comes from Burkholderia sp. Bp8992, assembly GCF_003853705.1. Classification (GTDB taxonomy): domain Bacteria; phylum Pseudomonadota; class Gammaproteobacteria; order Burkholderiales; family Burkholderiaceae; genus Burkholderia. The sequence continues at coordinate 36,403 of NZ_QTQI01000019.1, read as the reverse complement.
GTGCTGGCCTATGGTCTCGCGGTGGTGCGCGGCGAAGCCCACGAGGCGGTGCCGGCCTTTGCCTGGCGAGGGCTGAAAGTGTCGATCACGCTGGCGTTCGCGCTGAGCGCCGGGATCTACCAGCAGCAGGTTGTCACAGCCGTCAACGGCGCGACGGCTGGGCTGGCCCAGACCATCCAGAACGCGGCGAACACGACGGGCGGGGGCAACCCGGGATGCGGGTCGGCCAACGGCAGCACCGTGACGGGACAGGGCGCCGCGACCAGCATTTACCAGACACTCGACTGCTACGACCAACAGGTCGACCTCGTGATGGACGCCTACTTCAACAAGGCGACGCATGAGGGAATCAGTCCGAGCGGTCTGGCCGCCGCGATTGGGGATTTCCTCTGCGGCCTCATTGCTGCGCTCGGCGGGTCCATCTTTTTGATCGTGCTGGCCTTCGAGGTCGTGATGGCAAGGATGCTGCTCGATCTCGTGCTCGGACTGGGCCCGATCTTCATCGCGTGCGCCGCGTTTGCGCCCACAGCGCGATTTTTCGAAGCGTGGACCGCGAAGGTTGCCAATTACGCGTTGCTACAGGTTCTGGTTGCTGCCTTCCTTGGTATGGCGCTCACGGCGTTTTCGGCCGATCTCACTTCGTTCCACGTGACGGACGGTTCACCCGGTGCCGATTCGTCAGCCCTGATGCAAGCCGTTTCCGCCTCCCTAGACGATGCCGCTGCAGCGGCGGCCGCGATTGGGCTCTTTGCGACCGGGATGTTCCTCGCGATGGTCGGTTGGCAGTTGCCTTCGGTTGCAGCGGGTTTGTCTGGCGGCGCCACTCTGTCGGGTTTCGGCGCGTTTGTGGCCGGCATGGCATCGCGAAGCCTCGTCACGGCGATTGGGCGGGCGTTCAGCCGTAACGGACGAGGCCCGCCCTCCGGTGGCGAAATTCGTGATCGGACGGGTTCGGGCGGGAGATCTGGGTCAAGCGGCGGCGGGACCCCAGCTTACCAGCGCGCTGCACGCGCGAATTTGGGCCAGCAGGACAGCTGACCAGGAGGGAATGACCATGAACGGACGAAGCAAATGGATCACTGTCGCATTCGTGTGTGCGGTGCGGTGCATCGGCGCTCACGCGCAAGGGATCCCGGTTTACGACGCGCAGAGCGTCGTGCAGGCCATTGCCACCGTGGGCCAACTCAAGCAGCAAGTGCAGCAAGAAATGCACATCTACCAATCGACGATCGGCACGCGCGGTTTCGGCGCGCTTCTGAGCAATCCGGTCGTCGCCAACTCGTTGCCGTCGAACTGGCAGAGCGTCTATACCGCGATCCAGAACGGCGGCTACGCGGGCCTGACGGGCAGTGCGCAGGCATTGCGCTCGGCCAACCGGATCTACGACTGCGAGGACCAGACCGGGGTGGATCAGCAGGTGTGTCGGCGCACGCTCAACAAGCCCTACCAGGACAAGGCGTTCGGTCTGCAGGCATACCAGACCGAGCTGCAGGAGCTGGACCAGATCCAGAGTCTCGCGCAACAGATCAACGCGACGCAGGACCCGAAGGGCGTTGCGGAGTTGCAGGCTCGCATTCAGGCCGAATCCACCGCGGTCGGCAACGAGATGACCAAACTGCAGCTCTTTCGCATGCTGGCCGAGACGGAGGACAAGCTCGTAGCCGAGCAGCAAAGTGAACTGGTGCTGAGCCGAGCGGGTAAGACCAACCGGCTCCAGGACCAGATGGTGCCCGCGTCATTCGGAAACTGAGGCGACACCATGTCCACACTGAGCTCGCTGACGTTCGCCGGGTGCCTCGCCTGGAGTCTTGCCGCCTGCAGCAGTGGGCCACCCAAGCCCGTATTGCCGGACGGCCTGCACCGCGTGCCGGTCAATCGTGTCCCAGACGTGCCTGACGTGCCAACGACCGTGCCGGCTGCTCCGGACCAGCCTGCGTTGCCGGATGCTGGAGATCGCTCATGAGCTCGCACAGTTATGGCCGCGTGCTTGACATCGAGGCGTCGCTGACACACCTGCAGGAGTGCTCCGAGCGTCGTGCATGGCACGTCGCTTACGCTGCAGTTGGTATTGCCGTGCTGAGCACGGTAGCACTCGCAGTGATGGTGCCGTTCTATCGCGTAGTGCCTTTGCCCATCGAGGTCGATCGCCTGACGGGCGAATCCCAGGTGATCGACGTGCTCGACGCCCGCCACGTGCATACGAAGGAAATCCAGGACAAGCACTGGGTCGAGACTTATGTGCGCGCACGCGAGCGCTATGACTGGGGACTGCTGCAGATGGACTACGACAGCGTGCTCACGATGAGCGATGACGTCGTTGCTCGCGATTACCGTGGCATCTACAGCGGTCCCGATGCACTGGATCGGCAGTTGGGGGCTGGTGTCGAGCGGCGCATCCGGATTCTCTCGGTCACGCTGCCGCCCGACGAACCCGGTCGTGCAGTCGTGCACGTCGAACGGACGTCGTTCAAGAATGGCGAGGCCCATGCCGAGCCAACCCAGCGTTTCGTGATCACGCTGGCTTATACCTACCGGCCGCCCGTGTTCACGCGTGAGAGCGTGGCAATCGCCAACCCGTTCGGCTTCAAGGTCACAGCCTATAGCCGGGATGCGGAATATACGCCGTCGGCGTCGGCAGTAGGAGGCACACCATGAGAGTGCGTCCGTTCGGCATCGCGCTGGCGAGTCTGTTACTCGTGGGGGGCGCGAGGGCGGTTGATCTGCCCGGTTGGAACGGCGACTCGCGCGTTCGCCAGGTGATCTATCGAGCCGATGAGGTGGTGCGTGTGGAGGCTCAACGCGGCTTTGCGACGCACATCGCGCTGGGTTCCCACGAGCACATTCAGGTGGTCGCGCCTGGAGATCGAGACGGCTGGCAGGTGGTGGCGAACAAGGGCGATCACGATGTGTACCTGAAACCGCAGCTTGCCGCCCACGATTCGAATCTCGAAATTCGCACCGACCGGCACAGCTACAGCTTTGATCTCGTGGTGCTTCCGCTGAAGTCGAAGTTCGGCAATGACCGCGTGATGTATCGCGTGACTTTCGTCTATCCGGACGAGTTGGCGAAGCGGGCGTCAGGGGAATCAGATGTCGAGTTGGTTGCGGAGCGCCTGGCACAGCCGGCGGCCGTGCGCAACTCACGGTATTCGATGCAGGTGATGCCGAACTCCGACGACATCGCGCCGACTGCCGCATGGGACGACGGACGTTTTACGTATCTGCGTATCCCGAACAACCGACGCATGCCGGCGATTTTCCGGGTGGCTGACGACGGTACGGAAAGCGTGGTCGACAAGCACATCGACGGTGACACGATAGTCGTGCACGAAGTGGCGAAGCGATTCGTGCTGCGGCTCGCCCGGGAGGTCGTTGGAATTTGGAATGACGCTTACGACATCGACGGCGTGCCGGCTCATGACGGCACGACGGTCAACGGGGTGACGCGCATTCTGCGGAGCCATCGAGATGAATGACGATACCCCGCACAACGTGATTGAACCCGACGATGGCTCTGACCGTCGGTCTGAAGGTGGCCAGAACGCGGGCGCATCTAATGCTTCCGCTGATCGCGGTATGCCAGCGTTGGGGCAATACCGAGGTGCACGTCCGCGCGCTTGGTGGCTGACGCCCGTGGTAATCGTGCTGATCGTCGGTGTGGGTGCCGTTTGGACCGTGCACGGATTTCTCGCGCGGCACGATGCCGAGGCGAAGGCGCGGCGCGATTCGATGGCGGGTACGTCTTCCCAGGGGCGCATGTTCAACGATCTGCCCGCGTCGTCGGTCGGTAGCGCAGCCTCGGCCACGGTACCAGCAAGCGCAGTTGCCGTGCGCCCCGCATCGAGTGCGGGCGTGGTCACACCTGCTCGTATTGCACACGCTGCGACACCCCGCAGCTACTACGATGCGCCGCTGCTGGCAACGGGCGGTGGGCAGGAACTCGCGGGCGTGGCGCCAGGCGTGCCGGGGTCGGGTAGTGCACCTTTCCCGCTTGCCGCCGGCGTAAGCGGCGGCGCAGGCGCGTCAGCGCGAGATCCGGGGCAGATGGGGGGCGGGCTCGCCCAGGCGCTGATGCCGACCGTGACACCGCGTGTTCAGGCCGGGACGCTCGGCAATCGGAGTCTGATGCTTGCGCAGGGCGCCAAAATCGACTGCGCGGGCGATACGGCGTTTGATTCAACCGAGGCTGGCGTGTCGACCTGCACGGTGACCAAGAACGTGTATTCCGACGACGGCCACGTCGTGCTGATTGAACGGGGTTCGCAGATCAACAGCCAGTATCGCTCGAACATGTCTCCGGGACAGAAGCGGGTATTCGTGCTGTCGGCCCGTATCAAGACACCCAACGGTGTCACGGTCGAGATCGATTCGCCGGCGGCCGACGCACTCGGCCGCATGGGCATCGACGGCGACGTGGACAACCATTGGAGCCAACGCATTGGTGCCGCAATGCTGTTGGGCGTTACCCAGGACGCGATCGGCTATCTGTCGACGCGCGGCGGCAACGCCAACGGATCGGTGGTGTTCCAGAGCACGCAACAGCAGGGCAACGACATGGCCACGCGCGTGCTCGACAGCACGATCGGTATCCCACCGACGCTCACCCAGAACCAGGGCGCGGAGTTCACGATCGTGATTGCGCGCGATCTCGACTTCGGGTCGGTGTATGTCCTGCAGCCGGAGGGCACGCAATGATGATTCACTCGCCCCAGTTAGATGCGTCGCGCGACTCGGTGCTCGCTCGGTTACCCGACGACGCATCCGTGCGCGAACTGATGCGACCGTTCGCGCCGCTGCTCGACGATCCCGACGTGACTGAACTGGTGATCAATCGGCCGCAGCGCGTTTTGACCGAGAACTCGGTCGGTTGGCACGGCCACGACTACGCGGATCTCGATTTCGACCGGCTGATGTCATTCGCGGTGTCGGTAGCCACCCTGACCAATCAGGAAGTATCGTCGCAGTATCCGATTCTGTCGGCGCTGTTGCCGGACGACGCGCGTATCCAGATCGTGGTTCCGCCGGTCGTGCCGGCGCGGACGGTGTCGGTCACGATTCGCCGTCCGTCCCCAGACGAAAAGACGCTCGACGCATGTCGCGACGAGGGATTGTTCGACGATACGGTATGGCGCAGGCCGGACGGACTCGATTCAGCGCTGCCGTCCTTGCGCGCCGAAGACCGGAAGCTCGTCCAGTGCCTGGAAGAGCATGATTGGGGCGCATTCTTCGAGCGCACTGTCACGGGCAGGCTCAACATCGCAGTGGTTGGCAATACGGGGTCAGGCAAGACCAGCTTCATGAAGACCCTGTGCCGCTCGATTCCTGCGACCGAGCGGATCGTGACGATCGAGGACGTCCGGGAGCTATTCATCCGGCACATCGAGAACTGCGTGCATCTTCTATACAGCAAGGGCGGGCATGGTCACGCGCAGGTGACACCAGCGGACCTGATTGCAAGCGCGATGCGTATGCGTCCGGATCGCGTGCTGTTGGCCGAACTGCGTGGTGCTGAAGCTTACGACTTCCTGAAGCTTCTGACGACAGGACATGCAGGGTCGATCACGAGCTATCACGCGCCCAATGTGACCGTCGCGATCGAGCGATTCGCGCTGATGGCAAAGGAACATCCGGAGGCCGTCGCCTGGGACGATGCCGCACTCAAGAGGTTGCTGTTCCTGACAGTCGATGTCGTCGCGCATATGGAATCACGCCCGGTGTTCGACGTAGAGGGTAAACAGACCGGGCGGCGCTGGGGCATAACCGAAGTCTGGTTCGATCCGGTGCGTAAGGCACGCACCGCGTTTGTATAGGCGGCGGCCATGGATCATCCGTCTTCTCCTTTGCGCCAGCATATTCGGATAGCTGTAGTGACGTTGGCCACGCTAGCTTGCTTGGTGGCTGGACTGGCAGCGTCGCTCTGGCTCGCGTCATTCCTCTTCTATGCCAGCCTGCGCATTAATCCGCTGCACGCGGGACTGTGGGGTTGGCTCGATGCGGTGCTGATGTGGCGAGACGGAATGATGCCGAACGTCGGGCGCAAGCTGGTGGGATCGGCGCTGTTTGCTGTGCTCGGGTCCTTGGGTGGTCCGGCATTAGGCGTTCATGCGCTATGGGCGAGCTCGCGTCGACGCCGCTTGTATGGCAGTGCGCGCTTTGCGAATGAATCGGAAATCCGGCAGGCGGGGCTGCTATGACGACGCACGCCCACCTCAATCCGTCCCCTGCGATTGTCGTGGGGGTATGGCGCGGCCGCTATCTGCGGTTTGCAGGTCAGCAGTTTGTGCTGCTTGCTGCTCCTGCCCGCTCAGGCAAGGGTGTCGGCGTAGTGATCCCGAATCTGCTCACCTTTCCAGATTCGGTGGTAGTGCTCGACATCAAGCAGGAAAACTATGCGGCCACAGCCGGCTTCCGCCGCGCGAATGGGCAGGAGGTGTATCTGTTCAATCCGTTTGCCGAAGATGGCCGGACACATCGCTACAACCCGCTGTCGGCAATCTCCGATGGCTTGTTCCGGGTGGGCGACATTCTCGCGATCGGCTATGCACTGTATCCACCAGGCGGCAACGACGATTTCTGGAAAGATCAGGCGCGAAACTTGTTCCTCGGCATCGTGCTTCTGCTGTGCGAATGGCGCGATGCGCACCGGGCTGGCAAGGATGCGTCGACTCCCGATTTTCCCGTCACGATGGGCGAAGTGCTGCGGCAATCGTCGGGCAATGGCATGCCGGTCAAAACCTATTTGCAGCGAGCGCTGGTCCGGCATCGTGGCTTGCTCTCGCAACAATGCGTGGATGCACTGAATCGCTTCCTGTCCAATGACGACAAGGTGCTGGCGAGCGTGTTGGCGACCTTCAATGCGCCGCTGACGATCTGGGCCAACCCGATTGTCGACGCAGCAACGAGCGTGAGCGATTTTGATCCGCGGGATCTGCGGCGCCGACGTATTTCCATCTATATCGGTGTCACGCCCGACCATCTGTCGGAAGCGGCCTTGATCGTGAACCTGCTCTTTTCGCAGATTATCAACCTGAACACGAAGCAACTGCCCGAAGCCGATCCGACACTCAAGTTCCAGTGCCTGCTTTTGTTCGATGAGATGACAGCAATCGGAAAGATCCACATTCTTCCGCGCGCGATTGCCTATTTGCCAGGCTTCAACCTGCGCGTGCTGTCGATCGTGCAATCGATCGCGCAATTCGAATCCGTTTACGGGCGATCCGATGCGCGTACCATCATCACGAACCACGCGATGCAGATCCTCTATGCACCGCGCGAGCAGAAGGACGCGAACGAATACTCGGAAATGCTCGGTACGTTCACCGACCAGTCGCGCAGCGTGAGCCGCCCCAACGCATTCTTCGGCGGGCGGGGTGGTTCAAGCGAAAGCGTATCCGAACAGCGCCGGCCGTTGCTGTTGCCGCAGGAGTTGAAGGAACTGGAGCGAGATAAGGAAATCATCTTGCTCGAAAACACCAAGCCGATTTTGGCCGACAAGATTTGCTATTGGCGCGATCCCGAGTTCGCCTCCCGCGTCGTGCCCGCGCCGTCCGTGCCCGCCCTGAACATGGCGCATTTCTCTGCGGTGGTCGAGCGCCGGTTGCGTGACCTGCATCCTGATGAGCTCGACCCGGAGGGTGCGGGGCTCATCCATCTTCCGCACGAGTACCTGGAAGTATTGCAGGCGTGGAATCCGCGTGATCTGCCGCCGAACCTCGCAGACATCAGCGAGGAGGAGGCTGTGGCCTACGTGGAGCGGCATTTCATGCTGCTGGGCATGCCAGTCAGTAAGGTTGAGCAGGCGCGACGTTGCCTGAGCGTGAATGATCTTGATGTGGCTGAGCTCGACTTTGTTGAACCTGCGCGCCAGGCAACCGCGAGCGGTCCGCCAGTTGCGGGAGCCCGGCAATGACGACACCCTATGTGAATGACGCAGACCGCGCACGTGCAGCGCTTGCCGTGATTCCGGCCGACGACTACGAGACCTGGGTCGATATGGCGTTTGCGCTCAAGCAGGGCTTCGGTGACGAAGGCTTTGAAATCTGGGACGCATGGAGCCGCACGGCAGCCAACTACAACGCGCAAGCGGCCCGGACCACATGGCGCTCGGCCAGTGCATCAGGTGGCAAGACGCTCGCGACGCTTTTCTGGCAGGCGCGTCAGCACGGCTTCGATCTGAAGCGGGCGAATTATCCGGATCGCGTGACCGCCGTACTGGCGGCGTCGCCCGAGGTATTGGCTCAGCGCGCACGGGAGGAGGCTCAACGGCAAGCACGTCACGCAGCGGTTGCTCACGAGGCCGCATCGATCTGGCAGTGGGCGAGGCCAGTCGGCCCGGCGCATCCCTATCTTGTACGTAAGCACCTTGACCCTGCATACACGTTGCGCGAGCTCGATGCACTTGAACTGCGTGCGCTGCTTGGCTACCTGCCGGCCAGCGAGGACGTGCCGCTGAGTGGACGTGTTTTGATCGTGCCTGTCTGGAACGGATCGATCTCGACGCTCGAACTGATCGACGAACACGGGCGCAAATCGTCCCTGGCTGGCGGCGCGAAGCGAGGAGGTTATTGGACGACGGAGCCGAGATGGGTTCCGGCCAGCGCTCCGTCGCAGGTTCTGATCGCGGAGGGTATGGCGACGGCATTGGCGGCTTCGAGAGCCACAGGCTGGTTCGCAACGGCGGCACTGTCCAGCGGGAACCTCGGGCTGGTGGCGCAGAGGTTGCGTGAACAGTATCCCGCCGCGGACCTGATCGTGCTAGGTGAACTGGGTAGTGGCGAGGCGCAGGCTCGGTGTGCGGCGGAAGATGCGAGGGCGCATCTGGTTTGGCCACGATTCGCCGCAGATGCGCGCATCCACGGCATGGTGCCGAACGACTTCAGCGACATGGTGGTGCTGAGCGGATCTGAAGCGGTCGGCGAATACCTGCGCGCCATGGTCCGCTCTGTTGTAAGGGCAGATGGTCGATCGGAAATATGCACCGAATCCGGTTTCACCTTGGTTGATGTCAATGAGTATGAGGAGGGCGGGAAGATGAGCAACGTCAAGGAAAAGCTGTTGGCAGATGATGACGGTACGTCGCGTCGCCGGTCCTCAAAGCGCGGTGCACCGAAACAGGCGACGCCGGATGTGCCGGCAACGGACCGTGCATCCGGCTCGGCATCACGCTCGGTGGATGCTCTGCCTGACACGCTGCCCGTTGCGGCGCCATCGGCTGCCGATCCGCCTCGATTTGCGTCGACGCGTCCGCCAATCGGCGAGCCGCTGTTTGGCGTCGGTGACGTTCCGAACGAGGTCAGGGCGCTGGCCGAGCATCGGTTTGGCTCACCCCTGAGACTGGGCACGCCACGCGAAAACGGCGGCCCCTATCGGGGTGAGGTGTTCAACACGGAACACTATCTGATCCAGCAGGTCGCGACGCGCAGTGTCGTGTTCCATCGCAAAGATCGGATGACGTTTGTGTCCGACCGTCTGAAATGGATGGATGAAAACGCCCGGTTGAACGGATCCGAGTTGCAAGTGGGTTATGACGGCGACCAGGCGAAGGTTTATCCGTGGGACCGGGCGCGCGATCTGCTGGAACGTATGGTGGGTTCGCTGAAGAAGTCGGCACGCGAGTTGAATTACAGCCCCAATCTGGAGGCGATGCTCGATCAGTTGCAGGCGAGGTCCTGGACGCGCATCCGTGAAGCGCGTGCGGCCGCACTGGAAAAGTCGCGGGAACAGGAAGCGTCTCGCGAAGCCGGTTTAATGCCTGACCGATAAGGCATACCGGCATCGCGCCGACATACCACGCCGATCTCTGGAATGCGAGGTGCCACATGGCTCTGAGAACATCCGCGGACGAAGCCGAGCCGGTTATCAACGTGATCGAACAGGATTTGCCGGCCAACAGTGACGGGCCGGCTGCGTCGGACGAACGCCGGGGCAGGCTGGAATCGGCTGCAATAGCTGCCGTATCGGCTCGGCGCCGACGTGAGTTCGATGCCGCTCGGGCGAAATTGCGGGAGCGGGCCATCCGTGATGATGCGACCACGCCGCAGAAGGCCGGGACTCGGTCACCGAGCGGGACGCCGGCCGACATGGATCTGTTCGGTGTGCCGCTCGACCAACCGCCCGAACGCATACGCAAGCGTTACTTGCGCGCGGGCAATCAGTATTTCCTGAAGGACGCGCCGTATCAACTCGCGTTCGAAGATTTAGGGCCATACCTCGTCACCGAGCACAACCGGCCGGATGTGGTCGAATCGATGATTGACATGGTGCACGCGAAATCGTGGCGGCGCATTCGTGTGTCGGGCCATGAGGTGTTTCGTAGCGAGGCGTGGTTGCAGGGCACGCTGCGTGGCATTGAAGTGAGCGGCTACGAGCCGAAAGCAGCAGATCTGGCGCGTCTGACAGATGCGCGGCAGGCGCGGCTGGACAATCGCATCGAAGTGGTTGCGCAAGTCGGGGTGGCAACTGCCGAGAGTGGGCCGGCTCGCGCAGATAATCCGGCTATGGTTTCAAGCGCGCCCCGAGTCGACGTAGGCACGAATGGCGACCCTAACTCATCATCCACATCGGTCCGTGTGTCGGCATCGGAACCGTCTATTCATGAAGGCAGCCAGAGTGCGGCAAACGACGAAGCCGATATCCCGCGGCGATACGTTGGAGAACTGCGTGAGCATGGTGGCGCCCCGTATCAGCACAATCCAGCGCGCAGCGACTCGTACTACGTCGTGTTTCGCGATGTGGCGGGCGTTGATCAAGTCGTGTGGGGTGTGGATCTCGAGCGTGCGGTGCGCGAGGCGAATGCCGAGATCGGACAGCAGGTGATACTCGAAAATCTCGGCAAACGTCTCGTCACCGTGCGAATGCCGATCCTGGATGACGAAGGAAGGGTGATCGGAGAAGACGAGAAGGTCGTGCATCGCAATACCTGGCAGGTAGAGATTGTGCAGCGGGGCCATGACGTTGCAGTCTCGCAGAAGCCGAACTATTCACGGGATGACCAAGCCCGATCTACAGATTCATTCGGTGCTCCAGTCGACGAAACAGTGCCGCACGGCAGTCACGATGCGCGCCATTTAAGTAGCGAACGGGCATTGCATGTAGCCGTGCTGACGGCCGCCATGCGCGAACAGGGTTTCAGCGAGCGCTCCGTTACCCGCGTGCGGCAGCACGCTGAACGCATGCTGGCGGCGTTCCAGCACGAGAGCATTCCGGTCCCGACGCCGAAGGTATTCGATCCGAGCGCGCCATCGGGCCGGAATCGTCGCAAGCAGCAGGCTCCCGAACGCACGCCTGCCCGCGAACTCGAGCTCACGCCAGCTGAGCCGTCGCGATCATCACCCTCTCGCTGAGGTGAATCGTGGTCGTGCGCGAGCGTTTGTGCGTCGAACTTGGGGCAATCAGGTTGCGTTGGGACGACTGGTGCGCTCGCCGAGGTTTGACGGCGGGCGAGGGCGTGCGTCAGTTGATCGCAACGGCTATCGGCGGCGATGCGGACGGCGAATCCGGCACGACCATATGTCGCTTACCTCTACCGATCGTTGGGGAGCCGCGTCATCGCATCGAAATCCGACTGACCAGCGCGGAGCTGAACGCGGTCGAGCGGTGCGCTGCAGCAATGGGTCTGCGCAGTAATCGCTGGATAGTCTCGCTGGTTCGGGCGCAATTGAGCCGGGAACCGCAATTGGGCGAGCCAGAATTGAGTGCGCTGTCCGTATCAAACCAGCGACTTGCTGAGATTGGCCGTTTGTTGGGACAACTTGCACGTGCCGACGAAACCGAGCTTGTGCGTCGAGATTTGATGTCTGAATGGGCGGAATTGCGAAAGCGCGTTGACGAACACCTGCGTACGGTGGCCGCGATTATGCGCGCGAACCTCGATCGCTGGAGCCGCTGACATGCCATACCCGAAAATCTACATCGACGCGATGCTCGTGAACTGGGGCGATCGCCTGTTTCAGGATCCGCTACGACATGCGCAAGCGTCGCGACTCTCACATGTGGATATTCGCAACGCTGCCGCTCGCATGCGTGCGCAGGTCGCTCGCACGCTCAGGCGCACGCCGGAAGTCATGGTCAAGATCACCAACAAGGCGGCGAGTGCGCAGGGCATGGGAGCCGTACGTCGACATCTGCGCTATATCTCTCGTAACGGCAGGATCGAACTGGAAGATCAGAACGGTGACCGTATTGAAGGCAAGGATGCGCTGAATGATCTCGCGAAGACCTGGCAACTCGGTGGGTGGGGTATCCCCGAGACCAGCACGCGCCGGGAGACTTTTAACATCCTGCTGTCGATGCCACCAGGAACGGATCGGAAAGCGGTGCGCGATGCGGCGCGAGATTTCGCGGCACTTGAGTTCGGCGACGGCAGGGCATACGTTTTCGCCGCGCACGATGACGAAGCGCATCCGCATGTGCATCTGAGCGTGCAGGTACGTGGTCCGGATGGACATCGCCTGAATCCGCGTCATAAGGATCTTCAGCGATGGCGTGAGCGTTTTGCGGAAAAACTGCGTGAGCACGGTGTCGAGGCGAATGCGACGCCTCGGCGTGTGCGCGGCGTGACGCAGCGCTATCCGAAGCAGTCTGTCGTCCATGTGGTCGCGCGTGGAGAAACGCCGAGGTACTGGAAATCAATGCCGACCGATGCTCAGCGCGATGCAGTATGGGTCGCGCAAGGTGGCATATTTACCGCCTGGCGAGAAATTGCCTACGCAATGGCGAGGTCGAGTGTGCGTGAGGATCGCGCGATGGCCGTTGAAATGGCGTACTTCGTTGGGTCCATGCCCGTGCAACGAGATCGACCAATGGTAGGGCGTGCGCCGGATGACAGGCGCGAGATGCCGGATCGTCAGGTGCCAGGTACCGTAGAGCGTTCGGACGGCGCCGGGCAGGATGTGGAGCGTTGATGGTCACAGCGTTGGGTTCATTCCCGATCGGAAAACCACGCTGGTCCAGCCTTGAATGTCACGACAAGCAGAAACAGGAACGTGATCGCGAGAAGCGGAATGCCGTAGACTGCCACCGGGAAAAACAGCACTAGCTGCAGAATCGACCCGGGAACACCGTATATGGGTGCCGTGTTCTTGACGTTTTCGTAGATCAACCGGATAACTACCGCAAGTCCCATTGCGATGAGGACGAGACCGGCCCAAGTCGGTTCGTGATGCAGTAGTGCGGTTCCCCATCCGATGTATCCCCACCATGTGAGATTAATACCGACTGCGGCAAGCCAAAATCCACGTGCCGTGAAGAAACTGTAACCGTACTGGCATCGCGAGTGACGACTAAAAAGCTGGATGCTCTTTGCAATCGCGATGACTGTGCCAAAGACGACCGCAATTTTAAGAAATCCCACGGAACATTCCTCCAGAATGTGGCGCCCGATCAGGCCGCCTCCTTTGTCGAAATGAACAGCTCTACAGCGAAATGTGATGTGTCGACTGCCCTTCCTTCCAATATAGACGGCTAGACCGTGGATGAACAATCTCGACTTCGTAAATTTCAGAAGGTCGTTGTTCAGCAAATCTCCGCGTGCTTGAGAGCTAAGGTTCTCGCGATGAACGAAGAAATGGACGAATGTGGACAACATCGGAGTGCTTGGTAGTGCACGCTGCAGTCGTTGATCTAGAAAACACTTTGGACGTGAGATCGGACTTGATTTTCCGAGGAGCATTGCAATGGTGCCAAAAACCGGCGCAAGCCTATCCTGCCGTCCCTTGTCTTTTGTTCTTTCATCTTGCCGTTCGTCAATTACCACGCACGATGTGGTGTGGTCATGCAGAAAGATGGAGCCGTGGCAGCAAAAAGACGCGATCACAGCGCGAAGGAAGGGGCGCGCCTCGCGCAACAAGACGATCCGCATGTAATCAAAAAAAGCGGAAGGAACGGGTTGCGTAATGTCAATCCTTTGGCCAGGTGACGTGCGAAAAACGAGTGTTGTGAGCGACATGAGCGATCGGGGCCGTCATGCACAGTGCAACAAAAACGATTGATGGAAAGCGTGGTCGGATCAGTGCGAGCGCGAACTCAGCCAGTAAGTGGCCACGCGGATGCGGAGTAAGTCGCATCGGTCGAATACGGAGGTTTGCTCCTCGAGCATTGCTCACATGATCGGATTCATCCGGATCCAATCGTCGTTTGCTACTTAAGGCATGGTCGATAGCGAGTTGGTGTTGCCTTAGCGCGCCGACGAAAAATATTTTGTGATGCCGTTCAATTCCGGCCCGTTCCCATGCGGTCCGATGCGCGAAGGTCGGCTTGTTTTCGGGCATTGACGGTCGTCCTTGCCATCAGCAAGATGGCATCCAGGCAGTGTGTCGAGGCGGATCATGCCGGTCGTAAAGCACTTTACCCAAGCGCAATGGGACGCGGGAGCTCGCCGTCTCGACGCGCTGCCCCCAAAGCCTGCGCACGAGCATCACGTCACGGTGCGTGAGGCAGTGAACGCAATGCGGCCGCAGATAAGCGGCGCGCAACAGAAGGGCTACACATTCGAAGAAATCGTTCAGGAACTGGCGGAAGAGGGCGTCGACATCAGCGCCAGCACTTTGCGCTACGCGATGCGGCGCGTAGCGAAAGATCACAAGGTCGGGCATGTGGAAAGAGCCGCGCCGCCGGGTCAGGCTGCAGCGTCACCACGAATCAAGAAGTCGAGGCAAACGAGACCGCTGACTCTCGATCAAAAAGAGAATCGAGACCGAAAGGATAGTCGAAGGGCGACGACCAATTCGGGGGGCATGGTGATTCAGGACGCGTTCTCGTTCGAGATAGCGCCGGACACCGAGAACCTGTAGAGGGTGCATATGGCGACGACTTATCCAATCTATCTGGTGGGCGGCAGCAAGGGCGGTGTGGGCAAGAGCTTTGTCTCGCTCGCGCTGGTCGACTACCTCCAGCGCCGTGATTTTCCTGTCGCACTGGTCGAAACCGATACGTCCAATCCCGACGTGATGAAAGCGATTCAGGACGAGGTACCGTGCGTCGCCTACAGTTTGGACGAAGCCGAAGGCTGGATCGGCCTGGTCAATTTCTGTGATGAACGCCGGGACGCAGCCATTGTTGTCAACACGGCGGCGCGCAGCCAAACGGGCATTACCCGTTTTGGCGCGACACTTGCCAGTACGCTCAGCGAACTGCGGCGCGAACTCACCGTGCTGTGGGTAATCAACCGGCAGCGCGATAGTTTGGAATTACTGCGCGCGTTCAGTCCGACATTTCCCCAGGCGACGATCCATGTCGTGCGCAACGGTCATTTCGGCACGCCGGACAAGTTCACGCTGTATCAGGCGTCGCAATTACGCAAAACGATCGAAGCACGGGGACGCACACTCGACTTCCCGGATCTGGCGGATCGTGTCGCGGACGAACTGCGTAGTCAGCGGATGTCGATTCGCGTTGCGTCGGAGACGATGCACATCGGCGAGCGGGCAGAACTGCTGCGCTGGCGAGTGCTGTGCGACATGACCTTCTCGACCGTGATTGATAACGCCGGGACCAATGATGAGCCGTAGGCGGCCAGTCGAGCCACTGATTCGCCTGTTTCAGGAGATATCCGGCGAGGTCCCGGACGACACGAGTCTGGCCCGGATGCGCCGGGTATCGGGCATCCTGAATCTCCAGGACAACGACGCGCTCTGGTCCATCATCGCGGTGCTCGAATACTACGCGCGCCTGTATGAGGCAATGCCGGAGCGTATTCGATGGGCGAGCGAGGGCAGTCTCGAAGCGGCTCGGCGGGAAATTGGTGGCGCGAACGAGGCTTTGATGCAACAACACCGCAGCGCGCTTGAACGGTGCAAGGCGACGATCACGGTGGCGGAGAACCTGATTCAGGAACATGAGGCGCGGTACCGGGAAGCGTTGGCAAATCTCAATGAGGCCGCACTGACGGCGTTCAGCGCACGGCTGACCAGTCAGATTGTGCGCTCGACCGGCAATCGAATGATCGGTGCGGCGGCAATTTCGGGGCGCGAACAGCGTGAGCGGCTGGATGAGACGACCGGGCGGTTCGAGAAAGTGGTGGACACGGCGGCGGCGCGGATGGACACGATGACGACGGCTATGGAACGACGTTTTGTACGTGCGATGCGGTGTCTATGGTTGGCAAGTGCAACGGTCCTCTGCTTGATGGTGCTGGTCGCGAGTGGTTGGGTGGACGGGCGGTCAGGGCACCACCCGTCGGGTACGGTTAGCCAAGCGGCGCAGAGCAGGTCAGCAGACGGCAGGCCCTGAAGTGAGCTGCCGTCTGCTGGATCGCGTCACTGGATGAGGATCAACAGTTACGCGACGTCCGGGTCAGTTTGCGCAGCGGTTACCGATTCGGTGGTCGGGAAAGGCCACGGCGGCTGTTCGGCGGTTCCGGTAGACGGCTCGGCGTCGTGAGGCGTGTGGTTGACGGGGTTGTGGTCATTTCCGCCGTTCTCATCTGCATCGACGTCCTCGCCGTCGTTGTCATCCGCGTCGTCGCCGTGGACAGCCCATGAGGGCGATGCCGGAATCTCGCGATCGGTGAGGATTTCCGGGAGCCATGCGACCTTCGCGAGGCGCA
The DNA here is from genome assembly GCF_003853705.1 of Burkholderia sp. Bp8992. Lineage (GTDB taxonomy): Bacteria > Pseudomonadota > Gammaproteobacteria > Burkholderiales > Burkholderiaceae > Burkholderia. Next base: position 19,860 of record NZ_QTQI01000019.1, on the reverse strand, counting down.
GTTCCGCCGCCGCTGCAGCGTCGCTCTTTTTCATCTTCGCGAGGTCCGCCGCGACCTTGGGAGAAACCGCACCGGACACGACTTCCGCGATGCGCGCCTTACTGACATGGTCGAAGTACGCGGTGCGCGTTGGTGTCCAGTACCGGGCCATATCAAGATTCAGTGCATCGGCCAGTGCGTTGATCGCGTGTGGCGCTTCGGAGGTTGCAATACCATCGAGCACGGTTCCTGTGCAAAACGCGAGTAGGTCGAGCAAGGTCGTGTACGCGTCCTGCCTGAGCAACCATGGCAGCAGATCGGCTTGGCTTGCTGGCAGTTCTGCGATCCAGCGTGTGCGCTGCGTCTCGATAGAGTTCCAGGCCGGGCTGACGGGGAGGTCGTCCGCCGCGCGCAGCAGGTCATCGTGATTGTTGTTGCCGGACAGTGCCAGATAGTGCGGCGTGAAGCCGTGGCCGTAGTGCTCCGGAAGCGCCTGCGGAACCAGATGCTGCAACAGGGCCGCGAGTGCCACGGCGGGCTGCACGACGAGTTCCGCATGGAGGGCGGCGGTGCGATGGGCTGTGAGCCGTTGGCAGAGCGTCGCGCTGTGGACTGGCTTGATCTGTATTAGCCGGGACTTGATCTGACAGGTAGTCGGGCCGACAAAGAACGAGTCATCAATGGGGGATGAGTTTCTCCTTGGCGAGATCGAGCGAATCGAGGAAAGTGCGCATCGGCGTCTTGCCGTAACACCAGCGCCCCTGATGCTCTCGTTCATTGTTGTACTGGTCGAGCCACGCATCAAGGTCCGTCTGCAAGGTGGCGATCGAGTCGTAAATCTTCTTGCGGAAGACGATGCGATAGAACTCGTTGAGCATGGTCTTGTGCAGCCGTTCGACGATCCCGTTGGTTTGCGGCGACTTGGCCTTTGTTCGGGTGTGGTCGATGTCTTCCAAGGCCAGATACAGCTCGTATTCGTGATGCTCGGGGTTGCCGCAGTATTCGGTGCCGCGGTCTGTCAGCACGCGTAGCAGCGGAATGCCGAAGCCGTCGAAGAACGGGACAACGCGATCGTTGAGCAGGTCCGCCGCCGGCAAGGGTGTCTTGCGATCGTAGAGCTTGGCGAACGCCACCTTCGAGTAGGTATCGACGAAAGTTTGCTGGTAGACACGGCCGACGCCCTTGAGGCTGCCGACATAGAACGTATCCTGCGCGCCGCAGTAGCCCGGACATTCGGATTCGAATTCGCCATGCACTTCCTTCTCATGCTTGGCGCGTTCGAGCGCGACGAGCTGCGCCTCGGTCAGCACCAACCCCTCCTGGGCGGACTTGGCTTCTAAGGCCTTCAGGCGCTTCGGCATGGTCTCCAGATCGTGGCGCAACCAGATGCTACGGACGCCTTGGGGCGAGACGGACAGAGCATGCCGTTTGAGGACCTCGTTGGCGATTCGCACCTGACCGTAGGCTGGCAATTCGAGGGCCAGTTCGACAACGGCGGCCTCGACCTGCGGATCCACGCGGTTCTTGAGCAGCGGCCGGTGGTGGGAAATCTCCTGCAGCGCAGCTTCACCGCCTCGATCGTACAGTTCCTTAAATCGGTAGAAGCTGTCGCGCGAGTAACCCATCACGCGACAGGCCTGGCTGACGTTGCCGAGCTGCCGGGCCAACTCGAGTATGCCGACCTTGGCACGAATTACCTTCTGCTCCTGAGTCATGGTGGACTCCTTGCTGTTCGCGGCGCGCATTGCCGCTACGGGCTACGCCCTTCGCGCCAATGCGCGCCAGCATGAAAAACCAACCACTGTCAGATTTAGTCTAGTCCACCGCACTTGATCTTGGCCGGTGCGTCTGCCGTGTCCGGCGCATTTGCCTCGGGCGTGCCAGTTATGGTCGCGCCTGCCGCATCGAGTGCCGCGCTGTCCTCGCGCCGCACGAGACCGCGCTCGATCACCAGTTCACCCTGCGGGCCGACGATCACAAACGCACCGGCTTCTGCTATCTGCGCTGCGTCCCATACGATGGCACGGGTTTCGAGCGCGCCGATTGCGGCTTCCACCTGATCGCTTTCGGCGTCGAGGCGTTCGGCTTCGTCATAGGCGTCCTCGTCGTCATCGGCCAGTGCATCGAGCTTGTTGCCCAGTTCGGTCCGCTGCGCGATGAGTGCGTCTAGTTCGCGTTGTTCTTCGTCGGTGTAGGGGCGCTGGGCCGGGTGCAGTCTGCCGTAACGGTTCAGCTCCAACACGTCCCGTTCGGCACGCGTTTCCGTCCAACCCCAGCCTTCCGCGCGGATCGTCTCGGCTGCCGCGTCGAGTTTTTGTGCGGCAAGGTTCTGCAGCAGGTCGGCATCGGCAATATAGCCCGCGTGCTCGTCGTCGCTGAAGAGGTCCCGGCGCACATAGCCGCCTGCTGCCTCGTAGGCGTCGAGGCCGACGAAGCGCACGAGGCGACTTCGGCTCGCATCGATCTCAGCTCGGGTGATTGCCTGCCGCAGATAGTGCGGTTGACGTTGCCACTCGTTGGCATCGAACCACAGATGCTCCTGCGTGTCGTGATCGTCTGCGAGCGCGAGTGCGGCAAGCTGGTCGAGCGTGATTGCGTCCTCGCGCAGCAGCGCCAGTAGCTTGGGCGACACGTTGGCGAGCTTCATGCGCCGTTTGACGGTAATAGGCGACGCTGAAAAGAGCGCGGCGATGTAATCGACGCTGCGACCTTCGTCGGCCAGCATTCGATACGCGCGCAGCACGTCGAACGGGTCGAGTCCTTCCCGCTCGCTGTTCTCGATCAGCGATATGGCGAGCGCTTCGCCTTCGCTGACGATGCGCACCGGTACCGGATAGTCGGCGGCGATGTGCTTCTGTTCGAACAGCAGATCGAGAGCGGCTTCGCGTCGCTGACCTGCGCACACGCCATATTTGCGGTGCTTTCCGCGTGTCCTTTTGATTTCATGGACTACGAGGTCTTGCAGTAGTCCTTTGGCGCGGATGTTGGTTGCCAGTCCAGCGATGCCGGATGGTAGTTTCGTGCGCACGTTCAACGGTGAACGTTGCAGGCTGGAATACGGCACCGTCACGACCGGCTGCTCGTTGCCGAAGTCGGTTTCGAGCACGGCGGAGGATTCGGCGGCGTCAGATGTGACGGTTTCAACAGATTGGGCTTGCATGATCGACTCCTGATAGTAGGAAGGAAGATGCCGGGCCAGTAAGGTGCGGATGCGTCAGGACGTGACCCGACTGGCGTCATGGCGCAAAACCGAACAGCAGGGCGACGCGGATGCGCCGCCCGTAGCAGTCGTTACGCCTTCATCTGCCGCATCGCGTCCGCGAGCATCCACAGCGCGCGGTTGAGCTTCACGTTCTGGTCGATACCGGTAATGGGGCGTGTAGACATCGCGCGGCCCGAGCGGGAGCGGCCATGCAGGCCACCCTTGGTCAGGTTCTCCTGCACCCGGTTAAAGACAGTCCAGAGATCGTCGCGGCGATCCTCGAAACGGCGCGGGGCGAGTAGCTGGCTTTCGCAGATGGGAGCCGGGGCTTCGGCGTCGGTCCGGTCATACCGCAGCGCGAGCGCGGAGCGGGCGAATGCGTGCTGTTCGTCGCGGTCGAGCGTTACCGAGCGCATGCCGTCTTTCTGTTCTCGGATCAGCTCGAACCCGTCGAGCACGTCGAACGCACCGTTGATCACGTTCTGCACCACGTTGCCTTTGTGGGGTACGCGGATATCGGCGATGTTCTCGCCTGCAACCATGCCGTTCTGGCAGACAAAGCGGAATGTGCCGGCGAGCATCTGGTAACTGCTGGTGCCGTCATGAGAGTTCAGCAGCACGATTTCGTCGGCTTCCTCGCCGGTGATTTGGTCGGCATGGCGCAGCCGGAGCATGTGCTTGGTGAATTCGCGCTTGCCAGTGTCACGTACGCGGGTCTGACAGATCATGAATGGTTGAAAGCCTTCGTTGCGCAGGCCGCGCAGCACATCGATGGTGGGAATGTAGGTATAGCGCTCGGAACGGCTTTCGTGCTTGCCGTCCGCGAAGATTGAGGGGGCAACGAGGCGAATCTGATCATCCGAAAGCGGCGAATCCGCGCGCAGCATCGGGGCGCTGTAGTGGAATGAGGAAGCGAGTTGCATGATTTTCTCCGGTCAAGGTTGAGGACCTGAACCGGGCGAGAAGGCGTGCCTTGCCGTTGTGGCTGGACACCTTCCGGTGGAACTCGGGGTTGGCTTTGCTGCCGCCAGGCTCCCGGGTTCCCGCCCGTGCGACTGGAGGAGCCGATCGCGGGCAGGTGTCAAGGAAAAAGGCGAGGGAGGGGTGCGGGCAACACGGTCCCGCGCCCCTTGATGCCTGCCCGCGATCGGCTACGGTCGCGGGTCAAGGGCGGGAACCTGGGAGTCGGGTGCATGCCGTGCCTCGGGTTGACCAGGCACGGGCGCCGCGCAGCAGCGTAGCCGTACAGGCCACGCTGAACTCGAAGATGAATGGGGTTGACGGTTGCGCTAGGGATTGATGCCCGACAGGGGTGAGACGCGGAACGCAGCTCGGCGCGCAGCGCGAAAGCCCGGTCCCGGTGCGTTAGCGCCGGGAGGCGTCCCATAGGTTCGTGTGCGATCTTTTCAGGTACGGCTCACATTTGCGGCGAAAGGGCGTACAGTCCTATCGGTTGTTCCCGCGCTTGGAGCACTGCGCAGCAAGTTGCAAAGCGCGGAGCGATGTTCCATCGCGGCTGCCTTAGCCGAACGCAAAAGGATAACCAATCTCGCTTCCACTGTTGGTCCGCCGCTGGAAGCAGGCGCAAGGATCGTTTTACTTCCATGTTGAGACCGCGATTTAATGTTAATGTAGTGGCCCTACGTAAGCGGTTCAAAGACAGCAGATAAACGAGAATCCGAGAGACTACCGGGGATGGGAAAGCAGTTCGCCGAGGAAATTGCATACCTGCCGAGCGCAATACGTTGGGCGCTTGAGCAAAACGTTGTCCTTTTGGCTCGCGTTATCGCTGGCAATTCGGGGCGAAGTCTGCTTGCGGTCGGTTCGGGGGGGTCGTCGACGTCGGCGGCTTTTCTTGCCCAACTTCATGAATCGGAGTTCGGTCGGATCTCGCGTCAGTCAACCCCGGTCGACCTTTTCGCGCATGAGACCAGGCCAGAGGACTGCGCAGTCGTTCTGGTGTCGGCCGAAGGCAAGAACAAGGATGTTCTCGCTGCCGGCCGGCACATGCTGACGCTGGAGATTCCTGGGTTTGCTCTGACCTTGGCACCGGAAAGCCCGCTGGCGGACAGGCTTCGGGCGTCGGGCGCGACGGTTGCCGCTTTCGCCGCTCCGTGGGGAAAAGATGGATATCTTGCGACCAATTCCCTGATCGCGACCATGATCCTGATCGCTCGCGGATACGCGATTGATGGCTTGGATCGATACCTTGAGCAAATCGACGAGCAGTGGCTTCAGCGGCGTCGCCGCCAGATTGCGGAACAGGGACTCGAGGACGCGGTCACTGGCGGCCGTCAAATTTGCGTGCTTTATGGCAGGGATGGCATAGCTGGCGCGATCGATATCGAATCAAAAATTGCCGAATCGGCGATCGGTGTGGTCCAGAAAGTTGATTACCGGCAGTTCGCACACGGTCGTCACCTGCAACTGGCCAATCGGGAACTCGCGCCGTGCTTTGTGTCATTCGAGTCACCTCGAGACCGGATACTGGCGCGGGCGACGATAGGGACGTTTCCCGCAGATGTGCCTGTCGTTCGGCTCGACCTGCCAGGAGAACACGCACTCGCGGAAATAGTGAGCGTGATTGATGCAATCCTGCTAACCGATATCCTTTCCCAACGCCGCGGGATTGATCCAGGGCAACCCGATGTTCCGGAGTTCGGGCGGGCATTGCACGCGTCGGATGTACGTGAGGCCGTTCGTGGACGAGCTGGGTGGCCCCCAGCTCTGGTCCGTAAAGTACGAAACGTGGATGCGCCCCGCGCGACCTACGAAACATTCAGGCAGGCAGGCGTTGCGTTCGCCGACCGGCTTGAGCGGGCGAGATTCCGTGCACTGGTATGTGATTTCGATGGAACGTTCTGCAATACGGACCTCCGGTTTGATGGGCTTGATGCCTGCCTGCTATCGGAAATAGGGCGTATCGCAGGTGCCGGATTTCCGATCGGCTTTGCAACAGGTCGAGGCGATTCGCTGCATGGCGATCTGCGGACCAAGCTTGGTGAAGAGCTGTGGAAGTGGATCACGATCGGTTTTTATAGTGGGTCGGTTGTATCGGGTCTCGCCGAGGCACCGCCGGTGCAGGGTAAGCCTGACCCGAGGTTCGTCGAGTTGACTGAGTGGTTGACTGAGTCAACCCTGCTCGGTGCGTTGAAGTCGTCGCCGAAAATCGGTGAAGGGCAGTTGAGCCTCCGCATTCGTGATCATTCGGCGAAGTGCCGCGTTGGGGCATACGTGCGCCAATGGCTCCACGCCAAAGGGTATGACGGGTGGCGAATTTTTTATTCAGGTCACTCGATAGACGTGGTCACCGAATCTGCAGGTAAGGACAAGGTCGTTTCGTCCATTGCCGCGACCGTTGGTTGTGATCGCGAGGACGAAATTCTCAGGCTTGGAGATTCGGGTGACATCGAGGGTAACGATTACGAATTTCTCAATGCGGGCCTGGGTCTCAGTGTAGGTGGCGTCTCAATTGCAAGGGATGCCTGCTGGAATTTTCTGCCTCAAGGCCTTATTGGCGCACAGGGCACGCGATTTTACCTCAAAGCGCTTGTGGTCGACGGAGGGGCGTTGCGGTTCGCGCCGGAGTTTATCGAACATGTTCGTGCAATTTTGACAGTGCCGGGGTTTGCAAAATGAAGGCACAACTTGCCATGCGCCTCCTGGCAGACCTGATGGAGTGGGACGAGACCCGGGCAACGGAAGAATTTGCATGGTTGCGGCTGATGGTCGGCGCTAAATATGACCACTACCAGGGCTATAGTCCTGGAGCGCGTTTCTATGTCAACCTTCTTGCCTGGCTTGGGCAGTTCACTAGCAAGGATCGCACGACGGCCTATTCCTTTCTTCGACGGCGGCTTGTATTTATCAGTCAGGGCGAGATGCACCATCTGGTGAATCTGACAATGCCGGTGCTTCTGCGTTGCATGCGCACCGAAGTGGCAACTCATTTGGGTGTACCCCTGTATAGAACATGGGGCAACAAGTCGGCTGAACGTCGCCTCGAATTGATCGGAATCCGGACGCTTTACGTCGGGTTGAGCGACGGAGCAAAAATCGATATTTTCCGCCGGGATAACGAAGGGCGTGTTTCCACGGAGCAGGTTGTCGCTGCCAGCGAGATATCAAACGAGAAGTGGAAGAAGTTGAACGAGGCATTGCGTGAGCGTCTGGACAAACTGGGCTTCTGCGACGAGGACGCATTATTTGAACGCGTCTGTCTGATCGATGATTTCACCGCGTCGGGTGCCACGCTGATCCGGCAGAACGATAAGGGTGAATGGAAGGGGAAGATCCCTGTCTTCTGCGAACAGAACAAGGGGCGGCTCGGTACATCGCTTACCGTGGATTGCTGTATCCACGTTCACCACTACCTGGGCTCCAGCCGTGCGACGGGAACTGTGGACGATGCCATTGGACGGTTCCGGGCGCTAACCGGAGCATTCCGGTTTGAATCGACGTTTTCTGCCGTGCTTAGCAACGACATTGTGATTGACGATGACGGCCCCGCGGATCTGGTCAAGTTGCTTAAAGACTGCTATGACCCTTCGATTCAGGACGTGCATCTCGGGAAGAATGTCTGGTACGGATATCGACAGTGCGGACTTCCTGTCGTGCTTTATCACAATGCGCCCAACAACTCGGTCGCGATTCTATGGGCGACATCCGGACCTGACCGCGTACCGCCCTCGCATCAGATGAGACCACTGTTCTCCCGAAAAAAGCGACACGCTGACCATGGATAATCCGTTCAAGAAACGCGCCACGGAATATTTTGATGCGCCAGGCGCGCTACTATCTATTCTCAGCCCGGAGCCGCTCAGACGGTTCTTTGAAAGCAACGCCGCATCGTTCTTTGACAGACTCGTCATTGTGGTCGGAACACCGGGTAGCGGCAAGACCACGATTGCGCGACTGATCGAACTCGACACCGTTGTCGCCTTGTTGAGGTCGTTGCCCAGTACAGACCACAAGGACGTAACACGTGCCTTGACTGAGTGTCTGGTCATTGAGGATCTTCGGCCGCGAATACTGGCTTTTCGACTCGCAACAACGCCCGATATGCGGGATATCTGGGAGTTGCCGTATTCGGCCAAGGTGAAGTCCGCTCTTCTGCGGTCCTTGATCCAGGTTCGCTCAGTACTTGGATGGTTGAGAAAGATTGAGGGGGCCGGTGCGGATCTTTCGCAGGTCAAGATAGTTGCGCGTGAGCAATTTGAGGTTCAGGCGAGGCTTATTCGCGCCGAAGATACGCTTGCCTTTCGAGACTACGCGCGGTCAGTCGAGGCACGGATATTTCGGATCGTCACTGCCCTGGTGCCACCCGCGGAGCACCAATTGGCCGAGATCGGCCCGCAAAGTTCCTATGAGGCCTTTTCGATCATCGAAGCGATTCGCATACCGGCCATCGCGGGGGTTGACGGCGGCGAAATCACCATGAGGCCGCTGTCAATTGTCGATGATGCACATGAATTGCATCCTGAACAGTTCGCGGATGTTGAGCAGTGGCTGCAGGGGCGGGAGCTGAAGGTTGCCAGATGGCTGGTCACGCGCGTCGATGCGATTGGCCACGATGTCTTCCGGCGTGCGTTGACGTCGGATCCTGAGGGGGCGTCTGTCAGTGCCGCGGGTAGTACACGGGACCGCGACTGGGTGCTCAAGCTCATGCAGAAAGGTGCATCGGACAAGCGCGCGTTTAAGGCGACGGTCAAGGACATATCAAAGCGGTATATCGAACAGATGCCCACGTTGCGCAGGCAGTCGATCCGTCTTGAGGACTGTCTGTCGACGAAGGATCCTGTATTGCAGTCCGCGGACATGCGGCAACTGACTGCTGCGGTCAAGAGGGTGATCGATGAGAGTGGGTTTGCCGCAAATCGTGTTGATCTCATCCGGTCATGGATTCCTGCTGAACTACCGGATGATACCCGGCAGGCGCTGCTCCGGATCTTGATACACCGCGAGTCTCGTCGTACCCCTCAGACAGAGCTATTTTCTTCGGAACCCGAGGAGCTTGAGTTGCGACCGGATGAGCCGGTAGCGTCACGTTCAGTGAACGCCTCGTTGATTGCTGGTGCCAACCTCCAGTTACTCCATGACTATGGTAAGCCTTTCTACTACGGGTTTGATCGTTTGGTCGATGCGAGTAGCGAGAATATCGAGCAATTTATCCAGCTGGCGGGTGCATTGGTGGACAACGTGGAAACTAGAATTGTGCGCGGGCGAGAGCCTCGACTGGAGGCGAAGGTTCAAAATGAAATCCTGGTCCGGCAGGCGGCTTCGACGATCGAACGCTGGAATTTCCCGCACAGTGATGCAGTACGCCGGCTTGTCGAATTCATCGCGTCCCGCTGCAGGGGCCGCACTCTTGAACCGAACGCACCGCTGGATGACGGTGCCAATGCGTTCGGGATACCTCAGTCCGAAATGGATCGTTTCCAGAAGGATGGGGGCAATCTAGTGGTTGTTTTGCACTACGCGCTTGCCTATAACGCGCTTTCTCTCACTGAGAACTATGAATGCAAACGACGGACATGGTGCCTGTTTCAACTGGGTGGACTTCCGATCCTGAAGCACGGACTGACGTTTGGGCGTGGTGGCTTTTGTGAGGGCCACTTGTCGGAGCTTATTGCGAGTATCAGTGAATGAATCGTTTTTCCCGCGACAGGTGCTACGCCCAGAGCGACGCCGACGTGCTTCCCTTTCTGTCGGAACACCTGATGAACTCAAGGCGCGTGCTATTTATCGGGACCGTCGGGATTGAGACGAGCAGCCTCTATTTTGCGACTGAGCTGGCCGCGGCAAAATGCGTTGATTTCCGCTTTATGGTGGAAAGACGGCGCGATAGCTCGAAGACGTTGAATGACATTGGCGCCAGCCATGTTGCGTACCTCGAGCGAACAATACCGCGGGAGCAGCTCCGGTTCGAGGACGTGCGCATCGTGGCCGACGACGGTGCGACGGTCGGCGGGCGCGTCGCTGCCCGTGCAGCGGACAACTGGTACGAAGGCGATTACGCTGACGTCGTCATCGACGCGACAGGAATGTCGCGCGGGATATGCTTTCCCCTCGTCAAGCAGGCCATTGAGCGCAGCATGCAGTCTGGAGCAAACGTTCACGTTCTGATGGCGACAAACGATCATCGTGAGATCAGGCTGGAGTCGGAATCCAATGACCGTGCCGAGTGGATGCACGGATTTCAGGGAACTATGGGGCTTGATGTCAGCGCTGACAACCTGAAGCTGTGGGTGCCGCAACTGGCAGAGAGCTCACTACCTCAGATGAGCATCATGTTTCAGGCACTATCGGCAAACGCTCCGGTGGCGGAAGTCTGTCCGATTGTACCTTTTCCGTCGGCGCGTCCCCGGCGCGGAGACGATCTGCTCTTCGAGTTTGGAGATCTCCTCCTTGGCGACTGGGAGAGCAGTCATCTGAACATCATCTACGCGCACGAATCGGACCCGATGGATGTCTTTCAGTCGATTTCGAGGATGGACTCCGCGCGCAAGGAGGTATTTCAGGCGACCAAGCAGACAGCGATCACGGTGCTTTCGCCGAACGGCTGGCGCATGGGCAGTTTGGGAATGCTGCTGGCTGCGATCGACCTGGACCTCCCGATGCTGTATGTAGAGACGATCGGGTATACTACTGCCTCAGCACCTCCCGCAGGGCTGACTGTTCAAAAGCCCAACCACTTGTGGCACGTTTGGCTTGCTGGGGTTCCCTATGACGATTCGATTGAGCTTGCCGGAAAGGTCTGACACGCGACCACACGTCGTGGGGACAGGTCTGCTGGCGCTGGATGTCCTCCTGGGCGAGGATAGGACCAGCGTGCGGGCCGAATTGGGCGGCTCGGCAGGGAATGTCCTGGCTATTCTCGCATTCCTTGGCTGGTCGAGCGCCCCGGTCGCGAGGCTCGGGGATGATGTTGCCGGCAGGCGCATCCGCCGTGAGTTCGAGGTTCTTCGGGCGGATACCCGGTTCATCAGGCACGAAGACCATGCACATACGCCGGTTGTCTACCAGTGGCCCGGCGATCACGAATGTACCCACAGATTCAGTTTCTCGTGCCCCTTTTGTGGACAGAAGCGGGGGTTTGCGTCCGAGGCTGGGGACGCGTACTGCCATACGGTGCTGCGGCAGATCGAACGGCCGGATGTTTTCTACTTTGATCGCGTCACTGACTGGTCGCTTAATCTGGCGGAGAACTACCGTAGTCGGGGGGCGTTAGTCGTGTTCGAGCCATCCGCCGTTGCTGTCAGAACGGCGGATTTTCAGCGGGCGATCGATGCGTGTCACATCCTGAAGTACGCGGACGAACGAATCACGGAACTGGCGGCGTTTGACTGCTCGGATGTTGAGGTGGTTATTCAGACACTGGGCGCACAGGGACTTCGCTTCAGGGTGGCGTCCGACATGCCGCAGGGGAGTTGGCGGACGCTGACGGCGTTCAGTGTCCCGCGTGTGGCTGACACGGCCGGAGCGGGTGACTGGTGTACTGCCGGTTTGCTTTACGCGTTATACGGGGGCCGTTCATCGCGAGAATTGAACACACCAACGCTTGCAGCGTCTCTTCGGTTCGGTCAGGCACTGGCCGCCCTGAACTGCATGCATTCAGGGGCACGTGGGTTGGCCCGATATGAGGTAAGAGACAAGTTGCTGGCCTTGGCTGATCTGATGGAAGCCCGTGACCCAGATGCAATCTGGGAAGCCGGAGATTGGCGCGATGCTTATGAATCCGCGCAGGCGGTCGGCAGGTCATCGTACTCCGGCGTTGGACTGCATATCCCGCCGCGAAAGCCCGCGAAGTTATGCTGTGAGCTTTTCCCGGTTTGATTTCCGGCGGGAGAGGGCGGGCTTTGTCTTTGCCCGGGACGGTTTGACAAGCGATGCCCTGATTTCTGAGCGGACCTCCATCAGCAAGACCCCCAGCATATTTTTCCCGACACCGTTCACCTGTCCCCAAAGCCGATTGACCGCATTGTCAACCGTTGCGGTTTCTACCAGTCTTGCGTCGCCTGTCGAAAGCAGAATCTCCTGCAAGTCCTGGTGCTGGGTGAATTTGGCATGCAGTACCTGTTTCATCCTGGCGAATTTGGTTTTGGACCAGTCAGGGTGAACGTCCCACACATACAGTCCATGCGCCGCCATCGCAAGCAGCGAGGGTGAGGGCGCAGCCATGAGCCAATCGCGAACTGAGTCCTTTCTGGCTTTGCCCGCCTGATAGGCGTGTTCTGACGTGGGATACTCGATGCCTTCAAATACGATTGCGCGTTTATACAGGTTACTGAAAACGCCGTATGGTTTTTCGTTTGCGCGATAGAATTCGATATCTTGCATCTTTGATTGGCTAGTGTTCGTTAGCGTCTGGGTAGACGATGATCTCGTGCTTTCTCGGCGTACCGGGACGTCCGCATGTTCCCTGCTGGACCGACGGCGAGCCAGCAAGATCGAGCTGATCACATCATTGTATCAAGAGCGCATCGTGCCTCCGAAAGGGCGATTACGTTACCGGTGATGAAGACGTCGCGTCATTCTTCACAACTGCTCCGACCTAGTCACCTAAGGTTGCAGCGCCCATGCCGGAGTACCGGCGTCAATCACTTCACTCCGATTCGCGAGATAGAGCTGTTGCGCGCGCGGGTTGCCGGATGCGTTTGGGGAGTAGTCAACATGCCAATGACGCAAAAAATATCCCACTAGGCAAGCACGGAGCGTGACAGTCTTGGCGCCGTCTTTCATGTCATAGTCAGCATATGTCGTTTCCGGGTGAAGGGCCTGGGGATGTGGGGTAAGACGCAACATTATTTCGGTGTTCCAGTCACGATCTTTTGACAAGTCGACATCGGAACTGCCACGTTCCTCGACACTCGTGAATCGAGTGAGCCCGAAATCCCGAAACTCTTCCTTTTCGTGGTCGAAACACCGAATGTGCCAGCGTAGGCCGTCATTCACGAGAGCCAACGGTGAGAGTTTTCGGGAGTGAGATCCAGTCGTTAGTGAGGTGTACTCAGCAATAACAAACTGTTGCTGATCGATAGCGCGGGTGAGAGTCGCAGCGATTTCCAGCGGAACCTGACGCTTGATGCTTGTGCTTACCCAACCAGGGATTCGCTTTGTTCTCGAAGGATCGAAATCGACAGCGCCGTCGCCCGCTAACGCATGCAGGGCCTGCTCGACGTTGTGTTCGAAGTATGGCTGTCCGCCGTCAAAAACGTAGCATTTCCGGCGCAGGTCGTATCTCAGCACCGAAGGGGCTAACTCTGCGTAGAGCGATAGGTCCTTGGTTGCAGCAGGTTCGCTAATCCCGAACCGGAAAGTCAGGTCCTTCCTGCTCACTTGTCCAGAAAATAGGGCCAGAAATTCGATGTAGTACAGCCGCTCGCGCTGGGTGTCTCGGGGCAGGTTCATATAAGGTAGTCCTCCGCACCACATTGTAGGCCAAGATTGATTTTATGTCATCGCTTAAAATATGTGGTCATAAAAAGTAGTTGTATTTTCTGCGCGCGCCGATAGAATAGTTCCATCGGCCGTGGATGGCGGCCGATCAGCATCGACAGATGCTGCCGGCGATCTATCAGGAAAAGCGACTATGAGCGAGCATGACCAGAAGGGCGCGCACGAACAGCGCGGCCATGAAGACGGTTCCAAGCATGGCCACCATGGTGACCACGCGCATCCCGGCCATCATGATCATGGCCACCAACCACCGCCGAACCCGCCGGGGCGGCCGGACCCGGGATCCGGTGCGCCGAAGCCTCCTGGTCATCGGCCGGTGGGTTAATCATGAAAGCCTGGTGGGACCGCTATCCGGCTGCGTTCTCCAGGGAGAAGGAGGCGCTGGAGCGACTGGGATATCGTTGGTCGATTGACGCCGCTGCGATGGAGGCGGGGCAGCTGGTGGTACATGTTGACGTGCCGCACGGAGATGGGGTGCTGGCACTCACGGCCAGTTACCCGGATATGTATCCATACTTCGTGCCAGCGGTGACGACGGATCCCGGTCAGTTTCAGCGCCACCAGCACCCTCTTGGGCAAAATCTCTGCCTTTTGGCGCGAGAGGGAGAGGAGTGGCGTCCCGGGCACGATTCGCTGGCGACGCTGATTCAGGAGCAGTTGCCAGCGATTTTGGAAGTTAACAACAGTAGCGCAGCTGCTGAGGCCATCGCGAAAGCAGAGGATCATGTTGGCGAGCCTTTGTCGTCGTTCTTGCCGTATGCGGTGGAATGTGCGGTCGTCGTTCCGGACGAAACCCCGCCGGCGGAGGTGTCAGCAGGGCGGCTTAACCTACTGCTTCGTGCTGCGCCGCCCGGATGGTCAGATCGGTGTTTCGTCAATGGCGTCGTTGCGTCGATAAGCGACATGCACAACAAGCCACTCGTGACTTTCGCGGCGAAGATACCGGCCTTCGCAGTCCGTTCGAACGGTTTTTGGCTGAGGCTGGAGAAAAGGCCGGAGGTCAGTTCCTTCGAGACCGCCGCGCAAGATGTATTCCGCCAGATAGAAGCTAAGCTTCCTGAACTGGGGAAAATGCTTTCGTCTGCGAAGCGGGGCGACGTCATCGTAGTCGGTGTGGTTTATCCCGACGAAGTGTCCTGGCGGCACTCCGCGGATGACTGGATATTCTTGTCCGTACGTGTGACGCGAGAAGCAAAGCGATCGCGTCCGGCTGTCTTTCGCGTGGACTTTGTGCGAGCGGATTGGGGAGGCCAGCAAGCTTGGCTGCGGCGCGCGCCATTTTTGACACCGATGCGCGACAAGGCCGCGTTGATTGTTGGGCTAGGCAGCTTGGGATCGCCCGTCTGTCTCCAACTGGCAAGGGCAGGAATCGGCCGGCTTGAACTCGTCGATTGCGATAACTTGCAGGTCGGAAATACGGTGCGGTGGGCGTTGGGATGGCAGTACGCAGGGCTCCAGAAGACGACCGCTCTGGCGTTGCACATCGGCAATGAGTATCCATACACGACCGTGCGTGGCTGTAATCTTCGCATCGGAGTGCCCTCCGGAGACAATCGCGTTTCTGAATATGCGATCCTCCGGCAGCTGGCGACCGAGGCAGATATCGTCATTGACGCAGCCGCGAATCACCGGGTAAGTCACTTCCTGGCAGATCTCGCTCGTGAGCTCGGGAAGCCGTATGTTTGGCTGACGACGACGCACGGCGCTGCAGGCGGCATCGTCGGTCGAATCAGGGCGGGCAGTTCGAACGGCTGTTGGCATTGTTTTCTTCGCGGTCTCGAGGATAAGACGATCCGACTGCCGGCAGATGCCGGTACAGATGAAATCCAGCCCGGCGGGTGCTCCCAACCCACGTTCATTGGTGCAGGGATCGATAGTGATGCGATCGCCAACCTCGCCAGCCGTTTGGCGGTCGCGACTCTATGTTCGGGAGCGCATGACGGATATCCAGACTTTTCGTGGGACGTCGCGGTTGCCGATATCCAGAGAGAAGGGATGTCAATTGCGCCTGATTGGACGACTTATGTTTTGGCTGCGAGACAGGACTGTCTGGTCTGCAGCTCGCGGGTATGAGCCAGCTTTGGATTGACGCGCCCGCGCTCGACGAGATGCTTGATGAGGCTCGCCGCGCGTATCCGCTCGAAACGGGGGGCATCCTAGTTGGATATGTCGCCAGTAACAATGAGCCGGTTGTTCAGCACATTATCGGACCAGGACCGGCCGCCCGGCACAAGCGCCAGCGATTTCACCCCGATCATGACTGGCAGTGCCATCGGCTCGACGATATTTTCGAGGCATCATCGGGACGCGCGGTTTATCTGGGAGACTGGCATACGCACCCTGATGGAAGGCCACATATGAGTTGGCTCGACAGGCGAACACTACGCGGCATCGCCCGACATCGAGAGGCAGAGCTTGCACGCCCATTGATGCTCATCGGCGGCGGCGGGCCCGAAGGTTGGGATTGGCGAGTGCATCGGTACGTCAGCGATTGCATAGCCGGTTTCGACATTCGGTACGACGTGCTCGATATTCGGGCATACGCGGCCTGATTCGGTACGGCTCGGTGCCGGGCTGCCGATGCCTTAACGGCACGCAGGCTTCTCATGGCCGTGGGCGAGACGACACTCTGAATTTTGTGAACTTAAATCGACATATTAATAAGGATAACGTATGAAACACGTAAATGTTGACATCGTGGGAAATGGGAATGTTGTCGGAAATGGTAACCGCACTATCAGCGTTACTAATAACACGCGGATTAACAATAATGGAGGGTCTGGCGGATCGGGTGGTAGTGGCGGTGGCGGGGGCGCGGGTGGAGAGATTGCCGTCCTCGCAGCCGTGGTATCGGTCATCATGTGCTGGCTGTACGTGCGACACATCGATGGAATCTATGACGTCCTTACGAAGGCTGCGCTTCTGTCGAGTTTGCCCATCCTGCCTCTTGTCATCGGATTTCTCTGGCGACTTCGCACTGAAGAGGGAACATGGGGGATATGGTCAAATTGTTTATCAACCCTGTTGTTACGATCATCGTTTTGAGCTTGCTCAACTTCGGTTATGGGCGATTGGACGGGCACGTTATTCAGATGGCAACTCATATGCAGGCGCGTGACTTTTGGAACGGCCTATCGGAATACGGACATCGCGTAGTGTTCGAGAACATCGTTGGAACGGCCGCGATTGTGGGTGTCTTGCTTTCGAATGCGTTGATGGCAGTTTTCCAGTGCGCGGAAAGTATGGCTCGGATTACTGGAAGCGTGATGGCCGTCAGGCTGGTTGGTCTCACATTCAATTTCAGGCCGGCCCGTATGGTCGTGGTCTTTGCTGTATTTCTTGGAGGTTCGTTCTTGGCTTTCTCAGGTAAAGGCTTTGATTGGTGGTCATCTACCGTTGGGGGTATCACGGCTGCTGCTTTAAAGGGGTAGTCAAACAGCGTATCCGGCCATTGCCATTGAACGATGAATTTCGGATTTTTGGCCGGCCCGGGTGCAGTACCGTTGGCGAAGTAACTAAATCGCCAACTCCAGCGGGGCCCATCGGGCGATGATGCTCGATCGCCAGTAAGGCGCCGCCCCGCCGGGCGGCTCAATAGCCACGATCATGAGCCTGAATACCCCTGACCTGAACCGCCCCGGATTTTGTGGAGACTTCAACTCTTAAGGGAATGGAGCGAATCGAAGGCAGCCAATGGTGTACCAAGGTCGAGGCCGCCTGGAATCCCAAATGGATCGGCACGATGCGGTGCCGGGAGCTCCGCGTCTCCGGCGACCGTCTGGAGGTGCTGACTCCATGGCGGCAGATGCCGAACTGGCCCGCCACCACGCGGTCCATCATTACCTTCGAACGAGACACGCCGAATCCGGCGAGGTAGGCGGTCGGGTGCGTCGGACGCCGCCGTCACACCGTACTGACAATCTGACGCTTATCCACGATGAACGTCAGACCGTCCAACCGGTTCGTTGTAGCCGACCCTCGCCCGCACAATGACTCAAGACGGCGGCAATCCGAAAGCCGCCTTTGTCAACGGCCCCAATGCAGCACTGGAGTCAAAGCTGTGAGCTTGGCGAGCAGCGGGAGGTACATTGGTGGTGCGATGCGGCTGGAGGCTACTCTTGCTTTTTGCTTTTCCTTACCATAAAGTAAGGAATGGGGAGGTGTCACCATGACAGCCGCAACTATTACTTCAAAGGGCCAGATCACGATTCCAGTGGCCGTGCGCAATCAGCTTGGTTTGGAGGCCGGCGACCGGATCGAATTCAGCTTCAACGAGGCGACAGGCCGGTACGAGATCTATCCGGCCACGCGCTCGCTCGAGGCCCTTAAGGGCATTGTGAAGAAGCCCGCGAAACCGGTGTCGATTGACGACATGAATCAGGCCATCGCCGAGCAGGGGGCATCAGCGCGATGATCGGACTGGATACAAACGTGCTAGTCCGCTACTTCGCGCAAGACGACGAGATTCAGTCGAAGAAGGCGACGGCACTGATGGAGTCCCTGTCGCCCGAGCGGCCGGGATATGTTTCGCAAGTCGCATTAATCGAGGTCGTCTGGGTACTTGGGCGCTGCTACGGTGTCGAACGAGAGCAGATGAAGGACATCGTCGAATCAATGATCGGGACCAGAGAACTGGTCGTCGAAAGTGCTGACACGGTACGTAAGGCACTTCGAGTTTTAGCATCTTCAAAGGCGGATTTCGCGGACTGCTTGATCGAGCGTTCGGGGCATGTAGCCGAGTGCGAGTACACGGCTACTTTCGACGTGTCGGCCTCGAAGGTCGCGGGGATGCAGTTGATCAAATAATCGTGCCGACGGCCAATACACTGAGAAAGGAAATGATATGTTCACCAGAGCTCGAGCGGAACTTAGGGAACTCGTAACTCTCGTGGCGGAAATCGAACGCTACGACGCGACGCTGGCTGCCAAGCGCGACATCATTCCGACCGAGGAGTCGCGGCAAGAGCGACGTCGCAAAGAGATGCGAAAACTCGAACTGCTCGATAAGTACGAACTCGCTTAAGGAAGCGGAACTGATGGAACAGATTTACACCATTGACGTCTCGACGGCTGGCGACACCGTATGGGTGACAGGTCATGATGGGTCATGTGTCGGGCGATTCAGCAAGCGTTTTGGCGTAGACGTACATCGGACCGTAACCGAGCAGTTGGCCGGCGCGGACCAGTGCCTGCATTGCACGCACGAGGCGGCTGGTACTGAGGAATGGCGTGCCTTCCGTGAAGCAGTCCTGATGCATCATGGGATTGACGTACCGGTTGACACGATCCGGTTTTGAGCGAGGAAATGCTATCTATGTATCTCGGAGCAATCTCGATCCGTTGCCAGTATTGTGGCCGCCCAGCATTGTGCAATGCGAGCAAAGGCATGTGGTGTGGGCACTGCCAGAACGGCACAGTGCGATAGGAGGGCGAGCGATGATTTCCGCGAGTGCAAAACTAGGGCAAGACATGTGGAACGACTGTAGCCGACCGAGGCGCGAGCAAGAAGCAAAGGCTCAGGAATTGGTTCTGGTGAAGTGCCCACGCGTGGTGTCGGCGTATGCCATCGATGTAGCGGTCGTTTATGACGAAGCCGCCGGATTATGAAAACACCTGGCAAACCATGTGCATCGTGCCCCTGGCGTCGTGCCGCGGGCGCGGCAGATATTCCAAACTTCGATCTCGACCTAGCCGAAAAGCTGGCTGATACGTGCCCTGATCACCGGGGCATGGGACCGGATTTTGGCGCTAGTATGTTTGCGTGTCATCAATCACGGCAAGGGGAGGAATTCGCATGTGCTGGCTGGTTGGCCAAAGTCGGACACTGCCATCCGGCAGTGCGCCTTGCTGTGACTTCTGGTCGGCTTGATCCAGCGGCACTTGAGCCTGGCGTGGACTGGCCGGCACTGCATGAGAGTTATCAGGAAGTGCTGGACAAGTTGCGTGAAACTTCGAATTCCGAGGGCGGGGTCACCGGAGACGAGCGGGTTGTCAAAATCGGCTGATACAACGTCGGCCATTGTTCACCGATGCCACCTCGCGGGATTGCATCACTGTTCGCCAGATTGCCAGTGTTCGGCGTGCCGTTCTCGGATAGTCGGGTGGGCACGCGTTGCGGCAACTGATGGCATCGAAGAGACGAGTGTAAGCGGTAAATTCAGCACACCGAATGGAGAATCATTTGCAACTGTTGGGCGAGCATAGCCGCATCGCGACGGCCG
>NZ_QTQI01000018.1 GCF_003853705.1 Burkholderia sp. Bp8992 | reverse complement strand
AACGCGTTGTCGATCTGCTTGCCCTGGATCGCCAGCGTGTTGTCCGCCTTGATCGTGCCGCTGTTCGTGAACGACTGCGCGTTCTGGAAATCGATGTTCGTTGCGCTGATCAACGGGCCGTTGACATTCTGCTGGTTCGCCTGCGCGAGATACACGACCGGCACCAGCACCGACTGGCCGTCCACCACGCGCGTTTCCATCATGATCACGTTGCTGGTCAGCTTCGACACCTGCTCGGCCGACAGGCTCGCGCCCATCGGCAGATCGAGCGACTTCGACAGATCAGCGCCCGCCGTCATCAACGATTGGTACATCGTTTGCAGATCCGCGTACGGCCCCAGCACCGCTTTGCCGGTCAGCGACGTCACCTGATTGCGCACGAGCTGCTGCTCATAAAAGCCGTCGCCGAGACGCTTCGGAATGTGCGTGAGGTCGACGCCGAGTTGTCCGAAGAAGTAGTCGCTCGAAATGAAGTTCTTCTGGTTCGTAAACGCCGGGTTCGTCTCGATCGCGTAGTTCGCATTCGGCGCGGTAGTCGGCCGGTACAACCCACCCTGCGGAATCGTGAGGTTGTTCAACACGTTCAGCGCCGTCGCACTGGCGATGATCGGATCCACCGGCGCCTGCGGACCACCGTGCACCGACGATGCACCCGATTTCGCGCCGCTCGCGTTACCGCTCAGGTTGGCGGGCGTTAGGCCCGGCACCGACTGCCCCGGCAGCAAGCCGAGCGACGGAATCGATGCGTTGCCCGCCGTGTTGCTGACGCTGACGCCCGTTCCCGAAATCGTGCCGTTGGAACTCAGCGTCGAAAAGTAGCCCGGCAGCGTGTAATCCTTGATCGATGCCGGCGCCGCCTGCGTATAGCCGCCCGGGCGCCCCGTCACGAACGGCGCGTTACCGAACGGCAGTTGCCAGTCGTGTTCGCTATTGTCGTAGTTGTTGTAGTGATACTGCCCCGAGTACGAGACCGTCACGCCCGGCAGTTTCTGGCCGGACGCCGCCCAGCCGTCGGCGTCGTAGTGGGACGGCATCTTGATGTCGCCGACCGCGGCGATGTTACTCCAGTAGTTTTGCAGCGTGCCGACCGATGACGCATCGATCCTGCCGCCCGACACGATTTGCGCGGCCGGGCTGATGTCCGTCACGGTCGTCGCCGTCGCGCTATCCGCGTAGTAGGTCGTGAACTGATACGTGCTGTTCCACTGACCGCCGTGAGGCGGCTCGGTGTAGACGCCGCCGATGCTGTCCGGATCCTTCACGCCAACCTGGCCAGTACGGCCGCTGATCGGAATACCGAACTGGCCGAGCAGCGATGGATCGATCGAACTCGTCGAGGTCTTCATCACGCGGCGCGTGCTCGTGATCTTGTCCGCGTGCAGTTCCATGTCGCCGCCGGACTGGATCAGGGCAGACACGTTGTTGACCAGCGCGGCGTTCGTGTAATTGCCGCTTGCGTCCTTGCCGCCTGCGAGTACGACCTTGCCCATGCCGAAGATGGCCGTCGTCGCCATCGAATCAGTCGCGGTCGTGTCGTCGCGGTTTTCGATGTCGTGCGCGAGGATTTCGAGCGTACCGTTGCTGTCCGACGCACCGATCAGCGCGGTCGGCCCGAGATTCGAGAGCGTATTCGTTGCGTTGAGCGACGCGCTGGCGCCCACGAGTGCGCCCGTATTCGTCAGGTTGGTCGATTGCGTGTGCAGCAGGCCGCCAGCAGTCAGCGCGCCCACGTTGACGATGTTGCCCGCGTTGACGCTCAGGTTGTTGACCGATTGCAGGTTCGCGTTGTTCGTGAAGGTGCCGGGCAACGTGAAGGCGAGATCATGACCGACGTTGAACTGCGTATCAGACGTCGTCGTGTAATCGCCCTGCAGGTTCACGTTGGCGTCGTGCGCTGCGCTGTATGTGCCGCCGCCCTGCAGCGTGGCCGCCGCAATCGACAGGTCGTGCGTCGAGCTGATCTGGCCGTTCGTATTCGTGATCGCGCCGGTCGTCGTGACGTCCACGTCACCATTCGAATTCGTTACGTTGCCGATGGTGCCGCCGCTGTTGTCCAACGTGTTGCCTTGAACATGCAGCGATGCGCCGCTGAGCTGACCGCCCTGCGTATTGTTGATCGACGCGGCGCTGACCGTCACATCGCCGTTGCCGGTAATCGCACCCATGCCCGCTACGCCGCCGGCACGGCTATTGGCGATCTGGCTACCGCCTTGCACCGTCATCTTGCCGGCACCGAGGTCGACAATGGCGCCGTCCGCGTTGTCGATCGAGGCCGATTGAATGGCGAGTGTGCTGGTGTCGCCCGCAACCGATTGCCCCGCCTGGATGTGCCCGCCTCGGTTTGACAGAGCACCGCCGTTCTTCAATGACAGCGACGCGTCCGATCGCAGCAGGCCCTGCGCGTTGTTCACGTCACCCGTAATCGTCGCGTTGATGCCGCGCTGCGCGGCGAGGATACCGCTCGCGTTGTTCCAGATCGCCGCGTTGACGATGGCTTGTCCCTTCGTCACGATGGTGCCCGACGCGTTGTTCAGCGCGCTCGATCCATTGCCCGGCGCGATCGTCAGCGCGCCGGTGCCGGCATGCGTGATGGTGCCGCCCGCGTTGTTCAGCTCGGCCGGCTCGAGCGTCAAATCCGTGGCGTTCGTCTGGATCACGCCAGCGGCCGAGTTGTCGAGGGTGCCGCTAACGTTCATCCCCATCGCCGACGATCCAAACTGCGTGATCGTACCGCCGTGGTTCACGAGGTTCGCTGCCGCCAGCGCAAGCTGATTGGCCTCGAGTTTGCCGCCGCTGTTGTCGAGCGTTGAATCGGCGGTGACCGACAGGTTTGGCGCGACGATCGAACCGCCCTGGTTCGTCATCGAGCCTGTGTGGATCGTCACGTTCGTGCTGGCACCGATCTGGCCGCCGTCGTTCGCGAGCGTACCGCTCGCGACGCTCAGATCCGTATTCGACAACAGCTTGCCGTTCGCATTGTTCAGCGTTCCGGCGACGGTCGCCGTCAATCCATTCTGCGAGTTGATCGAGCCCGCCGTGTTGTTCAGCGCGCCCGTTTGTGCGACGACGCGCCCGTTGCTGGCAATCGCGCCACCGACGTTCGACACAGAGCCTGAACCGTTTCCGAGCGTCAGCGTGCCGTTGCCGGCATGCGTGATCGTGCCGCCGTCGTTGACGATTGCCGTCGGCGCGAGCGTCAGATCGGTACTGTTGGTTTGCAGCGTGCCGCCATTCGAGTTGTCGAGCGTGCCCGACACGTTCACGCTCATCGCACCAGCGCCGGTCTGCGTGATCGTGCCGCCGTGGTTCACGAGGTCGGTCGCGTTCAACGAAATCTGGCCCGCCTGCACGGTGCCCGCGCTGTTGTCGAGCGTCGTTCCGCTGACCGTTGCCGTCTGGCCGGAGATCGAGCCGCCGCTGTTGATCAGGCGCGCGCCCGCATCGACAGCCACCTTTTGCGCGGCCTGCAGCGAGCCGCCACCGTTGTCGACCGACTGGCCCGATACCCGCAAATTCGTATTGGATGTGATCGCGCCGCGATTGACAACGTTTGCGCCTTGGACCGAAACATCGCCGTTGCCGCCGATAACACCGCCTTGCGCGCCATTCGCGGTGGTACCCGCCGCATTGGTCAATTGGCCGCTGGTCGTCACCGACAGGCCGTCGCCGTTGAGCGACGTGATCCGACCCGCCGTGTTGTCCAGCGACGCACCGGCCACCGTCATGCCGGCCGCGCTTTGAAGTGTGCCCTGGTTGTTCGCGATGGCGCCGCCACGCACGTCGGCAGTGCTTTCGGATACCAGTTCGCCGGACTGGTTGGCGATCTGGCCAGCCACGTTGACTGACAACGGCCCCTGCGATGAAACCTTGCCACTCTGGTTCGACAGATTGCCGCCGGTCAGCGTCGTGCTGCCGCCGCTCGACAGGCTGCCGTGATCGTTCATCACGGTGCCCGACGCGTTCGCCAGAATGGCGCCCTGCGCGCTCGTCGTCGCGTTCGACAGGTTCACGTCGCCGGCCGTCGCGTTCAGTGACAGATTGCCGTTCGCTGCCGTCTGGCTGCCGGCGAGATTCACGCTGCCGCCCGTCAGCGATGCATTGCCGCCCGCGACATTCTGGCCGGTCGCGGTCAGTTGGCCGGACGCCGTCAGGTTCAAATCGCCGCTGTGTGCGACGGAGCCGTCATTGTTCACGCCGGCGCCAAGCGTGCCGGTCGAATTGATGCTCCCGGCGTGCCCCGTCGTATTTTGCTGCGCCGCGAGCGTCCCGGTGTTCGTAAGATCGGCGCTTGTGCTGGCCGACAGCGATTGCTGCGCGTACGTGGTGCCGCTATTCTGGATGCCGCCTGCGGCCGACAGCGCCAGATTGCCGCTTGCCGTGGTCTTGCCCGTGAGCACGAGCCGGCCATCCGACTGCAGCGTCAGGTCGCCTGCCTGCGCCGCGATCGTCCCGGCGTTCGCGACACCCACGCCTGCGGAGTTGCCAACCAAAAACACCCTATTGGCATACATGCCACCTAACTGAGCTACGTCAATCGCGACAGCCGGCGCAGGACCGTCACCGGCGATCTGCGTCGCGACAAGCGTGTCGTGATTAACCTGGTTCGTACCGGCAATTACATTGAGATTCTTCGCATAGATCGCGGCATTAGCCTGTACAGCGCGGGCGATGATGTCAGTCTGATCAACATTCGAGGTATCGAGGCCCGCACCTTGCACGGTCACGAGGCCACGATTTACATTGAAGCCCGTCAACGATCCGTCCGCGCTAAACTGCGGCACGCCAGTTGTCAGGACTGCGCGCGAGGTATTGATGAACCCGCCACCGTCCACGACGATACCGGCAGGGTTGGCCAGCACAATCTCCGCACGGCTTCCCGCTATCTCGACGTACCCTTTGATCTGGCTGGCCGCCGTGCTGTTGACCTGGTTGACGATGATGCGCGCCGCCTGCCCCGCACCCAGGTTCGGATTGCCGTTGATATAGCCGGCCTGCTGCGTGTTGACGATCGTCGGCGAGTTGTTCAGGATCGCGCCAGCATGCGACACGTCAAACTGGTTGTAGGTGTTCAGCGAAACGCCAGCGCCACCCGGCTTGTTGATATTCACTTGCGGCAGGCCGTTGGGCGTCTGGATTACCGATGGTGCATTCGGCCCCGCTCCGACGATTTGTGCGTGCACCCACATCGGTATCGCGCCCGCGGCAATCAGCGCAGCAAATACCGCAAAACGTAACGCGAACTGCGTCACTACATGCACACCGCTGCGATCGAGGGTACGCCGCGTTTCACCTGCGCTTGCTTTCCCCGCTGAGCTGGCCGTTTCTTCCACTGCGACCAACATACCGTGCACGCAGCTGAACACCAGCCGATAATGGTTTTTGTTCATAACCCTGGTCTACTCGCGATTTTTGTTCGAATTGCTCTCACGACCTCGAACATCGCATGGAATCTAATTGAAACCGTGGCAAGGCAGCGTCAAAGAGTGTCAATCGTTGCAGAGATGCGACGGACGAAACAACTCGATATATCGCTCGCTTACTGCCACGCCAATCCGACTATCTTGATATTTTGGATAACGACATATTCCGTCGACTACTAATATCGTCGGTATTGTTAATGGCAATCCGCGCGAATCTTACCTCACGCATCATCTCAAAAAAATCCCTGACAGAATTGCGAGGTCGAATCGGCACGCGCCCCGTAATCAGATCGTTTTTAACTGCATACAGGGGGTTACATCATCGCAAGGATTTGATCCGTTCGACCGCCGTGCCCTCAATGCTCCGCTCCCTCGGGCGCCGCGTCAGCAGCCAGCGCGCCGCGCCGTCGAGCGACGTGCACAGCACCAGGTAGATCACGGCGACGAACAGGAAGATCGGCGCCGGATACACCATCAGCCGGTTGTTCACCTGCGTCGCGACGAACGACAGCTCGGGCACGCCGACGATATACGCTAGCGACGTGTCCTTCACGAGCGCGACCCACTGGTTGACGAACGACGGCGTCATGATCCGGATCGCCTGCGGCAGCAGCACGTAGCGCACCGTCTGCCAGCGCGTGAGCCCGAGCGACAGCCCGGCCTGCCACTGCCCGTCGCCCGCCGCGACGATGCCCGCGTGCACTGCATGCGCGAGATACGCGCCGCCGATCAGCGCGAGCGCGCACACGACCGTCGCGAGTCCCGGCACATCCATGTGCAGCAGCACGGGCATCAGGAAATACGTCCAGAAGATCAGCATCAGCACCGGAATCGCGCGAAAGAAGCCGATGAACGCGAGCAGCAGCACGCGCACCGGCCCGCGTGCGAGCGCCATCGCGACACCGAGCGCCACGCCGAGCACGGCCGACGCGACGGCGGACGCAATCGCCAGCACCAGCGACAGCGCGGCGCCGCCGAGCGGGCCGTCCGGGAACGCGCCGACGAGCAGGTACGGCAGATTGGAGAACAGCAGCGAAAGGTCCATCGTCAGCGCCCTGCTCCGAGCCGGTCGCGCCATTGCGTGGCCGCGTACGCACCGGCCTCGATCGCGGCCACCGCCGCGACGTACAGCAAGGTCGCGACGCCGAATGCGGCGAACGTCTTGAACGTCTCGGTCTCGACCTGCCGCGATGCATACGACAGCTCGGCGACGCCGATCGCCATCGCGAGCGACGAGTTCTTCACGAGATTCATGTACTGGCCGAACAGCGGCGGCAGCGCGATCCGCACGGCCTGCGGCAGCACCACGTAGCGCAGCGACTGCATCGGCGTGAGGCCGAGCGCCGCCGCCGCGTCATGCTGCGCGCGACGCACGCCGCGCAGGCCGGCCTCGCATTCCTCGGCGACGAACGCGGCCGTGTATGCGCTCAATCCGACCCAGCCGGCGACGAATTCGAACGACGGCCACGCGAGCGTGACCGGGCCTGCACTCACGGCATGGCGCGCATTCAGCCACGCGATCCACGTGTCGGGCAGCAACGACGCGACGCCGAAATACCAGAACAGCAACTGTACGAGCAGCGGCGTGTTGCGGAACGCGACGACGTACGCGGCGGCGGCCGCGCGCGGTGTCCTGCCGCGCGCATGCCGCATGACGGCAAGCAGCAGCCCGCCGACGGTCGCGGCGATGGCTGCCGCGGCGGCAAGGCCGAGTGTCAGCAGGAAGCCCTGCCAGAGCCAGGACAGATATTTGGGAGCCAACCCGAGCATGCTGGGGTGCGCGCGTGAAGCACGCGATCGGAAGAAAACGGAAAGCGCCGCGCAGCCGATGTTCCGGCCGGTCGCGGCGCGCGTGCGGTGCAGGTCAGGTCTTGTCGCCGATGCGGAAGATGCGCGTGAGCGGCGTCTTCGTCGTCGGCCCGAACCATGCGTCGTAGATCTGCGTGGCGCGGCCGTTCGCCTCGAGGCCCTTCAGCGTGTCGTTGACGAAGCCGAGCAGGCGCGTCTCGCCCTTCGGCACGCCGACGCCCATGTAGTCGTTCGAGATCGTGAACGCCGGGATCTCGTAGTTCTGCTTGTCCGGCACGTTCGCGAGCAGGCCGATCAGCTTCGGGCCGTCCTGCGTGATCGCCTGCACGTTGCCGGCGCGCAGCGCGGCGAACGCGAACGGCGTGTCGTCGTACGCGACGATCGTCGCCTTCGGGAATTTCTCGCGCAGCGTGATCTCGTTGGTCGTGCCCTTGTCTGCGCCGACGCGCAGCCCGTTCAGCTGGTCGGCCGATTTCAGCACACCCTTCTTCGCGAGAAACTGCTGGCCCGACGAGAAATACGGAATGCTGAAGTCGACCTGCTTCGCACGCTCGTCGGTGATCGTGAAGTTCGCGAGCACGAGGTCGACCTTGCCCGACGTCAGGAACGGAATGCGGTTCGCGGGATTGGTCGGTTGCAGTTGCAGCTTCACGCCGAGCTTGTCGGCAAGCGCCTTCGCGTAGTCGACGTCGAGGCCGACGATGTGGTTGTTCTTCGCATCGACATAGCCGAACGGCGGGTTGCTGTCGAACGTCGCGACGCGCAGCACGCCGGCCTTCTTGATGTCGTCGAGCCGGTCCGCATGCGCGACGGTGCCTGCGGTGATGAGCGCGGCCCCGACGAGCCACGTAGCGAGAGTGTGGAATTTCATGAGCACGACCTGATTTGTTATGAAGGCCGCCGCGGATCGCGCGGCGGCCCGGTTCGAAGAACATCGCGACGAAGTGTGCCGTCGCGAAGCCGCTAACGTATCAGCGCGTGCGGCGAATCAGAACCAACAAATGGTGCTTTGCTCTGCGGGTTTCGTGATGAGGCGCGGCGGGCACCGGCGCAGCATCGCGCCGTGCCTTTCCCGCCATGCCCCGCTTCCCGCGCCTTACCCTGCGAGCACCGTCGCGGCCTCGTCGATCAGCGCGGCGACCGCCACCGGCTGCGACGCAAGCGACGCATGGCTGGCATCGAGCGTGATGATCTTGCGCGCGTCCATTCGTGCCGACATCCGCTGCTGGTTCTCCGGCGCGATCATCCGGTCCTCGCTCGAAATCTGATACCACGACGGTTTCGAACGCCATGCAGGCGTGCTGATGGTGTCCGCGAACGTGCTCGCCAGCGGCGCCTTCTGCGTGACGGCCATCACGAGCGCTTCGTCTGACGAAAGATCCTGGCAGAAGCTCTCGTGGAATTTGTCGGGCTTGAGCCACAGATAGCCGTCGCTGTCGGGCGCGAGATTCGGCGCCGCCGCCGGCAAGTGTTCCTGCGTGATCCCGCCGGGGCTTTCGCCCGCGTCGGGCGCGAACGCGGCGATGAACACGAGGCCCGCGACATTCGGCAGGTTGCCGGCATCGCTGATCACGGCACCGCCGTACGAATGGCCGACCAGCAACACGGGGCCGGCCTGCTGCGCCACCATCTTGCGCGTGCGCTCGGCGTCGTCGGCAAGCGACGTCAGCGGTATCTCGACCGCGTGCAGCGATGGTTGGCCCTTGCGCGCGAGTTCGACGATTACCTTTGCCCAGTGCGCGGCGCCGCCCCAGAAGCCGTGCACGAGCACGATCGCGGGTTTGCTCATCGTGAATCTCCTTGACGTGGCATGTCATCGAACCGTCACCGGTCCAGCCGATCCGGACCTTCGCGCGGACACGCAGCAACCAGCATAGGCGAGCCAACGCGCGCCACCAACCCCGCCGGGGCCGGCGTGAGATGCAGCGCACAAAAAAAGACGCCCGCTGCATGCAGCGGGCGCGAATCCCAGTCAAGGAGGTGTCACACGAACTACAGGCCCAGATTAAGGAATTCGCGTGCGACGGACAACGAATCGATTTCCATATCGATATGACAGGACGCGCTCACGCCGGCACTTCCCGGGTCGCACAGTGGATGCCGCCACCGCCCGACGCGATGCCGAGGATGTCGACCTGCACGATCGCGCGGTTCGCCGCATACGGCTGGATCGCTGCGACCGCGGCCGCGTCGGCCGCCGCGTCGTTGAACTTCGGCATGACGATCGCGCCGTTGCACGTATAGAAGTTGATGTAGCCGGCTGCGAAATGCGACATCTGCCGCTCGTTCAGCGTCGTGCCCGCCGACGTGCCGTAGTTGACCGGCGGCACGAGCTCGACGATCTTCAGCGGCCGGTCGTTCGCATCGGTCTGGCCGGCCAGGCGTTGCCGGTTGGCGTCTGTCAATGCGCGTTCGCCGGTCGAATTCGACGCGTCGTAGCAGCACGCGACCACGCCGGGTGCGAGAAAGCGCGCGTAGAAATCGACGTGGCCGTTCGTGATGTCGCTTTCGCCGGCCGGCGTCGACGCACCGCCCGCGCCACCGACGCCGCTGCCGCGCGGAAACGTCGCCGTGCCCGGCAACCAGATGATCTTCCGCACCCCGAGCGTGCGCTGCAGTTCGGCCAGCACGGTATCGCGGGCCGTCGGCCGCAGCGTCGCATTGGCGATCACGCCGTTCGGGATGTCGAACAACTGCGGATTGCGGTTCACGTGCAGCACCGACGATTCGGTGAGGATCGCCGTCCCGTCGCCGTCGAATTCGATCGCGCCGCCTTCGAGCGTCAATGTGCTGCGGATCAGGTTCGCGCCTTTGGTTTGCGCCATCCAGCCCGCCACCCTGCTGTCCTGGCTGAACGCCTGGAAGAACTTGCCCGCTTTCGACCGGTTGCTCGCGGCCAGAAGCGCCGGCGGAATCACTCCCGCACTCTGGCCGGCGCCGTCGGTGTTCGCGTTGCCCCAGCCGTTGAAGTTGAAGCCGATCGCGTTCAGCGCATTGCCGTTCGTCGTATCCCTGACGAACACGCAACCCGTGTCGCGCACCCAGAAATCGTTGAAGCCGTCGGCGAGCGGCACGAGAGTGATCCCGCCCGTGCCTGCGGCGCGCGCCGCATAACGTGCATGCAGGTCGGGATTCGCCACGCTTGCGTTCCCGAGCAGCACACGGGCCGCGTCCAGATCGACCGGCAACACCAGCATGTTGACGGGTTCGGTCGCGCCGATCGCCTTCGCGACGTCCATCAGGTCGGCCCGCACGCGGTCGATGCCGGCGTCCGTGCTCTGTGACGTGACGGGCGCCCAGATGCCGTCCGCGCCGGACGCGAAGGTCATGTAGGTCAACGCGTGCGGCGTATCTTCAGCCGGCAGCCGGTACACGGCCTGCCGTGCCGACGGCGTCGGGCGCGACGCGGAAGCCGCGTCGGACACGCCGCTGCCGCTGTCGCCGCCACCGCACGCGGCCAGGCTGCCCAGCAGCGGCATGCCGAGCCACGCCGCCGAACAGCGAATGAATCCGCGTCGGCGCGCATCCGGCAGGTTCGGCTCGCGCTTGTTCGGGCTCGCGTGAGTATCTTTCTTCGTCATGTATTTCAACTCCATTGCGCGGACGGCGCGCACGCGCGCGCCGACTTCCGTCCCGCGGGACGGACTCCGCATTGTTTTCAGTAGTCCGGAAAGACTGGAAATTTGAAGCAGCATGCGGACCGGTCACGCGAACCGGCCCGCGGCCGTTCTCAGGCCGGCTGCTGTTGCGTGGTGCAGTGGATGCCGCCGCCGCCCGCGGCGATGCCGTCGATGTTCAGCTGGATGACTTCGCGGCCGGGGAACAGGTCGACGAGCGTGTCGCGCGTATTGCGGTCGGCGCGGCTGTCGCCGAATTGCGGCGCGATCACCGCGCGATTGCACACGTAGAAGTTGATGTAGCCGGCCGCGAACTCCGCGTTCTCGTAGATGTGCCGGACGGTCTTCGGCCCCGGCAGCACGACGACCTTCAACGGGCGCCCCTTCGCGTCGGTGGACTTCCGCAGGATCTCCAGATGCTGCCGCGTCACCGCGTGATCGTACGACGACGGATCGGTGTCGAGCCCGGCCACCACGACGCCCGGGCTCGTAAATCGCGCGTAGAAGTCGGTATGCCCGTCGGTAATGTCCTTGCCCGCGATGCCGGGCAGCCAGATGATCTTCTTCAGCCCGAGCAGGCGGCTCAGTTCGGCCTCGCACTGCGCCTGGCTGACGCCCGGATTGCGGTTCGCATTGAGCACGCAACTGCGCGTGACGATCGCCGTGCCTTCGCCGTCCACCTCGATGCCGCCGCCTTCCAGCACGAGCTTCGTGTCGATCAGCCGCGCGCCGGCGCGTTCGGCCACGAACGGCGCGACTTCCGCGTCCTGATCGTGTTCCTGCTTGTTGCCCCAGCCGTTGAAATTGAAGCTCACGCCACCGAGCCGGCCCGACGCGTTCTTCACGAACACGGGCCCCGTGTCACGCATCCACAGATCGTCGACCGGATGCTGGACGAGTTCGACCGACGAGCCGCACAGCCGCGATGCGAGCGCGTAGTCCTGCTCCCGCACCAGCATCTTCAGCGGTTCGTGCGCGGCAATTGCCTTCGCGACGGCCGCGAGGTTCTCGCGCACCACCGGCAACAGGCGAGCGCCCCAGATGTCCTCGCTCGGGCCGAACGCCATCCAGGTCGCGGTGTGCGGTGCGCCTTCGTCCGGCATGTGCCAGGCGGCACCCTGCTGCGCATGCGCGGCGCGGCCGAACAACCCGCCCATCGCGCTGGCGGCCAGCGCCGCGCCCGAGACGGACAGGCCGCGTTTCAACAGTTGACGTCGTGTGGTCATGGCATCCCTCTTTCGCTTGCCGGTTACTTCAATGGTTTCGTGGTGTGTCATCACGGCCGCGCGGTCTTGAAGCCGAGCCAGGTCCGGCCTTCCAGGCGCATCGCAGCCGGGGATTCGGCGATCGGCGTGAACAGTGTGCGTCGGGTCGCCTCGTCCGGATAGACGCCCGGATCGCGCACCAGCGCCGGGTCCATCAGCTTCAACGCACCCTGGTTCGCATTCGCGTAGCGCGTCGAGTTCGAGATCTTCGCGGTCACGTCCGGACGCAGGATGTAGTTGATGAACGCATGCGCGTTGTCCGGATGCTTCGCCGACGCCAGAATCAACATCGCGTCGAACCACATCAGGCTGCCGATGCGCGGGATGTCGTACACGATGCTGCGCTTCGGATCGCGCGCCTTCGCCTTCAGCGCGGCCAGATTGATCGCGCCGGAGAAGCCGACTGTCACGCACAGCTCGCCTTCGATCAGCTCGTTGGCGTCGGACGACCCGACGAACTGGCGGATGAACGGCCGGACCTTCATCAGCATCGCGTGCGCGGCCGCGTAATCCTGCGCGGACGGATGCATCGGATCGCGGCCGACGTAGCGCAACGCTAGCGGCAGCACCGTGCTCGCGGAGTCCTGCAGGCCCAGCCCGCATTTTGCGGCGACGCGCGCCGCGATCGCCGGGTTGAACAGCAGGTCGAGGCTGTTGGCCGGCATGTCCTTGCCGAGGATCGCGCTCACCTTAGCGCGGTCGTAGCCGACGCCCACGGTGCCCCACATGTACGGCACGCCATACTGGTTGCCGGGATCGGACTGCGCCATCTGCTTCAGCAGCGACGGGTCGAGATACTTCAGGTTAGGCAGCCGGCCCTTGTCGAGCTTGCGATACACGCCGGCCTGGATCTGCCTGGCCATGAAGTCGTTGGTCGGCCACACGAGGTCGTAGCCGCTGTTGCCGGTCAGCAGCTTCGACTGCAACGTCTCGTCGCTGTCGTACGCGTCGTAGCGCACCTTGATGCCGGTTTCCTTCTCGAAGGCGGAAATCGTATCCGGCGCGAAGTAGTTGCTCCAGTTGTACAGGTTCAACACCTTCTCTTCATCGGCGCGGGCCGCACCGGCCAGCATGCACAGTGCGAGACCCGGCGCCGCGACACGCAGCCATCCTTTTCGTTTCATTTCGAGTCCTTATCGATAGCAGGACGACATGCCGTCGCTGGTCAACAACGTGCGATACATCTCGGGGCGGCGATCGCGGAAGAAGCCCCACGACTGCCGGTCGGCGCGGATCGCGTCGAGGTCGAACGTCTGCACGAGCACGGCTTCGTCGGTGCGGTTCGCCTCGGCCCGCTTCTCGCCGGTGTGATCCGCGATGAAGCTCGACCCGTAGAACACGCCGGTGAGCCCCTGCTGCCGCGGATTGCCGTTGCCGAAGCCCGTTTCGCGGCCGATCCGGTTGGCTGCGACGACCGGCACCATGTTGGCCGCCGCGTGGCCCTGCATCGTGCGCTGCCAGTGGCCGGCCGAATCGAACTCGCTGCTGAACGGCTCCGAACCGATGATGGTCGGAAAGCACAGGATCTCGGCGCCCATCAGCGCGAGGCTGCGCGCCGTCTCCGGATACCACTGGTCCCAGCAGATGCCGATGCCGATTCGGCCGAAACGCGTGTCCCACACCTTGAAGCCGGTGTCGCCCGGCGTGAAATAGAACTTCTCCGTATAGCCCGGCCCGTCCGGGATATGCGTCTTGCGATAGACGCCAAGCACGCGCCCGTCGGCATCCGCCACCGCGATCGAGTTGTACGCGGCATTTCCCGCGCGCTCGAAGAAGCCGATCGGCAGCACGATGCCGAGCTCGCCGGCCAGCGCCGCGAACCGGGCGATCTGCGCATTGCCTTCGAACGGCTGCGCGAGTTCGAGGTGGCGCACGTTCTGGTCGACGCAGAAATACGGCATCGCGAACAACTCTGGGCACAGCACGAGATTCGCGCCCTGTGCGGCGGCCGCGCGGATCAAGCGCTCCGCGGTGGCCATGTTGTCTTCGAAGTTCCAGCTGCCCGACGCCATCTGCACGGCAGCGACGGTGATGTGTTTGGACGGCATTGCGTTGCTCCTCGGTGAGACCGGAAACGGCTGACGGAACGTCGCTCAGTGCGCGACGAAAGGCTGCTGCTGCGTCGAACAGTGGATGCTACCGCCGCCGATCGACAGCGTCGGAATCGGCAACATCTCCACCTTGCGCTCCGGGAACGCGCGGCTGAACGCGTCGCGTGCGGCCTCGTCCTGCTCGACGCCGAACGCAGTCACGATCACCGCGCCGTTCACCAGGATGTAGTTCGCATAGCAATCGCAGTAGCGCTCGGAACCGAAGCGTTCGCTGACGATCGGCGACGGCAGGTCGAGCAGCTCGAAACGGCGCCCCGCCGCATCGGTCGCGAGCTCCAGCGCGCGGCGATTCTCGCGCATCACGCGGAAATAGTCGCCCTGCTCGGGCACGGCGGTCTGGCACAGCATCCGGCCCTGCGCGATGAACGACGCGATGCCGTCCACGTGCCCGTTCGTCTCCACTTCGTCGGGGTTGCCCGGCAGCCATACGATCTTCTCCACACCCAGCATCCGGCGCAGTTCCGCCTCGATCTCCACACGGCTCAGATGCGGGTTGCGATTGGGATGCAGCAGGCAGCTCTCGGTCGTGACCAGCGTGCCCTGCCCGTCGACGTAGAACGAGCCGCCCTCCAGCACCATGTGCGAATTGAAGATCTCGGCGCCGGCCGCACGCGCGATGTCCTGCCCGGCCTGCTGGCAGCCGTCGTACGGCTGGTACTTCTCGCCCCAGCAGTTGAAACGGAATACGGCCGCGCCGAGCCCGCGCTGCTCGCTCACGAGGAAGATCGGCCCGCAGTCGCGCAGCCAGTTGTCCTCGGCCGCGACCGGCAGCACGTCGACGCTCGGACCCACCAGCTCGCGCGCGGTATCGGCCTGGCTGTGGTGCACCGCGACCACGCAGCGCTGGTAGCGCGCGATGGTCCGCGCGACCAGCGCGAACTCGCGGCACACCTGCGCGTAATGCGTCCCCCACAGGTCCTCGCGGTTGTCGAGAACCGGCCATCCGAGCCACGTGGCATGCGAGGCTTCCCATTCGGCGGGCATCCGGTAACCGCGCTGGCGAGCATCAAAGCGACCCATCGATCCGACTCCGTTGTGATTGATGAGCGATTGTCCGTCAGGCTAAACTTGATGAATATTGATATTTATTGGCCGAATCAATCAATTCACCTCATATCTCGATGCGACGCGTTCCGTCCCTGAAACTGTTGACCGGCTTCGAAGCCGCGGCCCGACTGGGCAATTTCTCGCGTGCGGCCGACGAGTTGCACCTGTCGCAATCGGCGATCAGCCATCAGATCCAGCAGCTTGAAGCGCAACTCGGGCAGCCGCTGTTCCGCCGGCGCGGCCGCGGCGTCGAGCTGACCATCGCCGGCGAGGTCCTGCATCGCAGCGTGCAGCGCGCGATGGACACGTTGCGCGGCGGGCTCGACCGCATCGCGACCTACCTGAACCCGGGGCTTGTCGTGCTGGTCTGCCCAGCGCCGTTGCTGCACGGCTGGCTGCAGCCGCGCCTCGAGCAATTGCAGCAGGTGCTGCCGGACCTGTGCCCACTGCTGTCGACCGACGAAACCGCGCGCTACGTCGACGAGATCGACGTCGACATGACGATCGGTACGCGACCGATGCTGCAGCCCGGCCTGGTCGACATCCCGTTCATGCGCGACGAATGGGTGACGGTGTGCGCGACGCCGGTGGCCGAGACGCTCGCCCGCGTGCCGCGCGCCGAACACGCGCAGCACACGGGGCTCGTCTGCCTCGAGACGAGCCTGACCGACGAGCGCATGGCGACCGTCTTTCGCGAGCAGCTGTCGGACTTCCGGATGCAGGCGATCTACGACGATCAGCGGCTCGTACTGGACGCCGTGCAGCGCGGACGCGGCATCGCGTGCCTGCCGCGTCTCGTCGCACAGGCCGGCCTCGACCAGCACACACTGACCGTACTCGCCGACTACCCGCGCCTGCCCGGCACCACGTGGTGGCTGTCGCGGCTGGAAGGCCCGTCGCGCTCGCCGATCGTCGAGCAGATGTTCGACTGGCTGGTCCAACAAGGCATCCTGTCGAGCGCGGCCGACCCGGCAGCCGACCGCGCGAAGCTGCCGCCCGCGTAATCGCACGCCGCAAAAAAAACGTCCCGCCAACCGGCGGGACGTTTCGTCATGGTGCAGGTATGCGCAACGCGCAGCCGATCACGGCTCGTGACGCAGGTACCCTTCCTTGCTCGGATCGCGCATCCGCCACGACACGATCAGCGAGATCGCGCACAGCACGGTCACGTACCAGTAGAAGGTTTCCTCGCTGCCGATCGACTTGAACCACAGCGCGACGTACTCGGCCGAACCGCCGAAGATTGCGTTCGCCACCGCATACGACAGGCCAACGCCCATCGCGCGCACTTCCGGCGGGAACATCTCGGCCTTGATGAGGCCGCTGATCGACGTGTAGAAGCTGACGATCGCCAGTGCGACCGTGATCAGCACGAACGCGGCCACGGGGCTCGTCACGTCCTTCAGCGCATGCATCAGCGGCACGGTGCCGATCACCGCGAACGAGCCGAACAGGATCATCGACGTGCGGCGGCCGATCTTGTCGGACAGCGCGCCGAACACCGGCTGCATCAGCATGTAGACGAGCAGCGCGACGGTCATCACGTTGCTGGCCGTCTTCGCGTGCATGCCGGCCGTGTTCACGAGGTACTTCTGCATGTACGTCGTGAACGTGTAGAAAATCAGCGAGCCGCCGGCCGTGAAGCCGACCACCGTGAAGAACGCGCCCTTGTGTTCCCACACGCCGCGGATCGTGCCGGCGTTCTTCTTGTCGCGCGATTCGCTGGTCGACGTCTCGTCGAGCGATTTCCGCAGGTACAGCGAGATCAGCGCAGCCGCCGCGCCGACCACGAACGGAATGCGCCAGCCCCATGCCTTCAGTTCGTCGGCCGACAGCGTCTGCTGCAGGATCACGAGCACCAGCAGCGCGCACAGCTGGCCGCCGATCAGCGTCACGTACTGAAACGACGCGAAGAAGCCGCGGCGCCCCTTCAGCGCGACTTCACTCATGTAGGTCGCGCTGGTGCCGTACTCGCCGCCCACCGACAGGCCCTGGAACAGGCGCGCGACCAGCAGCAGTGCCGGCGCGAGCGCGCCGATCTGTGCGTAGGTCGGCAGCACCGCGATCACGAGCGACCCGCCGCACATCATCAGCACCGAGATCATCATCGCCGCGCGGCGGCCGTGACGGTCGGCGATGCGGCCGAACAGCCAGCCGCCGATCGGACGCATCAGGAAGCCGGCCGCGAACACGCCGGCCGTGTTCAGCAGCTGCGTCGTCGTGTTGCCGCTCGGGAAGAACGCCGGCGCGAAGTACAGCGCGCAGAACGAGTAGATGTAGAAGTCGAACCACTCGACGAGGTTGCCCGATGAGGCGCCGACGATGGCGAACACGCGCCGCCGGGTGTCATGCGCGGACAGCGCAGCTTGGTCGGTCTGGACGTCCATGGGTTGGTCTGTTCCTTTTAGTGCTTTCTGGGCGAGACGGCTGGGGGCCGCCGCATGCGGTCGCACGTGGCACCGGTTCCGGCGCACGGCGCTACGAGAGTTTAGCGAAATGTAAAGTAACAGGCACTCCGGGTTCGTCCGGATGTAGAAGAATTTTCTCCCGCCACGCGCTTGTCATATGAAAACGCCAGCCGTCAGGCTGGCGTCCGATGCAAACATTTTCGAAGATACGCGATCAAACGCGGATCTCGGGCGGCACGTAGCGGCACTCGTGGCGCTTGCGCACGGTACCGGCCTCGTCGACGCTTTCCAGGTACACGTCGAACTGCCAGAGCCGCGCCATGTGCTTGAGCACTTCGTCGCTGTCGTTCGACAGGTGGCGGTTGTCGGTCATGAAGTGGCGCAGCGTGAGGCTGCGGTCGCCGCGCGTGTTCACCGCCCACACCTGGATGTTCGGCTCGCGGTGATGGATGTCGTACTGCCGCGACAACGCCTGCCGCACGTACTGGTAGCCGGAATCGTCGTGGATCGCCGAGACTTCGA
The DNA here is from genome assembly GCF_003853705.1 of Burkholderia sp. Bp8992. Taxonomy (GTDB): domain Bacteria; phylum Pseudomonadota; class Gammaproteobacteria; order Burkholderiales; family Burkholderiaceae; genus Burkholderia. The sequence continues at coordinate 159,669 of NZ_QTQI01000018.1, read as the reverse complement.
GCGAATCGCGCATGTCGTCGTCGAGCACCGAGAAGAGCCGCATTTCGCGGATCAGGTTCGGCGACAGGTATTGCGCGATGAAGCTCTCGTCCTTGAAGTTGCGCATCGCGTAGTGCATCGCCGGCAGCCACGGGGTGCCCGCGATCTCCGGAAACCACTTGTAGTCTTCGTCCGTCGGCGCTTCGCAGATCCTCCGGATGTCGCTCATCATCGAGAAACCGAGCGCATACGGGTTGATCCCGCTGTAGTACGGCTTCGTGACGGGCGGCTGGTAAACCACGTTGCTGTGCGAATGCAGGAACTCCATCATGAAGCCGTCTTCCAGCTTCCCCTGGTTGTACAGCGTGTTCAGCAGCGTGTAGTGCCAGAACGTCGCCCAGCCCTCGTTCATCACCTGCGTCTGCCGCTGCGGGTAGAAATACTGGCCGATCTTGCGCACGATGCGGATCACTTCCCGCTCCCACGGCTCGAGCAGCGGCGCATTCTTCTCCGCGAAATACAACAGGTTCTCCTGCGGCTCGGGCGGATAGCGGTCTTCCTGCTCCTCCATCAGCTCGGGCTTCTTGCCCGGCAGCGTGCGCCACAGTTCGTTCACCTGCGACTGCAGGTACGCCTCGCGCTCGCGCCGCAACGCGGATTCCTTCGACAGCGACGGCTTTTGCGGGCGCTTGTAGCGGTCGACGCCGTAATTCATCAGCGCATGGCACGAATCGAGCAGTTCCTCGACGCGATCGAGACCGTAGCGCTCCTCGCATTCCGCGACGTAGTTCTTCGCATACACGAGATAGTCGATGATCGCGTGCGCGTCGGTCCACAGCCGGAACAGGTAGTTGCCCTTGAAGAACGAGTTGTGTCCGTACGCCGCGTGCGCGATGACGAGCGCCTGCATCGTCATCGTGTTCTCTTCCATCAGGTACGCGATGCACGGATTCGAATTGATGACGATTTCGTACGCGAGGCCCATCTGGCCACGGCGGTAGCTCTTCTCGGTCGCGAGGAAGTGCTTGCCGAACGACCAGTGACGGTAGTTGACGGGCATCCCGACCGACGCATACGCGTCCATCATCTGCTCGGCGCTGATCAGTTCGAGCTGGATCGGGTAGATGTCGAGCTCGTATTGTTCGGCGACCTGCGCGATGTGCGTGTCGTATTCCTCGAGCAGTTCGAACGTCCAGTCGGACGGGCACGGCAGCGGCTTGCGTTCGGCAACGTTCATACGCGCTTCCTTCTGCCCGGAACCGGGCAAGTCGGCGGCCGGCGGCGGTGGTTCGGCCTGCACGCGTTGCTGCGCTGCGGCAGGACCGGCCGTATCGTCGCCGGAAGGGCGCGGCTCGTAGCCGCGCGACTCGTTGTGCAGATGGCGGGTCGTCATGACGTTTCCACCTGCTTTTCGAACAATTCGCGAAACACCGGGTAGATGTCGGCAGCCGATTCCACTTTTTTCATCGCGAGATGCTGCTGCGACACCGCCAGTTGCGCGTATTCCAGCCACAGGTTCTGCTCTTCCGGCGCGACCTGGATATACGCGAAGTAACGCGTCTTCGTGAGGATATCCTCTTCCAGGATTTTGCGACACTTGGGCGAATCGTCAGTCCAGTTGTCGCCGTCGGAGGCCTGCGCGCCGTAGATGTTCCACTCGGTCGGCGAGTAGCGCTCGTTCATCACCTTGCGCATCAGTTCGAGCGCGCTCGACACGACCGTGCCGCCGCTTTCGGTCGAATGAAAGAAGGTGTCCTCGTCGACTTCCTCGGCGCGCGTGTGGTGACGGATGAACACGACCTCGATGCGTTCGTAGTTACGCTTGAGGAACAGGTACAGCAGGATGAAGAAGCGCTTCGCGAGATCCTTGCGCTGCTCGTCCATCGAGCCCGACACGTCCATCAGGCAGAACATCACGGCCTGGCTCGACGGTTGCGGCTGCTTCACGCGGTTGATGTAGCGCAGGTCGAACGGATCGATGAACGGAATCCGCCAGATGCGCCCTTTCAGGTGATGGATCTCGGCCTCGAGTGCCGAGATTTCCGCGCGGCGGTCCTCAGGGTCACTCTTCAGGGCTTCGAGCTGCGCCTCGAGTTCGCGCAACTCGTTGACGAGCGGCGAGCCGAGCGCGATGCGCCGGCCGAGCGCGCTGCGCAGCGAACGCACGACGTCGATGTTGTTCGGCGTGCCTTCCGCCGACCAGCCCGCGCGCACGTTCTTCCAGCTCGGCACCGTCAGCAGGTGCGTCTTCACGAGGCGCGGCAGTTCGAGATCGTCGAAGAAGTACTGCATGAACTCGTCGCGCGACAACTCGAACACGAAGTCGTCCTGACCTTCGCCCTCGTTGCTCGCCTGACTGCCGCCGCCGCCCGAGCCGCCCTGCGGGCGCGGGATCTTGTCGCCGCGCACGTAGTCCTCGTTGCCGGGGTGCACGTATTCACGACGCCCGCCAGGCGCGTGCCGGAAATTCGGCTCCGCGATGTCCTTGCGCGGGATCGTGATGCTCTGCGTGCTCTGGATATCCTTGATGCTACGGTCGCGTACCGCGTCGGACACGGCACGACGAATGTAGTTCTTGACGCGACGCAGAAAGCGTTCGCGATTGGCGATGCTCTTGTTCTTGCCGGCCAGCCTGCGGTCGATGATTTGATGAAGCACTCCCGGTCTCCCGCTCGAAAGTCGATCTGCCGGGGCACTCGCCGCGCATGCCGTCTGCCGTCATGCGGGCGGCGCCTCTGAAAGCGCCCGTACGGACTCGCCGTACGGGCGCGATACCGCGCGCGTCATGACGACTTGCGCACGCGCAGGTACCAGTCGCAAAGCAGCCTCACCTGCTTCGGCGTATAGCCCTTCGCGACCATCCGGTTCACAAAGTCCTCATGCTTGCGCTGCTCCTCCGCCGAACCCTTGGCGTTGAACGAAATCACCGGCAACAGTTCCTCGGTGTTCGAGAACATCTTCTTCTCGATCACGACGCGCAACTTCTCGTAGCTCGTCCACACGGGGTTCTTGCCGGCGTTCGCCGCCCGTGCGCGCAACACGAAATTCACGATCTCGTTGCGGTAATCCTTCGGATTGCTGATGCCCGCAGGCTTCTCGATCTTCTCCAGCTCCGCGTTCAGCGCGGCGCGGTCGAAGCTCTCGCCCGTATCGTGATCGCGGAATTCCTGGTCCTGGATCCAGAAGTCTGCATACGTGACGTAGCGGTCGAAGATGTTCTGGCCGTACTCCGAATACGATTCGAGGTAAGCCGTCTGGATCTCCTTGCCGATGAACTCCGCGTAGCGCGACGCGAGCACGTCCTTCACGAAGGACAGGTACTTCTGCTCGGTTTCCGGCGGGAACTGCTCGCGTTCGATTTGCTGTTCGAGCACGTACATCAGGTGCACGGGGTTGGCCGCGACCTCGCTCGAATCGAAGTTGAACACGCGCGACAGGATCTTGAACGCGAAGCGGGTCGACACGCCGGTCATCCCTTCGTCCACGCCCGCGTAGTCGCGGTACTCCTGGTACGACTTCGCCTTCGGATCGGTGTCCTTCAGGTTTTCGCCGTCGTACACCTGCATCTTCGAGAACAAACTCGAATTCTCCGGCTCGTGCAGGCGCGACAGCACCGCGAACTGCGACATCATCTTCAGCGTGCCCGGCGCGCACACGGCCTCGGCGAGCGACGAGTTGCGGATCAGCTTCTCGTAGATCTTGGTCTCTTCCGACACGCGCAGGCAGTACGGCACCTTCACGACGAAGATCCGGTCGAGCAGTGCCTCGTTGTTGCGGTTGTTGCGGAACGCCTTCCACTCCGACTCGTTCGAGTGCGCGAGGATCACGCCGTCGAACGGAATCGCGCCGAACCCTTCGGTGCCCTTGAAGTTGCCTTCCTGCGTCGCAGTGAGCAGCGGGTGCAGCACCTTGATCGGCGCCTTGAACATTTCGACGAACTCGAGCAGGCCCTGGTTCGCGAGACACAGGCCGCCGGAGTAGCTGTAGGCGTCGGCGTCGTCCTGCGCATACTGTTCGAGCTTGCGGATATCGACCTTGCCGACCAGCGACGAGATGTCCTGGTTGTTCTCGTCGCCCGGCTCGGTCTTCGCGATGCCGACCTGCCGCAGGATCGACGGGTAGCGGCGCACCACGCGGAACTGCCGGATGTCGCCGTTGTATTCGTGCAGGCGCTTGACGGCCCACGGACTCAGGATGCTTTTCAGGTAGCGGCGCGGAATGCCGTACTGTTCCTCGAGGATCGGACCATCCTCGTCGTAGTCGAACAGCCCGAGCGGCGATTCGTTGACGGGCGAGCCCTTCAGCGAATAGAACGGCACGTGCTCCATCAGCTGCTTCAGACGCTCGGCGATCGACGACTTGCCGCCGCCCACCGGGCCCAGCAGGTAGAGGATCTGCTTCTTCTCTTCGAGCCCTTGCGCAGCGTGGCGGAAGTACGCGACCACCTGCTCGATCACTTCCTCCATTCCGTAGAACTCACGGAATGCCGGATAGACCTTGATGACCTTGTTCGCAAAGATGCGCGACAGGCGCGGATCGTTGCGGGTATCGATGTGTTCAGGTTCCCCGATTGCTTCCAGCATGCGTTCACCCGCCGTCGCGTACGCGGATGGATCGTTCTTGCAGAGCGCGAGATACTCCTCCAGCGAGAGCTCTTCCTCTCGCGTTTTTTCGAAGCGGTTCGCGAAGCTGCTGTAAATATCCATGCTACCTCCCTCGCCTGAGTCTGAAGACGTGCCTGCCTTCGTACGACTGCGCAGAAGCAAGCGCGTTCGAATTCATCCTAAACCCTTTCTTATTTTTTTTCACGAACTCTTCGTATGAAGTTCGTCATTCTCGACAACACCGCTTGGACAACGCATTTCGTCGTTTTACAATCGATCTCCCGAGCCGCAGAAACTGCATCCGCCACGTCTCGTCGAACGACGGAACATCCTGTGCGTTGGACACATCCGACGTCGTCGCTTCCCCCTTCATCCCTAGACGTTCGAGCAACCGCGTGCGATGACACGTTGCGCGCACCGTTACAAATTTTTTTCGCAGCGCCCTTACGGAGATACCCGTACGACGGACGCGGGAACCTCATCGATGCCGCACGCGTACGCGCATCCATCGAGGCGGGACGCGCGACGCACGCAACGATGCGCGATCGATCGTTCGCACTGTCACATTTCGTCTGTCGCGGAAACGACGACGCCCGCATGTCGCGGGCGTCGTTCGTCACCAAATGGGGATAGATGCGCGGCACGCGCGTATCAGAAGGTCTCCCAGTCGTCGCCGCCTGCCGCGGCAGCAGCCGGTGCCGGCGCAGCAGCGGCCGCGACGGGCTTGCGTGCCGGCAGCGGCGCGGCCGTGCGCTTCGGCGGTGCATCGCGATCGTCGCGCGCAGCGGCCTGCACGGGTGCGGCAACCGCAGCGGCAGGCGCGCGCGACACCTGGCGCGCCGCAACCGGCGCGACAGCGCGTGCTGCTTCGTCATCGAGCTGGAATACCGCTGCCGTTTCACGCAGGCGCCCGGCCTGCTCGTCGAGCGACTGCGCGGCGGCCGCCGCTTCCTCCACGAGCGCCGCATTCTGCTGCGTGACTTCGTCCATCTGCGCCACGGCACGCGCGACCTGGTCGATGCCGCCGCTCTGCTCCTCGGACGCCGCCGCGATCTCACCCATGATGTCGGTCACGCGCTGCACGGCGCCGATCACGTCGCTCATCGTGCGCCCGGCTTCGTCGACCAGCGTCGAACCCGTCCGGATCCGCTCCACCGACGCGTCGATCAGCGCCTTGATTTCCTTCGCCGCGCTCGACGAACGCTGCGCGAGGCTGCGCACCTCGCCCGCGACGACCGCGAAGCCGCGGCCTTCCTCGCCCGCCCGCGCGGCTTCGACGGCCGCATTCAGCGCAAGAATGTTGGTCTGGAACGCGATTCCCTCGATGATCGCGATGATGTCAGCGATCTTCGCCGAGCTGTCGTTGATTTCGCCCATCGTGCCGACCACCTGGCCGACCACCGTATTGCCCTTGTTCGCAATCTCCGACGCATTCGCGGCCAGCGAGCTTGCCTGGCGCGCATTGTCGGCGTTCTGCTTCACGGTGCCGGTCAGCTGTTCCATGCTCGACGCGGTTTCCTGCAGCGCCGCGGCCTGCTCCTCGGTGCGCGACGACAGGTCGATGTTGCCGGCCGCGATCTGGCGCGCCGCGGTCGCGATCGACTCGCTGCCGCCGCGCACGGTGCGCACCGTGTCGACCAGCCCGCGCTGCATCTTCGCGAGGCCTTCCAGCAACTGGCCCATCTCGTCGCGCCGGTCGACGACGATCGGACGGCGCAGGTCGCCGGCGGCGATCGCGTCGAAATGCGACAGCGCGTCGGCGATCGGGCGGCCGATCGCGCGACTCAGCGTCAGCCACGACAGCAGCGCGGCGCCGATGCCGGCCAGCAACGCGACGATCGACAGCACGCGCAGCGTCTCGAACACCGATTCCGCCCGATCGAATCCGGCTTGCGCATCGGTGAACTGGAAATTGCGCAGTGCTTCGCCGGCCACGGCCAGATCGTTAAAGCGCGTCTGAAGCTGCTTCGCGCCCTCGCCGATCCGGTCGTGATCGCCGGCCCCGATCGCACTCGCGAACGCGTCGCAGGTGTCCTGCACCGCCTTGCGGCGGGCGGCGACGTCCTGTGCGAGCCGGTCCTCCTCCGCACCGCGCGGCAGTGCGAGGTATTTCTGCCACCACGCGTCCGACTGCGTGCGCATCCCGCGGCTGCGCTCGATGGCGGCCGTGGAGTCGGGCGTGCCGGCCAGCAGCGCCGCCCGGTCGAGTGCGAGGCGCTCGCGCGCGGCGAACATTTCCGAGAGCGTCACGTCGACCGCGCTCGGCATCTGGTTCGTGAATATCTCGCGCGTCGAATCGTTCGAACGCGTCATCCCGTACAGACCGAGCACGCCGGTGACACCCAGCAGTACCGCCAGAAACGCCATCGTCAAACCGATGCGCGCACGAATCGTCAGGTTCTTGAACACCATCATCCATCCTGTGTTGCGTCGTCATGAACGGGCCAGGCCCGTTGGCTCGAAGCATTGCTTCACTTGATTTATTTACGACCGCACCACGCACAACTTGACGGATTTCAGCCCATTTTTTCGAATTATTAGTCTGAACATTACAAATAGCTGAATGAATCGACGCAAATTCGGACCGGTTCGACAACGGGAGGAGTTCGACAACGGGAGGAAAAGATCGGCGATGTGCCGGCGCGCGCAGGCGCGGCCGGCCGTCTCGTGCGACGGACCGGCCTCGATGCGGACCCGAAATCCTGGGATCAGGCCTGGTCGGCCAGTTCGGAGAGCGTGGGGATCGACGGTTGCGCGCCCGCGCGCGTGACCGACAGCGCCGCCGCGCGTTGCGCGAAGCGGATCGCCGTGTCGACGTCCGCGCCGGCCGCCAGCCGTGCGGAAAAACCGCCGATGAAGGTGTCGCCGGCGGCCGTCGTGTCGACGGCCTGCACGACTGGTGCCGGATAGTGCCGCGCGGTGCCGTCGGCCGTCAGCGCGAGCACGCCGCGCGCGCCGAGCGTGACCAGCACGTTGCGCGCGCCGCCGGCCTGCAGCGCACGCGCGGCGGCCTCCGCCTCCGCCGGGTCGCGCACGGGCAGCGCGGTCAGCGCGGCGGCCTCGACCTCGTTCGGGATCAGATAATCGACGAGCGGCAGCCAGCCGTCCGGCAGCGGCGCGACGGCCGGCGCCGGATTGAGCACCACCGTGCGGCCGAGCCGCCGCCCGGCCGCCAGCGCCGCGAACACGGTGTCCGGCGGCGTCTCGAGCTGGCAGATCAGCACGTCGGCCGACGCCAGCGCGGCCTCGTGCCGCGCAACCGTCCCGGTCGTGACCTCGCCATTGCCGCCCGCGACGATCACGATCGCGTTCTGGCTCGCATCGTCGACGACGATCAGCGCGACGCCGGTCGACGCCGACGCGCTGGTCGCGAGCCCCGTGCAGTCGATGCCCTCGGCTTCCAGGCCCGCGCGCAGTGCCGCGCCGTGCGCATCCGCGCCGACGCAACCGATCATTGCGACCTGCGCGCCGAGCCGTGCGGCGGCCACGGCCTGGTTGCCGCCCTTGCCGCCCGCCGCCTGCGCAAACGCATGGCCGGCGAGCGTTTCGCCCGGCAGCGGCAGCCGCGGCGCCCGCACGACGAGATCCATGTTGAGGCTGCCGACCACCGTCACGCGGCCGGCACCCGCTGCGGGCGCCGTCATGCGCGACCGCCCGATGCCGGCGGCTCGCGGTAAACCGCGGTCGATTCGCGCAGCACGAGGCGCGGCGACACCACGCGGCGGCGGCTCGGCACGGCCGTCGAGCCGCCGCCGATCCGCTCGATCAGCGTCTGCGCGGCCATTTCACCGAGCGCGCGCACCGACTGGCCGACCGTCGACAGCGCCGGATACGTGTAGCGGGAAAACTCGATGTCGTCGAAACCGATGATCGAGCAGTCGTCCGGCACGCGCAGCCCGCGCTCGGCCGCCGCGCGCAGCGCGCCGACGCCCATCAGGTCGTTGCCCGCGAAAATCGCGCTCGGCCGCACCGATTCGAACAGCCGCGACGCCGCGTGATAGCCGCCGAGGCACGAAAAGTCGCTTTCCGCGATCGCGCCCGGCACGATGTCGACGCCGCGCTCGGCCATCGCGCGGATGAAGCCGTGCACGCGCATCGCGCTGACGGCCGTGTCGGTCGGCCCCGTGATGCAGCCGATCTTCGCGTGCCCGAGTTCGAGCAGGTGGCGCGTCGCCAGGTACGCGCCGCGCTCGTGGTCGATCTGCACGAGATCGGCCGCGAGCCCCTCGATGTTGCGGTCGACGACGACGAGCGGCGCATGGATATCCGCGAGCGTCTGCGCGAGCACCGCGTCCTCGCCGGCCGACGCGACGATCAGTCCGTCGATGCGTTTTTCCTGCAGCACGCGCAGATAGTTGCGCTGCTTCACGGGATCGTCGTCCGAGTTGCAGAAGAACACGCAATAGCCGTTGGCCGCGCACTGATCCTCGATGCCGCGCGCCAGCTCGGCGAAGTACGGATTCGTGCTGTTCGGCACGACGAGGCCGATCGTCGCCGTCGCCCGCGCCTTCAGCGAGCGCGCCACGGCCGACGGCACGTAATTCAGCTCGCGGATTGCGCCCTCGACCTTCGCACGCACATCCGCGGACACCGGCCGCGAATTGTTCACCACGTGCGAGACGGTCGTAAACGACACGCCCGCCATGGCTGCCACATCCTTGATCGTCGCCATTTCCCGTTTCTCTCTGGTCTGTTCTGTCTGTCTTTCTACCGGGCGCGCGAGCGCCGGCTGCGATACGTATCGAGCACGACGGCCACCACGATCACCGCCCCGGTGATGATCCGCTTGGTCGGCTCGTTCGCGCCGATCTGCGCCAGCCCCGCGGCCAGCACGGAGATGATCAACACGCCGAAGAACGTGCTGATCACCGAGCCGCGCCCGCCCATCAGGCTCGTGCCGCCGATCACGACGGCCGCGATGACCTGCAGTTCGAGACCCGCGCCCGCGTTCGGGTCGGCGGCCTCGAGCCGCGAAATCTGGAACAGCGACGCGAGCCCCGCGAGCGCGCCCATCAATGCGAATACGAGGATTTTATACGGCCGCGGGTTAACCCCTGCAAGTCGCACCGCTTCCTCGTTCGTGCCGATGCCCACCAGATAGCGCCCGAACACCGTGCGCGTCAGCACGAACTGGGCCGCGATCATCACCGCGACCGCGATCACGAACGCCGGCGAGATGCCCAGCGCGATGGGGTTCGACAGGAAATCGAACGCGTCGCCGATATACGCCGTGCGCGAATTCGTCAGCTGGTACGCGAGGCCGCGCGCGGCCTCCAGCACGCCGAGCGACACGATGAACGACGGAATCCGCCAGCCGACCGTGACCGCGCCGGTCAGCGCGCCCGTGACGGTCGCGACCGCGATCCCGATCAGCGCGGCCGGCAGCGGCCCCCACTGCCATTTCAGCGCGGCGACGCTGACCATCGATGCGGCGAGCGCGAGCACCGAGCCGACCGACAGGTCGATCCCGGCGATGATCAGCACGAAGGTCATCCCGACCGACATCACGACGAGATCGGGAATCTGGTTCGCGATCGTGCTGAACGTGTCGTAGGTCAGGAAGTGCGAGCTCAGCACCGAAAACAGCGCGATCATCGCGGCGAGCGCGCCGGCGAGCCCGAGATAGTTCGACAGGCCGAGGCGCGTGCCGGACAGCGTGCGCGCGCGGCGCCCCGTCACGTCCTGCTGCGAGCCTGCGTCGGTCGGGGATACGGGAGGCTGGGTCATTGCTGTGGTCCTGTCGTCGAATTGCCCGGAGCGGCGCCTCGCGCCTGCCCCGCGTCCGGATGCGGCGCACCGCCCGCCGGCGTCTCGCGGCCGAAGCCGGCGAACGCCGCGGCCAGCAGCCCATCCTGGGTCCAGTTGCCGCGCTCGAACACGGCGGTCATGCGGCCGGCCGACATCACGCCGATCCGGTCGCAGATCAGCATCAGCTCGCGCAGGTCGCTCGACACGACGACGAGCGCGCGGCCTTCGCGCGCGAGCGCGCCCATCAAAGTGTAGATCTCGAACTTCGCGCCGACATCGATTCCGCGCGTCGGCTCGTCGAACAGCAGCACGCCCATGTCGCGCGCGAGCCAGCGGCCGATCACCACCTTCTGCTGGTTGCCGCCCGACAACTCGCCGACCGGCTGCGCCGCGCCGTGCGTGCGGATCCGCAGTGCATCGATCTGCTGCTCGGCGAGCGCCGTCTCGCGTGCGGCATCTACAACGCCGCCGCGCGCCAGCCGGTCGAGCTGGCCGAGCGACACGTTCGACGTGATCGACTGCGACAGCAGCAGCCCCTCGCCCTTGCGGTCCTCGGTAATCAGCGCGATGCCGAGCTTCACCGCATCGACGGGCGAGTCGATCTTCGCCGGCTTCAGCGGCTGGCCGACCGCGATCATCCCCGCATCCGGCGTGTCGGCGCCGTAGATCAGCCGCAGCAACTCGGTGCGCCCCGCGCCGATCAGCCCCGAGATGCCGAAGATCTCGCCCGCGCGCACCTCGAGCGACACGTCGCGCACGGCCGTCCCGCGCGTGAGCCCCGACACGACGAGCCGCGGCGCGCCGATATGACGCTCGCCGAGATCGATCTGCTCGCCGATCTCGCGTCCGACCATCAGCGTGACGAGCCCGTCGGACGTCGTCGCGGCCATGTCGCCCGCATGCACGAGCCGGCCGTCGCGCAGCACCGCGACGCGCTCGGCGACACGCGCGAGCTCCTCGAGCCGGTGCGAGATGTAGACGATCGCGACGCCGCGCGCCTTCAGCCGGTCGATCTGCTCGAACAGCAGCTCGACTTCGCGCGCGGTCAGCATCGCGGTCGGTTCGTCGAGAATCAGCACGCGGCAGTCGCCGATCAGATTGCGCGCGATCTCGACCATCTGCTGATGGCCGATGCCGAGCGCGCCGACCGGCGTATCGGGATCGACGGCGTCGAGCCCGACCTGCGCCATCGCGGCACGCGCGTCCTCGCGCAGCCGCGCACGATCGATGATCCCGAAGCGCCGCGGCAGGCGATTCAGGAACAGGTTTTCGGCAACCGTCAGCGTCGGCAGCAGGTTCAGCTCCTGCATCACCATGCGCACGCCGAGCGCCTCGGCTTGCGTGCGGCTGGCCGGCGCGTACGCTTGGCCGCCGAGCTGCATCGTGCCGGTGGTCGGGTCGACGAGCCCGCCGATGATCTTCGACAGCGTGCTCTTGCCGGCGCCGTTCTCGCCCGTCAGCGCGAGCGCGTGGCCTGCCTCGAGCGTCAGCGTGACGTCGGCGAGCACGGGTTCGGCATAGGTCTTGCCGATGCCGGATACGGACAGCACGGGGATGGCTGAACGGGAGGGTTGGAAGGTCGGTTCCATCGCGATCCTGGTTGCGGCCGCGCGCACGCGACGCGCGGGTATGACGCTCACAAGTGCATGTGCATGCAGTGGCCGTGATCGCGCTCACTCCGGATAACGGCCGCCACGCCGGATTCTTGAGGGCGGCGGCCGGCCCGGAGCCGCGTCACTTCGTCACGAGGTCCACCGGCGTCTCGACCACGCCGGACATGTCGGCCTGCTTGCGATGCTCGGCGATCGCCTTGAGCGCCGTGTCGATGCCGAACACGGCCTGCTTCGCCGCGTACTGGTCGGCGGTCGCGAGCACGCGGCCGTCCTTCAGCATCGGCTTGATCGCGTTGATGTTGTCGTAGCCGACCACGAGCACCTTGCCCTGCTTGCCGGCCGCGCGCACGGCCGACACGGCGCCGATCGCCATGTTGTCGTTGCCGCACAGCAGCGCCTTCAGGTTCGGGTATTCGTTGAGCATCGCGGCAGCGACCGCATTGCCCTTGTCGATTTCCCATTCGCCCGACTGCACCGACACGACCTTCATCCCGCCCGCCTTCATCGCGTCCTGGAAGCCGGCCGTACGCTGCTGCGCATTGGTCGTCGTCGACACGCCTTCGACGATGCCGACCTGGTCGCCCGCCTTCAGCCGCTTCGCGAGGTAGTCGCCGATCTTGCGCGCGCCCTTGCGGTTGTCCGGGCCGACGAACGGCACGTTCAGGTTCTTCGACTTCAGCACGTCGGGATCGAGCCGGTTGTCGATGTTCACGACGACGATGCCCGCGTCGACGGCCTTCTTCACGACCGGCACGAGCGCCTTCGAATCGGCCGGCGCGAGCACGATCGCGTCGACCTTCGACACGATCATCTGCTCGACGATGCGGATCTGGTTCGCGGTGTCGGTCTCGTCCTTGATGCCGTTGGTGATCAGGTCGAACTGATTCGCGTTGTGCTTCTGGTATTCCTTCGCGCCGGTTTCCATGGTCAGGAAGAACTCGTTGGCGAGCGACTTCATCACGAGCGCGACCTTCGGCTTGGCTGCCGATTGCGCGTGGACGGCCGGTGCGGCAGCGACCGCGACGGCGGCGAGCGCGGCGGTCAGGAAGCGACGGCGAAAGCGGACATTCATACACATCTCCTGGCGACTGGCCCATAGGGCCGGACTGTTGTTTTAATGTGAGCAAACGTTTGCGCCACACTACCCGGGCAATGGCCATCAATGCTGCTGTCGGTACCACGGAATGGAAGCGAGGCAGACGGCCGACTGCCTGGCGCGTGCTGTCGTTGACGCGCCGCCGCCGGCGGGAGGCCGGCGGAGTGGAGGCTATGCTGTACCGATTCGCTTCGGCGCGCAACCTGTCTGATCAATATTTAAGGGTTTATTCGGAGCGCGCGATCGTGCCGCACGACGCGCAAATGCGACAGTCGCAACGCTGCCACACAGCGCGGCGCAATCACGCCGGGTCCTGCGGCGCGGGTTCGTCCTCATCGACCGCCGGCGGTTCGCCAAAGCGGTTCGCATGCGGCGTACCGGCGATGAATCCGTTCATCACGAACAACGCGATCGCACCGACGATCGGCACGAAGAGCAGCAGCATCCACCACCCCGACTTGTCGATGTCGTGCAGCCGTTTCACGGTGACCGCCAGCCACGACCATGTCGCGACGACGGCGATCGCGACCATGACGAGCACCACCAGCGGCGGCAGGTCGTCGTTCGACGAACCGCGCGACCCCGCGTCGAAGAACACGCCGATCAACCCGGAAACCAGCGAGTAGATCCACCACGGCAGGCGCTCGGTCCGGCCTTTGAAGGAAAAGAGAAACCATTTCAGATTCATTGTTCGCCTCTTCGTCGTGCGGCGTGAACGCCCGCGTTCAGACCATGCACGGGCATTGAATCATATCTTCCGAGAAATGGCCCGGCCGCGATGGCCAGGGATGGCCGACACCGGATCGAGGCACTCGTATCTGCCGTCTTGTCGTTCTGTCGGCACGAGAACACATGTCGATCGCCGCACGCGGCGAAGAACCGGGCCGGGCGCGGCGACCGCAACCGGTGGTTCGATGAATCAGGCAACCGTGACCGCGGCCATTGCGCTGCCGCAGCCCGGTGCACGGCTCCGTGCGCGCGCTTCGCGCCGTCCGCGGCAACTGCCCGGACGGCGTGCGCTGCGAGCAGCCGTCAAACGGCTTCGCGCAACAGCCCCGCGATTTCCGCTTCGTTCAGGTGCGGCGCGAACATCTCGATCAACCGGTACGCATACGCGCGCAGGAACGCGCCCTTGCGCAGCCCGACGCGCGTCGTGCTCGCCTCGAACAGGTGCTGCGTATCGAGTGCGACGAGCCCCGTGTCGCGCTGCGGATCGTAGGCCATCGCCGCGACGACGCCGATCCCCATTCCAAGCTCGACGTAGGTCTTGATCACGTCCGCGTCGATCGCGGTCAGCACGACGTCCGGCACGGCGCCCGCCTGCGTGAACGCCTGGTCGATGTGCGAGCGGCCCGTGAAGTCCTGGTCGTACGTGATGATCGGATACTCGGCGATTTCCTCGAGCGTCAGGTTCTCGCGGCCGACGAGCGGATGGCCCTTCGGCACGACGACCGTGTGATGCCACGAATAGCACGGGAACGTGACGATGTCCGGATAGCGGTCGAGCGCCTCGGTCGAGATGCCGAGATCGGCTTCGCCGTTCAGGATCATCTGCGCAATCTGCTGCGGGCTGCCCTGGCGCAGCGCCAGATGCACCTTCGGGAACACGTCGGTGAACTGCCGGATCACCTTCGGCAGCGCGTAGCGCGCCTGCGTGTGCGTCGTCGCGACGACGAGGTGGCCGCTGTCCTGGTCGGCGAACTGGCGCGCGACGCGGCGCAGGTTCTCGGCGTCGAGCAGCATCCGCTCGATCAGTTGGTGCACGGCCTTGCCGGGCTCCGTGAGCCCCGTCAGCCGCTTGCCGCGCCGGATGAAGATGTCGACGCCCAGTTCATCCTCGAGATCCTTGATCTGCTTCGACACGCCCGACTGCGACGTGTACAGCACGTTCGCGACTTCCGTCAGGTTCATGTTCTGGCGCACCGCTTCGCGCACGAACCGCAATTGCTGAAAATTCATGGGTATGCCTCTTAGGCTGTCGTTGTTTGATTGTCGATTCGGAGCATGTTCCGCCCCCTGCCCTGTATTTGCTCGTCAACGCGCGGGAAACACACGCACCGCGCGCGGCACGGCCGTCGCACCGTCGCCGACCTGCAGCGACAGCGCCCGCCACGCATCGCGATCGAGTTCGGCCTCGAGCGCACCGCCCGCCCGCGCCTCGAGCTCCACGCGCACCGACCCGCCGAGCGGGATCACGCGGCGCACGTCCACCGCGATGCCGTCGCGGTGCCCTTCGCCCACCGGCCACAGCTGCAGGTCGTGCGGGCGCACGTAGGCGTTCGCGGGGCCCGCGAAATCGGCGTCGACCTCGATCGGCGCAGCCGCGCCCTCGGCGACGAAGCCGCGCCCGGCCACCGTGCCCGGCAGCCGGTTCGCGGCGCCGAGGAACTCGTACACGAATGCGCTTTGCGGATGATCGTAGACGTCCTGCGGGCTGCCGACCTGCTCGACGTGGCCGCGATTCAGCACGACGATGCGATCGGCGACTTCCAGCGCCTCTTCCTGGTCGTGCGTGACGAAGATCGTCGAGATGTGCAGGTCGTCGTGGAGCCTGCGCAGCCAGCCGCGCAGTTCCTTGCGGACCTTCGCGTCGAGCGCGCCGAACGGCTCGTCGAGCAGCAGCACCTTCGGCTCGACCGCGAGCGCGCGGGCGAGCGCGATGCGCTGGCGCTGGCCGCCCGACAGCTCGGACGGATAGCGCTGCGCGAGCCAGTCGAGCTGCACGAGCTTGAGCAATTCGTGCACCTTCTCGCGAATCGCGGCTTCCGACGGCCGCTCGCGGCGCGGCTTCACGCGCAGCCCGAACGCGACGTTCTCGAATACCGTCATGTGGCGGAACAGCGCGTAGTGCTGGAACACGAAGCCGACCTGGCGGTCGCGCGCGCCGACCGACGCGACGTCGAGCCCTTGCAGCACGACCTGGCCGGCGTCCGCGTGCTCGAGGCCCGCGATCACGCGCAGCAGCGTGGTCTTGCCGCACCCGGACGGCCCGAGCAGCGCGACCAGTTCGCCCGGCGGAAAGTCGAGCGACACGTTGTCGAGCGCCGTGAAATCGCCGAAGCGCTTCTGAAGGTTACGGACGGTGATACCCATTCTGGTTGCCTCTTTACGATTTCGACGAAACGGCGGGGCCGGCATGTGCGGGAACGGTGTCGCTCGCGCCGGCCAGTTCGGCGGCGAGATGACGCTCGGCGATCAGCTTCAGCGCGAGCGTGACGAGCGCGAGCAGCGCCAGCACCGACGCTACCGCGAACGCCGCCGCGAAGTTGTATTCGTTGTACAGGATCTCGACGTGCAGCGGCATCGTGTCGGTCTGGCCGCGGATATGGCCCGACACCACCGACACCGCGCCGAATTCGCCCATCGCGCGCGCATTGCACAGGATCACGCCGTACAGCAGGCCCCACTTCACGTTCGGCAGTGTCACGCGGCGAAAGATCTGCCAGCCCGACGCGCCGAGCACGCGCGCGGCTTCCTCCTCGTCGGTGCCTTGCGCCTGCATCAGCGGAATCAGCTCGCGCGCGACGAACGGGAACGTGACGAAGATCGTCGCGAGCACGATGCCCGGCACCGCGAAGATGATCTGCACGTCGTGATCCTGCAGCCACGGCCCGAGCCAGCCCTGCGCGCCGAACAGCAGCACGTACACGAGGCCCGAGATCACCGGCGACACCGAGAACGGCAGGTCGATCAGCGTCGTGAGCAGCGCCTTGCCGCGGAATTCGAATTTCGCGATCGCCCACGACGCGCACACGCCGAACACGAGGTTCAGCGGCACGGCGATCACGGCGACGGTCAGCGTCAGCTTGATCGCCGACCACGCGTCGGGATCGGCCAGCGATTCGAGATAGAAGCCGACGCCCTTGCGTAGCGCCTCGACGAACACCGCGGCGAGCGGCACGACGAGGAAGAACGCGAGGAACGCCAGCGCGATGCCCGTGAGCAGCCAGCGCACGACGCGCGACTCGCTGACGGGGTCGAGCCGTTTCGCGGCGCGCACGGCCGGCGACGGGGTTTTCAGCACGACGGTGGCCTCCTGGCTCATTGCTGGCCTCCTGCTGCGACGGCGGTGACGGTGGCGGGCGCGGGGCCGCTTGCGCCCTTGCTCGTCCTGCGCTGCAGGTACCACTGCAGCGTGTTGATCAGCAGCAGCATCAGGAACGACACGACCAGCATCACGACCGCCAGCGCGGTCGCGCCCGCGTAGTCGTACTGTTCGAGCTTCGTGATGATCAGCAGCGACGTGATCTCGGATTTCATCGGTACGTTGCCGGCGATGAAGATCACCGAGCCGTATTCGCCGAGCGCACGCGCGAACGAGAGCGCGAACCCGGTGAGGAGCGCCGGCAGCACGGCCGGCAGCACGACGCGGCGGAACGTCAGCCAGCGCGATGCGCCGAGGCACGCGGCCGCTTCTTCCTGCTCGCGCTCGAAATCCTCGAGCACCGGCTGCACGGTGCGCACCACGAACGGCAGCCCGATGAAGGTCAGCGCGACGAGCACGCCGGCCGGCGTGAACGCGATCTTGATGCCGAGCGGCGCGAGATACTGGCCGACCCAGCCGTTGGTCGCGTAGACGGCCGCGAGCGAGATGCCGGCGACCGACGTCGGCAGCGCGAACGGCAGGTCGACGATCGCATCGACGAGGCGCTTGAACGGGAACGTGTAGCGCACGAGCACCCACGCGACGAGGAAGCCGAACACGGCGTTGATCAGCGCGCCGCCGAGCGCGGCCGAGAACGTCAGCCGGTACGACGCGAGCACGCGCGGCGACGTGACGGCGGTGACGAACTGGTCCCACGACAGCGTCGCGGTCTTCAGGAACGTGGCGGCGAGCGGAATCAGCACCACGAGGCTCAAATAGGCCACCGTGATGCCGAGTGTCACGCCGAAGCCGGGCAGCGCGCTCGGCTTGCGAAAGGTGTACGTCGTCATCGGATGCTCTTGCTGGGTCGATGCTGCTCACGGGTCCGACGCAAACGCCGGCGCAGTGCATCGCGCCGGCGAACCGTCGGGGATGCGGCGCGCTGCGTGGCGCGCCGCTGTCGTTATGGCGTTACTGCGGCTTGTAGATCGAGTCGAACACGCCGCCGTCCGCGAAATGCGTCTTCTGTGCGTTCGTCCAGCCGCCGAACGTGTCGTCGACCGTGTACAGCTTCAGCTTCGGGAACTGCTTCGTCAGTTCCGCCGGCACGTTCTTCGAGCGCGGCCGGTAGTAGTTGCGCGCCGCGATCTCCTGGCCCTGCGGGCTGTACAGGAAGTTCAGGTACGCTTCGGCCAGCTTGCGCGTGCCCTTCTTGTCGACCACCTTGTCGACCACCGCGACGGGCGGCTCGGCCAGGATGCTTACCGACGGCACGACGATCTCGAACTTGTCGGTACCGAACTCCTTCACCGACAGGAATGCCTCGTTTTCCCATGCGATCAGCACGTCGCCGATCCCGCGCTGCACGAAACTCGTCGTCGCGCCTCGCGCGCCCGAATCGAGCACGCCTGCGTTCTTGTAGAGCTTCGTGACGAATTCCTTCGCCGTCTGCTCGTTGCCGCCCGGCTTGTGCACTGCGTACGCCCATGCGGCCAGGTAGTTCCAGCGCGCACCGCCCGACGTCTTCGGGTTCGGCGTGACGATCGAGATGCCCGGCTTGGTCAGGTCGTCCCAGTCCTTGATCCCCTTCGGATTGCCCTTGCGCACCAGGAACACGATCGTCGACGTGTACGGCGACGCGTTGTCGGGCAGACGCTTCTGCCAGTCCTTGTTCACGAGCCCCTTGTTCGCGATCGCATCGATGTCGTACGCGAGCGCCAGCGTGACGACGTCGGCCTGCAGGCCGTCGAGCACCGAGCGTGCCTGGGCGCCCGAGCCGCCGTGCGACTGCTTGAAGTTGACGGTCTCGCCCGTCTTCGCCTTCCACTCCTTGCCGAACGCCTGGTTGAAGTCCTGATACAGCTCGCGCGTCGGGTCGTACGACACGTTCAGGAACGTCGTATCGGCCTGGGCATGCGTCGCGACGCCCAGCGCCGCCGCCGCGCCCAGCGCGAGTGTTGCGATCAGGCGGCCCACTCCGCCCACCAGCCCCGTATTGCGCTTCGCCATCCTTGGTTCTCCAGTGTTGTCGGTATTGCGATGTCGGGCCAGTCTAACGAACGGGTTACATGATTAAAAATAATCGTTCCTTATTTTTTAATACTCAAAAGTGCTAACGCAGACGGGATGGATGGTTGCGGCAGATAAACCGCCGTCCGGACGTCGCGAAATCACGTCGGAACCGGCGCGATCGCGTCGAACCTCAAGTAACGCTTGAAATTCGCGAAGTACTGTATAAAAATACAGCTCACTGTCTATCCATACAGTTCAGCCATGACCAAACTCACCGCCCGTCAGCAGCAAGTGTTCGACTTGATCCGTCGCGCGATCGAGCGCTCCGGATTCCCGCCCACCCGCGCCGAGATCGCGGCCGAACTGGGCTTCAGCTCGCCGAATGCGGCCGAGGAGCACCTGCGTGCGCTGGCACGCAAGGGCGTGATCGAGCTGGCTGCCGGCGCGTCGCGCGGCATCCGCCTGCTCGGCATCGAAGACGCCCCGCACCAGTTCACGCTGCCGCATGCCGGCCTGATGCAGCTGTCGCTGCCGCTCGTCGGCCGCGTCGCGGCCGGTAGCCCGATCCTTGCGCAGGAGCACATCTCGCAGCACTACGCGTGCGATCCCGCGCTGTTCACGAGCAAGCCCGACTACCTGCTGAAGGTGCGCGGCCTGTCGATGCGCGACGCCGGCATTCTCGACGGCGACCTCCTCGCCGTGCAGAAACGCACGGAAGCGAAGGACGGCCAGATCATCGTCGCGCGTCTGGGCGACGACGTCACGGTCAAGCGCCTGATGCGCCGGCCTGGCGGTCTCGAGCTGATCGCGGAGAACCCGGATTACGAAAACATCTTCGTCAAGGCCGGCAGCGCGGAATTCGCGCTGGAAGGCATCGCCGTCGGGCTGATCCGCTCGGGCGAACTCTGACATTCCGTCTCGCTAGGAGAACATCATGGAACGCCTTGCCCGCCTGCTGCCTTTCCGTCAATTCGGTCGCCTGCGCCATCTGCGCGGCCGTACGCCCTGCGCACCGCTGTCCGCGGCCGCGCCCGTGCAAGAAGAAGTCGCAGTCGAACGGCAGGCGTCCCTGCTGCCGTCGGCGCTTCCCGCGTTCGCGCGGGTATCGCTGAACGCCGGCCTGAATCATGCGGAACCCGCGCGCCGCGCGCCGGTACGCGTCTATCACGGCCGTTCGCGCCTGATCATGGTCGGCACGATCGATGCCGTATGCCGGATGATCGACCGCTGCATCGCCGAGGAACGATCGGCTACGCCTGGCGGTCTCTGATTGCGGAACATCCCCGCACCGGAGGCAACGTGACTGGATCTTCGGGCCGCGCATGGCGGCTCAAGCCCCTGCTGATCGTCGTGCTGGCCATCGCCGTCGTGTCGACGATCGGCTATGCGTACGCGTCACCGTACGTCGCGCTCGGTCGCCTGAAATCGGCGATCGACGCGCGCGATGCGCAGGCCATCAGCGAATATGTCGATTTCCCGTCGCTGCGCATCAGCCTGAAGCAGCAGGTCACGGAAGAGTTGATGCGCCGGATCGACGCGGTGAAGAAGAACAATCCGTTCGCGGTGATCGGCGCGCTGATCGGGTCCGCACTGGTCGGGCCGCTGGTCGATGCGTACGCGACACCGGACGGCGTGGCCGCGCTGATGAGCGGATTGCCGCCGCGCGGCAATCCCGGCGAGCGCCCGCCCGAATGGTCGAATCAGCCGCAAGGCAATGCACCGGCCGACACACCAGCGGCACCGCCGGCGAGCCCGGCACCGGCAAGCGCTGCCGCTCCGGGCAACAACGCGGCAACTGCGTCATCCCCGGCACCCACCTCATCCGCACCGGCCAGCGCGAACGATGCAACGCATTCGCCGCATCAGCAGCAAACCAGTGCGGGATACCGGAATTTCGACGAATTCGTCGTGACGTACCAGCGCAGCGCCGACGGCACGCGCTACGCGGCGATATTCCACCGCTTCGGGCTGTTCTCGTGGAAATTGTCCGCAATCGACCTGCACGCGTAACAGCTGCGCGGGTCCCGCGCCGCTGATGCGGCACGGCGCCTGACCGGCGCGCATCGCCGGTCGGGCCGTCATCGAATCATTCGATCATTTGCCGTTCGCCATGGCGGCTTCGCGCTCGCGTGCGATTTCTTCCTTCTGCTCCTGTGCCGACGAACACGCCACCAGGATGCTGCAGTTCACGCGATCGAGCAGTTGCGTATTGCCCGACCCCATCCACCATCTCGACAGCCCGCTGCGGCACCTGTGGCCGACGACGACGAGGTCGGCCTTCAGCTCCGTCGCGAGATTCGCGATTTCGTCGATCGGATAGCCGAATGCGAAATGGCCTTCGGCCTGCACGCCGCGCTCACGCAGCCAGTTCACGCCTTCCTGCAGGATCTCCCGCGCGGTTTCCTCGAAGCGCCCGCACGCGACATCGGTCAGCAGGCCTGCGCTTTGCGCAATGCTCGAACGCATGTCGACGACCGACAGCAAGTGCGTTTCAGCCTTCAGGTCCATTGCGAGATTGGCACCGCAGCGCAGTGCCTTACGCCCTTCGAGCGTGCCGTCGTAGCACAGCAAAATCTTGTTGTAGCTAGCCATGAAACCTCCCTATCGCGACAACGAGCCTACGCATTCATCATGGTGCGCCGCAATTCAGGACGCAAGGGATGGAAAACGCTGATTCGCCCCGCTCGGCCCGTGCGCGATGATGCAGTGCACGATCGGTGCGCGCATGCATCGCACCGTGCAGGCATGCCCTGAAGAGACGCAGCCGATGCACTAGAATGGCCCGTTCGTACTCCAGCGGGCCATCACTACGCAGGCGCCGCGCGCTTCGGTCATGCTCGTGTGACACGCATTCGCGCGATCCGTTCGCCAGCCGGCCGCGCATCGGGCAGCCAGGTGCCCGCTTACAACGACAACATGCCCATGTCCGTCACACCGATCGAGTTTCGCAACGTCGAAAAGCGCTATGGCGACAAGCTCGTCGTCAACGGCCTGTCCTTCAACGTGCAGGCCGGCGAATGCTACGGTCTGCTCGGGCCGAACGGCGCAGGCAAGACCACCACGCTGAAAATGCTGCTCGGCCTCGCGCACCCCGATGCCGGCACCATTTCCCTGTGCGGCGAACCGGTTCCATCGCGTGCGCGGCATGCACGCCAGCGCGTCGGCGTCGTCCCGCAGTTCGACAATCTCGACCCCGACTTCACCGTGCGCGAGAACCTGCTCGTGTTCAGCCGCTATTTCGGCATGTCGGCACAGGCTGCGCGCGCACTCGTACAGCCGCTGCTCGAATTCGCGAAGCTCGAGAGCAAGGCCGATGCGAAGGTCGGCGAACTGTCGGGCGGCATGCGACGCCGTCTCACGCTCGCCCGCGCGCTCGTCAACGATCCCGACGTGCTGGTGCTCGACGAGCCGACGACCGGCCTCGATCCGCAGGCACGGCACCTGATGTGGGAGCGGTTGCGCTCGCTGCTCGCGCGCGGCAAGACGATCCTGATCACCACGCACTTCATGGAAGAAGCCGAACGCCTGTGCGACCGGCTGTGCGTGATCGAGGAAGGTCGCAAGATCGCCGAAGGCGCGCCGCACGCGCTGATCGAATCGGAGATCGGCTGCGACGTGATCGAGATCTACGGGCCGGATCCGGCCGCCCTGCGCGACGAGTTGTCGGGATTCGCGAAGCACACCGAGATCAGCGGCGAGACGCTGTTCTGCTACGTGAGCGACGCTGAGCCGCTCAGTGCGCGACTCAAGGGTCGTACGGGGTTGCGCTATCTGCATCGCCCGGCCAATCTGGAAGATGTGTTCCTGCGGCTCACGGGCCGCGAAATGCAGGACTGATCGATCATGGACGTGCGCAACTATTCCGCCGCCACACCGTCCGCGCCGCTGCGCGAGTCACGCTTCGCGATCGCGATGCCCGCGAACGCAACCAACTGGATTGCCGTCTGGAGACGCAACTATCTCGTCTGGCGCAAGCTCGCACTCGCGTCGATGTTCGGCAATCTCGCCGATCCGATGATCTATCTGTTCGGGCTGGGTTTCGGGCTCGGCCTGATGCTCGGCCATGTCGACGGCGTGTCGTATATCGCGTTCCTCGCGGCCGGCACGGTCGGGTCGAGCGTGATGATGTCCGCGAGCTTCGAGTCGATGTATTCGGGCTTCTCGCGGATGCACGTGCAGCGCACGTGGGAGGCGATCATGCATACGCCGCTCGCGCTCGGCGACATCGTGCTCGGCGAGATCGTCTGGGGCGCCAGCAAGGCGATGCTGTCGGGGGTCGCGATCATGCTGGTCGCGGGCGCGCTCGGCTATGCGCAGTTTCCGTCGATGCTCGCGGCGCTGCCCGTGATCGCGCTCGCGGGCCTCGCGTTTGCCAGCATCGCGATGATCGTCACGGCGCTCGCGCCGTCCTACGATTTCTTCATGTTCTATCAGACGCTCGTGCTGACGCCGATGCTGCTGCTGTCGGGCGTGTTCTTCCCGATCACGCAGTTGCCGCCGCTCGCGCAGCTCGCGGCGCAGGCGCTGCCGCTCGCGAACGCGGTCGAGCTGATCCGGCCCGCGATGCTCGGCCGGCCGGCAACCGACATCGTGCTGCATGTCGCGGTGCTCGCCGGCTACGCGCTCGGCGGATTCCTGCTGTCCGCGTGGCTGTTCCGGCGGCGGATGATGCGCTGACGGCCGGCGCGCGAGGCGCCGGCTTCATGCGACGACGTTACTCGTCGTCGTCGCTCCACGGAATCTCGACGTCGGTCAGGAACGCGACGGTCGCGAGCGGGCCGCCTTCCTGGCGACCGAGCTTGCCGTCCGCGCGATGCCATTCGACGCGGAACTGCGTACCCGGATCGTCCGCAACCAGATAGACCGTGCGCAGTTCTTCCTTTTCGGCCTCGTCCACCGGGCCGTCGAACGACACCAGCATCTTCTGCGGCCAGAGGCCGTTGACGGGATCGTAAATGCGGTCGCCCTGCGGAATGTCGATGCTGGCTTCCACACCGATCGTTGCGGAGGCCTCGATGATCATCATGCCGAGTGCGCTCAGCACGGCAGTCGCCCGCGCGGAATTGGCCTGGCGGATCGCGAGATCGCCGCGCGTCAGCGCCTTTTCGAGTCGAGGATGAATCTTCGGTTGGGTCATGCGTTTTCCTGTTTGCTTCTTGTAAAGGGCGCCGCACGCGTGACGCGGCGGCGCCGGATGAATATGAATGCGGCTATCGCACCGGGCCTGCGCGCGTCAGAATCCGAACGCGATCGCGAGCAAGCCGCTCACGATCCCGAACACGACGACGAGCGCCGCGACGATCGCCAGCATGGTCGGCTTGAACGAACGCGCGAGCATCGCGAGCGACGGCACGCTGATCGGCGGCAGCGTCATCAGCAGCGCGGCGGCCGGCCCGACGCCCATGCCGAGCGACAGCATCGCCTGGATGATCGGCACCTCGCCGGCCGTCGGGATCACGAACAGCATGCCCGCGACCGCGAATGCGACGATCCAGCCGAGATGATTGCCGATGTCCGGGCCGATATGCGGGAACAGCCATGCGCGCGCGGCGCCGAGCAGCAGCACCAGCACGATGTATTCGGGCACGAGCCGCACGGCCATGCGCGCGAGCAGCTTCACCCAGCGCACGAACGGATTGCCGGCCGCGGCCTGCTCTGCCGCCAGCGCGGCGAGCTGCGTATCGTCGATGCTGCGGTCTTCCGGACGCGCAATGCGGTTCAGCAGATAGCCGATGCCGAACACCATCGCGATGCCGAGCACGAAGCGCAGCGCGCTCCAGTGCCAGCCGAGCACGAAGCCCATGAACACCAGCGCAGCCGGATTCAGCACCGTGTTGCCGAGCCAGAACGCGACTGCACCGCCCGGCGACGCATGGCGCGCACGCAGCCCCGCGACGACCGGCGCCGCGCAGCACGTGCACATCATCCCCGGCAGCGACAGCAGGCCGCCCGCGGCGACGCTGCCGAACCCGGTACGGCCGAGCACGCGCGCGACCCAGTGCGCGGGCAGCAGCGCCTGCACGGCCGAGCCGAGCAGCAGGCCGAGCACCATCGCCTGCCAGATCGCCTTGCCGTACGCCCACGCGTAGTCGAGCGCGGCCTTCAGCGACGGCTCGGGAGCGGCCGCCGACGTGCCCATCAGGATCGACTGGCCGATCGAATGGTGCTCGGCGGCAACGAACGCCTTGTTGTAGTACGGAAACCATTTCACATAGAACAGTCCCGCGACCGCGATCAGCAGGAAGGTCATCCAGCCGAGGGCCGGATTGGGTTGGGTGCGTGTGGTCGTCATCGTGTGGTCGTCGATTGGTTTTGATCGGTTTCGAGTGTCGCGCCTGCAGCAAACGCGGCCGATGCGGGCAGCCCGGCCTGCGCGAGCTGGGCCAGCAGCGTGCGCGCCTGATCGCGCCCGTCGGCCGCGTTGGGCCGGAACGTGAACGTCAGCGCCCGGTTCGGCTTGTTGTATGCCGCGCGGTAGGTCCGTGCGTAGGCCGGATCGTAATGCTTGTCGATCAGCTCGGTGAACAGTTCGGCGCGTGCGTTCGCGTCGATCAGCGCCTTCCAGTGCGTCACCTGCTCGCGGCTGTGCAGGCCGATCAGCCGATGGAGCTGCGCCTTGAACGCGTCCGGTTCGTCGAACAGGTGCGCGTAATCGTCGAGGAGGAACGCGATCCGCTCGTCGTGCGCCGCGTCGACGTGCACCCACGGCCCTGCGTGAAACGCTTCGATCAACGCGATCGGCAACTGCACGAGCCCGATCCTGCGGCTTTCCGATTCGACGAACACCGGCCATTCGGGGTCGAAACGCCCCAGCGTTTCGACGAGCCCCGAATCGAACCCCTTCTGCGCCGGCTGCGGCTTGCCTGGCAGCGCGCCGAGCAGCGAGCCGCGATGGCATGCGAGCGCCTCGAGATCGAGCGTCTGCGCGCCCACGTCGTGCAGTGCGTTCAGCAGGCGCGTCTTGCCGCAGCCCGTATGGCCGACCAGCGCGATGTAGCGAAAGCGCGTCGGCAGCGAGTCGAGCGTCGCGCACACCGACTGGCGGTACGCCTTGTAGCCGCCGTCAAGCTGGCGTGCCTTCCAGCCGATCAGGTTGAACCAGGTCGTCATCGAGCCCGAGCGCTTGCCGCCGCGCCAGCAGTAGATCAGCGGCCGCCAGTTGCGCGGCCGATCGGCGAACGTCGTGTCGAGATGGCGCGCGATGTTGCGCGCGACGATCGCCGCGCCGACGCGCGTCGCCTCGTACGGCGATACCTGGCGGTACATCGTGCCGACGAGCACGCGCTCCTCATTGCTGAGGACGGGCGCGTTCAGCGCGCCGGGAATATGGTCCTCGGCGAACTCGAGCGGTGTACGCACGTCGATGATCTCGTCGAACTCGCCGGCGCGATCGAGGGTGACAATCAGGTTCTTCAATTTGGCGTCGAACAGGGGCGATACGGCTCGATGAGCCGTATGGGCACGGAAGGCGGATTGACGATTATCTCACGGGCCGGCGTCTCGGGCCGCGCACGGCAGTCGGCGGCGTCGATGCGACCTGCATCGCGTCGATCAGGTGGTCGCGAAACGCGCGTACCGACGCGGGCAGATCGCGCCCCGCCATCGTCTGTACCTGGATGCTGCGTTCACGCAGTTGCGGGTTCGTCACGGGCACGACGACAAAGCCGTCCGCATCGAAACGGTCGCGCACCGACAGCAGCCCCGTGAACATCACCGCGCCCGTGCGCCGCGCGTAGCCGTACATCGCCGCCGTGTTGTTGCTCGTCAGCTCGGGCTCGAGCAGCAGCCCGTCCAGCGCGCACGCGATGTCGATCAGCTGGCGCACGGTCGTGCCGGCCTCGGGCAGCACATGCGCGTGCCGCGCGGCCTCGGCGAGCGACACCGCGTCGCGCGTCGCGAGCGGATGATCGTGCCGCACCAGTGCGAAGACCGGCGCGCGCTCGGTGTGCTCGACACGGACGCCCTTCTCCGGCGCGAGGCTGAAGGTCAGTGCGATGTCCGCATCGCCGTCGCGCACGCGCCGCGTCGCTTCCGCCGGCGACACGACCCACACGGTGAAATCGACGCCCGGGTGGCGCGCCTTGAAGCTCGCGAGCGCGCCGGGCAGGAAATCGATCGCGAACCCTTCCGAGCACGCGAGCTTCAACAGGCTGCCGTGCAGCGCATCGAGCCCGCCGATGTCCTTCATCACGTGCTCGGCTTCCAGCAGGCTGCGCTGCGCGAACGCCAGCAGCCGCTCGCCGGCCTCCGACAGCGCCATGCCGCGCGGCCGGCGCTCGAACAGCGGCGCGCCGAGCTCGCTTTCCAGCTTCGCGATCTGGCGGCTGATCGCCGACACGGCCACGTGCAGCCGCGCGGACGCGTCGCTGATCGAGCCGGTGCGCGCCACTTCGACGAAATACCGCAACGCCAGGCCATGCAGGAAAGCCGCCATCGTTCTGTCCCCGGGCCTTTTCTGGCCGCGCTGCTTTGCCTTTTCGGCAAAGAAAGGTTCGAAATTCGATCATTGTGACAAAAAAAACGGCTTTCTAGAATCGATCGCACTTCATGTTGCACGCGCGCTCCGCGCTTGCAGCGCCCCGTCCGAGGAGACCCGACTTGAGCCGTACCGCCGCCATCCAGCACGCGCTGAACCAGTTCGAATCCGGTGCGTTCTTCACGACCCTGAGCCGCCGCGTCGGCCTGCGCACCGAAAGCCAGGACAGCGGCAATGACGCCGCGTTGCGCGCGTACCTGACCGACGAGATCGCCCCCGAGGCGGCCCGCCTCGGCTTCACGTCGCGGATCGTCGACAACCCCGTCGACGGCGGCGGTCCGTTCCTGCTCGCGTCGCGCCATGAAGACGACGCGCTGCCGACCGTGCTGATCTACGGCCACGGCGACGTCGTGCGCGGCTACGACGCGCAGTGGCGCGCGCCGCTGTCGCCGTGGACGCTGACGGCCGACGGCGATCGCTGGTACGGTCGCGGCAGCGCCGACAACAAGGGCCAGCACACGATCAACCTGGCCGCGCTCGCGAGCGTGCTCGACGCGCGCGGCGGCCGGCTCGGCTTCAACGCGAAGCTGCTGATCGAGATGGGTGAAGAAACGGGGTCGCCGGGCCTCGACGCACTGTGCCGCCAGGAGCGCGACGCGCTCGCGGCCGACGTGCTGATCGCGTCCGACGGACCGCGCATCGCCGCCGCGCGTCCGACCGTGTTCCTCGGCTCGCGCGGCTCGGTCAATTTCAAGCTGAGCCTGCGCGCCCGCGACGGCGCGCATCACTCCGGCAACTGGGGCGGGCTGCTGCGCAATCCGGCGATCGTGCTCGCGCATGCACTTGCGAGCCTCGTCGACGCGCGCGGCGCGATTCGCGTCGAGGGGCTGCGCCCGCCGCCGATCCCGGCCGCCGTGCGCGACGCGCTCGCCGACCTCACCGTCGGCGGCGATCCCGGCGATCCGGCGCTCGACGCCGGCTGGGGCGAGCCCGGCCTGTCCGCGGCCGAGCGCGTGTTCGGCTGGAACACGTTCGAGATCCTCGCGTTCAAGGCCGGCAATCCCGAGCATCCCGTCAATGCGATCCCGCCCGTCGCGTATGCGCACTGCCAGTTGCGCTTCGTCGTCGGCACCGACTGGGAAGCGCTGCGTGCGCACCTGCGCGCGCACCTCGATGCGCACGGTTTCGTCGACATCGAGATCGACGTCGAACGCGGCGCCCCGGCGACGCGCGTGCCGCCGGACGATCCGTGGGTGCGCTGGGCCGTCGCGTCGCTGGCGCGCACGACCGGCAAGAAGCCCGCGATCCTGCCGAATCTCGGCGGCACGCTGCCGAACGAGGTGTTCGCCGACACGCTGGGGCTGCCGACGCTGTGGGTGCCGCACTCGTATCCGGCGTGCTCGCAGCACGCACCCGACGAGCACCTGCTCGCGAGCGTCGTCAGCGAGGGGCTGCAGATGATGGCCGGCCTCTTCTGGGACCTCGGCGACGACGCCCCGCCCGTTCGCCGCGCGGCCTCCGCCGCGGCCGGCGCCGCCCTGTAACGCGCTTCGCCCCTTTCTCGGGACCTGCACATACGATGAACACGACCACCCTGACCTCGCAGGACGCCGCGCGCCCCAGCGCCGCGAAGATCCGGCGCCTCATCTTCGCGGCGTCGATCGGCAACGCGCTCGAATGGTTCGACCTGATCGTCTACGGCTTCTTCGCGGTGACGATCGCCAAGCTGTTCTTTCCCGCGACGAGCGAAGCGACGTCGCTGATGCTGACGCTCGGCACGTTCGGGCTGTCCTACCTGATCCGGCCGATCGGCGGCTTCGTGCTCGGCGCGTACGCGGATCGCGCGGGCCGCAAGGCGTCGCTGCTGCTGTCGATCGCGATGATGATGGCCGGCACGCTGCTGATCGCACTGATGCCGACCTACGCATCGATCGGCATTCTCGCGCCGCTCGGGATCATGCTGTCGCGGCTGATGCAGGGCTTTTCCGCCGGCGGCGAATTCGCGAGCTCGACCGCGTTCCTCGTCGAACACGCACCGCAGCGGCGCGGCTTCATGTCGAGCTGGCAGTTCGCGAGCCAGGGCCTCGCGACGCTGCTCGCGTCGGGCTTCGGCGCGCTGCTGACGGCCACGCTGACACCCGCGCAACTCGAAAGCTGGGGCTGGCGCGTGCCGTTCCTGTTCGGTCTCGCGATCGGCCCGGTCGGGCTGTATATCCGCCGCTACGTCGACGAAGGCGTCGAGTTCAAGACGCAGGCGCGTTCCGCAGCGCCGGTGCGCGAGCTGTTCGCGGAACAAAAGGTGCGCGTGCTGCTGTCGATCGGCGCGCTCGTGATCTCGACCGCGATCAACTACATGATCCTCTACATGCCGACCTACGCGATCAAGCAGCTCGGGCTGCCCGCGTCGACGGGCTTCGCGGCGACGCTCGCGACCGGCTTCGTGCTGACGCTCGTCACGCCGGTCGTCGGTCATCTGTCCGACAGCACCGGGCGGATCCGCATGATGGCGGTCGCGGCACTGCTGATGCTCGTCACCGTGTGGCCGACATTCGCGTGGCTGACGCACCATGCGTCGTTCGCGACGATGCTCGCCGCGCTGGTCTGGATCGGGGTGCTGAAGGCGATGTACTGCGGTGCGCTGCCGGCGCTGATGGCCGAACTGTTCCCGTCGCAGACGCGCGCAACGGGGCTCGCAGTCAGCTACAACACGGGCGTCACGCTGTTCGGCGGCTTTGCGCCGTTCGTGATCACCTGGCTGATCAGCACGACCGGCAACCGGTTGTCGCCGGCGCTCTATCTGATGGGCTGTGCGGTGCTGAGTCTCGCCGCGCTGTTCATCGCGCACACGCGGCTCAAGATGCGATAACGAAGGAAACGACGGCGCAGCAATGCTCCGCCGCTGCGGCCCGTCGCAGCTTCGCTGCCGCGCGGGCCGCGCGCCGTTTACGGCGCCGGGTTCGGCTGCAGTTCGTGCAGCGCGTCGATCTCGGCCAGGATCTCGTCGGACAGCTTCACGTCGATGCTGCCGATGTTCTCCTTCAGCTGCTCGAGCGACGTAGCACCGACGAGGTTGCTGCGCACGAACGGCCGGCTGTTGACGAACGCGAGCGCGAGTTGCGCGGGCGACAGCCCGTGACGCTGCGCGAGCGCGACGTAACGCGACGTTGCCCCGACGGACTGCGGCTTGCTGTAGCGCTGAAAGCGCTCGAACAGCGTGATGCGTGCACCGGCCGGACGCGCGCCATTCTCGTACTTGCCGGACAGCCAGCCGAACGCGAGCGGCGAGTACGCGAGCAGGCCGACGCCGTCGCGATGCGTGAATTCCGACAATCCGTTCTCGAACGTACGGTTCAGCAGGCTGTACGGATTCTGGATGCTCGCGATACGCGGCAGCCCGAGCTTCTCGGCCGCGCGCAGGAACTGTGCGACGCCCCACGGCGTCTCGTTCGACACGCCGATCGCGCGCACCTTGCCGGCCTTCACGAATTCCGCGAGCACGCCGAGCGTTTCCTCGATCGGCACCGTGTAGGCGTCGTCGACCCACGGATACGCGGGACGGCCGAACGTCGTCGTGCTGCGATCGGGCCAGTGCAATTGATAGAGGTCGACATAGTCGGTCTGCAGGCGCTTGAGGCTGCCGTCGAGCGCTTCGGTCAGGTTCTTGCGGTCGAACTGGTTGCCCTCGCCGCGGATATGGCGCGGGTTGTGCGGCTGCCGCGCGGGACCCGCGATCTTCGTCGCGAGCACGATGCGGTCGCGCTGTGCGCGATGCTGCGCGAGCCAGGTGCCGATGTACTGCTCGGTGCGTCCTTGCGTGTCGGGCTTCGGCGGCACCGGATACATCTCCGCGGCATCGATCAGCGTGACGCCCTCGGCGATCGCGTAGTCGATCTGCTCGTGCGCGTCGCGCTCCGAATTCTGTTCGCCCCACGTCATCGTGCCGAGCCCGATCAGGCTGACTTCGATGCCTGAATCGCCGAGTGTGCGGTATTCCATGCTGTTCCTGTCGCGTCGGTGGAAAGCAGGAACGCTATCACATTGAAGCAACCGCTTCAGGCGCGCGCCGCGCACGCTTACAAGCCGCCTTCGGCGCTGATCCGGCGCTTCACGCGTGTGCCCGGACGACAGCGCTGCCGCCTGCCGTTACTGCGGCCGCTGAATGAAGCAGGTCGCCGATGCATGCGCGACGATCTTGTCGTCCGGCGTCTTCAGCGTGCCTTCCGCGACGCCCAGCGAACGCGACAGGTGAATCACGCGCCCTTCGGCGATCAGGTCGACGTCGCGCGGCACCGGCCGCAGCATCTTCACGTGCAGGTCGACGGTGCCATAGCCGATGCCCGCGTCGAGCATCGAATGCACTGCGCACCCGGTGACCGAATCGAGCACCGTCGCGGCGAACCCGCCATGCACGCCGCCAAGCGGATTCAGGTGCCGGCCGTCCGCCCGCGCGGAAAATTTCACGTAACCGAGCTCGACGTCGAGCGGACGCATCGGAATCGTCTCGGAAATCGATGCGAGCGGCGCATCGCCCGACGCGGCTGCGCGCAACAGATCGAGACCTGACAGGGAAAGCGGATTCATCGGGTTGTCTCCGGGTTGAAAGCGCGTCGCCGCGCGAGTAAGTTCTAAATTGGAACTCATTATTGACAACGACACCGGCCGTTGTCAACGCAGCCGCGACCGCTACGACTGAGGGCGGGTTCTATAATCGAACCCGCTATTTCGCTGAACCGCCGCAAAAGGCAAGAGACTCGACGATGAAATGGGATGACATCGGCACGCTGAACTGTTCGGTCGCACGCGCGCTCGCCGTGCTCGGCGACCGCTGGACCATGCTGATCCTGCGCAACGCGTTCCTCGGCTGCCGCCGCTTCGATGCGTTCCAGACCCAGCTTGGCCTCACGCGCCACGTGCTGGCCGAACGGCTCGCGCGGCTCGTCGACGAAGGCGTGCTGGTCAAGCGCGCGTACCAGGAACGCCCGCCGCGCTTCGAATACCGGTTGACGGACAAGGGCCTCGACCTCTACCCGGCCCTGCTCGCGCTGATGGCGTGGGGAGACCGCTGGAAGGACGACGGCCAGGGGCCGCCGGTGCAATTGCGCCACCGTACCTGCGGCCAGCTGATGCATGCGGTCACCGTGTGCTCGGCCTGCGGCGAACCACTCGATGCACGCGACGTTCAGCCCGAACCCGGGCCCGGGTGGATCGCTTCAGGCGAAACCGGCGTGCCGACGACCAAGGATTGACGCGCACCGCAACTTCGCGACATCTCCATTCGCGTGAATGAACATCGCGCGGGCAATCGCGCACGATACTCGCGTGACCGCGCCGCAACGTCTGCGTTACACTCACGGCCCGCTGTCTCGAAATTATTCGCTGTCCACGATGTTGTCGCGCAATCGCCTCGCCGCTGCCTGTCTCGCCGCCTCCCTGCTCGCCACACCCTTCGCCGCCTTCGGCAAGACGCAAAATGAATCGCTGCTCCAGCAGGCGATCGACCTCGTGTCGCGATGGCTGCCTGCGCCCACCCACGAAGCACCCGCGACACAAGTCGTCGAATCGGCATTCTCGCCCGACGGCGGCGCCGAGGCGCTCGTGCTGAAAACGATCGGCGCCGCACGCAGCTCGATCCGCGTTGCCGCGTATTCGTTCACGTCGCCGCCCGTCACGCGCGCGCTGCTCGACGCGAAGCGACGTGGCGTCAATGTCGCGGTGGTCGTCGACGACAAGGGCAACCGCGCGAAGAGCAGCAAGCAGGCACTGAACCTGCTCGTCAACGCCGGCATTCCCACTCGCACGATCGACGCCTATGCGATTCATCACGACAAGTACCTCGTGATCGACGCCGAGCACGTCGAAACGGGCTCGTTCAACTACAGCGCGTCGGCGGCCAGCCGCAATTCGGAGAACGTCGTCGTGGTGTGGAACAATCCGCAACTCGCGTCACGCTATCTCACACACTGGCAAAGCCGCTTCGACCAGGGCACGCCGTACCGCTCCAGCTACTGACGCACGCCGCGCGCCTGGCGCCGCTGCCCGATACCTCGCATGCGAACCGTCGTGTTGCAGATGATCGTCGAGTGTGGCGCGACAATCAATTCGGCCGAATGGCCAGTACACCGCCTCGTGCATCGAACGGGACACGTAACGGCCATCGCACTCAATGGATTTCGGTCGTTCGCCCGGTCGCGGTGCCGGCCTGCGTGGTCGGCGCACAGCGGTTCGCGTGCCCGTCCACGCCGCTTGCCGAAGACGTCGACAAACCGGGCAGTGCATTGCGCACGCAATCGGTGCTGAATGCCAGTGTGTTCTGAACCATCGGGTACAGAAGATACAGCGCAAACGCGAGATAGCCCGCGTACAGAATTCGAACCATGGTGCGGTGGGATGCGATGAACGATTGGACTCGCCCTATTTACGGCATTGCGCCGCGCACCTTGAGACGTCACGCATCCGATTCCGCATCGTGATGCAACGCAGGTTCATGACACCTGCTTCTCACCGCATCTTCATCGATCGGGGCGACGCCGAAATGCCCGTCGCCGGACTGGCAACTTGGCGATGCGCCGAATAATGCGCGATACTGTCCGACATATGATCCCGTGACCGGCGTTTCAGCCCGGACAAGAGACGAAGCCCATGCAAATCGCACCGAAACCGGCCGACGAGGCGGCCCGACTCGACACGCTTCATTCGCTCTCGATCCTCGACACGCCGCCCGAAGAGCGATTCGACCGCCTGACGCGTCTCGCGCGCCGGCTGTTCGACGTACCGATCGCACTCGTCAGTCTCGTCGACGAGGATCGCCAGTGGTTCAAGAGCCACGCGGGCCTCGACGCCACGCAGACATCGCGCGACGTATCGTTCTGCGCGCACGCGCTGCTCACGGGCAATACGATGGTCATCCAGGACGCACTGAACGACAACCGCTTCCACGACAACCCGCTCGTCACCGGCACGCCGGGCATCCGCTTCTACGCCGGCCGGCCGCTCGCGGCGCCGAACGGCGCCCCCATCGGCACACTGTGCCTGATCGACACGCGGCCGCGTTCGCTCGAACCCGAAGAACTCGCGCTGCTCGGCGATCTCGCGCACATGACCGAACGCGAGATCGCCGCACTGCATTTCGCGACCACCGACGAACTCACGCAACTGACGAACCGGCGCGGCTTCGAGATCCTCGCCCGTCACGTGCTGAGCCTGTGCGATCGCCTCGACCGTCACGCGGTGCTGCTGTTCTTCGACCTGAACGATTTCAAGGCGATCAACGATCGCTTCGGCCATGCCGAAGGCGATCGTGCGCTCAAGACATTCGCCGAGACGTTGACGGGCGCGCTGCGCGACAGCGACGTGATCGCCCGGCTCGGCGGCGACGAGTTCGTCGTGCTGCTGAGCGCCACCGATCCGGCCGACGTCGCCGAGCCGGTCGAACGCGTGACACAGGCACTCGCGGTACGCAACGCGGCCGATGCGCGCGGCTATGCAATCCGGTTCAGCGTCGGCCACGTCGCATACGATCCCGCCCGCCATCCGGCCGTGGCCGACCTGCTCGCCTCCGCCGATCACCTGATGTACGAGGACAAGCAGCGCGGCAAGACGGCCGGCACATAGCGACGCGCGAACCGGCCTTTGGCACTTGGCGCCGCCTTTTTCAACGGCGGTGGCGCCGCTGCATCAGTTCCCGCACGGCGGCGCGCTGGCCATGGCCTCCGCGATCTGCTCGGGCGTCAGGTCGCGCTGATGTGTCGCGAGCGACCAGCGATGGCCGAACGGATCCTCGACCTGGCCATAGCGATCGCCCCAGAACATGTCGGCGGCCGGCATCGTGACCGTCGCGCCGGCCGCGACAGCCTTCGCGATCGCCGCATCGGTGTCTGGTACGTACAGATGCAGGCAGACCGACGTGCCTTTCAGCGCCTTCGGCCCGAGCGCGCCGTGTTCGGGCATTTCATCCACCAGCATCAGCGTCGAATCGCCGATCAAGGGGCACGCGTGCGCGAGCCGGCCATCAGGCATTGCCAGGCGAAACTGTTCGATTGCATTGAATGCGCGCTTGTAGAAGTCGATGGCGGCTGTCGCGCCGGCGCAGATCAGGTGCGGCGTCAGCGTGCGCATCCCTTCCGGGATCGGTTTGACGGACGTGGACATGGGTGTCGCTCCTTCAGTCGGTTGTCGTATCGAAAATCGGGACGGACGCGCGATGCGCACGCCTCCGATGCTACGACGGACGACCGCAGCGAAATTCGACACGACGCCCGACTTTTTTTTAGGCGCCGGTCGGCGGGCGCCTGAATCGGTTGCCGTCACTCCATTCGGTCGGCCCGATCATCCGGCACACCGAACTGGCGACGGCATGCCTCCAGCAATCCGGCCACCGCGTCGAGTGGAAGATCGACAAACCGCGCGATCGGCAGCATCACGCCGCCCGGCACCTTGGTGCGCGACGAATGCGGCGAGAACTGGTAGCCGATGTAGCGATTTCCGGCCACGCTGATGATCCGGAATTCGGTGACGTCGCGCCATGGCGTGACGGGCTTTTCGCGCACGGCCCCGATCAGCTTGAAACCTGTCTCGTCGATATGCAACGCCAGCTTGCGCCGCGACGAGGCGAAGAAGGCCCCACTGGCCAGCGCCAGCAGCGCGGCCAGCGCCGCCACGGGCCAAAGCGTCGGATCGGCCGCATAACCGCACAGGCTCGCCGCGGCCAGCACCGCACACACCATCGCCCTTCTTTTTAGGCTCCGGCCGTCGACCGCCAGCGTCACCGGCAACGGGCCGAGGACCGTTCCGCCGGCAGGATCGACATGCAAGCCGGAATCGCTTGCTGCGTGTTCGTCGCTCATCGTTCGATCGCCTCGGCAATGGCCACCGGCATCAGTCGGCATGCCCGTCTCGATAACTGCGCAGTTGCGCGGCCCGTTCGGCCGTCAGCTCCGACACGCACTGTATGCGGTTGACGGGCACCCATTGCGGCGCACCGCCGGCATCGATCGCGCGCAGGTCGCATTCGGCGTCACGAAACGCGATCCATGCGCGCTGCGCCGTGCGCAACGCATCTCGCTCGTCAGGCCGGCTGCCGAGCGAGGCATTCAGGCGCCCATACGCTTCGTTCAGCGCCTTGTCGTTCCTGGCCGCATCGCGTTCAGCGCACGTGAGACTCGCGCGCGCGGCCTCGAGACCGACGCCGCCTGACGGCGCGTCACAATCGAGTGCAAACGCCAAAACGGGAATCGCTGCGAGCATCACGCTCGCCAGCCACTTGTTTGACAACAACCTGTTCATCGAATCATCCAGCTCTGATCGGTTCGCGTTCACCCGGCGGACGGCAAGCGATGCCGTCGAAACTGTGACGATACGCGACAACGCGTCGCGATCGGCGTTGCGCGAGTCGACCGTTCGGCCAGGCGCAGTAGTCGATGCAGACTCGCGCGCGTGTCGGCGCGGGCCGTTCCGGTCAGATCTGCGGAAGATCGCGCAACGTGCGCGACTCGCTCGTTGCATCGATGTCGAGTTCGATGCCTTCCGACGCGTCGCGATACAGCACGCGTTTCAGCCTGGGCCCGATCGCGGTAGCGTCCGCCGCCGAGAAGACCGCGCGCACATCGCTGCCGGACGCAAGCGCGCGCGCCACGTCGGCCACCGGCGCCTCGCTCGGCGTTGCGGCCCAGGACCGGTCGGCCGGATTCACGGCCGCCCAGCGCACGTGCGTCACGCGCGCACTGCGCGGGTCGATTCGAACACCATTCACCGCAAACATCGACATCGGATTCTCCTTCGATTTTCTTGCGGCCCGTCGCACACCTGCGGCGAGTCACGAGCGCGCGCGGATCTCGCTTGCGCCCCGCGTGGCCGCCGTCATGCGCGCTTCCCCTGCCAACGCGATTTTCGATGATACATTGGGACGCTTTGCAACCGTCAACAGACGATCGTGTACGGGAGAAACACATGACCGACGCCTGGGGAACCTTCCCTGCCAGAATGGGCGACCATCAGGCATTCATCAGCTTCAACCACAGCTTCGCGGAAATGGCCGAAGGCGATCCGCGCACGTCGCTGCTCACCGTGCGCGTTCCGTTCGCGCACCCGACGCCCGAAGGCCTGCCGGCCGGCGACGAATTCGCCGATCTCGCGAAGGTCGAGGACCTGCTGGACGCGGCGATCACCGCACAAGGCGGCGTGCAGGTCGGCCGCATTACCGTCGACGGCAACCGCGATTTCCTGTTCTATGTGCCGTTCGATGAAGCGGCTGCGGCCGAGATCGTCGACGCTCTGGACGAACAGACGACCTATGCGCTTCAGTACGCGCACCAGGACGATCCGGACAAGGAAGCGTACTGGCAGACCCTTTACCCGACCGACGACGACTGGCAGATGATGCGCGACATGCGCGTACTGGATGCACTGCGGGAGAAAGGCGACGCCAGCGGCGTGAGCCGGCGCGTGATGCACTGGGCGTACTTCCCCGACCCGAGCGACGCGCACCAGTTCGCGGACTGGGCCGAAGCAAAAGGCTATCCGGTCGAATCCGTCGCGCCGACCGAAGACGGCAAGTCGGCCGTACGGTTTTCGCACGAAGGCACGATGGCGCTGGCCGACATCACGCGCCATACGATCGCGATCAATCGCGAGGTGCGTTCGCTCGGCGGGGAATACGACGGATGGGAAACCAGCGTCGAACAGGCTGGCTAAGTCGATCGGCATGGCCGCTGCGCACGAGTTGACGCGATGCGTCCGGCGCAAAAAACATCCCGGCAGCGTTGTGACGCGCCGCCGGGATCAAGGCATCGCCGGCCGAAACCGGCGATGGGCCTGAGGGTTCGCTCAGGCACGAGGAAAGCGATGCGTGCGGATCAGGTGAACGGTTGCCGAGGCACGCCGTGGGTGCCATCGAGCAGCCTGCCGAACGCCTGTCCGGTTCCGCCGACGCAGCCTTCCGGCGTCGGGTGGGCAAAAAGCCCCCGCTCCTGCGCGAGCGAGCGGGGAAATGGTTGACCGGGCCGGGGAAGAACGGTCAACCGGCCAAATTGTGATCGCGGGTCACACGACGGTCTGTGCGGCAACTCACCCTTTGGTGACAATGCGTCGACGGCCGATAGCCTCACGGGCCGGACACAAGATCCACGGTCGATCGAGCACCGCGACGATGACGGGCATCGGTATCGTCGCCCCGATCGCCATTACGCGGTCGGCAATCGGTCATGGCGGTGCAGTAAAGTGCGAATGGAATGTGCCCGCGATCTTTCCACCCAGCGTGACGAACCCGTATCACAACACCGCGATCGATCGCCGGCAGGACGACGCCCATACCGCGCCGCGACACTCGGGCATATCGAAGATGGTGTGATATTTCTGCCGTCATCGATCGGCATGACAGTACGGTCTGCCACGACGACAGCGATTTTGATTGCGCCAGCCGTCAGCGGCGTTTTTCCTTTCATGTCTGGAGTTCTATTTTTCTGGTTCAAGCGGCCTCTCTCGGAATCGACGCAGTTTCCGTTAAGTCACGCGTATTGTCAAAGCAGGTTTATTCTATTTTTTAAGTGACGTAATTCCGGCTGCATTTTCTCGTGCCTGGTTTTGTGAAGCGGCATTTCGCGAGCGCACAATAGCCGGAATCATCCGAAATCGCGTTAATCCGGTTTGGTCATCAAGGCGAGCCGCTGGAAAACCAGTCGGCAATCATATCGATCCAGTCCATGTCGCTGACGATTTCAATGACGGTTTCGCCGACGATTTCGGCAGCCGATGCGTCTGTCGCCACCGCCCCGGAAGCGTCCGCCCTGGGAGCTACCGCACCCGCCCTCGCGATCTCGGCAGATGCGCCGGACCTCGGATCGGCAAGCCGCTCCAGCCAGTCGACGATATTGGCACGCGCCTCTTCTTCATCGGCGAAGTCATTCCGCGCGAGAAAGCGATCGAACACGATCCACGCGAGTGTCTTGCTTCGCGTATCGGACTCGAGTTGCCAGTCGACGACGGCAGTCCGGCCGGACGCCCTGATTTCGAGCGTCGCGGTGAAACAGTAATCGAGATACTCGATCTCAAGTTTCGACGACATGGTTCGCTCCCGACACTCCACCCTCTCCGCTCTCGTGATGATCCGCTCGTGCCGCGTTTCGTGTCGCTGCGTGAATCTTGCATGACTGTTGCACAGCGTGTCGTTTCGGCTGGCAGTATCACGATATTCTCGCAACCTGTCGATATCGATCGCCGACGCATGACCGCCTCTAATTTGCCACCTGTTTGTTCTGCGCTTCCGGCTGCGCGGCGAGTCGCTCCGTTTTTCCATTCCGGGCATCGGCCTGCTCCGCGGCCGTGATCGCGCTGTTAAACTCAAACCAAAGAGATCGATTGCGCCAGAAGAGGAAATAATGGCACTCGCCCACGCACAACAGAGCGGCGTAGATGTCTGGATTGTCCAGCTCCCCGGGCATGCCCCGTATGCCTATACGCAACTCAAGCGGGTGTTCTCGTCCGACGACTCGCGACACCGGGTCGTGACGATCGACCTCAAGAAATTGCTGGCCTGCGCTGACCGCGACACCACGGACTATGTGCTGCCGTCAGTTCAGTACTGGGCGCCGGGGAAAGCCGCGGGAATTCGCGAATTCCTCGCCCCGGACCAGCACAGGATTCCCGACATGCCGTTCATCACGTTTCGCGAGACCAGGACGCGAACGCTGCTCGGCATTCCCGGCCTGTCGAAAATTGGCGTCGCGTCGTTTCGCAACGGCCAGCATCGCGCGCGCTATCTTGCCTATGCAGGCGCAACGGCGCTGCCCGTCGAGATCCACGAGACCGAAGCCGATTTGCTCGTTCGGTATTGCGGCGAGTAACGGCGAAGCGCGTCCGGCTTTCGCCCAGCGGATGCCGGCAAGCCTTCAGGCCTGTATCACGTAGATCCGATCGGTGACCTCCGTCTGGCCGATGCGGCTCGTTTCGATACCGGCCAATTGCCAGCCGTTGTGCTCGTAGAAGCCGATTGCACGCACGTTGTCGTCCAGCACCTGCAGGTGGACCTTGCACACGCCGATCGATCGCGCCCAGGCGCGAACGGCTTCGATCATGCGCTTGCCCGTCCCGCCGCCGTGATGCGAAGGATGGACATGCAGGCAATCGAGCAACACGCCGAGTGCCGGATCGGCAGGACGTTCCGCACTGACGAAGCCCACGGGCTCGCCGTCCGACTCGGCGATCAGCACCAGGCCCCACTCGCCTTCGTTGCGATCGAGATACTTGCGCCACCGAACCGCGTGCTCCGTCGGCGCCTCATCGGACAGATAGGCGGCCGGAAGGATATGGCTGTATGCGGTCTGCCGGCTAAGCGTATGCAGGCGAGCGATGAGGGGCGCGTCGTGCGCCGTCGCGGCGCGCAGCGTGGTCCGGGTGTCCGGCATGGGGTGGCGGCTCCTTGCAGCGTGTTCTCTCGATCGGTATGTCTCGTCGCAAAATATACCGTGCTTTGCAGAATGCATTTCTCGATGGCGTGTCGCGGAGACTCAGCGCGCATGCAAAAAAATCCCGGCGCCTTCATGGGTCGTCGGGATCGAACGGCCCTGAAAAGCATGCGCGCACGAGGAAGTCGATACATTACACCAATGTAAGACTGTTGCGCTTTGTCGGGTCACGCCAAGTCACTGTTCCATTCCGCCAACCCATCCGGCAACGGCGCGCCGTAAACGAAAAAAGCCTGCTCGAGCGAAACGCGAGCAGGCAAGGAAACGGATCAGCATTCGAGGCACGAGGGCTGTCCAGGAAAGATAACGGCACGGCGCGCGCGAACCTTAGGCGGGAAAGGAAGCAATGCAGGCGAACAGGTGTGGACGTTGTCAGCGCAACGACCGGGAAACGTGAAGTGATTCGAACCCGGGCCTTCCAAGGCATTCGCGATTTGCGCCGGCAACATCGCAAATTCAACAGCGACGGTGCTATCGGTTAGTAGCCGAACACGAAGTGCGCGCTCAATCTTGACGCGTGCGCACTTCGCATCGCCCGAGGTGTCACACGCAATGTCGAAATCATATCGCCTGGTCGATTCGGCTCCTTCTTTACAGACCCGAACCGTTCGCAATCCAGGTGTTGTCGATTGCAGGCTGCACTGCCTGACACCGACGCCGGAAAGCAAAAAGCCCGGTTCAATGAACCGGGCTTTTTGCTTGAATTTGTTGGGGTGGCTGATGGGACTCGAACCCACGACGACAGGAATCACAATCCTGGACTCTACCAACTGAGCTACAGCCACCACTGATACTGCTTACTTCGTTTCGCCGTTTTGTTTCAGCAGCGAAGAACAAGATTATACGAAGACTTTTGAATCTTGCAAAGCCTTTTTTTCAAAAATTTCTTCGGCTTCGTTCAGATGCGCGCGCGCCTCGTCGAACACGGCCAGATCGCCGCGTGCGAGCTTCTTGTTGTCGGACAGCACACGACGCCAGCCACGCGCGCCCGGCATGCCGCGGTACAACCCAAGCGCGTGCCGCACGATCGCACCGAGATAGGTGCCGCGCTTCAGTTCGGCCGCGCAATATTCGATCAACTGCGCTTCGGCTTCTTCGCGCGTCGGTACCGCTGCGGTCGCCCCGTAGAAGCGCGCATCGACTTCGGCCAGCACAAACGGGTTGTGATACGCCTCGCGGCCCAGCATCACGCCGTCGACATGCTCCAGATGCTGCGCAACTTCATCGAGCGTCGTGATGCCGCCGTTGATGACGATCTCCAGCGACGGGAAATCGCGCTTCAGCTGATACGCATAGTCGTACTTGAGCGGCGGGATCTCGCGATTCTCCTTCGGCGACAACCCCTTCAGGATCGCGTTGCGTGCATGCACGACGAACGTTTCGCAACCAGCCTCGGCCACCGTGCCGACGAAGTCGCGCACGAACGCGTAGTCCTCGACCGCATCGACACCGATCCGGTGCTTGACCGTGACCGGCACCGACACCGCATCGCGCATCGCCTTCACGCCGTCGGCGACGAGCTGCGGCTCGTTCATCAGGCACGCGCCGAACGCGCCTCGCTGCACGCGCTCGGACGGACATCCGCAATTCAGGTTGATTTCGTCGTAGCCCCACTGCTCGCCGAGCTTCGCGGCGCGCGCGAGGTCGTCACGCTCGCTGCCGCCCAGCTGCAGCGCGATCGGCGATTCGCTCGGCGTGAACGCGAGATGCCGCTGGGCATCGCCGAACAGCAGCGCGCCCGTCGTGATCATCTCCGTATACAGCCACGTGTTGCGCGTCAGCGTACGGTGGAACGACCGGCAATGACGGTCGGTCCAGTCGAGCATAGGCGCGACGGAAACGCGGCGGGGAGGAAGCGAGGACGAAACGGACATGGAATTCGGGCAACAGGCCAGGCGGCACGGGAACAACCGTGCATTTTACCGCAACACGGGCCGTACCTGCCCGGCACCCGCGCTAGCCGCCCTCGCCCAGCTCCGCATCGACGGCCCGGCGCGCCTCGTCGAACACGCGCTCGATCACGCGTCGCTCGGTCAGCAGCACCCCGTCGACCTTGACGAGCCGCCAGTCGATCCGCACGGCATCGCCTTGCAGCACGCGGTAGTGCGCGTGCTCGCCGTCCCATACCTGCTCGGTCTTCACCTCGATCTCGAAGCCGCGGTACGGCTCGCTGAAATCGCCGAGGTCGCTGCCTCTCGGTTCCATCGCACGCTCCGTGGCGACGCGGCGCCAGGCCGCTCCCGCGGCCAGCGCCGGGCGCTCAATCGTATTCGTTGGACAAAAAGGATTTGCCGTCGGCCGTCAGGTCGACCCGGTCAGCCGTTGCCTGATAGATCAGCCCCTCGTTCAGCAACGCATAGACGACGTCGTCGAACGCGGCGGGAACCGGCCGGCTTTCGCCAAACTGGTCGATCCATTTCAGCGCCTCGATGGCTTCAGGGGAAAGGATGGGGGTCATGCGTTGGCCTCCGGCATCGGTTTCTTTCCATCCTAGCACTTCATCCGGACGTCGAATACCGAGGCAAACGCGCTGCGGAAATGCCGACGCGGCGCCGACGGGCACGTTGCCCGCCGGCACCGCC
Source organism: Burkholderia sp. Bp8992 (assembly GCF_003853705.1). Classification (GTDB taxonomy): domain Bacteria; phylum Pseudomonadota; class Gammaproteobacteria; order Burkholderiales; family Burkholderiaceae; genus Burkholderia. Next base: position 116,017 of record NZ_QTQI01000018.1, on the reverse strand, counting down.
GGCGCAGGACACACGCGCGTTCAGAGACGCGCGATCGATACTTCAGTGGACTTCACGAGCGCGACGACTTCCGCGCCGACCTTCAGTTCGAGTTCGTCGACCGAACGGGTCGTGATCACCGACGTGACGATGCCGAACGGCGTCTCGACGTCGACTTCGGAGACCACGGAGCCGCGAATGATCTCCTTCACCTTGCCCTTGAACTGATTACGTACGTTGATTGCAGTGATGCTCATCGGGATGATCGCTCCGAAGAAAAAAGTCTCAGAACGGGCGGCCGGAGCCGCCCGGAATTAAACGGCCCAGCGGATCTGCCCGACCGGTCGAACGTTTTCTGCCTCATGTTCCGCGTGCTGATCGGCCGCGCCGGGCCCACCGGCGAGCACGCGTTTCAGCACGCGATCTTCCAGCGCCGCAAACGCGGCCGACGCACGGGCACGCGGCCGGTCGAGCGGCACGGGCTGGTCGAGCGCCACGCGCCCCTGCTCGATCAGCAGGATGCGGTCGCCGAGCGCGACGGCCTCCTGCACATCGTGCGTGACGAGCAACGCGGTAAACCGATGCTCGCGCCACAACCGCTCGATCAGCGCATGCATCTCGATGCGGGTCAGCGCGTCGAGCGCGCCGAGCGGTTCGTCGAGCAACAGCAGCTGCGGCCGGTGCACGAGCGCACGGGCCAGCGCAACGCGCTGCCGCTGACCGCCCGACAGTTGCGCGGGCCAGTCGTCGGCCCGTTCCAGCAGGCCGACTTCATCGAGCACCGCGCGCGCCCGGTCGCGCGCACCGCGCCCGAGCCCCAGCATCACGTTCTGCAGCACGGTCTTCCACGGCAACAGGCGCGCATCCTGGTACATGATCCGCGTATCGAGCACGCCGCCGCCCTCGCCGCGCGTCACGAGCGCGCCGCTGCTGGGCTGCTCGAGTCCCGCGACGAGGCGCAACAGCGTCGATTTCCCGCAGCCGCTGCGGCCGACGATCGCGACGAAGCTGCCGCGTGCGATGCCGAGCTCGACGTCGTCGAGCACCGTGCGTGCGCCGAAACGCTTGCTGACGCCGGACAGCGTCACCGCGTCGTCGGGTGCCGGGCTGCCCGCGCGCCGCCGCGCGAGCGGCACGACCGATGCGCCGCCGTCACGATCGAGAATCGCCGCGTTGCGCGCGTCGTCGTCCGCGACACGTGCCTGCGCCAGTTCGACCTCGAGGTCTGCGCCGGCGAGCGGGCCGTAGGCGGCCGCCGAAGTCGTCGCATTCATGCCTTTGCTCCTGATTGATAAGCGGGGTGCCAGCGCAGCGTCACGCGCTCGAGCCATTTCGCCAGCACATCGGCCAGCTTGCCGAGCACCGCGTACAGCAGGATGCCGACCACCACCACGTCGGTTTGCAGGAATTCTCGTGCGTTCATCGTCATGTAGCCGATGCCCGACTGCGCGGAAATCGTTTCCGCGACGATCAGCATCACCCACATCAGCCCCAGCGCGAAACGCACGCCGACGAGGATCGACGGCAGCGCACCGGGCAGGATCACGTCGCGGTACAGCGCGAAACCGCGCACGCCATAGCTCTTCGCCATCTCGATCAGGTTCGCGTCGACCGAACGGATCCCGTGATACGTGTTGATGTAGACCGGGAAGAACACACCGAGCGCGACGAGGAACAGCTTCGCCTTCTCGTCGATGCCGAACCACAGGATCACGAGCGGAATCATCGCGAGTGCCGGGATGTTGCGGATCATCTGGATCGTCGAATCGAGCGCCACTTCGGCGGCCTTCGACAGACCGGTCGCGAGCCCCAGCGCGAGGCCGACGCCACCGCCGATCGCGAAGCCGAACAGCGCACGCCACGTGCTGACCTTCACGTTCGCCCACATTTCACCCGACGTCACGAGCGACCAGGCCGCGCGGACGACCGCCACTGGCTCGGGCAGCACGCGGGTCGACAGCCAGCCGGTGCGCGCACCGACCTCCCACGCCACCAGCAGCGCGAGCGGCACGAGCCACGGCGCGACGCTGCGCCACGCGCGGGCGGCCACGACGGCGCCCGTCGTCGACGTTTTCGTTGTCATCGCAGGCCTCCTCTCGCTCAGCTCTGGCTCGCCTTCGGCAGATAGTTGTTGCCGACGATCTCGCCGAACGGCCCCGACAGCGGGCCGGTCGCCTTCTCTGCGCCCTTGCCCTTGATCAGCGGGAACACGAGCTCGGCGAAGCGATACGACTCCTCGAGGTGCGGATAGCCGGACAGGATGAACGTCTCGATACCGAGATCCGCGTATTCGCGCATGCGTTCCGCGACCTGCTCGGGATTGCCGACGAGCGCCGTGCCCGCGCCGCCGCGCACGAGGCCGACGCCGGCCCACAGGTTCGGATACACCTCGAGCGCGTCGCGGCCGCCGCGCTTGCCGCCATGCAGCGCGGCCATCCGGCGCTGGCCTTCCGAATCCATGTTCGCGAACGCCTGTTGCGCGCGCGCGATCGTGTCGTCGTCGAGACGGCTGATCAGGCGCTCGGCGTCACGCCATGCTTCATCCTCGGTCTCGCGCACGATCACGTGCAGGCGGATGCCGAACTTGATCTTGCGGCCGCGTGCTTCGGCACGGGCCCGGATGTCGGCGATCTTCTTCGCGACGGCCTCGGGCGGCTCGCCCCAGGTCAGGTAGGTATCGATGTGATCGGCGGCAATCGCGTGAGCAGCCGGCGACGAACCGCCGAACCACAGCGGCGGATGCGGGCGCTGCACGGGCGGATAAAGCGCCTTGCCGCCTTTCGACTGCAGGTGCTTGCCGACGTAGTCGAAGCCGCCGTTGTCGTGCGACGCGGTCAGCAGCCCGCGCCAGATGTTCAGGAATTCGTCGGTGATCTCGTAGCGCGTATCGTGATCGGCAAAGAGGCCATCGCCTTCGAGCTCGGCCGCATCGCCGCCCGTGACGACGTTGATCAGCAGGCGGCCGCCCGACAGGCGGTCGAACGTCGCGGCCATCCGTGCCGCCAGGCCCGGCGACGCGATGCCGGGACGCACGGCGACCAGGAATTTCAGGCGCTGCGTCGCCGGGATGAGGCTCGACGCGACGACCCACGCATCCTCGCAGGAGCGGCCGGTCGGCAGCAGCACGCCTTCGTAGCCGAGCGTGTCGGCCGCCACGGCGACCTGCTTGAAGTAATCGTAATCCGCGGCGCGCGCACCTTCGGCCGTGCCGAGATAGCGGCTGTCGCCATGCGTGGGGATAAACCAGAACACATTCATCTGCTGCTCCTGCTTGACTGTCACTGCCGAAATTTGGAAAAGACTTCGCCCTGCTCGCGTCGCGGATGCGCGACGCATGCATGGTGTGCGTTCGATTCGGGATGGCTCGCCGGTCAGGCCGTGCAGCGGACGAGGACGCGATTGCACGGCTGTTTCTGGGAAATCAGTCTAGGGATCGGTGCGGGGCTTTGGAACGATTTTTTTGAGCTTAGGTTTTCCGCTTTCGTGATTAGCACGACGCTGGAGCGAATATCGCCGCATGCGGGCCCTATAATGACGCACCTATCCGAATAACTCCGCGCGTACAGCCCCGGCCGTGCGCGCCTGCGGTGCACTCATCGATGCAGAAAGTCATCCTGCCGTTCCTGTCCGGCTTCCTTGCCGCCCTGTTCTTCCGCGAGGCCACGCTCGCTCTTCTCCACACGGCCGACCTGATCGCCGCAACCGGCTTCTCGACACAGCCGTTCGCGCCGCTCGGCATTCCTGAATTTGTCGCGAATGCGCTGATCAGCGCATGCTGTGCGGTTCCGATGGCGTGGCTGCTGCGCGTATCGCCGGAACGCGAGGCATCGTGGATCGGCGCGCTCGTATTCGGCGGCATCGTGCTGACGGCCGCCCGCGTGTTCGCGATCGATCCGCTGCGCGGTATCTGGCCGTCGGGCAACATGATGCCCGTGCTCGCGGCCGGCTTCGCGGCGAACGCGGTCTGGGGCTTCGGCGCGCTCGTGTTCATGCGCGCATTCATGTCGGACGACGCGGGCGACGATTGACGCTCGCCCCCGGGGCGCGGCGCCCTTCGCCCGCCGACCGGTCGACATCCGCAAAAAAGGCCGCCTGCAAATGCAGGCGGCCTTTTCGCTTCCGTCTCGCGTGCCTACCGGCCCGCGCGACGTCAGTCCTTCAGATTCCGCAGCGGATGCGCGTCGGGCGTCCACGGGCTGTCGAACATCGCGAGCACATCGGCGCGACCGACATCGGCGGCCGACTTGAAGCGCCAGTCCGGCTGGTGATCCTTGTCGACGATCAACGCGCGCACGCCTTCGATCACGTCGCCGCGCGCGAACGTCGAGCGCGTGAGATCGAGATCGCGTCGCAGACAATCGGCCATTGTCGCGCCATGCGCACGTTCGACGACTTCGAGCGACACGGCCATCGACAGCGGGGACAGCTGCTCGCGCATCGCATGAGTCGCCTTTTCGACCCATCCGTCGACGGCCGCGCAATCCTGCTCGGCGTCGAGCGACGCGAGGATCGCGCTGATGTCCGGCTGCGCGAAATGCCGGTCGATACCGGCGCGCGCATCGGCCAGCGTCGACGTGTCGGGCGTCGGCACGACCTTGTGCGCGGCCGCCGCATCGGCAACGCACGCGACCGCCTGCGCGCCGCTTTCGATCGGCGCGCTGCGCAGCGTATCGAGCAGTGCCGGCAGCGCGGCATCGGGCAGATAAACGTCGGCGAGCTGCGCATACAGCGCATCGGCCGCGCCGAGCGGCGCACCGGTCACGGCGAGATAGCGGCCGATCGCGCCGGGCGTGCGCGCGAGAAACCAGCTCATCCCGACGTCCGGAAACAGGCCGATGCGCGTTTCGGGCATCGCCATCTTCGTCGAGTCGGTCACGACGCGCAGGCCGCCCGTATGCCGCGCCGCCTGCGAAATGCCCATGCCGCCGCCCATCACGACGCCGTGCATCAGCGCGATGTACGGCTTCGGATAAGTGAAGATCGCATGATTCAGCGTGTATTCCTCGATGAAGAACGTGTCGACCGCATCGCGGTCGCCGCGCTGCCACGCGTCGTGGAAGAAACGCACGTCGCCACCCGCGCAGAACGCACGCGGGTGCGGGCTGTGCACGACGACGGCGACGACCTCGGGATCGTCACGCCACGCGTCGAGCGCCTGCTGCATCAGCCGGATCATGCCGACCGACAGCGCATTCAGCGCCTTCGGACGGTTCAGTTCGAGAAAGCCGATGCGGTTCGCGACATACGCATGGACATCGGGCCGGGTGGATTCGGCGGAAGCGGAAGCAGCAGCGGAAGTGGAATCGGTCATGAAAGTCATCCGGCAAACAGCAGTCGCACGCTCAGTGCGCCTGCATCTTCGAGAACAGGTTCAGCACCACGACGCCCGAGATGATCAGCCCGAGGCCGATCACCGCCGGCAGGTCCGGCACCTGACGATAGAGCAGCATCGCGACGAGCGTGATCAGCACGATGCCGGCGCCCGACCAGACTGCATAGATGATGCCGACGGGCATCGTGCGCAACGTGAGCGACAGGCAGTAGAACGCGATGCCGTAGCCGGCGACGACGAGCGTCGACGGCCAGAAACGCGTGAAGCCGTCCGCCGCGCGCAGCGCAGACGTGCCGACCACTTCCGCGACGATCGCGATCGCGAGCCATGCGTAACCGGGCAGCTGCATCGCTCAGCTCCTTGCGAGGGCCAGCACGGCGTAGTCGTGGCCGAGCTCCGCGCACAGCGCCTCGACGACGAACTCGTGATCCGCGCGCTGCGGCAGCCCCGACGCGGTGATCGAGCCGATCACGCCGGCGCCCGCGACAGTCAGCGGAAACGAGCCGCCATGCGGCGCATATTCGGCGATCGGCAGCCCGTGCTTGTCCGCGAGCGTGGCGCCGGCCTGCTGCATGCGCAGGCCAATCGCGTACGAACTGCGGCGGAAATGCGCGACGACGTTGCGCTTGCGGCGCACCCAGTCGGCATTGTCGGGCGTCGCGCCGGCGAGCGCCGCATAGAACAGCGGCTGGCCGAACGTGACGATGTCGAGCGCGACCGCATGGCCACGCGACGCCGCGAGCGCATGCATCCGGTTGCCGAGCGCCCACGCGCGGGCCGGGTCGAAATGGGGAAACACGAGCGCCTGTTCCTGCGCGCCGATCGATTGCAGATCGTGAGCGATGTCCATGAATCCGTCGATGCAGTAATGAGCGTTGCACCGGGGCCGGCGCAATCGCGCACGGCCCCGCTGAATAGGAGACGAAACAAACCGCCCGATTCTAGCGCACGTACCCACGGTACCGGCCCCACAAGCAACGACAAGAAATTGTCAGAAAGCGCTTGCACGCATTCGGGATAACCCATATAATTCATTTCTTCGACGGACGCGGGGTGGAGCAGTCTGGCAGCTCGTCGGGCTCATAACCCGAAGGTCGTAGGTTCAAATCCTACCCCCGCAACCAACCCGTCCAGCATTACGCAAAAAGCCCGGCCCAGCGCCGGGCTTTTTGTTTTTCCGCGCCCGGAACAGCGCCCTCCTCGCGCACGCGCCTCCGCGTCGCACGACCTGCCGCCCGCCTGCGCGGGCGTTCGAGAATGCCGCGCCCCGGTGATACACTCGCATCACCTCGTCCCTTCCACTCGACATGAAATTCTGCTCCGTCTGCGGCCACGAAGTCATCGCGCGCATTCCTCCCGGCGACAACCGCGAGCGCTTCATCTGCGATCACTGCGGCACGATCCACTACCAGAATCCGCGCAACGTCGTCGGCACGGTCCCGGTCTGGGGCGATCAGATCCTGCTGTGCCGCCGCGCGATCGAACCGCGCTACGGCTTCTGGACGCTGCCGGCGGGCTTCATGGAAATGGGGGAGACGACGGCGGAAGCCGCCGCACGCGAAACGCTCGAGGAAGCCGGCGCGCGCGTCGAGGTGCAGAACCTGTTCACGCTGCTCAATGTGCCGCACGTGCACCAGGTCCATCTGTTCTACCTCGCGCGGCTCACCGATCCCGGCTTCGAAGCGGGCGAGGAAAGCCTCGAAGTGAAGCTGTTCGACGAGGCCGACATCCCGTGGGACGAGATCGCGTTCCCGACCGTCAGCCAGACCCTGCGATTCTTCTTCGCCGATCGCGCCGCCGGCGATTACGGCGTGCACACCGGCGATATCTTCCGCTCGCTGCGCAACGGCTGAGCCGCACTCCATGGTCCCCTGGCTCGGCCCGGACGATCCGTTTCCGCCCATCGAGCGCGCGCTCGGTCCCGCGACCGGCGCGCCCGGGCTGCTCGCCGCGAGCACCGACCTGCTGCCGTCGCGCCTCATCGACGCGTACCTGCGCGGCATTTTCCCGTGGTACTCGGACGGCCAGCCCGTGCTGTGGTGGAGCCCCGACCCGCGCATGATCCTCGTGCCGGCCGAATTCAAGGTATCGCCTTCTCTGCGCAAGACGCTTAAGCGCGTGCTGCGCGAGCCCGAATGGGAAGTACGCGTCGACCACGACTTTCCGGGCGTGATGCGCGCGTGCGCGCAGGCGCCGCGCCGCGGGCAGCGCGGCACATGGATCACGGCCGAGATCATCGACGCCTATACGTCGCTCTACCGCTCCGGCAACGCGCACAGCATCGAGACGTGGCACGACGGGCGCCGTGTCGGCGGCCTGTACGGCGTGTCGTTCGGGCGGATGTTTTTCGGCGAGTCGATGTATGCGGACGTGACCGATGCGTCGAAGATCGCGCTGGCCACGCTCGTCGCGCACCTTCGCGAGCACGGGCTGGAGATGATAGACTGCCAGCAGAATACGTCGCATCTAGCGTCGCTCGGCGGCCGCGAGATCGCACGCAAGGCCTTTGTCGCTCACGTGCGCAGCGCGGTAGCCGAACCGCCGATTCCTTGGCAGTTCGACAAGCGCGTGCTCGCCGCGCTGACGGGCCCCGCCGAATCGGCGGCGCCCTCCGGGAGCGAGCGCTAGCGCGGCACTCCTTCCCTGCATCGAGAGCTGCCCATGACTCACCCGACTGAGCTGCCGCTTTCACCGCTTTCGGCGCTGCAATTCTATGCAACGGCGCCCTATCCGTGCAGCTATCTGGACGACCGCATCGCGCGCTCGCAAGTCGCGACGCCGAGCCACCTGATCAACTCCGACATCTACACCGAACTCGTGAAGGCCGGCTTCCGCCGCTCGGGCGTGTTCACGTACCGCCCGTACTGCGACGGCTGCCGCGCATGCGTACCGGTGCGCGTCCCCGTGGGCGCGTTCGCGCCGTCGCGCACGCAGCGCAGGATGTGGAAGCGCCACCGCGCGCTGATCGCGACGGTTTCGCCGCTGCACTACGACGAAGAGCACTACGCGCTCTACATGCGCTACCAGTCGGCGCGCCACGCGGGCGGCGGCATGGATCGCGACAGCCGCGACCAGTACGAGCAGTTCCTGCTGCAGAGCCGGATCAACTCGCGCCTCGTCGAATTCCGCGACCTCGACGCGCCGGGCGGCGAGCCCGGCAAGCTGCGCATGGTCAGCATGATCGACATCCTCGGCGACGGGCTGTCGTCGGTCTACACGTTCTTCGAGCCCGACGACCGGCACACGAGCTACGGCACCTACAACATCCTGTGGCAGATCGAGCAGGCGAAGAGCCTCGGCCTGCCGTACGTGTACCTCGGCTACTGGATCCGCGAGAGCCCGAAGATGGCGTACAAGGCGAACTTCCACCCGCTCGAGGGGCTGATCGACGGCCGCTGGAAGACACTCGACCCGGAGCGGATCGACCTGCCGCCCGTCGACGCGGCGCTGGCCCGCGCGCCGTTGCCGGGCGGGCATTCCGGCTCGGGTTGACGCACGCCGCAGGGGGCTACGAAGCGAAGCGCGCCCCTGCCGCGCAACTCCCGGTAAAATAGCGGGTTGTCATTCATTCCGGCCGTCCGCCCAATTCCCGTGTTCAGTTCCCTCTACCCGCTGGCCCGCGCATCCCTGTTCAAAATGGATGCGGAAGACGCTCACCACCTCACGCTGCGCGCGCTCGGCGCGGCCGGCCGCACGGGCCTCGCCTGCGCGCTGTCGGCGCGCGTGCCCGACGCACCGCGCACCGTGATGGGGCTCACGTTCCGCAACCCGGTCGGCCTCGCGGCCGGCCTCGACAAGGACGGCGCGGCCATCGACGGCCTCGCGGCGCTCGGCTTCGGCTTCATCGAGGTCGGCACGGTCACGCCGCGCGCGCAGCCCGGCAACCCGCGCCCGCGGATGTTCCGCCTGCCGCAGGCCGAAGCGCTGATCAACCGGATGGGTTTCAACAACCACGGCGTCGACCAGTTCGTGAAGAACGTCCAGGCCGCCCGCTATCGCGGCATCCTCGGCCTGAACATCGGCAAGAACGCCGACACGCCGATCGAGCGCGCCGCCGAGGATTACCTGTACTGCCTCGAGCGCGTGTACCCGTTCGCGAGCTACGTGACGATCAACATCTCGTCGCCGAACACGAAGAACCTGCGCCAGCTGCAGGGCGCCGGCGAACTCGACGCCCTGCTCGCCGCGCTGAAGGACAAGCAGCAACGCCTCGCCGATCTCCACGGCAAGCTCGTGCCGCTCGCGCTGAAGATCGCGCCCGATCTCGACGACGAACAGGTCAAGGAAATCGGCGACACGCTGCTGCGCCACAAGATCGAAGCGGTCATCGCCACCAACACGACGCTGTCGCGCGCAGCCGTCCAGGGCCTGCCGCATGCGGACGAAGCCGGCGGCCTGTCGGGCCGCCCGGTGTTCGACGCGTCGAACGAAGTGATCCGCAAGCTGCACGCGGAAGTCGGCAACGACGTGCCGATCATCGGCGTCGGCGGCATTTTCTCGGGCGAGGACGCCCGCGCGAAACTCGCGGCCGGCGCGGCGCTCGTCCAGCTTTACACCGGCTTCATCTACCGCGGCCCGGCGCTCGTGTCGGAATGCGTGAAGGCGATCGCCCGCGAGCGCACCGCGTAATATAGACATAAACAAACTGTATTTAATGATCGATAGCATTTTTGCTATCATCAACCGCACTATCAGAATCATTGACCCGGACAGGGCAAGGACACACACGATGAAATTTTCGCTGCTGAAGAAGCTGCTGGTTGCCGGCCTGATCGGCACGTCGTTCACCGCCGCAACCGCGCATGCGGCCGACCTCCTCGACCAGGTCAAGCAGCGCGGCACGCTGCGCGTCGGCCTCGAGGGCACGTTCCCGCCGTTCAACTCGAAGAATCCCCAAGGCGAACTCGTCGGCTTCGACGTCGACATCGCGAAGGCCGTCGCCGCGAAGCTCGGCGTGAAGGCCGAATTCGTGACGACCGAATGGAGCGGCATCATCGCCGGCCTGCAGGCCGGCAAGTTCGACGTGATCGCCAACCAGGTCGGCATCACCGACAAGCGCAAGGAAACGCTCGACTTCTCGCCGGCGTACACGTTCTCGTCCGCGCAGCTGATCCAGCGCAAGGACGACACGCGCGAGTTCAAGTCGCTGGACGACCTGAAAGGCAAGAAGCTCGGCGTCGCGCTCGGCACGAACTACATGGACATGGCGAAATCGGTGCCCGGCATCGACGTGAAGACGTACCCGGGCGCCCCCGAGTACCTGCGCGATCTCGCGGCCGGCCGTCTCGACGCAGCACTGAACGACCGCCTGATGCTCGCGTACCTGACGAAGAACTCGCAACTGCCGCTGCGCCCGGGCGCGAACGTCGGCTCGGCGAACCCGTCGGGCATCCCGTTCAAGAAGGGCAACCCGAAGTTCCAGAAGGCTATCGACGACGCCATGGTGCAACTCGAGGCCGACGGCACGTTCACGAAGATCTCGGACAAGTGGTTCGGTATCGACGTGACCAAGCCGATCAAGTAAGCACGCCTGCATTTCCCGCCTGACGGCGGGCCGGAAAGGGCGGCATCCGTCACGATGCCGCCCTTTGTTTTATTCGCCCGGTTTATGATTGCGCTTTCGCGCACGCATTCGATTCGTACTCCATGTCGACAACGTCCCTGCTCGTCCAATCGCTGCCGGTGCTCGCCCAGGGTGCCGTACTGACCGTCAAGTTCGCCGTGCTGTCGATGGTGTTCGGCCTGCTTGGCGCCGTCGTGCTCGCGATGATGGGCATCCGGCAAAGCGAAGCACTCGACGGCTTCGAGCGCATCTGGGTCAACGCGCTCGCGTGGCTCGCGCGCGCGTACGTGAGCCTGATGCGCGGCACGCCGCTGCTCGTGCAGATCTTCGTCATCTACTACGGGCTGCCGAGCCTCGGCATCTCGCTCGACCCGACGCCGGCCGGCGTCATCGCGCTGTCCGCGAACGTCGCGGCTTACATGTCCGAAAGCATGCGCGGTGCCATCAACGGGATCGCGCGCGGCCAATGGCTCGCCGCGTACAGCCTCGGGCTGTCGTGGGGGCAGACGCTGCGCTACGTGATCGGCCCGCAGGCGCTGCGCATCGCGGTGCCGAGCCTGTCGAACAGCCTGATCAGCCTGATCAAGGACACGTCGCTCGTATCCGTGATCACCGTGACCGAACTGCTGCGCAGCGCGCAGGAAGTGATCGCGGCGACCTATCAGCCGCTGCCGCTCTACCTCGCCGCCGCGGCCGTGTACTGGATCCTGTGCCAGATCCTCGAATGGGTGCAGCGCTGGTACGAAAAGCGCCTGTCGCTGCCGTCGCGGCACTGACCGCGCGCCATTTCGCCGGGCGGCGCACGCGCGCCCGGCGCCCCCTCCTTCCCGCCTACTCGCCCGAATAGCGCACGCCGAGCGCGGCGCGCGCCGCATCGGTCATCGCGATCATCTGCCGCGAATGGTCGTGCGTCATGATCGGGCTTTCCGTCTTGCCCGCACGCAGCAGGTCGCAGAAATGCGCGGTCTCGTAGTTCAACCCGCCGCCTTCGGGCGGTGCGTCGAGTTCGACGGTACGCCCGTCCGCATAGCGAATCGTCGCGCGCGCAGGATTCCACCACTTCTCGTGAATCGTCACGTGGCCGCCGGCCGCGGCGATCAATGCGTCGCCACGCCCCATCACGTCGAGCCCGCAAAAGAGCTGCGCGATCCCGCCGTTCGCGTGCACGCTGTTGAGGCTCGCAAACAGGTCGACGCCCGTTGCGCCGACGCGGCCGAGCGTCTGCACGTCGAGCGCCGCACCGAGCCAGTCGACCGCGAGAAACGCCTCGTAGATGCCGATGTCGAGCAGCGCGCCGCCCGCGCGATCGAGGCGATAGACGGGATGGTCGTCCGGTACCGACGACGATGCGCATCCCGCACGCACGAGCCGGATCTCGCCGATCGGGTCGTCGTGGAGGTGCGCACGCAATTGACGGTACAGCGGAAAGAACGGCGGCTTCATCGCTTCCATGAACAGCCGTCCGGCGTCGCGCGCCGCCCGCAGTACGGCGTCGAGTTGCGCCGCGTTCAGCGTCGCGGGCTTTTCGCACAGCACGGCCTTGCCGGCGGCCAGTGCGGACAGCGTGTACTGTGCATGACTGTCATGGAGCGTCGCGATGTAGACCGCGTCGATATCGCTCGCGAGGAGCGCGTCGAGGCTCGCGGCAGGCGTGCCGCCATTCGTCCCGCAAAAGGCGGCCGTGGCGTCGGCGCGGCGGGCCCAGGCACCGGCGAGCGTGGCGCCCGGCACGTGCGCGAGGCTTTGCGCGAAGCGGTGCGCAATGCTGCCTGCACCGACGATGCCGAAGCGCACCGGGCGATGGTCGTTGTCGTTCATCCTGATCTTCCGTGTCGGTCGTAAGACGATGGCCGGCACGCTGCCGACCGGCCGTCATGATAAACGGCCCGGCGGCACACGGATGAGCGACACGTACAACGTCAGGCGCGTACCGGCACGTCGACCGAGAAATCGCGCGAGATTTCGTCGGCGCTGAAATCGATCAGCGCGAGCGATGCCGCCTCGGCTTCGCGCGGGTCGCGCCGTTCGATCGCATCGACGACGCGCGCATGCGCCTTCACCGCAATCTCGTGCGCCCCCTCCTTCTGCACGACACGCGGATTCACGAGGCGCACTGCACCGCGCACGATCGCCGCCATCTGCTGGAAGAACTGGTTGCCGCTTGCCTGCACGATCCGCGTATGGAGCAACTCGTCTGCCGTGTCGTAGCCGGAATCGCCCGGCTGCAGCACCTTGAACGCATCGAACGCTTCGCGAATGCCCGCGATGTCGGCCGCCGTCGCTCGCACGGCCGCCTGCGCGGTCGCACGCGGCTCGATCAGCATCCGGAATTCGATGACGTCGCGCATGAACTGCGGATCCGGTTTTGCCCGAAATCGCCAGCTCACGACGTCTTCGTCGATCATGCGCCAGTCGCGCATCGGCCGCACACGCGTGCCGACTTTAGGACGCACGTCGAGCATGTCGCGCGCAAGCAACATCGACAATGCTTCCCGCATCACCGTACGACTCACATCGAACTCTTTCGACAGCACGTCCTGTGGCGGCAGGATGCCGCCGTACTTGTCTTCGACAATACCCGAGACAAGCCCATCCATCACTTTGGCGACCAGTGACCGGTCTTTGCCCTGCTCCATGACACCTCCCCGTGCGTCGATTTGCGAACACCTGCTCCGCAGTTCCGCCGGCCCTGGTTACCACTGTTCTTATGATCTATAAGTTGATGAGTTCGAGGATATTTCGCTATCTGGTAAACACCTGACAGGGTTATCCCTCTTTTTGACGGGGTGATTTATACGTCTAAAAAAAAGACCCGGAAAGCGCGCCGCGCCTGCCGGGTCCGGATTTCCACAAGATTTAACCATTCAGTCCGTGACGAGCGATACCACGCCATTACGGACTGCTTCTCATTCAGATTCAGCCAGCCGGATAAACGATCGTTTCAACGCCGTTTTCCGTGCCGAGCAAGCACAGATTCGCACCGCGCTCGGCGAACAGGCCGACCGTCACGACGCCCGGCCATGCGTTCACCTGCGCTTCGAAGCCGCGCGGATCGGCGATCTGCAGCCCCTTCACGTCGATGATTTCGTTGCCGTTGTCGGTAATGTATGGCGCACCGTCCTTCGTCACGCGCAGCACGGGCACGCCGCCGAGCGCGGTCACGCGCCGGCCGATCGCCGTGCGCGCCATCGGCACGACCTCGATCGGCAGCGGAAACTCGCCGAGCACCGGCACGCGCTTGCTGCCATCGGCGATGCAGACGAACGTGTCGGCCACCGACGCGACGATCTTCTCGCGCGTCAGCGCACCGCCGCCGCCCTTGATCATCGCGCCGCCCGCGTCGATCTCGTCGGCGCCGTCGACGTACACCTGCAGCGAGTCGACCTCGTTCAGGTCGAACACCTTGATGCCATGCGATTTCAGGCGCTCGGTCGTGGCAACGGAGCTCGACACGGCGCCGCGATAGCGCGACTTGACGACGGCGAGCGCGTCGATGAAGCAGTTGGCGGTCGAGCCGGTGCCGACGCCGATCACGGCGCCTTCCGGCACGTTCTGGATCACATAGTCGGCGGCGGCCTGGCCGACGAGGCGTTTGAGTTCGTCTTGAGTCATGGAGTGGGAATGCTGCGGGATTGCGGAAAACCGCCAGTTTACCGGACTCGGATGACGGCCCGCGATTTTCGGCGCGCGGCGCGCCGCGAATTCAGGGCGCGCCGGCCGCGGGCGCGTTGTCCAGCGGTTGCGTGCCGGGGAAGTATTTATCGAGCAACGCCTGCGCGATTGCATCGGTTTCGGCGTCCGGGTTGCCCGCATAGTCCGACGGCCGGAAATGCATCTGGAATGCCGCGAACACGCGCCGCGTACGTGCATCGAGCATGCCGTCGGTCGGCACGTCGTAGCCGTAGCGCGCGAGCTTGAGTTGCAGCTCACGCACGTCGACGGGTGCGTGTGGATCGCGGCCGCCGAGCCGGGCGGCCACGGTCGCCTCGTCCGGCCACGCACCGACACCGGCCTGCGCCAGCGCATGCCACGGAAACAGCGGCCCCGGATCGATCTTGCGTTGCGGCGCGATGTCGCTGTGCCCGACCACGCGCGTTGGCGGGATTCCATAGCGCGCGACGATGTCCTTCGACAGGCGCGTCAAGGCGTCGACCTGTTCGGGTGGATACGGCTGCCAGGTGCGATGCTGTGGATCGAGCGGGCCGCGGTTCACGTTCTCGATGCCGATCGACACCGCGTTCAGCTCGGTCGTGCCTTGCCACTCGCTGACACCTGCGTGCCATGCGCGCTGCGCTTCCGGAACGAGCTGGTAGACGACCGGCATGCCGCGTTCGGTGCGCGGCTGCGGCGGGATGACGTAATGCACGCTGACCGAATCGCCCGTCAGCGTGCGCAGCGACTTCGCCTCGTCGCTTTCGGTGTAGTGCATCACGAGAAAGCGGACCCGTGAATCGGCGCCGCGTGCATGGAGGCTCGTGTCGGCGTAGTAGGTGTCGCGTTCGACGAGCGACGGCGACGTGCAGGCCGCCAGCAGGCCCAGCACGGCGCAGCAGGCGCCAACACGGAACAGGGTCATCGGTCGCGGGTTCCGGAGAGGCGCGCACCACACCGCATCACGGCACGGCACGCGTCGTTCGGGTCACTCGAGGCCCGCGCGGATTGCGCGGGACGGGCCGGCGTCAGCCCTTCACGCGCCGCTGGCGCACGGCCTCGTACAGGCACACGCCGCTGGCGACCGACACGTTCAGGCTTTCCACGCTGCCGGCCATCGGGATGCTCATCACTTCGTCGCAGGTATCGCGCGTGAGCCGGCGCATGCCTTCGCCTTCGGCGCCCATCACGAGCGCGACAGGGCCGTCGAGCTTGGTTTCGTAGAGCGTCGCCGGCGCCTCGTCCGACGTGCCGATGATCCACACGCCGGCTTCCTTCAGCTCGCGCAGCGCGCGGGCGAGGTTCGTCACCGTGATGTACGGCACCGTATCGGCCGCGCCGCTCGCCACCTTGGCCGCCGTCGCGTTCAGGCCGACCGCGCGGTCGCGCGGCGCGATCACCGCATGCGCGCCGGCCGAATCGGCGACACGCAGGCACGCGCCAAGGTTGTGCGGATCGGTGACGCCGTCGAGCACGAGCAGCAGCGCCGGGCCCTGGATGCCGTCGAGCAGCTCCGACAGGTTCTGCGCGAGCGGCATGTCCTCGACACGCGCGACGACGCCCTGGTGGCGCTCGGTGTGCGCCAGGCCCCACAGGCGCGTTTCGTCGGCTGCAATCAACCGCACGCCCGCTTCCTTCGCGGCGTGCAGGAAGTCCTGCATGCGGCGGTCGCGGCGCGTCTGGTCGTACAGCACCTCCGCAACCGTCGATGCATCGTGCCGCAAACGTGCGGTCACCGCATGAAAACCGTAAAGAACCTTCAGACGTGACATGACTGGAACAACCTTCGATCAAACGTGCGGCCGCGCGACGCGCGCAGCCACGATCCATGGAAAAGGAAAGCGCCGCGCTGCCGGCCAATGGCCGGTGACGCGGCGTCTCTCGATACTGCAGGGCATGCGCGTGCGCATGCCCCGAACGCTCAATACTTCTTGCGGGCGTGTGTCTTCTTCGCAGTCGGCTTCGCCGGTGCGCCACCGCCGCCGCCCTTCTTCTTCGCTGCGGAACGCGCGGCGCGCGCGTCCTTCACCGCGACACTCGGCGCACTCGCGGCCTTCTTGCGGCGCGGAGCGGCCTCCTCCGCCTGCGGCAGCGCACGCACGCGCGGACCGTTGCCGTTGCGATCGCCACCGGCGGCAGCCGGCGCCGGCGACGGACGCGGCGCCTTCACCGGCGTATCGCGCACGAGGCGGAAGTCGATCTTGCGCGCGTCGAGATCGACGCGGCTGACCTGGACGCGCACGCGATCCGACAGGCGATAGCGGATGCCCGTCCGTTCACCGCGCAGCTCGTTCTTGATCTCGTCGTACTGGAAGTAGTCCGAGCCGAGTTCCGTCACATGCACGAGCCCTTCGATGAACAGCGTGTCGAGCTGCACGAAGATGCCGAACGACGTAACGCCGTTCACCATCCCGCCGTACTCCTCGCCGAGCTTGTCGCGCATGAAGTAGCACTTGAGCCATGCTTCGACGTCACGCGACGCTTCGTCCGCGCGACGCTCGTTCGCCGAGCAGTGCAGGCCGAGCTCTTCCCAGATCGCCGTGTTCGAGCGCGAGCGGCCGCGCGATTCGTCGTCGGCCTGTTGCATGGCGCGCGCACGCGGCGACAGCGCGGTATTCAGCTCGAAGCCTTCCGGCGCCTTCGGCGTGTATTTCTTGCCCGACAGGATCGCGTAGATCGCGCGGTGCGTGAGCAGGTCGGGATAGCGGCGAATCGGGCTCGTGAAGTGCGCGTACGCCTCGTAGGCGAGACCGAAGTGGCCGATGTTGTCCGGGCTGTAGACGGCCTGCTGCATCGAACGCAGCAGCATCGGCTGCAGCATCTGCGCATCGGGCCGGTCGCGGATCTGCGCCATCAGCGCCGCGTAGTCGCTCGCATGCGGCTTGTCGCCGCCGCCGAGCGACAGGCCCATGCCGCGCAGGAACGCGCGCAGGTTCTCGAGCTTCTCCGGCGTCGGCCCCGCGTGCACGCGGTACAGGCCCGGATGCTTGTGGCGCTTCAGGAAATCGGCCGCGCAGACGTTCGCAGCCAGCATGCACTCCTCGATCAGCTTGTGCGCATCGTTGCGCTGGCGCGGCACGATCTGCTCGATCTTGCCCTGCGAGTTGCAGACGATGTAGGTCTCGGTCGTGTCGAAATCGATCGCGCCGCGCTTCTGGCGGGCAGCGAACAGCGACTTGTAGACGCCGTACAGGTCCTGCAGGTGCGGCAGCAGATCGGCGCGGCGCGCAGCCTCCGGGCCCTTCGTGTTCGACAGCACGGCCGCGACTTCGGTGTACGTGAGGCGCGCAGCCGAATGGATCACGGCCGGATAGAACTGGTACGCCTTGATCTCGCCGCGCGCGGTGATCACCATGTCGCACGCGAGCACGCAGCGGTCGACGTGCGGATTCAGCGAGCACAGGCCGTTCGACAGTTTCTCCGGCAGCATCGGGATCACGCGGCGCGGGAAATACACCGACGTGCTGCGTTCGAGCGCATCGGCATCGAGCCCGGTGCCAGGCTGGACGTAGTGCGACACGTCGGCGATCGCGACGATCAGCCGGAAACCGTCGCCACGGCCGACCTTGACCGGCTCGCAGTAGACGGCATCGTCGAAGTCGCGGGCGTCCTCGCCGTCGATCGTCACGAGCGGCACGTCGCGCAGGTCGACGCGGAAACGCAGGTCGGCCGGCCGCACCTTGTCGGGCAGCGCGGCGGCTTCGTCGAGCGCCGGCTGGCTGAATTCGTGCGGCACGCCGTACTTGCGCACCGCGATCTCGATTTCCATGCCCGGATCGTCGATGTCGCCGAGCACTTCGACGACACGGCCGAGCGGCTGCGAATGACGGCTCGGGAAGTCGGTCAGTTCGACGACGACGACCTGCCCGACCTTCGCCTTCTTCACGTTCTGCGTGATCAGGATGTCATGACCGATGCGCTTGTCTTCCGGTGCGACGATCAGTGCGCCGTTCTCGTTGAGCAGGCGGCCGATCACGCGCTTGTTCGCGCGTTCGGTGACTTCGACGACATGCCCTTCGGGACGGCCGCGGCGATCGTAGCCGACGATCCGCGCGAGCACGCGATCGTTGTGCATCACCTTCTGCATTTCGCCGTTCGGCAAGAACAGGTCGTCCTGGCCGTCGTCGCGGATCACGAACCCGTAGCCGTCGCGATGCCCCTGCACGCGCCCGGCGACGAAGTTCGACGGATGGGTCAACTGGTAGTGGCCGCGCTTGTCGAGGCGGATCTGGCCGTCGCGCTCCATCGCGGCGACTCGCCGGAAGAACCCCTCGCGCTCCTGACGCTTGATCGACAGGGCTTCGGCGATGTCGTTGGCAGCCAGCGGCGCGTCGCTCGTACGCAGCACGCCGAGAATTTCTTCACGGCTCGGAATGGGGTACGGATATTTGCTCAAGGGTTTGTCGATGATTGTTCTCGTTGCGTTGACTGATGGTGCACGGCATCAACATAGAGGTGTCCGTCAGACAATTCTATATTGACGGCGGCGGGTCATTCTATCACCCGCCTGTGTCGCCAAAAGACGGGAATGCCGCGAGCGGGCACGACGGCGGCCGGTTTGCGATGCATCGCAAAAAAGTGTTGACACGAATAATTGGGGCGCTATAATTTCGCTTCTTTGCAGCAAGCAGCTCACTGCAAAACGTGCCCAGGTGGCGGAATTGGTAGACGCACTAGGTTCAGGTCCTAGCGGTGGCAACATCGTGGAGGTTCGAGTCCTCTCCTGGGCACCACTCGATTGATAAAAAAGGTCGGCTTCTAGCCGGCCTTTTTTCATTTTCAGCGCCCGTCTCGCGGAGCCGGCCACCGGCCCTTAGGCCCTTATGTCGGCCATTCCGATCGATAGCAGAATTAATCGTTTATCAATCGCCCTCCCCGTTGCTACGTTAGCCGCCTTGCTTTCAACGCATCCAACGAGGAGCACGACTCATGACGTCGATGAACCGCCGCGCATTCGCGCGCGCGATGCTGGCCGCAGGCCTCACTGTCGCGGGCGTACGGGCGCACGCGGAGAACGCGCCCGCCACGCTGCGCATCGGTTACCAGAAGTCGTCGACGCTCATCACGCTGCTGAAGACGCGCGGCACGCTCGAGCAGGCGCTGACACCGCTCGGCCTGCTCGTATCGTGGCATGAATTCGCGAGCGGATTGCCGCTTACCGAAGCGCTCAACGTCGGCGCCGTCGATTTCAGCGCCGACGTGGCCGATACGGTTCCGGTCTTCGCGCAGGCCGCGCATGCGCGCTTCGTGTACGTCGCGCAGGAAGCGCCTTCACCGAAAGCGCAGGCGATCGTCGTGAAGCAGGACAGCGCGCTGCACACGCTCGCCGATCTCAAAGGCAAGCGCATCGCGGTCACGAAAGCGGCTGGCAGCCACTACCTGCTGCTTGCCGCACTCGCACGCGCGAAGCTCACGCCCGCCGATGCGGCGATCCACTACCTGACGCCTGCAGACGGCCGTGCCGCATTCGAGCGCGGCAGCGTGGACGCATGGATCACGTGGGATCCCTATGTCGCATCGGTCGACCGGAATCCCGACGTGCGAATTCTGGCCGACGGCGACGGACTCGCGTCGTACCAGCGCTACTACCTCGCGTCGAGCAGTTTCGCCGCCGCGCGACCCGACGTCGTCCAGATCCTGTTCGACCAGTTGTCGCAAGCCGGCACGTGGCTGCGCGACCACCCGCAGGAAGCCGCGAACACGCTTGCGCCGATCTGGGGGCTCGACGCGACAACGATCGCACGTGCGAATGCGCGACGCAGCTATCTCGTCCGCGCCGTGGTCGCGCAAAACTTCGGCGAACAACAGAAGATCGCCGACACCTTCCTCGCAGCCGGACTGCTGCCCGCTCGCGTCGATACGGGACAGGCTCAGCGCTGGAATTTCACGGCAAGGCGCGCGGAGCCGGTCGGCGCGTGAGTGCCTGCCACGCGCGGGGCGAATATTTTTATCACTTCGGATGAAATTGTGTTGACAGACTCCGCCGACACGCTAGAATAGCGGTCTTCGCACTGCAGCAAGCGAAACGTGCCCAGGTGGCGGAATTGGTAGACGCACTAGGTTCAGGTCCTAGCGGTGGCAACATCGTGGAGGTTCGAGTCCTCTCCTGGGCACCACTCGATTGATAAAAAAGGTCGGCTTCTAGCCGGCCTTTTTCATTTCCGGCACCGGAATCGATTGCGCAAGCACGTACACCGATATCGATGACTCACGCTCGGCTCGCCGCAACGAGTTCGTGCGCCCTGCCCGCCCCACCCGAACACGCTCGATCAATTATTTTCGTTCGCGACCTCAAATAGTGTTGACAGCCCCGAAAGACGCGCTATAATTTCGCTTCTTTGCAGCAAGCAGCTCACTGCAAAACGTGCCCAGGTGGCGGAATTGGTAGACGCACTAGGTTCAGGTCCTAGCGGTGGCAACATCGTGGAGGTTCGAGTCCTCTCCTGGGCACCACTCGATTGATAAAAAAGGTCGGCTTCTAGCCGGCCTTTTTTCATTTTCAGCCCAGGAAGCAAAGCGCCTGCGCGCTTTGCGTGAGGACTCGAAAGGCTGCGCTTGCAAGCGCAGCCGGGGTCGCGCCCGTGTGACCGAGTCCTCTCCTGGGCACCATCTGTATTTAAAAAGGTCAGCTTCTAGCCGGCCTTTTTTCATTTCCGGCGCCGGAATCGATGCGTCGCGCTCGCGACGTCCACGCACGACGCATACCACCCTGCCAATCGGCGCCGCTCGCCGGATTTCATCCACCGTCACCTTCACGAACGACAAGTCGCGACGGTCGTCACGATCCATCCCCGATTCCGCCTGCTCGCCCCGATCACCACACTCAACCGGGATTTCCCTAGGCTGACAGGGCTGCGTTCACGCGGTTAAATAAATCAACGTGATTTATTTAATGCGCCGCCGAGCGGCGCGACATGGAAGGAGACGCCATGAGAAGCCCGCACATCGGCCAGGGAAGCAACTCGGCCAACGTGCGCCGTTACAACGAGCGCCTGCTGCTGAAGACGCTGCGCCGCGTTGGCAGCGCGTCGAAGGCCGACCTCGCGCGTCTCGCGAACATGACAGGCACGGCGGTCGGCAGCATCATCGACTCGCTCGCCGACGCGAAGCTGATCGAATTCGCCGGCCGTACCGAAGGCCAGCGCGGCCAGCCGGCTTCGCTGATCCGTCTCGACCCGCACGGCGCGTTCGGCATCGGCGTCCATCTCGACCGGATGCGCATCGAGACCGCGCTCGTCAACTTTGCCGGCGACGTGCTCGGCCGCCGCTCGCACGACACGCTGCTGCCGCCCCCTGCCGACGTGCTCGAAATCGTGCGTCACGACATCGACGCGATGCAGGCCCTGCTCCCCGACCATGAACGCGCGCGCCTGACCGGCGTCGGCGTCGCGCAGCCCTACAACCTCGGCGCGTGGATGCGCGAGCTCGGCCTTGCGCCCGACACGTTTCGCGCCTGGGAAGACGTCGATTTCGCGGCCGATCTCGGCCGCACGCTGTCGCTGCCCGTCTTCGGCGAAAACGACGGCAATGCAGCGGCGATCGCCGAACTGTTCTACGGATACGGCCGGCAGTGCGACGATTTCGTGTACCTGTTCATCGGACCGGCGATCGGCGGCGGCATCGCGATCGACGGCGACTGCCTGCGCGGCGTGACCGGCAATGCAGGCGACATCGCCGTGATTCCGGTGCTGCCGAGCCGGCTCGCCTCCGCGCCGCCGCCACGCGGCTCGTGGGACATCCTGCTCGCGCGCGCATCGCTGCATGCACTCGTGCGCCATCTGCGCCATCACGGCGAGACGGTCGAGAATCGCGCCGATCTCGAAGCGTGCATCGCCCGCGGCCTGCCGGCCGTCGACGAGTGGATCGACGACTGCGTCGACGCGCTTGCACCGGCGTTGCGCGCAGTGCTGTGCGTGGTCGATGCGCCGGTCGTCGTGCTCGACGCCGACACCGACGCGGGCCTGCTCGACGCGGTCACGACGCGCCTGCGCTCGGCGCTGGTTGCGACCGCACCCGAAGCACGCGGCACGCCGACGCTCGTGCGCGGCACGTTCGGCGCCGACGCCGGCGCGATCGGCGCCGCCACGCTGCCGATGTTCTTCAACTTCTCTCCGCGTGCCGGCATCCTCAAGGGCGCCCGCACCGACTCGCAGGAGGTCCACCATGTCGCGTTCTGAGTCGCCCCGTCCGTTGCTCGAGATGCGCGGGATCAGCAAGACGTTCCCGGCCGTGCGCGCGCTCGACAAGGTCAGCCTGACCGTCTATCCCGGCGAGATCCACTCGCTGATGGGCGAGAACGGCGCGGGCAAATCGACGCTGATGAAAATTCTGTCGGGTGCATACCGCGCCGACGCCGGCGGCGAAATCCTGATCGACGGCGAACGCATCGAGATCGACGGCCCGCTCGCCGCGCGCGATGCGGGCGTCGCGGTGATCTACCAGGAGCTGTGCCTGTCGCCGAACCTGACCGTTGCCGAGAACATCTACATCGGCCGCGAACTGCGGCGCGGCAACCGGCGCTGGGGCACGATCGACCGCGCGGCGATGGCGCGCGGCTGCCAGGACGTGCTCGCGCGCCTCGGTGCGCCGTTCGGGCCCGACACGCTCGTCGACACGCTGTCGATCGCCGAACAGCAGCTCGTCGAGATCGCGCGCGCCGTGCATACGCGTGCTCGCATCCTCGTGATGGACGAGCCGACGACGCCGCTGTCGTCGCGCGAAACCGAGCACCTGTTCAGCCTGATCCGCCAGTTGCGCGAGGAAGGCCTCGCGATCATCTACATCAGCCACCGGATGGCGGAGATCTACGAACTGTCCGATCGCGTGTCGGTGCTGCGCGACGGCGCGTACGTCGGCACGCTCGAACGCGCATCGCTGTCGGCCGAGCGGCTCGTCGCGATGATGGTCGGCCGCGACATCTCCGGCTTTTACAAGAAGGAACACGCGCAGTACGACCCCGGCCACCTGCTGCTGTCGGTCCGCGACATGGCCGACGGCGCGCGCGTGCGCGGCTGCAGCCTCGACCTGCACGCCGGCGAAGTGCTCGGCATCGCAGGCCTCGTCGGCGCGGGGCGCACCGAACTCGCGCGGCTGATCTTCGGGGCTGAGGCGCGCGTGCGCGGCGAGGTGAAGCTGGGCGACCGCACGTTCGGCGCCCACTCGCCGCGCGACTCGATCGACGCCGGCCTCGTGTACCTGACCGAGGACCGCAAGCGCCAGGGCCTGTTCCTCGACATGAGCGTGCGCGACAACATCAACATCTCGGTGTGCAACCGCGATGCGCGGCTCGGCGCGCTCGACCTCGCACGCGGCGCCGAGCGCGCGCGCGACGCGATCGCGTCGTTGTCGATCCGCGTGCCCCACGCGAACGTCAACGTCGGCGCGCTGTCGGGCGGCAACCAGCAGAAGGTGCTGCTGTCGCGGCTGCTCGAGACGAAGCCGCGCGTGCTGATCCTCGACGAACCGACCCGCGGCGTCGACATCGGCGCGAAATCCGAGATCTACCGGATCATCAACGAACTGGCCCGTGCCGGCGTGGGCGTGATCGTGATCTCGAGCGAGCTGCCGGAAATCATCGGCGTTGCGGATCGCGTGCTCGTGATGCGCGAAGGCGAGATCGCAGGCGAACTCGGCGGCCACACGCATACGTCCATCACGCAGGAAGCGATCATCGCGCTCGCCACCGGCTCGCAGGCCGAACTCGCCGACGCGCACTGAGCCCGCTCTTTCATTCCACCCTTACATTCAGGTTACCGAAATGATCAACCCGACCAAGCAGCGGAACCTCGCTTCCGCGACGGCCCAGCCGGTGGCCAACCGTACGCCGCTGTTGCGCGGCGCCGATCAACGCGCCCGCATGCAGTCGCTGATCCGCACAGCCGGCATGCTGCCGGTGCTGCTGGTGCTGTGCATCGGCTTCGGCTTCCTGACCGACGGCTTCTTCACGCTGCAGAACCTGTCGATCGTCACGCAGCAGGCATCGATCAACATCGTGCTCGCGGCCGGCATGACCTTCGTGATCCTGACGGGCGGCATCGACCTGTCGGTCGGCTCGGTGCTCGCCGCCGCGGCCGTCGCCGCGCTGCTCGCCTCGACGATCCCCGGCTGGGGCTGGCTCGGCGTGCCGTTCGCACTCGTCGTCGGCCTCGTGTTCGGCGCGATCAACGGCGGGCTGATCTCGTTCCTGCGCCTGCCGCCGTTCATCGTCACGCTCGGCGCGATGACGGCCGTGCGCGGCGTCGCACGCCTGATCGGCAACGACACGACCGTATTCAACCCGCAACTGCCGTTCGCGTTCATCGGCAACGGCACGATTCTCGGCGTGCCGTGGCTCGTCGTGATCGCCTGCGCGGTGATCGCGATCTCGTGGTTCATCCTGCGCCGCACGGTGCTCGGGATGCGGATCTATTCGGTCGGCGGCAATCCGGAAGCCGCGCGCCTGTCGGGCATCAACGTGCGGGCGATCCAGATGTTCGTCTATGCGGCGTCCGGGCTGCTGGCAGGCCTCGGCGCGGTAATGTCGGCCGCCCGGCTCTATGCGGCCAACGGCCTGCAGCTCGGCCAGTCCTACGAACTCGACGCGATCGCCGCGGTGATCCTCGGCGGCACGAGCTTCGTCGGCGGCGTCGGCTCGATCGTCGGCACGCTGATCGGTGCGCTGATCATCGCGGTCCTGACGAACGGCCTCGTGCTGCTCGGCGTGTCCGACATCTGGCAATACATCATCAAGGGGCTCGTGATCATCGGCGCCGTCGCGCTCGATCGTTACCGCCAGCGCGACTCGGCGCGCACCTGATCCCTTCCCGTCGATTCAACCTCGCGGCGCAGGCTGGTCCGCCTGCGCCGTTCGCCAACAGACCTCACGGAGACACCACGACATGTTCAAGCACACCGCCGCCCTGACCGCCGTCGCCTGCGCACTCGCCTTCGGCGCTTCCGCCGCACACGCGGCCGACAAGCCGCTCAAATCGATCGGCGTCACGGTCGGGTCGCTCGGCAATCCGTACTTCGTCACGATCGTCAAGGGCGCCGAAGCACGTGCGAAGCAGCTCAACCCGAACGCGAAGGTCACGGCCGTCTCGGCCGACTACGACCTGAACAAGCAGTTCACGCAGATCGACAACTTCATCTCCGCGCACGTCGACATGATCCTGCTCAACGCGACCGATCCGAAGGCGATCGAACCGGCGGTGAGGAAGGCGCAGGCGGCCGGCATCACGGTCGTCGCGGTCGACGTCGCCGCGGCCGGCGCGAATGCGACCGTGCAGACCAACAACGTGAAGGCCGGCGAACTCGCGTGCGACTACATCGCGAAGAAACTCAACGGCAAGGGCAACGTGATCATCGAGAACGGCCCGCAGGTGTCCGCCGTGATCGATCGCGTGAACGGCTGCAAGTCCGTGCTCGCGAAAAACGCCGGCATCAAGCTGCTGTCGAGCGACCAGGACGGCAAGGGCTCGCGCGAAGGCGGGATGAACGCGATGCAGGGCTACCTGACGCGCTTTCCGAAGCTCGACGCGGTGTTCACGATCAACGACCCGCAGGCGATCGGCAGCGACCTTGCCGCGAAGCAGCTGAACCGTCCGGGCATCGTGATCACGTCGGTCGACGGCGCACCCGACATCGAAGTCGCGCTCAAGTCCAACACGCTCGTGCAGGCGTCGTCGAGCCAGGATCCGTGGGCGATGGCGCAGCAGGCCGTCAACGTCGGCTACGGGATCATGAACGGCCAGAAGCCGGCCAATCCGATGATCCTGATCGAGCCGACGCTCATCACGCGCGACAACGTGAAGACCTACAAGGGCTGGAGCACGCCGCGCTGATCGCGCCGCCCGTCCGCCCGCGCAACCGGGCAGTGCCGGGCCGCGTCGCCATGCGCGACGGCCCGCACTGCCCGCTTTTTTTGATCAACCGCTGTACGGCCGCGCGCAACGCCGCGGCACAAGGTTTCGACATGACGACGACGTTCCCCCGCCTGATCGTATTCGGCGAAGCGCTGACCGATTTCATCCGCGACGACGCGCAGCATTGGCACAGCGTCGCCGGCGGCTCATGCTGGAACGTGGCGCGCGTCAGCGCGCGGCTCGGCGTGCCGACGGCCTTCGCCGGCACGGTCAGCCGCGACACCTTCGGCGACGAGCTGATGCGCAAGAGCGCCGACGCAGGACTCGACATGCGCTTCATCCGGCAGGTCGACCGCGCGCCGCTGCTCGCGATGGTCGTGTCGAAGCAGCCACCCGACTATTTCTTCATCGGCGAGAACAGCGCCGACCTTGCCTTCGATCCGGCCGACTTGCCCGCCGGCGCCTTCGACGCGGCCGAGATCGTGCACGTCGGCTCGCTCGGTGTCGTGCGCGAGCCGCTCGCGTCGCGCCTGATCGACGTCGCACAGGCCGCGCGTGCGGCCGGCAAGCGGATTTCGTTCGACCCGAACTTCCGCGCGCCGATGGCTGCGCCGTCTTATCGCGGCACGTTGCAACGGCTGGCCGTGCTCGCCGACTGGATCAAGGTATCCGACGAAGATCTGCGCGGGCTGTTTCCCGAACTCGACGAGGCGGCCGCGCTCGCGCAACTGCGCGAATGGGCGCCCGACGCGACGCTGCTCGTCACGCGCGGCGCATCGGGCATGCAGCTCCTGCATCGCGACACCGAGCTGTTCCAGCCCGCCTTCCCGACCGAAGTCGCCGACACGGTCGGTTGCGGCGATGCGAGCATCGGCGGCTGGCTCGCGAGCCAGCTTGCGCGCCCCGATGCGACGGCCGCCGACCATCTGCGCTACGCGGCCGCATGCGCGGCGGTGGCCTGTGGGCACGCAGGCGCCTATGCGCCGACGGCTGAGGAAGTGGCCGGCATGATCGATCGCACGGCCGGCGTCGCCGCGCTTTAGCAATAGACGGCGCCGCGCGCCGCCGCGTCACGCGGCGGTCGTGCCGTCGCTGCCGTCGCTGCCGTCCGGCGGCATGCCTGCCTTCAGCAGTTGCAGGCTCTCGTCGACGCTCAATTCCGACATCGCGTCGTCGTGCAGCGTATCGTCCGCCGCACGGCGCAGCGCATGCAGCGCGTGCATCTTGAGTCGCACGATCGCGAGCCGCAACCCGCGCGCCGCGCATTCGGCCGCAAAGGTGCGTAACGATTCGATCGTCGTACCGTCGACATCAGGCGTTTCCTCGAGGCTCAGCATCACGGTATGCGTGTCCGGCGCGGCCTTCATCAGCGCGCGCACGCGATTCAGCATCCGGTCCGCATTCGCGAAGAACAGTTGCGCTTCGGGCCGCACGATCAGCACGCCCGGCACCGGCTTCGCGTCGGCATGGCTCGCGACGTCGACGAAGTCGTGGCTGTCGCGCAGCCGGCCGAGCACGCTGACGTTCGGCTCGGACAGCTTGCGCAGCGTCAGCAACAGGCTCACGCCGATGGCCGCGAGCAAGCCGTGCAGCACGCCGAGCACGAGCACCGCGAGCAGCGCGGCGATCACGACGAGCCGGTCGCGATGCCACGCCCAGTACGGCCGGAAGACGGACGGATGCAACGAGTGGCTGACCGCGAAGATCACGATCGCCGCGAGCACGGGCTCCGGCGTGCGCGCGAGCTGCGGCAGCAGCAGCCAGACGATCAGCGCGACCACGCCGGCCGCCCACAGGCCGGCAAAGCGCGACTGCGCGCCGGCCGCCTCGTTCGCCGACGTCGCCGAATAGCCGGCACCGACCGGCATTCCGTGCAGCAGGCCCGACACCAGGTTCGCGCAGCCGAGTGCGACGAGATCGCGGTTCGGCGACACGGTATCGCCATGCTTGAGCGCGAAATTGCGGATCGAACCGTACGACTCCGCGTACAGGATCAGCATCAGCGCGAACGCGAGCTCGACCGTCTGCATCCACGCGTTGCGGTCGAGCGTCGGCAGGCCGAATTCGAGGTGCCGAAAGTCAATATGGCCGACGATCGCGATCCCGTATCGCTGCCAGTCGATCGCGTAGCCGGCCGCGATCGACAACACGATCACGACGAGCGTCGCCGGCACGCGCGAGCTCCGCCCGAGCACGAACAGCAGCGCCAGCGCGATCGCACCGAGCACGACGCTCGCGAGGTTCGCATGCGGCGCGCCGGCGATCAGGTCAAGCGCGACATGGGGCGCATCGCTGTGCTGCACGGAGATCGCGAGGATCTTCGGCAACTGCTTGATGACGATCGTCAGCGCGAGGCCGAACGTGAAGCCGCGCAGCACGGGCCGTGCGACGAAATCCGACATGCCGCCGAGCCGCGCGGCGCCCGCGAGCATGAACAGCACGCCCGTCATCGCGACGAGCGCCGCCGCGAGCGCGAGCTGCGCGGCCAGCGCCATCCCCGATTCGGCAAGCACGGTTGCCGCGAGCACCGCGGCCGACGACGACGTCGACGACACGATCGCGAAGCGGCTGCTGCCCGTGAGCGCATAGACGACGAGCCCCGACAGCAGCGCGATCAGGCCGGCCTGCGGCGGCAGGTTGGCGAGCCCCGCATACGCGACCGCTTCGGGAATCAGCAGCCCGGCGATCGACAGGCCGGCCAGCGCATCGAGACCGATGCGCCGCTTGGGCGGCGGCGAAGCGGCATCGAGCGGAGCGAAATGGTCGGCATGCTGCGGGCCGGCGTCGGGACGAATCGGGGCGGTCGTCATGAGGCGGTCGGCGCCGTGCGCCGGTCAGGGCTTGACGGCGATGACGCCCGACCAGCCGGGCAGGTAGCGCGCGTCCTGGTCGTGTGCGCGGTGCAGCGCGACGTCGAGCGCCTTGGCGAAATTCTTGCGGATCTGGTCGAGCGTGATGTGCTGGCGCAGATAGTCGGCCCACAGGAATTCGCTGAACGGCGTCGCGTCCTTCGCATAGCCGCCGGCCGTGCGCAGTTCGCCGGCCAGGCTGCGGTACGGATCGTCCACGAGCCCCGTCAGCGCCTTCGGCAGATTCGCGTAGTCGCGGCGCGTGCCGTCCGCACCGAACGGATGCACCCACTGGCTGTGCTCCATCATCCGCCAGAAGATCGTGTCGTCGAGCCACGACAGATCCTTCAGCAACATCGCGTTCACGCGCGACTCGCCCTCCTCGATCAGCGCGAGGCCGAGATGGTGGTGATCGGTGATGTAGTGCAGCCCGTCCGGGCCGAGGATGGCCGGGAACCAGTGCGATTCGATCGCCGCCTTGCGTGCGCGCTTGGTGAGCCCCTTCCAGTGCTTGCGCTTCGCCTTGACCTCGCGATAGCCGACCGTCATCTGCGTCGGACGCAGCGCGTCGAGCCGGACGGGAATGAGATGAACGTCGTTGCCGAGTGCCATGGTCGTACCCCATGTTGCGAAATTCCGGCAACGATACTCCTGATCGCGCGAGCCGTTAATACGTCATGACCTCGATGCGCCTCTGATTGACGATCTCTGACAACCGTCCGTGCCTGCGCACGACGCTGCGCTACGCGCGCAGGTCGTTGCGTTCGAGACGATGACGAATGTAAGGAATGCCATCGTGCACGACGCTCACGCGATGCATGCCGAGCTTGCGCGCGACGTTCAGCGAGCCATGGTTGGCTTCCGCGATATCGGCGATCACGCGCGGCAGTCGCACGGTGTCGAACGCGTGACGCACGACGGCTTGCGCGGCCTCGCTCGCGATGCCGCGCCCCCACGTCGCGCGCACGAGCCGCCAGCCGATCTCGACGTCGCGCGCCCCGTCCGCATAGTCGGGAATCAGCAGGACCCAGCCGATGAACGCGTCGGGCGCGGCTTTCTCGAAGATCGACCAGTAGCCGAGGCCCGGCGGATAGTCGCGCGTGATCCGGTGCATGACGAAGCGGCGATGCTCGTCGGGGTCGTGCCACGGGCCCGCGATGTGCCGCGTGACCTCGGGATCGCGATCCATCGCGAGGCACGCATCGAGATCGGCCAGCACGCGCGGACGCAGCCACAACCTCGCCGTTTCGAGCACGGGCAGCACGCCGGCGGAACGTTCGGTCATCGGGACTCCTGATTCGGTGACGATGTGCATCGCACACATTACAGAACAAATACAAACAGCCTTCCGGAATGATACAGACTCATGTCGCCTGGCTCGCGCGGCGCCGTTGCCGTTTCCGAAACAGTTCATTTCGTAGGGATTATTCCCGATTCGACGTTATCGCGCCCCACATCGCGCGGCGCCGCGGCCTACACTCGATCCATGCCCCCGCACCGCGCGCAGGCCGGGCCGGCATCCGCATGCCTATCGTGTGCGCACACGCCAACGTGGAGACCTCGGACATGAGCTGGACCCGCGAACAACGCAACGTCACGATCGCCGCCTATCTGGGGTGGACGCTCGATGCGTTCGATTTTTTCCTGATGGTTTTCGTGCTGAAGGACATCGCCGCGGAATTCGCGTCGACGATCCCCGCCGTTGCGTTCGCGCTCACGCTGACGCTTGCGATGCGCCCGCTCGGCGCGCTGATCTTCGGCCGGCTCGCCGATCGCTTCGGCCGACGCCCGACGCTGATGGTCAACATCGCGTGCTATTCCCTGCTCGAGCTCGCGTCCGGTTTCGCGCCGAGCCTCACCGCGCTGCTCGTGCTGCGCGCGCTGTTCGGCATCGCGATGGGCGGCGAATGGGGCGTCGGCTCCGCGCTGACGATGGAGACCGTGCCGACCCATGCGCGCGGCTTCGTATCGGGGCTGCTGCAGGCCGGCTATCCGAGCGGCTATCTGCTCGCGTCCGTCGTGTTCGGCCTGTTCTACCAGACCATCGGCTGGCGCGGGATGTTCATGGTCGGCGTGCTGCCCGCGCTGCTCGTGCTGTACGTCCGGACGCACGTGCCCGAATCGCCTGCGTGGAAGCAGATGGAGAAGCAGCCGCGCCCGAGCCTCGGCGCCACGATCAAGCAGAACTGGAAGCTCACGATCTACGCGATCGTGCTGATGACCGCGTTCAACTTCTTCTCGCACGGCACGCAGGATCTCTACCCGACCTTCCTGCGCGAACAGCATCACTTCGATCCGCATACCGTGTCGTGGATCACGATCGTGCTGAACATCGGCGCGATCGTCGGCGGCCTGTCGTTCGGCTCGATTTCGGAGCGCATCGGCCGGCGCCGCGCGATCTTCATCGCCGCGCTGATCGCGCTGCCCGTGCTGCCGCTGTGGGCATTCTCGAGCGGCCCCGTTGCCCTCGCCGCCGGCGCGTTCCTGATGCAGATCTCGGTCCAGGGCGCGTGGGGCGTGATCCCGGTCCACCTGAACGAGATTTCGCCCGACGAAATCCGCGCGACCTTCCCCGGCGTCGTCTATCAGCTCGGCAACCTGATCGCGTCCGGCAACGCGACGATGCAGGCGTCGCTCGCCGTATCGCACGGCAACAACTACGGCCTCGCGCTTGCGCTCGTGGCCGGCACCGTTGCCGTCGTGATCGCCGTGCTGATCCTGTTCAGCCGCGAACGACGCGGCATCGACATGACGCAATCGGTCAATACGCGTAGCACCGTCGGCTGATTCCGCGTATTGCCGCATCGCATCATCGCGCGCGCCCCGGCTGGCCGGGGCCGCGCGTCACACTTTCCGCATTCGCACATCGAACTAGAGGAATTTGTCCAGATTCCCCGCTTGCCCGCCATGCCCGCGATTTTTTATCTTAATAAAAACGACTGTTTGAATCAGATAATCAAATCACCTGTTCGCGGCCGGGAAACCGGCATGGGAGGCGGAACATGGCAGTAAGTCAGGAGGGGCGGCCATCCGCGGGACGGCCGTCCGGGGCGCGGTCATCCGGCACTCGGCAGACCGGCGGGACGAAGGCGCGCATCCTCGATGCGGCCGAGGATCTCTTCATCGAGCATGGCTTCGAAGCGATGTCGATGCGGCAGATCACGTCGCGCGCGGCGGTCAACCTCGCGGCGGTCAACTATCACTTCGGCAGCAAGGAAGCGCTGATCCACGCGATGCTGTCGCGCCGGCTCGACCAGCTCAACCAGGAACGCCTCGGCATCCTCGACCGCTTCGATGCGCAGCTCGGCACGCACATCACCTGCGAGCACGTGCTCGGTGCGATGTTCATTCCCGCGCTGAAGGCCTCGCGCGATCCCGAACGCGGCGGCCCCGGGTTTCTCCGGCTGATCGGCCGCGCCTACACCGATCCGTCGCCGTTCGTGCGCAACTTCCTGACCGCGCACTACGCGAGCGTCGCCGGCCGCTTCTTCGACGCGTTCCAGCGCGCGTTGCCGCATCTGCCGCGCACCGAGCTCGGCTGGCGGCTGCACTTCGCGATCGGCGCACTGTCCGGCGCGCTCGCGGGTGCCGAGACGGAAAGCCTGATCGACGAGTTCTCGCAAGGCCGCACGATGAACGACGTGCAGATGATCGCGCGGCTGTCGTCGCTGATCGTTGCCGCGCTGAAGGCGCCGATGCCCGATAGCGCGCAGCTGTCGATCTTCGCGGCGGTGCTCGACGACGCAGGCGCCAGCGAAGCGTTCGGGCTGCCGCACTCGAGCGCGGCTGCCACCGATACGGCGACCCTGCATTCCACGAACTGAGCGCGCGGGGCCACGCGCGGCTTCCTGTTCACGATTTGATTGATACGCGCGGTCGTGCGGAGCGTCGAGGCGCCTGCACCGACCGGCCGCGAAGCACGGGGCATGGGCAGGCGTCGAAGCGCCGGCCCGCCCTCGCCGAGAGCAAAGACCGGAGACACGTCATGTCATCTTCCGCAGCAACCACAGCGGCGCAGATCCCGCCGAACACCGACGGCATCTGGTACGCGTCATATCCGCCCGGCGTCCCGCACGAAATCGACGTCGCGCAATACGCGTCGCTCGTGCAGTTCTTCGACGAATGCACGACCCGCTTCGCCGATCGCGTCGCCTACGTGAGCGCCGGCGCGTCGATGACCTACCGCACGCTCGCGCAGAAAGTTGATGCATTCGCGTCGTATCTGCAAAGCCTCGGCGTGAAGCCGGGCGACCGCGTCGCGATCATGCTGCCCAACACGTTCCAGTACCCGGTCGCGCTGTTCGGCACGCTGAAGGCCGGCGCGATCGTCGTCAACGTCAACCCGCTCTACACCGTGCGCGAGCTCGCACACCAGTTGAAGGACAGCGGCGCGCAGACGATCGTCGTGTTCGAGAACTTCGCGCGCACGCTGCAGGACGCACTGCCGGAAACGCAGGTGAAGAACATCGTCGTCACCGCGCTCGGCGACCTGCTCGCCGACGGTTTCAATGCGAAAGGACGCCTGATCAATTTCGTGCTGAAACACGTGAAGAAGCTCGTGCCGGCCTACCACCTGCTGCAGGCCGTCCGGCTGCGCTCGGCCCTCGCGCTCGGCGCGCGCGTCAAGCCGCAACCCGTGCAGACGACACGCGACGACCTCGCGTTCCTGCAGTACACGGGCGGCACGACCGGCGTCGCGAAAGGCGCGATGCTCACGCACGGCAACCTGATCGCGAACCTGCTGCAGGCGAAGGCGTGGATCGCCGACCAGGTGTCGGGCGACGTCGAAACCGTGCTCACGCCGCTGCCGCTGTATCACATCTATTCGCTGACGGTAAACGCGTTCATCTTCATGGGACTCGGCGGGCGCAACATCCTGATCGCGAACCCGCGCGACATGAAGATGGTGATGAAGATCATCCGCAACGAAACGTTCACGGGCATCACCGGCATCAACACGCTGTACAACGCGTTCCTCGACAACGAGGAATTCCGCCAGCGCGACTTCTCGAAGCTCAAGCTCGCGATGGCCGGCGGGATGGCGATGCAGCGCGCGGTCGCGGAACGCTTCCAGCAGGTGACGGGGCGACCGGTCGTCGAAGGCTACGGGCTCACCGAATGCTCGCCCATCGTCACGATGAACCCCGTGGACCTGAACGACATGGCCGCGTTCAGCGGCTCGATCGGCCTGCCCGCGCCGTCGACGATCGTGCGCTTTCGTCGCGAGGACGGCACCTGGGCGCCCGTCGGCGAGCCGGGCGAGCTGTGCGTGCACGGCCCGCAGGTGATGCTCGGCTACTGGCAGCGCCCGGACGAGACGGCCAAGGTCATCGACGCCGACGGCTGGCTCGGCACCGGCGACATCGGCGTGATGGACGAGCGCGGTTTCGTCCGCCTCATCGACCGCAAGAAGGACATGATCCTCGTGTCGGGCTTCAACGTGTATCCGAACGAGATCGAGGAAGTGCTCGTGATGCATCCGGGCATCAGCGAGGCCGCCGCGATCGGCATTCCGGACGAAGTACAGGGCGAACGGATCAAGGTGTTCGTCGTGCGCCGCGACCCGTCGCTGACCGTCGACGACGTGCTCGCGCACTGCCGCAAGAACCTGACCGGCTACAAGATGCCGAAATTCGTCGAGTTCCGCGACGCGCTGCCGCAGACGAACGTCGGCAAGATCCTGCGCCGAGCGCTGCGCGACGAGGAGCTCGCCAAAGTCAAGGCCGCGAAGCAAGGCTGAACGAACCATCGCTCCGGGAGACGCTGTCGATGAACGAAGGAATGAAGCGCCGCGCACGGCATGCCGCCGCCGCGGCCGTCGCAGGCCTGCTGTCGCTCGCGCACGCGGGCCTGCACGCGCAGGAAACGGCCGATACCGCGAGTGCGGCACACGAGGTCGCGCTGCCGGCGGACCTCGCGAAAGTCACGCGCGAGCCGCTCGCGCAACAGGCAGGCTGGCTGCGCACGGCCGCGCAGCGCGGCACGCTCGCGCAGCTCGACGACGCGACGCTCACCGCGCTCTTCAAGGCGCTCGACCCGCTCGCCGTGCCGCTCTATATCCGCAATGGTCCTAACGGCTATCCGGCGTACCAGTTCACGATGGTGCGCCAGGAGCGCATCAGCGGGAAATGGTCCGACACGCCCGACCGCATGCTGGTGAAGACCACCCGCGAGCCGCTGCGCGTGTATGCGAAATGGTTGCCGGGCGGCGCGCATGCGGGACAGGAGACGATCTACGACACGACGCAGCGCAAGGACGAGATGTACGGCCATCTCGGCGGCCTGCTCGGCAAGATTCCGCTGTGGACGGCGCTCGACGGCGCGCTGGCGCGTGCGCAGTCGAATCACCAGGTGAAGGATCTCGGCACCGAGTTCATCACGAACCTGTACCTGACCGAAGGGAAGAAGTATCTGGAAGCCGGCGTGCAGCGGCCGACCCAGGTCGAAGCGAAATCGATCGGCGGCGTGCGCGTG
Source organism: Burkholderia sp. Bp8992 (assembly GCF_003853705.1). GTDB lineage: Bacteria > Pseudomonadota > Gammaproteobacteria > Burkholderiales > Burkholderiaceae > Burkholderia. The sequence goes on along the minus strand of NZ_QTQI01000018.1, from coordinate 80,326 downwards.
GTCGCGCTCACCTACGAGACGCCGACCGGCCGGCCGCAGTTCTACGCGAAGAAGGAAGTCCTCGGGCTCGACCTGCACGCGCCCTATTTCCGGACCGTCGAGTCCTATGACAACGACGGCAAGATCTTCGAGCGGATCGTCATCGAGAAAATCGCGCCGACCACACTCGACGACACCGCATTCGACCCGAAAAACCCCGACTACGCGTTCTGATGCGCGCCGGCGCGGTTGACGCCGCGATCAATCGTCATCGTCGTCGCCGTGGTGCTTGCGCCAATGCTTGTAATAGTGCTTGCGCCACTTCCGGTAGCGATCGTCGTCGTCATCGCCGTAGTAGCCGTATCCGTAGCCCGGATAGGCGACGACGGCCGGCTGCGGCGCCACATAGACCGGTGCCGGCTCGACATAGACCGGCGCGACCGGTACGCCGATGCCGACCGACAGGTCGACATGCGCCATTGCACTGCCGGAAGCCAGCAACGCCACGCCGCCGACCCACCCTGCCCATTGCCTCATGTTCATGTTCTGCATCCCTGATACGCCGGCCCGCCCGGCGCGCGCGCTCAATGTAAGCGCACCGCACGCGGCGAGGTGATACGGCACTGCGAGAGTCGTAACGCGACGTAACGAAACGGCTTTAGCTATTCGGCCGAATCGCGAAAATGCGCTGGAACGTCTATAGTGGGTTACGGTTCGACACAATCACGACTGCGCGCTTCCCTATCGAACAGGGTAGAATTCCGCCAAACGCCTTGTGGACGAACACGCCACACACACGCACAACATATTCTCTGACGCAGGCTCCTGCCGCACCTCAATGGCCAATCCCGCAGAATCCCATCCGCAAAACGACTTCATCAATTCGGCGCGCAAGGAACGTAAGCGCGTTGAAATCTATCTCGTCAACGGCATTCGTCTGACGGGGTGCATCGAGTCGTTCGACCAGTACCTGGTGATGCTGCGCACCCCCGTGGGTCTGCAAGGCATCTACAAGCGCGCGATTTCCACCATCCAGCTCGACACGGGCGGCTCGCGCCCGGGCGGCGGCGGTCCCCGCGGCCCGCGCACGGGCGGTCGCCCCGGCGGCCGTGAAGGCGGTGGTCACAGCCCGTACGGCTCGCACGGCGGCCCGCGCGAATCGCGCGGCGACGGCGGCGGCTACGGTTCCCGCGAACCGCGTGAAGGCTATGGCTCGCGCGAACCGCGCGAAGGCTACGGTGCGCCGCGCGAGCCCCGCGAACCGCGCGAAAGCTATGGCGCGCCGCGCGACAGCGGCGACGCATCCGGCAACACGTCGTCGTCGGATTCCCGCGGCGGCAACGGTCCGGTGATCGTCACACGCCGCCGGCGAATCGTGCCGGACGGCCAGTAAAACAAAAGGGCAAGCCAAACGGCTTGCCCTTTTTGCTGGTGCAGCCGGCGCGGCATGTCGCCGCACCGCTGCCGGGTTCAGCGTGCCGTCGTCGGCAGGCCCGCGTCGGCCTCACGCTGCAGCGAACGCACCTGCTGCTGCAACGCGCGCAATTGCGACTGGAGCTCGGCCTGCTGCGCCTGCAATGCCGCCGTCTCGTTGCGTACGTTCTTCTGGCGATCCGCGACCGCCGCCTGCTGCTGGCGTGCGATCGAGATATCGGCCTGCAGGCGCCGTGCGCGATCCTGCGTGACCTCGATCTGCTTGTCCATTTGCGCCTTCTGCGATTCCAGCTTCGCCGCCCGCAGTTCGTTGACGGCCAGCCGCTCCGCCTGACGCGAGAAATCGCGATAGATCGCTTCCGCGCGCGTTTCGTCGTACGTCTTGATCACGCGCCAAAACGCCTTCTGCTGGAACAGCGCGACGAAGTACGCACCGTCCTTCACGTTGAACAGCAGGCTCGCACCGTAGCTGCCGTTGTAGCTCGTGCGCATTTCCGTCAGCGAGTGCGCCTGGATCTGGCGCTGCAGGTCGTCGACCGTGCTCGGCCCCGTCGATTCGCCCGCCTGTGGCTGCACCGACGTCTGGCCCTGCTGATCGATCACCGGAATCGCCGCCACCGGCGCCGACGCCTGCTGCACCGCCGACGAATCGCTGCCGGCCAACCCCTGCGCGAACGCGCCCTGCATGCCTCCCACCAGGGCAAGCAACACGCCCACCCGCCCCAACCCCGTCATATGGCTCATGAAGTTTTATTCCCGCCCGAGTCGTTGTAATTCAGCGCGATTTTATCTCATTAATTACTCGCTTTCGCGTGTCTCGGGCTCTTCGTCGAAGATCTGATATTTGCGCATTTTTTCCCACAGAACCTTGCGGCTGATGCCGAGCTGCTGCGCCGTATCCTGACGACGCCAACCGTTTGCGTCGAGCGCCGCAATGACGCGGCTGCGCTCGTTCATGTCCCACTTGCTGCGATCGACGAACACCTCGGCCGCGCTCTCCACCGGCACCGGTTGCGCCGAATTGCGCGCGTGCGCAATCAGCCGTTGCAACCGCGCGGCATCCCACCCGCCCGTCTGCCGCACCGTCACGCCGACACGCTCGGCGAGGTTGCGCAATTCGCGTACGTTGCCGGGAAAATAGCTGTCCGCGACCGAATCCGTCAGCCAGTACGGCAGATCGGACAACTCCGCGAGCCGCTCCTCGCCGACGACCTGCGCGACGAACGACTTGAACAGCGCGATCTTGTCGACTGCGCCGCGCTCTTCCAGCGACGGAATGCTCAGCTCGATCACCGCGAGCCGGTAGTAGAGATCGGCGCGAAACAGCCCATCCTTGACGAGCTGCGGCAGCTTCTTGTTGCTCGCCGCGACCAGCCGGAAATCGACCTTGACCGGCGCCGTCGCGCCAACGCGCAGCACCGCGCCATCTTCGAGCACGCGCAGCAGCTTGACCTGCTGGTACAGCGGCAGATCGCCGACTTCGTCGAGGAACAGCGTGCCGCCGCCCGCCTGCTCGAAATAGCCTTTATGCGCAACAACCGCGCCCGTGAACGATCCCTTCGCATGACCGAAGAACAGCGATTCGAACAGGCCGTCGGGGATCGCGCCGCAGTTCACCGGCACGAATTCGCCGTGCCGGTAGCGCGAATGTTTTTCGTGCAGCAGCTGCGCGATGCGTTCCTTGCCGACGCCGGTTTCGCCGTGCAGCAACACGTTGGTGTCGCAGTCGGCAAACGTATCGACTTCGTGCAACAGCGCCTGCATCGATTCGGAGTGCGCGACGAGTTCGGACGGCCGCGACGTTTCGGCCGAGTGCGCACGCAGTTGCGTGACGAGCTTGCCGATCATGCCGCGCAGCTCGGCGCACGTGAAGTCGAGCGGCAGGATGTGCGAATAGTCGGGCGGGTACTGCGACGCGTCGTTGTCGCGCGCCGCGCCGACCCAGACCACCGGCATGCCGATGTTGGCCTGCCAGTCGCGCAGGAACGCGGCGCCGCCTTCGATCATCGTCACGCTGATGATCGCGAGCGAAGGCCGCAATGCGGCGCGCTCGGGCGAGATCTCGGCGTTGTCGGCGCGGATCACTTCGACGTCGAAGCTCGCCATGCACCGGGCGACGCGGTCGACAATGTCCGCCTTGCCTTCCCAGACATACAGGTCGAGCTCTTCGATTGCGGGCGTATTTCTCATCTGATCTGCTTCTTCAGTAAACCGTTTGGGCGACCCCGCAATTGAGCGAGATCTGATGGACCGTCGCCGCGCCGACCTGCACACCGAGGAGATTCAGCAGCGGAACTAGGACTGCGTCAAGACCCGACAGCAGCGGGCTGAGCAAGCTGGTCAGAAACGTGAGCAAGGTAGACACGAAAGTCGATGGCAGCGACAGAAGGTTCACCCCCCCTAGCCCGATGTTGGCCGTGATCGTCGCGGCTGCGAGTTGGCTCAGTGCGGAGCTCAGCGCTGAGCCGAGCGCATTCGAGTTGACCGTCCAGTAGTTCGCATCAATTCCCGGTACGCCGCTGAAGGTGTGCGATTGAGCGGCACCTTGTACCTGAACGGATATATTGGACAGGCTGGCAGTCAACTGCGCAAGCCCGAGCACATTGGCGTTGATGATCTGGGCAGGTGATTTGCAGCTGTAAGTCGACGACAGGCTGATCTTGCCTGACGCATCGAACGGAGGCTGGCCGATGCACAAATTGGCCACTCCGGGTTGCGCGGTGATGACGACTGTGCTGGTTGCCTGTGTCGACGTGCATTGTGTCGAGTCCAGCCGCGCAGTGCCGGTACCGGCCTGCAGGTAGATCGGCAGGTTGACGTCGATACCGATGTTGAGCGCACCAAGCAACGCCCCGACGATGGGCAACTGTGTCGTGCCAAGATCGACATTCAGATATACGCCCACCGCAGCCGTCGACGCCGTCGTGCGCCACGTTCCCGTCGCCGGATCCTTCCCGCCCTCACCGATGCCGATCGACGGCGGACTGATGATCTGCACCTGCAACTGTGTCCCCGTCAGCCCGCCGAGATTCAGCGACGGTACGTTGACCACGACCGCCGGCTTGCCCGTCGCCGCGATCTCCGCGCCGACCATCAGCAGGTCGAGCAGATCCACCTGCGCGTTGAGCGCCGCCTGCGTATCCGCGAGTGCGACATTCAGCAAGCCGCCCGCACCGCCGAGGCCGATCGACGTACCCGGAACGTTGGCGTTCAGGATCGCCTGCAGGGTGGCGAGGCTCGCCTGCAGGCTCGCGTTCGCGACGGACGTCTGCGTGGCCGCGTTCACCATCAACTGAATCAGTTGCGGCAATGTGAGCTTCAGCGCGAGCAGTTGATCGACCGTGCCGACGCCTGCCGCCACGACGAGATCACCGACCGTCACGTTCGTGCAGGCAAGCGCTTGATACGACCCGATGTTCAGGTTCAGGTTGGCACCGAGTAGGCCGCCGATCAGCCCGTTGACGAGCCCCGGATTGCCGGACGTCGGCGCGGATCCGCCTGCGCAGCCGACCCCGCCGAGCGCCGCAAGGGTTGCACCGACCGAGAACGTATCGATGTTGGTCGACCGTGCGGTCGATACCGCAGACACCGTCTGCGGCGGTCCGACGAAGAAGAACGGCACCTGACGCGTGACGACCACCTTGGCAGCGTTCAATTGCGTGGTCCCGGATGTCGCGGAAGCGTAGTAGCTGGGTGAGGGGTTGACCGACGTATCCCAGCGACCGCATTCGATGTTGATCGTATCGCCGTTCGACGCATTGAGCCCGTTCGATTGTGCATTGCTGGTCGCGGTGGCGGTCGGCTGCGAACAGGCATCGTCCATCCGCTGCACGGCCGCAAGCGCAGCCATGTCGGCAATCCGCTGCACGTCTCGACGCTGGTAAAAGAGATTACCGACGCCAATGGCGCCAAGCGTCGTGATGGCGATCAGCGTCGCGATGATCGCCATCACCGAGAACGCGCCGCGCTGTCGTGACGCGCGGCGGAATGTGCCGCCACTGTGCCGGATATTCACCGTTCTTGCTCCGTCAGCGCGCGAGATCGCCGCCGGACAATCCGCCGCTACCGCTGCCACCGCCACTGCCGCCGCCCGACGTCGACATCGTGCCGAACCACTGCGGAATCGGTGACTTGAAAGAGTCGATATAGCGCTGATACGCATACGTGCCGGCAGCGCCGTCGATCGGCTGCGGCGTGGCGGCCGCGCGATTCGAACGCTGCAGGTCGAGCAGCGTGCTGGTCGCATGACCGATTTCGGACGCCGGCATGTCGCTTTGCGCATGCGCGACGCCCGCACCGAGCGTACACGCGAATGCGATGCACACGGTTCGCACGCGGATTGAGGAAAGGTGAAACATGATGGCCTCCGTGAATATCATCGTTATCGCGCGAAACGCTGCAGCAGCGGCACCGCAAGATCGAAGTTGTCGCTGCTCGCAACCGACGGCACGGACGCATTGCTCGGCACGTGTGCGACTGCACGTTGCTTTGCTCGCATCGCGGCCTCAACCTTCGTTTCGTCGTCGCGAATCTGGCCACGCACCGCGGGCGCAAGCTTCTGTTGATCCATCAGTCGCCGCGCGTCCTTCGTATGGCCGCTCGCGAGCAGATAGAGCACAAAGTTGCTGAGGATTTTCGGGTTCTTCTGCTCGAGTTCGGCTGCCTTCAGCAGCGGCACGCGTGCGCCAGCCAGATCGCCCTCGCGCATTTTCGAATATGCGAGGTCGGACAGCGTCGCCGCGTCGGTCGGCGCAAGCACCGTCGCTTGTTCGAGTTGCTGCGCGGCAAGCGCAAAATCGCCGCGGGCGCCGGCGGTCAGACCCAGTCCGCGATAGCCGCGTGCGGCAAGCGGTGTTGTCAGCAGCTTCGTGTAGGCGGCCACGCCGGCGTCGTACTGGCCGGTCGCACGCAATGCGTCGGCACGCAGAAGGATCGTGTCCGGAGATGCGCCATATTGCTTCTCGTACTGATCGATGTGTGCCAGTGACGCAAAATACAGCCCCTGACCCTGCATCCGCTCGATCAGGCCCAGGTACATGCCAGGCGTATCGGGAGGCGCACTCTTGTCGGCAGCAGCCTGCATCAGCGCACCGCGCTCGGCTTGCGCACCGATACCGTATCCGGACTCCTTGAACAACGAGCACCCGCTGGCAAGCAGCGCGAGCGCCGTCGCCCCTGCGATCGTGCGGACACAACCAAATCGATTCATCTTGTATCGCTCCTTCCCCTCGTGCGGCGTCAGTGCTGAAACGCAGCAAGCGCGGACAGCGCGGTCATGATCCCGGGCCCCGCGGTAACGATCAACAGCGCCGGCAACAGTGTGAGGATCATCACGCCGGTCATCTTCACCGTCAGGCGGCCGATCTGCTCGCGCAGCGTCGCACGACGTCCTTCGCGTAGCCGGTCTCCAAACTGCATCAGCGGCTCTTGCACCGCGCCACCATGCTTGTCCACCTGAATCAGCAATCGCACGATAGCTCGCAGATCCTCGTTGTCGAAGCTGTTCGTGAGGCGTTGCAGCGATTGTTCACGCGTGCGTCCGGCCGCGAACTGCCGTTGCGCAACTCCGAGCTCCCACGACAATACGGGCAGCATGGTCTGAAAATCGTGCGTGACAATCTGGATGCTCTGGTCGAGCGACAGACCGACACCCTGCAGCAGTCTCAGCATGTCGACGAGCAGCGGCAATTCGGCGGCAATGCCCTGTCGGCGCGCGGCGGCTCGTCGGCGCACGTATACTTTCGGCAACATGTAGCCGGTCACGAGCGAGAAGGATATCCAGAGCGGCCAGCGCGCCTCGTGTCCTCGGCTGACCAGTATCAACACGGCGAGCACCGGCAGCAGGATGGCGCAAACGATGCGCGCACTGACGAACAGCGCTCTCGCACGGATGTCGACGAAACCGCATTGCTCCAGCAGTTGACGGTCTTCGTCGGCAATCAGATATCGGCTGAAGCCGGTCTCGAGCCACCGCATCCCGACATCTTCGAAGCGTTCACGCAGTCCCGCGAAACGTCCGCGCGCAGCAGCAGGTGCAGCCGCATCGCGCGCAGGCTCAGCGGAACCGGCTCGCGCGGCAGCCGCTTCGATTGCCGCGGTCCGGCGGTCAAGCGCATTCACCAGCGCGCGCTCGGCACGCTGCACGAGCACGACGCGAACGATCGTGAGCGCGGCAAGCAGTAACACGCCGACAGATCCGAGCACCAGCGCCAGTGCGCCTAAACGGTTTGCATCCATCGATTCACCTCAGCCGCGCAAGCCGGTACAGCCAGAAACCGCCCGCCACCTGCAGCGCAAACGCCAGATAAATCAGCTGGCGCCCGGAGTCGTCATTCCACATCGCCGTGAAGTAGCGCGGGCTCGTGGAGATGACGAAGCTGCCGACTGCGATCGGCAACAGCGCCAGCACCCATGCGGACAGCCGGGTCTCGGCCGACATCGCGGACAGTTCGCGTTCGGCCTGCTCGAGGTCGCGCATGAACGTAGACATCCTATCGAGCATCACGTCCGCCCGCCCACCGTAGCGGACCGACAGGCGCAGCACCGCACCGACCAGTTCAAATTCGCGGATCCGGTACGTGTGTGCAATGTGCAGCATCGCGCGATCGATCTCGACACCCGAGCGCAGCATCCGCGACACGTCGTCGAGGCAGCGGCGCAGCGGCATCTCGGCCGTCTGAAGCGCCGACTGGAAAGCCGCCGGCACGCTGTTCCCGAGGGTCACGAGCCGAACGATCCCGTCGAGAAACGACGGCAACTGACGGACGATCTTCAGGCGGCGCCGGCTGATGCGCGACGTGATCCACAGCACAACCAGCACCCCGCACCCAATGATCGCAGCAGCTGCCGCGAGCAGCCCGCCGGCCATGCCCGCCCACAGCGCGAGCAGCACAACGATAGCGAGCACCAGCACGAGGCCGGCGCGCATTTCATCGAGCCCCGCGCGATCGGACAGCACGGTCCACGCGCCGAACACCAACGAGCGCCAACGCGCCAAACCCTGTGCCGCCTCCTGCGCGTTCACCGTACCGGCCGCCGCGGTACGCATGGTGCGTGCGTCGCCAGCCGGCAGTTCGGTACGCGCACCTTGGCCCACTCGGCTGTCGAAGAATCGTTGCGTATGCGCGCGCCCTTCCCGCACCTGGCTTCCGCGCCACAGCAGTAACCCGGCCGCCGCGCAGATCAGCGCGAACATCAGCGCGAGCAATGTGGCGCTAGACATTGAAGCCTCCGCCTCGCCCGAAGCTGCCGCCGAACCCACCTCCGCTCGACACCAGCGAGTTGCGGAAACGCGCGAGCTTTGGCGAATGCGGATGAATGCCGAGCGACTCCCAATGATCGATCTCGTCACCCTCAGCCGTAACGCGCGCCTCGTAGCGATACAGTTCCTGCGTCGATACGATGTTGTCCGACATGCCGGTGACTTCGGTAATCGACAGGATGCGCCTGCGACCGTTGGACAGCCGGCCAATCTGCACGATGAAATCGATCGCGTTGGCGATCTGCCGGCGCAGACTCGCTTCGGTACCCTGAAAACCGGCGAAACCGGCCAGCATCTCGAGCCGGTAAAGGCACTCGCGCGGCGAACTCGCGTGCACGGTGCCCATCGATCCGTCGTGGCCGGTATTCATCGCCTGCAGCATTTCGAGCACTTCGCCGCCGCGCACTTCGCCGACGATGATTCGGTCCGGCCGCATCCGCAGCGTGTTTCGCAACAGGTCGCGAATCGTCACGACGCCGCTGCCGTCGAATCCGCCTGGACGGCTCTCAAGCCGCACGACGTGCGGGTGATTCAGCGACAGTTCGGCCGTATCCTCGATCGTCACGACGCGTTCCGCCATCGGGATATGAAACGCAAGCGCGTTCAGCAGCGACGTCTTGCCCGAACTGGTGCCACCCGATACGAGCACGTTGCAGCGCGCCTCGACCGCGGCCTCGAGCAACCGGCCGATTTCTTCGTTGTAGGTGCCATTGCCCAGCAGGTCCTCGGGCTTCAGCGGATCCTTCCGGAACTTCCGGATCGACACGACCGGACCATCGATCGACAGCGGTTCGATCACGACGTTGACACGGCCACCGTCGGGCAGCCGCGCATCGACCATCGGATTCGATTCATCGAGCCGCCGACCGACCGGGGCGAGAATCCGTCGCACGATCCGCAGCAGATGGGCGTTATCGGTAAAGCGGATCGGCAGCTTCGACAGGATCCCATGCCGTGACACATAGATGTCGTTGTAGCCGTTGATCAGGATGTCCTCGACGTGCGGGTCCGCCAACAGGTCCTCGATCGGCCCGAAACCGGCGAGCTCCTTCGTCAGCGCCTCGGCAACGGCACGCACCTCACTCTCGTTGAGCGGGATCCGCCGTAGCCGCACGAAGCTGTCGATCTCAAGATCGACGAACTGGTTGATCGCCTGTCGCGACCAGCGACCGAATTCGGCGCCCAGTTCTTCAATCCGCGTGAGCAGATGTTCGTGAGCGGCATTCTTGATGTCGTGGAACTGTTGCGTTTGCGAGAACGGCGCTGCGCCGTCGGCAAATTGAATGTCGTGTGCCATCACTTACGACCGCTTCGTTGAGGATTGAATGATTCGCCTGAGCGCCGAGAGGCCACCAACCGCACGCTGTGCCGCTCCCGGTGCCGGCGCACCCGCAAGGCGCTCGACCAACGGTCCGAGCGCACGGACGTACGGATCGCGTTCCGCGACTTCTGCAATCAGCTTGCCCTGGTTCGCCGCATGCCCGATCGACACGCGCCGTGACGGCAGCGTCGCGATCAGCGATAACTCCAGCCGTTCGGCAATCTGTGCAGGCATCAGCCCAAGATCAGCGTCGAACTGGTTGACGACGAGCCGGATCCGTTCGGTCGCGGCTCCCGCATCGCGTAGCCCGTCCAGCATCTCGACCGCCGATACGACCGACGCCACGCCCTGATCGCAAACGAGCCATGCTTCGTCCGCAAGATTCACGACCTGTGCGATGAATTCGCGATTCGGGAAACCACCGAGATCGACAATCTGGTGATCAAAGAACGCCCGCAACCGATTTAGCAATGCCGAGCACGACGCCGTTGCAACCTCGCGCAGATCGGCGAGGTTCGGCGGCAGCGTCGTGAGTGCAACACCGCTTGAATGGCGCGCGAGCGCGGTCGTCACGAAAGTGCGGTCGATTCGACGCAGGTTGCGTACCGCTTCGACGAAATGGAATTCGCAGCGCGTGTTCAGGAACAATGCACTGTCGCCAGCCGGCAATCCGAGATCGAGGAGCGCCGCCGTCAGTGCGGGATCGGCGGGCCGCCGCTGCATCAGCACCGACAGGTTCGCGGCCAGCGTGCTCACGCCCATTCCGGCGCGGGCGCCCAGCAACGCGGTGACCTTCCCGTGGCGATTCGCAGGCTCGCCGACGTTGTCGAGCAACACTCGCGTGATCCGCAGCGCCTCGTCGGCCGGTGCGGAAAAATCGACGAAATCGCGTACGCCCGCGCGCAGCGCGGCGAGTGCCCCCTCCGGTTGCGTGAGCGAACCCAGCGCGACGACCGGCACCCCCGGATGCGACACGCGTACCGCCGCGACAACCGTGCTCGCCGCCGCGCAATCACCCGAAAAATCGATGAACACCAGCGCAGGATTCAACACGCCGATGCGCTGAGACAACGCGGCACCGTCGAGCGGCGCGCCCTCGACTGCGCCGGCCGAAACCAGCGACTGCGACAGCCAGTGCACATGCTCCGCAAGCGAGGATGCGCACACGAAGTGGTCGGTGACGGCGAGCTCAGCCAAAGAATAGGTTCTCGCATTCATCTTGGATACTCCCAATGAAGCAAGGCATCGCGTCGCACGCGACGGCCTGTGCTGCCCCGTATTGAATCGGCGCGCTCATTTTGAGAACCCCGGTCCTGCGTCCGGCGACGCCATGCCGCCCAGATAAGAACGCCACACTGGAGCATCGCGCTGCTCGGACAGCTCGCCTGGCGTTGCCGGCAGCGACGCGCCTTGCGCGATCGGTGCGACGAGATGCGGCGTAACGATGATCACGAGTTCCTTGTCGCTCTGCTGGTAACTCAAATTCTTGAAAAACGCGCCGATGATCGGCAGATCGCCCAGGAACGGCACCTTATTGACGTTGGACGTCGTCTCCCGGTCGACCAGGCCACCGATGACGAAGCTTTCGCCATCGCCAAGTTCGACCGTCGTGTCCGCGCGCCGCGTTGTCAGCGCGGGAACCTGAACGCCGTTGATCGTGATCGAATGCACGAAGTCGAGCTGGCTCGACTCGGGTGCGACCTTCAGCGCGATCCGCCGCGGATTCAGCACGGTCGGCGTGACAGTGAGTCCGACGCCATAAGGTTTCCATTCGATGGAAATCGTGCCGAGAGATTGCGGCACCGGCACCGGGATTTCGCCGCCTGCGAGGAAGTTCGCACTTTGGCCGGACAATGCGACGAGCGTAGGCTGTGCAAGCACGCGGGCAAGATTGTTCGCCTCGAGAATCGACAGATCCGCGAACAGCCCATGCGACACAGAATTGACGACGAGATTGAACGCCGATGAAATCGGCACGTTCGTGTTGTAGGTCAGCGAACTGCCCGGCGTACCGCTAATCGACGTCAGACCCGTCGGCGCGAATGCACCGAACGAAAAGCCATTGCTCTGCTTGAAGAAGTTGAGACCCGCCTGCTTCAGCACCGAACGGCTGAATTCGACGACACGCACGTCAACCTGCACGACGTTCTTGCCGGAAATCGTCGACGCATCAAGAGTCGTCCCGTCCTTGCCGCTGATCGTCTTCGCTGCATGAACCGCCCGTTGATGCCCGTCGAGCGTCCCGGACGCACCGCCAATCACCGTTGTGCCGCTGTACGTATTCACGCTCGGCGATGCGCCGTCAAGCAACGCACGCGCGGCACCGCTCGTGACATTCACGTTGTAGACGGTCGGTTCGTCACGGCCGCGCTCCCAGATCATCACGTTCGTCGACCCGGCACTCTTCGCGACGAGCAGCACGCCGCCGCGCCCGCCCTTCACGACTAGCACATCGGCGACCGACGGGTCGCCGACCGCAACCCGCTGCAGCGCACGCCCCGTTGCAAGCTGCCGTTGCGCGCCGACCACAAGGCTGATCGTCCCGCTCGTGTCGGCCGCGTCCGACAGCGGCGGCATTGCCAGCGCGCTCAATGCAATAGCCAATCCAATCAGTTTCTTTTTCATTGTTTTGGAGGCATCGGTCCGCCCCCCTTCTCTGGTTGTCGTCTTCGTCGCGCTCAATAAGCGACCGTCTCGGTCCGCCCACCCCGAATCACCTCGATGCCGCCGCCTGAATGCCGCGTGACTGCCCGCGCCGCCGCACGCGGAACCGGCGCCTGCGCCGTCGCACTCTTCGACAACTCGCCCAGCATCACACCGGTTGCGGCAAGCGCCGACGGGCTCTTGTCGTCGCCCACACGAACCGCGACGGTCTGCGTCGCGACTTCGTCGTCGCGCGGGCTACGGAGCGCGAGCACGAGCCGGCCACTCTGCTCGGCGAGCGTCAGCGCATCCACTTGCGCGGTCGGCACTGCCAGCACGGCAGTCCGCACCCCGACCACGGAACCGTTCGAGCTGTCTCGCTCGGTTGTGGCATCTCCAAACGACAGCACGCGGACCTTCGACATCAGCAATCGCGCCTGGGTATTCACGATCTCGGCTGTCGACGTCCCGCCAATCGCCACGCCAGTCCCGTCGCGTTTCAGGTTCAGGAACACGTCCACATAGTTACCGGGCCGCACGCGGTTGCCGACTGCGTTGGTCTCGTCCACCTTGATCGCGACAGCGCGCTCGCCCGGCGCGATCTGCTCGGCAAGGCCGGATGACAGTGCGCTTGCGACGACGGCCGCTTGAGCGGGAATATCGGCAATTGGGATGCGACCAACTAGTTGCAGCGGATCGGCAAACGCCCCCTTCGGCGCAGCAGTCGACTGCTGAACCTTCAGCGCATCGGCTGGAATCGGCTGGCCGGCCTGCAATGGCCGGGTCGCCACGACAACCGGCTCGCGTTGCGTCGCCACCGTCGCGGCAACCGGTGCGACATCGACTGGCTTTCGACCGAGCATCCACGCATAGACGCCGAGCAGGACCGCGATCGCGATCAGCAAGCCTGCAATGATCTTCGTCAGGTTGTTGGCCATAGTGTTCTTACGCTTCCCCGCTACTCACGATTGAATTCTTCGCGCAACGTGACCGACCGGGCCGACCTCGCCCCGGCACGACGCCATTGCTGCCGTCTATATGATGTTGACCGGGCTGATCTGCACCATCGCAGTTCCGACGAGTGCCGAGGGCACCGGCAACAGCGAGCCGAGCAGCGGAAACGGCGGGACCAGCGGGTTCTGCGAGTACGGATAGGTCAGCGTGATCTGAACACACAGCATCGTCGTGTCGTACGAACAGCTACCTTGCTGCGTCGGCGTGCATGTCGACCCTTTTAGCCACGTGGTCAGGTTCGTTGCGGCCGTGCAGGCGGCCTGGGCCCGCGCGGCAAGTGCGGCTTGCTGCGCCGCCTGCACCGACGCAGCCGCTCCCACCTGCTGATAATTCAGCGCAGCACGGGCGCCCTCTGTCGCCGCAAGCGTCAGGTTTTGCTGCGCGGCGAAGATCATTCCGTACGTGATGATCGCGTACAGGATCAGGAAAAACACCGGCAGCATCAACGCAAATTCAATAGCAGTCGCGCCGCGCTCGCGACGCCGCATTCCTGATGCAAGACAAGGGAGCGTCATTGCATTCCCCCAATTGCGATCCGGTACACGCACCACAATGCCGCCGGAATCACGAGAAACGCGGCATACGGCGACGCGCGGAAGCCGGCAATCTCCATCGTCGGAGCGCGCCGATGCCACAGCGCGGACACCGGTGTGCGAGTGGCGAAGATCAGCGTGCCGACATGGGCAAACGCGAGCAGGCTCGCAACGATCCAGAGCCACAACAACGCATGGGGACCGCACCACGCACCCAGCACTGCGAATACCTTGACATCCGCAGCACCCATTACGCGCAGCACGAAAAATGGGAAAAGGCTGACAAAGCCGATCAGTACGCCGGTGAGCGCCTGATTTACGGATATGCCGAATGGATTGTGTCCGGAGAGCAGAAATGCAGATACAAGCCCACCGATCACCAGTGAATTTGGTATACGCCTGTGGCGAATGTCCTCGAACGCGACGAGCACCGCCCACGCGAGGAAAACCCCGACGCCAGTTAGCAGGATCATTTACGCCCCGAGCGGCAAAACTTACCTGCGCGGATTGCCAAAGCAATCCGCGCCCCTATCAGCAGGGAAATGAGCGAAAGCTCGTTCGTTATGCCGCCGGCAACTTGCTCGCGATGTAGCTGAACGCCCCCGAGATGCCGCCCGTCAACGTGCCCATGGCAGTGACGAGAGCGACTGCGATAAGTCCGGCAATGAGTCCGTACTCGACTGCGGTAACCCCGTTTTCTTCCTTAAGGAAACGCTTGATGATTGCTTTCATTTTATTCCTCGTGCCTGTATTTACGATCTTTGGCCTTTTATACGTATACGTCCCCGCATATCTGGCCCTTGCCCCACGCCGTTCACCACATCTGCTGCAGCGACAACCGGGTGCGCTTTCTTTATAGGTCGCCCCGAAGGGCATTGCTCACGATTTGATGCAAGTTAACATTCGCGATAGTGACCCTCCTCGAACGTTGTGTACCGAACCGTACATTTGCTTACATCTGCTCCCGATTCTATATCCGATCCGATTTAGTTTCCAACCTCTTTTAACGACCCCACCGGAAAAAAAGTCTTCAGGAGCACAACGTATTTGTACGGCGTTTCGGTACGACTTACACATAGGATTTACGATAGGTTAGATGTGCACACCTAATCCACCAGTAAAACAATTGCCTTGTCCACCAAGCCGGCTCTCCGCCCACGTTACGCCGCACCCGTAACGCCAATGTTGTGACGTTACGTTACGAAACGGCCGAAATCGTTCTCATTCGCCCGCACTTAAACAGATTCAACAATCTTTCAATTTCCACCACTTCCTTTCCCGACAAGGAATTGCCTCGTTTAAAACCGGTTGTCGAACTGTCGGGCGTCGAAATGGCACGACAGTTGCAGAGTAGTCCTCGCACCACTCAACACAACGCAGTTCACAACACATTTTTAATGCGAGGAAGAAATGGACATTAAGGTTATCCCTCATGGCGTGTTCCGGACGACTCTGATCGCGGCCACCGTTGCAGCCATGCTCTCCCTCTCCGCGTGTGGCGGCTCCGGTTCCATCAGCCACGGCATCGGCGGCGGCTCGAGCTCGGGCGGCGGCACCTCCGGCACCAGCGGCAGCTCGGGCACGAGCGGTACGTCCGGCACGAGCGGCACCTCGGGTACGAGCGGCACGTCCGGCACCAGCGGCACGTCGGGCACGAGCGGCACGTCCGGTACCAGCGGAACCTCGGGCACGAGCGGTACGTCCGGCACCTCCGGTGTGTCGGCGAACCCAGTGGGAACTGTCCTCGCAAGCACCAGCAATATCGTCACGACTGCCGGCGGCGCCGTCTCCAATCTCGGCTCCGCCCTCGGCAGCCAAACGCTGCCGGGCGTCAATCCTGCCACGACGCAAGCCGCAGGTGGCATCGTGCAAAGCGTCGGCGGCGCGGTGACCGCACTCGGCAACGGCCTCGGCAACGGTCTCGGCCAGCTCGGCGCAACGAAGGATCCGGTCGGCACCACGCTCGCCAGCACGGGCGGCGTAGTCAACCAGCTCGGCGGCGCCGTCACGCAGACCGGCGCGCTGGTCACGAGCCTCGGCAGCGGCCCGCTGTCGCCGCTTGCTCCGGTCACGGGGGCCGTCGGCGGCCTCGTGTCGACACTCGGCGGCGCCGTGTCGAACGGCGGCACGACCCTTGGCAATGCGCTGTCGACCGGCCCGATCCAGCAAGTCACGCAGACGGTCAGCTCGGCCATCACGCCGATCACGACGATGGTCGGCCAGACGACCCAGACGATCGGTACGGCGACCGGCCTCGGCGCCCCCGTCAACACGCTGCTCGGCACGGTCGGCAACGGACTGAACCAGGCCGGCGCGCTGCTCGCGTCGACAGGCGGCAACCCCGTCACGACAGGCCTCGGCAACACCGTCTCGGCCACGGGCAATACCGTGAAGACCGTCGGCGGCCTGCTCACGGGCGGCACCGGCGGCGTGACCAATCCGCTCGCTCCGCTCACGGGCCTCGTCTCCACCGTCACGGGCGCTCTCGGCGGCGCAACGGGTGGCGGCAGCGGTCCGCTCGCTCCGGTCACCGGTCTCGTCTCGACGGTTACCGGCGCTCTCGGCGGCGCAGCAGGCGGCGGCAGTGGCCCGCTCGCTCCGGTCACCGGCCTCGTCTCGACGGTGACCGGCGCACTTGGTGGCGCAGCAGGCAGCGGCAGCGGTCCGCTCGCTCCGGTCACCGGCCTCGTCTCCACGGTCACCGGCGCACTTGGTGGCGTAGCAGGCGGCGGCAGCGGCCCGCTCGCTCCGGTCACCGGCCTCGTCTCCACGGTCACCGGCGCACTCGGTGGCGCAGCAGGCGGCAGCGGCAGCCCGCTCGCACCGGTTACCGGCCTCGTCTCGACGGTCACCGGCGCACTCGGCGGCGCAACCGGCGGAACGAGCGGCAGCCCGCTTGCACCGGTCACAGGTCTCCTCGGCGCAGTCACGGGTGCCCTCGGCGGCGTGACGGGCGGCGCAGGCGGCAGCAGCCCGCTCGCCCCGGTGACGAACGCCGTCTCGACGGTCACCAGCACGGTCGGCGCACCGGCACTGAGCGGCGGCACGGGCGCCGTCACGAACTCGGGCTCGACGTCGAACCCGCTCGCGCCTGTCACGTCGCTGATCGGCGGCCTGCTCGGCGGCACGCACGGCAAGTAATCCGGCATCCATTCATCGAAAAGACAGCGAGGAGTCCATCATGTCCCAGCAACGTTTCATCACGACCGTCACCCTGCGCCAGTGGCGCGTACCCCTCACCGCCTTCGCCGCAGCCTGCCTGCTGGCCGCCTGCGGCGGCGGCGGTGTCAGCGCGACGCCGTCCAGCAGCAGCAACAGCAATCCGAGCACGAGCGGCACGCCCAGCACGAGCGGCACCAGCGGCACGTCGACCGGCACCAAGGGTGTCGTCAGCACGGTCGGCCAGACGGCCAGCGACCTCGGCAGCACGGTCGGCAACATCAGCCTGCCGGGCCTCGGCGACGGCGTGACGAAGGGAGTCGGCAGCACGCTCTCCAGCACCGGCACGATCGTCGGCGCAGCCGCCGATGCCGTGAGCAACGGGCTGGGACAGATCGGCTCGACGAAGGATCCGGTCGGCACGACGGTTGCCGGCCTCGGCAATGTCGTCGGCGCGACGAGCAACACAGTGTCCGGCCTGAGCTCGACGGTGAAGGCGCTCGGCACGGGCCCGCTCGCGCCGCTCGCTCCGGTCACGACGCCGGTCGGCACCGTGCTCGACACGGTCGCCAACGGCCTGACGGCCGCCGGCACGACGATCGGCTCGACGCTGTCGTCGGGCGCAGTCCAGCAGGTCACGCAACCGATCAGCTCGGCGATCACGCCGCTCGTGATCACGGCCGGCCAGGTCACACAACAGGTCGGCACGACGACCGGCCTCGGCCAACCCGTCTCCGGCCTGCTCGGCCAGATCGGCGGCGCGATCAGCTCGGCAGGCAAGCAGGTGGGCGGCACGTCGAGCCAGCCGCTCGTCGGCGACGTCGGCCAACTCGTGACCGCGGTCGGCAACACCGTGACCAACGCAGGCGGCCTCGTCAACCCGAACGGCCCGAACGGCGCAGCACCGATCCCCGGCCTGATCACGAGCCTCGTCGGCGGCTCGACGGCAACCGTCCAGAACGGCACGTCGTCGGGCTCCAGCTCGACGAACCCGCTCGGCGGCCTGCTGTCCGGTCTCGGCTCGACGCCGCTCGGCTCGCTCACGGGCGCACTTGGCGGCGCAACGGGCGGCTCGGGCAGCGGCCCGCTCGCTCCGGTCACGGGCCTCGTGTCGACGGTCACCGGCGCACTCGGTGGCGCGGCAGGCGGCAGCGGCGGTCCGCTCGCCCCCGTCACGAATCTCGTGTCGACGGTCACCGGCACGCTCGGCGGCGCAACAGGCGGCGCAGGCAGTGCAAACCCTCTCGCGCCCGTCACCGGTTTGCTGAATACTGTCACCGGAGCAGTGGGCGGTGCAGCAGGATCGGGAGGCGCGAGCCCGCTCGCGCCGGTCACGTCGCTGGTCGGCGGTGTCACGGGCACGGCATCGTCGGGTAGCGGCTCGACGGGCCTGCTGGCACCGGTAACGGGGTTGCTGGGCACGCTGGGTAGCGTTGGCAAGTAAGGAGGACGGCCGCACCATCGCAGCCGGAGCGAATGGCGCGGCCGTACAAACACAACCGGCATGGCGGCACGCGGCGCGCGACACCCTGGTGTCGCGCGCCGGCATTACAAAGAAGACGAAAAGCAAGGCCTACGAGGAAGAACAATGAAATCCAGACTCGACAGATGGATGATGCTGCTCGCCATCGCGGCAGCAGGCACGGCACATGCACAATCGCGCGTCGGCGGTAACCCGCTCGACTCCCTGCCCCAGATCAACGCACCGAAGACCGGCCCGAACGTGACCGTGCAGGTCGCCCCGCAAGCGCCGCAACTGCAGGAGCTGCTGTCGCGACACCTGACGCCGTCGACGTTTCAGGTCGAAGGCGTGAAGTCGGTGCCGTTCGAGGAAATCTCGCGTCGCTTCACCCCGCTCGTCGGCAAGGACATCACGATCGGCGACCTGATCGAAACCGCCAACGGCGTGACGAAGCTGTACCAGGAACGCGGCTACGCGCTTTCGTTCGCGTTCGTTCCCGCGCAGACGTTCGAGAATGGCGTCGTGCGCATCACGGTAGTCGAAGGCTATGTGTCGGACGTCAAGATCACCGGCAAGCCCGGTGCGATGGAACCGAAGATCCGCGCGATCGCTGCCCACATCACGGACGATCGCCCGCTGCGCCGCGCGACGTTCGAACGCTACGTGAACACGTTCGGCCTGCTGCCCGGCCTCACGGTGAAGGCGAATGTCCCGCCGCCGCAAACCACCGATGGCGCCACGACGCTCGAACTCGCGGTCGACCGCAAGCCGTTCAACATCGGCACCGGTATCGACTTCAACCACCCCGGCGTCCAGGGCCTCATCACCGCGACCGAAAACGGCCTGACGCGGTTTGGCGAGCAATTGAGCATCTCGGCGCTCGCGCCGCCCGGACGTGACAAGCAGACCTACTTCGCGTTCAGCGGCGCGGTACCTGTCGGCAGCAGCGGCCTGATCACGCGCCTCGACGCAAGTACGTATCGCGGCAAGCCGACCGACAACCCTGGGCTGCCGTCTTATGTGCAGCGTACGGTCAAGAACGAGAAGCTTGGTCTTTCGGCATCCTATCCGATCTTGCTGAACAACCAGCGCAGCCTGCTCGGGACCGTGTCGGGCTACGCGTCGCACAACGAGGACCGCTACCAGAACCAGATCAACGGCGCGACCCTCGATACGCGCTCGCAGGTCCGCGTGCTGCAGATGCAACTCGACTACACGAGCGTCCAGCCGAAACAGGTCCAGAAGCTGAGCGTCAATGTCGCGAAGGGTTTCAACATCCTCGGCGCGTCGAAGGCGCAGGACATCACCGTCGGCTCGACGACGACCTCGGTGGGCAACCCGATTTCGCTGACCTTCGTCCGCACCGGCGCGACTGTCACGCAAACCAACGAATGGCCGTTCCGGATCGGCACGTCGGTTTCGCTGACCGGCCAATACAGTCCCGATTCGCTGCCGACGTCCGAACAGATCTCGTTCGGCTCGACGCGCTACGCGCTCGGCTATCAGCCTGGCGAAGCGTCGGGCGACTCGGGCTGGGCGATGTCGCTGGAGGTCAACCGCGGCTTCACGCCGGGCTGGACGTATCTGAAATCGATCACGCCGTACGTGGCCTACGACATGGCGCGCGTGTATCTGCACTCAGGCACGCCGTCGCCGAACCGCATGTCGTCGGTCGGCATCGGTGTGCGGTTGTCCGACAGCCGCTTCTACAGCCTCGACCTGAACGTTGCGAAGCCGATCGGCGACGCGCCCGTCGAAAGCGCGTCGCGCAGCCCGCGCATCAACGCCGCATTCTCGTATCAGCTGAACTGATCGGACACCAAACAGCCCGCGTCACGCGGGCTGTTTCGATTAGAGTCCCCTCTATCAAACGTGGCGCGCGGTTTCACGTATTCTGGCGAAGCTCGCAACATGCCCGCCCTATGCAGACGGGCGTGCGGGCGAATCGAACACGACATGCAAAACAAGGAGGACGACAATGATTCAACTGACCCGCCCGTTGCGTGCAATCGCCGTTGCCGGCGCACTGCTCGCCTGTGCAGCCCCCACGTTCGCACAAGCCGACAATCCCGTCGGCATGTGGCAGACGATCGATGACAACACCCATCAACCGAAAGCACTCGTGCAGATCGCCGAGGACGGCGACGGTGCGCTGACGGGCAAGGTCGTCAAGGGCCTCGGCGCGAACGATACGCCCGATCGCCGCTGCACCGCCTGCACGGACGAGCGCAAGGATCAGCTCATCAAGGGCATGACGATCATCAAGGCAATGAAGAAGGAAGGCGACCACTGGGACGGCGGCAACATCCTCGACCCGGAGAACGGCAAGGTCTACAAGTGCAAGATGACGCTTGAAGACGGCGGCCAGAAACTCGTGGTGCGCGGTTACATCGGCGTATCGCTGCTCGGCCGGTCGCAGACCTGGATTCGCCAGCAATAACGCAGCGCGCACGAAAGCGCGCGGCTCAATGAAAAATCGGCCTGCGACGAAGTCGTCAGGCCGATTTTCTTTGGGTGCGGGCGCAACAGAAACCGACTGGCATCACGCCGCGCGCTTCAGCGAGTCGGGCGCATAGCCGCCCGGTTTGCGATACGCGGGTACCGCGTTGCTGCGTGCCTCTGCCGCCTTCGATTGCGTGTGCTTGCGCATTCGCGCGGACAATTCGTTGCACAGATTCACGCCCGGATCGCCATAGAGTTCACGCATCACGCTCAACAGCGTGCCCGTCTCGTGCCAGACCTTGAAGCGGCGATGGCATGTCTGATACGACGGGTAACGGCGCGGCATGGCGGACCACGTCGCGCCGCTGTAGATCACCCAGAGCACGCCGTTCAGGACGGCCCGCGTATTGGCTAACGGACGGCCGCGCAACTCGGTGCGCGGCTGCATTTCGGGCAGAAGCGGCGCAACGCAGCGCCACTCGTGGTCGGTCAGATCGCGATACGGTGTCATGGACATCTCCAGCCTTGGTAACCATGACACAACGATATCGGCTCACCTCAACGATGAATATAAGACAAATCCGAAAATACCCCGAGATTGCATGAATTTGACCGGAATTGACGTTTGAATCCCGTCAATTACCGGACAACGCAATCAGGTCAGCGACGTGTCGACGATGCGACGCGGCGTCTCGAGATACTCCTTCGACTGCATCTCGACGATTCGCGACACCGTGCGCGCAAATTCGTTGGCCATCGGGCCTTCGACGTACAACTGCTCCGCCGGCACCGCCGCGGACATCAGCAGCTTGACCTTGTGGTCGTACAGCACGTCGATGAGCCACGTGAAGCGACGCGCCTCGGACGCCATCCGCGGCGACATCTGCGGCACCTCGGACAGCACGATCGCATGGAAGCGGCTCGCCAGTTCCAGATAGTCGTTCTGCGATCGCGGGCCGCCGCACAGCGTCGCGAAGTCGAACCAGACGACACCGTCCGCCTTGCGCAGCGCCTTCAGTTCGCGTTTCTCGATATGCAGGATCGGGCTTTCATCGGGTACCGCCGCGAGCTTGCCGAACGCATGGCGCAATTCGCGATCGGCGTCCGCGCCGAGCGGCGTGTGATACATCTTCACCTGCGCGAGCGTGCGCTGGCGATAATCGACACCCGCGTCGACGTTCAGCACGTCGAGCTTGTCCTTGATCAGCGCGATCGCCGGCAGCATGCGGTCGCGATGCAGGCCGTCCGGATACAGGTCGTCGGGATCGTAGTTGGACGTCATCACGAACTGCACGCCGTTGTTGAAGAGGCGGTCGAGCAGACGGTACAGGATCATCGCGTCCGCAATGTCCGATACGTGGAATTCGTCGAAGCAGATCAGCCGGTAGCGCTTCGCGATGCGCCGCGCGAGTTCGTCGAGCGGATCGGCCTGCCCTTTCAGTTCCTCGAGCTCGCGATGCACTTCGCGCATGAATTCGTGGAAATGCAGACGCGTCTTGCGCTGCACGGGCACGACCGCATAGAAGCTGTCCATCAGGAAGCTCTTGCCGCGGCCGACGCCGCCCCACATGTAGACGCCGCGCGGGAGGTCCGGATGATTGATGAGCTTCTTGAACGCGTTCGAGCGACGCGCCTTGTACTCGACCCACTCGTCGAAGCAGCGCTGCAGGCGATCGACGGCCGCGCGCTGGGCGGGATCGGACTGATAGCCGCGCGTGGTCAGTTCGCGCGTGTAGTATTCGGTGACGTTCATCGGGCAAACCGGAAAGAACGAAGGCGAGCGGGAAACCCCGCCCGCCTTCGTCAAGAGACGGCTGCGCCGGCCGACGGCCGGCAGGCGCTACGCCGTGCTCAGCTGTTCAGCGAGCGCTTGTCGACGGCGAGCGCCGCTTCGCGCATCACTTCCGACATCGACGGGTGCGGATGGCAGATGCGGGCAATGTCTTCCGACGCCGCCTTGAATTCCATCGCCACCACGGCTTCCGCGATCAGGTCCGACGCATTCGCGGCGATCACGTGCACGCCGAGCAGTTCGTCGGTCTTCGCATCCGCGATCATCTTCACGAAGCCGTCCGGCGCGTTCATGCCGAGCGCGCGGCCGTTGATCGAGAACGGGAACTTGCCCGACTTGATCTCGCGGCCTTCCGCCTTCAGCTGCTGCTCCGTCTTGCCGACCCATGCGATTTCCGGGTACGTGTAGATCACCCACGGAATGCAGTTGTAGTCGATGTGCGGCTTCTGGCCGTCGATCACTTCCGCGACCAGCACGCCTTCGTCTTCCGCCTTGTGCGCGAGCATCGGGCCGCGCACCACGTCGCCGATCGCGTACACGTTCGGCACTGCCGTACGGCAGTGGTCGTCCACGTCGATGAAGCCACGCTCGTTCGCCTTCAGGCCGATTGCCTCGAGGCCGAGGTTGTCGGTGTTCGGCACGCGGCCGACCGACACGATCAGGCGGTCGGCGTCGAGCGTCTGCGCGTTGCCGTCCTTGTCCGCGTAGGCGATCGACACACCGCTGTCGGTCGCCTTCACTTCACCGATCTTCACGCCGAGATGGATGTCGAGGCCCTGCTTCTTGAACAGCTTGGCCGCTTCCTTCGCGAGCGCTTCGTCGGCTGCGCCGAGGAATGCCGGCAGCGCTTCGAGCACCGTCACTTCGGCACCCAGGCGGCGCCACACCGAGCCGAGCTCGAGGCCGATCACGCCTGCGCCGATCACGGCGAGCTTCTTCGGCACCGAGTCGAACGTCAGCGCACCTTCGTTGTCCGACACGATCTTGTTGTCGACCGGGATGCCCGGCAGGTGACGCGCCTTCGAGCCCGTCGCGATGATCACGTTCTTCGCGGTGACGACTTCGGTTTCACCCTCGCCGCTCACTTCGATCTGTACGCCGGCGTCCGTCTTGCCGGTGAACTTGCCATGGCCCTTCAGCCAGGTGATCTTGTTCTTCTTGAACAGGAACTCGATCCCGCTCGTCATCTTCTCGACGATCGCATCCTTGCGGCCGAGCATTTTCGCGACGTCGATCTTCACGCCGTCGACCGTGATGCCGTGGTCGGCCAGGTGATGCGACGTGTTCTCGAACTCTTCCGACGATGCGAGCAGCGCCTTCGACGGGATGCAGCCGACGTTCAGGCAGGTGCCGCCGAGCTTCAGCGCGCCGGTCGGGTTCTTCCACTTCTCGATACAGGCAACGGTCTTGCCGAGCTGCGCGGCGCGAATCGCGGCGATGTAGCCGCCGGGGCCGGCGCCGATCACGACGACGTCAAATTCCTTGGACATGACAATCCTTTCTACTTGTGCGCCCGCGGGTTCGCGCGTGTGCGCGAACCCGCGGAGCGGGTCAATGCAGTGAGACTCGGCTTACAGGTCGAGCAGCAGGCGGGCCGGATCTTCCAGCGCATCCTTCATCGCGACGAGCGACAGCACGGCTTCGCGGCCGTCGATGATGCGGTGGTCGTACGACAGCGCGAGGTAGTTGATCGGACGGATCACGATCTGGCCGTTCTCGACGACCGGACGTTCCTTCGTCGCGTGCACGCCGAGGATGGCCGACTGCGGCGGGTTGATGATCGGGGTCGACAGCATCGAACCGAACACGCCGCCGTTCGAGATCGAGAACGTACCGCCCGTCATTTCCTCGATCGACAGCTTGCCGTCCTTCGCCTTCTGGCCGAATTCGGCGATCTTCTTCTCGATCTCGGCGAGGCTCAGCTGATCCGCGTTGCGCAGGATCGGCACGACGAGGCCGCGCGGCGAGCCGACAGCGATACCGATGTCGAAGTAGCCGTGGTAGACGATGTCGTTACCGTCGATCGACGCGTTCACGAGCGGGAACTTCTTCAGCGCGTGCACGGCCGCCTTCACGAAGAACGACATGAAGCCGAGCTTCACGCCGTGTTCCTTCTCGAACTTGTCCTTGTACTTGTTGCGCAGTTCCATGACCGGAGCCATGTTCACTTCGTTGAACGTCGTCAGGATCGCGTTGGTCTGCTGCGATTCGAGCAGACGCTCGGCGATACGCGCACGCAGGCGCGACATCGGCACGCGCTGTTCCGGACGGTCGTTCAGCCACGTCGCTGCCGATGCCGGCACCTTCACTTCCGGCAGTGCCGGCTTCGCAGCAGCGGTCTTCGCCGGTGCGGCGGCCGGAGCCGCCTTCGGTGCGCTGCCTGCTGCCAGCGCGTCGCCCTTCGTGACACGGCCGTCGCGGCCCGAACCTGCGACGTCGCCCGTAGAGAGGCCCTTCTCGGCCAGCAGCTTCGCTGCGGCCGGCGATGCGGCGGCCGAGCTCGATGCCGTTGCGGCGGCCGGCTGTGCGGCCGGTGCGGCTGCGGCAGGCGCTGCTGCCGGCTTGACTTCGGCGGCACCTGCCGCTGCTTCGGCGGCACCTGCCTTCGCTTCGGTGTCGATCGTCGCGATCAGCTGATCGGCAACCACCGTGTCACCGTCGTTCTGCAGCACTTGCGCGAGCACGCCCGCTGCCGGTGCCGGCACTTCGAGCACGACCTTGTCGGTCTCGAGTTCGATCAGGATTTCGTCCTGCGCAACTGCTTCGCCCGGCTTCTTCTTCCACTGCAGCATGGTCGCTTCCGAAACCGACTCCGAAAGCTGGGGGACTTTGACTTCTACGATAGCCATGTGATTTTCCTGGATGCTTAATCTGGGGTGTGACGAGGTTCGTGCGATTCCTTCGGCCGATGCGGCGCGCCACGCGCCCGGCAGGCCAAGGAAGACGGGAAAGCGCCGCGCGCCTTCCCGTTTCGCTTCCGTCGGTTATTTCGCGATCGATCCGCTCTTCAGGCGGCCGAATGCCCCTTCGATCAGGGCCTTCTGCTGCTCGTAGTGCTTCGCGTAGTAGCCAACCGCCGGCGAGGCCGAAGCCGGACGGCCGCTGTATGCCAGCTTCTGCCCTTCCTTCATGCCTTCCTTCAGATGGTGCTCGACGTAGAACCAGGGACCCTGGTTCTGCGGCTCGTCCTGCACCCAGACCACTTCAGTCGCGTTCTCGTACTT
This sequence comes from Burkholderia sp. Bp8992, assembly GCF_003853705.1. Classification (GTDB taxonomy): domain Bacteria; phylum Pseudomonadota; class Gammaproteobacteria; order Burkholderiales; family Burkholderiaceae; genus Burkholderia. The sequence continues at coordinate 54,062 of NZ_QTQI01000018.1, read as the reverse complement.
CTTCATTTCGGCTTCGAACTGCTTGTGCGCGAACGGATACAGCTGCTCGATACGGATGATCGCGACGTCGTTCGCCTTCGCTTCGCGGCGATGCGCGACGAGGTCGTAGTACACGCGGCCCGAGCAGGCCAGCACGCGCTTGACCTTCTTCGCGTCGATGCCGCCGTCGGTTTCGCCGAGCACCGGCTGGAACGAACCCTTCGCCAGTTCCGACAGGTCCGACACCGCTTCCTTGTGACGCAGCAGCGACTTCGGCGTTGCGACGATCAGCGGCTTGCGGAACAGACGGATCATCTGGCGGCGCAGCAGGTGGAAGATCTGCGCCGGCGTCGTCGGCTGAACGACCTGCATGTTGTGATCTGCACACAGCTGCAGGAAACGCTCGATACGCGTCGACGAGTGCTCCGGACCTTGCCCTTCGTAGCCGTGCGGCAGCAGCATCGTGAGACCCGACACGCGGCCCCACTTCACTTCGCCCGACGAGATGAACTGGTCGATCACGACCTGTGCGCCGTTGACGAAGTCGCCGAACTGCGCTTCCCACAGCACGAGCGTGTTCGGCTCGGCGGTCGAGTAACCGTATTCGAAGCCCAGCACCGCTTCTTCCGACAGCACCGAGTCGATCACCGTGAACTTCGCCTGGCCTTCGGCGATGTTCTGCAGCGGCACGTACGTACCGTCGTTCCAGCGCTCGCGGTTCTGGTCGTGCAGCACCGCGTGACGGTGCGTGAACGTGCCGCGGCCCGAGTCCTGGCCCGTCAGGCGTACCGAGTAGCCCGATGCGACGAGCGACGCGAATGCGAGGTGTTCGCCCATGCCCCAGTCGAGCGGCTGGTCGCCACGCGCCATGTTGCGGCGGTCGTTGATCACGCGCTCGACGAGCGGGTGGACCTTGAAGTTTTCCGGGACCGTCGTGATGCGCTCACCGAGGCGCTTCAGTTCGGCGAGCGGCACGGCCGTGTCGGCTGCATCCGTCCACTTGCGGTTCAGGAACGGAACCCAGTCGACCGCATACTTGCTCTTGTAGTTCGACAGGACCGGGTCGACCGTGTGGTGACCGTCGTCCATCGCCTTGCGGTATGCCTTCACGTAGTTGTCGGCATCTTCCGCGGTGATCACGCCCTGCTGCACGAGCTTCTCGGCGTACAGCGCACGGGTGCCCGGGTGCTGCGCGATCTTCTTGTACATCAGCGGCTGCGTGACGGCCGGCGTGTCCTGCTCGTTGTGACCCAGCTTGCGGAAGCAGACGATGTCGATCACGACATCCTTGTGGAACTGCATCCGGTAGTCGATCGCGATCTGGATCGCGAGCACGACGGCTTCCGGATCATCGCCGTTCACGTGCAGCACCGGCGCTTCGATCATCTTGACCACGTCGGTACAGTACAGCGTCGAGCGCGCATCGCGCGGGTCCGACGTCGTGAAGCCGATCTGGTTGTTGATGACGATGTGCAGCGTGCCGTGCGTGCCGTAACCGCGCGTCTGCGCGAGGTTCAGCGTTTCCATCACGACGCCCTGGCCAGCGAAGGCCGCGTCGCCGTGGATCTGCACCGGCAGCACTTGCAGGCCGTCTTCGTCGCCGCGACGGTCCATACGCGCCTTCGCGGAACCTTCGACCACCGGGTTCACGATTTCGAGGTGCGACGGGTTGAATGCGAGCGACAGGTGGACCGGGCCGCCTTCCGTCGACACGTCCGACGAGAAGCCCTTGTGGTACTTCACGTCACCGGCCGGCAGGTCGTCGACGTGCTTGCCTTCGAATTCGGCGAACAGGTCGGCCGGCATCTTGCCCAGCGTGTTGACCAGCACGTTCAGACGGCCGCGGTGGGCCATGCCGATGATGATTTCCTGCACGCCGCTCTTGCCTGCGTGCTGGACGACTTCGTCCATCGCCGCGATGAAGCTTTCGCCGCCTTCGAGCGAGAAGCGCTTCTGGCCGACGTACTTGGTATGCAGATAGCGCTCGAGGCCTTCCGCTGCCGTCAGGCGATTCAGGATGTGCTTCTTCTTGTCGATCGAGAACGACGGCGTCGCACGGGTCGACTCCAGGCGCTCCTGCCACCAGCGCTTCTGTTCCGGGTCGCTGATGTACATGTACTCGGCGCCGATCGTGCCGCAGTACGTGTCGCGCAGACCCTTGACGATGTCACGCAGCGAAGCCTGGTCGAAACCGAAGTACAGGTTGCTTGCGCTGTACGTCTGGTCGAGGTCGCCTTCGGAGAAGTCGTAGAACGCGGGTTCGAGTTCGGGAATGGCGGGACGTTCGCGACGCTTCAGGGGATCGAGATTGGCCCATTGCGAGCCGAGGAAGCGGTAGGCGCTGATGAGCGACTGGACGTGGACCTGCTTGCGCGCGGTCGCGAGGTTGCTCGTGCTTTCGCGCGGGATGAAGGCATTGGCCTTCGCGCGCTCGGCGAACGATTCGACGATCGGGAAATGAGCGACGTCATTGGCATTCGAGCCGTCCGTTGCAGGCACGTTCTGCAGCGCGTCGAAATACTCTCGCCAGTTCTCCGGCACCGACGCCGGATTGTTGAGATATGCATCGTACAGTTCTTCAACGTACGAAGCATTGCCGCCGAACAGATAGGAGTTCAGCTGAAACTGCTTCATTACATCTGACATTTTACGCTCACCTTTCTTCGAGCTTCTCGAGAAATAGCGGGTTACTCAACCTTCCGCGACACGGCCTGACCGTTTAGCGGATTGCGAATCAAGTCTTGCTTGGAAGGACCTAAAACTTGCGTGCGCGCAGCATATCACAGAACCGATACCGGAGTTCACGGGGAAATGTGCCTGAAAGCACCGCGCGACGGGGTTTTGCCGGATTGCCACGACCTGCGGGAACAGTGTTTTGCGGGTAATCCGGTTGCGCATCGCGCAGATGCGGAAAAGGCTGCCCGAAGGCAGCCTTTTCCGTGACGCAGCGAACGGTCGAAATGCTTAGTCGACCGCACCTTCGCGGCTCGCGCGGCGACGCTCGTGCTCCTTCAGGAAGCGCTTGCGCAGGCGGATCGACTGCGGCGTGACTTCGACGAGTTCGTCGTCGTCGATGAATTCGACCGCGTATTCCAGCGACATCTGGACCGGCGGCACGAGACGCACGGCTTCGTCGGTACCCGACGCACGCACGTTGGTCAGCTGCTTGCCCTTGATCGGGTTCACGACGAGGTCGTTGTCGCGGCTGTGGATGCCGATGATCATGCCCTCATACAGCGCGTCGCCCGGCTTCACGAACATGCGGCCGCGATCCTGCAGCTTCCACAGTGCGTAGGCCACCGCTGCGCCGTCGTCCTGCGAGATCAGCACGCCGTTGCGGCGCTCGAAGACCGAACCGTCCTTGACCGGCGCGTACGAATCGAAAATGTGGCTCATCAGGCCCGTGCCGCGCGTGAGCGTCAGGAATTCGCTCTGGAAGCCGATCAGGCCACGTGCCGAGATCTTGTATTCCAGACGCGTGCGGCCGCGGCCGTCCGACGCCATGTCGAGCATTTCGCCCTTGCGGCGGCCGAGCTCTTCCATCACGCCGCCCTGGTGTTCGTCTTCGAGGTCGACGGTCAGCAGTTCGTACGGCTCGTGACGCACGCCGTCGATTTCCTGCATCACGACGCGCGGACGCGACACGGCCAGCTCGTAGCCTTCGCGGCGCATGTTCTCGACGAGAATCGTCAAGTGCAGTTCGCCGCGGCCCGACACTTCGAACACCGTTTCGTCGCCGGTGTCCTTCACGCGCAGCGCGACGTTGTGGTTCAGTTCCTTCATCAGGCGGTCGCGGATCTGGCGGCTCGTCACGAACTTGCCTTCGCGGCCCGCGAGCGGCGACGAGTTGACGAGGAAGTTCATCGTCAGCGTCGGCTCGTCGACGGTGATCATCGGCAGCGCTTCCGGCGTGTCGACCGCGCAGATCGTCGCGCCGATGCCGACGTCTTCAATACCGTTGATCAGCACGATGTCGCCCGCTTCGGCCGACTCGACCTGCACGCGCTCGAGACCCTTGAACGACAGCACCTGGTTGATCTTGCGGTTCAGCACGTCGCCTTCCGGGCCGAAGCGCATCACGACCGGCTGGCCCGGCTTGATGCGACCGCGCGTGATGCGGCCGACGCCAATCCGGCCGACGTACGTCGAATAGTCGAGCGACGTGATCTGGAGCTGCAGCGGCGCTTCCGGATCGGCCGGGCGAACCGGCACGTGCTCGAGGATCGCCTCGAACAGCGGGCGCATGTCGCCGTCGCGCGCAGCCGGGTCGAGCGATGCGTAGCCGTTCAGGCCCGACGCATAGACGATCGGGAAGTCGAGCTGCTCTTCGGTCGCGCCGAGCTTGTCGAACAGGTCGAAGGTCTGGTTGATCACCCAGTCGATCCGCGCGCCCGGGCGGTCGATCTTGTTGACGACGACGATCGGCTTCAGGCCGAGCGCCAGCGCCTTCTTCGTGACGAAGCGCGTCTGCGGCATCGGGCCCTCGACGGCGTCGACCAGCAGCAGCACCGAGTCGACCATCGACAGCACGCGCTCGACTTCACCACCGAAGTCCGCGTGCCCCGGCGTGTCGACGATGTTGACGTGCGTGCCTTCGTATTCGACCGCGCAGTTCTTCGCGAGAATCGTGATCCCGCGCTCCTTTTCGATGTCGTTCGAGTCCATCACACGCTCGGCGACTTGCTGGTTGTCGCGGAAGGTGCCGGACTGGCGAAGCAGTTGGTCGACGAGCGTCGTCTTGCCGTGGTCGACGTGAGCGATGATGGCGATATTGCGAAGGGCGCGGGTCATAGAAACCTGGAAATCGTTTGAACGCGCAAACGCGCCCGCTCGTTTTCACGGGCGCGCGCTGTTGCAGCTTGGAAAGCCACAAATTATAGCACGTGAGAATGTCGAGAGCGGACGGACACGTCGCGACGCGACAAAACCGCGCCCGTCCGTCCGCCCCTCGAACCGGCGAAGCATTCGAACGTGCCGCCGCCCGGCAGCCAATAAACCTTACTCGTGCAAGGGATTTTCGCACTGCAAAGCGCACCCGTTGCCGTTCGATTAACATTTGCCGCGGCAAGCAATTGTGCCTATACTGCTGCCTAGTCAACTATTGCAGCTTCAGGGTTTTATGTCGGATTCTTCTACCCAACCGCCCGTTTCGCCGCTGTCCACGTATCAGATGAACGACAGCGTCGGTTATCTGATGTCGCGCGTGAAATCCGTGATGACCAACCTCGTCACGCAACGCACGCAGGAAGAGCTCGGCATCACGGGCACGCAGGCGAGCATGCTGTTCATGATCGCGGTCGGCAAATGCTCGACGGCCGCCGAGCTCGCGCGCGAATACGGGATCGATGCGAGCGCGGTCACGCGCCTGCTCGACCGGGTCGAGAAACGCGGCCTGCTGTCCCGCGTGCGCAGCATCGAGGATCGTCGCGTCGTCCGCCTCGAACTGACCGACGAGGGCCGTGCGCTCGCCGAACGGCTGCCGCCCATTTTCCGCAGCGTGCTCGACCAGGTGCTGGACGGGTTTACGCCGGAAGAAGTCGGGTTCCTGAAGAGCATGCTGCGCCGCATTCTCAGCAACTATTGCGAGACGGCCGGCAGCAGCATCGCGTAATAGTTGCCATAACAATTACTTTTGACAGATTAATGTAAGGAAATCCTTGCAGTGTCCATCATTCATTCCGAGTCAGGGGTCAGCGCGATGAAATCCTCCCCGTTGTCCGTGCGCGGCGGGTCGTACCGCGCTGCCGTTGCCGCCGCGGTCGCCGCATTCGCACTGGCAGGCTGCGCAAACTACATCGGCATCAAGAGCGACAAGCAGATCGCACCCGCATCGCAATTCGAGTCCGCCCAGAGCATCCCGGCCCAGGGCGGCCAGTGGCCGGCGCTCGACTGGGCCAACCAGTTCGGCGATCCGCAACTGCCGAAGCTGATCGACGAAGCGCTGCAGGGCAATCCGTCGATCGCGCAGGCGCAGGCACGCATCGCGAAGGCGTCGTCGTACATCGAATCGTCGCGTTCGAACCTGATGCCGAAGGCCGAGGCGAGCTATTCGTGGACGCGCGAGCTGTATTCGTCGAACGCGCTGTTCCCGCCCCCGTACGGCGGCCAGTGGTACAGCGAGAACAACGCGCTCGCGAGCGCGTCTTGGGAACTCGACCTGTGGGGCAAGAACCGCGAACGGCTGCACACCGCCGTGTCGCAGGAAAAGTCCGCGGAAGCCGACATGCAGCAGGCGCGCATCACGCTCGCGTCGTCGGTCGCACGCACCTACAACTCGCTCGCGCAACTCTATGCGCTGCGCGACATCGCGCAACGCGAGATCACCAACCGCCAAACGGTCGGCAAGATCACCGACGGCCGCGTGTCGGCCGGCCTCGATACCAACGTCGAACGCCAGACGGCCCGCGGCAACATCGCGACGACGCAGGCTTCGCTGTCGGACCTCGACGGCCAGATCACGACGGTGCGCTACCAGCTCGCCGCACTGCTCGGCAAGGGTCCGGATCGCGGGCTGCAGATCGCCGCGCCCGTGATGAACCCGACTGCTGAGGTCGCGCTGCCCGGCAACCTGCCGGCCGATCTCGTGTCGCGCCGCCCCGACATCGTCGCCGCGCGCTGGCAGGTCGAGGCCGCGATGCACGACGTCAAGGAAGCGAAGGCCGAGTTCTACCCCGACGTGAACCTCGCGGCCGGCTTCGGTTTCGATGCGTTCGGCTGGGGCAAATTCCTGAACTTCGCGAGCCGCCAGGCCCAGTTCGGCCCGGCGATCCACCTGCCGATCTTCGACGCCGGCGCGCTGCGCGCGCAGCTCAAGGGCCGCTATGCGGACTTCGACCTGTCGGTGGCGAACTACAACCAGACGTTGATCAGCGCGCTGAACGACGTCGCGACGCAAGTTGCATCGATCCGCGCGATCGACCGCCAGATGGGCGACGCGCAGAACGCGCTCGACGCGTCGACGCGCGCCTACGATCTCGCGGTGATCCGCTACAAGGCCGGCCTGTCGCCGCAACTGCAGGTGCTGACCGCAGACAGCAACCGCCTCGCCTCCGAGCAGACGGTGACCAACCTGAAGATGCGCCGTCGCGACATGCAGCTCGCACTGATCAAGGCGCTGGGCGGCGGGTTCGATGCGACCGGTACGCCGCTCGCCGCGCCCGACGCAGCCAAGCCGACAAAACAGGCCGCCAACTGATCCGGCGCCACCACTACGCAGACACTCGAAATAACGGACGGAGAAAATCGCCATGAGCGACCAACAAAACGCGGCCAGCGCGCAGCCGCAGAACAACGGCAAGCGCAAGCGAATGATGACGCTGCTCGTCGCGGTCATCGTGATCGCGGCCATCGCGTACGGCCTCTATTACTTCCTCGTCGCCCGCTTCCATGAAGGCACCGACGATGCGTACGTGAACGGCAACGTCGTGCAGATCACGCCGCAGGTCACCGGCACCGTGATCGCCGTGAAGGCGGACGACACGCAGACGGTCAAGTCCGGCGACCCGCTGGTCGTGCTCGACCCGGCCGATTCGCAGGTCGCGCTGCAGCAGGCGGAAGCCAACCTCGCGCAGACGGTGCGCCAGGTGCGCGGCCTGTTCGTCAACGACGATCAATACCGCGCGCAGGTCGCGCTGCGCCAGTCCGACCTGTCGAAGGCCCAGGACGACCTGCGTCGCCGCGTGGCCGTCGCGCAGACGGGCGCCGTGTCGCAGGAAGAAATCTCGCATGCACGCGACGCCGTGAAGGCCGCGCAGGCATCGGTCGACGCCGCGCAGCAGCAGCTCGCGTCGAATCGCGCGCTGACCGCAAACACGACGATCGCATCGCACCCGAACGTGATGGCCGCCGCCGCGAAGGTCCGCGACGCGTACCTCGCGAATGCGCGTAACGTGCTGCCGGCGCCGGTCACCGGCTACGTCGCGAAGCGCTCGGTGCAGGTCGGCCAGCGCGTGTCGCCGGGCACGCCGCTGATGTCGGTGGTGCCGCTGAACGCTGTGTGGGTCGATGCGAACTTCAAGGAAGTCCAGCTGAAGCACATGCGCATCGGCCAGCCGGTCGAGATGACGGCCGATATCTACGGCTCGTCGGTCACCTACCACGGCAAGGTCGTCGGCTTCTCGGCCGGTACGGGCTCGGCGTTCTCGCTGCTGCCGGCGCAGAATGCGACCGGCAACTGGATCAAGGTCGTGCAGCGCCTGCCGGTGCGGATCGAGCTCGACCCGAAGGATCTCGACAAGCATCCGCTGCGCATCGGCCTGTCGATGCAGGTCGACGTGGACATCAAGGATGAACGCGGCGACCAGCTCGTCAACGCGCCGAATACCGTCTACGAGACCAACGTGTTCGCGAAGTATGGTGACGAAGCCGACGCCGAAATCGCGCGCATCATCGCCGAGAACGCAGGCGGCAACGCGTCGGCCCCCGTCGCGGCGAAGCCGACCAGCGCCGCGAAAATGATGTAATCGTTCCGACTCCGGAAAGACAACCGACATGGCACAGGCTCCTGTCTCCTACCCGCCCTTGCAGGGCGGGAAACTTTTGCTCGGGACGGTCGCGGTATCGCTCGCGGTGTTCATGAACGTGCTCGACACGTCCATCGCGAACGTCGCGATCCCGACCATCTCGGGCGATCTCGGCGTATCGTCCGACCAGGGCACGTGGGTCATCACGTCGTTCGCGGTTGCAAACGCGATCTCGGTGCCGCTGACGGGCTGGCTGACCGATCGCTTCGGGCAGGTCCGCCTGTTCCTCGCCTCGATCATCCTGTTCGTCATCTCGTCGTGGATGTGCGGCCTCGCGCCGAGCCTGCCGTTTCTGCTCGCATCGCGCGTGCTGCAGGGCGCGGTCGCGGGCCCGATGATTCCGTTGTCGCAAGCGCTCCTGCTGTCGAGCTATCCGCGCGCGAAGGCACCGATGGCGCTCGCACTATGGGCAATGACGACGCTGATCGCACCGGTCGCCGGCCCGATCCTGGGCGGCTGGATCTCGGACAACTACTCGTGGCCGTGGATCTTCTACGTCAACATCCCGGTCGGCATTGCCGCCGCCGCCGCGACGTGGATGATCTACCGCGATCGGGAGTCAGCCGTACGCCGCGCGCCGATCGACGGCGTCGGCCTCGCGCTGCTGGTCGTCTGGGTCGGCTCGCTGCAGATCATGCTCGACAAGGGCAAGGATCTCGACTGGTTCGCGTCGACGACCATCGTCGTGCTCGCGCTGACCGCCATCATTGCATTCGCGTTCTTCGTCATCTGGGAGCTGACCGCCGAGCACCCGGTCGTCGACCTGTCGCTGTTCCGCATACGGAACTTCACCGGCGGGACGGTCGCGCTGTCGATCGGGTACGGCCTGTACTTCGGCAATCTCGTGCTGTTACCGCTGTGGCTGCAGACCCAGATCGGCTACACCGCGACCGACGCCGGCCTCGTGATGGCGCCGGTCGGGTTGTTCGCCATCCTGTTGTCGCCACTCACCGGGAAGTATCTGCCGCGCACCGATCCGCGCTTCATCTCGACGGCGTCGTTCCTGACGTTTGCGCTGTGCTTCTGGATGCGCTCGCGTTATACGACGGGCGTCGACGAATGGTCGCTGACGCTGCCGACGCTCGTGCAAGGTATCGCGATGGCCGGCTTCTTCATCCCGCTTGTGTCGATCACGTTGTCCGGCCTGCCCGGCCACCGCATTCCTGCGGCGTCCGGCCTGTCGAACTTCGTGCGGATCATGTGCGGCGGCATCGGCACGTCAATCTTCCAGACCGCGTGGGACCATCGCAACAACTTCCATCACGCGCAACTGGTCGAGCAGGCGAACCCGTACAACCCGACGTTCAACCAGGCCGTCACGCAGATGGGCAACCTCGGGTTGACGCCGGACCAGGCACACGGGCTCATCAACAACCTGGCGACGCAGCAGGCCGCACAGCTCGGCGTGAACGATCTGTTCTACATCTCGGCGGCGATCTTCGTATTGCTGATCGGACTGATCTGGATCACCAAGCCCGAACGCGCGGGCGGCGGCGATGCCGGGGCGGCCGCATCGGCGGCGCACTGAGCACGATGCCGCAACGCTGACGCATCAAACAAAAAAGCCCGGTCGATTCGACCGGGCTTTTTCTTGTGCCGATTGCGGCGCATTGGCGCCGCTACATCAGGCCGCCGTCACGACGAGCCGTTCCGGTGCCAGCACGCCATTCGCCTTGCGTGCCACGCCGAGCAGCCGCGTGGCGTCGTACACGCGCACGCGCTCGCCGTCAGCCGCCTCGATCGGCCCGAGTTCCGACAGCGGCAGGCGCTGGCCATGCAGGAACCGCTTCGCGGACGCATCGTCGAGACGAACGGACGGGAATGTCGACAGCAACGCATCGACCGGCTGGAGCCACGCATCACGCGCCGATTCGGCCGCATCCGACAGCGCATCGAGCGTCACCGCGTGTTCGAGCGTCAGCGCACCGACGCCCGTGCGACGCAGCATCGTCAGATGCGCACCGCAACCGAGCGCCTCGCCGATATCTTCCGCGAGCGTACGCACGTACGTGCCCTTGCTGCAGGTCACGCGAAACGTCACGTCGGGCAGCTCGCAAGCGAGCAGCTCGAGTACTTGGATCGTCACGTTGCGGCCTTCCCGCTCGACGGTCTGGCCCGCGCGCGCGTATTCGTACAACGGCTTGCCGTCGCGCTTGAGCGCCGAATACATCGGCGGCACCTGCACGATCTCGCCAGTGAAACGCACGAGCGCGGCTTCCACCGCGGCCCGGTCGCATTCGACGGGCCGCGTGTCGATCACGTCGCCTTCCGCATCGCCGGTGGCCGTGCGCTGGCCAAGACGCATCGTCGCTTCGTAGGTCTTGTCAGCCTCGAGCAAGTCCTGCGAGAACTTGGTCGCCTCGCCGAAACACAGCGGCAGCAGGCCCGACGCCAGCGGATCGAGCGTGCCGGTGTGACCGGCTTTCTTCGCGAGGAGCAGGCGCTTCGCGCGAATCAGCGCATCGTTGCTCGACAGGCCGACCGGTTTGTCGAGCAGGAGGACGCCGTCCAGCATGCGCCGGGGCACGCGCGGACGTTGGGGTGCTGCAGTCGTCATAGGCCGGTCGAGTTCAGTCGTCCTTGGCCGGCGCGTCGGCCTCGTCGTCGTCCTTCGCGCGCGTCGAGTTCGCTTCCTTGATCAGGCGCGACATCTCGACGGCCTTCTCGATCGTCTGGTCGTAATGGAAATGCAGCGTCGGCACCGTGTGAATGTGCAGGCGCTTGAACAGCAGGTTGTGCAGGTGACCCGACGCGTGATTCAGCGCCTCCTGCGTCTTTTCCGGATCGCCGGTGAGCGCAGTGAAGTAGACCTTCGCGTGCGCGTAGTCCGGCGTGAGCTCCACGCTCTGGATGGTCACGATGCCGATACGCGGGTCTTTGACCTCGCGCATGATGAGTTCGGACAGATCGCGCTGAATCTGGTCGGCGATCTGAACGTTGCGATTGGGGGAAGTACGTTTCCTGGACATGATCGATCCGTGATCCGTTTATCAGGATAAAGCGACGGCCATTGTCGGCACGCCACCATGAAAATGGGCGGGACAGGCCCAAGCCTGCCCCGCCCCATGAGCCGTTACGCGACGATTACAGCGTCCGTGCGACTTCGGTCACTTCGAAGACTTCGAACTGGTCGCCTTCGACGATGTCGTTGAAGTTCTTCACCGACATACCGCACTCGAAGCCTTGCTTCACTTCCTTCACGTCGTCCTTGAAACGCTTCAGCGATTCGAGTTCGCCCGTGAAGATCACGACGTTGTTGCGCAGCACGCGCACCGACGACGAGCGCTTGACGATACCGTCCGTCACCATACAGCCGGCGACCGCACCGATCTTCGGCACCTTGAAGACCTGGCGCACCTCGACCATGCCGGTGATGACTTCGCGCTTCTCCGGTGCCAGCATGCCCGACATTGCCGCCTTCACCTCATCCACTGCGTCATAGATGATGTTGTAGTAACGGATGTCGATGCCGTTCGCCTCGGCCAGCTTGCGTGCCTGTGCATCCGCACGCGTGTTGAAGCCGATGATGACCGCCTTCGATGCCGTCGCGAGGTTGACGTCGTTTTCGCTGATGCCGCCCACCGCGCTGTGCACGATCTGTACGCGCACTTCGTCGGTCGACAGCTTGAGCAGCGACTGCACGAGTGCTTCCTGCGAACCCTGCACGTCTGCCTTGATGATGAGCGGCAGGTTCTGCACTTCGCCTTCGCCCATCTGTTCGAGCATGCTTTCCAGCTTCGCGGCCTGCTGCTTCGCCAGCTTCACGTCGCGGAACTTGCCCTGGCGGAACAAGGCGATTTCACGCGCCTTGCGCTCGTCCGGCAGCACGATCACTTCTTCACCGGCGCCCGGCACTTCCGACAGACCCTGGATTTCGACCGGGATCGACGGGCCGGCTTCCTTCGCCGGCTTGCCGTTCTCGTCGAGCATCGCCCGAACACGGCCGTAAGCGGTACCGGCCAGCACGATGTCACCGCGGTTCAGCGTACCGGACTGCACGAGGATCGTCGCGACCGGGCCTTTACCCTTGTCGAGCTTCGCTTCGATCACGATGCCCTTGGCCGGCGCTTCGACCGGTGCCTTCAGTTCCAGCACTTCGGCCTGCAGCAGCACGTTCTCGAGCAGATCGTCGATACCCGCGCCCGTCTTGGCCGACACCGGCACGAACGGCGAATCGCCACCGTACTCTTCCGGCACGACGCCTTCCGCGACCAGCTCCTGCTTGACGCGATCGGGGTTTGCGTCCGGCTTGTCGATCTTGTTGATCGCCACGACGATCGGCACACCACCCGCCTTCGCATGGGCGATGGCTTCCTTCGTCTGCGGCATCACGCCGTCGTCGGCTGCCACCACCAGCACCACGATGTCGGTCGCCTTCGCGCCGCGTGCACGCATTGCCGTGAACGCTTCGTGACCCGGCGTATCGAGGAACGTGATGACGCCACGCGGCGTGTCGACGTGATAAGCGCCGATGTGCTGCGTAATGCCGCCCGCTTCGCCAGCGGCAACCTTCGCGCGGCGGATGTGGTCGAGCAGCGAGGTCTTGCCGTGGTCGACGTGACCCATGACCGTGACGACCGGCGGACGCGGCAGTTGCTCCGCATCGGTACCCGTTTCGCCTTCGACGAGCAGCGCTTCCGGATCGTCCAGCTTCGCGGCAACCGCGCGGTGGCCCAGTTCCTCGACGATGATCATCGCCGTTTCCTGGTCCAGCACCTGGTTGATCGTGACCATCTGGCCCATCTTCATCATCACCTTGATGACTTCGGAGGCCTTGATCGACATCTTGTGCGCGAGATCGGCAACCGACACGGTTTCCGGCACGTGCACTTCACGGACGATCGGTTCGGTCGGCGCCTGGAACGTCGAGCTGTCCTGGTGACGGCCGCGACCCTTCGGGCCGCCGCGCCAGCCGCGGTCGACACCGCCGCTCGAATCGCCGCGCGTCTTGATGCCGCGGCGCTTCGACGCGTCGTCCTGCCAGCCGCCCTTGCCTGCGCCCGGCTTCTTGTTGCGGTCGCCCGCGCCTGCCGGCGCCTGCGTTGTTGCCGGGGTGGCAGCACCGGCCGGCTTCTTCACGGCCGGACGCGCCTGCGCGCCTTCCGGCTTCGCCGGCTTGTGCAGCGTACCCTTCGCTTCGGCCGGCTTCGGCGGCTCGACCGGCTTCGGCGGCTCGACTGCCTTGACCACGGCCTTGCGCGGCGTGTTCATCATTTCGCGGATCGCGCGTGCTTCGGCTTCTGCCGCCGCGCGACGCTTGCTGATCTCTTCCTGCTCGGCGCGCGCCTTGTCCGCCGCCTCGCGGGCTGCGTCCTCGGCCTTCTTCGCCGCTTCGCGCTGGGCCGCACGTTCGGCGGCCGCACGGGCTTCGTCCTGCGCGGACTGTGCGCTTGCCGTTTCCTGCTCGGCCGCGGCGGCCTGCTGCGCTGCCGCCTGCTGCTGTGCTGCGGCAGCTTCGGCCGCGGCACGCTTCGTCGCCGCTTCTTCCTCGGCGCGACGGCGCTCGGCTTCAGCCGCTTCCTCGCGGGCGCGGCGTTCGGCTTCTTCGCGCTCCAGGCGCTCCTGGCGCTCGCGCAGTTCCTGCGCCTGCTTCTCGAGCAGCTCGGCCTCGCGGCGCGCTTCTTCCTCGCGACGCTTCAGTTCGGCATCGTCGTCCGCTTCGGCGACCTGCGCCTGACCCTGTTCCGCACCCTCGCTCACGTCGTCGCGTTTGACGAACGTGCGCTTCTTGCGGACCTCGACCTGAATGGTGCGAGCCTTGCCCGTCGCGTCAGATTGCTTGATCTCCGACGTATGCTTGCGGGTCAGCGTGATCTTGCGCTTGTCGCCGTCGGTTGCGCCGTGCGACTTGCGCAAATGATCGAGCAGACGCGCCTTGTCCGTTTCGGACAGCGCATCGTCTTCACTCGCTTTCTGGACGCCCGCTGCCTGCAGCTGTTCGAGCAGCACACCAGCAGGCATTTTCAGTTCCGCGGCAAATTGGGCTACGTTGTTACTCGCCATTCATTCCTCTTAGTGCAAGGACCGATTCCTTGCGGTTAGCATCGGGTCAGGCCATACGGCCGCCATCAAATCAGTGCGCCATGGTCATTTCTCACTGGAACCAATGTTCACGTGCTTTCATGATCAACGCCTTAGCGGCATCCTCTTCCATTCCGGTCAGGTCGACCAGTTCATCCACTGCAAGCTCGGCGAGATCGTCCCGCGTCTGCACACCGTGTTCGGCCAGCTTCGCGAGCAGCTCCGGCGTGATGCCGTCGAGGCTCTTGAGATCCAGCGCGGCGTTCTCGACCTTTTCTTCGTTCGCGATAGCCATCGTCAGCAGCGCGTCGCGTGCGCGGTTGCGCAGTTCGTGCACGGTGTCCTCGTCGAACGCTTCGATTTCGAGCATTTCGTTGAGCGGCACATAGGCGATCTCTTCGAGGCTCGTGAAGCCTTCGTCGATCAGGATGTCGGCAACTTCTTCGTCGACGTCGAGACGCGCCATGAACAGTGCACGCAGCCGGTCGCGCTCTTCACCCTGCTTCAGGGCGGATTCGTCCGGCGTCATGATGTTGATTTGCCAGCCGGTCAGTTCACCGGCGAGGCGAACGTTCTGACCACTGCGGCCGATCGCGACAGCCAGCTCGTTCTCGTCGACGACGACGTCCATCGAATGCTTTTCTTCATCGACGACGATCGACTGGACAGCTGCCGGCGCGAGCGCGCCGATCACGAACTGGGCGGGATCCTCCGACCATAGCACGATGTCGATGTTTTCGCCACCGAGCTCGTTGCGCACGGCCTGCACGCGCGAACCGCGGATGCCGACGCAGGTGCCGATCGGATCGATCCGCTTGTCGTAGGCGATCACGCCGATCTTCGCGCGCACGCCCGGATCACGGGCAGCCGCCTTGATCTCGAGCAGGCCCTGCTCGATTTCCGGCACTTCCATCTCGAACAGCTTCATCAGGAACTCGGGCGCCGTACGCGACAGCTCGATCTGCGGGCCGCGCGCGGTGCGGTCGACCTTCGCGATGTACGCACGCACACGGTCGCCCACGCGCAGGTTTTCCTTCGGGATCAGCTGATCGCGGCGCAGCAGCGCCTCGACACGGCCCGATTCGACGATGAAGTTGCCCTTGTCGAGGCGCTTCACCGTACCGGTCATGATCTTTTCGCCACGCTCGAGGTAGTCGTTCAGGATCTGCTCGCGCTCCGCGTCGCGCACCTTCTGCAGGATCACCTGCTTCGCGGCCTGCGCGCCGATGCGGCCGAACTCGATCGACGGAACGGGTTCCTCGACATATTCGCCGACTTCGACGTCGGGCTTCTGCTCACGCGCTTCGAACAGCAGGATCTCGCGATCCGGCTCCTGCAAGCCTGCCTCGTCGGGCACGACGAGCCAGCGACGGAAGGTTTCGTGCTCGCCGCTTTCGCGATCGATATGGACGCGGATTTCGGCGCCTTCGTCGAACAGCTTCTTGGAAGCGGAAGCGAGCGCAGCCTCGAGGGCGCCCAGCACCACATCCTTGTCGACGTTTTTCTCGCGCGCCAGCGCATCCACCAGCATCAACACTTCGCGACTCATTATTTGCGGCTCCTAAAGTCAACTTGCGGAATCAGGCGGGCTTTGTCGATATCGGCCAGCGTGAAATCCAGCATGGCTGCCTCGCCCTTCTTCCCCTCAAATTCCAAACCGATCGTTTCGCCATTCGGCGCGTGCAGAATGCCCCGGTACGTCTTGCGCCCGTCCAGCGGCTTTTTCAAGGTCACGGAGACTTCGCTGCCAGCGAAGCGCTCGAAGTCGGCCAGCTTCTTCAACGGGCGGTCGAGCCCCGGGGACGAGACTTCGAGCCGTTCGTAATCGATGTTTTCGACCGTCAAGACGTGCTGGAGCTGACGCGTGACCTTTTCGCAATCTTCGAGCGAGATGCCGGCAGGCTGATCGATATAGATGCAAAGCATGCCGCGCCCGGTGCGCTCGAGATCCACCAGCTCGTAGCCGAGCCCGGTGACCGTGGTTTCTATCAGTTCCGTCAGTTGCACTGTGTCCTCTCAGGTGTTCGCGCCCGCCGCTCGCGATTCACCCGCGGGCGCGCGCCTTAGCCGGCGCAGGAAGCGCTACCCGAGATGCCTAACCGTTTCAGCAAAAAAAAATGGGCGGAACGCCCATCTTCTTACTGGTGGTCGCACCTGAGCCGCACATTGAATCCGTACGCCCAGCGACTCCGCGATTATAGCGATTTTTGGCGCAAACGCCAAGCCAGCCGGTAAAAGCAGCGCGTCGCCCGCCTTTACCGACCCAAAAATGCGAAATCGGGTTATCCGATCAGCCGGCACGCCATCCTGCCGGGCCGGAGATCGGTCATGCCGACTGCAATGCAGCGGCACGCGACATATATATAGTCGAAAGCGATCGGCGCATTGCGTCGTGCCGTCAAAACCGGCGGGATGCCGATCGGGCCGGCACGCCGGCGGCTTTGCGCCGCCGTGCGCCGATATATGTTCAGCGGCTGCGCGTGCGGCTGCGCTGCGGACGCTGGCCGCCGCGCGGACCGCCGCCGTTGCCGGCGCCTTCAGCGCGATTGCCGTTCGGATTGCGATTGCCGCCGCCCTTGCTGCCGCCCCGCTTGCCGCCCGCGCCTTCGCGCTTGGGGCCTGCACCGTACGACGCGCGATTGCCGTCGACATCGCGGCCGCCGCCCGCACGGTTGCCGTCGCGACCGCCCATGCCACCGCGGTTGCCATCGCGACCGCCGCCGGCACGGTTACCGTAGCCCGACGGCGAAACCGGCAGGCTGCCGTAGCCGCTCAGACCCGGCAGGCCAGGCGCGCCGCGCCGGCCGCCACCGCGACGCGGCTGGTCGAGTTGCCCGTGCGTCGTCAGCACCGGCTCACGACTGATGAAACCCATCGACGTTTCCATCGGATCGGGCTGACGGCGCTCGGCAGCGCCGGTACCGCCGCGCTTGCCCTTCTCCTCGGTCGGCGCCTTCAGGCCGACGGTCGCCATCAGCTTGCGCACCTGTGCGTCGTCGAGTTCTTCCCAGCGGCCGCGCTTCAGGCCGCGCGGCAGCGGGATCGGGCCGTGACGCGTGCGGATCAGGCGGCTCACCATCAGGCCGACCGCCTCGAACATCCGGCGCACTTCGCGGTTGCGGCCTTCGGCCAGCGCGACGTGGTACCAGTGGTTCGTCCCTTCGCCGCCGCCATCGCGGATGCGCAGGAAATTCGCCGGGCCGTCGTCGAGCTCGACGCCGTGCAGCAGCTTCTGCCGCATCCCTTCAGCCAGCTCGCCGACGACACGCACCGCATACTCGCGCTCGACGCTGTAGCGCGGGTGCATGAAGCGGTTCGCGAGATCGCCCGAAGTCGTCAGCATCAGCAGACCTTCGGTATTGAAGTCGAGGCGGCCGACCGCAAGCCATTTCGCCGTCTTCATCGGCGGCAGGCGATCGAACACCGACGGACGGCCTTCCGGATCCGCGTGGCTGACGATCTCGCCCGTCGGCTTGTGGTACAGCAGCACGCGCGGCGGCTTGTTCGGCAGCTTGCGCTTGACCGGCTTGCCGTTGATCCGCACCTGATCGGTCGGCATGATGCGCTGGCCGATGTGTGCAGGCTCGCCGTTCACCGACACGCGACCGGCGACGATCAATTCTTCCATTTCGCGGCGCGAGCCCATGCCCGCCTCCGCCAGCACCTTGTGCAGCTTCGGCGCGTCGTCGTCCGGCGACAGCACGCGCTTGTTCGCCGGCTGGTTGCGGCCGCGGCGCAGCATCGGCGCACGCACGCCGCTGCCGCCCGCGGAATTGTCCGCGTCGAATGCCGGCGACGTCACGTACGCGAACAGCTCGTCCTGGGACGCATCGCCTTCCGCCTTCGCCGGGCCGCCTTCGGCCTTCGGCGCACCGCGCCGGCCCTGGCCGGACTTGGCCGCACCTTCGCGCTTGCCGGCCGGCTTGCGGCCGCCCTTGGCCGCACCTTCCTTGTTGCGCGGCGCACGCGCCGGCTGCGCTTCGGCAGCCTCGGCCGGCTGCGCATCCGCGCCTTCGCCGCCCGGCTGCTCGCCTTCGCCCTTCGACTTGGCTGCCGCGCGACGCCGCGCGATCAGGCTGCGCGGGCCGCGCCGCAAACCGCGGCGGGGACGCTCGTCGCCACCGGCCGAAGCGTCCTGCTCCGGCGCATCGTCGGCGCGTGCTGCCTGCACGGCAGGCGCGGACGATTCAATATCGTGGATATCTGTCAAAACAACCTCAAAATGTCAGGTCTCGCGCCCGGCGCGGGCGCGGCAAGATGTTGGCCGCGATCAGGCGCGACGCTGTTCGGGTTCTGCTTCGTCGTCCGGCAACGCGTCGGCGCCGATGGGCGCGCTGGCGCTTCGTACGGCATCCGCGAGACTGTCGGACGTGTCGTCCAGCATCTCGTCGTCCGCAGGACGGGAACGGGACGCGTTGGCCTGGTCAGCCTCGCCAGGCATGACGCCGGCCGCTTCCGCTCCGTCTCCGGCAGCCGCTTCGGCGGCCGGCTTGCGATCTTCCTCGCTCCAATCCGCGCGCAGCGGCTCGGACTGCACATCGGTCGGCACTGCTTCGGCGCCAACCTGTTCCGTTTGTTCCGCGTGCCCGCGATCAGCCTCGAGCGTATCGCGGCTCGGAATTTCCTGCGTCGACGCGACGTCTGCCGCGGCATCGCCCGGCTGGCCAACCGATGCGTCGTCCGCCAGCGCCTGCGGCAGATCGCCCGCTGCGTCGCCGGCAACCGGCACGTCACCGTCGAAATCCATGGCCTGTTGCGCGAGCAGCTCGGCCTCGATGTTCGCGGCCGGCTCTTCGAGCGCAGGCAGGTCGTCGAGCGCCTTCAGGCCGAGATCGTCGAGAAACTGCTTGGTCGTCGCATACAGCGCCGGGCGCCCCGGCACGTCACGATGGCCGATCACCTCGATCCAGCCGCGATCCTCGAGTTGCTTGACCACCTGCGTGTTGACCGTGACGCCGCGAATCTCTTCGATGTCGCCGCGCGTGACGGGTTGCCGGTACGCGATGATCGCGAGCGTCTCGAGCACCGCGCGCGAATACTTCGGCGGTTTCTCGGGATGCAGGCGATCCAGATAATGACGCATCGCCGGCTTGCTCTGGAAGCGCCATCCGGTCGCGAGCGCCACCAGTTCGACGCCGCGGCCGGACCAATCCTGTTTCAGATCTTCGAGCAACGTGCGGACCGTGTCAGCCGACACGCCGTCGGCAAAGAGCTTGCGCAAATCGCCGAGCTTCAGCGGTTCCTGCGCGCAGATCAAAGCAGTCTCGAGGACGATCTTCGCCTCTTGGGTATTCATGCAGCTAGGCCAGACCCTGTGGTCAAACGAACCGGATCAACAAACAGACGAAAGGAACGGAAGACGCGCTCGCCCGATTCTGATCGGTCATATTGATGGGAGCACGAACCGGGGGCGGCGAACCAACTTCAGGCCAGGCCCAAACCGGACGGAACAGCACGGCTCAACGACGGAACCGCGTGACTGAACGCCATATTACGCAAAATTGCCCGGTGCGTAAAGATGAGCCGAGCGGGCCGCCGCCAGCCCGGCGTGTGCGCTCCGGCCCTGCTTCAGCGGGCGGCCGAACCGCGCGCGAGGAACCGGCGCAGCCGCTCGACGCCCGCGTCCAGTCGAGCCGGATCGCACGCGTAGCACCACCGTACGAAGCCCTCGCCCTCCGGGCCGAACGCGCGCCCCGGCGCCAGGCCGACGCCTGCCTCGCGAACCAGCGTCTTGCAGAACGCGAGACTGTCGGCCGCGCCCGGCAGGCGCAGGAACAGGTACATCGCGCCCGGCGGAGGCGGCACTTCGACGTCGGGCAACGTCCGCAGCGCGGCAACCAGGTGATCGCGCGCGTCGCGCAATGACGCGACGAACGACCGCACGAACGGCTCGCCGTCGCGCAACGCAACTTCGCCCGCGGCCTGCACGAAGCCCGGCGCGCACGACGTGTTGTATTCGACGAGCTTCGACAGGTCGCTCGTCACCGATGCCGGCGCGACGAGCCATCCGAGTCGCCAGCCCGTCATCGCCCACGCCTTTGAAAACGAATTCACGACGACGACCCGCTCGTCGCGCGCAGCGATGTCGAGAAACGACGGCGCGCCGCCCGCATCGAACGCGAGCCGTTCGTACACTTCATCGGCGACCAGCCAGATGCCGTGACGGCGACAATGGGCAAGCACGGCCCGCTGATCGTCGCGCGACATCGTCCAGCCGGTCGGATTGTTCGGCGAATTGATCAGCAGCATCCGCGTCCCGGGCGTCAGCGCGCCGAGCAGCCGCCCGACATCGAGCCGCCAGCCCGCGTCGCCATAGTCGAGTGGCACGCATTCGATCTCCGCCCCGAGAATTTTCGGAATCTCGACGAGATTCGGCCACAGCGGCGTGACCGCGACGACGCGGCCCCCCGGACCGACCAGCATCTGCGCGGCCAGCATCAACGCACTCACGCCGGAACTCGTCACGGCCACCGTGTCGGCCGCCGTCGCGCCGTGGCGCGCGCCGACGTAGGCCGCGATCGCCGCGCGCAGCGGTGCGGTGCCGAGGTTGTGCGTATAAAAGGTCGCACCGTCGCGCAGTGCGGCCGCCGCGGCGTCACGGATGAAATCCGGCGTCACGCGATCGGATTCGCCGAACCAGAACGGCAGCATGTCCGGCACGCCGAAGCCGGCATTCGCCACTTCCCGGATCAGCGACGGACGCAGCGCCTGCACCGCCGCGCGCGCCGCCGGCTCGCCGGTCCCGGGAAGAAAATCATCGGATTGCACCATCGAGGACCGCCGTCGACGAACACGATCCGCGTAGTGTACCGGCCCTCAAGCGCGGCCGGCGCAAGTCGGCACGCGTCAGTCGAGGTCTTCCGCCCGCGCCGGCATCTGGCGCACGAGCTCCCAGATCGCCTGCGCGGCAGGTGACAACGACCGGTCGCGGCGGCGCACCAGCTCGACCGTCCGTTCGGTGCGCGGCGTGAGCGGCCGCGCGACCAGCGTCGAGCCGGCCGGGAGCGGCAACGACAGCCACGGCTGCACGCTCACCCCGACGCCCGCCTCGACCAGCCCGAACACCGTCGCCGAATGCCCGAGCTCCTGCATGACAGTCGCATTGACGTGATGGGCGGCCAGCGCGGCATCGATCAGCGGCCGGCTGCCCGACGCGTGGTCGAGCAGCACGAGGCGCTCGCCGTCCAGCGCCGTCCACGGCACCTCGGCCCGTGCCGCGAGCGGATGGTCGGCACGTGCGACGAGACAGAACGAATCGGTCATCAACGGCTCGCACACGAGATCGGCGACCGTCAGTGGCCCGATCACGACACCGAAGTCGACTTCGCTCGACTTCACCTTGCGCAAGACGTCGCTCTGCACGTCGTCGCGCAAGCCCAGCGTCACGAACGGGAACTGGCGCTCGCACGACGCAACCACACGCGGCATCAGCCGGCAGGCGATCGTCGGGCTCGCCGCGACGATCACGCGCCCGCGGCGCTGCTCGCCGATCTCGCGGATCTCGCGCAGCGTGTCGTCGAGATCGTCGATCAGGCGCGACACACTCGCGATCAGGTTCGCACCAACATCGGTCAGCTGCACGTCGCGCGTCGTGCGGTCGATCAGCTTCAGCCCGAGCTCGGCCTCGAGCTCGCGCACGCAGCGGCTGACCGCGGACTGCGTGAGCCCGATCTCGTCGCCCGCGCGACTGAAGCTCCTGAGCCGCGCGACCTCGATGAATACGCGAAGCTGGCGCAGCGTGACGTTCATCTCCTGACCTCATCAATCATCGATATCGATGCGCGATTTTAATGCGCGAATCCGGCCTCGAGGTGCGAATCCGGCACCTGCCGCGAATGTTTCGCTGCGGTGCAATACATTCGCGAACGCACGTGGTGCGGGCGAACTGCACAAGATTGGTGATTGTCCCGATTTGCTGCCGGGTTATTTTGGCGTCTTATACGCCCCTAGCTGACTTAGCCGTTAGCTCGCTGCCAAGCGGCTCTCGAGGGATTTACCTCCGACATGGCACGCTTCGTGCATCACCTAGCGCACAGGGCGTAGGTTTCGTCGGACGGAAGAGCAGAAACACCGCTGCCGGCCAACCGGACGCCCCCACCCGGCACTCGACGATCGAGTGCTTGAAGAGTGCGCGGCGCAGGGCAGCGCACCGGAGTTAGCTTCGCTGAGGTGAGGACATGATGCTGTTCGACGATTTGAGAGATAACGAGTGGGCGCTGGTCGAGGGTCTGTTTTGCTCGGAACCCGCACGGAGTGAACGGCGCGGCCGTCCCCGCGTGGAAGCCCGCTCGGTGGTCAACGCCGTGCTGTGGGTGCTGTCGACGGGTGAAGGCTGGTCGAAGCTGCCGGGCCGCTACCCGTCGCCGCCGACCTGCCGCCGTCGTTTTGACGAATGGCAGGCGGACGGTACGCTCGCCGAAATCGTGAAGCGACTCGGTACGAGCGGCCGGCAGATCTCGCTGCGCGGGCGCATCGGCGCAAGCGCCGCGAAGCCGCCCGCACCGCCGAGCCGCGACCGGCTGCGCGGCGCCTTCTGGACCAACCCGGAATCCTGGCGCGCCCCCGTCAAGATGGCGTAACGCATGCTCGATCGGGCGGCTTCGGCCGCCCGGTTTCTTTTCTGCGACGCGACTTTTTCGCGGCGCCCGCATTGCCGTCGATTACCGTTGTCGTGCCGCGATACATCTATTTACCAATATTTACAGCTAGCCTGCACTCCCGCGCTTACCTTAGCGAAATATCAACAGGCCGCATCGACGGCTTGAAGGGAGCCCCGCCATGAAACCAATGTCACTGCTCGTCGCATGCGGCATTGTCATTTCCCTGGCGCTGACGGCTCCAGCTCATGCCGACGATCGCACGAAGCCGCCCCACCGTCAGCAGGATCACCGCAACACCCTTCGCCAGCCGCCGTCCGCCAACGCGTCCGGCCGGCAGACCGTGCCGCGCGGCGACCTGCGCGGCGACATTGCCAGCAACGCGCGGGCGCGCATCAGCTCGCAGCCGTCCGACGTGCCGCGTCATCCGTAGTCCTGCCGATTTCAGGAATTCGCCAAAGAAAATGCCCGCTTTCGGGAACTGCGCCGCAAGCGACGAGTCACATCGTTGCCATGAGCACAGCGTGGCAACAGCAAAAGTATCCGGTACGCCCGTATCCTCGTGATACGGGCTTTTTTTTGGCATGACCGAGTCGCGCGGCGACGCACGAGCCGGGATGATTCGCCGCTACAGACGGCTTTCGAGAATCGCGACGGCGCTCGCTTCGCTCAACGCGTAGTCGTCCATGCGGCGATCGGTCCAGGAAAGTAATTTCTCGTCACGCTCGAGGCGCGAGAATTCGGCTCGACCGCTGTCGGTCAGCACGGCGATGTCGACCGGGGCGTGGAAGCCCGGCGCGGGGGCAACGGTCTTCTGCCTGACCGTGTCCATCAGCCCGAGCGAACGGAGATACTCGAACACGCCCGGGCGGCGTGCCCACGGTACCTGGCGGTACTGCACTCGTCTCAATGCGTCGAGCACCGCTTCGTTGGAATACGTGGCCATCTCGATTCTTTCTTAAAGTGCAGCGACAATGCGAAGCGGCGCGTCGGGCGGGGTCTCCGCCCGCCGATACCGCCACCGATTCTGGAGGCCGACGTTCGGCGTCGCGTCAGGGCCGGATCGTCAGCCGTCCATAAAAAGACACCATACCCCAATCAAATTGATTCTGTTCGATTCATTTGTACTTCTCTTCATCTGTTTCATGCTCTGCCGCAAGCGGCGGAGAATCATCTCGATCGCCGCCGCCGCGCTGTTCTGGCTGCTCGCGACGGGCTGGCTCGCCGCGCCGCTGATCGCCTGGACCGAGGCCGGCGTTATGCCGGTCGAGCACCCGGACATGCACGGACGAACCACGCTGATCGTCATCGGCGCCGGCACGCGTCGCACCGATACCGGGCTGCGCCCGCCACCCGACGGCGCCGCACGCATTCACAAGGCTGCAGCGCTCTATCGCGTGTGCCGACAGCAGGCCGAACGCTGCACCGTGGTGATGTCGGGCGGCGACCCGCAGCATCACGGCGAAACCGAAGCAGTCGTATACGGGCGCCAACTTCTCGCCGAAGGCGTTGCGCCTGCCGACCTCGTGCTCGAACCGGACAGCCGCACGACCTACGAAAATGCGAAATTCACTGCATCTATACTACGCTCACAGTATGACGACGCACGCATTCTCGTCACCTCGTCGTACCAGATGCGCCGCGCGTTGCTCGATTTCCGCCGTTTCGGCATCGATCCACAGCCCGTTTATGCGAACCGCCGGCTTGCGCAAACAGGCTGGCTCCCGCGCTGGCGCAATCTGGCCAACGCCGAGCAGGCACTGCACGAGCTGGTCGGCATCGCGCAATTCCACGTGTACCGGTGGCTCGGCTGGTTTTGAGAATTGCCCGGAAACGGGCGAGGAAATCGCGATTTCGCGCAGGATGGCAGGCGCATGACGAAGTACGCGAAGTGTTGCGCGACTTCAACGGGGCCTTGCATCGCGCCTCGATCCGGTGCACATTGATCCGTCACTTTTGTTACACTCGACACGCACTCGATTGCAGTCGCCAGACAAAACGGCAACACTCGGGTTCATCACCACTTAGCGGAGGTAAAGCAATGAAGAAGACGTCCCTGGCTATCCTGGTAGCGATGTCGGCGCTGACTGGCGCAGCGTATGCGCAAGAGAGCACGCAGATCCAGACCATCACCGATCCGGCCAAGATTTCCGAGATCGAGCAGCGCGCACAAGCGCTGCAGCAGCAGCAAGCGGCCGAAGCCGCTCAGCCGGCGGTGCAGGAAGAGCATCATCACGGCAAGAAGGCTGCTCATCACAAGGCAGCAGCGAAGAAGGCCGGCAAGAAGGCGGCCAAGGCCGCAGACGCTGCCAGCCAGTAAGTTCGGCGGCACCGCACAAGTAAAAAGCCGAATCCGGGCAACCGGGTTCGGCTTTTTTGGTTGCGGCGCCTGCGCGCTGTGCTAAAGTCGCGCACCGAAATTTTCCACCCGTGCGCACCCCGGTGCGGAGGACAGCATGAGCAACATTCAACTCGACATCGAGTGGACCGAAGCCGCCACTCGCCAGATCAAGCAACTGATGCCACGCGGCTCGGCCGACGCGTTCCTCGCGCTGCCGCCGATCGAGTGCCTGCCGATGGAGGGCGACGTACTGTTCCTCGGCCCGCAAGGCAAACAGCAGCCGTTCATCGTGGCCGAGCGCCAGTATCACCATGACGGCGACGCCGACTGGACGATCATCCTGATCCTCGACGTCCCCAGCGCGTCGCACTGACGCGCCGCTGCGACCGGATACGTCCGGTCGCCCTGCCCGGCTCAGACGAGCTTCGACAGCACGCGGATTTCGGTACTTTCGATCCAGTCCGCGGCCGTCTCGCGATAAGCGAGAATGTGCGCGGAACGCGCATGGGCAGCCAGTGCCGCCTCGCTCTCCCAACGCTCGACGAATACGAATCGCAGGGGCTCCTTCAGATCCCGGTGCAGGTCGTACTGCAACGCACCGGCTTCGTTGCGGGTCGGCTCGACGATCCCTTCGAGCGCGGTGCGCAGCTTTTCCTCGGCACCGGGCTTCGCCACGATCAGCGCCACGACTGCAATTTCCGCCATTCCCGACTCCTTCATCGATAAAAGTCCGAGAATACGCGAATCACACGTCGCGCATCGGCCACGCCGATGCGACACGACCCGACGGCCCCAAAAAAATAGCCCGCGCTTCAGAGAAGCGCGGGCGAAACCGTCGCCCTACGAGGATAGGCGACGGGGCCATCGAGATCCGCACGCTGGCGCGGATCGTCATCGGTTGCGCCGGCACATGTCGCGCCGGCATTCGAAGACGCCGATACCGATGATCCGGCGCTCGCGGCGCCCGCCCGGCATCTGACGTCATCCTCCCTGTTTCAACAATTCCAATATATAAAGCAGGTTGCATGCCAGCCCTCACACACCAGTCATTCCATTGATTTAAAAGGAGATTTTTTGACGTTGGCGACAATGTGACACGTGTTCTGCCGCCGTAACGCACGGATGTTACGTAACGTCACGAGGAGGGACCGACCCGCTCGCACACCTGCATGCAGGAGTGGACGGCCAAGAAAAAAGCCCGCCGAAAGGCGGGCTTTTCAGTGATGCAGGGAAGGACCGTGATCAGCGAAGCTGGTTCACGAGCAGCCCCATGATCTGGCGTGCCGGCGACGACGTGTCGATCGCACCTGCATCGTCGACGATCGCAACGCGCGTCTGGTCGGCCGTGAGCGCCTTCACGTTGACGCGGTACTGCTTCGCCTGCTTTTCCTTCTTGCCGTGGAACAGCTGGCTCCAGAAGCCCTGCTCGGCCGAGGTCAGATCCTTCGGATCGACATAGCGCACGAAATACAGGCCCTTCGTGCGATCGCGATCGTCCACCGTGAAGTTCGCGCGATCGAGCGCGAGGCCGACGTGCAGCCACGAGCGGTCGTACGGCTCGCCGAGCGTGACTTCGGACGGCACGGCCGCGTCGGCCGCGTCGTTGCCCTGCGCCGACGTGCGCGAGACGTTCTGCGCGGCGATCGCCGCGGCAGCCTTCGACGATGCATCGGCGTCGGCCTTCTTCTCCGTCGGTACCGTGTTGTCCTTGATGTTCGCGATCGGCGGCTCGCCGTTCTTCGCGCGCTGCGCATTCTGCGCGAGCACGGCCATCAGCCGCTTCAGGTATTCGGTTTCGAGCGCCGGATCGTTCGGCTTCGGTTCCCACTTGCTCGAATCGTTGTTCGCGCCCGTGATCGCCTCGCGCATGCCCTTCTGGCTGATGAACACGTAGGTGCCGCCGTTCGGCGCCGAATCGAGGCGCGTGCGGTACTTGTTGCGCTCGGCCGTCACGTACGAGTTGCCCATCGCCTTCGAGATCACGCTGCGGATCAGGCCGTCGTTGATCTGCGGATGGGTTTCGTTCCAGTCGGTTTCCATCACGCCCTTGTCGCGCTGGTCGACCACGAGCAGGAAGCCCTGCTCCTGCCAGAACCGGCGAACCTGCGGCCAGATGTCGGCCGGCTGCTTGCCGTCGATCACGAGCCAGCTCTCGGTGCCGTCGCGCTGGATATGCATGCCGGCCACGGGCGGTGCGACAGTGTCCAGCGCAGGCGCTGCCTGCTGGACCTGCTGAAGCGCAGACAGGGAAGTCGCGCCGCCCTGCGGCGGCAGCGAACGCTGATCGGCCGTCTCGTCGAGCATGTTGGGCGGCACTGCGAGCGACGCTTCCTTCGATTTCGAATCGCTCTTGTAGTCCACTTTCGTGGGCGACGACGTACCGCAACCGGCGACGAGCGCGCCGGTGGCGAGCACTGCAGCGAACCGCATGGTAAGACGAAGATCAGTCATGTTCGGGGAATCCTCTTCCGCTAAATCACGGCGCTTTCCGTGGATCAACCTTGCATTTTACCGGGGCCGCGCCGCGATGTGCAAAAAAGCGACCGGCAAGAAAAAACCCGCGTCAGCCTGAACTGACGCGGGTTCTTTGTCTGGTCGGGGCGAGAGGATTTGAACCTCCGACCACCTGCACCCCATGCAGGTACGCTACCAGGCTGCGCTACGCCCCGAAAGAAAAAAATTATAACAGACAGTTTCCCGATTTAGAACGGGTCGCATGCATTTTGTGAATGTTCTTGTGAAATTTTTTGGCGTGGCCGCACCGATGCATGTGCGAGTGCGCATGGCGGTACGCCCTGCGCGCCAACCGCCTGATCGTTACATCGCATTCACCGCTTGCGCGCGACACAGATGACCGTCAATCCTGCGACGCGATTGAAGCGGAACATCGGCAACTCGATGCGACAGATCGTCTTGAGCAGGCCGTTGACGAGCGGATGGTGACGGCGCAGTTGCGATGCCGGCGCGCGCGGCTGCCGACGCGCCCGCTCGCCGAGCCGCAACGCGGCCGCCAGCGGAAACGTGAGACCGAAGTAATAGGCGCCGTGCTCGACGTCGAGCCCCGCGCGACGCACCACATCCTCGAGACTGCCAAGCGTATAGCGACGCTTGTGCTCGAGAAAATCGTCATGGCCGCTCCAGAGGAACTGGAATGCGGGCACCGTGATCAGGAACCGGCTGCCCGAAGGCGCGCCCTTCACGTACTGCGTCAGCAGCCCGACGTCGTCGTCGACATGCTCGAGCACGTCCATCAGCAACACGAGATCGGCATCGAACCGTTCGACGGATCGTCGAAAGTGGATGGGCTTGCCGGCCGTCTCCTCGTCGGTGTCGCCGGCGTAGCTCGTATCGACACACCATGCTTCCGATGCCTGCGTGCGCTCCAGCAAGTGCTTCGAGAAAAAGCCGGAGCCCGCCCCGACGTCGAGGATCCGGTTCGCGCCCGCCCCGCCCAGGAACCGCCGGATCGCGCTCGCCTTCGACGCGTAGTACCAGTGATCGCCTACCGCCGCACCCAGTACGTCGACTTCCTTGAGATCCATGGCGCTTCCCCGTGATGGCTACCGTGTTGTGATCGAACCAGCCACTGACACCGATCTTACCTCGCCGTCAACACCGATCGTATCCGTTGATGCACGGCCCGCGCCGCCCTCCCCACATACGCCCCTAATCGAAAAGGACGATGGCCGATTCACCGTAAATCGCTACCGTGCGGTTAGCCGGCGCGAGATCGACACGCCCGGCGAACCGTCCGACTGCACGCCGATCGATCCGGCCCGCCCGGCTTTGCCGCGTTGCGCGAGACAGGAGGCGGCTTCGGTCACGCGGCGGTCGCAGCATCTTGTAACCGTCTTCGACAAAGGGCATTGAATGCATCAGAACAACGAAATCTCCCGTCGACAATTTCTCCGGCTCAGCGCCGGCACCATAGGCGTCGCGCTGGGGAGCGCGTCGCTGCTGTCGGCATGCGGCGGCGACTCCATCTCGGTCGCGCCGGTCACGACGCCGCGGCTGGCCTCCGCAGCGAACTTTCGCGACACGGCCGGCCCGGACGGCACCGGCTATGTCACGACCGGCGGCGCGAAGATGAAGAAAGGCGTGATCTATCGGTCGTCTGCGCTCGCGCTGTCCAGCGCCGACGTCGCGACCGTCGGCACGCTCGGCATCAAGCAGATCTGCGACCTGCGCACGCCCGCCGAAATCAAGACGCAACCGGATGTGATGCTCGCCGGCGCCACGTGGCAAAACCTCAACGTGCTCGGCGCCGCCAGCATCGACCCATTGCCGACCAGCGGCGCGACAGCGACCGCTTTCATGCTGAGCATGTACCGCGCGTTCGTGACGTCGGACACCGCACGTGCGAGCTATCACGCGCTGTTCACCGGTTTCGCCGGCACGGATGAAAACCGGGTGTTCCACTGTACGGCCGGCAAGGATCGCACCGGCTGGGCAACCGCCATCCTGCACACGATCATCGGCGTCCCGCAGCACACGATCGTCGACGACTACCTGCTGACCAATGTCTACAGCGCGGCAGAAATCGCCGCCTCCATCGCCCAGGCCCAAAAAGCCGGCGGCCAGAATGCCGCGGACATGATGACCGCGCTGCAAGGCGCGCACGCCGACTATCTGCAGGCGGCATTCGATCAGGTCACGGCGTCGTACGGGTCGATGACGTCGTATATCGAGAACGGCCTGCAACTCGACCCGGCCACGCAGAACGCGATCCGGCAGCGCCTGCTGGTCTGACCGGCCGCCGCCTCGCCCATCCGGGCAAACCCGCGCCGGCCAAGGCTCGCGACGGATTTGCCCGGCCCCGCAAAAGGCGCCGGCCGACACGAGGCAAAAACCAAACGACCGTTTGATCCAATCGCCCGATCACCGCGAATCCATTGTCCCGCAGCCCGTCGGCGCCGCGGCCCCGGGCGCCCGTTGTTTGGTAACGCCGCTCTAGCGCGCTATGACACACTGCACGGCATCGACGTTCGCGCCGTGCAGTGGCGCGCGCCGCCGTCGATCACGACAAGACATGGAGACAGACGATGCGGAATGCGGTCCGGCGCGGCCATCGCTCGCCTTTGGCAATTTTCAACTGGATGTCCGGCCGGCGACGCGCGGCCGCCCCGATGTCGCACACCGCGTCCCGCGTGTTCGGCTGCGGCGCGCTTGCGCTCGCGCTGCTCTGCGCCGGCTGTGCGGAATCGGCCGCGCAGCGCGACGGCAATACGCCGGTCGCATCGACGAAGATCGAACGCACCAAGGCAGAACGCCTCGCGCGCGAGCAGCAGGTCGCGCGCACCGTGCCGTCGGTCGCGTCGCTCAGCCTCACGCAGCCACGCCCGTTCACGCTGCGCGACTCGGGCCAGAACGGCGCGATGACGTTCCTGCGCGATGTCGATTTCCGCATCGTCAACAACCTCGGTTTCTTCATCCATCAGCTGTCGGCCACGCTCGTGCCGACGCAGGCCGGCGCGCCGATCGTGTTCGACGATCCGACGAGCTTCCAGATCGACGTCCACGAAGGCACGGTCACGCTCGACAACGCGAAGCTGACCGCCCTCTTCAACACCTATATCTTCGGTTATCGCAACGCACCGCTGCGCAAGCTGGCCGTCTCGGCCGGCGACGGCGTGATCCATCTGCAAGGCGAGATGCAGCGCGACGGCTGGGTGCCGTTCTCGCTGACCGGCACGCTCGCGATCCGCGACGGCAGCCAGCTCGTATTCCACCCGACCGGCGTGCGCGTGTCGGGCATCAACGCACAGCCGGTGATGCGCGCGGCCAACGTGAAGATGGCCGACCTGCTGAAGGTGCAGACCCCGATCGCGCAGCTCGCCGGCGACGATCTCGTGATGGCGGTCGACAAGCTGATGCCGCCGCCGCGCCTGAAACTCACGATCACCGCACTGCGCGTGACGCCGACCGGCCTCGACCTGAAGCTCGACGACGGCACGCATGCCGGCTTCGCGATGCCCGCGAACGCGCCGCAGCAGGCGATGTACATCCGCGGCGGCGACGTGAAGTTCATGCGCTCGATGCCGATGAACGCGGACATCCTGATCGGTCCGGTCGATCCGACGAAGCGCGACCAGACGTTCGTGTTCGACCTGTATCACTATCGCGACCAGGTGTCGGCCGGCTACTTCAATTTCGACGAAAGCGGTGCGATGGCGATCCGGATGCCTTCGTACACGGGCCCCGCCAGCGGCGCACAGCTCGGCAACGCGACCGCGCGCCTGAACGACAGCTTCCTCGCCGCGCAGCAGACTGCGCTGCGCGACGTGCGCCAGCACTGGGAAGCCTATGCGCTCGCGGCAGACGCGGTGCATCCCGGCATGCAGAAGGTCGCGATGCGGCGCACGTCGACCACGACATTCAATGAACGGCACGTGTCGAACCGCAATCCGACGATCCATCTGCGTAACGTCGACTTCAACCTGTCCGGCGACATCGGCTTCCATGTCGAGGATCTCGACGTCGAACTCGTGTCGAAGCGGCCCGGCGAACCCGTCGATCTCGACGATCCGAACCAGTACGACATCCGCATTCTCGGCGGCACGGTCGTCGAGTCGTGGAAGGCGATGTCGGCGCTGTTCAACAGCTACCTGCTCGACTACTCGCCGCGGTCGCTGAACGACCTGCAACTGAGCGCGGACGGCCAGGACCTGCGCGTCCAGGGCGGCATCAAGCTCTGGAATCACGTGCCGGGCGTCTGGCTGCCGACTGACATGAAGGGCTCGCTGACGGTGCTCGACGACCGGCACCTCGCGTTCAAGCCTGCGCAGGTGTCGGTGCTCGGCATTCCGCAGGCGAAGCTCCTGCGCTCGCTCGGCATCGAGCTCGCGTCGCTGACGCCGCTGCAGCGGCGCGGCGCGGAACTGCGCGGCGACACGCTCGTGCTCGACCAGTACACCGTGTTCCCGCCGCCGATACTGAACGGCAAGCTCGGGCAGGCCACGGTCGAGCGCGACGGGTTGCGCCTCACGTTCCGGCGCGCCGCCGGCGCGCCCGCACCGAAGCGACCGCAGATCGACGCACCGAGCTACATGTGGATGGAAGGCGGCGACATGAAGATGTTCAACGTGCTCGAACTGAACGTGCGCGCACTGATCCGCAATTCGGCCGAGGCCGGCCCGATGCGCTTCGACCTGTACGGCTACCGCAGCCAGGTCGCGCAGGGTTCGGTGCGGATGTTGCCGGACGGCACGCTGGTCGTCGACATGGGCCGGAAGAATCCGCTCGCGTCGCGCTGATGCGCATGTGCGGCGCCCGTGAAAAAAGCCCGGTGGCGTGTCGCCAACCGGGCTTTTCCTTTGATCTCGTTCGCGCTGGGCGCTTAGTCGTGCTTCAGTCCGTCGATCACGTCGAGCAGCGCCTGTCGCAGCGCGACGACGTCGACGGTGGTGCCGGGCTTGCCCGGTACGCGCGCATCGGCGGCCTGCAGCTCGGGTTCGACCGGCTCCGCCGCGGCCCGCTCGCTACCCGGCGAATCGAGCCGGTTTCGCGCACCGTTGATCGTGAATCCCTGCTCGTAGAGCAACTCGCGAATCCGCCGGATCAGCAGCACTTCGTGATGCTGGTAATAGCGACGATTGCCGCGCCGCTTCACCGGACGCAGCTGAGTGAATTCCTGTTCCCAATAACGCAGCACATGCGGCTTGACCCCGCACAGTTCGCTGACTTCACCGATCGTGAAGTAGCGCTTCGCGGGAATCGGAGGCAAGACGACTTTCTCAACCGTAGTGGTCATCGTCGGTTAACCGTCGGTAAAGGGTGCGCGGCGGCCGCGCGGAGACTGCTGCGTGCGGCGCTTACTCGGTGCCGTTTTCGACCAGCGCCTTCAGCTTCTGGCTCGCGTGGAAGGTTACCACCCGGCGCGCCGCGATCGGAATCGCCTCGCCCGTCTTCGGATTGCGGCCCGGACGCTGCGGCTTGTCGCGCAACTGGAAATTGCCGAATCCCGACAGCTTGACGCTCTCGCCGTTTTCGAGCGCGTCGCGGATCACCTCGAAAAACGCCTCGACCATGTCCTTCGCTTCACGCTTGTTCAGCCCGACGCTGTCGAACAGCAACTCCGCCAGCTCCGCCTTCGTCAGCGTGGGCGTCTCGGGGGACGCCGCCGCCGAAGCGTCGCGGTTCATGGCGCTGCGTTGCGCCGTCAGGAGGGCTTCGAATTCACTCGAGGTCATGTCGTTCATATCTGCCATACAGCGCGTTAAATCAAAACTTACGATGGGAAAAAGCCGCCCGCGAACGGGCGGGCCTTCTCCTTAGCCGCGCAGGCGCGCACCGGCACGAGCCATCCGCTCGACCAGCGTCTGGATCGCCTGATCGACGACCTCGTCCTGTAGCGTGCCAGCCGCGTCCTGCAGCGTCACACGGAACGCAAGGCTCTTCTCGTGCGCGGCAAGACCACCGGAAGTATTTGATTTTGCACGAAATTCGTCGAAGAGTACAACCTTCTGAACGAATCGGCAGGCCTCTTCTGCAAGCGCCTTCTTCATTTCGTCGAAAAGTGCCTGAACCTCGACTGCCTGATCGACGACCACGGCGATATCGCGACGGACCGGCGGGAATTTCGACACGTCGGTCGGTGCCGGCAGCGCCCGTGCAATCAGCGCGTCCGCATCGATCTCGAACATCACCGGCGCGTGCGGCAGCTCGTACTTCTGCATCAGGCGCGGGTGCAGCTCGCCGATCCAGCCGACCGCGCGGCCATCGACCTCGATGCGTGCGCTGCGGCCCGGATGGAGGGCCGGATGCTCTGCCTTCACGAAGCGTGCGGCCGCCGGCGCCAGCAGCGCCTCGAGATCGCCCTTCACGTCGAAGAAATCGACCGCGCGGGTAGCGACGCCCCACTGCTCGTCGACTGCCGGACCGTATGCCAGCGCACCGACCCGCTTCGGCTGCGCATGACCTTCGACCGCCAGCTCGCCGGCCTTCACCGACGCATCGGCGAGGAACACGCGGCCCGATTCGAACACGCGCACGCGATCGGCCCGGCGGTTCAGGTTGTGGCGCAGCACGGCGATCAGGCTGCCGAACAGCGTCGTGCGCATCACCGAAAGCTGGCTCGCGATCGGGTTCAGCAACCGGATCGGGTTGTCGTTGCCCGCGAAATCGTGCTCCCACTCCGCATCGACGAAGCTGAAGTTGACGGTTTCCGCGTAGTCGCGCGCGGCGAGCGCGTGACGGATGTCGTGGATCGAGCGCCGCGTCTCGTTGGTCGCGCGCATTTCGCTCGTCGCAACCGGCGGACGCGCCGGAATCTTTTCGAAACCGTAGATGCGCGCCACTTCCTCGATCAGGTCTTCCTCGATCTCGATGTCGAAGCGATGCGACGGCGGCGTGACGAGGAACGCGTCGTCTTCACGCTCGAACGACAGGCCGAGGCGCGTGAAGATGCTGGCGATCTCGTCGGCGCTGATCTTCACGCCGATGATGCGGTTCGCGCGCGACACGCGCATCTTCACCGGCGCGCGCTGCGGCAGGTTCACCGACTGGTCGTCGACCGGGCCGGCCTTGCCGCCGCAGATCTCGAGAATCAGCTGCGTGATGCGCTCGACGTGCTCGACGGTCGTCGCGTAATCGACGCCGCGCTCGAAGCGATGGGCCGCGTCGGTCGAGAAGTTGTACTTGCGCGCACGGCCACGGATGCTGTCCGGCCACCAGAACGCGGCTTCGAGATAGATGTTGGTCGTGTCGAGCGTGACGGCCGTGCTGTCGCCGCCCATGATGCCGGCCAGGCTCTCGACCTGACGGTCGTCCGCAATCACGCCGACCGTTTCGTCGAGTTCGACGGTGTTGCCGTTGAGCAGCTTCAGCGATTCGCCGCGCTTGCCCCAGCGCACCTCGATGCCGCCGTGGATCTTGTCGAGATCGAACACGTGCGACGGGCGGCCGAGTTCGAACATCACGTAGTTCGAGATGTCGACGAGCGCGGACACGCTGCGCTGGCCCGACCGCTCGAGGCGCTCGACCATCCACTGCGGCGTCTTCGCGTGTGCGTTCACGCCGCGGATCACGCGACCCGAAAAGCGGCCGCACAGATCGGGCGCGGCGATGCGCACCGGCAGCGTTTCGTCGAGCTCGACGCGCACCGGGCGGATGTCGACCGGCGTCAGCGGCGCGCCGGTGATCGCGGACGTCTCGCGCGCGATGCCGAACACGGACAGGCAGTCGGCCTTGTTCGGCGTCAGCTTGATTTCGAAGATCGTGTCGTCGAGATTGAGCGTCTCGCGGATGTCCTGACCGACCGGCGTGTCTTCCGGCAGGATCAGCAGGCCGCTGTGGTCCTCGGACAGCTTCAGTTCGCGTGCCGAGCACAGCATCCCCTGGCTCTCCACGCCGCGCAGCTTCGACAGCTTGATCGCGAACGGCTTGCCGCCCTCTTCCGCCGGCGGCAGTTCCGCGCCGACCAATGCAACCGGCACCTTGATGCCGGGCGCGACGTTCGGCGCGCCGCAGACGATGTTCAGCGTCGCGCCGGTGCCGGCGTCGACCTGGCAGACATTGAGCTTGTCCGCATCCGGATGCTTGACGACTTCGAGCACGCGGCCGACGACGATCTTCGACGTCGGCGGCGCAGCCTTGCTCAGCGATTCGACTTCGAGCCCCGCCATCGTCAGCGCGTGCGACAGCTCGTCGGTCGTCAGCTGCGGGTCGACAAAGGTTCTCAACCAGGATTCAGGGAATTGCATGGATGTCTACGTTCGAAACAGGTTAGATCGACGCCCGGGCCCCTCGGAAACGTCCGTCGGGGCGTGCGCGGGCACAGGTCGGCGCGGCGAGCGGCGTTATGCGAACTGGCGCAGGAAACGCAGGTCGTTCTCGAAGAACAGCCGGAGATCCTGGACGCCGTAGCGCAACATCGTCAGGCGCTCGAGGCCGCTGCCGAACGCGAAGCCGATGTAGCGCTCGGGATCGAGGCCCATGTTGCGAATCACGGTCGGATGCACCTGCCCCGAACCGGAAATCTCGAGCCACTTGCCGGCGTTCTTGCCTTGCTCGAACATCATGTCGATCTCGGCCGACGGTTCCGTGAACGGGAAATACGACGGACGGAAGCGCACGAGGATGTCGTCGCGCTCGAAGAATTTTTTCAGGAAGTCGGTATAGACGCCCTTGAGGTCGGCGAAGCTGATGTTTTCGTCGATCCACAGCCCCTCGACCTGATTGAACATCGGCGAGTGGGTCGCATCGCTGTCGACGCGATACGTGCGGCCCGGCGCGATCACCTTGATCGGCGGACGGTTCATGCGCGCATAACGCACCTGCATCGGGCTCGTGTGCGTGCGCAGCAGCAACTGGCGGCCGTCGGCATCCTTGCCTTCGACGTAGAAGGTGTCCTGCATCGAACGCGCCGGATGGTTCTCCGGGCTGTTCAGCGACGTGAAGTTGTACCAGTCGGTCTCGATTTCGGGGCCGTCGGCCACATCGAAACCGATCGAGCCGAAAATCTGTTCGACCCGCTCCCACGTGCGCATCACGGGGTGCAGGCTGCCTGCACCGGCGCCGCGGCCCGGCAACGTGACGTCGATCGCTTCGGCAGTGAGGCGCTGATTCAGCAGCGCGTCGGCCAGTGCCTGGCGACGGGCGGTCAGCGCGGCTTCAACCTGCTGCTTCACGACGTTGATGCGTGCGCCTTCGGTCTTGCGTGTTTCGGGATCGAGCTTGCCGAGGCCCTTCAGCAACTCGGTCAGCGCACCCGACTTGCCGAGAAACCGTGCTTTCTCGTTTTCGAGCGTGGTGATGTCGGCAGCCTGTTCGAAGGACTGCTGCGCGTCGGCGACAATCTGGTCCAGATCCATAGATCCCATCATTTCCAACGTCATTCGTTTTCGGCGAGCAAAATCGCCCGGCCAAACAAAAAAGGGGCTCGGAAGAGCCCCGTTTTCGCTGCAGCGGCCGAGACTACCGGAACATCGCTGCAACTAACCACGCAGTGCTAATTTTGCAATTAGGCTGCAACGGCGGCTTTCACCTGCTTGACGATCGCAGCAAAAGCAGCCTTGTCGAACACCGCCATGTCGGCCAGGACCTTGCGGTCGAGTTCGATCGACGCCTTCTTCAGGCCGTTGATGAACACGCTGTAGGTCATGTCGTGCTGGCGAACTGCCGCGTTGATACGCGTGATCCACAGTGCGCGGAACACACGCTTCTTGTTGCGGCGGTCGCGGTACGCGTACTGACCAGCGCGCATCACCGCCTGCTTGGCGATGCGGTAGACGTTATTGCGGCGGCCGCGATAACCCTTGGCCAGGTTGATGATCTTCTTGTGGCGGGCCCGTGCGGTTACCCCACGTTTGACTCGAGGCATGTTTCTCTCCTTAGAGTATCAGTTGAGGGGTTACGCGAACGGCAGCATCGCGCGGACGGAGTTCAGATCGGAATCATGAACTGCCGTTGCGCCGCGCAGGTGACGCTTGTTCTTCGTGGTTTTCTTGGTCAGGATGTGACGCTTGAAGGCTTGACCGCGCTTGACGGTACCGCCCGGACGCACCACGAAGCGCTTTGCAGCGCTCTTCTTGGTCTTCATCTTAGGCATGACGAACAACTCCAGTTTATTAGATGGCGATGGGTGTGCGGTTGGCTTGCGCCCTTGACCCGCCCTTCGAAACCCAGTCCACTTGTGTACGGCGACCCGCTTGCGCAGCCGCCGTCATCGTTGGCACGCCGCCCTGACCGGGCAACGCGCCGAACCACTGTCGAACCAGCACGCGAAGCGCGCGGGCCCGTTACTTCTTTTTCTTCGGCGAGAGCACCATGATCATCTGGCGCCCTTCCATCTTCGGCATCTGCTCGACCTGGCCGACTTCCTCGAGATCCGTGCGCAGACGCTCGAGCATCCGCATACCGATTTCCTGGTGAGCCATTTCACGGCCGCGGAAACGCAACGTGATCTTCGTCTTGTCGCCTTCTTCGAGGAAGCGCACGAGATTGCGGAGCTTGACGTTGTAGTCACCGTCATCGGTACCCGGGCGGAACTTGACTTCCTTGACCTGGATGACCTTCTGCTTCAGCTTCGCTTCGTGCTGCTTCTTCGATTCCTGGTACTTGAACTTGCCGTAATCCATCAGACGGCAAACCGGGGGAACCGCTTGCGGCGCGATTTCCACCAGGTCAACATCCAGTTCTTCCGATTTACGGAAAGCATCAGCGAGTTTTACGATACCGAGCGGTTCGTTCTCGATCCCGACCAGACGCACTTCCGGCGCAGTGATTTCACCGTTGATGCGGTGCGACGACTTATCAGTAGCGATGTTACGTTTCCTCTAAAAATTAAAAAAACGAGCCGCGCTGCCAGGGCGGTTACTTGAACGAGCGCAGGTCTTCCTGCAGACGCTCAACGAAGGCTTCGACCGGCATTACGCCAAGGTCGACGCCGCCACGGGCACGCACGGCTACCGTTTGCGCATCACGCTCCTTATCGCCCACGACGAGGAGATAAGGCACCTTTTCCAGCGTGTGCTCGCGTATTTTATAGCTAATCTTCTCGTTGCGCAAATCGGCCGCCACTCTAACCCCTTGTTTTTGCAACGTTTGGGCCAGAGAGTGCGCATATTCGGCCTGACTTTCGGCGATATTCAGCACAATTGCCTGGAACGGCGCGAGCCAGACGGGCATTGCACCAGCATGGTGCTCGATCAAAATGCCGAGGAATCGCTCCATCGAACCGACGATTGCGCGGTGCAGCATCACCGGCCGGCGGCGGCTGTTGTCTTCCGCCACGTACTCGGCGCCGAGGCGCTCCGGCAGTACCATGTCGAGCTGCAGCGTGCCGCACTGCCACGAGCGGCCGAGCGCATCCTTGATGTGGTACTCGATCTTCGGGCCGTAGAACGCGCCCTCGCCCGGCAGCTCTTCCCACGTGAGGCCGCAGGCCGTCAGCGCGTCGCGCAGGCCCTGCTCGGCGCGATCCCACGTCTCGTCCGTGCCCGCGCGCTGCTCGGGGCGCAACGACAGCTTGATGTCGATGTGATCGAAACCGAAATCCTTGTACACGCTCATGGCCAGCGTGTTGAACGCGATCGATTCCGAGATGAACTGGTCTTCCGTACAGAAGATGTGCGCATCGTCCTGCACGAAGCCGCGCACGCGCATCAGGCCGTGCAGCGCGCCCGACGCCTCGTTGCGGTGGCACGAACCGAATTCCGCGTAACGCAGCGGCAGGTCGCGGTACGAACGCAGGCCGTGCTTGAACACCTGGACGTGGCCCGGGCAGTTCATCGGCTTGATCGCGTAGTCGCGCTTCTCCGACTCCGTCGTGAACATGTTCTCGCGGTAGTTCTGCCAGTGGCCCGACGCCTCCCACAGCGAGCGGTCCATGATCATCGGCGTCTTGATCTCGAGGTAGCCGGCGTCGTTCACGCGGCGGCGCATGTACTGCTCGACCTGCTGCCACAGCGCCCAGCCCTTCGGATGCCAGAACACCATGCCCGGCGACTCTTCCTGCATGTGGAACAGGTCGAGCTGCTTGCCCAGCTTGCGGTGGTCGCGCTTTTCCGCTTCCTCGAGCATGTGCAGGTATTGATCCTGGTCTTCCTTCTTCGTCCAGGCCGTACCGTAGATGCGCTGCAGCTGCTCGTTCTTCGA
The DNA here is from genome assembly GCF_003853705.1 of Burkholderia sp. Bp8992. GTDB lineage: Bacteria > Pseudomonadota > Gammaproteobacteria > Burkholderiales > Burkholderiaceae > Burkholderia. The sequence goes on along the minus strand of NZ_QTQI01000018.1, from coordinate 14,007 downwards.
ATCGCCGCGCCAGTACGCGCCCGCGACCTTCATCAGCTTGAAGACCTTCATCTTGCCGGTGGACGGCACGTGCGGGCCGCGACACAGATCGGTGAAGCCGCCGTGCGAGTACAGCTTGATTTCGTCGCTTTGCGGAATCGATTCGATGATCTCGGCCTTGTACTTCTCACCGATGCTGCGGAAGTAACCGGCCGCCTCGTCGCGCGACACGACGCGACGCGTCACGGGCTCGTCCTTCTTCGCGAGCTCCTGCATGCGCTTTTCGATCTTTTCCAGATCTTCCGGCGTAAATGGACGGTTGTACGAGAAGTCGTAATAGAAGCCGTTGTCGATCACCGGGCCGATCGTCACCTGCGCGTCCGGGTACAGATCCTTCACCGCATACGCGAGCAAGTGCGCGGTCGAGTGACGGATGATGTCGAGACCGTCGGCATCCTTGTCCGTGATGATCGCGAGCGACGCGTCGCGGTCGATCACCGTGGACGTGTCAACGAGCTCGCCATCGAGCTTGCCACCAAGCGCAGCCTTCGCAAGGCCGGGACCGATCGAGGCTGCAACCTCGGCAACTGTCACCGGATGCTCGTATTGTCGAACTGAGCCGTCAGGCAAGCGTATCGAAACCATAGCATTCTCCGTGATGCCGACAGTGGGCGGCAGACCAGGTACGCGCGATCAAAAAATCACGCGCAGAAATTTCGCGACAAAAAAAATGCGGCCCCGCTTTCGAGGGGCCGCATTCGATACTTCACTCAAACTGAAAGGGCGAAAACGTTCCTCGACTAGCGTCGCTCCGAAGTAGTTTCGGTCAACGTTCGCGGTGTCATAACCGTATTCGCCTTGTTCGCGTTGAGTTCTTTACTGCATCGAACACCCGGAGACCGGGCATTCTCAATTCGTTGGTAGGCTCGATTGGACTCGAACCAACGACCCCCACCATGTCAAGGTGGTGCTCTAACCAGCTGAGCTACGAGCCTAGAGAAGCTAAGATTATATGGAGCCGTTACGGGCTTGGCAAGTGTTTTTATGCGGTCGCAGCAAAATAACGGTGTTCCAACCCCACATCACGTCTTCCGCCCTGCCCGCACGACGCCCTGCACCTCGCCGAGCAGCGTGCACGCGCGCTGCACCTGCGCCGAGTTCGATACCTCGACCGTGAACTGCATGAACGCCGCATTGCGGCGACTCTGCGTCTTCACGCCCACCACGTTGATCTTCTCGCGGGCGAACACTTCGGAGATGTCGCGCAGCAACCCTTGCCGGTCGCTCGCCTCGATCATCAGGTCGACCGGATAGACGGACGCGCCGCGCCCGCCCAGCACGTCGGCCGACCAGGTCGTCTGCAGCACGCGCTCCGGTGCGCGCTCGACCATCCGGCGGAACGTCGGGCAATCGGTGCGGTGGATCGACATGCCCTTGCCGCGCGTGACGAACCCGCTGATCGGATCGGGCGGCGCCGGACGGCAGCACCGCGCCAGCTGGGTCAGCAGCGCATCGACGCCCACCACCAGCACGCCGGTCGACGCGCCGTGCGCGACGCTCGCGCCGCTGCTGCGCTTTTCGAAATCGGCGGGCGCCTCGGGCGCCGGCTCCGGCGGCGGCGCATCGGACAGCGCGTGCTCGACATTGCGCAGGCTGAACTCTTCCTTGCCGACGACCGAGAACAGTTCCTCGGGCGACTTGAAGCCGAGCTTCGCGGCGAGGTTGTCCAGGCTGACCGACGTCTTGCCTTCGCGCTGCAGCGTCTTCTCGACGAGCGCCCGGCCATGCGCGATGTTTTCTTCCTGCTCGATCGAGTTGAACCAGGCACGCACCTTCTGCCGCGCGCGCGGGCTCTTCAGGTAGCCGAGCTGCAGGTTCAGCCAGTCGCGCGACGGCCCGCCCTCCTTCACCGCGACGATCTCGACCGTCTGGCCGTTCGCGAGCGACGTGTTCAGCGGGACCATCACGCCGTCGACGCGCGCGCCGCGGCAGCGATGGCCGAGCTCGCTGTGCAGGTGATACGCGAAATCCACCGGCGTCGCGCCCTGCGGCAACGCGATCACGCGCGCCTGCGGCGTCAGCACGTAGATATGGTCGTCGTCGAGGGACGTCTCGCGCAATTGCGCCCACGCCTGGTCGCCCGACACCTCGGTGCCGTCCTCGACGTCGTCCTTCCACGCCAGCAACTGGCGCAGCCACGCGATCTTCTCGTCGTACTTGTCGCTCGCCGAGAACTGGCCGCCATAGCCGCGCGCACCGGCCTCCTTGTAGCGCCAGTGCGCGGCCACGCCGTACTCGGCGAAGCGGTGCATCTCCTGCGTGCGGATCTGCACCTCGAACGCGCGGCCGTCGTCGCCGATCACGACCGTATGCAGCGACTTGTAGCCGTTCGGCTTCGGCCGCGAGATGTAGTCGTCGAATTCCTTCGGCACCGGCTGCCACAGGTGATGCACGATGCCGAGCACCGCGTAGCAATCCTTGATGTCCGGCACGATCACGCGAAACGCGCGCACGTCGTACAGCTCGGAGAAATCGAGCTCCTTGCCGCGCATCTTGCGCCAGATGCTGTAGATATGTTTCGGCCGGCCGCTCACGTCGGCCTGGATGCTCGCTTCCGCGAGCTCGTGCTGCAGCCGCTCGATCGCCTGCGTGACGTACGCCTCGCGCTCGATGCGCTTCTCGTCGAGCAGCTTCGCGATCCGCTTGTAGGTGACGGGATCCTCGAAGCGGAACGCGAGATCCTCGAGCTCCCACTTCAGTTGCCAGATACCGAGACGGTTCGCGAGCGGCGCATAGATCTCGAGCGTCTCGCGCGCGACGTCGGGCGGCGGCTCGATCTTCGCGGCCGCGTAATAGCGCAGCGACTGCAACCGCGATGCGAGCCGGATCAGCACGACGCGGATGTCCTGCGCGAACGCGAGCAGCATCTTGCGCAGCGCTTCGATCTGCGTGCGCCGCTCTTCCGCCGCGTCGCGCCCCGTGTCGGGCCTGGCGTTCTGCGCGGCGCGCAGGCTGACGGTGCCTAGCCGCAACAGCTTGCGCACGTCGGACACGAGCCGCGCCACCTCTTCGCCGAAACGCTCGGTGAGCTCGCGCTCGGGGTCGCTCAGGTGCGGCGTCAGCACGAACAGCGCCGCGGCCTGCATCGCGGACGGGTCGACGTTCAGCGTGCGCATGATCGCCGCCGTGCCGGCCGAGTGATCGGCGAGCAACTCGCCCGACGACAGGCGTGCGTCGCCGGCCCGTTCGCGCACGAACGCCAGTACGTCGTCGAACGACGGTGCCGCGACGGGGGAAGCGGAAACGGACTCGGTCATTGCACGGCCTGGCGGAATGCGGTCATCGTCGGATAACGCTCAGCTCCGCTGTGCGGCGACGACCACGATCTCGACGAGCAGCGCGGGATCCGCGAGCTTCGCCTCGACGGTGGCGCGCGGCGGCGTGTTGCCGTGCGCGACCCATGCGTCCCACTCCGCATTCATGCCGTCGAAGTTCGCCAGATCCGAGATGTAGATCTGCACCGACAGCAGATGTGCCTTGTCGCTGTTCGCTTCGGCGAGCAGGCGGTCGATGTGGCCGAGCACTTCGCGCGTCTGGCCCCTGATGTCCTGCGTGGTGTCTTCGGCGATCTGGCCGGCCAGATACACGGTACCGTTGTGGATCGCGGTTTCGGAGAGACGGGCTCCGACGTGGTGACGAATGACTGCCATGGAATGTTCCGGTCGTGAGTGGATAGTGAATCGGGCGGCGGCATGGCCCGCGTGCCGCCGAACCGCATATTATGACGCGTTTATGCGTCGCCTTCGACGAAAAACCGCCGTGCAAGCGCAATCTGGTCGGCGCTGATGAACGCCGGCGCGTGGCCCGCACCCGGAATCTCGGCGTGCGTCACATGCCGGCCGCGACGCACCATGTCGGCCACCGTCTCGCGCGACAGCAGGTCGGACGTCTCGCCGCGCACGACGAGCAGCGACGCATCCGTCGTCTCGATCGCATGCCACAGCGCGGCCTCGCCGAGCGCGGCCAGTTCGGGCGTCGTCGCCTTGAACGGCTCGGCGATGCGCGGATCGTAGCGCATCGTCCAGCCACCCTCGGGCAGCTCGTGCAGCAGCGGCCCGTTGATCTCGCGCCATTCGTCCGCAGTCAGCGCACCGAACGGCAGCGACAGCGACGTCAGATAGTCGATCCCCTCCTGCTCGGTCGCAAAGCGCGGCTGCACGCCGAGGTATTCGCCGATGCGCGTGAGCGAATCGGGCTCGATGCGCGGACCGACGTCGTTGACGATCATCCGGCGCAGCGGCGAACCGGGCAGCCCCGCGAGCGCCATGCCGATCAGGCCGCCCATCGACGTGCCGAACCAGTCGACCGATTCGACGTCGAGCCGCGCAATCAGCGTCACCATGTCGGCCACGTACTGCGGAATCGCATAGAGCCGCGGGTCGGCCAGCCGATCCGACCGGCCGCGCCCGACGATGTCGGGGCACACGACGCGATACGTATCGGACAGCGCGGCGGCCAGCCGGTCGAAATCGCGCCCCGAGCGGGTCAGGCCGTGCACGCAGACGAGCACGCGCGGGTTGGCGGGATCGCCCCACTCGGTATAGGCAACACGGTGAAGGCCGGCCGCGCTCGCACACTGCACGCGCCGCTGGCGGGGAACCGGAGGATTCGCTGGGGTCGTTGGCATCGTTGGCATCCTGTGGAGAACGGGGGCGACGCGCGGGGCAACGCTTGCGACGCCCGATGCAAACGATTGTAAACCGCTTCGCAACGACGAGGCGCCACGCGGCCGGCCCATCTCCCGAGGCGGATTCAATCGTTGCGGCGCCAGGCGCCCCGCAATTGCTCGCGCAGGAAATCGACGAATGTCCGCACGCGCAACGGCACGTGACGGCCGCCGGGATAGACGGCATGCAGCGGTGCCGCGGACGCCGCGAACGCCGGCAGCACGCGCACGAGCCGACCGGCATCGAGATCGGCGTCGACATCCCAGATCGACTTCAACGCAATGCCCGCGCCCTCGAGCGCCAGCGTGCGCGCCGCGCCGCCGTCGTTCGTCAGCAGCGCGGCCGTCACCTCGACCGCCACGCCGCCTTGAGCGCCATCGAACCGCCATTCGGCACGCGGCTGGTCGCCCATCACGATGCATCGATGCGCACGGAGTTCGGCCGGATGGACCGGCAGCCCGTGCGCCGCCAGATAGCCCGGCGACGCACACAGCACGCGATGATTCGGCGCCAGCTCGCGCGCGATCATCGTCGAATCGGCAAGATTGCCGATCCGCACGGCGACGTCAATGTCGGCTGCGAGCAGATCGACGACGGTATCGGTCAGCACCAGTTGCACGGTCAATTGCGGATGTCGCTGCTGAAATGCCGCCACGAGCGGCGCGATCCGCAAGCGGCCGAGCTCGCCGGGCGCCGTCACGCGCAGTACACCGCTGACCGTGCCGCGACGATCGCGCATCAGCGTTTCGGCGCGGTCAACCTCCTCCAGGATGCGCAGCACCTGCGCGTGAAACTGCGCGCCGTCATCGGTCAGCGTTTGCTGTCGTGTCGTCCGGTGCAGCAGGCGGACGCCGAGCCGCGACTCCAGGTGCGCGAGCCGCTTGCTGACGACTGACAACGACAGGTCGAGTTCGCGCGCCGCCGCCGACAGACTGCCGGCCGCCACGATCCTCGCGAAGGTATCGAGCGCCGGGAAATCGTCGATCAGCATCCTGGCCACCATCTCATCCGAATCTTTCCTTTCTTCGAAGAATCCATTCGCTATTCGCCCGTATTTGCATGCAGAACGGAAACCTACCATACCTGTTCCGCGTCGTCGCCCGACGCCCCTCACAGGACCTCCGAAACCATGTCGATCCGCTTTCGTTCGGCCACCGGCCCAATCGCACACGCATTGGCGGCGGCCGCTTGCGCCGTTGCGCTCTGGCCAGCCGCGTCGCGTGCTGCCGATCTCGTCGCGCCGCACAACCTGACCGTCGCGGCAGGCTTGCCGGCCGCGCAGGCCCGTGCGCAAATTCTGGCCGCGCGCCGCTACGGCACCTTCTGGAATACCGGCGATCCCGCCCTCGCCCGCACGGCACTCGCCGCCGACTTCACCGACCGAACGCTGCCACCCGGCCGCGAACAAGGGCTGCCGGGGCCGCTCGCGGCGTCCGGCACGATGCGCGGCGCGATCCCGGATCTGCGCTGCGACATCGAACAGATGATCGTCGCGGGCGACCGTGTCGTCGTGCACCTGCATTTTCGCGGACATTTCACCGGCACTTTCAACGGAACGGCCGGGCATGGACAGGCGATCGACTTCATCGCGACCGATATCTACCGGATCGACCACGGCCGGATCGCGGAAAACTGGCACATCGAGGACAACCTGACGTTGCTGCGTCAGCTTGGACTCGTCGGCTGACGGAGGGAACGATGCCCCACGGAAACGACGAACGCCCGACGCCCCTGCCGCGCCGCACGTTCCTGGTCCAGGCCGGTGCCGGACTGGCGACCGGCATCGCGCTGGCGGCCGGCGCCTCCCTGCCCGCAACCGCCGCGCCGACGCCGGCGCCCACCGCACCGGGGGCCGCGCCGTTCTGGCCGGACGACACACGCCTCGCGATCTCGATCTCGATGCAGTTCGAAGCGGGCGGACAGCCGCCCACGGGCGCGGACAGCCCGTTCCCGGCCGTCGCGTTCCCGCTGTCGGTGCCGGTCGATCTCGCGTCGGCCACCTGGTTCGCGTATGGCTACCGGGAAGGCATTCCGCGCCTGCTCGACCTGTGGGACCGACACGGCGTGAAAGTCACGTCGCACATGATCGGGGAAGCCGCGCGCCGGCACCCCGAACTGGCACGTGAAATCGTGTCGCGCGGCCACGAAGCTGCCGCACACGGCCCGACGTGGCGCGCACAATTCGCGATGAGCCGCGACGAAGAGCGTCGCTTCCTGACCGAAGCACGCGACATGGTCGAATCGGTGACCGGCCAGCGCCCCACCGGCTACAACTGCAACTGGCTGCGGCGCGGACCGCATACGTTGCCGCTGCTGCAGGAACTCGGCTACACCTATCACATCGACGACGTCAGTCGGGACGAACCGTTCATCGAGACCGTCGGCGGTCGCGATTTCGCGGTGGTTCCGTACACGCTGCGCAACAACGACATCCTGCTGATCGAAGGTCGCAACTATTCGCCGACGATGTTCCTCGAGCAGATCAAGCTCGATTTCGACCAGTTGTACGCGGAAGCCGGGCAGCGGCGCAGACTGATGTCGATCAGTGCGCATGACCGGATCAGCGGCACGCCGCAGATGGTCCGCGCGTGGGACGCGTTCCTGCACTACGCGCGATCACACCCGGGCGTCGCCTTCATGCGCAAGGACGACATTGCGCGCTTCGCCCTGCACAGCCCGTCGACGCTGCGCGAAACCGAAACGATCTGACGGGATTCCCATCAACACTCACCCAGGAAAGACACTCATGAATGATCTGCTTCACGGAAAGAAAGTCCTCGTCGTCGGAGGCAGCTCCGGCATCGGCGCCGCCGCGGCGGCAGCATTCGCGCGACGCGGCGCGCTAGTGACGATCGCCTCGCGCGACCCGGGCAGGTCCGACGTCGACGCCATGCCAGCCGCGCATGTGCGGCGCGAAACGCTCGACATCACGAATACGACGGACGTCGACGCCTTCTGCGCGCGTGCCGGCGAGTTCGACCACGTCGTGATCTCGGCCGCGAAGACGGCCACGGGCCCGGTCCGTGCACTGCCGCTTGCCGACGCGCAGGCGGCGATGGACAGCAAGTTCTGGGGCGCATACCGCATCGCCCGCGCGATCGATATCGCGCCCGGCGGTTCGCTGACATTCGTATCCGGCTACCTGAGTGTGCGGCCGAGCGCGTCGTCGGTCCTGCAGGGGGCGATCAATGCGGCGCTCGAAGCCCTCGCCCGCGGCCTGGCACTCGAGCTGGCGCCGGTTCGCGTGAATACCGTATCGCCCGGCCTGATCGCAACGCCGCTGTGGGAGAAGCTCGCACCCGACGCACGCGACGCGATGTATGCAGGCGCCGCACAGCGGCTTCCGGCACGCAGGGTCGGCCAGCCGGAGGATGTCGCGAATGCGATCCTGTATCTGGCGGCAACGCCTTATGCGACCGGTTCGACGGTACTGATCGACGGCGGCGGCGCGATCGCGTGACGCATGCACTCGCGATAAAACACCCCGCGCACGCACCGGCTCGTCATGGCCGTGCGTTCGCGACGACGCGACTACTTCTGCACGACCGCACCGATGCTCGCGCCGACCACGCACAGCGTGCCGGCGATCTGCAGCGCACTCATCGGCTGCGCCAGCACGACGAAACCGATCACGGCAGCGATCGCAGGCTCGGCGCTCATCAGGATGCCGAACGCCGACGCGCTCATCCGCCGCAGGGCGATCAGCTCGAGCACGTAGGGAAACAGCGGGACCAGCACCGCCAGATATGCGGCATCGACCAGTTGCCCGGCCGGCAGATGGCCGCCGCTTTGCGCAAGCCCGAACGGCGTCGTGACGAGCGCGGCCACGATCAGCGACGTGGCGAGCCCCTGCAATCCGTCGAACAACGTACCGACGCGCTTCATCAACAGGATATAGGCGGCCCAGCCGAGCGCCGAACCGACCGGAAAGACCAGCGCGGCGGGCGCCGTCACCCACATGCCGTCCTGCCGCGCCAGCAACAGCACGCCCGCCAGTGCCAGCACGGGCCATACGAGCATCGCCGGCCTGCGCACGCCGACGGCGGCGACCGCCAGCGGCCCGAGAAAGTTGATCGCCACCGCGAGCCCGAGCGGCACGCGGCGCACGGCTTCGAAGAAGCACAGCGTCATCACGGCCATCGCACTGCCGAGCGCGACGGCCGCAATCCAGCGTTGCCGCGAATAAGTGCGAAGCGGCGGCCGCACGACAACCGCGAGCGCGAGTGCAGCGAAACAGAGCCGCAACCAGGTTGTGCTTACGGTGCCGTACTCGATCGTCGCCGGCCTCGACAGCGCCGCGCCGAGCTGCACGCTGCACATCGACGCGACCGCCAGCAGCGGCGCGACCGCGTTCGCGAATGGGGCAGCCGTGCGCGCGACACCACCCGGCCGTACCGTACTCGATTCCTCGCTCATTCGACCGCTCCAGATCAGTGACACGCCGATGCTAACCGCGGCCGCGCGCCTGATATAAGCTGATAATTCTTATGTCTGCATCAGGAAAATTGATGATCCGCGATCTCGACAGCACGCTGCTGCGCACGTTCGTCACCGTGATCGAAACCGGCAGCGTCAGCGCGGCGGCAATGGTGCTGCATCGCACGCAGGCCGCCGTCAGCATGGCGCTGCGCCGGCTCGAGGAGGAAGTCGGCCAGCGCCTGCTCGAACGCTCGCCGCGCGGCGTGACGCCGACGGCGGCGGGCAGCGTGCTGCTGCCGTATGCGCACGAGCTCCTCGGCATCGGGCTCGCCGCCCGCGCCGCGCTCACCGCGGGCGACATTTCAGGCACCGTCCGGCTCGGCATTCTCGAGGACATCGCCGTCGGGCATCTGCCGCACGCGCTGCGGCAGTTCGCAGCGTCGTTTCCGAACGTCGCGCTCGAGATCGTCGTCGATACGAGCCCGGTGCTGTCGCAGCGACTCGCGGCCAATGCGCTCGATTTCGTGATCGGCGATCCCGCACTGATCCGCGCAGAGCCGCTCACGACGTGGCGGCATCCGCTGCGCTGGGCCGCCGCGCTCGCCGCGCCCCGGCTTCCGACGGACGAAGCGGTGCCCATCGTCGCATTCGGCGGTGCGTGCCCGTGGCAGGACAGGCTGTTCGCGACGTTGCGCGAAGCCGGCCGCGCATGGCGCGTCATCTGCACCAGCACGAGCCTGTCCGCGATCCAGTCGGCGGTCGAGGCCGGCCTCGGCATCGCGGTGCTGCTGGACTGGAACGTGCGTCGCGACACGATGCGCGCGCTCGATCCACAGGCAGCCGGACTGCCGGCCCCGCCCGCCGCCGATTTCGGGCTGTTCAGCCACGCGGATACCGGCGATCGCACGTCGGCGGCCGCGACGCTACAGCGCTTCCTGTTTCATGCGCTGCAGTTGGGTTCGCCCGGCGAGCCCCCATCCGCAACCGGGCGCGCCGGCGAATCGTTGCGGGCCGCCGTCTGACGCCGGCGCGGCCTGTCGCGCCGGCCGCCCATGCAAACGCCCCGCATACCTTCCGGCATGCGGGGCGTATCGGGACGAACGACGACTCAGGCTACCGCGCTCACGTCGAGCGGCGCGCCCGTCTTCGCCTGGATCTCGTCGGCGCTCACGCCGTCGGCGAGTTCGAGGACCTTCAGGCCGGCCGGCGTCACTTCGATCACGCCGAGATCGGTGATGATCAGGTCGACCACGCCGACACCCGTCAGCGGCAGGTTGCATTCTTCGAGGATCTTGTGCTGGTCGCCCTTCGCGACATGCTCCATCAGCACGACGACACGCCCCACGCCCGCGACGAGGTCCATTGCGCCGCCCATCCCCTTGATCATCTTGCCGGGGATCATCCAGTTCGCGAGGTCGCCCTGCTTGCTGACCTGCATCGCGCCGAGGATCGCGAGGTTGATGTGGCCGCCGCGAATCATCGCGAACGAATCGGCCGACGAGAAGATCGACGAGCCCGGCAGCGTCGTGACGGTCTGCTTGCCGGCGTTGATGAGATCGGCGTCGACTTCGTCCTCGGTCGGCGACGGGCCGATGCCGAGCAGGCCGTTTTCCGACTGCAGCCACACCTCGACGCCTTCCGGCACGTGGTTGGCCACGAGCGTCGGCAAGCCGATGCCGAGGTTCACGTAGAAGCCGTCCTGCAGTTCCTTCGCCGCGCGCGCGGCCATCTGGTCACGATTCCAGGCCATGTCAGTCTCCTTTCGCGCGTACGACGCGTTGTTCGATGCGTTTTTCAGGCGTCGCATTCAGCACGATGCGCTGCACGAAAATCCCCGGCGTGTGGACCTGGTCCGGATCGAGCGTGCCGTTCTCGACGATCTCCTCGACTTCCACCACGGTGATCTTGCCGGCCATCGCGCACATCGGGTTGAAGTTGCGCGCCGTGCGGCGGTAGATCAGGTTGCCGGACTTGTCGGCCTTCCACGCCTTCACGAGCGCGACGTCGGCCGTCAGCGACGGCTCGAGCACGTAGTGACGGTCGCCGAACTGGCGCGTTTCCTTGCCTTCCGCGATCACGGTGCCGTAGCCGGTATTCGTGAAGAAGGCGGGGATGCCCGCGCCGCCCGCGCGCAGCTTCTCGGCGAGCGTGCCTTGCGGCGTAAATTCGAGCTCGAGTTCGCCGGCCAGGTACTGGCGCTCGAACTCCTTGTTCTCGCCGACGTACGACGAGATCATCTTCCTGATCTGGCGCGTTTCCAGCAGCAGGCCGAGGCCGAAACCGTCGACGCCCGCGTTGTTGCTGATGCAGGTGATGCCCTTGACGGCCGAGTCGCGCAACGCCGCGATCAGTGCCTCCGGAATCCCGCACAGGCCGAAGCCGCCCACCGCGAAGGTCTGTCCGTCGCGGACGATCCCTTCCAGCGCGGCAGCCGCGCTTGGATAGACTTTGTTCATCAGTTGTCCCTTCCTCTATGGAAACCAGCAAAACCGGTTCACGCGCCCAGTTGGACCGCAAGCCCGCCGCATCATTCTATGCATGCGCGGCAATGCCTGCGTCGAAGCACGCTGTTTTTATGTCGCGGCAAACCACCGCGAGATGCCTGAAAGGGTACGATGCGGCACGGATGCGGCACAATACGCAAAAATACATAAGCGTTTGCCTCCGCTTGCCTGCGCCATGCCCGCTCTCGATTACCAGACTGCCTTCCACCTCGCGCCGCTCGGCCTCGTGCTGTCGCGCGACCGCGTGATCGAGGATTGCAACGACGCGCTCGCGTCGATCTTCCGCTGCGCGCGGGCCGACCTGATCGGAAAGTCGTACGAGGTGCTCTACCCGTCGACGGACGAATTCCAGCGCATCGGCGAGCGCATCGCGCGCGTGATGGCCGCGAACGGCATCTACTCGGATGACAGGATCATGAAGCGCGCGGACGGCGAGCTGTTCTGGTGCCACGTGACGGGCCGCGCGCTCGACCGCACCGCGCCGCTCGCGGCCGGCGTGTGGACTTTCGAGGACCTGAGCGCGACGCGCCGCGTCGCCGTCGAGCTGACCCCGCGCGAGCGCGAGATCGCCGCGCAGCTCGCCACAGGCAAGACCAGCAAGCAGATCGGGCGCGTGCTCGAGATCAGTTCGCGCACGGTCGACATCTACCGCGCACGGCTGATGCGCAAATACGGCACGAACAACACGCCGGAACTGCTGCAGCGTCTGCTCGGGCAGTGAACGCCCGCCGGATGGCGGCGTCCGAATGAAGATCGGCCGCGCTGGGCGGCCGAATCGGATGACTCCGGGTAAGACAGGCATGGCGGCTCACCGGCGCCGGCGCCGGTCTCGCCGACCCGGCGCTCAGTCGATTTTGGTCGCGAGTGCGCGCTCGATCGTGTCGCGCAGCAGTTGCGGCAGTTCCACCGACTTGCCGAGCGCGTAGTCGACCCACACGCAGCGCGCCTTGCCGCGCGCATAGACGTGCTGCGGATCATCCGCGCGCGTGAGCTCGAAGCCGGTGTCGAAGCTGCTCCGGCCAGGCTTCGCGGCCGACATCTTCGCGATCACGTCGCCCGGATAGTGCAGCTGCTTGAGAAATTCCATCGACGCCGTGACGATGACGGGCCCCTGCCCTTCGCCGTTGCCGCCGGCAATGCCGAGCTCCTCGAACCACGAGATCCGCGCCTGCTCCATGTAGCGGAAATAGACCGTGTTGTTCACATGGCCGAACGCGTCCATGTCGCCCCAGCGGATCGGCATCGACATCTCAAATACAGGGGAGTAATCGCTTGTTGCGCTCATTGCAGTCTTCTTTGTTGCTGAATGTCATCCGCTCAGGCGAGGCCGAAGCCGTCGTCGGCAGAGATAATCGAGCCGTTGATGAACTGCGACTCGTCGGCCGCGAGCAGCAACAACAGCCCGTCGAGATCCTGCGGCTTGCCGACGCGCTTGCGCGGCAGCATCGACTGCAGCTTCTGGCCCTGCTCGGTTTCCCACAGGTAATGATTGATTTCGGTATCGATATAGCCCGGACAGATCGCATTGACGTTGATCCCGTGGCGCCCCCACTCGAGCGCCATCGCGCGCGTCATCTGCACGACCGCGGCCTTGCTCATCGCGTACAGCCCGATCTGCGGGAACACCCGCAGCCCTGCCACCGACGCGATGTTGATGATCCGGCACGGCGGCTTGCCGTTGCCGCTGCCGTTCGCGCGCATGATCATCCGCTTCGCCACTTCCTGCGCGACGAAAAATGCGCCGCGCGTGTTGGTGTCGAACACGAACTCGAAATCGGCCGGCGTGACGTCGACGAGCTTCTGCATCGTCGAGACGCCCGAATTGTTCACGAGGATGTCGATCGTGCCGGCTTCCGTCTCGGCATGCGCGACCGCCGCCTTGATGCTCTGGACGTCGGTGACGTCGAGCGACACGACGTGCGCGGCGCCGCCGGCCGCCTCGATCTCCGCGCGCAGTTCCTTCAGGCGCTCGACGCGGCGGCTCGCGAGCACGACCTTCGCGCCAGCCTGCGACAGCACCTGCGCAAAGCGCTGCCCGAGGCCGCTCGACGCGCCCGTGACCAGCGCAACCTTGCCTTCCAGATTGATCGACCGACCCATTTGCACATCCCCTTTCGATGTCGTTTCGCCAGCCCGGGCGGCACAGCCCGGGCGACATTACCCTAGCACAAAAATAGAACGATCGTGCTAATCTAGCCGCATGTTGTTGCGGCAAGCGTTTCGTTTCGCAGACAATACGCTCCCGAATAAAAGCATTCTAACGGTTAGAGGAACGCCAATGACCCCCGCAAGCCTCATCGAGCAATACGGCCCGCGCGAATCGATGGAATACGACGTCGTGATCGTCGGCGGCGGCCCCGCCGGGCTGTCGGCGGCGA
>NZ_QTQI01000017.1 GCF_003853705.1 Burkholderia sp. Bp8992 | reverse complement strand
AAGTACGACGCGTCCGGCCGCTCGACGAGCGATTGCTCCATCAGTGCGAGCCCGGCGTCGTACTGTTTCAGCTGGCACGCCAGCAGCCCGAGGAAATGCAGTGCATCCGGCTGGCCCGGCTGCGCGGTGAGGATCGCGTCGTACAGCGCCTTCGCTTCCGCGAGACGCCCCGCCTGATGATGCGCAAGCGCGGACTGCAGCGTGTCGTGGATATCGTTCATGCTTCGTTTTCCGAGTTCGTATAGCGTTGCCACATGCCGATGAAAGCCGCTTCGAGATGCGCCGCGAACCGGCGCGCGTCGCACAACGGCGACGCGAGCAGCTGCGCACGCAGGCTCGCGTGCAGCGCCGCGAGGCGCTCGCGATCGCGCACCGCCGCGATCGCCTTCGCGACATAGGTGTCCTCGCCGTCAGCGACCCATTCGCCCATGCCCGCCGCGTGCAGCACGCTTTCGCAGATGTGCGTGACGAACCTGCTGCCCTTCATCCCGAGCACCGGCACGCCCATCCACAGCGCTTCGGCCGTGGTCGTGCCGCCCGGGTACGGGAACGGGCTCAGCGCGACGTCGATGCGGTTATATGCGCCGAAGTATTCCGCGCGTGGCGAACCGCCCTCGAGGATCAGCCGGTCCGCGCCGATACCGTGCCGCGCGAAGCGCGCGGCGGTCGCGTCGCGCACGCCCTCGCGACCGAGCTCATGCGCCTTGAGCAGCAGCCGCGCGTCCGGCAGCGCGTGCAGGATGCGCGACCACGCGCGCACGACGTCGTCGCCGATCTTCACGAGCTGGCCGAAGCAACCGAACGTCGGATGGCCGCGCGCCGCCATCGGCAGCGGGCCGACCTCGACGTCGCAGGCCGGCGGCGTGAAGCACAGGAAGCTGTCCGGCAGCCGCCACGGCCTCTCGACGAAGTGATGCGCTTCGGCGTCCGGCAGCGTGTAACGGTCGCCGATGAAGTAATCGATCGCGTCGCAGCCGGTCGACGCGAAGAAACCGAGCCAGCTCGCCTGCACCGGCGCGGGTTTCCAGCCGAACACGGGGAGCCCGCTCGACTGCGTATGGCCCGCGAGGTCGACGAGGACGTCGATTTCGTCGTCGTGAATCATCCGCGCGGCCGCCTCCGGACCCAGCGCGGCGATCGAGCGCCAGCCGTTCGCGTGCGGCTTCAGTTTCGCGGTGATCGCGTCCTCCTCGTCCGTGGTCACGTACACGCGCAGGTCGATGCGCGTGCGCTCGAGGTGCGCGAGCACGCTTTCCAGGAAGATGCCGACCGGATGCAGGCGCAGGTCGCCGGACACGAACCCGACGCGCAGCGGCCGCCCTTGCGCGCGCGCGGCCCGCTCGCGCGGATCGTGCGAGTAGCGCGTCGAACGCGCGGCCAGGTGCCGGCCGTAGCGTCGCGCGTCGGCCAGGTAGTCGGCGGGGTTCACGCAAGCGGATGCCGCTGCGCTGAACAGCAGCCGGTTCAGCACGGTCGCCGCGACGTCGTCGGCGTCGTCGCGCACCAGCGCGAGCGCATCGCGATACGCGTGGACCGCGGCATCGACGTTGCCCTGCGCGCGCAGGATGTCGCCGAGATTGACGTGCATCAACACAGCCGGCGGGCCGGCCTGCAACGCCTGCCGGCAATACACGAGCGCCTCGTCGAGCCGCTGCAGCTTCAGCAGCACGACGGACAGGTTGTGGCACGCGCCGGCGTCCGCCGGATTGAGCGTGACGGCCGTGCGATGGCACGCTTGCGCATCCTCGAGCCGGTCCAGTCCGTGATACGCGTTGCCCGCGTGGTTATGTGCGTCGCCGAGGTTCGGCGCGAGCCGGATCGCGTCCTGCGCATGCGCGAGCGCTTCCGCGCAGCGCAGTTGCTTGTGACGCACGGCGCTCAGGTTCGCGTGGGCCATCGCCATCGACGCATCCAGCTCGATCGCGCGGCCGTAATGCGTGGCGGCGCCATCGAGGTCGCCCAGGTCCTGCAGCGCGTTGCCGAGGTTGTTGTACGCCTGCGCGTAACCGGGCCGCAGCTCGATCGCGCGCGCGCAGCTCTGCATCGCGGCCGCCGGCTCGCGTGCGTCGCGCAACGCGTTGCCGAGGTTGTTGTGCGCCTCCGGATAGTCCGGACGCAGCGCCACCGCGCGCCGGTAGTGCGCGATCGCGTCGTCGAGCCGGCCGCTTTCGCGCAGCATGTTGCCCAGGTTGTTAAAGTACGACGCGTCCGGCCGCTCGACGAGCGATTGCTCCATCAGTGCGAGCCCGGCGTCGTACTGTTTCAGCTGGCACGCCAGCAGCCCGAGGAAATGCAGCGCGTCCGGCTGGCCCGGCTGCGCAGTGAGGATCGCGTCGTACAGCGTCTTCGCTTCCGCGAGACGCCCCGCCTGATGATGCGCGAGCGCCGCCTGCAATGCCTGTCCTGTTCCGTCCATCTCGTCTGCTCTGCTCAATAGGGATGCGGTTCGCGTCGGAAGTCGATCAGCCTGCCGCCGTGCCCGATCGTCACGGCCGGCGCCGCCATCCCATCGCGCGCCATGCCGACGACGGTGTCGCGCACGCGCCACCGGTCGGAATGACGATCACGCCGGCCGGCGCGGTGTTCAGCGCGAGGGGCGCCATGTTCCGCTGGCCGCCTCCGTGGAAATGCCCACGCACGTCACGCCGTGAGCGGCCTCACACGGATGCGACCGGCGCGGCTTCGACGTGCTGCGCCCACATGCCGTGCAGTGCGTCCTCGAAGTGGCGCGCGAAGCGGGGCGCGTCGCACAGCGGCGACGCGAGCACCTGCGCGCGCAGCGTCGCGCGCAGCGCCGCCAGCTCGGCAGGCTGGCCGACCTGCGCGACGGCCTTCGCGACATACGCGTCGTCGTCGTCCGCGATCCACTCGGGCAGCCGCGCCGAATGCAGCAGGCTCTCGGCGATGTGCGACAGGAAGCGCTCGCCACGCCGGCACAGCACGGGCACGCCCATCCACAGCGCTTCGGCGGTCGTCGTGCCGCCCGGATACGGGAACGGGCTCAGCATCAGGTCGACACGCCGGTACGCGGCCAGGTATTCGGCGCGCGGCGAGCGGCCTTCGAGGATCAGGCGCTGCGCGTCGATGCCGTGCGCCGCGAAGCGCGCGGCAAGCGCCTGCTGCTCGCGCGGATCGTCGAGATGCTCCGCCTTCACGAACAGCTTCGCGCCCGCGACCGATTGCAGCACGCGCGACCAGACCGCGGCGACGTGATCGGTGATCTTCGCGAGCTTGCCGAAATAGCCGAAGGTCGGATGGCCGTTCGCGAGCATCGGCAGCGCGCCGACGTCGACAGGCTCGGCCGGCGGCGTGAAGCACAGATAGCTGTCCGGCAGATGCCACGGCCGCTCGGTGAAATGCGCAGCCTCGGCGGGCGGCAGCACGTGACGGTCGCCGATCACGTAGTCGATCGCGCGCACGCCGGTGCTCGCGAAATAACCGGGCCAGCTCGCCTGCAGCGGCGCCGGCTTCCACGCGAACAGCGGCAGGCGGTTGTAGACCGTGTGGCCCGCCGCGTCGAGCAGCACGTCGATGCGGTCCGCGCGGACACGCGCGGCCGCTGCTTCGTCGCTCAGGCCGGCGATGCTGGTCCACGTCGAGAAGGCCGGCTTGAGGCGGGCGGTCACGTCGTCCTCGACGTCGCGCGTCGGGTACGCATGCATCTCGATCCGGTTCGCGTCGAGATGCTTCAGCATGCTCTCGATGAAATAGCCGACCGGATGCGACTTCAGGTCGCCCGACACGATGCCGACCTTCAGCGGCCGCCCGGCGCGGGGAGCCGGGTCGACGAGCCAGTCCGTCCACGGCTTCGCGCGCCGCGTGACGAGTTCGTCATAGCGCGCGGCCTCGGCGAGATAGGCGTCGTGGTCGAACGCTTCGCTGCAGTGGCTCGCGAACAGCAGGTTGCTGCGCGGCTCCGGCAGTTCGGGGCGCAGCGCGACCGCGTGCCGGTAAGCCTCGAGCGCGGCCGGGATCTCGTTCAGGTCGAACAGCGCATTCGCAAGATTGTTGTAGGCCTGGCCGTTGTCCGGCGTCAGCGCGATGGCCTGGCAGAACGCATCGACGGCCGCGCGGGCGTCGCCGGCGAGCCGCAGCGCGTTGCCGAGATTGTTGTACGCATCGACGTAGTCGGGTCGCAGCTCGATTGCGAGACGGAAGCACTCGGCGGCGGCGGCGTGACGGTTGTCCGCCTGCATCACGTTGCCGAGGTTGTAGTAGTACATCGCGTCCGGCCGGATCTCGATCGCCGCCATGATCAGGTCGGATGCCTCCTGATAGCGCCCGTACTGATGGCCGATCAGGCCGAGGAGGTGAAGCGCGTCCGCGTGCCGGGGATCGGTGTCGAGGATCTGCCGGTACAGCGTCTCGGCCTCTTCCAGCCGTTCGGCCTGATGGTGCGCCAGCGCCTGTTCGATCGTGGCGGCGGCGGGGGAGGTGGGCATCATGAGCTAGGTCGTCCTGGTAGCCAATACGGGATTCGAATCGCGGCCGGCGCCGCTGCGCCGGCACATGCCTTCGCCCGCGGACGCACGCACCGACGGTCTCCGACGTGTCCGAATTCTCCTCGCGCACGCCGCGTTCCAATTTGGCGAGCAGGTGCTGGAATTGGTCGCTATTCGCGCGACTGCAAGCCGCACCCGCAGGCGCCCCGAATTCGCGCCGGACACCCGCGCATCCATCGAAATGCGGGGTGAAACCACCCGCTAATCCGACATTCGATCCTGGCGGCGCTCGCTAGACTTGATCGTAGAAAGATGTCCGACCTGCGACGCTCGGACGGTTGCGCATTCCGATGCCACCGCGCCGACACGCGCTCGTCCGGCCACACCCTTTGCGCCTGGAGCCCTGTGTATGCACGAATCAGCGATCATCACCAACGCAGATGGCGATCAGCTCGCGGCGCGCCGCGAACTGTTCGACCTGATGCAGACCTACCCCGCGACGCGCGAGGAACTGGAACGGTCGCTCGGCCTGTTCGTGCGCGGCTCGCTCCTCGCACGCATTCTCGCGACCTTCGAGATTTATCAAAAAATCGTGCCGCTGCCGGGCGCGATCCTCGATCTCGGCACGTGGCGCGGGCAGACCGCCGTGCTGTGCGAGAACTTCCGCGCGATTCTCGAGCCGCTGAACTTCCAGCGCCGCATCCACGCATTCGATACGTTCACGGGCTACACGGGCTTCGCCGAGCACGACGCGCGCGACCGCAAGCTGTTCTCCGACGGCACGTACTCGCTGTCCGGCGAGTACGCCGACCTGCTGCGCAAGCTGCTGAACCTGCACGAGCGCAGCAACGCGATGGGACACGTGCATGACAAGCATCACGTGTGGGAAGGCGACTGCCGCGACACGCTGGCGGCGTTCGACGAAGCGCATCCCGGCGAGATGGTCGCGCTCGCGTGGTTCGACCTGAACGTGATCGAGCCGACCCGGCACGCGTTCGACGCGGTGATGGAGCGGCTGGTCCCCGGCGGCGTCGTTGCGTTCTGGCAGCTCACCCGCGGCGGCCAGCTGCCCGCGGAAGGCATCCATTACCTGCGCGACCTGCTCGGCAACCGTCCGCACCAGATCCACAAGGCGGCGGCATATCCGTCGCTCTGCTACCTGTCGTTCCCCGAAGGTGGGGGCACCCGCAAATGAAGATCGCAATCCTCGGCAACGGCATTCTCGGCCTGATGACGGCCCGCGCATGGCAGCAGGCCGAGCCGGGCGTCGAGCTCGTGATCGTCGGCCACGCGCATCGGCCCGGCTCGGCCACGCGCGCTGCGGCGGCGATGCTCAATTCGTTCACCGAACTGGAAGGCGATTCGCTCGGCACGCCGATCGACCGCTTCAAGTTCGAGCTGAGCCGCGGCGCGACGGCGGCGTGGCCCGCCGTATTCGCTGAAATCTGCACGCCGGAGCGCGCGGTCGCGCATGGCTTCGGCACCTTCGTGCTGAACAACGCGGCGACCGACGCGCTCGACGACGAGAACTTCGCGGCCATGCAGCGGTTCTGCCGCGAATTCGAGGAGCCCTGCGAGGCGGTCGATCCGTCAGGCATCCCGAACTATCATCCGGACCCGCGCTATCGCGCGCTGAAGGCGGTCTTCCTGAAGCGCGAAGGCTGGGCCAATCCGAAACAGTTTCTCGACGCGCTGACCGCGTCGGTCGCGCAAGCCGGCAACGTGCGCTTCATCGACGCCGAGGTCGAGCGGCTCGACACCGCGGCCGGACGCGTCACCGGCGCGCGCCTGTCCGATGGCAGCGTGCTCGGCGCGGACCGCTTCATCCTCTGCAACGGCGCCAACGTGACGCGCGTGCTGCAGGCGAGCCTGCCCGAGCTGCCGGTGCAGCGGATGTTCTACGGCATCGGCATGTCGATCGAACTGCAGAGCGCGGAGAACGTGCACACGCACTGCGTGCGCACGACCAACCGCGGCCTCGCGTGCGGTGTGTATTCGGCGCCGTACGGGCCTGACCGGACCCTCGTCGGCGCCAGCAACTACATCAGCCCGGTGCCGCACGAGCACGGCCACGCCGGCAGCGCGTACACGCTGCTCAAGTCCGCGATGGACCAGATCAACACCCGCTTCTCGCGCGCGAGCCTGGTCAACGTCAACGTCGGGTGGCGGCCGACGACGTCCGACCTGTATCCGCTGTTCGGCGAAACCAGCGTGCGCGACCTGTGGATTCTCGGCGGCACCAAGCGCGACGGCTTCCACCTGTCGCCGGTGCTGTGCCGCGATCTCGTCGCGGCGATGCGCGGCGAGCCGATCGATCCGCGCTACGCGGAACTCGCGCCCGAACGCCCGCTGATCCGCAACATGACGCGCGAGGCCGCGATCGCGAAGACGGTACGCCATCAGATCAATGCCGCGTACCAGCACGACTTCGTGCCGGCGCGCAACCGCATGGTCGAACAGCTTCGGAACGCGATGCGCGCGGACCTGGAGGCGCTGCACGACAAGCTGGGCGCAACGGACTGGGGCATTCCGCCCGAGCTCGTCGACATGTACCGGTACGGCCACATTCCGGCATGAGCGGTGCGACCATGAACCGCGATGCGAAGCGGGTAGCGATCGTCCAGTCCAACTACATTCCGTGGAAGGGCTACTTCGACCTGATCGCCGCCAGCGACGAGTTCATCCTCTACGATGACGCGCAGTACACGCGCCGCGACTGGCGCAACCGCAACCAGATCAAGACGCCGCAGGGCGTTCAATGGCTGAGCGTGCCGGTGAAGGTGAAGGGCAAGTATCACCAGTCGATCCGCGAAACCGAGATCGACGGCGCCGACTGGGCGCCGCTGCACTGGAAGGCCCTGCAGCAGAACTACGCGCGCGCGCCGCACTTCGCGCGCTATGCGGACGAGCTCGAAGCGCTCTACACCGGTCGCCCCTACGGGATGCTGAGCGAGCTGAATTTCGCGATGCTGACGTGGGTCCTGCGGCAACTGGAGATCGGCACGCGCGTGTCGTCGACGTCGGACTATGCGCTCCACGGCGACCGCACCGAGAAGCTGCTGAACCTGTGCGTGCAGGCGGGCGCGACCGAGTACCTGTCCGGCCCGGCCGCGCGCAGCTACCTCGACGAGAACCTGTTCGCCGATGCCGGCGTCGCGGTGCGCTGGTTCGACTATCCGACCTATCCCGAGTATCCGCAGCAGTGGGGCGACTTCGTCCACGGCGTGACGGTGCTCGACGTACTGTTCAACTGCGGTCCCGAAGCGCGCCGATACGCGCTGACCTCGAAAGACTGAGGCGATGTCCATGAGCGAATCCCGGCATGCGAGCCTGCTTGAAGAAGTAGCCGCGTACTACAGCGCGCGGCTGGCGGAGCACGGCGCGACCGCGCGCGGCGTCGACTGGAACGGTGAAACCAGTCAGTTCCTGCGCTTCGAACAACTGACGAAGATCCTGCCCGCGTCCGGCGGCCACTCGGTGAACGACATCGGCTGCGGCTACGGCGCGCTGGTCGATTTCCTGAAGGCGCGCGCGCTGCCGGACGGCTTCGCGTATGCGGGCTACGACATCTCGTCCGACATGGTCGACGCCGCGCGGCAGCGCTACCGCGAAGACGCGAACGTCGCGTTTCATGTCGGCGCGGTGCCGCCGGCCGCGTCGGACTACGGGATCGCATCCGGCATCTTCAACGTCAGGCGCGGTCACGGCGACGACGCATGGCTCGACTACATCCACGCGACGCTCGACACGCTGCACGCGACGAGCCGACTGGGCTTCGCGTTCAACTGCCTGACGTCGTATTCCGATCCGCCGTTCATGCGCCCGGACCTCCTGTACTACGCGGACCCGTGCGCGCTGTTCGATCGCTGCAAGCGCCGCTATTCGCGCCACGTCGCGCTGCTGCACGACTACGGCCTGTACGAATTCACGATTCTCGTCCGCAAGGACATCTGAGCGGTGCCGCGCGCAAGCCGCGCGGCCGAACGTCCCACCCTCACCGCGGAGCCTGACCATGTTCGGCCCACCCAACCTCGACTGCATTCCGTTCGGCCGCCCGTTCGTGGTCGGCAAGGAGCTCTACTACATCGCGAAAGCGGTCGAGCAGGGCGGCCTCGCCGGCGACCAGGCGTTCACGAAGCTCTGCCACCGCTGGCTGGAAGCGCGCGTCGGCTGCCAGCGCGCGTTGCTCACGCACTCCTGCACGGCCGCGCTCGAGATGGCCGCGATCCTCGCCGACGTGCAGCCCGGCGACGAAGTGATCATGCCGTCCTACACGTTCGTGTCGACCGCCAACGCGTTCGTGCTGCGCGGCGCGACGCCGGTGTTCGTCGACATCCGCCGCGACACGCTGAACCTTGACGAGACGCAGATCGCCGCCGCGATCACCCAGCGCACGCGCGCGATCGTGCCGGTGCACTACGCGGGCGTCGCATGCGACATGGACGTGATCGGGCAGCTCGCGGCGGACCACGACCTATGGGTGATCGAGGACGCCGCCCAGGCGCTGCAGTCGTCGTGGAACGGCAAGCCGCTCGGCAGCCTCGGCCACCTCGCGTGCCTCAGCTTCCACGAGACCAAGAACGTGATCTCGGGCGAAGGCGGCGCGCTGCTGGTCAACGACCCGCGCCTCGTCGAGCGCGCGGAGATCATCCGCGAGAAGGGCACCAACCGCAGTCAGTTCTTCCGCGGGCAGGTGGACAAGTACACCTGGGTCGACGTCGGCTCGTCGTTCCTGCCGGGCGAGCTGATCGCGGCGTTCCTGTACGCGCAGTTCGAGCACGCGGACGTGATCACCGCGCAGCGGCGCGCGACCGTGCAGCGCTACCAGGACGCACTGCAGCCGCTGCACGCGGACGGGCTGATCGAGCTGCCCGCGATTTCGCTCGCAGAGCGCGGCAACGGCCACATGTTCTATTTCCTCGCACGCGACCTCGCCGAACGCACCGAGCTGCTGCAGCAGATCCGCGCGGTGGGCGTGAACGCGGTGTTCCACTACGTGCCGCTGCACAGTTCGCCGGCCGGCCAGCGCTACGGGCGCTGCGGGTCCGGCATGGCGGTGACGGACCTCGTCGCCGACCGGCTCGTCCGGCTGCCGCTGTACCACGACATGACCGAAGCCGAACAGGATCGCATCCTCGACGTGGTCTTCGATTTCTACCGCACCCGATAACGATGACGACTCCCACACCTGGCCTGGCGCACGGCGGTTCGCGCATCTTTACGCGACTCGACCACCCGTACTACATCCTCGCGCCGAATTTCCGGCAAACCTCCGGCGGGATCCGCGCGATGCACTACCTGTGCCACGTGCTGAACCTGCTCGGCCACGAAGCGTACGTCTGCACGGCGGTCGTGCATCCCGAGCTGCGCACGCCGCCGCTGACCAACGACATCGCGCAGGCGCACGCCCGCGCGAATCGCAGCCCGATCGTCGTCTACCCGGACGTCGTCACCGGCAATCCGTTCAACGCGCGCTGCGTCGTGCGCTACCTGCTGGCCGAGCCCGGCCGCATCAACGGCGAACCGATCAGCCTGCAGCCGGACGACCTCATCTTCACGTTCGGGCCGTCGCTGGTGCCCGAAGAATGGAAGGCGGACCTGCTGCGCATACCGCTGGTCGACACGCGCATCTTCAACAGCGACGGGGTTGACGACGCCCGCCGCAACGGCACGGCCGTCTTCATCAATCGCCACCTGCGGCGCGGCGGCACGCTGCACCCGGTCACCGCCGAGTCGATCGAAATCTCGACCCGCGTGCCGGAACGTTCGGCGCACGAACTCGCGGCGCTGTTCCGGCAGGTCGAGTGCGTGTACATGTACGAATGGTCCACCGCCGTATTCGAAGCGCTGCTGTGCGGCTGCCCGGTCGTGTGCATCATGAATGACGCGTCGCTGTCGGAGCCGACCCGGTGGGTGATGGACGGCAAGGGCATCGCGTGGGGGCTCGACGAACACGAGATCGCCCACGCGAAGGCCACCGTTCACGAAGCGCGCAGCGTCTACCTGAAGGAAGAGGAGACGTTCTGGCAGCAGTTGCAGCACTTCGTCGAGCGGACCCAGGCCCACGCGGACAAACTGGATGCGCAGGCCGTCGCGACGAGCGCCGCCGCCCAGGGACAACCCGCGACCGCGCCGCGCTCGTGCATCGCGGTCGTCACCGCAGAACCGGCCGACCACGCGCGCACCAGCCTGCGCTTCACGCAGCCGTTCGCGCGGCTGGACCGCGAATGGGCACTGACTTTCCCTGTCACGCAAGCCGGCATCGATCCCGACGCACTGCAGCGCGCCGACCTGATCGTGCTGCAGGGCGACACGCCGGGCCTGCTGTCCCCCGCCACGCTGGAACACCTGTTCTCGCTCGGCAAGCCGGTCGCCCTCGAGATCGACGCGCCGCTCGACACGCTGCTCGCCGACATCCCCGGCGCGGCCGACAACGCGCGCCGCAAGGCGGGCATCCGCAGCGCCGTGCAGCGCGCGCATGCGCTCGTCGTGCCGTCGGAAGCGCTGGTGCGGGAGTACCGTCATGTCAACGCATCGGTCCACGTGCTGCCGACCGGCGTCGATCTCGAGCGTCTGCACCGCGCGGCGCCCGGCGTGCGCGACCACGTGAACCTCGCGGTTTCCGGCACCGGTCTCGACGGCGTGCGTCTCGAGCAGGTCCGCCAGGCGCTGGCCGAGCTCCGCCGCCGGTTTCCGGGGAAGCTCCGGGTGTCGTTCATCGGCGCGGCGCTGCCGGCCGGCTGGGACCGCGAACCGGACGTCACGCTGATCGCGGAGCCTGCCCCTTACGACAGCTACGCCGACGCGCTGAAGCGCGCGGACCTCGACATCGCGCTGGTCGCGGCGCCGGTCACGTTGCGCGACGATGCGCCGCCGCGCGCATGGCTCGAATGCTCGGCGGCCGGCGCGGCCACGGTGCTCGTCGCCACGCCGGCGGACGGCTGCCCGGTTGTCCACGGCCGCACGGGCTGGCTCGTCGCCGACACCGCCGATGCGTGGGTCGACGCGATCGCGCACCTGATCGAACATCCGCAAACCCGCGCGCAACTCGCCGCGGCCGCGCAGGATGAGATCCGTGCGCAGCACGACATCGGCCGCAACGCCGCGCGCCACGGCGCGCTGTACGCGCGGCTGCTCGCGGAGAACCGAACGATGGCGCCCGTCGCCGCGACTGCGGACGCCACACCGCGCCGCAAGCGCCTGATCGTGTATTCGACCGATCCGGACGCGTGCGCGTCGTCGCGCATTCGCCTCACGCTTCCGTTCGGTCTGCTGAACGACGAATGGGAACTCGTCCCGGGCATCCGGGACGGCCAGATCGACAGCAGCGTGCTGGCCACGGCCGACGCCATCCTGCTGCACCGGCTGACGCCCGGCATCCTGACGGGCAACGACCTGTATACGATCTTCAGGCATGAAAAGCCGGTGATCTACGAGACCGACGACCTGCTGACCGACCTGCCGGCCGCGCACCCGCTCGCCGCGCAAGGCGGGATGGCCCGCGCGGGGATCGAGCTCGTGCTGCGCAACGCGGACGCCGTGATCGTATCCACGCCGTTCATCGCCAGCCGCTACCGGCTGTCGCACCCGCGCGTTCACGTGCTGCCCGACAGCGTGGACTTCGACCGGTTCTACCGCCCCGTGACGGCGCGCGGCGACGACTGCGTGACGATCGGCATCGCCGGCGCGTCGCTGCGCGACGACAACTTTGCGCTCGTCGACGCGGCGCTGCAGGCGATCTGCGCGCGCCATCCGGGCAAGGTCAAGGTGAGTTTCGTCGGCGCAGACGTCCCGCCAGGCTGGGCCGGCCACCCGGACGCCGCGTGCGAGCCCGAGCTTCACGACTACGACGCGCACGCACAACGCCTGCCGGAACGGTGCTGGGACATCGCGCTGCTGCCGCTCGCCGACCACGACTACAACGCCGGCACGAGCACGATCCAGTGGCAGGAATACGCGGCGGCCGGCATCGCTTCGATCGTCAGCGACCGGCCAGCCTATCGCCTCGCGCTGCACGACGGCTGCGACGGCCTGCTGGTCCCGGATGCGCCGCAGGCCTGGGTCGACGCGCTCGACCGGCTGATCGCGAACCCGGCGCTGCGCCGCGGGCTCGCGCGCACGGCGCAGGCGAAGGTCCGCAAGCATCACGCGCTGCAGCAGGCGCTGCCGCGCTATCGCCATGTGTATCAGCAGTGCATCGACAAAGGCGCTGTCGGCAACCCGCCCGGCCGGCCGGATGCGCCGATCCCCGGCGCGCTGATCCTCGACGCCGAGGGCGACCTCGACAAGGTCCGGCTGAGCCTGCAGGAAATCGCAAGGCGGCCGGAACAGGATCTGCTGGCGGTCGTGGTGACCACGTCGCAGGCGCCGCTGCCCGAATGGACCGACAAGGTGCGCTACCTGCACGCGCCCGCGCACGAGTACACGGCCACCGTCGAGCAGCTCTGCGCACTGCCGGCGTTCGACTGGACGCTGATCGTCGAGGCGGGCGACGGGCGTGCTGCGCAGGCACGAACGCCCGCCGATGCCGCGATCGCGTAGTTCGGCGCGCGCCGTGCCGCTTGCCTGACGCTGGCGGCCCGGCGCGCTATCCCGGCAGCGCGCCCTGTGCTCAGCTGCTCGAACAGCCGCCGCAACTGCTGGAGCTGCACGAGCTCGACGAGCTGCAGCTCGACGACGAGTCGCTCGAACTGCAGGACGAACCGGTCGATCCGCCCGCCCGCGCGGCGGTCGGCGTCAACGGCGGCGGTTCCATCAGCACCATCGAATGCGCGGCCCACGCGGTGCCGGCCAGCGCGCCCGCGCCGAACAGCGCGGCGGTCCACAGCAACGCGTCCGGCCGGTCGTGTTCGCCGCTGCGCACGGTTCGCCGGGCCGCGAGCGACGCCTGCCCGCCCACCGTCAGGCCGGGCCGCCCGAACCCGGTCAGCCGCCCCACGACGATGCCGTATGCAATCGCGAACGCCGCCATGCAGATCACGAGCAACAGGACCGGCCGGCCGCGACTCAGCCCGACCGCCAGTTTCGCCGCGCCCGTGCCGAGCACCCCCAGCGCGATCGCGCGGGCGGCCACGCGCGCCGTCCACATGTCGCCCGGCGCCCAGAAACAGCCCCGCGCGCGCAACGATTTCGCCTGCTCGGCAGCGCGACGCGCCAGCAGCTGACGGAATGCGCCGAAGCTGGCCTCCCCGTCAGGCTGACCGGCCAGCCATTCGCATTCGTCCCCGTATTCGCCGGCCCGTGTCGCATCGACAAGCCGCACGCGCCCACCCAGCCGCCCGGCCATCGCCAGCTCGATCGCGCCCGCGTGAACGAGCGACAGCGTCGCGACCTGCACGACCCGCGACTCGTCGCCGGCGAGGTACGCGGCCTGCTCGACCGTCAGGTCCGACGAGAATGCGCGCCTGCGCCGGCACCGGTATTCGATCTGTTGCGCCAGCCCGATCAACAGCAGCGCGGCCATGCAGGCCGGGATGTAGAACGCGAGAAACTGCGGCCCCGTGTAGTCCAGCACGTTGAAGTCCTGCGCCGATGCGCAGGTCGCGGCGACGCTCGCGGCGGCCGCCGGCCACGCGAGTTTCGGCAGCCGGCTGCGCCAGGTGCGGCGCGTCGGCGTGAAGGCCGGCTCGTCTGCCTGCGGCGGCGCCGCTTCGGCCGGCCGGTCGACGGGGCGCGGCCAGATCGATTCCGGCGGCTCATGGCCGAACAGCCGGCGGTAGCTGTCGAGCGTGTCGCGATAGCGCTGCGCGTACACCGCGCCCTCGTCCGGCGCGCCCGTGCCCGGCATGTGATGCAGTCGCGCGCGCAGCACGTCGGCGCAGAAGACGTCCCAGTATTCGAGCGTGTACTGCAGGTGGAAATGCCACGCGGCATCGACCGCGACCGACGGCGTGACCGGATGCCCGGCCGCCTGCGCGAGAAACGCGAAGCGCTTGTACTCTTTGATCACGGCCAGCGCATGAGCATGCGACCAGCCTTCGGCTTCGGCGAGGCGGCGGCTGTATGGCTGCGGCGCGTCGGGATCATCGGGGGAATAGGCGTTCAGACGCGCGAGCAGCGCCTGCTGCGCATCGGTCAGCGCGCGGGCATCGACTGCGGTCGAGGGAGACGGGGTGGCAGCCATCGGGAGTCGGCGCGATGCGCGGACGGCCGCCGCGATCGACGCTTGAGTTGTCGTTGCCGGCGATTCTCGCACAACGGCGAGGTGGCACGGCACCGATGCGTGTGCGGCCCTCGCGGTTCGCCGCGCTGCGCGTCAGGCCGTCAGAAATCGAGCTGCGCGAGCGTGATGCCGAGTGCGGTGGCAATCTTCCTGCGCATCGGCTTGCGCAGCTTCGGGCGCTTTTCCCGTTTCGCATAGTCCGCCCGGCCGATGCCGATCCGCCGCGCGACTTCGGCGCGCGTCAGCCCGAGATACTCGCGCCATGCACGTGCCGGCGAGCCGCCGTCGAACACGGCGCGCGTCACGACTTCGTGCGGAATCAGGTCGCGCTCTTGGTCGCGCTGCGCCATGTATTCCGCGTACGGAATCACGACGAAGGCCGGCGCGCCGTCCGGCCCGTTGATGATCTGAACGGAAAGTGATTTGCTCATCCGGCGATGGCCGATCGCGATGCGATGCGGCTGCTCCTGGTTTCGGTCGATAGGCTCGAGCGGCGTCTTCGGGCGGGCTTCGGGCACGTCGAACCGGATCAGCGAAGGGTTTCGCCGTGCCGGATGCGCACGCGATCGATAACCGCCATGACGGCAATCGGCCGGGATGTTACTGCAAACGGGAAAACAATGATGCGGAGAAACCGCTGAAAGCCTGAACAGGCATGTTTTGGCGCGCCCGGCTGGGATCGAACCAGCAACCCTTGCGTTCGGAGCTTTACCGGCGCGGAGCACTTCCTGTTAAATCAAGGCCTTACGCAACTCTCAAACTGCATAACCAAGGCTACTCAAGGTCAATCAAGGCCAATCCAGCTCACACCAGCTGCAATTTAGCTGCACTCAAGAGTGCTCCGCGGCAAATTGAAAGCGCGAAATAGCAGCGGTACGTACAGCGCACGAAGAGCGCCGATGATTCGTGTTCAAAACGGACGATCAGTGACCCACAGACGCTTCACATCCATCTGGCGGGCGAAGAACTCCAGGATCGGCAACGCCAGCGAAACCGGCTCTGGAAACTTGAATAAATCCTCCCAAACAGTTCCGCGAACCGGGCCGTTCATGTTGCGATCGGCAGACTTCATGTGAATGATCCGCTCCCGCATGAGCTCAAGCCGATGAAATTCGTCCCAACACTTCTTCCCCTTCGGCGTCTGGATGCTCAGGGCTGCAGGCAGAATTTCCATCATCTTTTTCGATAGCGTTAGTCGACGCTCGATGTCTGCCTTAACCAACCGCTCTTCCGTGTCCTTGTACTTCTGTACGTGGATGTAGCTGTCTGGGATTGTCTCGTTCGCAAACGCTTCGACTGCCGTATAAGCGCCAACCACGCTCGTCATGAAGCACTCGAGATAGTGAAAGGCATCGGCATCGACAGCAAACGTGACGTTTTTGCGCATCCCTTTTCGGATGCCGCTGCGATCCAGGACGGCGCGAGCCTCGACGTAGTTTCGATGTGAAATGCTCAAGAACAACGCGGTCGCGTTCGGAATGTTGAGCGTCAGTTGACGCCCGTCGTGCACTGGGAACTGTCCGGCTAGCTTTATCAGCGACCCTTTCGCATACGTCACTTCCGGGCTCCACGGGGGCGTGAACGGCTCCGCGAGTTCCGCCGTAGTCTGAAGTCGCCAGTCCTTCCATAGGGCCGGGTCGATCAGCGACCCTCCATCTTCGTCACGATCTGTCATGGTCTCCCGCTTCCGCGTTGATACCTTGCTTTGAATGGTGCTTCCGAACCATCATAGTGCAACCCTATTGGGGAAATGCAGCATCACGGGGAAAGACGATCAATGGGACAGGCTGCCGAGAGAAAAAAGCGATTCTTTGCGCAGCATCCGCGATGCTGCTTTTGCGGCGGAGAGGCTCTGGCGACCACACAGGATCATTGGCCACCTCGCAGCTTTTTTGTCGGTCGGATCTGGCCAGAGGAGCATGTCTTCCCCGCGTGTGGACAATGCAACAACGCAAGCCGCGTGCACGAGATGCTGTTTGCGATGATCTGTCGAATTCGCTTCAGTCCCGCGCGGGTAGGTGTTAGCGAAGAAAATGCACAACGGGAGTGGGCGAAGAACGCCCGAGGCGTTGCGCACGTTCTGCCCGAAACCTACCGTTCAATGCTGATGTCTGTCACGGAAAAGAGAAGCCAAGCCCGCGCGCTCGGCATCCAGCCCGGCCCCGGCGAGACATTCCGGGACCTACCTATCCTGTCGATCGATCATCCTGAATTTTATGAAGCCTCCAAAACTGTGGCTCGCAAGCTGTTTTGCGCTCTTTACTACATGCGCACCGGGCGTCCGCTAACGTCTCGCGGCGGGATAGTCGTCCTGTGGACGACAAACGCGCACGGGATGGACCAACTTTTGAGCTCCGAAAATTTGAGTCCGTTGCTTGCGCAGTTCCCTCCGATTCAACGCGGTAACAGCATGCTGAACGACCAGTTTGCGTGCGCCTACACTCTGATCGACGCGGATCCGCCGTCGGCACTTTTTGCCGTCCAGTTTAACGATGCCGTCGCAATGATTGGCACCGTGTTCGGCGACATTTCGGGAGTTGGCGTCTTCGACCAAATTCCGGACTTCGAGAATCATCGGGTCTTCCCGTATCGCTGGCCCGAGTAGCGGAGACTGCATTCGGAGCTTTACCGGGGCGCTCTTCGAAACGGATCCCGCGCACATACAGTCGCCCGGTAATTCCTACAGGGTTTTCACCTACCCTTGCGTGCTACATTTCCGCGCAGATTTCCTGTGAGGATTGGGCATGAGTTCAGCATTCATCCGCGAAGGCGACACGACCGACCACGGCGGCCGCGTTCTCGCGTGTACGTCGACCAACATCGTATTCGGGAAGCCGCTGGCGCTCGAAGGCGACATGGTGTCGTGCCCGAAGTGCGGCGGCGTCTATCCGATCATTGGCGTCCGGGTGCGCAGCATGACGTTCGGTGGGCGGGCCGTGGCAATTGACGGGGACAAGACGGCGTGCGGCGCAACGCTGATCGCGTCTCAAGGCCAGGCGACGGTAGAGCCGACGTCCGGCGCGGGCGGCTCGATCGGAGCGGGTAAAAGCGTTCTGGCGCAGAACGTCGCACAGGACGATGGCGCGTATCGGGGACGCTTCCAGCTCGTCGACGACAGGACGCGCGAACCGATCGCGAACCACCCGTACACGGTGACGTCCGCGGACGGCAAGACGGTCCAAGGCACGACCGATGCGAGCGGCCACACTGACTGGCTCAGCAGCCACCAGGCCTCTTCCCTGTCTTTCCAGCAACCCGGGAGTAGCGAATGAGTGGCGGCTACTCCCCAGGCTCGTCACCTGGGAGCATGAGCCCAAGCGGCCAGACGACTCAGGTCGGGGTAAGTGCCGCCAAGCTCTCACCGAAAGACCGCAAGGTTCTATGTCACACGTTCTGCGAGTGCCGCCGCATCGGCGTCGCGACGAAAGCCGGGACCATCCAGCGGCAGCGGTGCGTTGAGATGCGACTTGGGCTGCCGAACGAAGTGTCGAAGATGCAGACGGGCGTTCCGACCGAATACCGCCCGGAACAGCCGTACGATATGACAACTGATCCGCCTGAGCCGATCATGGACTACGACGACCCTCTCGAACCCAATACCGGGATTCGGCAGTGGATCAAGGACAAGTGGCCGAGCAAGGGCAAGAAGTACGAGAAGGGCGACGTGCGCCGCCCCGACGTCGTCATCGTGAACGACCCGGCACAGCCGCCCGTGCAGTCGAACATCAAGACAGTCGTGGAGATGAAGTTCCCCGGGGACACGTACGGTCCCGACCAGGAAGACGACTATATCGAGATCGCCGGCGGCCCATCGAAGTTCGTCCACCTCGGCGCAGCTGACTGCGGATGCGGCGACGACGACGGGCAGAAGAAGACTTCGCGCTCGAGGCAAACCGCCTCACAATCTGATCTGGACGAACTGTACGGGATCAGCCCCAGCGCGCCCGGAGCCCCGCCGCTCCCGCCGCCGCAGGTCCAGCCGCTCCCTGCTTTGTAATCTGACGCCATGACAAACGACGAAATCGCTGCCTGGGCCAAGGATCCGCGCCGAGCGGACACGATGCCCTTCGGCCTGTACGAGCCCGCGCACCAGAAGGGCATCACAGGTGCCGCCTTGGTTGTGCGGGGCGTGCTCTACTTCCGCGACGGCTTCACACCCGCCGTCCGCCAAGCCCTGGTGCGCTGCTTCACGCAATACAACGCGGCGATCGAGGAATATCACCACGCGCTCGAGGTGGCAGCCGGCGAGCAGCCATCGAAATCCGGGCCGCTGCGCTGGCTGTACGCCGAGGGCGAAGAGCCGGTGCAATACGACAAGGCCCCTGGATTCGAGAGCATCGCGGCGCGCGTGCCCGCCGACGAAACGCTCGCGGTCGCGATGACGAGCGCCGAGCACAAGCTCGCCACCGGGTTCTACGAATTTACCGTGTTCGCGCTGAGCGAAGGGAAAGCAGCGCGCAAGCGCGGTCTCGACGGCCTGGCCTTCACAGTGCCGCGCGCGTTTCTCGTCCAGCGGCCGGGCGTATTCGAAACGCTGTTCAATGCATTCGCCAAGGATCTACCGACCGTCCACGGGCACGGCGGCCTGGCCGTGAACGTGCCCCCGATGGGGCGACGGCCGAACGAAGCCAGCGAGTATTTCTACGCGCGCCGCTTCGGGCCTGGCATCGACGTCGGCGATCCGATGCGATCGACTGTCCGCAAGCTCTACACGAAGATCAAGACCGTCGACTGGCTGAACGCGCTCGACGGGGATCTCGTTCGCGCTGCTGGCGGCGCATCCTCGCTCATGCTTCCGCCTGACTGGTTCTCCAGCCAGCCATTCGGTGACGGCGGACTACTGATCAAGGCCGGCGTCGCGCCGGAGTCCGGCGTGTCCAACGGACCGGGAATTCCCGTCTCGCCGCCGGCCGCGTACGTCATTCTGAATCGCGCGCTGAAGCCGATCATTGCGGATTCGGTCGATACCCTGCAGGACGGGACGCTCGATAGCACTGCGCCGCTGCTCAATACGGTCGTCGCGACCGAAGGATGGCTGCGCCGCTTTGATGTGTCGAATGACCAGCTCAATGCCTACTGGGTGGAGCTGCACAAAACGCCCAAACTCCGTAAGGATGCGTAGCCGTCTAGGCGCGAGCGTCGTTCGCGCCAGACACTGCCTTCGGCGCTTTACCGGCACGCAACGCTTCCTGCTAAATCAAAGCCTTACGCAACTCCCAAACTGCAAAATCAAGGCTGCACAAGGTCAATCAGGGCCAACTCAGTTCGTCCAAGCTGCAATCTAGCTGCACATCTTTCTACAGGCGCTGCGCACGACCAGCCATACCGCTGCGCCGAATTTTGTCCTGCCGCCAGCGCATAACGCGAGCAGGAACGTAGCGCTGCAGCGCGTCGAGCGCATGCAATACTCCCCGCTTCAACGGCCCCGCGACGGGTTTCTCAACCGCCACATGCAGCAGCAGCGCAGCCCCGATCGCCGCGGCGACAACGCCCCAAAACAACACGACCTGGTCGACGGCCGAGCCGGCTTCATTGAACAGCATGTAGCCGACGTTTTGGTGGACCAAGTACAGCGGATAGCTGACCGCGCCGAACCAGACCCATTGTGAGCTGGTGAGCGTCGGCGTGCGACGCAGCGCGAGCACCAGCATCACGACAAAGAAGGACGTCATCGTGGCCGCAACTGCCACCGTATTCAACGGCTTCCCGAAGTTCTCGCCGAAGTATGGCAGGAGCTGGAATTCGTGATGGAGCGAGAGCGCCCAACCGACGCGACACATCGGGTTCAGCGTGGATGCCAACGCCAATCCTGCATTGCGCTTTCTTCACACCTTGGCCGGCCAGAACGCCGTCGACGGGATCGGCAAATACACGATCGCCCACAATAGAGATTACCTGTACAACAGCATTGTGGCCCTCGGCAGAAGCGCATTCCCAAAGTTGCGGACGAGAATCAGCCCGTATTGTTTCCGCCACCAAGTAGCGTCTGACTTGAAAGCTGCCACCTCCGAGCGCGAAATAACTCTCGAGCAAGCAGCTAAGGTTATGGGCCACCTCAGCGACTACTCGATAGGTGCTTATGGGCACGCAGTTCACGGCCGGAGAGGCCGAGGCGGGCGGATCAAAGTTCCCTATGTAACCAGTGCGCGTCCGATCAAGCATTCACCGAAGGTTGATCGCCTCGCCCGATTCAAAATGGCGAGCGCGAAGCGGCGCGAGCATAAAGCGGAGTGAGGTTCTTATCTCCTGTACTGGATGCGTCACTCATGCGTCGGTCCTGCGTTGTTTTCCGCCCATCGAGCATTGGCAGGCGCTTGGTCGGTGGAGGATGCGTCGAACCTGCGTCGATTTCGACGCATTCGCTGACCGCTTTGCAGCCTGGATAGCCACATGTATCGTACGGCGCTCCCGCACCGACTTACATCTTTCGCCTCTTGGTCACACGCGGTCTCACATCAACGAAGACGGTTTCGATCGTGAGGCTGTCTTGACGCGGCTCGGCAGACAAGGGTTCCGCGAAATTTTCCAATCGAGCATCAAATACAACCAAGTACCCGATCGATGAGCGGCGGTTTCCCATGTAGTGCGCGATTTGCTCCTCACCCGCAGAAGCATAGGAACTGCTATACCTAAAACCACACATCTTGAGCTCGACGACCGAGCCGAGTCCACCATATAGCTGCACGTATATATCGAGACGGCCGGCACCCGCAGCTATTTCTTCGAACACATCAATTCGCTCAAGGAACCGTGCTTTGAGAAAGGTATGCAACATCGTTTGCGCGAATCTCTCCGGCTTCTCGATCCAGTCATACCTTGAACGATCGTCTCTCGTCCAAAACTCCATTCGTTTTACGCTTGCCACGAATGACGCGAAATGCTTTAGAGCGGCCCGGAGCTCCTCAATTGTCACTCGAGCTGGTATGAGTTCGTCTTCATGCTTCACCGGCTCTATCGTTCCCGCCAAAGCGAACGCTCGCTCAGCAAGGGATCTTGAGAGTGACTTCGTATTTGAAGTGGGATCCGCAAGCTCCTCTGATTTTTTCAGTGCGCGAAACGCCCCCGCTAAGTCCCCCGCCTCAAACAAAGATCGGCCATATGCATACAGGAGCCCCGGCATGTCGCCGCGCCGAGTTAGCTCCGACTTGAGAAATACAGCAGCGTCGCCCCACGCCTCCGATTTCCATAGACAGTTCACCAATCCGTCGCGCGCAGCCCTATCTAGGGGATCCGACTTGAGCGCCTTCTCGTACCACGTGCGTGCTCGCTTTGGCTGCGACATCGCCATTAATTGATTCGCGATTGCGCATTGCAACGACACAACCGTCGAGCTATCGCTACGAGCATCCTCCAACGTACGAAGCGCATCTTCGAGTAACATCAACCGACGCGTGTCGCTAAGTGTTTCGTCATACGTTGCGCATAAGTACCGCACCAACGCGACGATCTCGTGTTCGCCTTCACGCTCTGCATCACTAGCCAACTGCAACGCGTCGGCTTCGTTGAAGGCGTCCTGCAAACCCTCAAGTCGACGCTGAAGTGAGAAACGAGGAATATCGATCGTGCGCGCAAGCTCGTTGGCCTCCTCAGTGAACCGCTGATGTGAAGAATCATCTCCGACGGCCTGTGCCGCGGAAGCTGCCAGGTACAAAGAGGTGACGAGATGCATTTCGACGCCCATGATTCCCTGCCATGTGCGTACAGCCGCTTGTGCGTCGATCAGTGCTTCTCTATTGCGCCCCAGTTTCATCAGTCGATTCGCGCGAGCGTGCAATGTGGCAGCTTTAACGGGACGGTGCGTGAGGAGATCTCCACTTACTAGCGGCAGAATTTCGTCAATAACGAGCAACGCTTTCGCCGGTTCAACGTGCAACAAGCAATTCGCGGCTTGCATCAGGCTTTTGCATGCTTCGGTTTTGTCCCCGGCTTCGAGAAATGCATCGGACGAATACCGAGCGGCCTCTAGCGCTTCCGGGTCGTCAACAGGCAATGCATACGATATGTTCCGCCATGCCCAACCACGATTACCAGCCCCCAATTTTCTGGGTTCACTGAGTAGCTCCCGCCACATCATGATGGCCGTTTCCTTGTTGCCTCGCTGCATGGCGCCCGTCGCTATAACCATGCGAAGGTCGCAAATTTGCTCAGCGGTCAGTGTGCTTTCGTGTTCGGCGAGGAATTCTTCTGCATCTCCCGCTATCACCTCGCACAGTCCAAGCGCCGTTCCGGCGTGAATTCGCCATTCTTGCACTAACCGCCTTTGATCCTTGCTGGCAAAAGCCAAATCTATCGACATCAGCCCATTCAGCAATTTTTCCGTTGGAGGCAGTCCGGCATTTCCGGATTCGTATGCCTCGCAAACGAGTTTTATTGCATCTGTATGAGCCCCAACTGACGTGGCGGCGAAGGTCTTCTCCGCAAGCTCATTTTGGCCATCTCTAAACTTTGCGGATATCGACTCGAATATACGGCGGCCTATGGAATCACTGTCGGAGGACACCGCATCGTGTAGTGGTTCGTTTGTTCCGACCACATTCCCTGTTCGCATGTCGATCACGAACGAAAG
This sequence comes from Burkholderia sp. Bp8992, assembly GCF_003853705.1. Lineage (GTDB taxonomy): Bacteria > Pseudomonadota > Gammaproteobacteria > Burkholderiales > Burkholderiaceae > Burkholderia. The sequence continues at coordinate 158,788 of NZ_QTQI01000017.1, read as the reverse complement.
TCGTTGATCCCCCGCGGGTAGCACTTCCACTTGATAGCCAGCGTTGGAAAGAATTTTTTCGAGTTTGGCGTGAGCCCTCTCAACCGCCATCTCTTCTGGCGAATCATCAGTCAAATTCTGTGCCGATTCTTCTGGCGGCGTGTGCTCAATTATTTGACGGAGATGCGTTGCAGCATCGGCCACTTCGCTCGAAATTGCGAGATTGCAAGTTCCGTCCAGTTTTGGCGTAATTTCAATCCGGGCAATCGCCTTCCTACCTTCGCCTGACACTTCGAATACCGCCAATCTAAGGGGGGCCCGGCCTTGTTCAGATGGAACGCTATCCACAGATGTCATAAAATGGTCGCTATAATTCGGTCAAAGATGTCGGCAAGATATACGACATACGGCTCGCATCGCATTCAAAACGCGGCCTCTGCATCCAATCATTTCGACATGATATTCTGCCGCTTACCGTCTCGAATTGGCGCAGCGCAAGACCCTACACTCGGACCATGAATTTCCGGCTTTTCACTGAAACACAATGCCCTCATCATAGGCATTATGTTCGCAATGTGGCACATTCAAATTTATGTGCGCGATGCTCAGTGTCTCACTTAGTGCGTATACTCTAATACTGGCAGCGGAAATACTGCACTACCCGCTACTAAAATTCCGCCAAAATGGGCAGATCGGCTACTATTGCGGAAAACGCTCCATCGGACCTAATCCATGGCCGTCACGTCTTCAAAAAAAGGGGGCAATCAATGAGCAGCGGCTTTCGACCGAGCCTTCGCCCCCTTATTTACGTCCTTTTCTTAACATACCGGTGGCATGCTCAGACAACATAAGACTCGCAAGCGATCCGCCGCGGCGTTGCTGGGACGCGTCGAGGACGTTCAACCTCCCCTGAGCGGGCGGCAACTCACTCTTGGCCGCGCGGATAACTTCCTTCACGAACAGCGTATCGTAGATAGATCCTTTTGATCGACTGGACTTTTGTGACATCTTTCCCTCCTTACACTCAGCAAGTATACATGCAGTAGGTCAGGCAGCGTTATAAAAGTTCCAAAAACTATTGGTGAGAAGACGATCATTCGTCATTACGCGGAAAATGCTATCAGTTAGTTTTTCTCGAAGCAGCACGTAACCATCCCTATCTTCTATATAAAACTGCATCTTGTTCAGAACAATACGCCTAATAAGCTCCGCGCAAACACTTACTTCCCTGCAAACCAATACCCCATTAGCCACACCAGTACCCAAATTTGTTTGCAATCCGAGCGGGTGCGCGTCCTTCAAAATCGAGGCACGTTTGTTATAATGTGCCTCCACTGCAGCCCGCGCCCTTTGCCTCAGGGATTTCATAGGCAAAAGGCGATTCCCGGACAGATGCTGCTTAATCTCATCATCCTGCCAGGCCGCATCCGGCTTGTATATCTGAAGGAGTTGCAAAAGAGTCCGCTCCTCGCTTTGATCCGGATATATAGTTATAAACGTCTGATAAAGATACTTCCAAAACTTATCGCTCATTTTTGGAATGAACGCAATAACTGGCTTTCCTTGCGCGAGCGTCGATGCCAATTCAGAATCTTTTCCCAGGGTGTCCGATTCTTGTGCCAAGTAGACCGTACACTGAGCTCTCTTCAGCATAAGAGCCTCCGCCAAACCCTTGTCGAGTCGATCGTGGCAATATGCCTGTGTCGGATCAAAGAAGCGCAGATTAAGCTGCGACACCGCTGGCTTTTCATTAATTCTCGCCAGGAATTCATTTACAAATACAAATTCGTGTCGCAGGCGCATTGACGTTGCAACATAGACATCCAGATGATCGGAGGTAAGATAAACGTTGTGATTCCACCTTCCCTTTTCGACCACGCTGTCTCTATGCTCTTTTCGTCTAATTGCCTCGGGATTATTCGGATTGGCTCGTAGCTCGCGCTCTATTTCATCACCGGAAATATATCCGAGCAGATAGCAATCGTCGCTTTTTATATCCTGCAAAGGGAACAGTTGATTGTGCCTCAAACTATATCGCTCAACCGGCTCCTCGGTGCGAAACTCATGGACCCATGCGATCAAGGAGTCGGGGTCTCCCGAGAGCGCCTTAAATCCATATTTAACATTTCCAAATAGAAGCAGCGAAAGCTCTCGAAACGAATTGATTCCGCTGCGCAAACTATCCGCCGACGAAATCTCCGGAGGTTTTCTCTGCTCCCGAAACGTGGTCTCCGGATCGCAAAGAAAGCGGAAAAACTCAATATCGACCCTGTCGTAACCGATACTTAGCAATAGCTCGTTGAATTGCGAATAACCCAGTTTGTGGCCTTGTGTTATAGAAGTTGCCACATCCTCTAGCATCCGGGTATTTTCCGCCAAAGGAATCGTTTGACCCGTGAGTGCTTGAAGTAAGGTCTCAAGCTCGGCCCTGTCGAGCGGCTTGGGAGAATTCTTTTTGCCGTTGCGTCCCATCAACGTTCCCCTAGTTGCTTTTGTGTTCTGCCGGCACGTTCCGGCGTTCTCTTTGGTTGGGGCAAGTATAATGCGTGCTCTGGTCCTTGCAAGCGTCTCTCGAATTTTGAGGAACTCCAACATCACGTCGGTCGATGCGTTCAAGTTTGGGTGGTCAGCTAAAATCGACCCGAGCAGGCAACAACACGTACCCATGGCCCGCTTGCCCGCCGGGGTGTCCGACGTAACTGACTGACCGACGGAGATCGTTCGTCCACTGACGTAGATCACGCGCTCTTTCGTTGTTTGTTTGTCATACCCAGATTCAGATGTCCACCTTCCAGCTATTTAAAAATGTCCGGTTTTAAGGTTGGTTTTACTGCGTCTCTTTCCTAGCTTTAACCGTTACGCAGTGTCGAAGGTCGGCGCCTGAACGGGCAGGGCGCTCACGTTCGCTTCCTCAGCTTTTGCAGACCGACGGCGAGGTTTGTCTGCTGGCTTGGCGGTTTGCCGACGTTGCGCCAGCTCCACGATCACATGCTCTACGTCGGCCTGTGTGATCTCGCGTTGCTTCTTCTTTCCCGCTTGCGGGTCGTTTCGATTGGTCCGGGTCGAGTCACCGCGATGCGTTCGAGACGGCGCTTTACCGATTCGGCTGTTATCGCGTTGCGCCTGAAGCGCTTGCGCGACCTGCAGCACATGACTCAAGCGCTTGTGCTCAACAACTGCACCTTGGTCGATTTCGGCTAGTCGGTCGTACTGTCTGCAGTCCAACACACGATCGTCAGCCCGGAGTTCGATCCGCCCATCCGGGTACTCCCACACCTCGATCTGCCGGTCGATCAACTTCCGGTTCTCCAGCGTATCGTCCAACAAGTACAGCACCCGGTCGTACTGCACTGTCACCGACTTCGTTACTTCCGCGGCTCGCGCCACGTCAGCGCCAAGTCCAGACTCTCGTCGGCCCGCAGCGGCCGGTGCGCATTGAAGTCACTCTTCGGCGGCTTCGCGAAGCGTGCGTTGTAGGCGGCCATGAAGGAGGGCGCGTAAGCGTTGGCGTCGGCCACCGTGTTGATCCCGCGCAATCGCATCTCCTTGACCAACCGGTCCTGCAACGTCAGATGTGCGCGCTCGACGCGCCCCTTGGCCGAGCTGCTGTTCGCGCAGAACGTGTCGATGTTCAGCTCGTACATCGCGCGGCCGAACGGCGTCACACGGTTACACGCCCGCTCTCGTGTCGGGGCAGATTCTTGAGGATTTCGACCGCGCGGGTCGAAAGTGGCACATCTCGCGTTTCGCCATTTTTGGTGTCATGAAGACGTACGAAACGCTCGTCAAGAAAGACGTCGGCCCAGCAAAGTGAGAGGATCTCCCCTCGACGCATCGCTGTCTCAATTGCAAGTATGACGATCGGTCTGACCAATGCATTGCGACATCCATCTGCGAATCGGCCATGGCCGTCGCGCTGAATAGATTCCAGCGTTTCCAGCGCTGCAAGGATGCGTTGCTCCTCCCCGGCCAACAGCCGGCGGGTACGGGCGCGGTTTTCACGTGGGCGACGAATGACGGAAACCGGGTTGACGTCGAGGTGCACACCCCATTCTTTCCGGGCCACATTCAACACGTGACTCAGTAACGCCAGTTCCCGGTTAACCGTGGATCCTGTAACCGGACGATGCTTCGCATCACCCTTGAGCCGCCGATCTCGGTAGTCGGCAAAAATCTTGCCGCTAAGCGCAGCCACCTTGTATTGAGCGATCGGATCGCGACAGACCTTACTAATCCGCAAAATTTCGTCGGCGTCGCCCTTCTTCAGAGGCGAGATCTCTTGCGCATAGCGCCGCAGCAGGTCTTCAAATGTATTGCGCTCGGCTTCAGTGCGATCGACGAAGACTCCCCGATCCATTTCCGATTCGATACGGCGAGCCCATGCCTCCGCCTCGGCCTTCGTGTCGAACGTACTCCATTGGGACGGAAAGCCCACGCGACGAATCTCGGCTCGCCAGTAGTTGCCCCGTTTCCAGATTCCTGCCATCTCTGCTCCAGACGTTAAGTAATTCTTGTTGCGTCTGGACAATTCTCAACTCCGCCACTTTTCCGCCAAATGGCGCATAAGGTGGGGTTTCCGGCGGCATCCGAAATGAAAAAAGGCCCTTGGCGTTCGCCTCAGGGCCTTGATTTCTCTAGATTTTTATCGACCTAGCATCACTTCGAATTTTGGCGCGCCCGGCTGGGATCGAACCAGCAACCCCTGCCTTCGGAGGGCAGTACTCTATCCATTGAGCTACGGGCGCGTGAGACAGTGAAGCGACCCCAATATACAGGCCGCCCACATTTGGCAAGACGGCAAGGATACCCGGTTTCCCATGACGCGTCCACCTTGCCCGCCGAATGGCCGCCGGGCCGGGCTGCGTGCGGGTAAACACGCGCCACCGCACCGCTCGCCGTGATGTAAACGTTCCGTCTATAATCGTCCGTGCTTCATTGGACTGCCATTTTGCCGTTGCACCGCGCTCACAATTCCTATTCATGGAGACGAGGCAAGCATGAGCGAAGCACCCCACGAATCTCCCGTCAAGACACCCGGGCAGCTGATTGCCGTCATCATCGCGTCGTTCGCGATTCCGATCATCCTGATCGTCCTGTTCGCCAACTATGCGAACCATGCGTTCCGTTCCGGCGCCGGCACCGATGCGCTATCCGACGAACAGGTCGCCGCGCGTATCGCGCCGCTCGCCAAGGTCGACGTGAAGGACGCCAACGCGCCCCGCACGTACAAGACCGGCGAGGAAGTCTACAAGGCCGTCTGCGTGACCTGTCACGGCACGGGCGCCGCCGGCGCACCGAAGTTCGGCAACAAGGACGACTGGGCGCCGCGCATCTCGCAAGGCTTCGACACGCTGCTGAAGACGGCCCTCGCCGGCAAGGGCGCGATGCCGCCGCGCGGCGGCACGAGCCCCGACGACGTCAGCGACTATGAAATCGCCCGAGCGATCGTCTACATGGCGAACAACGACGGCGCGAACTTCCCCGAACCGGCAGCGCCGGCAGCCAATGCGGCACCGGCCGCCAGCGGCGCTGCAGCCGCATCGGGCGCGGCCGACGCCGCGAGCGCGCAAGTCGCCGCGGCACAGGCTGCGATCGCCGCGATCCCGAAGGCCGGTGAAGCGCCTGCAGCAGCGGCCGCCCCGGCCAGCGCCGACGCCGGCAAGGCGCTGTACTCGTCGACCTGCGTGGCCTGCCACGGGGCCGGCGTACTCGGCGCGCCGAAGTTCGGCAGCAAGGAAGACTGGGCGCCGCGCCTGAAGGACTCGATGGATACGGTCTACAACTACGCGCTGCACGGCAAGGGCGCGATGCCGCCGAAGGGCGGGTCGAACGCGTCGGACGCCGACGTGAAGGCGGCCGTCGACTACATGGTCAACGCGTCGAAGTAACCGCGCCGGGCCATTCGTAAAAAACCCCCGCGACGCATGCGCATCGCGGGGGTTTTCTCTTTCCGGTGCGGCGGTCCGCCGGCCCGCCGCCTCACTTCTGCAGCAACGCCTTCAAACTCGCGAGCCGGTCCTTCGGTGACATCGGCGCTTCTTCCGGCGTCGGCGGCGGCGCTTCGTCGAGCCCCATCTCCGGGATGAAACGCGACGGCTCGCACACGACCGTCTCGCGCGCCCGCTTGCGCTTCTTGCACCAGTTCAGATGCAGGCTGCGCTGCGCGCGCGTGATCGCGACGTACATCAGCCGGCGCTCCTCCTCGATCCGCTCGCTGTCGATCGGGCCGTCGTCCTCGCTGCCGCCGCGGTGCGGCATGATGCCCTCCTCGACGCCCACCAGGAACACGTGCGGATACTCGAGCCCCTTCGACGCATGGACGGTCGACAGCCGCACGGCGTCCGGATCATCTTCCTTGCCCTCGAGCATCGACATCAGCGCGACGGTCTGGATCAGGCCGAGCAGGTTCTTGCCCGTATCGGCAAGCCCGTCCGCGTTGTGGAAGCCTTCGGCCTCGCCGTCGACGGCCTCCGTCTCGGGCTTGGTGCCCTTGCGCTTCAGCCATTCGAGGAATTCGAGCACGTTCTGCCACTTCGACTGCGCCTGCCGCTCGTCGAACGCGTCGTACAGGTACGCCTCGTAGTGGATCGCTTCCATCATGTCGTCGAGCACGACGGTCGCGGGCTCCTTGTCCGCGCGCTCGGTCAGGCGCTGGATGAAGTCGCAGAACATCCGCAGCGGCTCGACCTGGCGCGCCGACAGCCGCGCCTCGATCCCACCCATGTACACGGCCTCGAACAGCGACACCTTCGCCTGCCCCGCAAACGAGCCGAGCGCCTCGAGCGTCGTGTTGCCGATGCCGCGGCGCGGCGTCGTGATCGCGCGGATGAACGCGGGATCGTCGTCGGCGTTCGCGATCAGCCGCAGGTACGCGCACAAATCCTTGATCTCGGCCTTGTCGAAGAACGACTGGCCGCCGGACAGCACGTACGGGATCCGCTCGCGCCGCAGCACCTGTTCGAAGATGCGCGCCTGGAAGTTGCCGCGGTACAGGATCGCGTAGTCGCGGAACTGCGCGCGCCGCTCGAACTTGTGCGCGGACAGCCGGAACACGACCGATTCGGCCTCGTGTTCCTCGTCGTTGCACGCCGTGACGGTGATCGAATCGCCCATCCCGTGCTCGGACCACAGCTTCTTCTCGAACAGCTTCGGGTTGTTCGCGATCACGTTGTTCGCGGCGGTCAGGATCCGCACCGTCGACCGGTAGTTCTGCTCGAGCTTGATCAGGTGCAGCTTCGGGAAATCCTTCCCGAGCTGCGCGAGGTTCTCGAGCGTCGCGCCACGCCAGCCGTAGATCGCCTGGTCGTCGTCGCCGACCGCCGTGAACGCGGCACGCGGGCCTGCGAGCAGCTTCACCAGCTCGTACTGGCACGCGTTGGTGTCCTGGTACTCGTCGATCAGCAGGTAGCGCAGCTTGTTCTGCCAGCGGTCGCGCACCTGCTCGTTCTTCGCGAACAGCTCGGCCGGCAGGCGAATCAGGTCGTCGAAATCGACCGCCTGGTACGCATGCAGCGTCGCGACGTAGTTGCGGTAGACGAGCGCGGCCTGGTGCTCGTCCTCGTTCGCCGCGATCGCCATCGCCTCGTCGGGCATGATCAGGCCGTTCTTCCACAGCGAGATGATGCTCTGGATCTTGCGGATCAGCCCCTTGTCGGTCGTGCCGAGCTGTTCCTGGATCATCCCGAAGCAGTCGTCCGAATCCATGATCGAGAACTGCGGCTTCAGGCCGACATGCTCGGCCTCCTGCCGCAGGATCTGCACGCCCAGCGAATGGAACGTGCAGACGGTGAGCTGGTTGACGGGCACCTTGCGGCCTTCCTTGCCGGGCGTGGTGAGCGTCTTGCCCTCGAGCAGCTTAGACACGCGCTCGCGCATTTCGGCGGCCGCCTTGTTCGTGAACGTGACGGCGGCGATATGGCGCGGCTCGAAGCCTTTCGCTTCGATCAGGTGCGCGATCTTCTGCGTGATCACGCGAGTCTTGCCGCTGCCCGCGCCGGCGAGCACGAGACAGGGACCGTCGAGGTAGCGCACCGCTTCGTTCTGAGCGGGATTGAGGCCTGCTGACATGATGGCGGATGGTGTTGCGGTTGAAGGCGGAACGCCGGGAGGATGCCGTGCGCGGCGGGCTGGCGAAGCAGGCGGACACGCGGGCAGGACGCGCATGTTAACACGTCGGCGGCGTGCATTTCGGGAGCGCCGCCGGACGGGGCCGCGCAGGCCGACCGGCCGGGCGCGCCCTGTCCGTCCGGCCAATCCGTCCCCGTTCGCGCACCGATCGGCCAGAATATGTCTCCCCCGGCGCCGCCCGCTCCGGCCCGATTTCATTCGCCTGAACCACTACCGGATCGACCTCGTGGGTTACCTGTTCGCCACCGCCGCCCTCGGCCCGCTGCTGTTCGCGCAAGGCCGCTACGTGCGCCGCGTCACGCCGCGGTTGCCCGAGGCGGCCGTCCCGCGCGATGGCGTGGCGGGCGGCAGCGCGCCGGTCGTTCACCATGCAGCCGGGCAGCCGGCCATGCCGCGCGCAGTGCGCGGCCCCGCGCAAAATGCCGCGCTTCCTTGTGCAAGCGCCGCATCGCGTCGCGCGTTTCGCCCGCCGCCCCTGTGCAAGCGGCGGCGCCATGCCAAAATAGCCGGTCGTCTTCGCGCCGCTTCGGCGCGCCATCCTTTAGTTTCCTTCGCAGCCAGGGATTGCCATGTCGTCATTGCTCAGGATTGGTTTGATGGGTTTCGGTTTCGCCGGCGCGACGTTTCACGCGCCGGTGATCGCCACGAGCGGCCGCACTGAAGTCGCCGCGATCGCAACGGGGCAGCCCGATCGCGCGCAGGCAGCGTATCCGGGCGCGCGCGTCGTCCCCGACCTCGACACGCTGCTCGGCCTCGACGACATCGAGTGCGTGGTGATCGCCACGCCGAACGACACGCACTTCACGCTCGCGCGCCAGGTGCTCGAAGCCGGCCGCCACGTGGTCGTCGACAAGCCCGTCACGCTCACCGCCGACGAGGCGCTTGCGCTCGCACGGCTCGCGAACGCGCGCAGCCGGCTGTTCGCGCCGTTCCACAACCGCCGCTGGGACGGCGATTTCCTCACCGTGCGCGACATCGTCAAGTCGGGCGAGCTCGGCCGCCTCACCTATTTCGCATCGCATTTCGACCGCTTCCGGCCGACGCCGCGCACGCGCTGGCGCGAAGAGCCGGCCCGCGGCGGCGGCCTGCTGCTCGACCTCGGCCCGCACCTGATCGACCAGGCGCTCGCGCTGTTCGGCACGCCGGAAACGGTGAGCGCGACCATCAAGACTCGTCGCGACAACGGCACGGCGCCCGATTTCGTCCACCTGCTGCTCGGCTATCCGGACAAGGACGTCGCGCTGCATGCGAGCGCGCTGTCGGCGATCGAACCCGCGCGCTTCACGCTGCACGGCACGCGCGGCAGCTACGAAAAATTCGGGCTCGACACGCAGGAAGACCAGCTCAAGGCCGGCCTCACCGCGGACGACGTCGAATTCGGCGGCGGCAACCCGCCCGGCCTGCTGCGCGTGCTCGACGGCGACGTCGAGGTCGAGCGCCCGGTTCCGACGCTCGACGGCCAGTACGCGGAGTTCTACCGTGCGCTCGCCGCGTCGATCCGCGACGGCGCACCGTTCCCCGTCACCGCGCAGGACGCCGTCGACGTGATGACCATCATCGAACTCGCCGCGCAGAGCGAGCACGACGGCCGCCGGGTACCGTTCGTGCGACGCATCGTATGATGGCGCCGGCCGGGTCGATGCCTGCCCGGCCGCGGCCGCCCTCCCGCACCGCTCGCGGGGCAGCGGCCCTGCGTCAGCCGCCGCGCCGGCCCCGTCCCGAACATTCCGTTACAAATGGTGCGGGAACGAAAGTCAGCGGTCGTCCGGTCTGACGCGTTTCTCAAAAAGTCGATCCGACACCAATCCGTCAGGAGAATGTGATGCAACGGTTGATTCGCGCAGCAGCATGCTGCGTCCTGGTTTCCTCGCTCGCTGCGTGTATCGTGCAGCCGCAGCGGCCGGTCCGGCAGGCGCCTCCGCCCCCGCCGCGTCCGAATCCGCAGGTCGTCGCGAACGACCGCATGCAGGAGGTCCAGGGCCGGATCGACAACCTGCACCGCCGCATCGACGCACGCGTGAACGGCGGCTACTATCCGCCGCCGTACGGCGCGCAGCTGCATCACCGCCTCGACGTGATCCGCCAGGAATCGAACGACATGGCGGCCCAGCACAGCGGCGGCCTGTCCGGTGACGAGCAGCGCGTGCTGAACCAGGAACTCGACACGGCCGCGCGCGCGATCGGCGAGTAATCCCGGCAACGCCGACACCTGCCGGCGTCGGCAAAAGCGGCGGCACCCCACGCCGCCGCTTGTCGCGAAGCGACATTCTTTTGCCCAAATTGACAATGCCCACCCGCTCGCGTACAGTCGCCCGCACGCGTCGGGAGAGCGTGTAACCGGGTCGTTTCGACACCGGTTGCGCCGCCGAAGGGGCACACCCGCAAACTCTCAGGCAAAAGGACCGACCGCGTCGGGGAATCGCGTCCGCGCACTGCGCGGGCCACACTCTCCCCGCACTCTGGAGAGCGGCAGTAGCCCGCAGCGCACTGGTTGCGCGGGCAGGCTGCCCACCGAAGGGGCGCGCGCCGGCCGGGCTTTGCCCGCCGCGCAATCTCTCAGGTATCGAGGACAGAGGGGCATGTACCGGATCGCTCGAGGCCATCGGCCGCGGCGGTCGGCACATGGCCGTTCTGATCCGCGCGCAAGCGCCTTGCCTGAGGCCTCGATGACTGCACTGAATCACACCCCGCTCAACGCCGCGCACCGCGCGCTCAATGCCCGCATGGTCGACTTCGGCGGCTGGGACATGCCCGTCAACTACGGCTCGCAGATCGAAGAACACGAAGCCGTGCGCACCGACGCCGGCATGTTCGACGTGTCGCACATGTGCGTGGTCGACTTCACCGGCAGCCGCGTGCGCGCGTTCTTCGAGCACGCGATCGCGAACAACGTCGGCAAGCTCAAGACGCCCGGCAAGGCCCTCTACTCGTGCCTGCTCAACCCGCAGGGCGGCGTCATCGACGACCTGATCGTCTATTACTTCACCGAAGAATTCTTCCGCGTGGTCGTCAACGCCGGCACGGCCGAGAAAGACATCGCGTGGTTCAACCAGCTGAACGAGCAAGGCGGCTACGGTCTCACGATCGCACCGCGCCGCGATTTCGCGATCGTCGCCGTACAGGGCCCGAACGCCCGCGAAAAGGTCTGGACGACGGTGCCTTCCGCCCGTGCCGCGACCAGCGAGCTGAAGCCGTTCAACGCCGCGCAGGTCGCCGCCACGCCGTTCGGCGATCTCACCATCGCCCGCACCGGCTATACCGGTGAAGACGGTTTCGAAGTGATCGTCCCGGCCGTGCACGTCGAAGCGCTGTGGGCCGCACTGCAGCAAAACGGCGTGCGCCCGTGCGGGCTCGGTGCGCGCGACACGCTGCGCCTCGAGGCCGGCATGAACCTGTACGGCCAGGACATGGACGACACCGTCTCCCCGCTCGACGCGGGCCTCGCGTGGACGGTCGACCTCACCGCGCCGCGCGACTTCGTCGGCCGCGCCGCACTGGAAGCCAACGGCACGCGCACCGCGTTCGTCGGCCTGATCCTGCAGAAGGAAAACGGCAAGGCAGGCGGCGTGCTGCGCGCGCACCAGAAGGTCGTCACGCCGCACGGCGAAGGCGAGATCACGAGCGGCACGTTCTCGCCGTCGATGCAGGAATCGATCGCGTTCGCCCGCGTGCCGGCCGCCGTCCAGATCGGCGACCTGGTCCAGGTGCAAATTCGAGACAAGAATCTTCCCGCGCGCGTGGTAAAACTGCCGTTCGTGCGCAACGGCAAGGTCCTCGCTGCGTAACGGCCGGGGGGCCGCCTCCCGGTAAGCCGGGAAATGGCGCCCGGCGCAACCCTACCCGGCGCGCCATCGCGGCGCGCCAGCAGAACGAATTACACCCTTTTATCCAGGAGCATCCGATGAGCAACGTCCCGGCCGATCTGAAATACACCGACGAACACGAGTGGATCCACGCCGAAGCCGACGGCACGCTGACGATCGGCATCACCGATCATGCGCAGAACACGCTCGGCGACATCGTTTTCCTCGAGCTGCCGGCAGTCGGCAAGCAAGTGAAGGCGGGTGACGCGATCGGCGTCGTCGAATCGGTGAAAGCCGCATCCGACATCTACGCGCCCGTCACCGGCGAAGTGGTCGCCATCAACGCGGACGCCACCGACGCACCGGAAGAAGTGAACAGCGACGCATACGGCACGTGGCTGTTCAAGATCAAGCTCGCGGCCGGCGCATCGACCGACAACCTGCTTGACGCTGCCGCCTACAGCAAGCTGATCGACTAATTCCCCTACCCGAACCGCGCGGCGCCGGCCTCGGCGCGCGCGGGACCAGAGTCACGCCATGAAGCTCGAACACCCGGACCGCCTGATGAACCGCACGCCCCTCTCGCTCGCCGCGCTCGAAACGCACGACGCGTTCGCCGAACGCCACATCGGCCCCGATGCCGCCAGCCAGCAGGCCATGCTCGACACGCTCGGCTTTGCGTCGCGCGCCGCCCTGATCGACGCCGTGATCCCGGCCTCGATCCGCCGCGCCGAAACGCTGCCGCTCGGCCCGTTCGCGCAGCCGAAGAGCGAGGCCGAAGCGCTCGCCGCACTGCGGGTTCTCGCGGACAAGAACCAGGTGTTCCGCTCGTATATCGGTCAGGGTTACAACGACACGCACACGCCGGCCGTGATCCTGCGCAACGTGCTCGAAAACCCGGCGTGGTACACGGCCTACACGCCGTACCAGCCCGAAATTTCCCAGGGTCGCCTCGAGGCGCTCCTGAACTTCCAGCAGATGGTCGCCGACCTGACGGGCCTCGCGATCTCGAACGCGTCGCTGCTCGACGAGGCCACTGCCGCGGCCGAAGCGATGACGCTGCTGCAGCGCACCGGCAAGCCGGCGTCGAACGTGTTCTACGTCGCCGACGACGTGCTGCCGCAAACGCTGGAAGTGATCCGCACGCGCGCGCTGCCGGTCGGCATCGAGGTCAAGACGGGCCCGGCCGCCGACGCCGCGCAGGCAAACGCATTCGGCGTGCTGCTGCAATACCCGGGCGTGAACGGCGACGTGCGCGACTACCGCGCGCTCACCGACGCGATCCACGCGGCCGGCGGCCACGTGGTCGTCGCGGCCGACCTGCTCGCGCTCACCGTGCTGACGCCGCCCGGCGAATGGGGCGCGGACGTCGCGATCGGCAACACGCAGCGCTTCGGCGTGCCGATGGGCTTCGGCGGCCCGCACGCCGCGTACCTCGCGGTGCGTGACGAATTCAAGCGCCAGATGCCGGGCCGCCTCGTCGGCGTGACGGTCGACGCGCAGGGCAAGCCCGCGCTGCGCCTCGCGCTGCAGACGCGCGAACAGCACATCCGCCGCGAGAAAGCGACGTCGAACGTGTGTACCGCGCAGGCGCTGCTCGCGATCATGGCCAGCATGTACGCGGTCTACCACGGCCCGCACGGCCTGAAGACGATCGCGCTGCGCGTGAACCGCATCGCGGCGCTGCTCGCCGCCGGCGTGAAGCAGCTCGGCTTCGCGACCGTCAACGACACGTTCTTCGACACGCTGACGATCGACACCGGCGCGCGCACCGCGCAGGTCCACGAATTCGCGAAGGCGAAGCGCATCAACCTGCGCCGCGTGAGCGACACGCAAGTCGGCGTATCGGTCGACGAAACCACGACGCGCGACGACCTCGCCGACCTGCTCGACGTGTTCGCGCAGGCCGCGGGCGGCACCGCACCGGCCGTCGACGCGCTGGATGCGGGCCTCGCCGGCGTCGCCGCGCTGCCGGCCGGCCTCGAGCGCACGAGCGCGTACCTGACGCACCACGTGTTCAACCGCCACCATTCCGAAACCGAAATGCTGCGCTACCTGCGCAGCCTGTCGGACAAGGATCTCGCGCTCGACCGCTCGATGATCCCGCTCGGCTCGTGCACGATGAAGCTGAACGCGACGTCGGAAATGCTGCCGGTCACGTGGCCCGAATTCGGCGGCATCCACCCGTTCGCCCCGGCCGAGCAGACCGTCGGCTACCGCGAGATGATCGACCAGCTCGAGCAGATGCTCGTCGCGGCCACCGGCTACGCAGCCGTGTCGCTGCAGCCGAACGCCGGCTCGCAGGGCGAGTACGCGGGCCTCCTGATCATCCACGCGTACCACGCATCGCGCGGCGAAGCGCATCGCGACGTGTGCCTGATCCCCGCATCCGCGCACGGCACGAACCCGGCGTCGGCGCACATGGCCGGCATGAAGGTCGTGGTCGTGGCCTGCGATGCACAGGGCAACGTCGACATCGCCGACCTGAAGGCGAAGGCCGAAGAACATTCGAAGGACCTCGCGGCGATCATGATCACGTATCCGTCGACGCACGGCGTGTTCGAGCAGAACGTCCGCGAGATCTGCGAGATCGTCCACACGCACGGCGGCCAGGTGTACGTCGACGGCGCGAACATGAACGCGATGGTCGGCCTGACCGCGCCGGGCCAGTTCGGTGGCGACGTGTCGCACCTGAACCTGCACAAGACGTTCTGCATCCCGCACGGCGGCGGCGGCCCGGGCGTCGGCCCGGTCGCGGTCGGCGCGCACCTCGCGAAGTTCCTGCCGAACCAGCGTTCGACCGGCTACGCCCGTGCCGAAGACGGCATCGGCGCGGTATCGGCCGCGCCGTACGGCTCGGCGTCGATCCTGCCGATCTCGTGGATGTACATCGCGATGATGGGCGCGAAGAACCTGACCGCCGCGACGGAAACCGCGATCCTCAACGCGAACTACATCGCGAAGCGCCTCGCGCCGCACTACCCGGTGCTGTATTCGGGCCCGGGCGGGCTGGTCGCGCACGAGTGCATTCTCGACCTGCGTCCGATCAAGGAATCGAGCGGCATCAGCGTCGACGACGTCGCGAAGCGCCTGATGGACTACGGCTTCCACGCGCCGACGATGAGCTTCCCGGTGCCGGGCACGCTGATGGTCGAGCCGACCGAATCCGAATCGCAGGAAGAACTCGACCGCTTCATCGCCGCGATGATCGCGATCCGCGAGGAAATCCGCGCGGTCGAGGAAGGCCGCGCCGATCGCGAGGACAACCCGCTGCGTCACGCACCGCACACGGCAGCCGTCGTCACCGCGAACGAATGGCCGCACGCGTACTCGCGCGAGCAGGCTGCGTACCCGGTCGCATCGCTCGGCACGAACAAGTACTGGCCGCCGGTCGGCCGC
Source organism: Burkholderia sp. Bp8992 (assembly GCF_003853705.1). Lineage (GTDB taxonomy): Bacteria > Pseudomonadota > Gammaproteobacteria > Burkholderiales > Burkholderiaceae > Burkholderia. The sequence continues at coordinate 143,480 of NZ_QTQI01000017.1, read as the reverse complement.
GCGGACAACGCGTACGGCGACCGCAACCTGTTCTGCTCGTGCGTGCCGATGTCGGAATACGCATAACGCCCGTCTCGCACCGGAGCGTCCGACCGTGACTCCACCGCACGCAGCCACCGGTTGCGTGCGGTTTTTACGTTCGCCGCCCGGCCAACCGTTTCACGTTCACCTGCCAATCCGGCTAACATCACACGCGATCCAGCCAATGAAGGAGTTCCGCATGGTGCGTCCGATGTTTCCGGGCCATGGTGCAACCAAGAAGCGGCCGTGCATGCGCGCAGGCCGGTTCGTGCCGATGCTCGTCGCCTCGCTGTCGCTGGCCGCTGCCGGCCTCGGCGCGTCCGGCAGCGCGCGCGCGGCGATGAATTTCTGCGCGGCGCCGGCCCTGCAGGCGAGCGAGACGACGCAGGCCGAACCGGGCGTGCAGGCGCTGATCCGCAGCGTCGACGCGCGCATCGGCGAGCAGCCGAAGGCAATGGCGCGCGTGCATACCGAAGGCACGCTGCCGCACGAAGGCATCTACGACCAGAGTGCGGCCGCGCTGAAGGACATGGACCTGATGCGCGACGCGGCGCTCGCGTGGCGCGTGACGAACGCGCCGCGCTACCTGCAGCTCGTCGACCGCTTCCTGTCGGCGTGGGTCTCGACCTACCAGCCGAGCTTCAATCCGATCGACGAAACGCGCTTCGAGAGCCTGATCGTCGCGTACGACATGACCGCGAGCGCGCTGCCGGTAAAAACACGCAACGCGACGGCCGCGTTCATCGCGAAGCTCGGCGCCGGCTATGTCGCGCAGATCGACGCGCAGAAGCGCCCGCTCACCGGCACCTGGCGCAACAACTGGCAGAGCCACCGGATCAAGCTGATCGCGCTGTCCGCGTTCACGCTCGGCGACCGCAAGATGATGAACGCCGCGCAGCGGCTGTTCGTCGAACATCTCGCCGACAACATCGGCCCGGACGGCAAGACCTGGGACTTCGAGGAACGCGATGCGCTGCATTACGCGGTCTACGATCTGCAGCCGCTGGTGACGGCCGCGCTCGCCGCGCGCCGCTTCAACCGCAACTGGCTGCGCGAACGCGGCGCGAACGGCGCAACGCTCGCGGCGGCGCTCGACTGGCTCGTGCCGTACGCGCTCGGCGAGAAAACCCATGAGGAATTCGTGAATTCGCCGGTGCCGTTCGACGCGAAGCGCCGCGAGGCCGGCCTGCCGGGTTACACGGGGCAGTGGGACCCGAAAAACGCCACCGAACTCTTTCATCTGGCCGCGCGGCTCGACGGGCGCTATGCCCGCGTCGCGCAGCAGCTTTCCCCAACGCCGCCCGCATGGCTCGCCGCGTGCCTGCCATTGCAGGCGCGCTAGCAATTATTCTTATAGCAAGGCAGGTATCGAAATGGCAGTCAGCGTGTTTGACCTCTTCAAGATCGGCATCGGTCCGTCCAGTTCGCACACGGTCGGACCGATGCGCGCGGCGCTGATGTTCGTCCAGGGCCTCGAGCGCGACGGGCAGCTCGACGCGACGGCCCACGTGAAGGTCGAGCTGTACGGCTCGCTCGGCGCCACTGGCAAGGGCCACGGCACCGACCGCGGCGTGATGCTCGGCCTGCTCGGCGACGCGCCCGACACCGTCGATCCCGACACGATCGACGCGCGGCTGGAAGACGTGCGCAAGTCGAAGCAGCTCGCGCTGCTCGGCACGCATCCGGTGCCGTTCGTGCTGAAGGAGAACATCGCGTTCTACCGCCAGGCGCTGCCCGAGCATCCGAACGGGATGAAGCTGCGCGCATCCGACGCGAACGGCACGGTGCTGGTCGAGCGCACCTACCTGTCGGTTGGCGGCGGCTTCGTCGTGACGGCCGGCGCGCCGAACACGAAGGTGCTGAGCGCGGCCGAGCAGATGACGCACCCGTTCCGCACCGGCGCCGAGCTGCTCGCGCTGACCGAGTCGACCGGCAAGTCGATCGCTCAGCTGATGTGGGACAACGAGCGCGCGTGGCACACCGAGGAAGAAACGCGCGACGGGCTGCTGAAGATCTGGTCGGTGATGCAGTCGTGCGTGTCGCGCGGCTGCGGGATCGGCAACCCCGATGCCGACGGCAACCTGCCCGGCCCGTTCCAGGTCAAGCGCCGCGCGCCGCAGCTGTACCGCACGCTGACGGGCAGCCCGGAGCGCGCGCTGCAGGATCCGCTGTCGATGATCGACTGGATCAACCTGTACGCGATCGCGGTCAACGAGGAAAACGCGGCCGGCGGCCGTGTCGTCACCGCGCCGACCAACGGCGCCGCCGGCATCATCCCGGCCGTACTGCACTACTACACGCGCTTCACGCCCGGCGCGAACGAGCAAGGCGTGATCGACTTCCTGCTGACGGCCGCCGCGATCGGCATTCTTTACAAGCTCAACGCGTCGATCTCGGGCGCGGAAGTCGGCTGCCAGGGTGAAGTGGGGGTCGCGTGCTCGATGGCGGCCGGCGCGCTCGCGGCCGTGCTCGGCGGCACGCCGCAGCAGGTCGAGAACGCGGCCGAAATCGGGATGGAACACAACCTCGGCCTCACCTGCGACCCGGTCGGCGGGATGGTGCAGATTCCGTGCATCGAGCGCAACGCGATGGCGTCGGTGAAGGCCGTCAACGCGGCGCGCATGGCGCTGCGCGGCGACGGCTCGCACTATGTGTCGCTCGACTCCGTGATCAAGACGATGCGCGAGACGGGCGCCGACATGAAGACGAAGTACAAGGAAACGTCGCGCGGCGGGCTGGCGGTGAATATCGTCGAGTGCTGATGCCGGATCCGGCGATGGCGCGCGGTGGATCGACACCCTGCGTTGCCGCCGGGCATGGCGCCCGACGCTAGTCGTTCAGCCAGTTCTCCAGTCGCAACCCCGGATAGCTGACGAAATCCCGCTCGTTGTTGGTAACGAGGACGACATCGAGCGACACCGCATGAGCGGCGATCAATTTGTCGAGGTGATCCTTCTTTCGCTCGCGGGTCGCGTCGCGGACCGGACCATACGCTTGCGCTGCCGCGGCGTCGAAAGGCGCGACGGGAATATCCTCGATCAATGCGGCGAGATTGCGGCGCTCTCGCGCGGGGCTCGTGCATGCGGTCACGCCGTACTCGAGCTCCGCATAGGTGATCGCCGACATGACGACGTCGCCCGTGTAGCACTGCGCAAACCGTCTCGCGACCTGCTCCGGCTGATTTTTCATCAGATAGATGCACATGTTGGTGTCGAGCATGAATCGCGGCATCACAAGCCCTCGCGTTCGGCCTGCTCCTGGTCGCCCCGCCCTTCGGTCATGAAGTCGGGCCCGAATTTCGCGAACTTCTCAAGTACGTGCGTCAAAGGCCGCCGCATCGGCCGAATGCGGATTTCGTCACCGACGCGCTCGATTTCCAGTTCGATATCGCTGCGCTCATAAGCAAGGTCCGCAGGAATTCGCACGGCCTGCGAGTTGCCGTTCCTGAATACCCTCGTGGTATGCATGTCGATCTCCGGTCGGATGTACATTGTATGTACATTATCCGATGCAGGTCGAAATGTAAATCCATGTGTGTACATGGCAGTCTTTCCTTGGCTGACGAGCCGGCAATGAATACGCGCATCACGGCCACTGCCGTCGCGCATGCAACACGCGAAGGATCTCCACGATGCGCGCGGCCGGCCGGATGCGATACACGAGCACATAGTTCGGCGCGACCACCAGTTCTCGCGTACCTGCCACACGCCCATGCCGATAAAGCTCGGCATGGGTCGTCAACGCCGCGGCCCTTTCTTCCAGCAGCTCGTCGAGTTCGAGCGCGGCCGCCGGGTCGTCCTCGCTGATGTAGTCCATGATCGCGACGCGATCCTCGTACGCCTTGGGATTCCAGTGCAACTCGAGGGTCAAGAAACATTCCCTCGCTTGTCCGATATTCGCCGGCGTAGCGCCGCGCGGCGCGATGCGAAGTCGGCGCTGACTTCGGCGTCGGGAATCGACGCACGCGGATCGTCCAGCGCCTGCTGCACCTGTTCGCGAAACCAGCGGTCGTGGGCTGCTGCCTCGTGCGCCGCCTTCAACGCGGCTGAGCGATCGGGCCGGGCCGCCCGACCGGCCGCATCCGGATCGAACGTCGACGCATCCACATCGAACCGGCTGATGCCGATGTCGCGCAGAAAGCCAACCAGCGTTTCGAAACGGCGAAACACCCGCACGTCGCCGCGCTTGGCCGACAGGAATCGGTCATTCGCGCCGCAACGTGCCGAGATCGCCCAGCCGTTGCGGCAGCCCACCACGCGGGCCGCACTTACGGCGCCGGCCTCGACCAGCTCAGTCAGCGTCTTCTGATCGATTGTTTCGGTTGCCATGGTGTTCCTCGATCCAGCTGTGGGTTCGTTGGAAATTTTACTGTTAAATGAGATGCCATTTTATTATTGTTTGGGAGACCTAGTTCCCGTGGCCACGACAGACATCCGGCTCGGTCCCAACAGCATCCACTTTTCACCGTCGCGCGCATCCGCACAAGCTGGCCATTCGGCCACCGAAGTCCTGACGCACCCGCCGCACCACCCAGCGTTCCGACACTTTTCAGCGACCGGCGTACCGGCGTAAGCTGTACGTCCCGCTACCCAGGGAGACGGCAGCCCATGTCGCATTCCAAGGATCTCGAGCCGCGCGCCACCACCGGTGCGCGACTGCTCGTCGATGCGTTGCTCGCCAATCACGTCGAACGCGTGTTCTGCGTGCCGGGCGAGAGTTTCCTCGCGGTACTCGATGCGCTGGCGGACGACACCGCGCGCATCCAGACGGTCGTCTGCCGCCACGAGGCGGCCGCCGCGAACATGGCCGAAGCGATCGGCAAGCTGACCGGCCGCCCCGGCATCGCCTTCGTCACGCGCGGGCCCGGCGCAACCCACGCGTCGATCGGCGTGCACACCGCGTTCCAGGATTCGACGCCGATGATCCTGTTCGTCGGCCAGTGCGCACGCGAGCACCTCGACCGCGAAGCCTTCCAGGAAATCGACTACCGCCGGATGTTCGGCCAGATGGCGAAATGGGTCGCGCAGATCGACGACCCGCGCCGCATCCCCGAATACCTGAGCCATGCGTTCCACGTCGCGACATCGGGCCGCCCCGGCCCGGTCGTGCTTGCGCTGCCCGAGGACGTGCTGTCCGAAGCGTGCGCGTCGCAGCCCGTCGTGCCGGCCGCGAAACGCATCGCGGCCGCACCGTCGGCCGCGCAGGTCGATGAGTTGCGCGAGCGGCTCGCGCGCGCGGAACGGCCGGTCGCGATCGTCGGCGGCAGCGGCTGGACGCCCGACGCGTGCGCGAACCTGCGCACCTTCGTCGAACGCTGGCAGTTGCCGGTCGCCTGCGCGTTCCGCTTCCAGGACACGATCGACAACGCGCACCCGAACTACGCGGGCGACGTCGGGCTCGGGATCAATCCCGCGCTCGCGAAACGCATCCGCGACGCCGACCTGCTGCTCGTCATCGGGCCACGCCTCGGCGAAGCGACGACCGGCGGCTACACGCTGCTCGAGATCCCGAAGACGCGCCAGACGCTGATCCACGTGCACCAGGGCGCGGACGAGCTCGGCCGCGTCTACGCGGCCGACCTGCCGATCGTGTCGGGGATGCCGGAGATCGCCGCGCCGCTCGCCGCGCTCGAGGCGCCCGAACGCCCCGCGTGGGCCGGCACGGCTGCCGACGCGCATCGCGCGTATCGCGAATGGCATGCGCCGCTGCCGATGCCCGGCGACGTGCAGCTCGGCGACGTGATGGTGCAGTTGCGCGAGCGCCTGCCGCACGACGCGATCCTCACCAACGGCGCCGGCAACTATGCAATCTGGCTGCATCGCCACTTTGCGTACCGGCATTTCCGTTCGCAGCTCGCGCCGACCAGCGGCGCGATGGGCTACGGGCTGCCGGCCGCGCTCGCCGCGAAATCGCTGTATCCGCAGCGCGCGGTCGTCGCGCTCGCGGGCGACGGCTGCTTCATGATGGCCGGCAACGAGCTCGCGACCGCGATGCAGTACGGGCTGAACATCGTCGCGATCGTCGTCAACAACGGGCATTTCGGCACGATCCGCATGCATCAGGAGCGCAACTACCCGGGCCGTGTGCACGGCACGGGGCTCACGAACCCCGATTTCGCCGCCTATGCGCGTGCGTTCGGCGCGCATGGCGAGACGGTCGAGCGCACCGCCGATTTCGCGCCCGCGCTCGAACGCGCGCTGACCTGCGGGCTGCCCGCGGTGATCGAGATCCGCATTCCGCAGGACGCCAGCACGCCGGCCGCGACGCTCGAGCAGATCCGCGAGCAAGGCCGCCGCGCGCGCGGCGGATGACGGTGGATACGCCCACCGCGCCGCCGGGCGGCGCGCTGTCGCACGAGGACGCGCTGGCCTGTCCCGGCACGCTGCTCGCACCCGATGGCACGCTCGTCGCGCCGTACGACGTCGAGCACGGCGGCGGACGTGCCGACGGCCACGTGCCGGCCGCGCCCGCGCTCGGCCTGCTGCACGCCGCGCACCGGCCGTTCCGGCTCGACCATGACGGCACGCGGCACGTGCACGTGATCAACGGCATGGGCGTCACGCTCGGCGATTCGGTGATCGGGCTGACGGCCGTCGCCGCGCTGCGTGCGGCCCACCCGGGCCTGCGTGTCACGCTGTACCGGCCGGCCCGCGCACCGCGCTACGTCGATGCGCTGTATGCGCTCGCGGCCGACGTCGTCGCGCCGTCGCGCACGCTGCCGTGCCCGGTCGAAGCACTGCCCGCCGATGCACCGTGCATCGACGTCGGCAATCACCTGTACTGGCCCGCGTTCGCGCGGCTGCCGATGATCGATTTCTTCCTGGATGCGCTCGGCGCCGACCCGGCCGCCGTGCCGGCCGCCGCGAAGCGCAACCGCTGGCTCGCACGGTTGCCGCTGCCTGCGCTGCCGGCCGCCTGGCAGCGGCCGTACGTGCTGTTCTGCCCGAATGCGAGCACGGCCGTGCGCAGCGTGCCGCCGGCGCTGCGCGCGGCGTTCGTGGATCGGCTCGTGCGGCGCTACGGGCTGCCGGTGGCCGGCTTCGGCGCGGTCGCGCATCCCGCTTACGTCGACGTGAGCAGCGACGCCACCGACACCGCGCGCTTCATCGCCTGGGTCAAGGGCGCCAGCGTGCTGTTCACGCCCGACACGGCCGCGCTGCATCTCGCCGACGGGTTCGACGTGCCGACGCTCGCGTGCTTCACGACGATCGGGCCGGCGCTGCGCGTGCGCGACTATCCGCATTGCGTGCCGGTCGCGCTCGAGCTGCCCGTCGAATTGCACGGGTTGCATCGCAGCGAGCAGCCGGACGATCTGGCCGCAGTCGAAGCGGCTTACCGCGCCATCGACTGGGATGCGCTGGCGTGGCCCGCACCGCGCGAAGTGGCACCGGCGGTCAACTGAGCAAACCCGACGCGGCCTTCGGCAGGACAAACGAACAAGTAGCCGTGCACGCACGCCCCCTGTGCCGACGCGGCGCCGCCCCGGCTGCGCGGCTCACCCCGCCGCGACCGTCACCGCGCGATCGCGCAGCGTCTCCGACGGCCGCTTGCCGAACAGCCGCCGGTAATCGGTCGCGAACTGGCTCAGGTGCCAGAAACCCCACGCCTCCGCGACATCCTGCACCGAGCCGGCCGCGCGGCCGCACAGGTCGCGCCGCGCGCCGTTCAGCCGCAGCGTGCGCAGATAGGTCGCGGGCGCCATCCCGAGCACGTCCTGGAAACAGTACTGCAGCGTGCGCCGGCTCACGTGCAGCTGCTCGCACAATTCCGGCACGCCGACCGGGCGCGTGCGATGGGCGAGCACGTAGTCGCGCGCCTGTTCGACGATCCAGCGCCGCGTCGACGGCGCGGCGCCGCTGCCGTCGTCGGCCGGTTGCGCGCACACATCGAACAGCGCGGCCAGCACGTCGGCCTGCAGGTCGTCGCGCTGCGCATCGGGCAGCGGCCCGTCCATCGCCACCGCGCCGTCGAGACGGCTGCCGAGCAGCGCGCACAGGCGCGCGAGCCGCGCATCGCCGACCTGCATCACGCGCTGCGTGAACAGCCGCTCGTCGAGCGCGCGACGCTCGACTTCCTCCGCATAACGGCGCAGCACGTCGCCGCGCACGACGACGCCGTAGATCGAGAACTGCGCGGGCGTCACCAGTTCGAATTCGACGTTCCCGGGCCGGAACGCAAGCGCGCCGGGCCCGATCCGGCACGCATCGACGCGCGCAGTGCCGTCGCACACGAGCGGGATGCCGAACCAGTACGCGTCGCCGCGCACTTCGCAGGCCTGGCGCAGCAGATGGCTCGTCGATTCGCGAAACAGCTTCATCGTGTCGAGCGGCAGTTCGGTCAGCGTGCCGACGAAGCGGCCCGCCGCGAGCTGGTCGTAGGTCTGCCGCCAGCCGATCAGGTTGCGCGCCTGCTCGTCCGCATCGTGCGCGACGCTGACGACCGCCTGCCCGGCCAGCGCGTCGTCGCCCTGCGCGTTGCGCCGCGTGTCTTCGGCGGTCGGTTCTTCGCTACACGCCACGTGTTGATCCATCGTGTCCTCCCTCTCCTGCCCGGAACTGCGCGTATCACGCAAGTCCCGTGCCGAACCGCCCGGCCCGGCGCACGACCCGCCATTCCACACAGTCCGGCCGGCGCGCGCCATGCGGGCGCACCCGAAGACGGCGTACCGCGCACGCCGCCGGTGCGGCACGCGCGACGACTGCGCATCCGCGCCGTGATCGCCTCCCGGCTACCGGTTATCCGGCCGGCTTCAGCCGCACGACCCGCGTGCCGCAGTTGCCGTACGCCTGCGCGACCGCCAGCTCGACGATCGCGCTGCCGGCCGCCCACGGCGCCGCATCCGCTTCCGGCAGATCGGCCCGCAACGTCGCACGACCGTTGATCCGGTAGCGGATCCCGCGCACGAAATCGACGAACAGCAACCCGACGCCGCTGCCGTCGCACGCCGCCGCGTCGATCCGCCCGCCGCCGCCGTCCGGTACGGGCAACGCGAACCGCAGCGTCTTCGTGTCGATCACGCGCGCGACGGGCAGCAGATCGCCGTTCGCGTCGCGCAGGCTCTGCACGATGTCGCAGGACACGACGGCGGGCGTGCCGCTTGCAATGCCGACGAACATGAACGGCTGCGACTCGACGAACTGCCGCACGCCGAGGCTCAGGCGCGTGGTCACGACGTCGCTCATCCGCTCGGCTTCGTCGGCGACGCCGAAGCGGTGCTGCGCATCGAGCTCACCCGCATGGAATACCGGGTGACGCGGAAAGGATCGGGGCGGCTCTGCCATGCTGGTTGTCGTCGTCGCGCGCATCGATGCGCCGTGCCGCCGCGCGCCCGCGGCTGCCGGCATCGTTTCCGGCGCCGGCCGCAAGACAACGCGGCCCGCGCCGGGGGCCGAATTCCGGAATCGAACGGGGCGGAGGCACCGGGACCGACCGGCCCCGGCGCTCCGCCACCGCTTCGGCGATCAGAAGAACCCGAGCGCCTCGGCCTGGTAGCTGACCAGCAGGCATTTCGTCTGCTGATAGTTCGACAGCGCCATCTTGTGCGTCTCGCGGCCGATCCCCGACTGCTTGTAGCCGCCGAACGCCGCGTGCGCGGGGTACAGGTGGTAGCAGTTGGTCCACACGCGGCCGGCCTCGACCTCGCGGCCCATGCGGTACGCACGCGTGCCGTTGCGCGTCCACACGCCCGCGCCGAGCCCGTAGAACGTGTCGTTCGCGAGTTCGATCGCTTCCTGCTCGTCCTTGAACGTCATCACCGACGCGACCGGCCCGAAGATCTCTTCCTGGAACACGCGCATCTTGTTGTTGCCGAGCAGCATCGTCGGCTTCACGTAGTAGCCCGTGCCGAGTTCGGCGGCCGGTGCCGTGCGCTCGCCGCCCGTCAGGCATTGCGCGCCTTCGCCGCGGCCGATGTCGATGTACGACAGGATCTTGTCGAGCTGCTGCTGCGACGCCTGCGCGCCGATCATCGTCTGCAGGTCGAGCGGGTGGCCGGACTTGATGCGCTCGACGCGCGCGACGGCCTTCTCGATGAAGCGTTCGTAGATCGATTCCTGGATCAGGATCCGCGACGGGCACGTGCACACTTCGCCCTGGTTCAGCGCGAACATCGCGAGCCCTTCGAGCGCCTTGTCGAGGAACGCGTCGTCCTGGTCGAGCACGTCGGCGAAGAAGATGTTCGGGCTCTTGCCGCCCAGTTCGACCGTCGACGGGATCAGGCTGTCGGCCGCCGCACGCAGGATATGCTTGCCGACCGGCGTCGAGCCCGTGAACGCGATCTTCGCGATCCGCTTGCTGGTCGCGAGCGCTTCGCCCGCTTCCTTGCCGAAGCCGTTTACGATGTTGATCGTGCCGGCCGGGAACAGGTCGCCGATCAGCTCCATCAGCACCAGCACCGACGCGGGCGTCTGCTCGGCCGGCTTCATCACCACGCAGCAGCCGGCCGCGAGCGCCGGCGCGAGCTTCCATGCGGCCATCAGCAGCGGGAAGTTCCACGGGATGATCTGGCCGACGACGCCGAGCGGCTCGTGGAAGTGGTACGCGACGGTGTTGTCGTCGATTTCGGAGATGCCGCCCTCTTGCGCGCGGATGCAGCCCGCGAAGTAGCGGAAGTGGTCGATCGCGAGCGGCAGGTCGGCTGCCATCGTCTCGCGCAGCGGCTTGCCGTTGTCGATCGTCTCGGCCACGGCCAGCAGCTTGAGGTTCTTTTCCATCCGGTCGGCGGCGGCGAGCAGCAGGTTCGCACGCTCGGCCACCGACGTCTTGCCCCACTTGCGGCGCGCGGCATGCGCGGCGTCGAGCGCCAGCTCGATGTCGTCGGCGCCCGAGCGCGGGATGCGGCAGAACGGCTGGCCGTTGATCGGCGACACGTTCTCGAAATACTCGCCCTTCACCGGCGCCACCCACTTGCCGCCGATGAAGTTGTCGTACTGCTGACGGTACGGATATTCGACGTCGAGGCCCAGTTGCTTCAGGTCAAACGGGTTCATACATGTCTCCTGTTCATCGTGCTTGTGTGAGTACAGCGCCGGTTGGAATGCGCTGCACTCGTTTACGCAACATGCGTGCCAAACAGGATGGGAGCACGTCGATCACGGCCGGCCCGCGTGCGCACCGTGCGGCGTTCGCGCGCGCGGCATGGCCGGTGTACCGATTCTGAACACCGCGGTTGCGCAGCGATGCGGCCGGTGTTCGGAATTTCCACAGTGCGCGGCGGTGCGCTGCCCGCGGACGCGCACCTTGGCGCGTGGCATGTCGCTTGCGTGCGGATCGGGGATCCATACGCCACGGCGCACCTGCCGACCGACACCATGAACGATCGCGGCCCCCTGACCGACGACGCCATCGCGTTCATCCGCGAGCAGGCCTTCCTGATCGTCGCGACCGCCGACGCGGCCGGCAACAGCGACTGCTCGTACCGCGGCCGCCAGCCGCGCGGCGACGGCTCGTTCGAGCCGCTCGTCGATATCCCGGACCGCCGCACGCTGGTGCTGCCCGACTTCGCGGGCAACAACCTGTTCAACACGATCGGCAACCTGCTCGTGAATCCGGCGATCGCGCTGCTGTTCGTCGATTTCGTGCGCCAGACGACCTGGCTCGTGCAGGGCCGCGCGACGCTCGACGAGGAGGCGGGAAGCCGCGCGCACCTGTGGCCCGATGCGCTGCGCCATGTGGTGATCGACGTGGAACGGGCACAGGCGCGGACAGATGCGGCGCTGCCGTCGCTCGTGCTGGCGTGATGCACGGCCCCGGCGGGTACCGCGCAGAACAGCGGACCATGCGGGCACGGCGGCGGCATTGACCGATGTGCAGAAGCACAGATGTGCCGATGTGCCGCGACGCAACGCTCAACGCCCGTGCGTCTCCGCACAGGCCGGTTCGACCCGGCTGCGCGCCGACGCATCGGCATGCGCCCGGCCGTCCGTTTCGTCGCTCGTTTCGTCGTGAGCCGGACGCCCGCCGAGAAACACGAACACCACGCCGGCACACAGCACGGTGACGACGGCCAGCCCCGTCAACAGCCGGTCGAACGCATGCGTGTAGCTCGCGATCAACGCCGCGTGCCCGACACCCGGCAACGCGGCCGCCGCGCCCGCGAGATCGCCGGTCGCGAGCCGTGCGGCGCCCCGCAGCGTCGCGTCCGGCGTGCCGGCGGCACCTGCCGCCTGCGTCAGCCCCGTCCGCGCCAGCCCGGCCAGCACCGCGCCGACGATCGCCAGCGCGATCCCCTCGCCGGCCACGCGCGTCGTGCTGAAAATGCCCGTCGCCATCCCGGCCCGCTCCTTCGGCACGACGCTCACCGACAGCCCGTCCATCAGCCCCCAAGGCATGCCGGCGCCGACGCCGATCGCGAGCATCGGCGCGATCGCCGCGGCCCCCGCGCCGCCGCGCAGCGCGATGCCGAGCCACACGAGCCCCGCCGCCGCGACGAGGAGCCCCAGCCCCGAGATCACGCCAGCCGACAGCCAGCGCGTGAGCGTCGCCGCGACGAACGGCACGACGAGCATCGGCGCGGAGATCGCGAGCATCAGCCAGCCGGCGTCGATTTCGCTGAAGCCGTCGATGCCGATGAAGCGCAGCGGCAGCACGACGAGCAGCACGATGTAGCAGCAGCACGTCGACACCGGCAACACCTGCACGCCGACGAAGCGCCCGATGCGAAACAGCGACAGGTCGAGCATCGGCCGCGCGACGCGTGTCTCGATCATCACGAACGCGCCCGCGCCGAGCGCCGCGCCGGCCAGCAGCGCGATCACGAGCGTACTCGACCAGCCGCGCGCGGGCGCCTCGATCACGCCGAACGTGAACAGCGTCAGCGCGGCCGTGAACGCGGCCGTGCCGGGCCAGTCGAGCCCCGTTGCGTGCGGGTCGCGTGACTCGTGCATGCGCGGCAGCCCGAACACCAGCGACAGCACGCCGGCCACCGCGCTCGTCACGAAGATCGCGCGCCAGCCGTAATGCCCGATCAGGCCGCCGGCCAGCACGGGCCCGAACGCGAGCCCGATGCCGAAGGTCGTGCCGAGCAGGCTGAACGCGCGCGTGCGCGCCGCGCCGTCGAATTCCTGCGCGAGCGCGGCCGTGCCGCCCGCGAGCGCCGCGGCCGCCGCGAGCCCTTGCGCGGCGCGCAGCAGGTCGACCGCGAGCATCGACGGCGCGAACGCGAGCGCGACCGACATCAGCGTGAAGCCGCCGACGCCGATCGCGAACAGGCGCTTGCGGCCGAACTGATCGGCGAGTGCGCCCGATGCCATCAGGAAGCTGCCGAACGCGAGCATGAACGCGTTGGTGATCCAGTTCATCGCGACCGGGCTGCCGTGCAGGTCGCGGCCGATCGCCGGCGTCGCGACCGCGCCGCCCGAAAACGACAGCGGCAGCGCGACAGCGGCCATGCAGACGGCGGCCAGCACCCATGCGCGCCGGCGCGCCGACTGGGCCGAAACGGCTGAAACAGGGTGATCCATCATCGCTCCTCGAAAAGCCGGCGCGGATGCGCCGTCAGAGCGACAGAAGATAAATCCGATTTAATCTGCGAAAAACCACGCGAAGTTCCATATATAACGGACTAAAATTCCGCAATTACCCTGGCCGCGGGCATCGTCGTACGCCCTTCGATTCGATGGAAAGATGGAAAACCTCACCGGCATCGTCGCGTTCGTCCGCACGGCCGAAGCGCTGAGCTTCGTCGCGGCCGGCCGCACGCTCGGCATCTCGGCATCGGCGGTCGGCAAGACGATCGCGAAACTCGAACAGTCGCTCGGCGTGCGCCTGTTCAACCGCACGACGCGCCGCGTCACGTTGACCGAAGAGGGGCGGCACTTCTACGAACGCTGCCAGCGGATCCTCGAGGATTTCCGCGACGCGGAGGCGACCGTGACGGCGTCGGCGCAGCGCCCGCGCGGCAAGCTGCGCGTGAGCCTGCCGGTGATCGGCTACCGCTTCCTGCTGCCCGTGCTGCCCGAATTCCGGCAGCGCTATCCGGACGTCGAGCTCGATCTCGATTTCAACGACCGGATGGTCGACGTCGTCGAAGGCGGGTTCGACGCGGTGATCCGCAGCGGGCCGCTGTCGGATTCGAGCCTGATGTCGCGGCGGCTCGGCCCGTTCGCGTTCGTGCTGTGCGCGACGCCCGCGTATCTCGCGCAGGCCGGCACGCCGCGCACGCCGCGCGACCTCGAAGCGCACGACTGCGTGCGCTACTGCTTCCCGACCACCGGCAAGCTGCAGGACTGGGCGTTCGCCGCCGACGACGGCACGCCGCTGAAGCTGCGCACCGCGATGACCTGCAACAACATGGAGGCGCTGCGCGGCACCGTGCTCGCGGGGCTCGGCATCGGCTACATGCCCGACTTCCTCGCGCGCGACGCGCTCGAACAGGGTGCGCTCGTCACCGTGCTCGACGACTACCGGATCGCGCCGGGCCAGTTCTCGATCGTGTGGCCGTCGAGCCGGCAGTTGTCGCCGAAGCTGCGCGTGTTCGTCGATTTCCTGTGCGAGCGGCTGTTCAGGTAGTCAGCTGGTAAGCAAGTTGGACTATTGAGTCAGCAAAGCGAGAAGGATTAGCGTTGTGAATATGATCGATCTGTATGCCATACACGAGCAAAAAGCTCGCGAAGGTCTTCTGACAATTCATCCATCTCGATGGCTATACACCGGCCGCCAGCTAGGGCGAGGTGGCGTGTTCGAATTTCTCTCTCAGGGAAAACAAGAAATTCGAATTGGTGATCAGCTCATTCAACACTTCAGTCAACTTCGTGACGCGGGGTTGGACAGCAAAGTACGCCATAAGCATGGTTACTACTTCGCTACACCGGAGATTGCCGAGCGATACCGCGAGTATGTCCCGCGAGATCGCGGGCTCGAATGCGCCGTACGAGACGTCTTATCCGTGCGAAATCCTGCCGGGCAAGCCGAAGTCCATACCCTGGTCGGTTACGTCGATCTGCTACTTCCTACTGCGGTCATAGAGGTAAAAAGCTTCGTCAAGTGGAAGCACGCGCTCGGGCAAGTCCTCGCATACTCAAATTACTACCCGGATCGACGCAAAGTAATTCATCTCTACCTCCCTGGCGCTCAACGTCCGCAGCTAACCGAGCAGCTAAAAATTTGCACCGAATTTAACGTAGATATCACTTATCAAAACCTTCTACCTAGCCGATTCGGCCCTATGTCGAGACTTGGTCAGGAATTTAATTCCAGGGAGGCAACACCCGCGTGACATCCAAACTCGCGGTGCGTCGTTAGCGCGAGTAAATTCACGAGGTCGATGCTTGTCCGCCTCATACGTTCTCCCGGTCGTCTACGATTGAACTCTCGCCTCCCTTCCGATCCCACCCCGGCTCGGCACCGTCCCACTGTCACGCCGCCCCGATCCGCTCCGCTTCCACCGGCGGCAGCAGCGCGTCGCTGTCGTCCTTCAGCCCGACGCCCGTCAGCTGGAGCCTGCGCGCATGCGTCATCAGGTAATGCAGCTTGTGCGCGGCGGCCGCGTGCGACAGCCCTTCGGGCCGCACGTTCGAGATGCAGTTGCGTAGCGCATCGTGACAGCCGACTTTCGGCGCCCACGTCAGGTACACGCCGAGGCTGTCCGGCGAGCTGAGCCCCGGCCGTTCGCCGATCAGCATCGCGACGACCTTCGCGCGCAGCAGCTCGCCGATCTCGTCGCCGAGCGCGACGCGCGCCTGCGTCGCGACCACCACCGGGCCGATCCGCCAGCCGTCCGCCTCGAGCCGCGGCCGCACGGCCTGCAGCAGCGGCAGCGCCTGCTTCGCGGCCGCGAACGCCGACAGCCCGTCGCCGACCACGAACACGACATCGGGCGCATCGTCGAGCGCCGCGCCGTAACCGGCGAGCAGCCCGCAGCTCTCGTCCGACAGCTTGCGGCCGAGATCGGGCCGGCGCAGGTAGTGGTCGCGGTCCGGCGCGGCGCTCTGCACGCGCAGCGTCGGCAGCAGGCCGGCCGCCTCGATCTCGCGCCGCAGCGCGTCCGCGTCGAGCGGCTGGTGCACGGCGTCGCGCGCCTGCGCGTGCGACAGGTTGAAGGCCAGCAGCGGCGCGGTCGGCAGGCTGTTGCCCGCGCGGCCGAGCGCGATCCGCGCGTTCGTGAACGACTTCAACTGGCCCCACGGATTCTTTTCGACGGCATCGCTCATGCTGACAACCCCATCCAGTCGTTCGCACCGGCCAGAAGCGGCACGCGGGCCGACGCGGCGCGCAGCGCGCCGTGCGCGTCGGCGATCTCCATCGTCTCCAGCCACTCCTCGAATTCCGGTGCACGGCGCAGCCCGAGCACCTCGCGCACATAGAGCTGGTCGTGGAACGACGTGCTCTGGTAGTTCAGCATCACGTCGTCCGCGCCCGGAATCCCCATGATGAAGTTGATGCCGGCCGCACCGAGCAGCGTCAGCAGCGTGTCCATGTCGTCCTGGTCGGCTTCCGCATGGTTCGTGTAGCAGATGTCGCAGCCCATCGGCACGCCGAGCAGCTTCCCGCAGAAGTGATCCTCGAGCCCCGCGCGGATGATCTGCTTGCCGTCGTACAGGTACTCGGGGCCGATGAAGCCGACCACCGTGTTCACGAGGAACGGGTTGAACTTGCGCGCGACCGCATACGCGCGCACTTCGCAGGTCTGCTGGTCGACGCCGAAATGCGCGTTCGCCGACAGCGCGCTGCCCTGGCCCGTCTCGAAGTACATGAGATTGTTGCCGACGGTGCCGCGCTTGAGCGACAACGCGGCCTCGTGCGCTTCGCCGAGCAGCGCGAGCGAGATGCCGAAGCTCGCGTTCGCCTTCTCGGTGCCCGCGATCGACTGGAACACGAGGTCGACCGGCGCGCCCTTCTCGATCGCGCCGATCGTGTTGGTCACGTGCGTGAGCACGCACGACTGCGTCGGCACGCCGTAGCGTTCGCGGAACCCGTCGATCATCGCGAGCAGCTTCATGATCGCCGCGAGGCTGTCGGTCGCCGGGTTGATGCCGATCATCGCGTCGCCGCAGCCGTACATCAGCCCGTCGAGCATCGATGCGGCGATGCCTTTCACGTCGTCGGTCGGGTGGTTCGGCTGCAGCCGGACCGACATTCGGCCGGCGAGCCCGACCGTGTTGCGAAAACGCGTGACCACGCGGCGCTTGCGCGCGGCCGCGATCAGGTCCTGGTTGCGCATCAGCTTCGACACGGCCGCGACCATCTCGGGCGTGAGGCCCGGCGCGATCCGTTCGAGCGCCGCGCCGTCGGCGGCGGGCGACAGCAGCCAGTTGCGGAAATCGCCGACGGTGAGGTGCGAGATTTCCGCGAACGCGTGCGCGTCGTGATCGTCGATGATCAGGCGCGTGACCTCGTCGTTTTCGTACGGAATCACCGCTTCGTTCAGGAACGCCTTCAGCGGCACGCCCGCGAGCGCGATCTTCGCGGCCACGCGCTCCTCCTCGCTCGCCGCCGCGACACCGGCGAGCTGGTCGCCGGAACGCAGCGGGCTCGCCTTCGCGAGCAGCGTCTTCAGGTCCGCGAAGCGGTACGTGCGCGGACCGATCGTCTCCGTGTAGGACATCGTTCGAATCTCCTTGCCAAAAGCCGACGGCGCGCCCGTTCGACAGGGCGCGCCGGATACCGTCAGAAACGGCCTGCCACTTTCGCCTTCACCTGCTCACTCCTCCAGCAGCGCGTCGCCCGGCGCACTCGCCCGCTGCGAACGCGTCGCGAGGAAGTACGCGTAGCCGACCGCGAGGAAGCCGACGAACACCAGCGCGACCAGCCCGTTGAAGTACACCATGGTCGCGAGACAGACGAGTGCCGCCAGGATCGCGAAGGCCGGGAAAATCGGGTACAGCGGCGCGCGGAACGGCCGCGCCATGTTCGGCTGCGAGCGGCGCAGCTTGAACAGCGACGCCATGCTCACGATATACATCACGATCGCACCGAATACCGACATCGTCACGATATTCGCGGTGAGCGTCTGCCCGCCGAACTGGATCAGCTCGTCGCTGTAGATCGCCGCGATGCCGACCACGCCGCCCGCGAGGATCGCGCGATGCGGCGTCTTGAAGCGCGGATGCACCTTGCCGAGCCATTCGGGCAGGTAGCCTTCGCGGGCCAGCGCGAAGATCTGGCGCGAATAACCGAGGATGATCCCGTGGAACGACGCGACGAGCCCGAACAGCCCGAGCCACACGAGCATGTGCATCCAGCCGCTGTTCGCGCCGACGATGTACTTCATCGCCTGCGGCAGCGGATCGTTGATGTTCGCGAGCTTGGTCCAGTCGCCCGCGCCGCCGGCGAACACCATCACGCCGATCGCGAGCGCGACGAGGGTCAGGATCCCGGCCACGTAGGCGATCGGGATCGAGCGCTTCGGGTTCTTCGCTTCCTCGGCGGCCATCGCGACGCCTTCGATCGCGAGGAAGAACCAGATCGCGAACGGGATCGCCGCGAACATCCCGTGGAACGCGCCCATGCTGAAATGATCGGCGCCCGACCAGCCGCCCTTCATGAAGTTGCTCCACGCGAAGCCCGGCGACACGACGCCCATGAACACCAGCAGCTCGAAGATCGCGAACAGCGTGACGACGAGCTCGAAGGTCGCCGCGATCTGCACGCCGACGATGTTCAGCGCCATGAACACGAGATACGCGCCCATCGCCGCATGCTTCGGCTCGAGGCCCGGGAACTGCACGTGCAGGTAGGCGCCGATCGCGAGCGCGATCGCGGGCGGCGCGAACACGAACTCGACGAGCGTCGCGGCGCCGGCGAGATAGCCGCCGGTCGGGCCGAACGCGCGGCGCGCATATGCAAACGGGCCGCCCGCGTGCGGGATCGACGTCGTCAGCTCGGTGAAACTGAAGATGAAGGTCGTGTACATCGCCGCGACGAACAGCGCGGTGATGACGAAACCCAGCGTGCCTGCGCTCGCCCAGCCGTAACTCCAGCCGAAGTATTCGCCGGAAATCACGAGGCCGACCGCGATGCCCCACAGTTGCCAGGTCCCGAGCGTCTGCTGCAGCGCGGGCTGGCCGGACTTTGCGCCGGCGGCGGGCCGGCCATTCGACTCTGCTTTCATCGGACTCTCCTCAAAGGCGCCGGGCTGCCGGCCCGCGCGACTGAGAATCGATGCTAGAGAGTCATTAAACGACGTGTTATCGAAATTCGGCAAAGATCGCGGCTGACGTTTCGCTTGCAGAAACGCCCGCCGAGCTCGTTGCGACGGCGATCCGGCCGCGCGACGCAGGCCGGATCGCCCGTGCTTACTGGCCGCCGCCGCGCTGGTTGAACCAGCGGTCGAGCAGCTTGCCGGCCGCCTCGCGGCCGCCGAGGCCGAACGACAACGCCACCGCCACCGCGATCGCGCCGAGCACGAGGCCAAACGCGAGCTGGACGATTTCGTTGGCAATCCCCATCGCCCGCAGCCCCATCGCGAACACGAGGCCGAGGATCGCGAATTGCGCGATGCGCGCGAACAGCACGCTGTGCTCGCGGTCGGCCTGCTCGATCACGCGGCGCGCGAGGCCCGCGAGCCACACGCCGATCACGAGGATCACGCCGCCCATCAGCACGTGGCCGCCGAATTCGATGAACAGCGTGACGACGTCACGCACCTGCGAGAAGCCGAGCCGGTTCGCGGCTTCGACCGACGCGAACAGCATCGCGAAGAACACGATCAACCGTGCGACCAGCACCGACGGCTGCAGGATCCCCGAGAACACGCGCTCGACGCCGAGCACGGCCGGCAGCCCGTCGACACCGGCCGCTTCGAGCAGCTTCTGCGCGAGCGATGCGACGAAGCGCGCGAAGTAGAACGTGACGAGCACGATCACGATCGCCGCGACGATGTCCGGCACCGCGCCGAGGAACTGGTTCAGCATGTTGGTCGCGGGAATCGAGATCGCCTCGATCTTCAGCGCGTCGAGCGCGGAGATCAGCGTCGGCACGAACACGAACACGTAGACGATCGTGCCGATCAGGCTCGACACGCGCACGGGCGTCGGGCTGTCGAGACGCTGTGTGAGGCGGTCGGCACCGGCGGCGACGAGCAGGTTCGTCACGAGGCCGCGCAGCACGCGCGCGACGATCCAGCCGACGAAGCCGATCACCGCGGCCGCGAACAGGTTCGGCACGATCGCGAGCAGCTTGTCGACCATCCCCTGCACCGGCGACAGCAGGCCCGACAGCGCGAACGACGCGAGGATCGCCGGCAGGAACATCAGGATCACGAGCCAGAACAGCACGTCGCCGAGATAGCCGCTCATCGGCTGCATGCCGGCACCTTCGGACAGCTTGTCGTCGATCTTGCTGGCCTTCAGCGCGCGGTTCGCGAGGCTGCGCAGCAGCGACGCGATCAGCCACGCGATCAGCGTCAGCGCCGCGCCGCCGATCAGGTTCGGCAGGTAGTTGACGATGTGCGTGACGAGCAGCGAGAACGGATTGGACACCGCGTACAGGTTGAGCACGTTGAAGATGCCCACCGCGGTGACGAGCAGCACGAGCCAGAACAGCCCGCCGGCGATGATGCGCTCGACGCACGCGCCCTGGCCGGTGCTGTCGGTGATCCGCTTGTCGACCTTCAGCGCGTTGAGCAGGCGCAGCGCGCCGGCCCGCACCACCACGGCGATCAGCCAGCCGATCACCAGGATGCCGATCGCGCCGGCGATCTTGGGCAGGTATCCGCCTAGCGTGGTCTGCAGCGACGTGATGAAGCTGGAAGCATCCATTTCTTCTTCTCCCGAAAAACGTGGTGTTGCGATTGGACATCGACGAACTACCTGCGTACTTCGAAAAGCGTGCTGCCCGGCTTGGGTGACCGGTTCGAGCAACTTACCCGAGAAAAATGACGCGATCACCCGATTTCACCGTCTTTAACTTTAGTCGTTGATCGCGGAGGGGCAAGACCCCATTTCGTGAAATTTTTAAAAGGGGCGGATTCATTCGCGGCGCGGCATTTCCGCAAGATTTGTCCATTCGGCCCGTGCTACCGTGACGTCGGTTCCAGCCCGGACACGTCGATGACCCCAGCCGAAACGAAAACCGACCCGCCCGCGTGGGTCCGCTACGCGGCGAGCGTGGCGCGCGTCCACGCGTATATCAGCGCGCATCTCGACGGCCCGCTCGACCTGAACCGGCTTGCCGAAGTCGCATGCCTGTCGCCGTATCACTGGCAGCGCGTCTACCGCGCGCTGTACGGCGAGTCGATCGTGCTGACGGTGCGGCGGATGCGGATCGTGCGGGCATCCGAGGATCTGGTCTGCACCGCGCGGCCGCTCGACGAGATCGCGCGGCGCGCGGGCTACGGTTCGACGCACGCGTTCGCGCGGGCGTTTCGCGACGCGTACGGCGTGCTGCCTGCGGAGCATCGCCGCACGGGCACCCACCGGCCGATTTATCCACTACAGCGAGGAGAGGAAGACATGTTCAAGCATGAAGTCGAAATCCGGCGCCTGCCGGAACTGCACGGCTACGCGGTGGCGCACACCGGCGCGTACATGAAGGTGGGCGATGCGTTCGGGCGGATCGGCGCGTGGGTCGCGCAGCACGGGCTGATCGGGCCGGGCGCGAAGATGATCGGCATTTTCTACGACGATCCGGACACGACGCCCGAAGCGCAGTTGCGCGCGAAGGCCTGCTTCATGCCGGCCGACGGCGCGCCGGACGTCGAGCCCGTGCCGCCGGTGGAGCGTGCGACGATCGCAGGCGGCGAATACGCGGTGCTGCTGCATACGGGGCCGTACGCGGACCTGAAGACGGCCTACCAGTGGCTCTACGGCGACTGGCTGCGTCACTCGGGCCGCGAGGCCGCCGACGCGCCGCCGTTCGAGCTGTACCTCAATACGCCGATGGACACGGCGCCAGCGGACCTGCTCACCGAAATTCACCTGCCGTTGCGCTGAGCGAAGGGCCGCTGCGGCCGCCCTGAAACGAAACGCGCCGGCTTGCGCCCATGCGCAGCCGGCGCGAATGAGCGCCATGCTTGTTACGTCGCCTGCGTCCCGCACCCGGGACAGAAGCGTGCGTCGGCCGCCAGCGCCGTGTGGCAGCGGCTGCAGGCCCGGCTGCGTTGCGCCGCACCGCACTGCGCGCAGAACCGCGCATCGGCGGCATTGAGCGCGCCGCAGCCCGCACACGCAAGCTGGCTCAGCGGCACGTTGCCGCCCTGCCCGCCGTTGGCCGCATCGGCCGGCGCCTGCCAGCCCCAGCCGTGGCGATCGCGGCCGCGCGCATCGTGACCGCCGAGCCCGTCTCCGCGCTGCCCGCCGTGATGCCCGCCTCCGCCGCCGTGCCCGCCGTTCCCGCTGCTGCCGTGCCCGTTGCCATGGCCACCGCCATGGCCGCCCAGGATCCGTTTCAGAAAGCTCATCGCCCGCTCCTCAACGCGCGGCCCGCGTGCCGCCGAACGCCCCGGAGGACGACAGCAGCCGCAAGCCGTTGGCCACGACGATCAGGCTCGCGCCCGCGTCGGCGAAGACCGCCATCCACATCGTGCCGAGCCCCGCGACCGTGAGGCCGAGGAACACGACCTTCACGCCGAGCGCGAAGCCGATGTTCTGCACCAGCACGCGGTGCGTCGCGCGCGACAGCCGCACGAACGCGGGGATCTTGCGCAGGTCGTCGTCCATCAGCGCGACGTCGGCCGTCTCGATCGCCGTGTCGGTGCCCATCGCGCCCATCGCGAAACCGATGTCGGATCGGGCCAGCGCCGGTGCATCGTTGATCCCGTCGCCGACCATCCCGACCGCGCCCGCACCGCCGGCCGACAGCTCCTCGACCGCCGCGAGCTTGTCTTCCGGCAACTGGTTGCCGCGTGCGTCGTCGATGCCGGCCTGCTGCGCGATCGCCTGCGCGGTATGCGGGTTGTCGCCCGTCAGCATCGCCGTGCGGATGCCGAGCGCGTGCAGATCGGCGATCGCCTCACGGCTCGTGTCCTTGATCGTGTCGGCCACCGCAAAGATGCCGAGCACGCGCGCTTCGCCGACCAGCACCACGACGCTCTTGCCCTGCCGCTCCAGCGCGTCGAGCTTCGCTTCGAGCGCCGTCGAGCAGCGCTCGAGCTCCTCGACGAGCCGGTGGTTGCCGAGCCAGTAGCGCGTGCCGTCGATCGTGCCGCGCACGCCGCGCCCGACGATCGCTTCGAAGTCCTGTACATCGGCGAATGCCGTCGTGCCGGCGTCGCGTGCCGCGGCAGCGATCGCCTGCGACACCGGGTGATCGGAGCGAGCCGCGAGGCTCGCGCCGAGATGCCGCACGCGCGCCGCATCGGCGTCGTCCGCATGCACGTCGAAATCGGTCTGCACCGGCTTGCCGTGCGTGATCGTGCCGGTCTTGTCGAGCGCGAGCCACGCGAGCTTGCGCCCTTCTTCCAGGTAGACGCCGCCCTTCACGAGAATCCCGCGCCGCGCGGCAGCCGCGAGACCCGACACGATCGTCACCGGCGTCGAGATCACCAGCGCGCACGGGCACGCGATCACGAGCAGCACGAGCGCGCGGTAGATCCAGTCGTGCCACGCGCCGCCCATCGCGATCGGCGGCACCACCGCGACCAGCAACGCGACCGCGAACACGATCGGCGTGTAGACGCGCGCGAACTGGTCGACGAAGCGTTGCGTCGGCGCCTTCGCGCCCTGTGCCTCCTCGACCGCGTGAATGATCCGCGCGAGCGTCGAGTTGGCCGCGACGGCCGTCACGCGGTATTCGAACGAGCCCGATTCGTTGATCGTGCCCGCGTACACGGCGTCGCCGGTCGTCTTTTCGACGGGCAGGCTCTCGCCGGTGATCGGCGCCTGGTTGACCGTCGAGCGGCCCGCGACGACGTCACCATCGAGCCCGATCCGCTCACCCGGCTTCACGCGGACGACCGCGCCGAGCGCAACCTGCGCGGCCTCGATCGTGCGCCACGAGCCGTCGGCCTGCCGCACGGTCGCGGTATCCGGCGCGAGCTGCATCAGGCCCTGGATCGCATTGCGCGCGCGGTCGAGCGACTTTGCCTCGATCAGCTCGGCGATCGTGAACAGCACCATCACCATCGCGGCTTCCGGCCACTGGCCGATCGCCATCGCGCCCGTCACCGCGATGCTCATCAGCGCGTTGATGTTCAGGTTGCCGTTGCGGATCGCGATCCAGCCCTTCTTGTACGTGGTGAGCCCGCATGCGAGCACCGCGGCGAGCGCGAGCGCCGCCGACAGCCACACCGGCAGCCCGGCCCACGTCGCGCCCTCGGACGCGATCGCGGCGACGCCGGCCAGCGCCAGCGGCCACCACGGCTTCGCGGGCGCGTCGGCGGCGCGCGCCGCCGGCGCGCCGGCCGCCGCGGCTTCGGGCGTCATCCCGAGCGTGCGGATCGCGCTTTCGATTGCCGGCTGCGCGCCGGGCACGTGGTCGACGGTCAGCATCCGCTGCATCAGGTTGAATTCGAGCGCCGACACTTCGTTCATCCCGCCGAGCTTCTTGCGGATCAGCGTTTCCTCGGTCGGGCAGTCCATCTGCATGATCCGGAACGCCGAGCGCACGTGACCCGATGCGGTCGCCTGCGCGACCGGCAGCGGCGCGAGCGTCAGCGCCGCAGGCGCGCAGCAGTCGCCGGCCGCGTGGTCGTGGTCGTGGTCGTGGTCGTGGTCGTGGTCGTGACCGGCATGGTCGTGCGCCGCGTGATCATGCGCCGCGTGGTCGTGCGAGCACGCGGCGCCGTGCACATGCGCATCGCCGTGAGAATGATCGTGGTCGTGGCCATGACCGGCTTCGTCGTGCGCGGCAAGATCGTGCGAGCCTGCGGCACCGCGCCGATGCGCGTCGCCGTGCGAATGATCGTGGCTGCGCGATGCAGCCTCGCCGTGCGCGCGCTCGCCGGCCGCCGGCACCGCGTCGGCAACGGTCGCCGTCTGCGTGTCGCGCGGGTCGGCGCAGCACGTATCGGCGCCGCCGGCATGACGGTGTCGTGGGTCGTGGAGACGCTGGGCGTCGGTCATGACAACCTCCTTTTGTGGCTTGACGGTGTAGAGTTAACACCCTGAAGCCACTACAAGGTCAACCCTTACACGGGAGAAAGGCATGAAGATTGGCGAACTGGCCAAAGCGGCCCGCTGCACGCCCGAGACGATCCGTTTCTACGAGAAAGAGGGTCTGATGCCGGATGCGGAGCGCACCGATTCGAACTACCGCAACTACACCGACGTGCACGTCGAACGGCTGCGCTTCATCCGCAACTGCCGCGCGCTCGACATGGCGCACGACGAAATCCGCGCGCTGCTGCGGCTCACCGACACGCCGGCCGACCGCTGCGATTCGATCAATTCGCTGCTCGACGACCACATCGGGCACGTCGATGCGCGCCTCGCGGAACTCACGCATCTGCGCGACCAGCTCTCCGAATTGCGCCGCCAGTGCGTCGGCGAACATTCGGTCGAGGATTGCGGGATCGTGCATGGTCTCGCGACGATGGAAACCGTCGCGCCGGCCGCGAAGCGCTCGCACCTCGGCTGAAACCCTTGCGGAACAAGATAGTCTGATTGAGAATAGTTATATTCTTACTAGATATTCAATAACTATTCATGCCTATGAGTCGCCCGTCCCCGCTTGCGCTGGCCGTCCTCGCGACGCTCACCGAAACGCCAATGCATCCGTACGGGATGCTGCAGCAACTGAAGGCCCGCGGATACGACGAAGTCGTCAACGTGCGACAGCGCACGAGCCTCTACCAGACGATCGACCGGCTGCTGCGCGACGGGCTGATCGCCGTGCACGACACCGAGCGCGACGGCGCGTTTCCGGAACGCACGCTGTATGCGCTGACCGAAGCCGGGCACACGGCGGGGCAGGCGTGGCTGCACGCGCTGCTCGCGGAGCCCGCGCGTGAATTCCCGGTGTTCGGCGCCGGCCTCGCCTTCCTGCCGCTGCTCGACGCCGAAGATGCGCGCCGCCAGCTCGAACTGCGGATCGCGCGGCTCGACGCCGAACGCGAACGGCTGGAAGCGCTGCGCGCCACCGCGCAGGCCGACCAGGTGCCGCGCCTGTTCCTGCTGCAGAACGAACATGCGCTGGTGCTGCTCAATGCGGAGCTCGATTGGGCACGCAGCGTCGTCGAACACCTGAAGATCGGCGCGCTGCGCTGGGTGGACGGCTGACGTGTCACGCAGGCCGATTCCCGTCCGTGACGGGAGTCGCTGCCGTCAAAGTACCTTGCCGGGATTGAGGATGCCGTGCGGGTCCAGCGCGGCCTTCAGGCGCCGCATCAGCCCGATTTCCGCGTCGCTGCGCGTGTGCGCGAGATAAGGACGCTTGAGCGCGCCGATCCCGTGCTCGGCCGACACCGAGCCGCCCATGTCGCGCACCACTGCGTACACGCGGTGATCGAGCGTATCGAGGTCCGCATCGGCCATCGCGGCCAGCGACACGCCGATATGCACGTTGCCGTCGCCCACGTGGCCGAAGAACAGGCACATGACGTCCGGCCAGCGCGCCCGCAGTGCTGCTTCGCAACGTTCGGCGAACGCGCCGAGTTCACCCGTCGGCAAACTCACGTCGAAGTTGACGAGGTGCGGCAATGCATCGATCGCGAGGCCTTCGCGCAGCGTCCAAAGATCGCGCGCCTGCCGCTCCGACGTCGCGAGCACCGCGTCGTCCACCAGCCCTGCGTCGAACCCCGCCGCGAGGCCCGTTTCCAGCGCCTGGTGCGCATCGCCGCCCGGCGCGCTCGTCGCGCATTCGATCAGCACCGCGAAGCCGTCGTCGCCGACGAACGGCGCCGTGACGCCCGGCGTATGACGCGCGACGTAGTCGTAGAACGCCGGCCACATCGCTTCGAAGCTGACGACTTCCGGCAACGTGCGCACGCGGTTCCACAGCGCGACCGCCGCGTCGTAATCGCGCACGCGGCAAAGCGCCGTGGCCGGCGCGGCGAGCAGCGGATGCAGCCGCAACACCGCGCGCGTGACGACGCCGAGCGTCCCCTCGCTGCCGATGAACAGCTGCTTCAGGTCGTAGCCCGCGTTGTTCTTCAGCATCCGGTTCATCGACGATACGACCGTGCCGTCCGCGAGCACCGCTTCGAGCCCGAGCACCTGCTCGCGCATCATCCCGTAGCGGATCGCGCGCGTGCCGCCCGCATTGGTCGCGAGCATGCCGCCGATCTGGCACGAGCCGCGCGCCCCGAGGTCGACGCCGAACGTGAAGCCCGCCGCTTCCGCGGCTTCCTGCACCGTCTGCAGCGGCGTCCCCGCCCGCACGGTCATCGTGCCTGCCGCCGCATCGATCGCCTCGATACCCGCAAAGCGCTCCATCGACAGCACGACCTCGCCGCCGAGCGCGACCGCGCCGCGCGCGAGCCCGGTCAGCCCGCCCTGCGGCACGACCGGCTGCCCGAGCCGCGCGCACAGCGCGAGCGTGCGCGACACGTCGTCGACGCTGCGCGGGCGCACCAGCGCGCGCGGCCGCACGCCGGCCGGCTCGTTGTACGCGGTGAAGTAACGCGGATCGATGTCGGCGGAACGCGTGACGAGCACGTCGCCCAGTTCGGCGACGAGCACGGCGTCGAGCGCCTCGCCCGACAGCGGCACGTCGCGCGGTTCTCCGCCCGCGGCCGCCGTATCCCGGTTCTGCATCGCGCGGTTCCGCTTACTTGGTCGAGATGTCGATATCGCCGAAATACTTCAGGCCGAGCGTCTTCACCGTGCCGTCCGCCTTCAGCTTGTCGATCGCCGCGTCGAGCTTCGCCTTCAGCGCGTCGTCGCCCTTGCGCAGGCCGAATGCGATGCCGCTGCCGAGGATCTTGTCGTCGTGCACGGGCTGGCCGACGAACGAGAAGCCCTTGCCGTCCGGGCGCGACAGGAAGCCGCGCTGGCCCGACGGCGCGAGCACGAGCGTCGCGTCGAGGCGGCCCGCGACGAGGTCCGCATACGCCTGGTTCTGGTCCTGGTACGCGACGACCGCGACGCCCGCCGGTTCCCAGTGCGCCTTCGCGAAGGTTTCCTGGATCGACGCCTGCAGCACGCCGACGCGCTTGCCCTTCAGCGATTCGGGCGTCGGCAGCAGCCCGCTGCCGGTGCGCGCGATCAGCTGGGTCGGCACGCGGTAGATGATCGTCGTGAAGTCGATCGCCTGGCGGCGCTGCTCGGTCGCGTTCATCGCCGAATTGATCGCGTCGAACTTGCGGCCCTTCAGCGCCGGAATCAGCCCGTCGAACGACGTCTCGACCCATTTGCACGACAGCTTCGCCGTCTGGCAGACGGCATTGCCGACGTCGATGTCGAAGCCCTGCAGGTCGCCGTTCGGCGCTTTCGATTCGAACGGCGGGTATTGCGCTTCGAGGCCGAAACGCAGCGTCTGCGCGTCGGCGAGCGCCGCGCCGGAGCCGATTGCGCATGCGAGCGCAAACGCGAGTTTCAGGGTAGCCGTGTGCTTCATCGTGATCTCCTGTGACTGGTCGATGCGACGTGCCCGTCGCTGGTTTCTTAAAGCGAACGCAGCCGCCGCGCGCCTTCGACCAGCGTCGCGTCGTCCTTCGAAAAACTGAGCCGGATCACGCCGGCATCGGTGCCGTCGGTATAGAACGCCGACAGCGGGATCGTCGCGACCCGCGCGTCGCGGATCACGCGCAGCACGAAATCGCTGTCGCTTTCGTCCGAGAAGTGCCGGAAGCGCGCGAGCATGAAGAACGAGCCTTCGCTCGGCAGCAGCTCGAAACGCGCGTCGGCCAGCTCGCGCGCGAGCAGGTCGCGCTTGGCCTGGTAGAACGCCGACAGGCCGAGATAGCTGTCCGGCCGCGCGAGGATCTCCGCGAACGCAAACTGCATCGGCGTATCGGCCGAGAACACCATGAACTGGTGCACCTTGCGGATCTCGTCCATCAATTCGGCCGGCGCGAGGCAATGACCGACCCGCCAGCCGGTCACGTGAAACGACTTGCCGAACGACGACACGATCACGCTGCGCTCGGCCAGCTCGCGGTGGCGCGCGACGCTCTGGTGCTGCGCGCCGTCGAACACGACGTGCTCGTAGACTTCGTCGGACAGCACGACGATGCCCGTGTCGCGCGTGAGCTGCGCGAGCCGCTCGAGATCGTCGGCCGAGAACACGGTCGCGGTCGGGTTGTGCGGCGTGTTGACGATGATCATCCGCGTGCGCGGCGTGATCGCGGCCGCCACTTCATCCCAGTTCACGCGGAAATGCTCGGGCGACAGCTTGATCGCGACCGGCGTCGCGCCCTGCAGCCGCACGATCGGCGCATAGCTGTCGAACGACGGCTCGAAATAGATCACTTCGTCGCCCGGATGCACGAGCGCGCTGATCGCCGCATAGAGCCCTTCGCTCGCGCTCGCGATCACCGTGATCTCGGTCTCCGGGTCGTAGCGCGCGCCGTACAGCGCTTCCGTCTTCTCGGCGAGCCGCTCGCGCAGCGCCATCACGCCGGCCATCGGCGCGTACTGGTTGTGGCCGTCGCGCATCGCACGCGCGACGCCTTCGACGAGCGCCGGATCGGGCGCGAAATTCGGCGCGCCCTGCGACAGGTTCAACGCATCGTGCTGGGCAGCCAGCTGGCCGATCACCGTGAAGATCGTCGTTCCGACGTCGGGCAGTTTGGAACGGGGCGCGGTGGCGCTTCGCATGACTCCTCCTTCTGATGTCCTTCCGGCAGGCCTGCGCGGCGTGCGCAGCCCTGCATCTGCCGCATGATTTAGCCCGAGCCAATATCGGCGGACAATCGAAAGTTCGTCATGGAGCCCATGCATTTTTCTCATGGCTCACGGGAAGAAGCGGGGAACGGAGCGGCTGGCCGGCGGGCCCGACATGCGAATCAGGCATTTCCGTTGGGGCGTGTTCACGCCCTGGAGGCGCTACGCCTCCGCCGCCGCCAGGTACGCGAGCAGCACGGCCCGCAGTTCGCGGCGTTGCACCGCGAAATCGAGTGCGGGCCCGAGCGTCAGCAACGCCTGCGACAGGCCGCCGTAGCAGACCGCGTGGGCCATGCGCGCGAGCCCGTCGAGCCGCCCGGCCGGCGGCGGATCGGCCGCATGGGCCAGCGCGTCGCGCCACAGCGCGACATACGCGTCGTAATGCCGGCGGTACGCGGCAAGCGGCGACACCTGCCGCTCCAGCACGAACAGCGCACCCCACAGCGCCGCATCGGCGGCGATCGCGTCGACCTGCAGGTCGACGAGCGCGGCCGCGAGTTCGGCCCGCGGCACGCCACGCAAACGCTCGACCGCATCGCGCAGCCGGTCGGCCAGCGCCAGCACGCGGCGGTGGATGCAGAGCGCCGCAAGGCTCTGCTTGTCGCCGAAATACTCGTAGAACGTGCCGATGCTGACGCCTGCGACGGCCGCGATCTCGCGGATCGTCGCCTTCGCGTAGCCGCGTTCGAGCAAAAGCTGAACGAACGCCTGCTGCAGCGCATCGGAACTCGCCTGCGCGCGCGACTGGCGCGGCCGGCGGCGCAACGCGGGCGCGGGTTGCGCCGCCGGCTGGCCGGGCGGCGCCGGAACCTGAACATGTCGCGGCGGCATATTTGCTACTCTGAAATCAGCAGGGAACACGTTTTTCCGGGCGCCGGAACCCGCGCCGAAGCGCCTTCCGTGCGGCGTGACGCCGGCGGCCCGCGAAGCATGAGACCGGAGACACCCCCGATGACCGAAGTGACTCACGCCGTCACGAACCAGTTCGACGAACTCGTCGACTATAACCTCTTCGCGACCGATCTCGCGCTGCGCGACGCGCTCGCCCGGGCAGGCGCCGACTGGGCCGTGCCGCAGCTCGACGCGTACGGCGCGCGGCTCGGCAGCGCCGATACCGCGCAGCTCGCCGACCAAGCGAACCGCCACCCGCCGGAGCTCGACGCGTTCGACCGGCGCGGCCGGCGCATCGACCGCGTCGACTTCCATCCGGCCTGGCACGCGCTGCTCGGCCAGTACCGCCGCGAAGGCTTCGTGTCGCTCGCGTTCCGGGACACGCGCCGCGGCCGCTGGGCCGCGACCGCCGCCGGCTTCTACCTGCACGGCCAGATCGAGGCCGGCACGCTGTGCCCGGCCACGATGACGCAGGCCGCGATCCCCGTGCTGCAGAAGGAGCCCGCGCTGTGGGACCTGCTGCGCGACAAGCTCTACAGCGACGACTACGATCCGCGCGACGTGCCGGTCGCCGACAAGCGCTCGATCTGGTTCGGCATGGGCATGACCGAGAAACAGGGCGGCTCCGACGTGCGTGCGAACACGACGCTCGCCACGCCCGTCGGCGCGGGCGGGCGCGGCGGCGAATACCGGCTGCGCGGCCACAAGTGGTTCTTCTCCGCGCCGATGTGCGACGCGCACCTCGTCGTCGCGCGCACCGAAGCCGGCAGCCCGTCGTGCTTCTACGTGCCGCGCTGGCGGCCGGACGGCACGAAGAACGCGGTCGAGATCCAGCGGCTGAAGAACAAGGTCGGCAACCGCAGCAACGCCAGCAGCGAAATCGAGCTGAACGACGCGTGGGGCATCATGCTCGGCGACGAAGGCCGCGGCATTCCGACCATCATCGAGATGGCCACCCACACGCGGCTGAACTGCGTGCTCGGCAGCGCGGCGATGCTGCGCCAGGGCGTCGTGCAGGCGATCGCGTACACGCGCCAGCGCCACGCGTTCGGCCGCGCGCTCGCCGAGCAGCCGCTGATGCGCACCGTGCTCGCCGATCTCGCGCTCGAAAGCGAAGCCGCGCTGTCGCTCGCGATGCGTCTCGCCGACGCGTTCGAACGCGACGACTCGCCGCGCGAACGTGCGTGGAAGCGGATCGTCACGCCCGCCGCGAAATTCTGGGTCTGCAAGCGCGCGGTCGAGCTGACCGGCGAAGTAATGGAAGTGTTCGGCGGCAACGGCTACGTCGACGACGGCCCGATCGCGCGGCTGTTCCGCGAGGCGCCCGTCAACTCGATCTGGGAAGGCTCGGGCAACGTGATGTGCCTCGACGTGCTGCGTGCGGTGTCGCGCGAGCCCGACGCGGCCGCCGCGCTGTTCGACGAACTCGCCGACCTCGGCGCCGGCGAGCCGCGCATCCGCGCGGCGCTCGACGCGTTGCGCGCGATGCTCGCCGCGCCGGCCGACACGCTCGAAGCGTCGGGCCGCGTGTTCGCGCAGCGGCTCGCGCTCGTCGCGCAGGCGTGCCTGCTGCGCCGCGATGCGCCGGCCGCCGTCGCCGACGCATTCGTCGCGACACGGCTCGCCGCGCCCGACTGGGGCCGCATCGCGGGCGGCTTCGAGCCGCACGCGATCGACGTCGCCGCGCTGCTGCAGCGCGCGTACCCGGCCTGACCTGCACCGCCTCCCGCCTCGCCCGGAGCCCCGATGAACCTCGTCGCCGCCCTCGACCGCGCCGCCCGTGCGACGCCCGACAAGCCGTTCCTCGTCAGCGAATCCGCGACGATCACGTATGCCGCCGCGCGCGAGCGCTCGCACCGCGCGGCGGCCGTGTTGAGCGCGCTCGGCGTCGCGGCCGGCGACCGCGTCGCCGCGATGTGCTTCAACACGCCGGCCTTCGTCGACCTGATGTTCGGCGCGTGGCGGCTCGGCGCGGCGTTCGTGCCGATCAACCACAAGCTGCAGGCGCCGGAAGTCGACTACGTGCTCGAACACAGCCGCTGCAAGGCGCTGCTGTTCGACGTGGCGCTCGCACCGGTGGTCGAGCGCCTCGTGCATCCGGCGCGGCGGCTCGTGACCGAGGGCGAGCTCGACGGCGTGCCGAACTTCGACACGATGTGCGCGACGCGGGACGGCCTCGCGGGCATCGAGCCGGCCGACGGCGACATCGCGCAGATCCTCTATACGTCCGGCACGACGGGCCGCCCGAAGGGCTGCATGCACAGCCATCGCGCCGTGACGCTCGCGGCGATGCAGGCCGCGCTCGCGACCGGCATCGGCCGCAACGAGCGCACGCTGATGGCGATGCCGATCTGGCATTCGTCGCCGCTGAACAACTGGTTCGGCGGCACGCTGTTCGCGGGCGGCACCGTCGTGCTGCTGCGCGAATACCATCCGCTGCGTTTCCTGCAGACCATCGAGCGTGAACGCGTGACGATGTATTTCGGCGCACCCGTGTCGTACACGCTGCCGCTCGACACGATCGACGGCTTCGGCGCGTTCGACCTGTCGAGCGTGCGCGCGTGGCTGTACGGCGGCGGCCCGATCGGCGCCGCGCAGGCCGAACGGCTCGCCCGCGCGTATCGCAGCGACGCGTTCTTCCAGGTGTACGGCATGACCGAGACGGGACCGGCCGGCACGACGCTGTATCCGGACGAGCAGATCGCGAAGGCCGGTTCGATCGGCCGCCAGGGCGGACCGGGCGTCGACCTCCGTGTCGTGCGGATGGACGGCATCGACGCGCAGCCGGGTGAAACCGGCGAAATCTGGCTGAAGGCCGACTGCATGATGCTCGGCTATCTCGACGACGCGGCCGCGACGCGCGCGGCGTTCACGCCGGACGGCTGGTATCGCACCGGCGACATCGCGCGAATCGATGAGGATGGCTACCTGTTCATCGTCGACCGGCTGAAGGACATGATCGTCTCGGGCGGCGAGAACATCTATTCGAAGGAAGTGGAGGACGTGCTCGGCGCGCACCCGGACATCGCGGAGGCGGCCGTCGTCGGCGTTCCGCATCCCGACTGGGGCGAGACGGTCGTCGCACACGTCGTGCTGCGTGCGAACGCCGCGCCCGACGCGGATGCGCTGCGCGCGTTCTGCGGCGAGCGGCTTGCGGCATACAAGGTTCCGCGCGAGTTCACGTTCGCGCAGGCGCTGCCGCGCACGCCGACCGGCAAGCTGCAGAAGTTCTTGCTGCGGGTGCGGGCGGACTGAGCGCAGGCTCCGGAGAGGCGTGCGCCGCGCTATCGCACCACGGCGGCAAGACCCGGGGCCGGCTGCGGATTGCCGATGGGATTCGACGGAACCTAGAATGGCGTCGAACCGGTTCCGGGGCATGCCCTGATTCATACGAAAGCGACATGACACTACGCGCCAGCCTGCTCGGCCTGCTGCTTTTGCTCGGCCTGAGTACCGCCCCCGCCCACGCAGGGCTCACGCTCAACCACTGTGAGGAGACGTTCTATCGTCGCATCGGGCCTGCCAACGCCACGCGGCCGTATATCTTCTACGACGAACACGACACGTTCGAAGCCGGGCCTACGACCCGATGTCGGGCCCGATCGTCGGACATGCACGGTGCGGACTTCGCGGTCGTCGACAACCGGGCCTACTACGTCCGGACATTCGACTTTTCGGGCAAGCCCGAGTGCGGACGGACGACGATCGGAGGCGGCCCGATATTCGACCCGCCAGGCTGCTTTGTACCGGAATCGTTGCGCGTCGTCAGTAACAGGCGGCAGGTCAATTACTACCCGATTTCCGAACGCGGCGCGCAGTTCCGCCTGATCGACGATGCCGCAAGCGACCCTGCACCGCGAAACGAACTGTCGCGTGCATCCTATGCAACCGATGGCGTGTCGGTCTTTCGCGCGGCCGAGGATTTCGAAGGAACAAGCGCAATCCGGGGGCCCGTCGTCATGCGGATCGAAGGCGCCGATCCCGAAACCTTCCACACGTTCCTGCCGGCCGGCGTACGGTTGCGCACCGACTGGGCGCGCGATTCGCGGCATTTGTACTACGGGGGCAACCCGATCGCGGGCATCGCGCCCAACGCCCGCGTCGATTTTTACGGAGACGAACTGGCCGTCATCGGCAACCGCGTCTACGGCTTCGACTACGCGGGTATCCATGCACGGCCGGACGTGCGCCCCACGCTGAAAATGCTGTCGCCGGACTTCATCACCGACGGGTCTCACGTCTTCCTGCGCACGGGCGAACTAGCGACCGGCTTTCACCCCGCCGATTTCCGGATCCTGCAACCCGCCTGCCCGGTCCCGGGGCATCCAGACCTGAAGTGCCTTCAGGAGAAGCCGCACGTCAGCGATGCGACGCAGACCCACGTTGCGGTCGGAGGCGGCGCGCTGCTGTTCGACAGCGGGCCGGCACCCGTGCGAATCAACGGTGTGGATACGAAGCGCGTCGTCTATTTCAAGGTAGCGGGAGCCGGTGGCCAGTACTACTACCTGGCGCTGAGCGGACGGGACCTCTACCTGCTCGACGGTCACCAGGGCGACCGGCCGTATCGTCCTCTCACCGTGTCGGGCCCGCTGCGCGGCCCGGATGCCGACGGGTGGCTGTCGTTCGATGGCGGCCGCTTGTGGGTGTACTCCGGCACATGGCACTGAGCGACTCAGGCAAAGAAAAAGCCACCCGGCCTCGACGGGCCTGGTGGCTTTTCTCATGAGCAGCAGGCAGCGACCTTCGCCGCCGCCCGCGCTTCAGAACATCGTGACTGGCTGCTTACTTCCCGCCGATGCTCTTCAGCGGCTTCCACTCGCCCTTCTCGACCTTGTACATCGTGATGCCGCCGTTCTTCAGGTCGCCCTTCGCGTCATACGCGACGTGCGTCGACGTCACGCCCGCCATGTCGGTCTTCGCGAGCACCGGCAGGTACTTCGCCGGATCGGTCGAATCGGCCTTCTTCATCGCGTTCAGCAGCGCCATCGCGCCGTCGTACGCGTACGGCGAGTACGTCTGCACGTCTTCGCCGAAGCGCTTCTTGTACTTGTCGGCGTAGGTCTTGCCGCCCGGCATTTCTTCCAGCGGGAGGCCGGCCAGCGAAGCGATCGTGCCGTCGGCCGCGTTGCCGGCGATCTTCAGGAACGTCGGCGTCTTCACCATTTCGCCGCTCATCAGCGGTGCGGTGAAGCCCAGCGCCTTCATCTGCTTGACCATCGGCGCGGCCTGCGAATCCGCGCCGCCGTAGTAGACCATGTCCGGCTTCGCAGCCTTCAGCTTGGTCAGAATGGCCTTGAAGTCGACAGCCTTGTCGTTCGTGAATTCACGGTCGACGATCGTCGCACCGCCCGCCTTCGCGGCCTTCTCGAACTGGTCGGCAAGACCCTGGCCGTAGGCCGTGCGGTCGTCGACGATCGCGATCTTCTTCATGCCGAGATCCTTCGATGCGAACGTACCGGCCACCGAGCCCTGCTGCGTGTCGGATGTCATCATGCGGAAGGTCGTCTTGTAGCCCTGCTGCGTGTATTCCGGTGCCGTCGCCATCGCGATTTCCGGAATGCCCGCATTCGCGTAGATGCGCGAGGCGGGAATCGTCGTGCCCGAGTTGAAGTGGCCGAGCATGCCCTTGATGCCGTCGTCGACGAGCTTCTGTGCGACCGTCGTGCCCGTGCGCGGGTCAGCCTGGTCGTCCTGCGTGCTCAGCACGAACTTCACCGGCTTGCCGCCGATCTTCGGGTTCGTCGCGTTGAAGTCCTCCAGCGCGAGCACGATCCCGTTCTGCATATCCTTGCCGTAGTGCGCCTGCGCGCCCGTCATCGGCCCTGCGTAACCGATCTTCACGTCATCCGCATGGGCCGTCCCCGCCAGCGACATGACCGCGACGAACGTCGCGCCTGCCAGCTTTTTCATCGTGTGTTGCATAGCATCTCCTTGGTACCAGGGTAAATGGAGCGGCTTCGGGATCGCCTTGCCGCTTCCTTTGTTTGATCCGAACGGCAAGGATGGTCAGCCGATCGTCATCAAATTTGCATTGCCGCCGGCCGCTGCCGTATTCACGCTCACCGAGCGCTCCGTCAGCAACCGCTCCAGCGCGTAATCTTCCGCATCGCCGTTCTCGAACGCGCCCACCGACACGCCCTGCACCGACACAATCGGGCCCGGCCGCTGCGCGACGTCCTTCACGAGCGTCTGCAGTTCGTCGCTGTCGCCTTCGAACAGCACCGCGTCGAACGGCGCGTCGGCCTGCTTGCGCACGCTTGCATGCGCCTTCAGCGACGCCGGCAGCGCGGCGACCAGCGCCTCGCCGGCCGCGCCCGCGAACAGCGCACGGTTGCCGGTCGCCAGCACCGCCGCGAACTGCGCACGCGCACCGCCCGGCGTGGCCGCGACACACAGCACCGTGCCGCGCGGGCCGAGTGTATACGTGTTTCGCTCGCCCGTCGGCCCGGCCAGCACGGCGGTCGCGCCGGCCGGCACCTGTGCCAGATAGCCGTCGCAACGTGCGGCCAGTACCGGCTCGCGCTGCTCGATCAGCCAGTCGCGCAACGTCGTGAGCGCCGCGGCCGGGTTGCCGCGCGCATCGCCGTCGGCCGCGCCGTCCGCGATCAGCGCCTGCGCGAGCGAACGCGGCAGGCCCGACGGACGCGTCGCGAGCAGGCGCTGCAGGTACAGCGCGCCGCCGGCCTTCGGGCCCGTGCCCGACAGCCCTTCGCCGCCGAACGGCTGCACGCCGACCACCGCGCCGATCACGTTGCGGTTCACGTAGATGTTGCCGACGTGCGCGTTCGAGATCACGTGCGCGATCGTCTCGTCGATCCGCGTGTGGATACCGAGCGTCAGCCCGTAACCGGTCGCGCGGATCTGCTCGAGCAGCTTGTCGAGCTGGCTGCGGCGGTAGCGCACCACGTGCAGCACGGGGCCGAACACTTCACGCTTCAGTTCGTCGATGCTGCCGATCTCGATCAGCGTCGGCGGCACGAACGTGCCGTGCGCGCAGGCATCCGGCGCCGGCAGCTGCGTGACCGCATGGCCTTTCTCCTTCATCGTCGCGACGTGCGCGTCGATCGTCTGCTTCGCTTCGCCGTCGATCACCGGGCCGACGTCCGTCGACAGCCGGTCGGGGTTGCCGAGCGCCAGCTCGTGCATCGCGCCCTTCAGCATCGTCAGCGTGCGGTCCGCGACGTCGTCCTGCAGACACAGAACGCGCAGCGCCGAACACCGTTGACCGGCCGAGTCGAACGACGACTGCATCACGTCCGCGACGACCTGCTCCGCGAGCGCCGACGAGTCGACGATCATCGCGTTCTGGCCGCCCGTTTCGGCGATCAGCGGAATCGGCTTGCCGTCCGGGTCGAGGCGCGCGGCGAGCGTCTTGTTGATCAGGCGCGCGACTTCGGTCGAACCGGTGAACATCACCGCACGCGTACGCGGATCGGCGACCAGCGCCGCGCCGACGGTCTCGCCCGTGCCCGGCAGCAGCTGCACCGCGCCGGCCGGCACGCCGGCCTCGCGCAGCAGGCGCACGGCCTGCGCGGCGATCAGCGGCGTCTGTTCGGCCGGCTTCGCGAGCACCGTGTTGCCGGCGGCAAGCGCCGCGGCCACCTGGCCCATGAAGATCGCGAGCGGGAAGTTCCACGGGCTGATACAGACCACGGGGCCGAGCGGACGGTGCGTGTCGTTCGAGAATTCGTCGCGGATCTGCGCCGCGTAGTAGCGCAGGAAGTCGACCGCTTCGCGGATCTCGGCGATCGCGTTCGGCAGCGACTTGCCGGCTTCGCGCACGATCAGGCCCATCAGCGTGTGCATCTGCGCTTCGAGCAGGTCGGCCGCGCGCACCAGGCAGTCGGCGCGTGCGTCGACCGGCGTCGCCTGCCAGATCGGCGCGGCGGCCACCGCATGCGCGAGCGCCGCGCTCACGTGCTCGGCCGTCGCTTCGCTGACCGTGCCGACCAGGTCGCGCTGGTCGGCCGGGTTGCGCACGTCGCGTGCCGGTGCGTCGGCGAGCGTATCGTCGTCGAGCATCGGCGCCGCGCGCCACGGGAAGTGCGCGCTCGCGAGCAGCGCGGACGACAGCGACGCGAGACGGTGTTCGTTCGACAGGTCGAGGCCCATCGAGTTGGGACGCTCGTCGCCGTACAGGTTGCGCGGCAGCGGGATCTTCGCGTGCGGCGCGCCGAGCGGCACGACCTTCGACGCCTCGTCGACCGGATCGGCGACCAGTTCCTTCACCGGCACGGTCTTGTCCGCGATGCGGTTCACGAACGACGTGTTCGCGCCGTTTTCCAGCAGGCGGCGCACGAGGTACGCGAGCAGCGTCTCGTGCGTGCCGACCGGCGCATACACGCGGCACGGGCGGTTCAGCTTGTCGCGGCCGGTGACTTCCTCGTACAGCGGCTCGCCCATCCCGTGCAGGCACTGGAATTCGTACTGACCGGGGTAGTAGTTCTGGCCGGCCAGGTGATAGATCGCGGCCAGCGTGTGCGCGTTGTGCGTCGCGAACTGCGGGTAGACGGCGTCCGGTGCCGCGAGCAGCTTCTTCGCGCACGCGAGGTACGACACGTCGGTGTAGATCTTGCGCGTGTAGACCGGATAGCCTTCGAGGCCGTCGACCTGCGCACGCTTGATCTCGCTATCCCAGTACGCGCCCTTCACGAGGCGGATCATCAGGCGGTGACGGCTGCGGCGCGC
The DNA here is from genome assembly GCF_003853705.1 of Burkholderia sp. Bp8992. Lineage (GTDB taxonomy): Bacteria > Pseudomonadota > Gammaproteobacteria > Burkholderiales > Burkholderiaceae > Burkholderia. The sequence goes on along the minus strand of NZ_QTQI01000017.1, from coordinate 104,241 downwards.
GAGATCGATCAGGTAGTCGATCACGAACGGGCAGCGCTTCTGGTAGCCCTGCACGACGAAGCCGATGCCGTTCCAGCCGGCGAGCTCCGGGTCGAAGCACAGCGCTTCGAGCAGGTCGAGCGACAGTTCGAGACGGTCGGCTTCTTCCGCGTCGATGTTCAGGCCGATGTCGTAGCGGCGCGCGAGCAGCGCGAGTGCGCGCACGCGCGGCAGCAGCTCGCTCATCGTGCGGTCCTGCTGCGAGCGCGAGTAGCGCGCATGCAGCGCCGACAGCTTGATCGAGATGCCCGGGCCTTCGTAGATGCCGCGGCCGCCGGCCGCCTTGCCGATCGCGTGGATCGCCTGTTCGTACGACGCGTAGTAGCGCTGCGCGTCCTCTTCGGTCGTCGCCGCTTCGCCGAGCATGTCGTACGAGTAGCGGAAGCCGCGCGCTTCGTACTTGCGGCTGTTCGCGAGCGCTTCGGAAATCGTTTCGCCGGTGACGAACTGCTCGCCCATCAGGCGCATCGCCATGTCGACGCCCTTGCGGATCAGCGGCTCGCCGCCGCGGCCGATCAGGCGCGTGAGCGCCGACGACAGGCCCGCTTCGCTGTTGGTCGTCACGAGCTTGCCGGTGATCATCAGCCCCCAGGTCGCCGCGTTCACGAACAGCGACGGCGCGTGGCCGACGTGCGAGCGCCAGTCGCCCTTGCTGATCTTGTCGCGGATCAGCGCATCGCGCGTCGCGCGGTCGGGAATGCGCAGCAGCGCTTCGGCGAGGCACATCAGCGCGACGCCTTCCTGGCTCGACAGCGAGAACTCGTGGATCAGCCCTTCGACGCCGCCGCCCGAACTCTTCTCGCGCAGCGCCTCGACGAGCTTCGTCGCGAGCGCCTGCACGTCCGCCTGCAGGTTCGCCGGCAGGCGCGCCTGGCCGAGCAGGAACGGCACGCATTCCGGCTCGGGGCGGCGATACGCGGCCGTGATCGCCGCGCGCAGCACCGATTGCGGCTGCACGTTCTGCGCGAACTCGAGGAACGGATGCGGCGAGTTGTCGTCGTCGCCGTCCGCCGCCTGACCGTCGGCGAGCTCCGTCACGCCGCTGTGGCCCGACAGTTCCGGCGGCAGCTGGCCGTGCTCGATCCGCTCGAGATACGCGAAGATCGCCTGCTTGATCAGCCAGTGGGGAGTGCGCTCGAGACGCGCGGCGGCGTCCTTGAGGCGCGAGCGGAGAAGGTCGTCGACTTTGACGCCGAGAGTCGTGCTTGCCATGGTGGGTTCGTGCGCCGGTGCGAGCCCGGCAATGTGGTGTGAGAGGATGCGCGAAATCCTACGGCACGCAATAAAAAGGTGCAACCAAATTGCGAGGTAGGTTGCACCCATAAGTTAGCCAATATAATCAGTCACTTATGCGGTTGCAACCTAGGGGTTGCCCGTGGTCGGAGGATCGGTGTTTTCCCTGATCGGGGCGATTCGACACGCGCGTGCAACCTTCTGCGCGCGCGGAAGCGGCCGAAAACGGGTTGCACTGGGTGGGATGACGGGATGCGGCGCCCGGCCGGGGGCGCGACAAGAGACAGTCGAGCGGCGCCCGACGGGCCGGACTGCTTGCAGGCTGACTGGCTACGGCAGCACGCCGCTCAGATATCCAGCGGATCGACCTCGACGCTCCACCGCAGCACACCCTTCAGCGCGCGCAACTCCGGCTGCCACGCCCGCAGCGCGTGCTGCAGCGCAGCCCGCGACGCGCTTTCGAGCAGCAACTGCGCTCGGTGGACGTTCGCGACCTTGACGATCGTCATCGGCACCGCGTCGTAGACGGTCACGCGATCGGCGCCCGGCAGGCCGGGCAACGCGGCCGCGGCCTGCAGCAGGAACGCGAGCGCCGCGTCGAGCGTGCGCCCCTCGGCGCGCAGCAGCGCCTGGTAGACGAACGGCGGCAGGTGCGCGTCGCGGCGCTCGCCGAGCGTCGAATTCGCGAAGCCGACGTAATCCTGCCGCCCGAGCGCGTGGTACAGCGCGTGGCGCGGGTAGCGCGTCTGCACCATCACCTCGCCCGGCAACCCCGCGCGGCCAGCACGACCGCTCACCTGCATCAGCTGCGCGAACAGCCGTTCGCTCGCGCGAAAGTCGTGCGAGAACAGCGCGGTATCGGCATTGAGCACGCCGACGAGCGACACGCGCTGGAAGTCGTGCCCCTTCGCGATCATCTGCGTGCCGACCAGGATGTCGACCTCGCCCGCGTGCACGTCGGAGAACAGCGCCTGCGCGCTGCCCTTGCGGCGCGTGCTGTCCGCGTCGATCCGCAAGATGCGCGCGCCGGGCACGGCCTCGGCCAGCGCCTCCTCGATGCGCTGCGTGCCGCGCCCGAGCGGCGCGATGTCGACGTTCCCGCACTCGGGGCACGACCGCGGAATGCGCGCTTCCCAGCCGCAGTGATGGCAGCGCAGCGCATGCTCGGGCTTGTGCAGCACGACGTACGCACTGCAGCGCGGGCAACCGGCGACCCAGCCGCATGCGTCGCACGCGAGCTGCGGCGCGTAGCCGCGCCGGTTCAGGAACACGAGGCTCTGCTCGCCGCGCTCGAGCCGCGCCTTCAGCGCCGCGACGAGCGGCCCCGACAGCCCGCCCATCGACGCACGGCCGCGCCGCCGCTCCTCTTCGAGATCGATCAGCCGCACGGTCGGCAGCGTCGCGTCGGCCACCGCGCGACGCGACAGCGTGAGCCGCGTGTAGCGCCCTTGCTCGGCCTGCCACCAGCTTTCCAGCGACGGCGTGGCCGAGCCGAGCACCACCGTGATGCCGAGCTGCTTCGCGCGCCACACGGCGAGATCGCGCGCCGAATAGCGCAGCCCTTCCTGCTGTTTGTATGCGGGCTCGTGCTCCTCGTCGACGACGATCAACGCGAGCATCGGCATCGACGCGAGCACCGCCAGGCGCGTGCCGAGCACGATCCGCGCGCGCCCCGTGTGCGCGGCCAGCCAGTTGCGCGCCCGCTCGCCCTCGGCGAGCCCGCTGTGCAGCGTGACGATCGCATCGTCGGCGAGCGCGCCCGCGAAGCGCGCGCGAAACGCGGCCTCGAACTGCGGCGTCAGGTTGATTTCGGGCACGAGCACGAGCGCCTGCGCGTCCGGCCGCGCGTCGAGCAGCGACGCGAGCGCATGCAGATAGACCTCGGTCTTGCCGCTGCCCGTCACGCCGTGCAGCAGGAACGGTGCGAAGCCCTCGCCCGCGCGGATCGCGTCGAGTGCCTCGGCCTGCTGGTCGGTCAGCGCCGGCGGCACAGTTCGTCCACCGGTTGTCGACAGGTTATCCACAGCTTTGGGCACAGGAGCGTCGGCCCAGCCGATCTCCTCGACGTCGACCCAGCCGCGTGCCGCCCAGTCGTCGAGCGTCGCGGCCGCCTTCGGATGCAGCGCGCGCGCATCGGGCAGCGTCAGCGAGCCGGTGTCGACGAGCGCCTGCGCGAGCCGCCGCAGCGCCGCGCCGCGAGCGGGCAGCGCATCGGGCAGCGCCGCGCGGCCGGCGTCCGTCGGCTGGTAGCGCACTTCGGGCGCGAGCAACCGCCCCCAGCGCCCGGCGTCGCGCAGCGCCTGCGGCAACGCCGGCAACGCGACCTCACCGCGCCCGCGCTGATAGTAATCGGCGGCGAACGACACGAGCGCGAGCCAGTCGGGCGACAGCGGCGGGAGATCGGTGCAGATTGCGTCGACCGCGCGCAGCCGCGACGGCGGCACATCGGTGTGAGTCGTCACTTCGCAGACGAGCCCGACCGCCTGCCGCTTGCCGAACGGCACCTGCACGAGCGTGCCGGGCACGGGCGCCGGATGCGCATCGCAGCGGTAGTCGAACAGGGTCGCGAGCGGATGGTCGAGCGCGACGCGCAGGTAGGTGCCGCTCATTGCGGCGCTCCGGCGGCAGCGATGCGCGAAGTGCAGGCGGCTTGCATCCGCGTCCGCATCGCGGCAGCAGACTTAAAGTAAAACTTCAGATTCGGCGCTAAGTTTTGGATTCGCATTAGGAATCGCCGTATACCCTGGCCAGCCTGTGGATAACTTTGTTGAGAACTCGCCGCTCAATGGCCGCAACGCGCGCGGGGCCGTGCTTTCCGCTGTTTTTCGCCGCGCATTGCGTCGCCCCGCGAAGCCTTATTCCATAAGGCTGCTATTCAAATTACCGAACCATAGCGAGACAAATTGACCGATACAGGGCTCTACCGCGCTGCAACGTGGAAAATGTGTATAAGTCAAGTCTTGACAAGCACCGAATCGGCAACGGGTGCGGGGTTGCGCCCTGTTTAGTTTCAAAAACGAAACATCGTCATGCCGCAGCGCAGCATGACGGCACTTGCGTTCAGCGCGCCGCTCCGCTACGGATCGCGCGGCTGTGGCTGTGCACTTCGTCGACGAGTTCGGCGACGTGATCGGGCGACGTGAATTGCGAGATGCCGTGGCCGAGGTTGAACACGTGGCCGGGGTGGTTGCCATAGCTGTCGAGCACCGCACGCGCCTGTTCGCGCACCGCGGCCGGCGGCGCAAACAGGATCGTCGGATCGAGGTTGCCCTGCAGCGCGACACGCCCGCCGACGCGCTCGCGCGCGGCGCCGAGGTTGACCGTCCAGTCGAGCCCGACCGCGTCGACGCCGGTCGCCGCGATCTCTTCGAGCCACAGCCCGCCGCCCTTCGTGAACGTGATCACCGGCACGCGCTCACCGTCGTGCTCGCGCTTGAGCTGCGACACCACGCGGCGGATGTAGTCGAGCGAGAAGCGCTGGTATGCGCCGTCGGCCAGCGCACCGCCCCACGTATCGAAGATCATCACGGCCTGCGCGCCCGCTTCGATCTGCGCGTTCAGGTACGCGGCCACCGCCTGCGCGTTCACGTCGAGGATCCGGTGCATCAGGTCGGGGCGCGAATACGCCATCGACTTCACCGTACGGAAATCGTCCGACCCGCCGCCTTCGACCATGTAGCACGCAAGCGTCCACGGGCTGCCCGAGAAGCCGATCAGCGGCACGCGCTGGCGGCCCTGGCCGTCGGTGAGCGCACGGCGGATCTCGCGCACGGCGCCCGTTACGTAGCCGAGCGTCTCCTCGATGTCCGGCACCGCGAGCTTCGCGACGTCGGCCTCGGTGCGCACCGGATGCGCGAACTTCGGCCCTTCGCCGACCTGGAAGTCGAGGCCGAGCCCCATCGCGTCCGGAATCGTCAGGATGTCCGAGAACAGGATCGCGGCGTCGAGCGGGAAGCGCTCGAGCGGCTGCAGCGTCACCTCGGTCGCGTAGTCGGGATTCTTCGCGAGACCGAGGAAGCTGCCGGCGCGCGCACGCGTCGCGTTGTATTCGGGCAGGTAGCGGCCGGCCTGGCGCATCAGCCAGATCGGCGTGTAGTCGGTCGGCTCGCGCAGAAGCGCACGCAGGAAGGTGTCGTTGAGCAGGTTATGGGCCACGGTAGGAGCGACGATGCGAAGGCAAAGCGGCATTTTACCGGACAGCCGCCCTCCGGCTGCGCATGCCGACGCGATGGCGGCCATATGACGCGCGCGATGGCTCCGTTATGATCGGACGCTCATATCGCACGAAACGAAGGAGGGAGACCGATGAAGACATTCGCCACGCTCGCCGCGGCCGCGCTGCTCTGCTGCGCCGCCGCGCACGCGCAGACCGCCACGGGCACCGCCGCCGCTGCACCGGGCGCCGGTTCGCGGCTCGACGACGTGCTCGCGCGCGGCACGCTGCGCGTGTGCACGACGGGCGACTACAAGCCGTATTCGTACTACCGCGCGGACGGCCGTTTCGAGGGCATCGACATCGACATGGCCGAATCGCTCGCGAAATCGCTCGGCGTGAAAACCGACTTCGTGAAGACGAGCTGGCCGAACCTGACCGCCGATTTCGTCGCGAAATGCGACATCGCGGTGGGTGGCGTGTCGACGACGCTCGAGCGCCAGAAGCGCGTGTTCTTCACGCAGCCGTACGTGGTCGACGGCAAGACGCCGATCGTGCGCTGCGCGGACGCCGACAAATACCAGACCGTCGCGCAGATCGACCGGCCCGAGACGCGCGTGATCGTGAACCCGGGCGGCACCAACGAGCGTTTCGCGAAGCAGTTCTTCACCCATGCGAACCTGACCGTCTATCCGGACAACGTGACGATCTTCAAGCAGATCCTCGCGGGCAAGGCCGACGTGATGGTGACGGACGCGTCCGAGACGCAGCTGCAGCAAAAGCTGAATCCGGGGCTGTGCTCGGTGCATCCGGACAAGCCGTTCCAGTTCGGCGAGAAGGCGTACATGGTGCCGCGCGGCGATGTCGCGTTCCAGCAGTACGTCGACCAGTGGCTGCATCTCGCGCTATCGACCGGCGAATACCAGGCGATTTCGGACAAATGGCTGAAGTGAGCGCGCCCGCGCGCGGCGGCCGATAACGGGCCTCGACCCCGCGGCCGCTGCCTCCCGAATGCGCGGCATGGCGGCGGCAAACCTGCCGCCGTTACACATCGCCGTCGTGCCGAAGCGCTCCGCGATCGCGGCAAAACCATTTGAATCGGCCGTTCGGCCGACTTCCGCGCATTCCAATCACGTTTCAAAATCTTTCTGACGAATGAATCGTCATAGGCGGTATCGGTCATGCCACGCACTTTCTCGCGTGAAAATCGGCAATTCATCGCGCCCGATACGCATGAAAAACGCATCGCGCGCATGCGCTGAAAACGCTGCGGAAAATATGGGTAAAAATGACCTTTTTCAGGACCCCGAAAACAGCAAAAAATCCCGCCAAGCCTTATCTGGCGGGCGTTACAACCTGAAACACTTTGTTACCGCGACGGGTCATTAATTCGCCCACAATGGCCTCAACGGTTTCAACACGGATGCGGTCTCGTGTGCCAAGTGTGAGCGGACGCGAAGCGCTGCGAGCCAGTCGGTCACGTACCGAAGCCCTTCCGAGGGGCATCCCTGTTGGAGTCGTTTCCGGCCCCCCGCCGGATTCGGTTTCATCTTTGGTCTCCTCGCGCTAACCCCGTAGCGTGTGGTTTTTAGCGGGCTAATAAGCCCGCTTTTTTTCGTCCATAGAAAGCGTAGCGACCTGCATGGGGCAGCCCGCAGGCCGCCACGTTTTTTCCCGCCGCCGCACCGCGTCAAGCGGTCTTCTGCACGTCGAGTTTCAGTTCCTCGATCATCCGGTCGCGCATCACGAACTTCTGCACCTTGCCCGTCACCGTCATCGGCAGCTCGTCGACGAAGCGGATGTAGCGCGGAATCTTGTAATGCGCGATCTGCCCGGTGCAGAACGCACGCACGTCGTCCTCGGTCATCTGCTCGTCCGCGCGCAGCACGATCCACGCACACAGCTCCTCGCCGTATTTCGCATCGGGCACGCCGAAGACCTGCGCGCTCTGGATCTTCGGATGCCGAAACAGGAACTCCTCGATCTCGCGCGGATAGACGTTCTCACCGCCGCGGATCACCATGTCCTTCAGGCGGCCGACGATGTTGCAGTAACCGTCCGCGTCGAGCGTCGCGAGGTCGCCCGTGTGCATCCACCCGTCGACCAGCACCTCGCGCGTCTTCGCGTCGTCGGCCCAGTAGCCGAGCATCACCGAATAGCCCTTCGTGCACAGCTCGCCCGTTGCGCCGACCGGCACGATGTCGCCGCTCGCATCGACGATCTTCACTTCCAGGTGCGGCTGGATGCGGCCGACCGTCGTCGTGCGCTTCTCGAGCGGATCGTCGGTCGAACTCTGGAACGACACGGGGCTCGTCTCGGTCATCCCGTATGCGATCGTGATCTCCGACAGGTGCATCTGCGACACGACGCGCTTCATCGTCTCGATCGGGCACGGCGAGCCGGCCATGATCCCAGTGCGCAGCGTCGACAGGTCGAACGTCGGGAACGCCGGATGATCGAGCTCCGCGATGAACATCGTCGGCACGCCGTGCAGCGCGGTGCAGCGCTCGCCGGCCACGGCCGCGAGCGTCGCGACCGGGTCGAACGCCTCGCCCGGGAACACCATCGCCGCGCCCTTCGACACGCATGCGAGCACGGCCAGCACCATCCCGAAGCAGTGGTACAGCGGCACGGGAATGCACAGCGTGTCCTGCTCGGTGAAGCGCATCGCGGTCGCGATCGAGCGCCCGTTGTTGACGACGTTGCGATGCGTGAGCGTCGCGCCCTTCGGGCTGCCCGTCGTGCCGCTCGTGAACTGGATATTGATCGGGTCGTTGGCCGTGAGCGACGCGCCGATCGCATCGAGCAACGCGGGATCGACCGCCTGGCGGCCGCGCGTCATCACGTCCGCGAAGCGGAACATGCCGGCCGGCGCGACGTCGCCCATCGACACGACCGTGCGCAGGCTCGGCACGCGTGCCGCATGCAGGTCGCCCGGCGTCGCGGTCGCGAGCTCCGGCGCGATGGTCTGCAGCATCTCGACATAGGCCGACGACTTGAAGCGCTCGGCCGAGATCACGGCCTTGCAGCCGACCTTGTTCAGCGCGTATTCGAGCTCCGCGAGCCGGTAGGCCGGATTCAGGTTGACGAGCACCGCGCCGATCCGCGCGGTCGCGAACTGCGTGAGCAGCCATTCGCTGCGGTTCGGCGACCAGATACCGACGCGGTCGCCCTTCACGATGCCGAGCGCGGCCAGGCCGGCCGCGAGCACGTCGACCTCGTTCGCGAACTCGCGCCAGGTCCAGCGCACCTGCTGCTCGCGGAACACGACGGCCGGACGATCGGGAAAGCGGCCCGCCGTGTCGAGCAGGAACCGGCCGATCGTCGCTTCGGACAGCGGCACGTCGGTCGCGCCGCGCACGTACGACAAGCCGTTCTCGGGCGCGATCAGCGCCTCCTTGCCAAGGTCTGCTGCCATCGATGTCTCCGTCCGTTTTGTCTGATCGGCCCGCGCGCGCCGGCTGTGCACGCCTGCTGCGCGCGCCTCCGCCGCAATGATCGCAACGGGCGGCCTCATCGCGGATGATGCCGCGCTCCGCTGACGACACTCTGACATCGAATCGCGGCGGACGGGTGAAATAGCACGACCGGACGGAATGATCCGACCCGTAAAACGCAGACGAAAAAAAAGCAGCCCGAAGGCTGCTTTCTTTCGCGGGATACGCGGCGCGGCTCAGTGCCGGCTGCGGATCTTCGCCAGACGCTGGATCGCTTCGAGCTGCGCCATCGCGGTCGCGAGCTCGGATTGCGCCTTTGCGAGGTCGAGATCCGACTTCGCGTTCTGCAGCGTTTCCTCGGCACGCTTGCGTGCTTCCTCGGCTTTCGCCGCGTCGAGGTCCTTGCCGCGGATCGCGGTATCGGCGAGCACCGTCACGGCGCCCGGCTGCACTTCGAGAATGCCGCCCGCGACGAACACGAATTCGTCGTTGCCGCCCTCGACTTCGATGCGCACCGCACCCGGACGAATCCGCGTGATCAGCGGCGTGTGGCCCGGCAGAATACCCAGCTCACCCGTTTCGCCCGGCAGCGCGACGAATTTCGCCTCGCCCGAGAAGATCTGCTCTTCCGCGCTGACGACGTCTACTTTGATGGTTGCCATATCGACTCCGATCTCATCCACAGGTTGAGCGTATTGCGGCCGGCGCGGGCGGCCGGATAAGTCATCGCTGACTCATTGCTCCGGCCGGCACACGCCGGCTTGCGACTCACTCAAGCCTTTACTGGATCTTCTTGGCCTTCTCGAAGGCTTCGTCGATCGTGCCGACCATGTAGAACGCCTGTTCCGGCAGGTGGTCGCACTCGCCGTCGACGATCATCTTGAAGCCACGGATCGTTTCCTTCAGCGGCACGTACTTGCCCGGCGAGCCCGTGAACACTTCAGCAACGTGGAACGGCTGCGACAGGAAACGCTGGATCTTACGTGCACGTGCGACCGACAGCTTGTCTTCCGGCGACAGTTCGTCCATGCCCAGAATCGCGATGATGTCGCGCAGTTCCTTGTAGCGCTGCAGCGTCTGCTGAACGCGACGCGTGATCGAGTAGTGCTCTTCACCGATCACGTTCGGGTCGATCTGGCGCGACGTCGAGTCGAGCGGGTCGACCGCCGGGTAGATACCCAGCGAAGCGATGTCACGCGACAGAACGACGGTTGCATCCAGGTGGCCGAAGGTCGTAGCCGGCGACGGGTCGGTCAAGTCGTCCGCAGGGACGTACACGGCCTGGACCGACGTAATCGAGCCCTTCTTGGTCGACGTGATGCGCTCTTGCAGCTTGCCCATTTCTTCAGCCAGCGTCGGCTGATAGCCCACTGCCGACGGCATACGGCCGAGCAGTGCCGACACTTCGGTACCGGCCAGCGTGAAACGGTAGATGTTGTCGACGAAGAACAGCACGTCGAGGCCTTCGTCACGGAAGTGCTCGGCCATCGTCAGGCCGGTCAGCGCGACGCGCAGACGGTTGCCCGGCGGCTCGTTCATCTGGCCGTACACCAGCGCGACCTTGTCGAGAACGTTCGAGTCCTTCATTTCGTGGTAGAAGTCGTTCCCTTCACGGGTACGCTCGCCCACGCCCGCGAACACGGAGTAACCGCCGTGTTCCTTCGCGATGTTGTTGATGAGCTCCATCATGTTGACGGTCTTGCCCACGCCGGCACCGCCGAACAGGCCAACCTTGCCGCCCTTCGCGAACGGGCAGATCAGGTCGATGACCTTGATACCCGTTTCGAGCAGTTCGGTCGACGGCGACAGTTCGTCGAACGCCGGGGCCTTCTGGTGGATCGAACGCGTCACGTCGCTTTCGATCGGGCCAGCTTCATCGATCGGACGGCCGAGGACGTCCATGATCCGGCCGAGGGTCGGCTTGCCGACCGGCACCGAGATCGGCTTTGCCGTGTTCTTCACGGTCAGGCCGCGGCGCAGGCCGTCGGATGCACCCAGACAAATGGTACGGACCACGCCGTCGCCCAGCTGCTGCTGGACTTCGAGCGTCAGTTCCGAGCCATCGAGAATAAGCGCGTCGTAGATCTTCGGCATGCTGTCGCGCGGGAATTCCACGTCGATAACGGCGCCGATGCACTGTACGATCTTGCCTTCTACCAAAGCAGCAGTACTCATCGCTTTTCCTTTAAATACCTGATTCTTTACTCGCGCAAAGGCGCAGTTGTCGTCCCGGGCGCGCGCTTAAACAGCGGCTGCGCCGCCGACGATCTCCGACAGTTCTTTCGTGATCGCGGCCTGACGGCTCTTGTTGTACACGAGCTGCAGTTCGCTGATCACCGTCTTCGCGTTGTCGGACGCGGCCTTCATCGCGACCATGCGCGCCGATTGCTCGGACGCCATGTTTTCCGCGACGGCCTGGTACACCAGCGCCTCGACGTAACGCACGAGCAGTTCGTCGACGACTGCCTGCGCGTCCGGCTCGTAGATGTAGTCCCACGACGTGGCCGGCGTACCGTCATCGGCTTCGAAGTGTTCCGACGACAGCGGCAGCAGCTGCTCGATCACGGCTTCCTGCTTCATCGTGTTGACGAAGCGCGTGTAAGCGATATAAACCGCCGACAGCTTGCCTTCCGAGTACAGATCGAGCTGCGTCTTCACGGCGCCGATCAGCTTGTCCAGATGCGGGGTGTCGCCGAGGTGCACGACCTGCGACATCACCTTCGCGCCGAAGCGGTTCAGGAACCCGAGGCCCTTGCTACCGATCGCGGTGGCTTCGACCTTCTGGCCCTTCTCTTCCAGCTCCTTGAACTTCTGAACCGTCGCACGCAGCACGTTGGTGTTCAAACCGCCGCACAGACCCTTGTCCGTCGTGACGAGAATGACACCAGCCGTGTTCGCGCCGTCGTTCGCCACCATGAACGGGTGGCGGTACTCGGGGTTCGCGCGGCTCATGTGCGCGGCGATGGCACGGACCTTGTCTGCATACGGACGAGCGGCGCGCATGCGTTCCTGCGCGCGACGCATCTTCGATGCAGCCACCATCTCCATCGCCTTCGTGATCTTGCGCGTGTTCTGCACGCTCTTGATCTTGCCGCGAATTTCCTTCATTCCAGCCATAGCTTGCTCCTTGACCGAAGCGGCGCGGGTGCTCGGCACCCGCGCGGCCTCAGTGTGTCACTCGCGGATCAATAGGCACCGGACTTCTTGAAGGATTCGATCGCCGAGCGCAGTGCGCCTTCGTCGTCCTTCGAGAGATCCTTGGTGTCTTCGATGCGCTTGATGAGGTCAGCGTGGCTGGTCTTCAGGTTTTCGCGCAGGCCCTTCTCGAACGACAGCACTTGCTTGACGTCGAGGTCGTCGAGGTAGCCGTTGTTCGCGGCGTACAGCGACACGGCCAGTTCCCAGACCTGCAGCGGCTGGTACTGCGGCTGCTTCAGCAGTTCCGTCACGCGGCGGCCGCGCTCGAGCTGCTTGCGGGTCGCTTCGTCGAGGTCCGATGCGAACTGCGCGAATGCAGCCAGTTCACGGTACTGCGCGAGGTCGGTACGGATACCGCCCGACAGCTTCTTCACGACCTTCGTCTGAGCGGCGCCACCAACGCGCGACACCGACACGCCGGCGTTGATTGCCGGGCGGATGCCTGCGTTGAACAGGTCGGTTTCCAGGAAGATCTGGCCGTCGGTAATCGAGATCACGTTCGTCGGAACGAACGCGGTCACGTCGCCAGCCTGCGTTTCGATGACCGGCAGTGCCGTCAGCGAACCGCTCTTGCCCTTCACTTCACCGTTCGTGAACTTCTCGACGTACTCTTCCGACACGCGAGCCGCACGCTCCAGCAGACGCGAGTGCAGATAGAACACGTCGCCCGGGTACGCTTCACGGCCCGGCGGACGGCGCAGCAGCAGCGAGATCTGACGGTATGCCCAGGCTTGCTTGGTCAAGTCGTCATAGATGATCAGCGCGTCTTGGCCACGGTCGCGGAAGTATTCGCCCATCGTGCAGCCGGCGTACGGTGCGAGGTACTGCATCGCAGCCGAATCCGATGCCGAAGCAGCGACGACGATCGTGTATTCCATCGCGCCCGTTTCTTCGAGCTTGCGAACCACGTTCATGATCGACGAAGCCTTCTGGCCGATCGCGACGTAGATACAGATCAGGTCCTTGCCCTTCTGGTTGATGATCGCGTCGAGCGCCACCGCGGTCTTGCCGCACTGACGGTCGCCGATGATCAGCTCACGCTGGCCACGGCCGATCGGCACCATCGCGTCGATCGACTTGATGCCCGTCTGCACCGGCTGCGACACCGACTTACGCCAGATCACGCCCGGGGCGATCTTTTCGATCGCGTCGGTCAGCTTCGCGTTGACCGGGCCCTTGCCGTCGATCGGGTTGCCGAGCGCATCGACCACGCGGCCGACGAGTTCCGGGCCAACCGGGACTTCGAGAATGCGGCCCGTCGTCTTGACGATGTCGCCTTCCGAGATGTGTTCGTATTCGCCGAGAATCACCGCGCCGACCGAGTCGCGCTCGAGGTTCAGCGCGAGACCGAACGTGTTGCCCGGAAACTCGAGCATTTCGCCCTGCATCACGTCCGACAGGCCGTGGATACGCACGATACCGTCGGTCACGGAGATCACGGTGCCCTGGTTGCGAACGTCTGCGCTCGCTTCAAGGCCCTGGATCCGGCTCTTGATCAGCTCGCTGATCTCAGAGGGATTGAGTTGCATTATTCGCTCCTGATAGTCAATTCTGTTGCGTGCCGGCGTGGCGCTCAGGCGGTCAAGGCAGCCTGCATCGATGCGAGGCGCGCGCGAACCGAGGTGTCGAGCACTTCGTCGCCGACCGTCACGCGCACGCCGCCGATCAGCGACGAATCGACTTCGACCGTCGGTTTCAGCTTGCGCTTGAACTTGCGTTCGAGGCCCGAGACGAGGCTTTCGAGATCCGAGCCGTTCAGCGGGAACGCGCTCACGATCTCGGCGTCGGCTGCGCCTTCACGTTCGTTCTTGAGCGCCTCGAACTGCTCGGCAATTTCCGGCAGCAGCGCGATGCGATGATTGTCGACCAGCATCTGCACGAAGTTCTTCGCTTCGGCGCCGGCCGCGAGCGGCGACTTCACCGCAGCAAGCAGCAACTCGGCTACTTGCGTGCGCGTCACCTTCGGGCTCGACGCGACCGACAGTACTTCCGGCAGACGCGCAACCTGGGCCAGCTCTTGCACGAGCGTGGACCAGGCGGCGATGTCACCGCCCTCGGCCACGCGGAACAGCGCTTCTGCGTAAGGGCGGGCGATGGTTGCAAGTTCGGCCATGATCAGAGCTCGGCTTTCAGTTGATTCAGCAGTTGGGCGTGGGCCGTTTGATCGACTTCGCGCTTCAGGATCTGCTCGGCGCCCTTCACGGCCAGCGAGGCGACTTCGCCACGCAGCGCTTCGCGCGCCTTCACGATTTGCTGTTCTGCTTCCGCCTTCGCCTGAGCGACGATGCGGGCGGCTTCAGCCTGGGCGTTGGCCTTGATTTCCTCGGCGACCGCCTGGGCACGCTTTTCAGCGTCGGCGATGCGCTGCTGGCCGTCATTGCGGGCCTGCGCGAGTTCCTGGTCCACGCGCTTGTGCGCTGCGTCGAGTTCCGCCTTGCCCTTCTCCGCGGCGGCGAGGCCGTCGGCGATCTTCTTCGAACGTTCGTCGAGGGCGTTGATCAACGGCGGCCACACGAATTTCATCGTGAACCACGCGAGGACCAGGAACACGACCATTTGCGCAAACAGAGTTGCGTTGAGATTCACGGTGTTTCCTTATCTGCTATTCCGGAAAAATGAAACGGTAAGGCGCTCATCGAGTTGCATTCGATCAGCGCCCCAAGTCTCCGTTCCGCCCTGCGCCGGCTTGCGCCGGACGCATATTTCCGAGGAACCTTAGCCTGCGACGAGCTTCGACAGGAGCGGGTTCGCGAACGCGAACAGCATTGCGACACCCACGCCGATCAGGAATGCAGCGTCGATCAGACCAGCCAGCAGGAACATCTTCGTTTGCAGCGGGTTGATGAGTTCCGGCTGACGTGCGCAGGCTTCGATGTACTTGCCACCCATCAGCGCGATACCGATACAGGCGCCGATTGCACCCAGGCCGATGATGATGCCGATACCGATGGCGGTCAGACCCTGGATGTTGGCGATGTAAGCTTGCATGATCACTCCTTTGTGAAAAGACTTGGAACTGAGATTTAAAAAACTAAAACGGAAACTCTTTCTTGCACGCCGCGCTTAGTGCTTGTCGTGCGCCTGGCCGAGATACACCAGCGTCAGCATCATGAAAATGAATGCCTGCAACAGAACAATCAGGATGTGGAAGATTGCCCAGACGCTACCCGCGATCACATGGCCAACGAAGCCGAGGAACGTTGCGTCGCCACCGAAGCTCCACATGCTGCCGAGCAGGGCGATCAACAGGAACAACAGCTCACCCGCGTACATGTTGCCGAACAGCCGCATACCGAGAGAGACGGTCTTCGCGAGATATTCGACAATGTTGAGCGCGAGGTTCGGGATCCACAGCAGCGGGTGCGCGCCGAACGGTGCCGACAGCAGCTCGTGCACGAAGCCGCCCGCGCCCTTGATCTTGATGCTGTAGTAGATCATCAGGACGAACACGCCGAGCGCGATGCCGAGCGTGCCGTTCAGGTCGGCCGTCGGGACGATGCGATGGTGGGAAATCACGTCCGACAGACCGAGCAGGCCGATCACGCGGCCCGGCAGGTCGACCGGGAGGAAGTCGAGGGAGTTCATCAGCGCGACCCACACGAACACCGTGAGGGCGAGCGGCGCGATGAAGGTACGATTGCCGTGGACGATGGCCTTCGACTGGTCTTCGACCATTTCGACGAGCATCTCGATGGCGCACTGGAAACGGCCCGGCACGCCCGACGTCGCCTTGCGGGCGGCCAGACGCAGCAGGAGGATCGTCACGATGCCGCACACGATCGACCAGAACAGCGTGTCGAGATTCCAGACGTGGATGTCGAAAATCGACGTCTGATGCGAGGTGGAGAAATTCTGCAAGTGGTGCGCAATGTACTCGGACGGATCCGGACCGCGCGTGCCTTCGCTAGCTGCCATATCGTTAATGCCACCCAAATTGTCGAAAATCGTTTTGCCCGTTCCGCAACACGCTATTGCGGGAACGGGCCGGTGCGGTTCGTTGTCGAAACCGCACGCTGCTTGTTCCTTACCGCCAGGCCAGCGCGATCCAGTACGTCTTCAGCACGACGAGGTACGTGACGAGGAACGGCACCCAGTGCACGCCGGCCCAGCCGAACGCCACTGCTGTGAACATCCCGATCGTCAGAGCGAGCTTCAGGGCTTCGCCCATCACCCAGCTCATCACGGTGGCCGAGCCACCTGCCTTCAGTCGTGCCACGAATACCGCACTGGGCACCCAGCCGATCGCTCCGCCCAGAAACGCGGATTGCGCAGCGGCGCCCGGCGACTTCGAAAACAGCCACCACGCCAGCGTTGCAACCAGGGACAGGACCACTTGCGCGAACACCACCTTGTAGGGGGTCACGCGCGAGGGCTTGCTCACGTCCGGACCGAACAGCCTCTCGGCCTCTGTCCGTGTAAGCGGAACGATGTTGTTATCTTGCTGCTCGACATCCCAGTCGTCGGATTCGCGCCACTCGCCGGCCGCCGAAGCGGGGCGTTGCGTGCGCTGATCATCGTGCCTGTCGTCCGGCGCCTGACCCGCCATCGCAATCTTCCGCAAAGTCCTTGAACCCGACCCCAAGCTTTCTGAAAGCTTTCAGGGGTGCCTAGCTAACAAATCCGGGCGATTGTAAGCGATAGTTGCAAGTGATTCAAGGCTTTAGACGCGACAAAAACCTGCATAAAACGACGCCTCATCATGTGAAAAAACACCCGATTCGACGACGTACGATGACAGTTGTAAGGTCGCTTTTTTGCACCGGTATTTCTTGCGCGAAAAATGCCGATGATAGGGGGAATGACGGGAAAACGATGCCCGATACGGGCCCGGACGGAGCGGCGCGATCACCACGGGGAAGGTGCGGCAAAGCAACCGCGCGGAATGACTCGGCGCGACGGACTGAACACGCGAAACGCCGCGGCCGATCGACCGCGCGCAACGTGCGAATTTCGGCCGGACGCTCACGCATCGATACATCCAATCAGTTGTCGCGCCACCACAGATGTTCGACTGTGGGTTGCAGCACTTATCAACAGCCTGTAGCCACTGCGAACGCTGTGCGCCCTCTCCGTCGCGGGAATCGCGCACCTGTGCCGCGCACCCCCGCCTTGCTCAACCGTGAACGAGCAGCCACGCGCCGAGTACCGCGCTCACGAGCGCGAACGGAATCGACACCAGATGAAACGGCAGCCACATGCGCGGCTCCTTCGCGAGACGCACCGCGATCAGGTTCGCGAGCGAGCCGATCGCGAAACCGAAACCGCCGACCGATACGCCGAATGCGAGCGCGCGCCAGTCGTGCGTGAATTCCGACAGCAGGATCGCGGCCGGCACATTGCTGATGACCTGTGACAGCAGCGCGCCGGCGGCATAGACGCGCAGCGGCGAATCGAGTTGCGCATGCGCGATCATGTCGTGCACGACGGGCAGCGCAGCCGCCGTGCGCAGCACGACGAACATCAGGACGAAGATCAGCAGCAGCAGCCAGTCGATCTTCAGGACTGCGTCACGTTTGACGGCGAGCAGCACGATGGCGACGCCGACAAGGCCGGGCAGCGGATGGTGCGCATCGGCGAGCAACACGAACGCGGCGAACAGCACCGCCGCGATCAGCGCGTGCATGCGTTGTACGGGGAATGCGTCGGCGTCGCCCGACAGGTCGAGCGGCTTCGCGCGAAACACGCATGCGGTAAGCACGAGCAGCAGCGCCATCAGCGCAAGTGCGAGCGGCCCGAGCGTGACCACGAAACGCCCGAACGACACGCCGCTCAATTGCCACAGGAACAGATTCTGGGGGTTGCCGAGCGGTGTCGCGACGGACCCCGCGTTGACGGCCAGTGCGACGACGATCACGAGGCGACGGAACGGCAGCGGGGTCAGCGCACGCAGCGACACCATCAACGGCACGACGACGAACAGCGCGACGTCGTTGGTGAGCCACATCGACAGCACCGCGGCGAACCCGACGAGCAGCATCGCGAGCCCGCGCTCGGAATGCACGTGATGAACGATGCGGTGCGCGAGCCACATCAGGCAGCCGGACAGCTCGAGCGCCTTGGTCAGCATCAGCAGGCCCGCGAGCGTCGCGACGGTCTGCCAGTCGACGCGACCGGCAAGCACCCCAAATGGTTGCGGACGCACCCATTGCAGCACGATCAGGCCGAGCGCAAGCACCGACAGAACCGGTTCCTGCACAAGCCAGCCGAGCCACCGGCGCGGTGCCGATGCACCCGTCTCCTCCATCGGCGGCCCGTTATTCTTCAGTTGCGACGTTGCCGCGCAGCCGCGCGAGAATGCCTTCGAGCGCGTCGAGGTTGCCGAAGTCGATCAACACCTGCCCGCGTCCGCGGCGGCCGAGCTTGATCTTCACGGTCGACGCGAGCAGGTCAGACAACTCCTCCTCGAGACGGCGCGTATCGCGGCCGCCATCGTCTTTCGCGCGCGCCTTCACGGCCGGCGCTTCCTTCGTCGTGTGCGACACCAGCTTCTCGGTCTCGCGCACCGACATGCGCTTGTTGACGACCTGATGCGCGAGCGTGATCTGCGTTGCCGCATCGACGGCGAGCAGCGCACGCGCGTGGCCCATGTCGAGATCGCCGGCCAGCAGCATCGTCTGCACCGGCGACGCGAGGTTCAGCAGGCGCAGCAGGTTCGACACCGCGCTGCGCGAACGGCCGACCGATTCGGCCGCCTGTTCGTGCGTGAAACCGAATTCGTCGAGCAGGCGCTGGATACCGTGCGCTTCTTCAAGCGGGTTCAGGTCCTCGCGCTGGATGTTCTCGATCAGCGCCATCGCGGCGGCGGCCTGATCGGATACGTCCTTCACGAGTACCGGCACTTCATCGAGGCCGGCCAGGCGCGCTGCACGGAAACGCCGCTCGCCCGCGATGATCTCGTATTTGTCTGATGAAATGGGCCGTACCAGGATCGGCTGCATCACGCCCTGCGCGCGAATGCTCGCCGCGAGCTCCTGCAGGCTGCCCTCGTCCATCCGCGTCCGCGGCTGGTACTTGCCGGCCTGCAGCTTGCCGAGCGCGAGCGTGTTCGGTGCCCCTTCGATCTTCACCGCTTCGGTGATATCGGCACTGCCGCCGAGCAGCGCTTCGAGGCCACGTCCCAAGCCCTTCTTCTTTGGTACCGCGTTCATGTCTTTCTTCCTCGCTTCGCTCATGTCCGGATCACGACACCTCGAACGCGCGCACGCGTTCAATCATCTCGGCACCGAACTGGAGATACGCTTGCGCACCGCGCGAGCTGCGGTCGAACACGACGCCCGGCAACCCGTAGCTCGGCGCTTCCGCCAGACGCACATTGCGCGGAATCACCGCGTCGAACACCTTGTCGCCGAAGTGCGCTTTCAGTTGATCGGAGACTTGCTGCTGCAGCGTGATGCGCGGGTCGAACATCACGCGCAGCAAGCCGATGATCTTCAGGTCGCGGTTCATGTTCGCGTGAACCTGCTTAATCGTGTTGACGAGGTCCGACAACCCCTCCAGCGCGAAGTACTCGCATTGCATCGGGATCACGACGCCATGTGCCGCGCACAGCCCGTTCAGCGTCAGCAACGACAGCGTCGGCGGGCAATCGATCAGCACGAAATCGTAGTCGTCGGCCACGCGCTCGAGCGCGGCCTTCAGACGGCGCTCGCGGTTATCGATGCTGATCAGTTCGATCTCGGCACCGGACAACTCGCGGTTCGCGGGCAGCACGTCGTAGGTGACGCCGTCCGGGCGAATGCGCGCGTCGGTCACCGACACGCCGTCGACCAGTACCTCGTACACGGTCGCTTCGCAGGCGGCCTTGTCGATCCCGCTGCCCATCGTCGCGTTGCCCTGCGGGTCGAGATCGATCAGCAGGACTCGTTGCTCCTGCGCTGCAAGGCTTGCGGCGAGATTGACCGATGTCGTCGTCTTGCCGACGCCCCCCTTCTGGTTCGCAACGCAGAAGATCTTTGCCATCGTTGGTGTGTTCCCTTTACCTTCAAACAAACGGCACGCTACTGCGTGCCTTCAATTCGCGTCGTCGACGGCCACTTCGAACAGATGCCGCTCGGCATCGAGCATCGGCACGGCCAGCCGTATCGTCTGCTTCACGCGGCTGCCTTCCGGCAAGCGCGCAATTTCATCATCCGGGTGGACGCCTTTCATTGCCCAGATCGATCCGCCCGGCGCGACCAGATGTCGAGCAAGTTTAACGAAGTCGGACAGATCCGCGAAAGCGCGGGATACGATCATGTCGAATTTTTCCGGCACTTCGATACCCGGCTGCAGCGATTCGACCCGCCCGGTGACCACCGACAGGTTCGCCAGCTTCAGCTCCGCGCGCATCTGCGTCTGGAATGCAGACTTCTTCTGCACGATATCGTTCAGCGTGACCAGCCAGCCCGGCTCGACGATCGCCAGCACGATACCGGGCAGCCCGCCGCCCGAGCCGACGTCGAGCACACGCGCCGACGCACGGCCGCGCAGATGCGGGACGATCGAAAGCGAATCGAGGATGTGCTGGATCAGCATCTGCTTCGGGTCGCGAATCGCGGTCAGGTTGTAGACCGCGTTCCACTTGCCGAGCAGCGCGACGTAGTCGAGCAGCTGGTTGCGTTGTGTATCCGTCAACGTGAGGTCGAGCGCCGTCGTGCCTTCGACGAGCATCTGTTCCAGTACGTCCCGATTAACCGCCGGCGCGCGACGCGCCGTCATTGTTGCGTCGGGACGGCACCGTCCCCCTGCTCCGTTGCCTCGGCGGCAGTACCATTCCGGCGACCCAGGCCGCGGCGCTTCAGGTGCACCATCAACAGCGAGATCGCCGCCGGCGT
Source organism: Burkholderia sp. Bp8992 (assembly GCF_003853705.1). Classification (GTDB taxonomy): domain Bacteria; phylum Pseudomonadota; class Gammaproteobacteria; order Burkholderiales; family Burkholderiaceae; genus Burkholderia. The sequence continues at coordinate 83,368 of NZ_QTQI01000017.1, read as the reverse complement.
GACGCCCGAAATACGCGACGCCTGCCCGATCGTTTCCGGCCGGAACTCGTTGAGCTTCTGGCTCACTTCAAACGATAGCCCGCGCACTTCACGGTAATCGATCCCGTCCGGCAAACGCGTGTTCTCGTTCGCATCGTTGCGCTCGATCTCGGATGCCTGACGCTCGATATAGCCCTGATACTTGATACCGATCTCGACCTGCTCCTTGATCTGCTCGAGCAGCACGGGATCGTCGGCCAGCGGTTCCGCAGGGCCGCATTCGCCGCCCTTCAGGCCGCACACGCCGTCGTAGCTGATACCCGGGCGGCGCAGCAGATCGGCGAGGCTGTATTCGTGATCGATGGCCTTGCCCAGCAGCGCAGTCGCCTCTTCCGGCGGCAGCGTCTTCGGCGTGACCCACGTCGACTTCAGGCGTTCGGTTTCACGTGAAACAGCGTCGCGCTTCCGGCTGAATGCGTCCCAGCGCGCGTCGTCCACGAGCCCCAGCTCGCGACCAATCTCGGTCAGGCGCATGTCGGCATTGTCTTCACGCAGGCTCAGGCGATACTCGGCGCGGCTCGTGAACATCCGGTACGGCTCGGCCACACCACGCGTCACGAGATCGTCGACCAGCACGCCCAGGTAGGCTTGGTCGCGGCGCGGACACCATGCGTCCTTCTCCTGCACGTAGCGGCCTGCATTGAGGCCGGCCAGCAGGCCCTGCGCTGCCGCTTCTTCGTAGCCGGTCGTGCCGTTGATCTGGCCCGCAAAGAACAGCCCGTTGATCGCCTTCGTTTCGAGCGACGCCTTCAACGCGCGCGGGTCGAAGTAGTCGTACTCGATCGCGTAGCCGGGGCGCAGGATGTGCGCATTCTCGAGTCCGCGCATCGAGTGCACGAGCTCGAGCTGGACGTCGAACGGCAGGCTCGTCGAGATCCCGTTCGGGTAGAACTCGTTGGTCGTCAGCCCTTCCGGCTCGAGGAAGATCTGATGCGATTCCTTCGATGCGAACCGGTGGATCTTGTCCTCGATCGACGGGCAATAGCGCGGCCCGACGCCTTCGATCACGCCTGTATACATAGGCGAACGGTCGAGGCCGCCGCGAATGATGTCGTGGGTGCGCTCATTCGTGTGCGTGACCCAGCACGGCAGCTGCTGCGGATGCTGTTCCGCGCGCCCCAGGAACGAGAACACGGGGATCGGATCGAGGTCGCCCGGCTGCTCGTCGAGCTGCGAGAAGTCGATCGTCCGGCCGTCGATACGCGGCGGTGTACCGGTCTTCAGGCGGCCCTGCGGCAGCTTCAGCTCCTTCAGGCGCGACGACAGCGACACGGCCGCCGGATCGCCCGCACGGCCGCCCGTGTAGTTGTTCAGGCCGACGTGGATCTTGCCGTCGAGGAACGTGCCGGCGGTCAGCACGACCGCGCGGGAGCGGAAGCGGATGCCGATCTGCGTAACGGCGCCCACCACGCGGTCGCCTTCGACCATCAGGTCGTCGACGGCCTGCTGGAACAGCCAGAGGTTCGGCTGGTTCTCGAGCCGATGGCGGATCGCAGCCTTGTACAGGATGCGGTCGGCCTGTGCACGCGTCGCCCGCACGGCCGGGCCCTTCGACGAATTGAGGATCCGGAACTGAATACCGCTCTCGTCCGTGGCCGCGGCCATTGCGCCGCCCAGCGCGTCGACTTCCTTGACCAGATGGCCCTTGCCAATGCCGCCGATCGACGGATTGCAGCTCATCTGCCCGAGCGTTTCGATGTTGTGAGTCAGCAGCAGCGTCTTCGCGCCCATACGGGCAGACGCCAGCGCGGCTTCCGTGCCGGCATGACCGCCACCGACGACGATGACGTCAAATTCTGTGGGAAAAAGCATGGTGGATTCCGCACGCAGAGCTGCGCACGAACCTATCAGAGAAATGTATGGGCCGAATTATAACGGGTTCGCTTTTCACCCGAATGCCGTCCGAATGGTAGGGTCTGTGCATTTCGTCGTTTTTTCGGCTGTGGACGGGTGAATCCGGGTTGTCGGAGCCGCTCCAGCAATGGCTGTGGGCGGTCCGCCGCAAATCGTTGGGTCTGTGCAAAAACTTGGCCACGAGGAATTCGTAATCCGCTCGATGTCTGTGGTCTGTGGCCGGCGCGACAAAACGAACGCGACACGCTGTGCCCACCCTCCTCCTCACAGCATTTCTGCCGGTTGCCCCAATACTTGTCCACCGAGGGTTCGATACATCATCGGCCGGTGGAACAAGCCGCCTCAGCACAGATCTTCCGACTGTTCCCTCGCCACTTATCCTCACACCTGAGGCCATCAAGACTTCACCGCAAACAAAAACGGCGTGTTTCACGTGAAACACGCCGCTCGTTTCCCGCCAACTGCCCAACCATCAAGCCGTTTTCTTCGCCAGCCCAAGGTACGTTTCGATCACGCGCGGATTCTGCGCGAGCTCGGCAGCCGGCCCCTCCAGCGCAAACTCACCGGTTTCCAGCACGTAGCCGTAGTCCGAGATCTGCAACGCAGCCCGCGCGTTCTGTTCGATCAGCAGCGTCGCCACGCCCGTACCGCGCAACGCGCTGATGATATGAAAGATCTCCTTCACGATCAGCGGCGCGAGCCCGAGGCTCGGCTCGTCGAGCATCAGCAGGTCGGGCTTGCCCATCAGCGCGCGACCGACCGCAAGCATCTGCCGCTCGCCGCCGGACAGCGTGCCGGCCGCCTGCTTACGGCGCTCCTTCAGCCGCGGAAACAGCGCAAACACGTGATCAAGCTGGTCGAGGAAGTTCGATTCCCCCGCCTGCTTGCGGCGATACGCACCCAGCACGAGGTTGTCCTCGACCGTCATCGTGCTGAACAGCTCGCGCTTTTCCGGTACGAGGCACATCCCGCGCGCGACACGCTGCTCGACCGGTAATGCGCCAACGTCCTTGCCGCGATATACGACCGCACCCGATGCATGCCCCGTTACCGGCAACGCGCCCATGATCGCGTTCAGCAGCGTCGACTTGCCCGCGCCGTTCGGGCCGATCACGCTGACGATCTGCCCGGCGCCGACCTTGATCGCCGCGCCGTGCAGCGCCTCCACCTTCCCGTACCGCACCGCCAGCTCGCGCACTTCGAGAATCGGTATCGTCGTGTCCGTCATCACTCCACCCCGCCCAGATACGCCTCGAGCACGGCCGGATCCTGCTGCACATCCTGCGGCAGCCCTTCCGCGATCCGCGTGCCGAACTCCATCACCACCAGCCGGTCGGTGAGATTCATCACGAAATCCATGTCATGTTCCACGAGCAACACGCTCATGCCTTCCGCTTTCAGCCGCCGCAATAGGTCGGCGAGCTGCTGCTTCTCCTGGTAACGCAACCCGGCAGCCGGCTCGTCGAGCAGCAGCAGTGTCGGATCGCAGCACAGCGCGCGTGCGATTTCGAGAATCCGCTGCTGGCCGAGCGCGAGGCTGCCTGCTTCGTCGTACATGTGCTTCTCGAGCCCCACGCGCCGGATCTGGCGTGCGGCTTCCGCCAGCAACTGCGCTTCCTCGTGCGCATTGAGCCGCGCGATGCTGCGCCACACGCCCGTATGGCCGCGCAGATGCGCGCCGATCGCGACGTTCTCGAGCACCGTCATCGCAGGCAGCAGCTTCACGTGCTGGAACGTGCGGCCGATACCGCGACGGACAATCTGGCGCGACGTGAGCCCGTCGATGCGCTCACCACGGAACGTGATCGTGCCGCCCGTCGGCTTCAGCACGCCCGTCACGAGGTTGAACGTAGTCGACTTGCCGGCACCGTTCGGCCCGATCAGCCCGATGATCTGCCCCGCTTTCACGTCGAAGCTGACGTCGTTGACGGCCACAAGGCCGCCGAACTGCTTGCGTGCGTTGTCGACGACGAGCAGCGGCTCGCCGGCCGTTGGCTTCGCGCGCTGCGGCAACGAATCGGCCTGCTCCGGCACATGCGCACGCGGCCCGCGCGGGAACAGCCTGGCAACGAAAGGCCACACGCCCTGGCGCGCGTACTGCAGCAACAGCACCATCAGCACGCCGAACACGATGATCTCGAAGTTACCTTCCGAGCCGAGCAGCTTCGGCAGCAGCGTCTGCAGATAGTCCTGCAGCACGGTGAGGATCGCCGCGCCGAGCACCGCGCCCCACACATGCGATACGCCGCCGACCACGGCCATGAACAGGAATTCGATCCCGTGGTTCAGGCCGAACGGGGTCGGGTTCACCGCCCGCTGCAGGTGCGCGTACAGGAAGCCCGACACGGCTGCCAGCACCGCCGCGTAGACGAAGATCACCACGCGCATCCACGCGGTGTTCACGCCCATCGCCTCGGCCATCACGCCGCCGCCGCGCAGCGCGCGGATCGCGCGTCCCGGCCGGCTGTTCAGCAGGTTCTGCACCGACACGATCGCGGCCAGGACGACCGCCCAGATCAGGAAGTACAGGCTGCGGCCGCTTTCGAGCGTGATGCCGAACAGGTTCAGCGCCGGAATCCCGTTGATCCCGTCGTACTTGCCGAGCAATTCGAGGTTGCCGAACAGGTAGAACAGCGCGAGGCCCCACGCGATCGTGCCGAGCGGCAGGAAGTGCCCGGACAGCCGCATCGTGACCGCGCCCAGCACGAGCGCGACGAGCGCCGTCAGCACGACGCCGACGATCAGCGCTAGCCACGGCGACACGCCGTAGCGTGTCGTCAGGAACGCGGTCGCATAGGCGCCGATGCCGACAAACGCCGCCTGCCCGAAGCTCGTCATCCCGCCGACGCCTGTCAGCAGCACGAGCCCGATTGCGACGATCGCATAGAGGCCGATGTAGTTCAGCAGCGTGATCCAGTACTCGGGCACCTGCAGCGCGCCGGGCAGCACCGGCAGCGCGAACAGCACCACGAGAAACACCCAGAAGGTCTTGTTGCGCACCATCGTCTTCATCGCGTCACTCCTCTTCCTCTTCCGCGTGCGGCGTCACGAAGCTCCGCCACAACAGCACCGGAATGATCAGCGTGAACACGATCACCTCCTTGTAGGCACTCGCCCAGAACGACGAATACGATTCGAGCACGCCGACGAGCAGCGAGCCTGCCGCCGCGAGCGGATAGCTGACGAGCCCGCCGATGATCGCGCCGACGAAGCCCTTCAGGCCGATCAGGAAGCCCGAGTCGTAGTAGATCGTCGTCAGCGGGCCGACGAGGATCCCGGACAGCACGCCGAGCCCCGCCGCGAACGTGAACGCGAGCCGCCCCGCTTCCGTCGTGCCGATGCCGACGAGCCGCGCGCCGAGCCGGTTCACCGACGTCGCGCGCAGCGCCTTGCCGGCGATCGTGCGGCCGAAGTAAACGTAGAGCGCACCGATCAGCACGAGCGCCGTGACGACGACCAGGATGCTCTGCACCGACACCGTCATGCTGCCGATCGCGAGCGACGCATCGGAGAATCCGTTGGTGCGCGAGCCTTCCGCGCCGAACATCACGAGCCCGAGGCCCACCATCGCGAAGTGGACGGCAACCGACACGATCAGCAGCAGCAGCGTCGTGCCTTCGGCGATCGGCTGGTACACGAGCCGGTAGACGAACGGCCCCATCGGCACGACGATCGCGAGCGTCAGCGCAATCTGCGCGAGCATCGGCATCGGCTGCGCGGCAAAGCTGCGCGTGATCGCGAACACCGCGAGCGGCAGCAGGACGTAGCGGCTGCCGAGCGTCGCGAGCGTGCGGCCGAGCTGATGGCGGCGTTCGCGATGCCGGATCAGGCCGCCGACGTCGAGCAGGAAGCACGCGATGCCCATCACGAACAGCAGCCAGCAGGTGGCGGGAAATTTCTGCGCCTGCAACGCGGCAAGCGTCAGCGCACCGTAGGCGACGAATTCGCCCTGGGGAATGAAGATCACCCGCGTGACGGAAAACACCAGCACGAGCGCCAGGGACAGCAGTGCATAAATGGCGCCGGTCGTGATGCCGTCTTGCGCGAGGATCGCCGCAATCGAGAGATCCATACGTTTCGTGTATCGAGAATGCTGCGGGGAAACGAAAGACGGAAACGGCCGGGCCGCGGACGACACGACAGACGCATCATGCGCCATGTGTCGGGCCCCGGACGTTCCGGGCGGCACGGGCGCGGCCCGTCAGTCCGGCGCCCTGCCGACGGCGTGCGCGGCGCCGTTCGCGTCGCGCACGACGGTTTCACGTGATGCTTACTCGGCCTGCAGCTTCCACTTGCCGTCGACGATCTGCACCATCACGCGCGCACGCGTGTCGAAGCCGTTGTGATCGGTCGCCGTCATGTTGATCACGCCGTGCGACACGGGCAGATCCTTCACGCTTTCGATCGATGCGCGCAGCGCTTCGCGGAACGCCTCGGTGCCCGGCTGGCCCTTCTTCAGCGCTTCCGGGATCGCCCGCTGCAGCAGCAGCCCAGCATCCCACGCATGGCCGCCGAACGTTGCCAGCGAACCCGCGCCGTAGGCCTTCTCGTACGCGGCCTTGTAGCCGAGCGCCGGCTTCTTCACCGGGTTCGAATCGGGCAGCTGGTCGGTCACGAGCACCGGGCCGGCCGGCAGGATCTCGCCTTCGCAATCCTTGCCGCACACGCGCAGGAAGTCGTTGTTCGCGACGCCGTGCGTCTGGTACACCTTGCCCTTGTAGCCGCGCTCCTTCAGCGTCTTCGCCGGCAGCGCCGCCGGCGTGCCGGAGCCTGCGATCAACACCGCATCCGGGTTCGAGCCCATCAGCTTCAGCACCTGCCCCATCACCGACGCGTCGGTCCGGTTGAAGCGCTCGTTCGACACGAGCTTCAGCCCGTTCTTCGCGGCCGCCGCATCGAACGTCTTGTACCAGCTGTCGCCGTACGCATCGGCGAAGCCGATGAAGCCGACCGTCTTCACGCCATGCTTCGCCATGTAGCCGGCGATCGCGTCGGCCATCAGCTGGTCGTTCTGCGGCACCTTGAACATCCACGCGCGCTTCGCGTCCATCGGCGCGATGATCTGCGCGCTCGCCGCGAGCGAGATCGTCGGCGTCTTGCCCTGCGACACGGGGTCGAGCATCGCGAGCGAATTCGGCGTGACGGACGAGCCGATGATCGCGTCGACGTGGTCCTCGTCGATCAGCTTGCGCACGTTCTGCACCGCGCGGCTCGTGTCGGACGCGTCATCCAGCACGATGTACTGCACGCTCTTGCCCGCGATTTCCTTCGGCAGCAGCGCGATCGTGTTCTTTTCCGGAATCCCGAGCGACGCGGCCGGCCCGGTGGCCGACAGCGTCACGCCGATCTTCACTTGCGCCGACGCCGTGGCCGCCGCGCACACGAGGCCCGCGGCAAGCACGGCCTCCATCCATCGATTCATCTTCATCTACGTTGTCTCCAAACGCTGCTCGAAAAAGCCTCGGGTCGCTCGGCGGCTCCCGGTCCCCAAACAATTTAATATCTTAATTATCTCGCCCAGCCGCGCCCATGCTCGTTTTCCCGTGAAACGCCGCACCCATGCGCCGCATGCCGGCCGGAACGGTCGTTCGACCGTCACGATGCGCAACGGCAATGTCGTCACGATGAAGAAGGCGAAGAAATGCAGGATCGTGCGGGAGATCGATGCGAGCGCAACGATAGCGGGAACGCACGCCGATCCGGCCTGATACGACCGGATGGACCAGCGGTGAAACGTCGGAAAGCCGGCGGCTCATGAGGCAGCGGGTACGGATGCGGACGCAACGACCTGCGATGGCACCGGAACGGGCGTACAGGCCGCGGAACGGCTCGGGAAAGCCGCGACGACCCGTCCCCTTCCCCGCGACGAACGAGCGGCGCCAGCCGCCTCTCCTACCCCGAACCATCGTCCTGCGCTGCTCATCCAACCGTACTCCCTCTTCTGCATTCTGCTTGTAGGAGAACTGCCGACCATTTTCCCGACCGTGCGGTCGGCGAAAGCTGAGTGTAACGGACGCGTTTCGCGCACGCCAACCGGGTAAGCCCGGACAGCATGTGCGCAACGGCACGCGGTCTGCGAACGAACGACGGGAACAGGAAAAAAACGGAGGGACGGCGCGAAGCGCGGAAGAGAGGCGGTGCGAATGCAGGCGCGCGACAGGATGATCGCGCAGGCCGGTGCACCATCGAGGGAAATCCGTGCACGCAAATGAAAAAGCGCTGTTGGATTCCGTCCAACAGCGCTTTGGGGTCCGGGCACTTTGTGCCTCGATTGTCTCCTCGTTCTCCACCTGCAAATTCGTTTCGCGGTGCATCAGAACTAGGGTGAATCTTAAAGAGGCTTAAGCACCACGACAACTTAGCATTTACCCCTATGGTGCATTGCCGCACGAAAATGGGGCACCAATCTGCCGCGCGGCGACGGCCCGAGCCCGCGGCGACGCCCTTCCCGGGCACGCCGGATGGTGCTTCGCATCAACGCGCGGCGACGCGCACGGCATGCTCACGACGACGCCCTGAGCGGCTTGATCCGCGCGACCATCTCGCCGACGATGCCGCGCCGGAACGCCAGCACGCAGGCGATGAAGATCAGGCCGGTGACGATCGTCGCCGATTCGCCGAGCGAGTGGAACCACGCGACGCCCGTCGTCGACGCGAGCCATTCGCCGATGTCGCCGAGCCGGTCTTCCAGCGCGACGATCAGCGCAGCGCCCAGGAGCGGCCCGAACAGCGTGCCCATCCCGCCGACCAGCGTCATCAGCACGACGAGGCCCGACATCGTCCAGTACGCGTCGGACAGCGTCTCGAAGCCGAGCACGAGCACCTTCAGCGAGCCGGCCAGCCCGGCCAGCCCGGCCGACAGGATGAATGCGAGCAGCTTGAAGCGGTCGGTGTCGTAGCCGAGCGAAATGGCACGCGCCTCGTTCTCCTTGATGGCGACGAGCACCTGGCCGAACGGCGAATGGACGACCCGCACGATGAACGCGCACGCGGCGACGACCACCGCAACGACGACGTAGTACAGCGCGACGTCGTTCGACAGGTCGAGCAGCCCGAACAGGCGGCCGCGCGGCACGCCCTGCAGGCCGTCCTCGCCGTGCGTGAACGGTGCCTGCAGGTAGATGAAGTAGACCATCTGCGCGAACGCGAGCGTGATCATCGCGAAATAGATGCCCTGCCGGCGGATCGCGAACAGCCCGACGACGAGCCCGAGCAGCGTCGCGGCGACGGTGCCGGCCAGCACGCCGAGTTCCGGCGTGAAACCGAGCGTCTGCATCGAATAGCCGGTCGCGTAACCGGCCGTCGCGAGGAACATCGCATGGCCGAACGACAGCAGCCCCGTATAGCCGATCAGCAGGTTGAACGCGGCCGCGAACAGCGCGAACGTGAGCACCTTCATCACGAACACCGGATACGCGCCGATGAACGGCGCGGCGACCAGTGCGGCGAGCAGCACGCCGTAGAGCACTTTTCTCTGCATCATTTTTCCTTGCCGAAGAGGCCCGCCGGGCGAAACAGCAGCACGATCGCCATGATCACGAACACGACGGTGGCCGACGCTTCGGGATAGAACACGCGCGTGAAGCCCTCGATCACGCCGAGCAGCAGGCCCGTGACGATCGAGCCGAGGATCGAGCCCATCCCGCCGATCACGACCACCGCGAACACGGTGATGATCATCGGCTGGCCCATCAGCGGCGACACCTGGATCACCGGCGCGGCCAGCACGCCCGCGAACGCGGCGAGCGCGACGCCGAAGCCGTAGGTGAGCGTGATCATCATCGGCACGTTCACGCCGAACGCCTCGACGAGCTTCGGGTTCTCGGTGCCCGCACGCAGGTACGCGCCGAGGCGCGTCTTCTCGATCACGAACCATGTCGCGAGGCACACCGCGAGCGACGCGACGACGACCCACGCGCGATAGTTCGGCAGGAACATGAAGCCGAGGTTGGTCGCGCCGGACAGCTGCGACGGCACGTCGTACGGCTGGCCGGACGATCCGTAGATCGACCGGAACACGCCTTCGACGACCAGCGTGAGGCCGAACGTGAGCAGCAGCCCGTACAGGTGATCGAGCTTGTACAGCCAGCGCAGCATCGAGCGCTCGATCGCGATCCCGAACGCGCCGACGAGCACGGGCGCGAGCACGAGCATCGCCCAGTACGGCAGCCCGAAGTACGACAGGCCCATCCACGCGAGCATCGCGCCCAGCATGAACAGCGCGCCGTGCGCGAAGTTGATCACGTTGAGCAGCCCGAAGATCACCGCGAGCCCGAGGCTCAGGATCGCGTAGAACGAGCCGTTGACGAGCCCGAGCAGCAACTGGCTCAGCATCGCCGGCAACGGAATGCCAAAGATTTCCATCGACTTAGCCGTCAGAATGAGTTTCGTTGCGTGCGCAACCTTCATGCGTCGCACGCGCGGGCGGCGCAGCGGGCACATCGCCGCAGCCGCCACCGAGCGGCGCGCCCGCGCGCGCCGCTACGTCCTGCTTACTTCCACGCCGCGCAGCGCGTTTCCTGCTTGGTCCCGAACGCCTGCTCGCCCGGAATCGTCGCGAGCACCTTGTAGTAGTCCCACGGCTCCTTCGATTCGGACGGTTTCTTCACTTCCATCAGGTACATGTCGTGGATCATGCTGCCGTCCTGGCGGATGTAGCCCTTCGCGTAGAAGTCGTTGATCTTGATCTTCTTCAGCTCGGCCATCACCTTGTCGGAGTCGGTCGTGCCGGCGGCCTGCACGGCCTTCAGGTAGGTCGACACCGACGAGTAGTCGGCCGCCTGCAGGCTCGACGGCATCTTCTTCATCTTGCCGAAGTAGCGCTGCGCCCACTGGCGCGACGCCGCGTCGCGGTTCCAGTACCAGCTGTCGGTCAGCACGAGGCCCTGCGTCGTCTCGAGGCCGAGGCTGTGCACGTCGTCGATGAACATCAGCAGCGCGGCGAGCTTCATCGTCTTCGTGATGCCGAACTCCTTCGCGGCCTTGATCGAGTTGATCGTGTCGCCGCCCGCGTTCGCGAGGCCGAGGATCTGCGCCTTCGACGCCTGCGCCTGCAGCAGGAACGACGAGAAATCCGACGCCGACAGCGGGTGGCGCACCGCGCCGAGCACCTGGCCGCCGTTCGCCTTCACGACGTCCGACGTGTTCTTCTCGAGCGCCTTGCCGAACGCGTAGTCGGCCGTCAGGAAGAACCACGACTTGCCGCCCTGCTTCACCACCGCCGAACCGGTGCCCTTCGCGAGCGCCATCGTGTCGTATGCGTAGTGGACGGTGTACGGCGTGCACTGCTCGTTGGTCAGCGTGTCGGCGCCCGCGCCGATGTTGATGTAGACCTTCTTCTTCTCGGCCGCGACCTGGTTCATCGACAGCGCGGTGGCCGAGTTCGTGCCGCCGACCAGCAGGTCGAGCCCGCCGCGGTCCATCCATTCGCGCGCCTTCGACGCGGCGATGTCGGCCTTGTTCTGGTGATCGGCGTAGACGACTTCGATCGGCTTGCCGAGCACCTTGCCGCCGAAGTCGGCGACCGCCATGCGGATCGCCTCGAGGCCGCCCTGCCCGTCGATATCCGCGTAAAGCCCCGACATGTCGGTGATGAAGCCGATCTTCACGGTATCCGCCGCGTGTGCGGCGCCGGCGGTGAACGCGGCAGTCGCGAGCGCGAGACAGGCCTGTGCGAGGGTCTTCATTTTCATTGACGTCTCCTGTTGTTCTGATGCGTTGTGGTTGTTCGAGGGCCGCCACGGCTAGCGGCCAGGCAAACGGGGCGGCGTCACACCCCGAGCAGGTCGTGCAGGGTCGGCATCTTGCTTTCCAGTTCGGCCGCCTGGAAATGCTCGACGATGCTGCCGTGCTCCATCACGTAGAAGCGGTCGGCGAGCGGCGCGGCGAAGCGGAAATTCTGTTCGACCATCACGATCGTGTAGCCGCGCGCCTTCAGCGCGACGATCATCCGTGCGAGCGCCTGCACGATCACCGGTGCGAGGCCTTCGGAAATCTCGTCGAGCAGCAGCAGGTTCGCACCGGTGCGCAGGATCCGCGCGACCGCGAGCATCTGCTGCTCGCCGCCGGACAGCCGCGTGCCCTGGCTCTGTCGGCGCGACGCGAGGTTCGGGAACATCGCGTAGATCTCGTCGAGCGACATCGCGTGCTCGCGCGGCCCGATCAGCGGCGGCAGCATCAGGTTCTCCTCGCACGACAGGCTCGAGAAGATCCCGCGCTCCTCCGGGCAGTAACCGATGCCGAAATGCGCGATGCGGTGCGTCGCGAGGCCGATCGTCTCGTTGCCCGCGACCTTGATCGACCCGCTGCGGCGGCCCGTGAGGCCCATGATCGCGCGCAGCGTCGTCGTGCGGCCCGCGCCGTTGCGGCCGAGCAGCGTGACGACCTCGCCGCGATGCACCGTCAGGTCGACACCGTGCAATATGTGGGATTCCCCGTACCAGGCCTCCAGGCCCGAAATCTCCAGCGCGGGCGTACCGCTCTCGACGCCGCTCAATTCGCGTTCCTCCCGTTCGCTGTGCTTCATGCGTGCGCCCCCGCGAGCGCCGCGTCGGCACTGCCCATGTAGGCCTCGATGACGAGCGGATTCTTCGACACTTCCGCATACGAGCCTTCGGCCAGCACCTCGCCGCGTTGCAGGACGGTGATCGTGTCGGAGATGCCCGCGATCACGTTCATGTTGTGCTCCACCATCAGGATCGTGCGGCCGCTCGCGACCTTCTTGATCAGCGCGGTCACGCGGTCGACGTCCTCGTGGCCCATCCCCTGCGTGGGCTCGTCGAGCAGCATCAGTTCGGGCTCCATCGCGAGCGTCGTCGCGATCTCGAGCGCGCGCTTGCGGCCGTACGCGAGCTCGACGGTCGGCACGTGCGCGAAATCGGTGAGGCCGACCTGCGTGAGCAGATCCATCGCGCGATCGTCGAGCCGTTTCAGCGTGCGTTCGCTGCGCCAGAAGTGGAATTCGGTGCCGAGCGCGCGCTGCAGGCCGATGCGCACGTTCTGCAGCGCGGTCAGGTGCGGGAACACGGCCGAGATCTGGAACGAGCGGATGATGCCGCGCCGCGCGACCTGCGCGGGGCGCTCGTCGGTGATGTCGATGCCGTTGAAGACGATCTGGCCGGCCGTCGGCGTCAGGAACTTGGTGAGGAGGTTGAAGCAGGTGGTCTTGCCCGCGCCGTTCGGCCCGATCAATGCGTGGATCGCGCCGCGCCGCACACGCAGGTTCACGCCGTTCACGGCGGTGAAGCCCCTGAATTCTTTTGTCAGTCCGCGTGTTTCCAGAATCGTGTCGCCGAGAATCATGTTCCCTTCCGTACGAAGTCAGGCGAAGCACCGGGATGCCTGGCGCAAGCGGCCGCGAACAGGTCAGCGGATCAGCGGGCTGCCCCCGGGCGCCGTGGTACGCCTCGAGGGTTGGTCTCCCGCGCCGACGCGTATGCACATTGCGCAACATTGTCGCGCCGTTGGTGCAGTGCAATCATCGGGATTTGCACTTAGAGGGCTGGTGCCCAGTCGCGCGCGGCTGTGCGCGATTTTTCGCCATGCTTTTTTGACACGTGCATCATCGCGCGTTGACCTGCCGCCATGCCCGGCACGCACGTAATGAAAAGAAAAAAGCCGCGCGACTGCGCGGCTCGCATGAATCGTGCCGTTCGGGCAACCGCAACGGCAGCTTGTTTCGCATAGCGAATCAGCGGGCGCGTTCATGACGGCCCGCTGTCGCGCGTGTCAGCGTGCCGTCACGCGGCCGTCACCGCGGGCTCGGTTCGCACCGGCGTCGCTTCACGCGCCGCGCGGCGATCGGCGCGGATCATGTCGCTCGCACGCTCGGCAATCATCAGCGTCGGCGAATTGGTGTTGCCCGACGTGATGAACGGCATCACCGACGCATCGACGATCCGCAGCCCGGCGATGCCGCGCACGCGCAGCCGGCTGTCGACCACCGCGCGCTCGTCGTCGGCCCGCCCCATCCGGCACGTGCCGACCGGGTGGAAGATTGTCGTGCCGACGGCGCCGGCCGCCTCGATCAGCTCGGCTTCGCTTCGATATTGCGTGCCCGGCAGGATTTCCGCGGGACGATAGCGCGCGAGCGCCGGCGCGGACGCGATCCGGCGCGTCAGGCGCAGCGCGTTCGCGGCGACCTGACGATCGTGATCGGTCGACAGATAGTTCGGTGCGATCGCCGGTGCGACGCCAGGATCGGCGCTCGTGACGTGCACGCTGCCGCGCGACGTCGGCCGCAGATGGCAGACCGACGCCGTGAACGCGTTGAAACTGTGCAGCGGCTCGCCGAAGCGTTCGAGCGACAGCGGTTGAACGTGATATTCGAGGTCGGGGCGCGTGAGCGCGGGATCGTCCGGATCGGATTTCGCGAATGCGCCGAGCTGCGACGGCGCCATCGACATCGGCCCCCGCTGCAGCAATGCATATTCCGCGCCGATCATCAGCTTGCCCCACCAGTGCGCGGACAGCGTGTTGAGCGTGCGCACGCCTTCGACGCGAAACGCCATCCGCAACTGCAGGTGATCCTGCAGGTTTTCGCCGACGCCCGGCAGATCCTGCACGACGTCGATGCCGAGTGCCTGCAGCCGCCGGCCGTCGCCGATACCCGACAGTTCGAGCAGCTGCGGCGAATTCACCGCGCCGGACGTCAGCAACACTTCCGAGCGCGCCCGCGCGACGTAATCGGTGCCGCCGCCGTGATACTCGACGCCGACCGCGCGCCGCCCGTCGAAGATCACGCGCTGCACGTGCGCGCCGGTGATCACGGTCAGGTTCGGCCGCGCCATCGCGGGCCGCAGGAATGCCTTCGACGTATTCCAGCGCACGCCGCGCTTCTGGTTCACCTCGAAATAGCCGACCCCGGTATTGTCGCCGCGGTTGAAATCGTCGGTGGCGGGGATGCCCGTCTGCTGCGCGGCCTGCGCGAACGATTCGAGGATCTCCCAGCGCAGCCGCTGCTTCTCGACACGCCAGTAGCCGCCCGCGCCGTGCGCGTCGCTCGCGCCCGCATGGTGATCCTCGCTGCGCTTGAAGATTGGCAGCACGCTGTCCCACGACCAGCCGGCGTCGCCGGTGGCTTCCGCCCAGCTGTCGTAGTCCTCGCGCTGGCCGCGCATGTAGATCATCCCGTTGATCGACGAGCAGCCGCCGAGCACGCGGCCGCGCGGATACGACAGCGCGCGCCCGTTGAGCGCCGCTTCGGGTTGCGTCTTGTACAGCCAGTCGGTGCGCGGGTTGCCGATGCAATACAGATAGCCGACCGGAATATGGATCCAGTGATAGTCGTCCTTGCCGCCTGCCTCGAGCAGCAGGACGTGGATGTCGGGATCCTCGGTCAGGCGGTTCGCGAGCACGCAGCCCGCGGTGCCCGCGCCGACGATCACGTAATCGAATTCGCCTTCGAGCGTACGTGGAGTACTCACGGCGTGTCCCCTTCTTCCTTGTTGTGCGCCGCGCGGCGCGATGCCGCGCGCATTTTCAGCATAGTGCGTCGCGGGCCGCGCTGGCGGGCCGCGCGCGCCACGACCCGAGGAAGCGTACTCCCGCCGCCGGCCGCCGATCCAATGAGTTATGCTGAACTGCGTTATAAGCCGCGCTCATATCACGACGATGGATCTCACCCTGCTCCGTGCCTTCGCGACGGTCGCGCGCGAAGGCAACCTGACGCGCGCCGCCGCGCAGCTGCACCTGACGCAGCCGGCCGTCAGCCTGCAGATCAAGCATCTGCAGGAAACGCTCGGTGTCACGCTGTTCACGCGCACGTCGCGCGGGCTCGCGCTCACGCGCGACGGCCAGACGCTGTTGCCGCACGCGGAACGCGCGCTTGCCGCGGCCGCCGACGTGCAGCGCGCCGCTGCTGCGCTGCGGCACGAGGTGCGCGGCCGGCTGCGGATCGGCACGATCCTCGATCCGGGCTTCCTGCGGCTCGGCGGCTTCCTGCGCGCGCTGGTCGAGACCCATCCGCAGATCGAGACGGCGCTGCGGCACGGGATGTCGGGCTGGGTGATCGAACAGGTGCGCGCACGCGCGCTCGACGTCGGCTACTACATCGGCCGGCCGGGCGAGGACGATCCGCTCGACGGCGCGCTGTTCCACACCGTCACGCTCACGCGCTTCGAATACCGCGTGCTTGCGCCGGCCGGCTGGAAGGAGCGCGTGCAGCGCGCGCACGACTGGCGCGCGCTCGCCGCGCTGCCGTGGATCTGGACGCCGCCGGCGTCCGCGCACCACCGGCTGCTGTCGCGACGCTTTGCCGACGCCGGCGCCCAGCCCGTGAAGGTCGCCGAGGTCGACCAGGAGCAGTCGATGCTCGACCTCGTCAAATCGGGGATCGGGTTGACGCTCGCGCGCGACTCGACCGCGCTCGCCGAAGCGCACGCACATGCGCTGACGATCGTCGAGCGCGTGACGGTGCCGACCGAACTGACGTTCGTGACGCTCGCCGAGCGGCGCGACGAGCCGGCGATCGCGGCCGCGCTGCGGCTGATCGATGCGCAGTGGGCGATATGAGCGGCGCTGATGATGCGGCGGCCCGGTCCGTGCGCGTCATCCCGTCACGCCACCGTCTCCGCGTTTTTGCTAGATTGTGCGTTCGCACACCGCGAGACCCCGATTGAAGGAGACCCGCATGGCCCGCAACATCGAGATCAAAGCCCGCGCCCGCGAATTCGACCGGCTGCGCGAACAGGCTGCCAAGCTCGCGACCGAAGCGCCGCTGTTCTACCGCCAGCAGGATTTCTTCTACGACGTGCCGCGCGGCCGGCTGAAGCTGCGCCGCTTCGAGGACGGCACGCCGGCCGAACTGATCTTCTATCAGCGCGACGACCGCGACGGCCCGAAGGCGTCGTACTACACGCGCAGCCCGGTGACGAACCCCGACGCGATGCACTCGCTGCTCGCGACCGCGCTGACCACGCGCGGGATCGTGACGAAGGAACGCCACGTGTATCTCGCGGGCCGCACGCGCATCCACCTCGACCGCGTCGACGGCCTCGGCGATTTCATCGAGCTGGAAGTCGTGCTCGGCCCGGACGACGACGAGGCCGGCGGCGAAGCCGAAGCGCACGACGTGTTCGCGAAGCTCGGCGTGGCGCAGGACGATCTCGTCGCGGTCGCATACGTCGACCTGCTGAACGCCGGCACGCAGCACGAAGCTGCCTGATCCGGCCCCACGACGGACGGTGCAGCACGCACCGCCTTCAACCCCGCCGCGGCGTCACGCGGCGCCCGGCGCCAGGTGCGCGAGCGGCAGCGCACCGTTGCGCTTGAAGGTCGTCAGCACGATGTTCGAGCGCACGCTGTCGACGCCCGGCACGCGCATCAGCTTCTTCATCACGAACTGCGACAGCGCGTTCAGGTCCGGCGCGACGATCCGCAGCAGGTAGTCGGCATCGCCCACCACCGCATGGCATTCGAGCACTTCGGGCAGCACGTCGATCTGCTGCTGGAACTGCTCGATGATCGAATCGCCGTGATGCTTGAGCTTCAGGCTGGTGAACGCGGTGACGCCGAGCCCCAGCTTCTCCGGGCGCAGCATCACGCGGTAGCCTTCGATCACGCCGGCCGCCTCGAGCCGCTGCAACCGCCGGCCGATCTGCGACGGCGACAGCGGCACCTCCTCGCCGAGCTGCTGATGCGTCGCGCGACCGAAGCGCTGCAGCACGTCCAGCAGCGCGAGATCGAAGTGATCGAGTTCCAGCATGAGCATTCTCCGCATTGATTCGTGATTTGATGCGCAATTATCGCATCATTCAAAGAATTAACGCCAACTATGCGCCCATTCCGCGCGCTACCCGCTCTACACTTGCATGCTTACCCACCACAGCGTGCAGAGCCTGATCATGTCCACCGTCGTCACCGCGAAACTGCAGGAGCAGTTCGACGCGGGCCTCGAAACCCGCGCAGATTTCACCATCGACCAGCCGCTGCAGCGCTACGGCCAGGTCGATCACGCGGTGTGGAGGCAGCTCTATGCACGCCAGTCGGTGCTGCTGCGCGGGCGTGCCTGCGACGCATTCGTCGCGGGGCTCGGCAAGATCGAGCTGCCGGCCGACCGCGTGCCGTCGTTCGCCGACGTGAACCGCCAGTTGAAGCCCGCGACCGGCTGGGAGATCGTCGCGGTGCCGGGCCTCGTGCCCGATCGCGTGTTCTTCGAGCATCTCGCGAACCGGCGTTTCCCGGTCACCTGGTGGATGCGCCGCCCCGACCAGCTCGACTACCTGCAGGAACCCGACTGCTTCCACGACCTGTTCGGCCACGTGCCGCTGCTGATCGACCGCGTGTTCGCCGACTACATGCAGGCGTACGGCCGCACCGCGCTCGCGGTCGCCGACGACGCAGCGGCGCTGGCGCGGCTCGCACGGCTCTACTGGTATACGGTGGAATTCGGGCTGATCCGCGATCCGCGCGGCACGAACGGGCTGTCGATCTACGGCGCCGGGATCGTGTCGAGCAAGGGCGAAAGCCTGTACAGCCTCGAAAGCACGGCGCCGAACCGGCTCGGTTTCGACCTCGAGCGCGTGATGCGCACGAAGTACCAGATCGACACGTTCCAGAAGACCTACTTCGTGATCGACGATTTCGCGCAGCTGTTCGCGCTCGCCGACGTCGACGGCCGTGCACTGGCCGACCGGCTCGCGGCGCTGCCCGAATTCGCGGCCGGCGCGGTGCTCGACACCGATCGCGTGCTGCACCGCGGCACGGGCGAAGGCTGGCCCGACGACGCCGACGCGTGACGTGCCGGTGCGCCGCGGCCGGCCGCCGGCCGCCCGTCGCCCTTTGCGCAACTATGAAACAATGAACGGTGCCTTCGCCGCGCGGCGCAGCCGTGCGCGGGTGCCGCTATCGAACGAGAGGTGCAAGATGATCCACAAGCTCACATCAGAAGAACGCAAGACGAAACTCGAGGGCCTGCCGCTCTGGACGGCCGTGCCGGGCCGCGACGCGATCCAGCGCAGCCTGCGCTTCGCCGATTTCAACGAAGCCTTCGGCTTCATGACGCGCGTCGCGATCAAGGCGCAGGAAATGAACCACCATCCGGAATGGTTCAACGTATACAACCGTGTCGACGTCACGCTGTCGACCCACGACGCCGATGGCCTGACCGAACGCGACATCGAACTCGCGCAGTTCATCGACCGTGCCGGCGCGCACGCGCAACCGGCCGCCTGACGCATTCCTCTACCGCCGCGCGTCTTTCGATGCGCGGCGCGTCAACTTTTCATTTCGATGAACGTTTTCTAGGATGTAGTCAGCGAAAGCCTTCAGCTTTCCAAGCCATCCTTAAGGCGCACGTAAGTCTCGTACGCTTTCCGCGCCTTGGGGTCCAAACCTTCCAGTTGCAGCGCGCTTTCGCGCTGTACAATCAGCAGCGCATACGGCTTGGAGAGCGCGCTGGCCTCTTCGCAGAGTTTGAGTTCGTCGCCGCTCGACGGCGAGCGGGCGCGCCAGAAATTGATCGCGGCTTCTAGGTCGTGGATCGAAATATCGGACATGATTGGATTTAATCGTTCGCTGGCCGCCATGCTTGATGTCAGGCGATGCGGCGCCCCTGTGGAAACGGCGTCGTGCTGTCCGCGTGCCTGAACCGCCAACCCATTGTACTTGAGCGAACTTCATGCGACTCCTTCTGATCGAAGACGACCGCCCCATCGCACGCGGTATCCAGAGCAGCCTCGAGCAGGCTGGCTTCACCGTCGACATGGTGCATGACGGCATCTTTGCCGAACAGGCGCTGGCACAAAACCGCCACGAACTCGTGATCCTCGACCTCGGCCTGCCGGGCATCGACGGGATGACGCTGCTCACGCGTTTCCGCCAGACCAACCGCCATACGCCCGTGATCGTGCTGACCGCACGCGACGAGCTGAACGACCGGATCCAGGGCCTGAACTCGGGCGCCGACGACTACATGCTCAAGCCGTTCGAGCCGGCCGAGCTCGAAGCCCGGATCCGCGCGGTGATGCGCCGCAGCGGCCCGCACAGCGACATGCCGCGTCCGGAAGTGTCGCTCGGCGGCGTCCGCCTGTCGGGCGTGGACCGCCGCATCTTCAACGACGACAAGCCGCTCGAATTGTCGCCGCGCGAATTCGCGGTGCTCGAAATGCTGCTGCTGCGTCACGGCCGCGTGGTCAGCAAGGCCCAGCTGCAGGATCACCTCACGCACTTCGGCGGCGATCTCGGCGACACCGCGATCGAAGTCTACGTGCACCGGGTGCGCAAGAAACTCGAGCAGTGCCGGGTCGAAATCGTCACGGTGCGCGGCTTCGGCTACCTGCTGCAGGAAATCCGCCAGACGGCGAGCGTCTGAGCGGCGCCGCGCGCCGGCCGGCTGCGTGCCGCCGGCGCGTGTGCGCCCCGCTCCGTTTCGCCGCCCGGCGTACGACCGCGCCGCTCCCCGTGAGCGGCGCTTATCCATTTGCCCGTCGAAATGTCTCCTGATCCGGCTGTGACCACCAGCCTGCGCCGTTCGCTGCTCCGGCGCCTCGCCGCCCCGCTGTCGATGCTCGCGCTGATGAGCGGCCTGATCGCCTACTGGCTCGCGTGGCAATACACGCAGCACGTGATCGACCGCTCGCTCGCCGATCTCGCCACCGCCATCTCCAAACAGATCCAGATCGCCGGCCCCGACGCGCAGTTCACGGTGCCGCCGCTCGCGCAGGCGATGTTCTCCGATCCGGCCGAAGCGCTGATCTACCGGATCAGCGACGGCGAGGAGGAACTCGCCGGCGATCCGAAGCTGCCGCTGCAGGGCATCAACGTGCGCCGCATGCATCACGCGTACGTGTTCGAGGCCGAATACGACAATCGCGCGGTGCGCGTCGCGCAGGTGCGTGTCGACAACGTCGAGGGCGGCAAGCCGATGGTCGTCGAGGTCGCGCAGCCGGTGCGGCACCGCTACCGGATCGCGGCCGAATTCCTCGTCGCGATCATGATGCCGTTGCTGCTGCTGCTGCTCGCGGGCTGGGGCATCGTGTGGCGCGTCGTGAACCAGCAGCTCGGCCCGCTCACGCATCTCGCCGATTCGCTGAACCGGCAAACCCACACGTCGCTGGAACCGGTCGACGAAACCGAGGTGCCGCTGGAGATCCGGCCGCTGACGAGCGCGATGAACGCGCTGCTCGGCCGCCTGAAGACCGCGCTCGACGCGCAGCGCAAGTTCATCGCCGATGCCGCCCACCAGCTGCGCACGCCGCTCACCGCGGTGAAGCTGCACGCGGAGCAGGCTGCCGTCGCGCGCGACCCGCACCAGACCTTCGCCGCGGTGCGCGAACTGCGCGCGGCGGCCGACCGCGCGGTGCGGCTGTCCAACCAGTTGCTGTCGCTTGCCCGGGCGGAACCGGGCGAGCAGGCCGCACGCTTCGTCGACGTCGACCTCGCGGCGATGGCGTTCGAGACCGGTGCCGAATGGGTGCCGCGCGCGCTTGCGTCGCATGTCGACCTCGGCTTCCAGCGCACCGACGGCGCGGACGACGACGAAAAGCTGACCGTGCGCGGCAACCCCGTGCTGCTGCGCGAGGTGATCGCGAACCTGCTCGACAATGCGCTGAAATACGTGCCGCTCGCGCGGCCGGACGGTGCGCGGATCACGGTGAACGTCGCGCGCGGCGCGCTCGAGGACGGCCAGCCGGCCGCCGAGATCGTCGTGGAAGACAACGGCCCCGGCGTGCCCGCGAACCAGCAGGCCGACCTGTTCAAGCGCTTCTTCCGCGGCGACGCGCAAAGCGGCAACGGCGTCGAGACGGGTGCCGGGCTGGGCCTGGCGATCGTGCACGACATCATCGCGATGCACGGCGGCACCGTGTCGTACGAGGATGCGTCGGAGGGTGGTTCGCGCTTCGTGGTGAGGGTGCCGCTCGTCGCGCCTGCGGAGAAGCCGGCAAGCGAAACGCCGGCTGCGGCCTCGACGCACTGAGCTCGAGCTGAATGGTTCGCGGTGAACGACCGCCGGACCACCCGCCAGGTGCGGGAAACAGCAAGGACGGCGGCGATGCGGCAACCGTCCGCCCCAAACGACAGCGGCGGCGCATGGTGCGCCGCCGCCTGTCTTACTTCTTGCTCTTCTTGTCCTTCGACCTGGACTCGGACTTGCCGTCCTTCTTGTCCTTCTTCTTTTTCTTCTTCCCGCCTTCGTCCGACGTCGCGAGCAGCGTGCCGCGGCACGACGGCGCGCCGCAATGGCACGCGTATTCCCGCTTGAGCGTCTTCGTCAGCTTCGCGTCGATCACGAGGCCGTAGTCGTAGAACAGCTCCTCTTCCGGCCCGATGTCGCGCAGCGCATGGATGAACACGCGGCCTTTGACTTCCTCGGCTTCGCAGTTCGGCGCGCACGAGTGGTTGATCCAGCGCGCGCTGTTGCCGTCGATCTTGCCGTCGATCACGCCGCCTTCGTCGAGTGCGAAGTAGAACGTATGGTTCGGCTCGCTCGGGTCGTGCGGATGGCGGCGCAGCGCTTCCTTCCACGAGATCCGCTCGCCCTTGTATTCCACTACGCGCTCGCCGGCCTTGATCGGCGCCACGGCGAACACGCCCTTGCCGTGTACTCCCGAGCGGCGCACCGCGATCCTGCGTGAACTCATCGAACGAATCCTTGTGAAGACGACTTGAATGGAAGCGGCCGCGATCCCCGCCCGGCGTCGCGCCAAACGAAAACGCGGCACCGGTCGGTGCCGCGTCGGGCATGCGGCGAATCACCCGCATCCTACACGTTCACGATTGCTTCGTTCAACATCGCGCTCAATATTGCGCGCCGGATGCTCAACGCTGGCCGAAGGCGATGTCGCCGAACAACGCCTTGTGCTCGCGCGGCTGCGAACGCCAGTATTGCGGCGGCGCCGTCACCTGCGCGCCGAGCTCGGCCGCCGCATGCCACGGCCAGCGCGGGTCGTACAGCATCGCGCGCGCCATCGCGACGAAGTCGGCATCGCCTGCTTCGATCAGCCGGTTCGCATGCTCGGGCTCGTTGATCAGGCCGACCGCGATCGTCGGCATGCCGACCGCACGCTTCACGGCCTGCGCGAACGGCACCTGGTAGCCAGGCGACAACGGAATCTTCTGCAGCGGCGACACGCCGCCGGACGACACGTCGATCCAGTCGCAACCGCGCCGCTTCAGCTCGTGCGCGAACGCGATCGTATCGTCGAGCTCCCAGCCGCCTTCGACCCAGTCGGTCGCGGACACACGCACGCCGACCGGCCGGTCCTCCGGAAACGCCGCGCGCACGATCTCGAAGATCTCGAGCGGAAAGCGCATCCGGTTTTCGAGCGAGCCGCCGTATTCGTCGGTGCGCTGGTTCGCGAGCGGCGACAGGAACTGGTGCAGCAGATAGCCGTGCGCGGCATGCACTTCGAGCGCGTCGATGCCGAGCCGTGCGGCACGCTTCGCCGAGGCCGCGAATGCTTCGCGGATACGGGCCAGGCCCGCGGCATCGAGCGCAAGCGGCGGCGTCTCGCCGTCCTTGTGCGGCACGGCCGACGGCCCGTGCGGCAGCCAGCCGCCGTCGGCCACCGATACCAGTTGGCCGCCCTCCCACGGCACGGCGCTCGACGCCTTGCGCCCCGCATGCGACAGCTGCATCGCGATGCGGACCGGCGAATGCTTGCGGATCGCGGCCAGCACGGGCTTCAGCGCTTCTTCGGTCACGTCGTCCCAGAGGCCGAGGTCACCATGCGTGATGCGCCCGTCGGGTTCCACCGCGGTCGCCTCGATGCAGAGCAGCCCCGCACCCGACAGCGCGAGATGGCCGAGGTGAATCATGTGCCAGTCGGTCGCTTCACCGCGTTCGGCCGAGTACTGGCACATCGGGGAAATCACGATCCGGTTCGGAAGGGTCACGCCGCGCAGCGTGAACGGAGAAAACAGCGCAGTCATGGAAGCCGCTCGCCTGGAAAGGGAAAGAGCGGACGAGCGTAGCACGCAGGCTTGAAGCGTGCAGGCGGCGCAACCGGCCGTAAGCGGATGGTCAGGTGCGGCCGGCGGCAACGTGCCGACGATGCGGAACATGCGTGGCGTACAGCAGCGCGCCGGCCTGCAGCGGATGCAGGCCGGACTCAACCTTCGCAGCGGGCGGGGCCGCCCGCGGCGCTACACCCCGACGCCGTCGAGCCACTCCGCGAACATGCGTCGCGCGGCCGTTTCGAGCACGGGGCCGTGCTGCGCGGTATCGGCACGCAACTGGCGTGCGTCGATGCCGGGCATCGCCGCGATTTCGCCGGCGTTCGCGATCAGCCAGGGTTCGAAGCGGTCGGTGCGGATTTCCGGATGGCATTGCAGCGCCAGCACGTGCTGCCCCCACGCGAACGCCTGGTGGCGGCACGCCGGTGTCGACGCGAGATGGATCGCCCCGCCCGGCAAGTCGAACGTATCGCCGTGCCAGTGGAGCATCGACGTCAGCGCGCCGTCGAGATGACGCAGCGGCGACGCGCGGCCGGCATCGGTGAGCGCCAGCGGCGCCCAGCCGAGTTCATGCTGCGCGGCCGGATAGACGCGTGCACCGAGTGCCCGCGCGACGAACTGCGCGCCGAGGCAGATGCCGAGGATCGGCAACCCTGCGTCGATGCGCTGCCGGACGAGCGCCAGGAGCGGCGCAATCGTCGGATACTGCGCATCGTCGTACACGCTGATCGGCCCGCCGAGCACGACGAGCAGCGACGGCTCGAGCACGTCGAGCACCTCGACCCGCGACGATCCGACGTCGACATAGCGCACCCGCCTCCCCCGTTCGCCGAGCACCTGCTCGAAGCTTCCGAGATCCTCGAAATGCACATGGCGGATCGCCACGACTTCAGCGTTCATCATCGGCCTCCCGGTCGATCGACGGACGTCAGCCTGCGAAAATCTTCCAGGTCTTCTTCTGCGTCGCCGCGTCGGCTTCTTCCTGCACCGAGCAGTCGAGACGCAGATCGCTGTCCGTCATCGAGATGTCGAGCGCCGCGCAGTGATGCACGGTCTTCTTCGACAGCTTGCCCGGCTGGAAGTGGGCGCACGTCACGCACATGCGTTGCGGCGGCGTCGCGCCGGCCACCTGCAGCTCGCGCAGCGTCTTCAGCAGCGCGCGATACAGCGTGCCCTGCTCGTCCGCGCCGAGCTTGCCGACCGCCTTCGTCAGGAATTCAGGCCATTGCAGTGCCTTCTTCGCGGCCGTGCGGCCACGCGCCGACAGGCGCACGGCCAGTGCCCGGCCGTCGTCCAGCGCACGGCGCTTCTCGACGAGCCCCTTCGTCTCGAGCGTGCTGACCGCATCGCTCGTGGTGGCCGCGGTGAGCTGCGTCTCGCGCGCGATCTCGCCGAGCCGCATCGGGCCCTTGCGTTGCAGCAGCAGCACGAGAATCTCACCTTGCGTCGGCGTGAGGCCAGCGCCTTCCGCCCAATCCCATGCCTCGCTCCGCATGGCCGTGCTCAACCGCAGCAGGCTGTGGGTCACACGTCCCGCAGCCTGATTCCCGTAAACGCCTTCGCTCATAGTCTTTTCGCTTTGCCGCCGCCCGGGTTGCCGAGCGGCCGTAGTGTGGAGATCGAATGTCTATCTCAAAACAGACGCTCTCTCTCGAGTGCGTCAGCACGGCCGTCGCGAGGCACACGCGGCGGTCGCGTTCGCGGCGACCGGAGAGACACGCGTCGTTCCGGTGTCCGCAAAGCCGACATTCTAAGCGAGAGCGGAAAATCGCACAGCTAAGTTATCCCCTGCATTCTGTGGAAAATCGCTGGATAACTGAAATTTTTCGTTGTGCCTGCAATGCCGCGCGCCCGCCGAAGGGGGCGCGCCGGCATTTTCCTGTTCGGATCGGCCATCGGTCGAATGGCATCGATCCACCGGGTTATCCCGTGCACAGATCGTTGACTTTGCAGCGGAATATTGGGTTATCCACAGATTTTCAGGACGACTGGCAACGATTTCGGCCCGAAATGATGCCGGCCGTCATTCAGCGAATCGCGACGCGGTCGAGCCTGCAATCTGCAAAACATTTTTTCATTCACGCCAACGTAAGCACTGCTGCCGGACCGTCTCGTTCAGCGATTTTTCCTGTTTGAAAACGGTTCTCAACCACGATGCGTCGTTCACGCGCGCTTTCGCGAGTGCGCCGATCTCGTCGAGCGCCGCGCGCGAACCCAGCGCGGCCGCATGCGGCGCGATCCGGTCGAGCGTGTCGAGGATGTCTTCCGCGATCGTGCGGCGCTCACCCGTCTGAGGATTCACGCAGGTGCCCTCGAGCCCGAAACGGCACGCTTCGAAACGGTTGAACGTGTAGACGAGGTAGTCGTCCTCCGACAGCTTCAGCGGCCGGTCGGTCAGCAGGTAGCGCGCGAGCGTCTGGATGTAGCAGGCGATCGCCGCCGCGCGGTCGACCGACAGCGGCGTGTCCATCACGCGCACCTCGATCGTGCCGTAGCCGGGCTTCGGGCGGATGTCCCAGTAGAAGTCCTTCATCGAATTGACGACGCCCGTGTTCACCATCTTCGTGAAGTACTCCTCGAAGCTGTCCCAGGTCAGCACGAACGGCGCGCGGCCCGACAGCGGGAACGCGAACACCGAATTCAGGCGTGCCGAATGGAAGCCCGTGTCGACGTTCTGCACGAACGGCGACGACGCGGACAGCGCGATGAAGTGCGGAATGAAGCGCGACATCGAGTGCAGCAGGAACAGCGCGCTGTCGGGATCGGGGCAGCCGATGTGCACGTGCTGGCCGAACACCGTGAACTGTTTCGCGAGATAGCCGTACAGCTCGGAGATGTACTGGAAGCGCGGCGCATCGTAGATCTGCCGGTCGCTCCATTGCTGGAACGCATGCGTGCCGCCGCCGGCCAGCCCGACGTTCAGCTGGTCGGCCGCCTTCACGAGCACGTCGCGGATCGCATGCAGCTCGCTGACGGCCTGCTCGTGCGAATGGCAGATGCCGGTCGACAGCTCGATCATGCTCTCGGTGATTTCCGGCGTGATGTTGCCGGGGAAGGTCTCGCCCTGGATGAGGCGCATCAGGTCGGATGCAGCCTTGGTCAGGTCGTAGTTGTGCGTGTTGACGACCTGGATCTCCAGTTCGACGCCGAACGTGAACGGTTCGGAATTGACGAAGGTTTCGAGTGCCATGGCAGGTTCCGGAATCAGTTGCTGTCGCTGCGTTCGCCGACCGCCGACAGGCAGCGGTAGACGACGAACGGGCTGACGAGCTGCAGGATCACGATCGAACACATCACGATCGCGCGCAGGTGCGGGTCGAAATTCGGGTAGAGCTGGTACGTATCGTCGACGAGCAGGTACGACAGCGCGGACATCGGCGTGAGCGCGATGCCGAGCGCGATGCCCTGCTTCATCCCGAGGCCGCTCGGCTTCGCGAACGCGGCGACGCCGCCCAGCTTCGCGACGAGCCGCGTGACGATCAGCACGATCGCGAGCAGCCCGCCGAGCGCGATGTCGCCCCACGTGAACGACGTGAGCGTCAGCACGAACAGGATCACCGTCAGCAGCCAGCCGGCCGTGCCGAAATGCTCGGGCCACAGCTGCGGCCGCGCCTCGAGGTTCTTCACGATGATGCCGGCGAGCAGCAGCGTGAGCAGCGTCGACAGCTTCAATGCCTGTGCGACCGCGATCGCGAGCATCACGAGCCCGAACAGCGCGACGAACGAATGCTCGTCGCGCATTGTCGAGGTCATGTGGCGGAACAGGTAGTTGCACGAACGCGCGACGAGATACGCGACGATGAACGAACCGACGATCAGGTAGAGCGGCTGCAGGATCGTCGCGAAAACGTTGCCGTACGCTTCCTGGTGGAGCCAGCTCGTCACGAGCTTGGTCAGCACGATCGCGTACACGCTGTTGAGCGCGGTCAGCGTGATGAGGCGTTGCGACACCTGTCCTTCCGCGCGCAGTTCGGTCTTCAGCTGGATCACCATCGACGGCGACGTCGCGATCGCGATGGCCGACAGCACGAGCGCGACCATGCCCGACACGCCGAGCGCGAGCATCACGAACAGCACGAGCACGAACGTCAGCGTCGCCTCCGCGAGGCTCGATGCGATCAACCATGGATTGCGGCGAATCCATTTCAGGTCGAGACGGCTGCCGAGTTCGAACAGCAACAGGCCGAGCGCGACATTCATCAGCAGTCGCGACGTTTCGTCGGTGCTGGCATCGATCACGCCGAATCCGAACGACCCGGCGATGAGACCGATCACCGCATAACCGGTGATACGCGGCAGGCGCCATGCGCGATAGCACAGCTCGCCGCACAGGCCGGCCGCAAACAGCGCGAGCCCGGCCCAGAACACGGCATCCGGCGCAAGCGGCCAGTTGGGCAGGAATGAGAACGCCGACTTCATCGTGGTGACTTCTCCTTTGGAAGCAACCGCCAGCGACACGGGTTCAAGCGTCAGTAATGGATGCGCGCCGGCTGGGAATCGCCCCGAATGTGATTGTTGTGCTCGACGACGGCGGTACATGGGATCCGCCTGTTCCGCCACAGGGCGGAACGTCGTTCAGGTTGCCGATCTGGATTGTCGGCCTGGTGTGTGAACGGACTGCGCAGATCTCGATGATTCAGATTCGAAATCGTGCCGACCGTTCCATTGAAGCATGTCCGGCGCCTGGCCGAACGAACGCGAAGGAAACCGATTGTGCCACAGCTTTTTCGCTCTGGAACCGATTGAATCGACTCGCGGCGCTGTGCGGCACCACAGGTCTTTGGTTTCAAAGGTTTACTTGTATATATACGTAGTAGAAGTTAACAAAGGACGCACAGTTCTGTGGATAACTTCGGTTTACGCTGACGGATCAATGCCTTGGCGAAACCATAACCGGTTGCACAGGCTGTTCGTGCACAGACATTTGAGTTGAGCAACTTTCGGGCCGTTGCACAGCTGTGCCGAGTTGCCCAGTTTACGTCCACTGTGATTACACACGAAGTGCATGCGGATTCCGCGCAGTTATCCACAGTGTCGAGTGGATAACCTCGCACAGGAAAATCGGGAAACTGTGAGCGATTCGCGTGCCGGTCAGCCAGCGGAACCGGCGCGGCGCGCGCGCAGGGCACGGATCAGGAAGCGTGCGGGGTCGACGGCGTCGGCGAGTTCGCGCTCGAGCGGCCACGGCTCGCCTTCGAGTTGCGATGCGATCAGTTCGGCGCCGAGCGCCGCCCATACGAGGCCGCGCGAGCCGAAGCCGAATGCGCCGTAGAGGCCGGGCGTGCGCGGCAGGTCGCGCGCCTGCGCGCCGCCCAGCGCGCGCGCGTTCGCGAGGGCCTGCGCTTCGTCGGCAAGCGGACCGAATAGCGGCAGGCGATCGCCGACGACCCAGCGGAACGCGACGCGGCCGCGCAGTGTCGCGGGGTCCGGCAGGTCGCCGATCAGGCCCGGCAGCAGGTGTCGTACACGATCGAGATTCTCGACATGGCCGGCCGTGCGCATCGCGCGATCGACGTCGTCGGGTTCGAACGTGGCGCCGATCAGCAGCGTGCCGTCGTCGAGCGGCACCGCGTAACCGTCGCCGATCGTCGGGCACGGCAGCGGCGCCGTGGTGCCCGGCGGCAACAGCGTCAGCTGCCCGCGTACCGGTTGCAGCGCGACATGCCGCAACCCGGCGAGACGCGCGGCGTCGCCCGCGTTCGCGAGCACGACGACGGGCGCTTCGGCGAGCGTCGTGTCCGTATCGTCGAGTGCATGCCATGCATCGCCGCGCCGCTCGAGCCGCGCGACGCCGGTGGACGCAAGCAGGCGCACGCGCTCGCCGGCCGCCGCGTATTGCGCGGCGCACAGCGCGGCCGGCCAGACGGCGCCACCGTGCGGAAACAGCAGGCCGCCATGCGCGACCGGCAGGTTCAGGTGCGCACGTGCGGCGTCGGTATCGAGCAGCGTCACATAGTCGGGCGGTGCGCCGAACGCATCGAATGCGTCGCGCATCCGTGCGAAGTCGTCGGCCGATTCGGCGAGATGAATCATGCCGTGCGTGCTGCGCGCGAACGCATGCCCCGCGCGTTCGAGTGTGCGCCAGCGTGCGATCGCGTGCAGGA
The DNA here is from genome assembly GCF_003853705.1 of Burkholderia sp. Bp8992. Lineage (GTDB taxonomy): Bacteria > Pseudomonadota > Gammaproteobacteria > Burkholderiales > Burkholderiaceae > Burkholderia. The sequence continues at coordinate 53,477 of NZ_QTQI01000017.1, read as the reverse complement.
AGCCGCTGCGCGTGAGCCGGCTCGCGACGTTGTCGTCGCGTGTCATCAGCGGATGAAACACGCCGGCCGGATTGCCCGACGCTTCGCTTGCGATCCGTTCGTGCCGCTCGATCAGCGTGACGTCCCAGCCGCGCGCGGCCAGGCGTTCGACGACCGCGCAGCCGGCGAGGCCCGCACCGATCACGATCGCGCGACGCGTCGCGACAGGCAGTGCGCGCGGCGGCTCGTGCCGGCGCGAGCGCCAGCGCGGCGCATATTCGCCGACGAGCCGATCGTCGACTTCGCGATACGTGAAACCTGTTTCGCCGAGCGTGTGTTTTACGTCGTCGGAGGTTGCATGCGTCGCAAACGTCGCGTGTTCGCCGGCGAGTTTTGCGAGTGCACGGATCCCGTCGCCCGATGCCGCGGCGCCATCGAGAAAAAACGCATCGGCGCGCACGACGAGCTTCTTCAACATGTCGATCGCATCGCCGAACGCGAGCGTGAGCACCACGCGCCCTTCGTCGAATTCGAGCCGGTGCAGGCCCGGCACGAGCATCGGCCATGCGTTGATCAATGCATCGGCATCCGCTTTCGCCGAGATTGTTGTATCCGCAACCAGTTTTGAAACCGCGCGATGGAGGTCGTCGCGCGAGAACGGATGCGGTTCGACCGCGACGAAATGCAGTCGGTCGCAGCGCGCGGGATCGTCGCGCCATGCGGCCCAGGTCGCGAGGAAGCCGGCGCCCGCGCCGAATTCCGTCGCGACGATCGTGAACGTGCGGCGCTGCCGCCAGCGTGCCGGCAGCCCGTTTGCCGCGACGAACGCGTGATGCGCGAGCGTGCCTGATGCACTGCGATGGAGCTCGCCGAACTCGGGCGAGACGAGCGTGCCGTCGTCGCGAAGCGCGAGCGTGGCGGGTACAAGTCGGTCGGGCATGCGAAACAAAAAACGTGGCAGCCAAGCCTGGCAAGGGATTGCGCGGAGCCGTCCGACCGGCCGTTGGAAAAGGGCAACGGGGCGGCGCACGGTCGGACCGCGCTGCGTATCCTGTCCGGTTGGCGCAGGTCAAAAAACGGGCAATCGACGATTCATTCGGCGAAATACCGATGAAAATCTTTGAAACCCTTGTCGTTATTGGGTTTGCGCTGCGCTATCATAGCAACGCCGTACCGCGGGGTGGCCGCCGGCAAGCCGGAGGGCGCGTCGCGCGGGCCAGGATTCGGCGCTGTGCCGTCGGAGTCTGACTCTCGACGGCACGGTTCGCGCACGTATAATCGGCGCGTTCGCGCTGTTCGTGTCAACCTAACCTGATAAAGGAACCTTAATGAACAAACAGGAACTGATCGACGCCGTCGCCGCCCAAACGGGCGCCAGCAAGGCTCAAACCGGCGAAACGCTGGACACGCTGCTCGAAGTCATCAAGAAGGCCGTGTCGAAGGGTGATGCGGTTCAGCTGATCGGCTTCGGCAGCTTCGGTTCGGGCAAGCGCGCAGCACGTACGGGCCGCAACCCGAAGACGGGCGAAACCATCAAGATCCCGGCAGCCAAGACGGTCAAGTTCACGGCTGGCAAGGCGTTCAAGGACGCCGTCAACAAGCGTTAAACCAGCGCCTGTTCCAAGAAAAACCCGCCTTTCGGCGGGTTTTTTGTTGGGCGCGCGCGGCATTTTTGCCACAGTCCGCGCCGCTCTTGCAAAAGTTAACGGTTACTTTTACAAACCGTTACGACGCGCTCAAGGGTGCACGATCTGCGTGTCGCCGTGATCGTCGTCGTCGTGAGAATCGACGTCCCACGCCGGGAACGGATCGTCGAACGCCGCCCATTGCGCCGCGCCGAGTGCGAATTCCGCATCGGTCAGCAGGCACCCGTCGAGCTTCGCGCGCCATGCATCGGCGTCGAGTGCGATACCGATCAGCACGAGTTCCTGACGGCGATCGCCGACCGTGCGATCGTCGAGATCGCCAAGCCATTCGGCGCGGATTTCACCGAGCAGCTCGTCATCGTCCGGCCATTCCGCGCGGTCCTGCGCGGCCCACCAGAGACCGGCCGGACCGTGCCGGCACACGCCGCCCGCCTGCGACAGCGAACCCGCGATGTCGTTGCGCGTCGCGAGCCAGAAGAAGCCCTTGCTGCGCAGCACGCCCAGCCACTCCTGATGCAGCAGCGCCCAGAGCCGTGCCGGGTGAAACGGCCGGCGCGCGCGGTAAACAAAATTGCCGATGCCGAATTCGTCGGCTTCGCCATGCACGTGCGCATGATGTTCGTCATGGCAGTCGGGATCGTCGCAATGCGTGTGATCGTGATCGAGCGACGCGAGCCAGCCCGGTGCGTTCGCGGCTTCGTCGAAATCGAAGCGGCCGGTGTTCAGCACTTCATCGAGCGGCACGTTGCCGAACGTCGACACGACCTGGTGCGCACGCGGGTTGAGCCGCGCGAGGATGTGCTGCAGGCGTGCGAGATCGTCGGCGCTGACGAGGTCGGCCTTGTTGATCACCAGCACGTCGCAGAATTCGATCTGCTCGATCAGCAGCTCGACGAGCGTGCGGTCGTCGTCTTCCGACGCGGCGATGCCGCGCGTCGCGAGCGCGTCGTCGGAGCCGTAGTCGCGCAGGAAGTTGTACGCGTCGACCACGGTAACGAGCGTATCGAGCCGCGCGACGGTCGACAGCGACGTGCCGTCGTCGTCGACGAACGTGAACGTTTCGGCGATCGGCATCGGCTCCGCGATACCGGTCGATTCGATCATGATCGCGTCGAAACGGCCTTCGGATGCGAGGTTGCGGATCTCGACGAGCAGGTCGTCGCGCAGCGTGCAACAGATGCAGCCGTTCGACATCTCGACGAGGCGTTCCTCGACATGCGACAGCGCCTGCGCATCGCGCACGAGCGAGGCGTCGATGTTGACCGCCGCGAGATCGTTGACGATCACGGCGACTTTCAGGCCCGCGCGGTTCGCGAGGACGTGGTTGAGCAGCGTGGTCTTGCCGGCACCGAGGAAGCCGGACAGCACGGTGACGGGCAACGGCTGGGTCATTGCCGGATTCATGATGATATGCACCAACGGAGAAGATGAAAAAGCGGCCGCGGCGCCCTTCCGGGGCGCGATCGGCCCGCGGACGGGCGAAGTTGCGGCGTGAGATCCGCATTGTGCATCAAACGCGCGCCGGCCGGCCGGCACCGCGTCGGGCCGCGATGCGGCGCGACGTCACTGCACGGGCGGCAGCAGCTTCCACTGCGACAGGATGCCGGCGATCTGCCGCGCATACTTGTCGCGCAGCGACGGCGTTTCGGAATGATAGGCGCCGACGGCCTGCCACGTGTTGCCGTAGCGGTTCATCTTCTGTTTCAGATGCCACGCGGCGATGTAGACGTTCTTGCACGGTTCCATCAGCGTGTCGCGGCCGATGCCGTAGCGCGACAGCGCGGGCAGGTGAATCGAATTGATCTGCATCAGGCCGTAGTCGACCGAGCCGTTCGTATTCTTGTTCAGCGCGCCGGGCCGGTTGCGCGATTCCTGCCACGCGATCGCGCGCAGGATCAGCGGATTGACCTGCTGATATTTAGCGGCTTCGTCGAAACAATCCGCACGAGCGTTTGCGCTGGCGAACCACGCGCCAGTGGCGATCAACGCGATCGAAGCGAACCGTCGTCTGTTCATCGTGCGGAAACGAAAAGGAATTGCGCGAAGGTCGGGAAAACCCGTGCCTGTTATTCGTGCGACGAGAAACGCGCCGCCCGTATCATACCGGCAGACCGTCAGATTGCGACAGGCAGGAATACGGCAGACCGGTTATACCGCATTTCCATGTCGGTTCATCGCGAATCGGGGGCCGATGGCCGGCATGCGGAGAGCCGCGCCTATTCTTACATATTGCATACGATTCGCCGGATACATGTCGTATGTGAGACAGTCCTCGGATCAATGTGATATTTCGGACATGAAAAACTGCTAATGTCGCCTCTTTCGGACTTGGATCCCAGCACTACCGCCGGAAGTGGCCTGAGCCGGCATCGACCCATTCATCCATGACAAGAAATCGCTTCGTTATGCGGCGCGTTGCCACGACCCTCCTCGTCGCCGGCATCATCGCCTCGCAGGCCGCCTACGCTCAGGTCACGCTCAATTTCGTGAATGCGGACATCGACCAGGTCGCGAAAGCGATCGGCGCCGCAACCGGCAAGACCATCATCGTCGACCCCCGCGTGAAGGGGCAGCTCAACCTCGTGGCCGAACGCCCGGTGCCGGAAGACCAGGCGCTGAAGACGCTGCAGTCGGCCCTGCGCATGCAGGGCTTCGCACTCGTGCAGGATCACGGCGTGCTGAAGGTCGTGCCGGAAGCCGATGCGAAGCTGCAGGGCGTGCCGACCTATGTCGGCAATGCACCGCAGGCCCGCGGCGACCAGGTGATCACGCAGGTGTTCGAGCTGCACAACGAATCGGCGAACAACCTGCTGCCCGTGCTGCGGCCGCTGATCTCGCCGAACAACACGGTGACGGCCTACCCGGCGAACAACACGATCGTCGTGACCGACTATGCGGACAACGTGCGCCGCATCGCGCAGATCATCTCGGGCGTCGACAGCGCCGCGGGCGCGCAGGTGCAGGTCGTGCCGCTGCGCAACGCGAACGCGATCGACCTCGCCGCGCAGCTGCAGAAAATGCTCGATCCGGGCGCGATCGGCAACAGCGACGCGACGCTGAAGGTGTCGGTCACGGCCGACCCGCGCACCAACTCGCTGATGCTGCGCGCGTCGAGCGCGTCGCGCCTCGCGGCCGCGAAGCGCCTCGTGCAGCAGCTCGATGCGCCGAGCGCGGTGCCCGGCAACATGCACGTCGTGCCGCTGCGCAACGCCGATGCGGTGAAGCTCGCGAAAACGCTGCGCGGGATGCTCGGCAAGGGCGGCGGCAACGACAGCGGTTCGTCGGCATCGTCCAACGACGCGAACAGCTTCAACCAGAACGGCGGCTCGTCGTCGAGCGGCAACTTCTCGACCGGCACGTCCGGCACGCCGCCGCTGCCGTCGGGCGGCCTCGGCGGCTCGTCGTCCTCGTCCGGGTATGGCAGCGGCTCGTCCGGCGGTGGCCTCGGTACCGGCGGCCTGCTCGGCGGCGACAAGGACAAGAGCGGCGACGACAACCAGCCGGGCGGGATGATCCAGGCAGACTCGGCGACCAACTCGCTGATCATCACCGCGTCCGATCCGGTTTACCGCAACCTGCGCTCGGTGATCGACCAACTCGACGCGCGGCGTGCGCAGGTCTATATCGAGGCGCTGATCGTCGAGCTGAACTCGACGTCGCAGGGCAACCTCGGCATCCAGTGGCAGGTCGCGAGCGGCCAGTTTCTCGGCGGCACGAACCTGAACCCCGGGCTGGGCCTCGGCAACAGCATCATCAACCTGACGGCGGGCGGCTTGACCAACGCAGCTGGCGGGGTCACCGGCGGCGGGCTGGCCTCCAATCTCGGGCAGTTGTCCCAGGGGCTCAATATCGGCTGGCTGCACAACATGTTCGGCGTGCAGGGGCTCGGCGCGCTGCTGCAATACTTCGCGGGCGTGAGCGACGCGAACGTGCTGTCGACGCCGAACCTGATCACGCTCGATAACGAGGAAGCGAAGATCGTCGTCGGCCAGAACGTGCCGATCGCGACCGGCTCGTATTCGAACCTGACGAGCGGCACGACGAGCAACGCATTCAATACCTACGACCGCCGCGACGTCGGCCTGACGCTGCACGTGAAGCCGCAGATCACCGACGGCGGGATCCTGAAGCTGCAGCTCTATACCGAGGATTCGGCGGTCGTCAGCGGTACCACGAACGCGCAGACCGGCCCGACCTTCACGAAGCGCTCGATCCAGTCGACGATCCTCGCGGACAACGGCGAGATCATCGTGCTTGGCGGCCTGATGCAGGACAACTACCAGGTATCGAACAGCAAGGTGCCGCTGCTCGGCGACATCCCGTGGATCGGCCAGCTGTTCCGTTCCGAATCGAAGGTGCGCGCGAAAACCAACCTGATGGTGTTCCTGCGCCCGGTGATCATTTCCGATCGCAATACCGCGCAGGAAGTCACGTCCAACCGCTACGACTACATCCAGGGCGTGACGGGTGCGTACAAGTCGGACAACAACGTGATCCGCGACAAGGACGATCCGGTCGTCCCGCCGATGCCGCTGGGTCCGAGCCAGGGCGGTACGCCGGCCGGCAACCTGTTCGATCTCGACAAGATGCGTCGCCAGCAGCTGCAGCGCCAGGTCGTGCCGGTGCCGGCTCAACCGTTGCCGGAAGCGACGCCCGCGCAGCCGCAGAGCGTGCCGCAGCAGGCCGTGCCGCAACAGCCGCTGACGGCCACGCCGGGAGCGTCGCAGTGAGCGACGTGCACGCGTCTTCCACCCACGACGGCGCGCCGGGCGAACGCCAGCCGCCGTCGCCGCTCGCCGCGCGGATGCTGCCGTACGGCTTCGCGAAGAGCGGCCAGGTGCTGATCGCGCACCAGCTCGACGACACGCTCGAGGTGTGGATCAGCGAACGCACGAGCGATGCCGCGCTCGCGGAAATCGCGCGCAACTTCGGCTCGATCGCCGTGCACCACGTGCCGGCCGACGAGCTCGCGCAGGCGATCAACCAGGCGTACGCGCGCCAGGACGGCAGTGCCGCGCAGGTGGTCGGCGAGGTCGAGGGCGAAGTCGACCTGTCGCGGCTGATGCAGGACATCCCGGAAGTCGAGGATCTGCTCGAGTCGGAAGACGACGCGCCGATCATCCGGATGATCAACGCGCTGCTCACGCAAGCCGCGCGCGAGCAGGCGTCGGACATCCACATCGAGCCGTTCGAGAATGCGTCGGTCGTGCGTTTTCGCGTCGACGGCACGCTGCGCGACGTCGTGCGTCCGAAGAAGGCGCTGCACGGCGCGCTGATCTCGCGGATCAAGATCATGGCGCAGCTCGACATCGCGGAGAAACGCCTGCCGCAGGACGGCCGCATCACGCTGCGCGTCGGCGGCCGGCCGGTCGACGTGCGCGTGTCGACGCTGCCGACCGGGCATGGCGAGCGCGCGGTGCTGCGTCTGCTGGAAAAGGACGCGCAGCGCCTGAATCTCGAGGCGCTCGGGATGGGCCGCGACACGCTCGTCCAGTTCGACAAGCTGATCGCCCGCCCGCACGGCATCGTGCTCGTCACGGGCCCGACCGGTTCGGGCAAGACGACCACGCTGTATGCGTCGATGTCGCGGCTCGAAACCGCGACGACCAACATCATGACCGTCGAGGACCCGATCGAATACGACCTCGGCGGCATCGGCCAGACGCAGGTGAACGAGCGGATCGGGATGACCTTTGCCCGTGCGCTGCGCTCGATCCTGCGCCAGGATCCGGACGTGATCATGATCGGTGAAATCCGCGACCTCGAAACCGCGCAGATCGCGGTGCAGGCGTCGCTCACGGGCCACCTGGTGCTCGCGACGCTGCACACGAACGACGCGGCGTCCGCCGTCACGCGCCTGACCGACATGGGCGTCGAGCCGTACCTGCTCGCGTCGTCGCTGCTCGGCGTGCTCGCGCAGCGCCTCGTGCGCCAGCTCTGCCCCGTCTGCAAGGAAGAGCGGCACGAGGACGGCCGCACCGTCTGGCATCCGGTCGGCTGCGATAAGTGCGGGCATTCGGGTTATGCGGGCCGGCGCGGCGTGTACGAATTGCTGCTGGTCGACGAATCGATCCGCACGCTGATCCACCGCAACGCGGCCGATGCCGAAATTCTCGCCGCCGGCCGTGCGGAAGGGATGCGCACGCTGCGCGACGATGCCGAGCGCTGGCTCGCGTCCGGCGCGACGTCGCTCGAGGAAGTGTTGCGCGTGACGGGAGGCGCATAGCGCGATGCCGGCATTCCGTTTCGAAGCAATCGATTCGGCGGGACGCGCGCAGAAGGGCGTCATCGACGCCGACAGCGCGCGCGCCGCGCGCGGCCAGCTGCGCACGCAGGGGCTCACGCCGCTCGTCGTCGAGCCGGCCGCCAGCGCGACGCGCGGCGCGCGTTCGCAGCGGCTCGCGTTCGGCCGCAAGCTGTCGCAGCGCGAACAGGCAATCCTCACGCGCCAGCTCGCGAGCCTGCTGATCGCCGGGCTGCCGCTCGACGAGGCGCTCGGCGTGCTGACCGAGCAGGCCGAGCGCGACTACATCCGCGAACTGATGGCCGCGATCCGTGCCGAGGTGCTCGGCGGCCATTCGCTCGCGAATGCGCTGGGCCAGCATCCGCGCGACTTTCCGGAAATCTACCGCGCGCTGGTCGCGGCCGGCGAACACACCGGCAAGCTCGGCATCGTGCTGTCGCGTCTCGCCGACTACATCGAGCAGAGCAACGCGCTGAAGCAGAAGATCCTGCTGGCGTTCACCTATCCGGGGATCGTCACGCTGATCGCGTTCGGCATCGTCACGTTCCTGCTGAGCTACGTCGTGCCGCAGGTCGTCAACGTGTTCGCGAGCACGAAGCAGCAGTTGCCGATCCTCACGGTCGTGATGATGGCGCTGTCGGATTTCGTGCGGCACTGGTGGTGGGCGATCCTGATCGCGTTCGTGCTGGTCGTGTGGTTCGTGAAGGCGACGCTGTCGCGCGACGGGCCGCGGCTCGCGTTCGACCGCTGGGTGCTGACCGCGCCGCTCGCGGGCAAGCTCGTGCGCGGCTACAACACGGTGCGCTTCGCGAGCACGCTCGGCATCCTGACCGCGGCCGGCGTGCCGATCCTGCGCGCGTTGCAGGCGGCCGGCGAGACGCTGTCGAACCGCGCGATGCGCGCGAACATCGACGATGCGATCGTGCGCGTGCGCGAAGGCTCCGCGCTGTCGCGCGCGCTGAACAACGTGAAGACGTTTCCGCCGGTGCTCGTGCACCTGATCCGTTCGGGCGAGGCGACGGGCGACGTGACGACGATGCTGGATCGCGCAGCCGAAGGTGAAGCGCGCGAGCTCGAGCGTCGCACCATGTTCCTGACGAGCCTGCTGGAGCCGCTGCTGATCCTGGCGATGGGCGGCATCGTGCTCGTGATCGTGCTGGCGGTAATGCTGCCGATCATCGAGCTGAACAACATGGTGCAGTGACGTGACGGCCTGAGTCTCGGGCCGTCGCCGTTCGGCGCATCAACGCATGTAGATCGCGGGGGACGGCGTGTTCGCCGGGAGCTGGATTTCGGCGCGGGCGCCGTTGCGGTCGACGATGATCGAGCGCGGGCGGACTTCGGCGAGCTTCGCGCCGGGCGTGACGTCCGCGCCGAGCGACACGGCGCGCGGCGGTTCGCCGCCGACGCCGACGATCGCGGCACCGCCATGATCGAGCGCGAGAATGCCGAACAGGTGGATGTCCTGGACGGGATTCTTGTCGAGCTGGCCGCCGAAGAGCGCGGCGGCGTCCTCGGTGCGGATCGGCAGCCGCGCGGCGGCGGCGGGTAGCGGCGCTTCGCGGGCCGACAGCGTGACGACCCAGTAGGTGGCCGTCGCGCACAAACCCGCGAAGAGGGCTAGGGAAAGGATCCGGATCGAGAGCGCGTTCATGCGCGCTATTGTACGGATGTATATGAAATTTGCGTTGGGTGAAAGCCCTCGACGATGCGCGCCTTACAATGCGTGCTCCGCGCCCGCGGGACCGGAAGCTTGTCGTCAGGCAATCGTCCGGTGCGCGGGGTGCGTCACTCAATCGACGACATTTTTTGGAAGAGGTAGTCAGTCATGCAAACGTGGATCACTCGCCGCAACGCGGCCGTGCGTCGTCAGCGCGGTTTCACGCTGATCGAGATCATGGTGGTGGTCGCGATCCTCGGGATCCTGGCGGCGCTGATCGTGCCGAAGATCATGAGCCGCCCGGACGAGGCGCGCCGCATCGCCGCGAAGCAGGACATCGGCACGATCATGCAGGCGCTCAAGCTGTACCGTCTCGACAACGGCCGCTATCCGACCCAGGAGCAGGGCCTGAATTCGCTGGTCCAGAAGCCGACCACCGATCCGATCCCGAACAACTGGAAGGACGGCGGCTATCTCGAACGCCTGCCGAACGACCCGTGGGGTAACGGGTACAAGTACCTGAACCCGGGCGTGCACGGCGAGATCGACGTGTTCAGCTACGGCGCCGACGGCAAGGAAGGCGGCGAAGGCAACGATACCGACATCGGTTCGTGGCAATAAGCCGGCACTGATCGACCCGACGTTCCATTTCCGTTCTTCATGCCCGCCATTCGCACGGCCTCCCGCTGCGGTCGCGATCGCCGTGTGCGTCGCGGCGCGTTGTCGTCCGTACCGGCACGTGCCGACGGCGGCCCGATGAAGCACGGCGCGCCGCGGCGTCGCGCGCGTGGCTTCACGCTGCTCGAAATGCTGGTCGTGCTGGTGATTGCGGGGCTGCTTGTGTCACTCGCGTCGCTATCGCTGACACGCAATCCGCGTACCGACCTGCGTGAAGAGGCGCAGCGCGTCGCGCTGCTGTTCGAGACGGCCGGCGACGAAGCGCAGGTGCGCGCGCGGCCGATCGCATGGCAGCCGACCGAGCACGGTTTCCGGTTCGACGTGAGCTCGCCCGACGGCTGGCGCACGCTGCGCGACGACCTGCTGCGCCCGCGCGACTGGGACGGCGGCGTCACGGGCGCCGACATCGACTACCCGGGTTCCGACACGCATGCGAATCGCGTCGTGTTCGGTACCGAAAGCATCGACACGCCGGTGCGCGTGACGCTGCATTCGGTCGCCGGCAGCGCGACGATCGTCGGCACCGGCAACGGCCGCTACGAGGTGCAATGACGATGCGTCGTCGCCTGCCCTCCTCCCTTTCTTCATCGCGCGGTTTCACGATGATCGAGGTGCTCGTCGCACTCGCGATCATCGCGGTCGCGCTCGCCGCGTCGATCCGTGCGGTCGGCACGATGGCGAACAACGCGTCCGACCTGCATCGCCGGCTGCTGGCCGGCTGGAGCGCCGACAACGCGCTCGCGCAGTTGCGGCTCACGCATGCGTGGCCGGAGGTCGGCGAGCAAAGCTTCGACTGCTCGCAAGGCAACGTGCAGCTCGTCTGCACGCAGCGTGTGAGCACGACGCCGAACCCGGTGTTCCGGCGCGTGCGGATTTCGGTGAGCATGCCCGGCCAGTCCGGCGTGCTCGCGCAGATGGTGACGGTGGTCGCGAATGAAACCAGCCGTCCGCTCTGACGCGCCGATGCGCCGCCCGTCCGCCCGCCGCGCCCGCGGCTTCACGCTGATCGAGCTGATGATCGCGATCGCGATCCTCGCAGTGGTCGCGATCCTCGCGTGGCGCGGGCTCGACCAGATCATGCGCGGCCGCGACAAGGTGGCGGCCGCGATGGAAGACGAACGCGTGTTCGCGCAGATGTTCGACCAGATGCGCATCGACGCGCGGCTCGCCGCGACCGACGACGAGGCCGGCCAGCCGGCGATCGGCGTCGCCGGCAATACGCTGCAGATCGTGCGCGAACTCGAGGTGCCGGGCGCCGCGCCGCGGCTGCAGGTGGTCCGCTACCGGATCGCCGGCGGGCGCGTCGTGCGCTATGCATCGCCGCCGATCGACGACGCGAACCGGCTGCGCACCGTGCTGAAGGACAGCAGCGTCGAAGGCTGGAGCTGGGTCGCGCTGATGGGCGGCGTCGGCGCGATCGACGCGAAGCTGTACGTGCCGCGCGTGGGCTGGACCACCAACCTGCAGACGGCCGACGACGCGCTCGCGCAGAACAACGATGCGCTCAAGGTGCCGCAGATCGGCAACGCGCCGCCGGCGCGCGCGGTGACGGGGCTGCAGGTCAGCATCGGCGCGACGTCGCTGCGCGTGCCGGTCACGCGCATCTTCCTCGTCGGGGAATGACGATGCGCGCGCGCCCTTCCCGTCGCTCCTCGTTCAACCGTGCTGCCGCACGCATGCAGGCACGCGGCCGCCAGCGCGGCGCCGCGATCATCACCGCGCTGCTGGTCGTCGCGCTGTCCGCGATCCTCGTCTCGGGGATGCTGTGGCGCCAGCAGGTGCAAATCCGCCGCATCGAGAACCAGCGCGTGATCGCGCAGGCGCAGTGGGTCGCGCGCGGCGCGCTCGACTGGACGCGGATGATCCTGCGCTCCGAAGGCGATACGGCGCCCGGCATCACCTATCTCGGCGGGATCTGGGGCGTGCCGATCGCGAAGACGAAGTTGTCGGATTTTCTCGGCCGGATCGGCGCACCCAACGACAGCGGCGGCGAAGACACCTATATCTCCGGCTCGATCGAGGACGCGCAGGCGAAGTTCAACCTGCGCAACCTCGTGTCGTCGCCGGCGCCCGGCGTGCTGCAGTTGAACGTCACGCAGCTCCAGGCATTCCAGCGCCTGCTGACGACGCTCGGCTACGACGGCGCGTTCGCGAAGCGCATCGCGCTGCAGGTGCGCGCGGGCCTGCTGCATTCGGCGACGCGCTTCCAGATGCCGAACCTGCCCGGCGGCGGCGGCACCGCGGCGAACGCCGCGACTGCGCCGGTGACGAGCGGCGACCTGCAGGGCAGCGGCTTCACCGACGATCCCGGGCTTTCCGGCGGCGATCGCGGGCCCGCGCCGCTGATGATGACGAGCGTCGACAGCCTGCTCGACGTCGACGGCGTGACGCCCGAGATGGTCGCGCGGCTGCGCCCGTTCGTTACCGTGCTGCCGACCACGACGCCCGTGAACATGAATACCGCGCCGGCCGAAGTGATCGCCGCGCTGATACCGGGGATGAGCGTGTCGTCCGCGCAGGCGCTCGTGTCGCGGCGCGAGACCGTGTTTTTCCGGAACGTCGGCGACGTGCAGCTCGCGCTGCGCGGCGCCGGCGCGCCGCCGAACGTGACGATCGACTCGAGCCTCGTCGACGTCAATTCGAGTTATTTCATCGTGCACGGCCGGATCCAGCACGATCGCGCGGAGGTCGACCGCACCTCGCTCGTGTATCGTGATCCGACCACGCACTCGACGCGGGTCGTGCGTATCCGCGACCAGCTATAACGACGCCAATCGGGAGAGGAGCTCTTGTGAGCACGTTGATTGTTTCTTTGCCGCCGCGCGAGCCTGCCGTGCCGTTGCAGGAATGGCAGTGGCCCGAGCTGCCGTTCACGCTCGTCGACAAGGCCGGCCAGGTGCAGCGTGCGGGGCGCGCCGCGCTCGCGCTGCTGCCGCGCGCGAACGCGACGGTGCTGATCGTCGCCGCGCGCGACGTGCTGCTGCTGGCCGCGACCGTGCCGCCGCTGAAGGGGCCGAAGCTGCGCCAGGCGCTGCCCAACATCGTCGAGGATCAGCTGATCCAGGATCCGCTCGGCTGCCACATCGCACTCGATCCCACCGCGCTGCCCGACGGGCGCCGCGTGCTGGCCGTCGTCGATCGCGCGTGGTTCCGCACGATCTTCGACGCGTTCACGGCCGCCGGCCACCGGCACCTGAGCGCGGTGCCCGCCACCCGCTGCCTGCCGGCGCCGCGCGCGTCGGCCGAAGCGGCAGCGGACGCGCCGGCCGACGGCGAGAGCACCGTCTCCGCGCTCGCCACGGATGCCGTCGAGCCGGCCGCCCGTCCGGCGACAGTCGCCGCGGTGCTCGGGCTCGCGACGTCGGTCGAACCGGTGCTCGTCGAGGCCGGCGCGCAGCCGGCCGCAGCCGGTGCGCCGCGCCTTGAACTCGCCGTGGCGCGCGGCGCGCTCGGCGAAGGCTTCGCGGCGCCTGCGGCGCGCGCGGCCGGCACGCTGGCCGCGCTCGCACGCGGCGGCGACGTCGAACTGTACGAACTCGGCGAACCGGGCGCGGAGCCGCGGCTCGCATCGGTCGGCCGACCTGATTCGGCGCTGTTGCCGGGCGCCGCCCCGCTGCCGTTCGACACGTTCGCGCGCCGCGCGCTCACCGAGAAGTTCGATCTGTGCCAGTTCGAATTCGAGTCGCAGCCGTGGCGCTTCGACCGCGCGACGGTGAAGCGCCTGCGCGTGCCGCTCGCGCTCGCCGCGGCGACGCTCGGCGTCGCGGTGATCGGGATGAACCTGCACTGGTGGAAGCTGTCGCGCGAGCGCGATGCGCTGTCTGCGCAGATCACCGAGACGCTGCTGTCCGCGTTCCCGAAGACGACGACGGTGCTCGATCCGCCCGCGCAGATGCAGCGCCAGCTCGACCAGCTGCGCCTCGCGGCCGGCGAGCTGTCGCCGAACGATTTCCTCGCGCTGTCGAGCGGGCTGTCGCGCTCGATGGGCGCGCTGCCGCTGAACGGCATCGCGTCGCTCGACTATCACGACCGGCGGCTCGACGTCGGCTTCAAGCCGGAGGTCAAGGTCGATCCCGATTTCACGCAGCGCCTCGCACGTAACGGACTGTCCGGCGAAGTCGACAGCAACACGGGCAAATGGACGATCCGGAGCCGCTCATGAAAACCGAACAACTGAACCAGACGCTGGCCCAGTTCTGGGGGGAGCGCTCGCCGCGCGAGAAGACGCTGCTCGGCTGGGGCGGCGCCGTGCTGGCCGTCGCGATCGCGTATTCGGTGCTGTGGTCGCCCGCGCAGGAAGGCCGCGCCCGGATCCAGCGCGAGCTGCCGACGATGCGCCAGGAACTCGCGCAGATGACCGCGCAGGCGAACGAGGCGAAGTCGCTGACGGCCGCCGCGCAGGGCGTCGCGCCGACCGGCCTCGCGCTGAAGGACGCGCTGACCGCGTCGCTGTCCGATCACGGGCTGCAGGGCGCGCAGGTGCAGATCGTCGGCAACGGCGTGCAGATTCAGATGAAGAACGTGTCGTTCCCGGCGTGGACGCAGTGGCTCGACGATGCGCGCCGGCAGTTCAAGGTGCAGGTCGGCGAGGCGCACGCGACCGCGCTGAAGGACGACGGCCAGGTCGACCTGACGGCCGTGATGCAACCTTCCGTACAGAAATAGATGACGCAGTGGACGACGCAAGCGACGGTCGGCCGATGAGGCCGGGGATGAAACGGCTCGCCGCCGTATTGCCGTGGGTGCTGGCGGGCGGGTTGGCGACGGCGGTGACGCTCGTCGCGCTCGCGCCGGCCGCGTGGATCGCGCCGCAATTCGCACGCGCGACCGGCGGGCACGTGAATCTCGTCGACCCGGACGGGTCGCTGTGGCACGGTTCGGGCACGCTGATGCTCGCGCCGGGCGCCGACCAGAGCGCGGCGACGCTGCTGCCGGGCCGGGTCGAATGGACCACGCGCTTCTGGCCGCTGCTGACCGGGCGCGTGCAGATGCGCATGCGGCAGACCGAGGCGATGCCCGATGCCGTCACGCTCGATGCGACGTGGCGCGGCGCGGTGCTGTCGGCAGGCACGATGGCCGTGCCTGCGTCGCTGCTCGCGGGGCTCGGCACACCGTTCAACACGCTCGACCTGCAGGGCGACGTGCGGGTCGGCTGGAGCGACTGGCGCCTGTTCGGCAACAACGCGTTCGGCCAGCTGACGGTGACGATCGACTCGATGAGTTCGCGCGTGTCGCGCGTGAAGCCGCTCGGTTCGTACCGCGCTGTGCTGCAGGCGAAGGGGGTGGGCGCCGATCTCGACCTGTCGACGACGCAGGGCCCGCTGTTCCTCGACGGGCACGGCAACTTCGGTC
The DNA here is from genome assembly GCF_003853705.1 of Burkholderia sp. Bp8992. Lineage (GTDB taxonomy): Bacteria > Pseudomonadota > Gammaproteobacteria > Burkholderiales > Burkholderiaceae > Burkholderia. The sequence continues at coordinate 37,918 of NZ_QTQI01000017.1, read as the reverse complement.
CCGGCCAGGGATCGTTCCGCGGCACCGCGCATGCGGCGCCCGAACAGCAGGCGAACCTCGCCGGGCTGCTGAACCTGCTCGGCCATCCGATCGGGAACAACGAGGTATCGCTGATCTTCGGCGACGCGCAACGCTGACGCGCGCGGTGCGCACATGCGCACACTAATGTGCGATCAACGGGGATTATTTTTACTGAAATCGCCGCCGGCAGGGTTGCAATACACCGGCGCGTCTATCGATTCAGATATCAAGACGCCGGGCAACGAAACGAAGGGCCGGCAAAGCCGGCCCTCGCAACTTACTTGTCGCCCGTCGGCGTTTTCAGAACCCAGTGCCGTTCGCCGTTAGGCGTGGGCGGCATGATATTGCCGATACCGATGGAGCGTGTGTCACTCGGATTTCCAACGGGATGCCACGTACCACCCTGCGGGCATTTTTCTCCGATATTTGCGGTCATTTTAGTCGTTTCCTTATTAATGTTGAATTCGCATCATGGCGTTGATGCAGTGAATTCGTAAGCTGAGACGTTAATAAGTTCAACGATTTTATTTTGAGATAATTGGAAGGCGAAAAAATCAACTTTTATCTATCGCCTGTCGAATTTAATTATCGATTTTTAGGACGTGAACGAAAGATGCCATTTTCACCATTCTCTTTGCAAAGCGATATGGCATGCAGTCGTTCGACCGAGCGTGACTTTTATTTCTGAGCGACCGGCGTGGCCGCTGCGCCGCTCGCGGGCACCGGCGCCGCCATGCCGCCGTTCTCGCGCGTCATGTCCGCCACGTCCCAGCCGCCGCCGAGCGCCTTCACGAGCCCGACCGACGACACCATCCGCTGGCCGGCGATCGTCGCGAGCTTCTGCTGCGCGGTGAATGCGGTGGTCTGCGCGGTCAGCACGTTCAGGTACGCGACCGTGCCGGCCTTGTACTGGTTCGTGACGATCGCGAGCGAATGCTCGGCGCTGTCGACGGCCTGTCGCTGCACGTCGATTTCCTGCGCGAGGATGCGCTGCGACGCGAGGTTGTCCTCGACGTCCTGGAACGCGGTGAGCACCGCGAGGCGATACGCGGCGACGTCCTGGTCGTAGGTCGCGCGCGCGGCATCGGTCTGCGCGGCGCGCAGCCCTGCGTCGAACAGCGTGGCCGCGAGCTGCGGGCCGACCGTCCAGAAACGCGCCGGCAGCGTGAACAGCTGCGACCACACCGAGCTCTGGAAGCCGCCGGTGGCCGACAGCGTCAGCGTGGGGAAGAACGCGGCGATCGCGACGCCGATCTGCTCGTTCGCGGCCGCCGCGCGGCGCTCGGCCGCCGCGATGTCGGGCCGGCGTTCGAGGATCGCGGACGGCACGTCGACCGGCGTGATCGGCGGCTCGGACGCGAGCGGGTTCGGCGGCAGCGAGAAGGTCGACGCCGGTTCGCCGATCAGCGTCGCGATCGCATGCTCGTACTGCGCACGCGCGACGCCGTTGTCGATCTGCGCGGCCTGCGCGCTCTGCAGCTGCGTCTGCGCCTGGATCACGTCGGCGCGTGCGGCGACGCCCTGCGCGTACTGGTTCTGCGTGAGCTTCAGCGACTGTTCGTACGACTTCACGGTGTCGTCGAGCAGCTTTTGCAGCGCATCGGACGTGCGCAGCTGGAAATAGGTCTGCGCGAGCAGCGCCTGCTGCGACAGCCGTGCATTCGCGAGGTCGGCCGCGGCCGCCGCTTCGCCGGCGCGCTGCGCGCTGACGGTGCGGCTCACCTTGCCCCACAGGTCGGGTTCCCAGCTGGCGTCGAGGCCGACGCTGTAGCTGTTGTTGATCGACCCGGTCGATCCGCTGCCGAAACTCGACGACGAGCCCGACGACACCGACGTGCGCGGCGTGCGGGCACGCGAGCCCGACGCGGTCAGCCCGACGGTCGGGAAATACGCGGCGCGCGCTTCGGTGACGAGCGCGCGCGCCTGCCGATAGGCGGCCGCCGATTGCGCGATGGTCTGGTTCGACGCGTTGAGCTTGCCGATCAGCGTATCGAGCTGCGGATCGTTGTAGACCGTCCACCACGGGCCGCGGTCGCCGCGGTCGGCCGGTTGCGCGACCTTCCAGCCGGCCGGCGCTTCCTTGAAGGCGGCGGGGATCGACGTGTCGGGCCGGTGATAGTCGGGCCCGACGGCGCAGCCGGCGAGCAGCACGGCCGTCGCAACGGCGACGGCGGCGCTCAGCGGGCGAAGGGCGCGCGGGAGGGAGGCGTACGGCATGGTGGTTTTCCTGTCTGGGCGTGACGGCCGGCGAGCGGCGTCGCGCGATGCGGTCGTCATGCCGCTGGCGGACAAATGGTAACTGACGGCGGAGAAGCTGCGCAGCCCTAAGGGTACGGTGCGTGAAGGCCGGATTGTGTTACCGGCGCGGCTGGCCGGTTTACCGGCCATTACGGATCGCTTGCGGGAAAACGGGCGTGCGACGCCTGCCGCGCGGGACGCAGCAGGCGCCGGGCCGGATCAGGCGGGACAGTGGGTGAAGTCAGCGGGTGAAGGGTCAGTGGCAGCGCACCGGCACCGCGACGGGCTCGGCGGCGGACCGCCATGGCGACGGCTCCGTGGCGGCCGGCTGGCTCGTGCGGCGGGCGCCGTCCTTCGCGTTGCGCTGCCGGCGATGATCGAACCACGCGAACCCGAGCGCCGCGAGCGAGCCGCCCGGCACGACCAGCATCGTCACGTACAGCGCGATCTTCCAGCCGCGGTGCGGCCCGGAAAACACATGATGAGCGGTATCGGTCAGGTTGCGGCGCAGCGCGCCGGCGGCATTTTTCAGGAACAGCATCGCGAACATCCTCGGGGTGCCCGGCAGCGCGGGCGCATCGGTCAGAACATCGTCTCCGGCAGTGCAGCATGCACGTCGTAACTGGTTGACTGAAATAATATTGACTAAGCAATCATTTTTCAAGATACTGGGCGCGTTTTAACCTGAAACGCACTATTGCTGCGCGCGCAATCGTATGACCGGCGGCCTCTACGATCCCGAGAACATCGCGCTTGAAACGAGCCTCGGCTATTACCTGTCGAAGGCGAAGCAGGCGCTCGTCGAGCGGATGGATCGCGCGCTCGAGCCGCTCGATCTCACCGCGCAGCAGATCGGCGTGATCCTGCTGCTGTCGCGCGGTTATGCGCGCACGCCGTTCGAGCTGTCGCGCAAGATGTCGTACGACAGCGGTTCGATGACGCGGATGCTCGACCGGCTCGAACGCAAGGGGTTGATCGCACGCTCGCGCAGCGAGCAGGACCGCCGGATGATCGAGCTGACGCTGACCGAGCGCGGTGCCGATGCCGCCCGCGCGCTGCCGTCGCTGGTCGCGACCGTGCTCAACGCGCAGCTCGAAGGCTTCTCGGCCGACGAACTCGCGACGCTCACCGGCCTGCTGCAGCGCTTCATCGCCAACGGGCTCGGCACGCCCGGTTGTCCGAAGCCCGACGAAGACGCCTGATGCGCGCGGAGGCCCCATGTCTAGGTTAAGCATTCGCTTATTTCTCTGTCTGGGCAGAAGATGACAGGACACGCGCTCCGCTTTTTCCCTTTTTCGTTCCACCCGGCCGGGCCGCGCTGCGTCGCGCGCCCGTGCGTTGTGCCGGCGCCTCGTGTGCGCCGCGTCTAGGAGATTCCGATGTCCGCCACCACGGCATCCGCCGCCTCCCCCGCCGCCGAACCCGCGCCGCTGTCCGGCGGAACGCTCGCGCTGCTCACCGTCGGGCTCGCGCTCGGCACCTTCATGGAGGTGCTCGACACGTCAATCGCGAACGTCGCGGTGCCGACCATCTCGGGCAGCCTCGGCGTCGCGACCAGCGAAGGCACCTGGGTGATCTCGTCGTATTCGGTCGCATCCGCGATCGCGGTGCCGCTCACCGGCTGGCTCGCGCGGCGGGTCGGCGAGGTGCGGCTGTTCACGCTGTCGGTGCTCGCGTTCACGATCGCGTCCGCCCTATGCGGCTTCGCGACCAACTTCGAGACGCTGATCGCGTTCCGGCTGCTGCAGGGCCTCGTGTCGGGGCCGATGGTGCCGCTGTCGCAGACGATCCTGATGCGCAGCTATCCGCCCGCGAAGCGCGGGCTCGCGCTCGGGCTATGGGCGATGACGGTGATCGTCGCGCCGATCTTCGGTCCGTTGCTGGGCGGCTGGATCAGCGACAACTACACATGGCCGTGGATCTTCTACATCAACCTGCCGATCGGCATCTTCTCCGCGGCCTGCGCGTATTTCCTGCTGCGCGGCCGCGAGACGAAGACGTCGAAGCAGCGGATCGACGCGATCGGCCTCGCGCTGCTCGTGATCGGCGTGTCGTGCCTGCAGATGATGCTCGACCTCGGCAAGGACCGCGACTGGTTCAACTCGTCGTTCATCGTCGCGCTGGCGCTGATCGCGGTCGTGTCGATCGCGTTCATGCTCGTATGGGAGGCGACGGAGAAGGAGCCGGTGGTCGACCTCACGCTCTTCAAGGACCGCAACTTCGCGCTCGGCGCGCTGATCATCTCGTTCGGCTTCATGGCGTTCTTCGGCTCGGTCGTGATCTTCCCGCTGTGGCTGCAGACGGTGATGGGCTACACGGCCGGCAAGGCCGGCCTCGCGACCGCGCCGGTCGGGCTGCTCGCGCTCGTGCTGTCGCCGCTGATCGGCCGCAACATGCACCGGCTCGACCTGCGGATGGTCGCGAGCTTCGCGTTCATCGTGTTCGCGGGCGTGTCGCTGTGGAACGCGACGTTCACGCTCGACGTGCCGTTCAACCACGTGATCCTGCCGCGGCTCGTGCAGGGGATCGGCGTCGCGTGCTTCTTCGTGCCGATGACGACGATCACGCTGTCGAGCATCTCCGACGAGCGGCTCGCGAGTGCGTCGGGGCTGTCGAACTTCCTGCGCACGCTGTCCGGCGCGATCGGCACCGCGGCCAGTTCGACGTTCTGGGAGAACGACGCGATCTACCACCATGCGCGGCTGTCGGAATCGGTGAGCATCTACGCGCAGAACACGACCGACTACCAGGGCGCGCTCGCGCAGCTCGGCATCGTCGGGCAGACGGCCAATGCGCAGCTCAACCAGCTCGTCACCCAGCAGGGCTTCATGATGGCGACGAACGACTTCTTCCACCTGTCGGCGGTGATGTTCATCGCGCTCGCGGCGCTCGTGTGGATCACGAAGCCGAAGAAGGGGGCGGGGCCCGCGATGGGGCATTGAGGACCCGACGGGCGGCCATCATGGCCGCCCTTTTTGTTTCACCGTTCGCTTCATCGCCCGGTGGTCCGACCTCACTCCCTCGCCCGCAATCCCCCGAACGCCAGATCGTCGGCCGGCGCGAGCGGCAGCGTCGCCCGCGCGACGTCGAGCCACGCGCGCGCCGCGTGCGACAGGTAGCCCTTCTTCAGCCAGCCGAGCGCGATCGCCCACGTGATTTCCGGCTCGACGATCGGCCGGCACGTGAACTGGCCGGCGTCGAGCCGCCGGCAATACGGCTCGGGCAGCAGCGCGATGCCGACGCCCGCATGCACGAGCGCGGCCATGAAATCCCAGTGGCCGCTGCGGCTCACGATCGACGGCGTGAAGCCGACCTGCCGGCACGCATCGAGCACCGCGTCGTGCAGTGCGAGGCTTTCCGCATAGAACACGAACGACTCGCGCGCGAGATCGGCGAGCGGCACGGCCGCGTGATCCTCCCAGCGCGACTCGCGCGGCGCGACGAGCCACAGCGGCGCGCGCACCATCGGCAGCCGCTCGAAGGTGCCGGGATCGACCGGCTCCAGCAACCCGCCGAGCTCCAGCTCGCCCGACGTCAGCGCGGCCTCGATCATCCGCGCGCCCTGCTCGAACAGCTTCAGCTCGATGTTCGGGTAGCGCTGCTTGTACGCGGCGATGATCGGCGTGAACAGCGAACCGCCGAGCGGCGGGATGCCGATCGTCAGCTCGCCGCGGCCGAGCGTACCGAGATCCTTCAGCTCCGACTGCAGCTGCGCCTGCGCGGCGAGCACGTCCTGGCCGCGCTGGAACACGATCCGCCCCGCATCGGTCAGCACCATCTGCCGGCCGTCGCGCAGTAGCAGCGGCGAACCGATCTCGTCCTCGAGCGCCTTCACCATCTTGCTGATGGTCGGCTGCGTCACGAACAGCTTGTCGGCGGCCGCCGTGAAGCTCTGCTGGCGGACCACCTCGACGAAGTACCGCAGTGCGCGCAATTCCATCGATATCTCCCCAAATTGGTGCGGCGATCCCAAGCTGAATTCCGAATTGGAATGACAAGGATAGAGACAAGTCATTTTATTTATGGTTAGGGGAAACCCTATACTCACACCATCAACGCACGATCTGTATGGAGCCCGCCATGACCAAGCCGACCACCGCCGCCCGCCCTGCCGCTTCGGGCAGCCTCGCGCATACGGGCCGGATCGTGCTGCAGGCCGCCGCGCTCGGCGTGTTGTGGATGGCCGTCGACTGGGCCGTGCGCAAGGTCGGGCTGCCGATCCCTTCCGGCGTGATCGGCCTCGCGGTGCTCCTCGCGCTGCTGTTCTCGGGCCGTGTCGCGCCCGCGTGGGTGAAGGACGGCGCGAACTGGCTGCTGTCCGACATGCTGCTGTTCTTCGTGCCGGCCGCCGTCGCGGCCGTGCAGTACGGCGGGCTGTTCCGCGAGGACGGCTGGCGCATCGCGCTGGTGATGCTCGCCGGCACCGCGTTCGTGATGGTCGCGGTCGCCGTCGCGGTCGATCTCGCCGCGAAGCTCGAACGCCGGCTCGCCGCGCAGCGCGTGTTCGCCGAACGCCGCCGCACGCGCCTGAGCGCCGTGTCCGCGCACTGAGCCGGAGCCGCCATGCTTGCCGCGCTATCGAACCTGTCCGCCGACCGCGTGAACACCGCGATCTCCGTCGGCTGCTTCGTGCTGACGGTCGTGCTGTATTTCCTGTCGAAGCGGCTCTACGCGTACAAGAAGACGCTGCTGTTCTCGCCGCTCGTGTTCGTGCCGGGCGTGCTGGTGTTGCTCGTGCTGGTGACGGGCATCCCGTATTCGGTCTACTTCCGCGACACGCGCTGGCTGATGTGGCTGCTCGGCCCGGCGACGATCGCGTTCGCGGTGCCGATCTACGAGTATCGCGACCTGATCCGCCGCCACTGGCTGTCGCTGTCGGTCGGCGTCGCGGTCGGAATCGGCGCGGGCGTGTGCGGGTCGCTGCTGCTCGCGAAGCTGCTGCACCTGTCGCCGGAGCTGCAGCGCTCGCTGATGACGCGCTCGGTGTCGACGCCGTTCGCGCTCGCCGTGTCGGACAGGATCCACGCGCCGAAAGACCTCACGGCGCTGTTCGTGATCGCGACCGGCATCTGCGGGATGCTGCTCGGCGAACTCGTGCTCGCACTCGTGCCGATGCGCACGCGGCTCGCGCGCGGCGCGCTGTTCGGCGCGGCCGCCCACGGCGTGGGTACCGCGAAGGCACGCGAGATCGGCAGCGAGGAAGGCGTCGTGTCGAGCCTCACGATGATGATCGCGGGCGTCGCGATGGTGCTGATCGCGCCGCTGCTGACGCTGCTGCCGATCTGACACCCGCGCACCGGGCGGCCGACGCCCGCCCCGCGTGCCGTCCCGCCGCGTTTCGCCGGCCCCGCTACCCTGCATCCGGCCGACACCCGGCCGACAATCGGCTGAGATAGCCGCAAATCCCCCCTCTGTTCCGCCCATCGGGCTCGGCCCGGATGCCGAACAATGCATGCTACGAGACATCACGCACGCATTCACATGGCCTCCACGACCGCAAACCCGACCGCCGACAAGCCGGCTTCGTCCGGCAAGTTCAAGCGCATCGCACTCATCGCCATCGTCGCGCTGGGCGCAGCCGCTGCCGCCGCCGGCGGCATGTACGTGTTCCTGAGCAAGGCAGGCGTCGGCCATGCGAGCGCGCCCGCAGAACCGCCGCCGCTGGCCGCGCCGGTGTTCTTCCCGCTCGACCCGCTGACCGTGAACCTGCAGTCGGACGACGGCGCGCAGCACTACCTGCGCGTCGGCCTGTCGCTGAAGCTCACCGACCCGAAGGCGCAGGAGCAACTGACCGCGCGGATGCCGGAGATCCGCAGCCGGATCCTGCTCGCGCTGTCGAACAAGCATCCCGAGGAACTCGCGACGCCGGAGGGCAAACATTCGCTCGCGAAGGAACTGCGGGCCCTGATCGAGCAGCCGACGCAGCCGGGCAACCAGCGCGCGAAGGTCGACGACGTGCTGTTCACCGAGTTCGTCGTCCAGTAACGCGGCCGAGAAAGGAGCGCGTATGGGTCACCAGGAGTTCATGTCCCAGGAGGAGGTCGATGCCCTCCTCAAGGGCGTCACGGGCGAAACCGATTCTGTCGACGAGCAGCGCGACAATTCGGGCGTCCGCCCCTACAACATCGCGACGCAGGAGCGGATCGTCCGCGGCCGGATGCCCGGCCTCGAGATCATCAACGACCGTTTTGCGCGCCTCTTGCGGATCGGCATCTTCAACTTCATGCGGCGCACGGCTGAAATCTCCGTCAGCCAGGTGAAGGTGCAGAAGTACAGCGAGTTCACCCGCAACCTGCCGATCCCGACGAACCTGAACCTGGTGCACGTGAAGCCGCTGCGCGGCACGTCGCTGTTCGTGTTCGACCCGAACCTCGTGTTCTTCGTCGTCGACAACCTGTTCGGCGGCGACGGGCGCTTTCACACGCGCGTCGAAGGCCGCGACTTCACGGCCACCGAGCAGCGGATCATCGGCAAGCTGCTGAACCTCGTGTTCGAGCACTACACGACCGCGTGGAAGAGCGTGCGGCCGCTGCAGTTCGAATTCGTGCGCTCGGAGATGCACACGCAGTTCGCGAACGTCGCGACGCCGAACGAGATCGTGATCGTCACGCAGTTCTCGATCGAGTTCGGGCCGACGGGCGGCACGCTGCACATCTGCATGCCGTACTCGATGGTCGAGCCGATCCGCGACGTGCTCGCGTCGCCGATCCAGGGCGAGGCGCTTGAAGTCGACCGCCGCTGGGTGCGCGTGCTGTCGCAGCAGGTGCAGGCCGCCGAGGTCGAGCTGAGCGCGAATCTCGCCGAGATCTCGTCGACCTTCGAGAAGATCCTGAACCTGCGCGCGGGCGACGTGCTGCCGCTGGAGATCGAGGACACGATCACCGCGAAGGTCGACGGCGTGCCGGTGATGGAATGCGGCTACGGAATTTTCAATGGTCAATATGCGTTGCGCGTGCAGAAGATGATCAGCGCGGGCGATACGATGAAGGAAGGTGGATATGAGTGAGCTGAACCAGACGCCCGACGACGACATCCAGGCGATGGCCGACGCGGCCCTCGCGGCTTCGGCCGCCGACACGCACGCTGCCCCGGCCGCGGCGGAGGAAGATCCTGGCATGGACGACTGGGCGGCCGCGCTCGCCGAACAGAACGAGCAGCCGGTGCAGGCGGGCGCGACGGGCGCCGGCGTGTTCCAGCCGCTGTCGAAGGCCGCGCCGAGCTCGACGCACAACGACATCGAGATGATCCTCGACATCCCGGTCAAGATGACCGTGGAGCTCGGCCGCACGAAGATCGCGATCCGCAACCTGCTGCAGCTCGCGCAGGGGTCGGTCGTCGAGCTGGACGGCCTCGCCGGCGAGCCGATGGACGTGCTCGTGAACGGCTGCCTGATCGCGCAGGGCGAGGTCGTGGTCGTCAACGACAAGTTCGGCATCCGCCTGACCGACATCATCACGCCGGCCGAACGCATCCGGAAGCTGAACCGGTGAATGTCGTGAAGCCTGGCCACCGCGTGCGCCGCACGATCGCAGCGGCGGCGCTCGCCGCTGCCGCATCGCTCGCGTGCGCGCCGGCCGGCGCCGCCGACATGAACGCGGTGAACCACGCCGGTTCGATCGCGTCGAGCGTGATGGTCGGCTCGGCCGCGCCGTCGCTCGGCATCGGCGCAGTACTGCAGACGCTCGTCGGGCTCGCGGTCGTGATCGGCCTCGTGTTCGCATGCGCGTGGCTCGCGCGCCGCTTCGGGTTCCAGCCCGCGCGGCGCGGCGGCCCGCTGAAGGTCGTGTCGAGCGTCGCGGTCGGCGCGAAGGAAAGCGCGACGATCGTCGAGATCGGCGACACCTGGCTCGTGCTCGGCGTCGCGCCGGGCAACGTGCGCCTGCTGCATACGCTGCCGGCCGGCCCGGCGGCGGCAACGGCTTCCACGTCGGCCGACGCACCCGCCGGCGGCAACCCGTCCGACGGCGCCCTGCCCGGCACGTTCGGCTCGCGGTTTCGCGACGCGCTCGCGGGCGAAGCCGCGAAACGCCTCGGTCGCGGCAAGGACCGCTGACATGGCGCCGCGCCCTCTTTCCGTCTCCGCATTCCGATGAAACACGCATTCCTGCATCACGCGGCGCGCGTCGCGCCCGTGCTGATCCTCTGCCTCGCCCCCGCGTTCGCGTATGCGCAGGCGAACGGCCTGCCCGCGTTCAACACGAGCCCGGGCCCGCACGGCGGCACCACCTATTCGCTGAGCGTGCAGACGATGCTGCTGCTCACGATGCTGTCGTTCCTGCCGGCGATGCTGCTGATGATGACGAGCTTCACGCGCATCATCATCGTGCTGTCGCTGCTGCGCCAGGCGCTCGGCACCGCGACGACGCCGCCGAACCAGGTGCTCGTCGGCCTCGCGATGTTCCTCACCTTCTTCGTGATGTCGCCGGTGCTCGACCGTGCGTACAACGACGGCTACAAGCCGTTCTCCGACGGCTCGCTGCCGATGGAGCAGGCCGTGCAGCGCGGCATAGCGCCGTTCAAGACCTTCATGCTGAAGCAGACCCGCGAGACCGATCTCGCGCTGTTCGCGAAGATCTCGAAGGCTGCGCCGATGCAGGGCCCCGAGGACGTGCCGCTGTCGCTGCTGGTGCCCGCGTTCGTCACGAGCGAACTGAAGACCGGCTTCCAGATCGGCTTCACGGTGTTCATCCCGTTCCTGATCATCGACATGGTCGTCGCGAGCGTGCTGATGTCGATGGGGATGATGATGGTGTCGCCGTCCACCGTGTCGCTGCCGTTCAAGCTGATGCTGTTCGTGCTGGTCGACGGCTGGCAGCTGCTGATCGGCTCGCTCGCGCAGAGCTTCACCTAAGCGGCGGAGGATTCGCGCGATGACGCCCGAACAAGTGATGACGCTGGCGCACCAGGCGATGATGATCGGCCTGCTGCTCGCGGCCCCGCTGCTGCTGGTCGCGCTCGCGGTCGGCCTCGTCGTGAGCCTGTTCCAGGCCGCGACGCAGATCAACGAACCGACGCTGTCGTTCATCCCGAAGCTGCTCGCGGTCGCCGCGACGCTCGTGATCGCCGGCCCGTGGATGCTGACGACGATGCTCGACTACCTGCGGCAGACGCTGCTGCACGTCGCGACGCTCGGCGTCGGCTGAGCCGCGCGTCCGGCTCCGTTCCACGACGATGTTCTCGGTCACCTACGCGCAGCTCAACGGCTGGCTGACGGCCTTCCTGTGGCCGTTCGTGCGGATGCTCGCGCTCGTCGCGACCGCGCCCATGGTCGGCCACGCGGCCGTGCCGGTGCGCGTGAAGATCGGTGCCGCCGCGTTCATGGCGCTCGTCGTCGCGCCGACGCTCGGCGCGATGCCGGACGTCACCGTGTTCTCCGCGCAGGGCATCTGGATCGTCGTCACGCAGTTCCTGATCGGCGTCGCGATGGGCTTCACGATGCAGCTCGTGTTCGCGGCCGTCGAGGCGGCCGGCGACTTCATCGGGCTGTCGATGGGGCTCGGCTTCGCGACCTTCTTCGATCCGCATTCGAGCGGCGCGACGCCCGCGATGGGCCGGTTCCTGAACGCGGTCGCGATGCTCGCGTTCCTGGCCGTGGACGGCCACCTGCAGGTATTCGCCGCGCTCGCCGCGTCGTTCCAGTCGCTGCCGGTGTCGGCCGACCTGCTGCACGCGCCGGGCTGGCGCACGCTTGCCGCGTTCGGCGCAACCGTGTTCGAGATGGGGCTGCTGCTGTCGCTGCCGGTGGTCGTGGCGCTGCTGATCGCGAACCTCGCGCTCGGCATCCTGAACCGCGCGGCGCCGCAGATCGGCATGTACCAGATCGGCTTTCCCGTCACGTTGATCGTCGGGCTGCTGCTCGTGCAACTGATGATCCCGAACCTCGTGCCGTTCGTGTCGCACCTGTTCGACATGGGGCTCGATGCGATGGGGCGGGTGCTGATCGGCTGGCGGTGACGCCCGGCAGGCCGCCGTCGCCCCGCTTCGGCGCATGTCGCTCCCGTTCCGCCCCCCGTTGCTGGAAAACCCCTAAAAGAATCGCCGGCCCGCGAAAGGTAGCGGAAGGTTTCGCGTCCCTATACTCGTCGTGACGATGCAGCAAGCATCGCGCCAGACGAATACAACGAACGGAGACGACCCGATGCGACCCATCCTGCGCACCCTCGCCGTGGCAGCCAGCCTGAGCTGCGCGCTTGCCGCTCACCCCGCCCTCGCCGACGACGGCGGCAAGATCACGATCATGGTCGGCGGGATCGCGAAGCTGATCTACCTGCCCGCGCGGCTCACGCAGGAACTCGGCTACTTCAAGGCAGAAGGGCTCGATGTCGAGCTGCTGTCGCAGCCGGCCGGCGTCGACGCCGAGAACGAGCTGCTCGCGGGCGCCGTGCAGGGCGTCGTCGGCTTCTACGACCACACGGTCGATCTGCAGAGCAAGGGCAAGGACGTAAAGGCGATCGCCGTGTTGTGCCAGGTGCCGGGCGAAGTCGAGATGGTGTCGACCAAGGCCGCGCCGACGTTCAAGTCGATGGCCGACGCGAAAGGCAAGACGCTCGGCGTGACGGGCCTCGGCTCGTCGACGAGCTTCCTCACGCAATTCCTCGCGCTGCAGCATGGCGTGCAGTCGACGCAGTACACGATGCTGCCGGTCGGTGCCGACGCGAGCTTCATCGCCGCGATCAAGCAGGGCCGGATCGACGCCGGGATGACGACCGAGCCGACGGTGTCCGCGCTCGAGAAGATGGGCGACGCGAAGGTGCTGGTCGACCTGCGCACGCTGGAAGGCACGCGCGCCGCGCTCGGCGGCACCTACCCGGCCGCGAGCCTGTACGTGCAGTCGGCCTGGGCCGATTCGCACAAGGCGGAAGCGACCAAGCTCGCGCACGCGTTCGCGAAGACGATGCAGTTCATCCACACGCACAGCGCCGACGAAATCGCCGCGAAGATGCCGGCCGACTACCAGAAGGACAAGGCGCTGTACGTGTCCGCGCTGAAGGCGTCGCTGCCGATGTACACGGCCGACGCGAAGATGCCGGCCGACGGCCCGGCGACCGTGCTGAAGGTGCTGTCGGCGTTCAACCCGTCGGTGAAGGGCAAGCACATCGACCTCGCGCGCACCTTCACGAACGATTTCGTGAACGCGAAGTAAGCAGCGGCGCCGGCGGCGGCGATCCCGCCGCCGTGCGCTCCCCCGTTCCGGTCCGGCTGGCCGGCCCGGCGTCGCCACGATGCGATGCCCTCTTCACCCGCAGGATTCATGCGATGAACCAGGCAGTCTCCCCGAGCACACCGGCGATCGAGTTTCGCAACGTGTCGTGCCGCTTCATTTCGCCGGAAGGCAAGGCCACCGTCGCGTTGCGCGACTTCAGCATGAGCGTCGCGCGCGGCGAGTTCATCGCGATCGTCGGGCCGACCGGCTGCGGCAAGTCGACGACGCTGAACCTGATCACCGGGCTGCTCAAGCCCGCGTCGGGCGAAGTCCGCGTGATGGGCCGCCCGGTCGACGGGATCGACCCGCGCATCGGCTTCGTGTTCCAGGCCGACGCGGTGTTTCCGTGGCGCAACGTGATCGACAACGTCGCGGCGGGCCCGTTGTTTCGCGGCCGCTCGAAGGACGTCGCGTATGCGCAGGCCGAGGAATGGATCCGCAAGGTCGGCCTCGACAAGTTCACGAAGCACTACCCGCACCAGCTGTCGGGCGGGATGCGCAAGCGCGTCGCGCTCGCGCAGACCTTCATCAACCAGCCCGAAATCCTGCTGATGGACGAGCCGTTCTCCGCGCTCGACATGCAGACGCGCACGCTGATGCAGGACGAGCTGCTGCAGCTCTGGTCCGCGAACAAGGGCTCGGTCGTGTTCGTCACGCACGATCTCGAAGAGGCGATCGCGCTCGCCGACCGCGTGTTCGTGCTGACCGCGCGCCCCGCGACGCTCAAGCGCGTGTACGAGATCGACCTGCCGCGCCCGCGCGTCACGTCGGAGATCCGCTACGACACGCGCTTCATCGAAATTTCCAAGGACATCTGGCACGACCTGCGCGAAGAAGTGCAGATCGGCTGACGCATACGCCGCACGGCAAGGACAGCAAGGACAGGAGCATGACCGACATGACGCTTCCCCCCACCGCCATTCCGGCGACGACGCTCGAGGACGAGTCGCGCGCCGCTCAAACCCGGCTGCGCCGCCGCCGGCAACTGATCATCGGCCTGCGGATCGCCGTGCTCGTCGTCGCGCTCGGCGGCTGGGAACTCGCCGCGCGGCTCAAGTGGATCGACCCGTTCTTCTTCTCGCAGCCGACGCTGATCTTCGCGCAGCTCCAGGACTGGTTCGCGAACGGCACGTCGCAGGGCCCGCTGCTCACGCAGGTGTGGGTCACGCTCGAGGAAACCGGGATCGGTTTCGTGATCGGCTCGGTCGCCGGCGTGATCTGCGGGATCGTGCTCGGCCGCAACAAGCTGATGGCCGACGTGTTCGGCCTCTACATCCAGATCGCGAACTCGATCCCGCGCGTCGTGCTCGGCTCGATCTTCGTGATCGCGCTCGGCCTCGGGATGGCGTCGAAGATCGCGCTGGCCGTCGTGATGGTGTTCTTCGTCGTGTTCGGCAACGCGTTCCAGGGTGTGCGCGAAGCCGACCGCTACCTGATCGCGAACGCGCAGATCCTCGGCGCGTCGCGCCGGCAGATCACCACGTCCGTCGTGATCCCGTCCGCGCTGAGCTGGATTCTCGCCAGCCTGCACGTGAGCTTCGGCTTCGCGCTGGTCGGTGCGGTCGTCGGCGAATTCCTGGGTTCCAAACAGGGCATCGGGCTGCTAATCTCCACCGCCCAGGGTGCGTTCAACGCGAGCGGCGTGTTCGCGGCGATGATCGTGCTGGCCGTGGTCGCGCTGGCCGCCGACTACCTGCTGACCTGGCTCGAGAAGCGGCTGTTGAAGTGGCGGCCCGCGGCGTTCTGAACGCCGCCGGCGCACGCCTGACATGACACACCCGACCGCGCCGGCGACCCCGGCGCGGTTCGGCATTTCGGAGAAGGAGCGCAACGGGATGGCGCACAGCCTGCGCGGGCGGCTGCTGTGGTGGCTGCTGCTGCCGCTCGCGGTGTTCGTGCTGATCGCGGGCGCGATGTCGTACGACACCGCGCGGACCACGGCCGCGCTCGTGCAGGACAGCGCGCTCGTCGCGTCCGCTCGCACGATCGGCGAGGACGTCGAATGGCGCAACGGGCGGCCGGCGGCCGACGTGCCGCCGGCCGCGCTGGAGATCTTCGAGTCGCCGTCGGGCGATTCGGTGTTCTACAAGGTGATCGACGGCCACGGCCGCCTGCTCGCCGGCAATCCGGCGCTCGACCTGCCCGCGCGGCATGGCGTCGAGCCGACGCTGTACGACACGTCGCTCGACAACGTGCCGCTGCGCGCGGTGGCCTACGACCGCCAGCTGTACGACGAAGGACAGGTCGAAACCGTCACGGTGGTCGTCGCGAAGACGACGCGCTCGCACGGCGCGATGGTCGCAACGATCTGGCGGCCGCAACTCGTGCGCCTGTCGCTGATGCTGGTGCTCGCGGTGGTGCTCGTCTACCTCGGGCTCACCTTCGAGTTGCGCCCGCTGATGAAGCTGAAGGACGATGTGGCCGACCGCGGGCCGATGGAACTCGAGCCGATCCGCCCCGAGCGGCTGCAGCACGAACTGCGGCCGATCGTCGACGCGATCAACCAGTGCATCGCGCGGCTCAACACGCACACGGCCACGCAGCGCCGCTTCATCGCGGATGCCGCGCACCAGCTGCGCACGCCGATCGCGGTGCTCGACACGCAGATCCAGTATGCGCAGCGGCGCGGGCAGGACGATCCGGAACTTGCGACGGTGCTCGACAGCATGCAGCGCAGCAGCCGCAAGATGGCCGACGTGACCGACAAGCTGCTGCTGCTCGCGCATGCGGAAGCGACGCCGTCGACGCTGCTGACCCATCGCGTCGATCTTGCCGCCGTGGTGTCGAGCGTGCTGGAGGAGACGATCGTGCTCGCGCAGCGGCGCGACATCGACCTCGGCGCCGATCTCGGCGAGCGGCTCGACGTCGCGGGCAGCGACAGCCTGCTGACCGCGCTGGTGATGAACCTCGTCGACAACGCGGTGCGCTACACGCAGCCGGGCGGCTGCGTGACCGTCTGCGCGCGGCGCGACGGCGACGCGGTCGTGCTCGACGTGGTCGACAACGGCCCCGGCATCCCGGCCGAAGCGCGCCCGCACGTGTTCAAGCGGTTCTACCGCGTGTCGGCCGACACCGAAGGGTCGGGCCTCGGGCTGGCGATCGTCCGCGAGATCGCGCAGGCGCACGGCGGCAGCGCATCGCTCGCGCCGGGAGCCGGCAATCGCGGTATCGTCGTGACCGTGCGGTTGCCCGCTTTCGATTGAAGAGAACGCCGTCATGAAACTTTTGCTGGTCGAAGACAACGCCGAGCTCGCGCACTGGATCGTGAACCTGCTGCGCGGCGAGGATTTCGCGGTCGACTGCGTCGGCGACGGCGAACGCGCGGACACCGTGCTGAAGACCGAACGCTACGACGCCGTGCTGCTCGACATGCGCCTGCCCGGCATCAGCGGCAAGGAGGTGCTCGCCCGGTTGCGGCGCCGCAACGACAACGTGCCGGTGCTGATGCTGACCGCGCACGGTTCGGTCGACGACAAGGTCGACTGCTTCGGCGCGGGCGCCGACGACTACGTCGTGAAGCCGTTCGAATCGCGCGAACTGGTCGCGCGAATCCGCGCGCTGATCCGCCGGCAGGCCGGCGTCGGCACGACGCAGCTCGTGTGCGGCGACCTCGTCTATGCATTCGGCACGCGCGAATTCCGCTGCGGCGAAACGGTGCTCGCGCTGCGGCGCCGCGAGCATGCGATCCTCGAAACGCTGATGCTGCAGCAGAACAAGACGGTATCGAAGGCGCGGCTGATGGACAGCGTGTTCGCGCTCGACGACGAGCCGAGCGCCGACGCGATCGACATCTACATCCACCGGCTGCGCAAGCATCTCGCGGGCAGCACGGCCGAAATCATCACGCTGCGCGGGCTCGGTTACATCCTGCGCATGAAGAGCACGCAGGACTGACGGGTACGCCCCCGGCGCCGGGAACATCGATTCGTAGCACGAAAAGTCGTTCAGGCCAGCCGGATGCCCGGCAGGCTCGCTTGCGCACGCCTGCCCGATTCGTGATCGTTGCGCGTTCGGTGTTTTCACCGATCCGATTCTTGCGTCCGGGAAAGCGTCGTGAAGGATTGCACGCTCTACGATGCTATGCGTCGGCCCTCTCGCTGTGGCCGGCAAGAGTCGGCATACATTACGTACTGCAAACGACAAGATTTCAATGCGGCAGCTCGGAGGAGACGATCTTGAAACGAAAAACCCTTGCCCTTTCCATCGCGGCGGCTGGCCTGTGCGCCGGCACCCAGGCGCATGCGCAATCGAGCGTGCAGCTCTACGGCCTGATGGACCTGAGCTTTCCGACCTACCGGACCCACGCCGACGCGAACGGCAAACACGTGATCGGGATGGGCAACGAAGGCGAACCGTGGTTCAGCGGCAGCCGCTGGGGCCTGAAAGGTGCCGAAGACATCGGCGGCGGCACGAAGATCATCTTCCGCCTCGAAAGCGAATTCGTGGTCGCGAACGGCCAGATGGAAGATGAAGGCCAGATCTTCGACCGCGACGCGTGGGTGGGCGTCGAGGACGAGCGCTTCGGCAAGCTGACGGCCGGCTTCCAGAACACGATCGCGCGCGACGCATCGACGATCTACGGCGACGCGTACGGCACCGCGAGGCTGTCGACCGAGGAAGGCGGCTGGACCAACTCGAACAACTTCAAGCAGATGATCTTCTACGCGGCCGGCCCGACCGGCACGCGCTACAACAACGGCGTCGCGTGGAAGAAGCTGTTCAGCAACGGCATCTTCGCAAGCGCCGGCTACCAGTTCAGCAACTCGACCTCGTTCGCGACCGGCTCCGCGTATCAGGCCGCGCTCGGCTACAACGGCGGGCCGTTCAACGTGTCGGGCTTCTACAACCACGTGAACCACAACGGCTACCGGAACCAGACGTTCTCGGTCGGCGGCAACTACACGTTCGACATCGTGCGCCTGAATGCCGGCTACTTCCGCTACAACGGCGACCAGGGCGCGCTCGGCCAGCGTCACGACGATTCGTGGACGGTGTCGATGAAGATCGCGCCGAAGGGCGCGCTCGACTACGAGCTCGGCTACCAGCAGATGCGCATCAAGAACGCCGCGAACAACGCGGACGGCTTTACGCCGAATGCCAACCTCGGCGCGTTCAGCCTGACCAACGGCGTCGCCAACGGCTTCAAGGAGACGATCTACGGGTCGGTGTTCTATCACCTGAGCAAGCGCACCGAGGTGTACCTGGCCGGCGACTACATGAAGCTGCACGGCGGCTACACGGTGTCGTCGACGTTCGGCGCGAAGAACCAGCTCGAACTGACCTCGGGCATCCGTACGCGCTTCTGACCTCGGGGCGGTCAATCCGGGATTCTCCATGCGGGCACGCCGGCGCTTGGCGCCGACCGTGCCCTTTTTTTCGTCCTTTTTCGCCCTGCTCCCGGTGCCGCCGGCCGGCCCGTGCGACAACCGGCCCGACACCGCTTGCGGCCCGTCCGGCGGGCGATCGCGGCCGATGCACGCATGCGCGGCCCACATCGGCGCTTGACCTGCGCCGACCGACTCGCTAGCGTTTCGGGTTTGCCCGGGCGGCCATTGCCGCCGGTGCCGTGAGCGCGCCCGACGTCCTGGCGCGCGCGGCCGGGCTCCGATGGAAAAGACGATGCAGAAACTCGATGCGGCCAGCCCGCAGGCGATGTCGACGGATTTCACCGCCGACAACGTCGCGCGCCTGAAGGCGCTGTTCCCCGAACTCGTGACCGAAGGCCCGAACGGCGCGTCGGTCGACGTCGACGTGCTGAAGGCGCTGATCGGCGACCGCACGGTCGGCGACGCCGACGAGCGCTACGGCTTCCACTGGCACGGCAAGCGCAGCGCGCGCCAGGCTGCGCTCACGCCGTCGACGGGCACGCTGCGACCCTGCCCCGACGACAGCGTCGCGTGGGACGACACGCGCCATCTCGTGATCGAGGGCGACAACCTCGACGTGATGAAGCTGCTGCACAAGAGCTACGCCGGCAAGGTGAAGCTCGTCTACATCGACCCGCCGTACAACACCGGCAGCGATTTCGTCTATCCGGACGATTTCAGCGACAGCATCCGCCACTACCTGGCGATGACCGGGCAGACCCAGGGCGGCGTGAAGCGCAGCACCAACACCGAGGCGAACGGCCGGTTCCACACCGACTGGCTGAACATGATGTATCCGCGCCTGAAGCTCGCGCACGCGCTGCTGTCCGACGAAGGGCTGATCGCCGTGCACATCGACGAGCACGAAGTGCATGCGCTCGTGCTGATGCTGCGCGAGATCTTCGGCGAGGAGAACGAGCTGGGCGTGGCCGTGTGGGACAAGCGCAACCCGAAGGGCGACGCGCGCGGCGTCGCGTACCAGCACGAATCGCTGGTGCTGTTCGCGCGCAACGCCGAGACGCTGCTCGAACAGGCGCCGCTCAAGCGCCCGAAGCGCAATGCGCAGCGCATGCTCGACGCCGCGCACGACGCCGTGTACCGCAGCGGCAACGCGAAGGACGCGCAGAAGGCATACCGCGCATGGATGAAGGCGCAGACCAACCTGTCCGGCGGCGAGGTGATGTACGACCGGCTGTCGGAAGAAGGCCGCGTGTACCGCCTCGTGTCGATGGCCTGGCCGAACAAGAAGAAGGCGCCGGAAGAGTATTTCACGCCGCTGATCCACCCCGTCACCGGCAAGCCGTGCGCGATGCCGGCGCGCGGCTGGCGCAACCCGCCCGCGACGATGCAGGCGCTGATCGAGCGCGGCCAGATCGAATTCGGCGCGGATGAAACCACGCAGCCGCAGCGGATCTACTACCTCGACGAGAACATGTACGAGAACGTGCCGTCGGTGCTGCCGTTCGCCGGCTCCGACGACGCGCTGCTGAAGACGCTCGGCATTCCGTTCGACCTGCCGAAGCCGGTCGACTTCGCGGCGGCCGTGATCGGCTGGTGCACGCGCGGCGACGACATCGTGCTCGACTGCTTCGCGGGCTCCGGCTCGACCGGCCACGCGGTGATGCAGGTGAACGCGACCGACGGCGGCGCGCGGCGCTACATCCTCGTGCAGCTGCCCGAGGCGCTCGACCGCCGCGACAAGACGCAACTGGCGGCCGCCGATTTCTGCGCGAAGCTGAAAAAGCCGCTGACGCTCGCCGAAGTGACCAAGGAACGCCTGCGCCGTGCCGCGCAGCAGGTCGCACGCGACTATCCGGAAAGCTATGGCGACCTCGGTTTCCGCGTGTACCGGCTCGACACGACCAACGTGATCGAGTGGGACCCGCGCCGCGACGACTTCGACCACGCGCTGTTCGCATCCGTCGAGCACGTGAAGACCGGCCGCACCGAGGACGACCTGCTCGCCGAGCTGACGCTGAAGCTCGGCCTCGACCTGTGCACGCCGGTCGAGCATCACCAGGTGGCCGGCAAGACCGTGCACCTGATCGGCCGCTCGATCGTCGCGTGCTTCGATGCGCGCATTTCGCGCGACGACGCGGGCCCGCTCGCCGACGGCATCGTCGACCTGCTGGATGCGACCGGCGCGTCGCGCGACGTCACCTGCCTGTTCCGCGACAGCGGCTTCGTCGACGACGTCGCGAAGCTCAATCTCGCCGCGCTGCTCGAGCAGCACGGCGTGAAGCGCGTGCGGAGCCTGTGATGCGGCTGCATTTCGAAGCGGATCTCGACTACCAGCGCGAGGCGATCGACGCCGTCTGCGACCTGTTTCGCGGGCAGGAATCGTATCGCGGCGACTTCAGCGTGCTCGCGAACGCGGCGCCCGGCACGACGGCCGCCGCGCAAGGCTCGCTCGGCTTCGCGGTGTCGGAACAGGGCGTCGGCAACCGGCTGTCGCTGACCGACGACGCGCTCGCGCGCAATCTCGCCGACGTGCAGCTGCGCGGCGGGCTGCCGCCGTCCGGCCTGCCCGGCTCGCGCGACTTCACCGTCGAGATGGAGACCGGCACCGGCAAGACCTACGTGTACCTGCGCACGATCTTCGAGCTGAACCGCCGCTACGGCTTCACGAAGTTCGTGATCGTCGTGCCGTCGATCGCGATCAAGGAAGGCGTGCACAAGACGCTCGCGATCACCGAGGATCACTTCCGCGCGCTGTACGCGGGCGTGCCGTACGACTACTTCCTGTACGACTCCGCGAAGCTCGGCCAGGTGCGCCACTTCGCGGCGAGCGCGGCGATCCAGATCATGGTGATGACGGTTGCCGCGATCAACAAGAAGGAAATCAACAACCTCTACAAGGACAGCGAGAAGACCGGCGGCGAGAAGCCGATCGACCTGATCCGCGCCACGCGGCCGATCGTGATCGTCGACGAGCCGCAAAGCGTCGACGGCGGCCTCGAGGGCCGCGGGCGCGAAGCGCTCGCCGCGATGGCGCCGCTCTGCACGCTGCGCTATTCGGCCACGCACGTCGACCGTCACCACATGGTGTACCGGCTCGACGCGGTCGACGCGTACGAGCGCAAGCTCGTCAAGCAGATCGAGATCGCGTCGGCGATTGTCGAGGATGCGCACAACAAGCCGTACGTGCGGCTCGTCGGCGTGTCGAACCGGCGCGGCGCGATCAGCGCGCGCGTCGAGCTCGACGTCGCGACGGCGGCCGGCGTGAAGCGCCAGATCGTGACGGCCACCGATGGCGACGATCTCGAGCGCCTGACCAAGCGCGCGCTGTACGCGGGGCTGCGGATCGGCGAAGTGCATGCGGTGAAGGGTGCCGAGTACGTCGAGCTGCGTCATCCGGAAGGCGAGGCGTTCCTGTCGCTCGGCGAGGCGTTCGGCGACATCGACACGCTCGCCGTGCAGCGCGAGATGATCCGCCGCACGATCCGCGAGCATCTCGACAAGGAACTGCGCCTCGCCGAGCGCGGCGTGAAGGTGCTGTCGCTGTTCTTCGTCGATTCGGTCGAACGCTATCGCCGCTACGACGAGAACGGGATGCCCGTGAAGGGCGACTACGCGCTGATCTTCGAAGAGGAATATGCACGCGCGGCGCGCGTGCCGGCGTACCGTGCGCTGTTCGACGGCGTCGACGTCGCGCTCGAAGTCGGGCGAGCGCACAACGGCTACTTCTCGATCGACCGCAAGGGCGGCTGGACCGACACGAGCGAAAGCAGCGCGGCGGCCCGCGAGAACGCCGAGCGCGCGTACGGCCTGATCATGCGCGAGAAGGAAGCGCTGCTGTCGTTCGACACGCCGCTGAAGTTCATCTTCTCGCACTCGGCGCTGAAGGAAGGCTGGGACAACCCGAACGTATTCCAGATCTGCACGCTGCGCGACATCCAGACCGAGCGCGAGCGCCGCCAGACGCTCGGCCGTGGGCTGCGCCTCGCTGTCGACCAGGACGGCGAACGCGTGCGCGACCCGGGCGTGAACACGCTCACCGTGATCGCGACCGAACGCTACGAGTCGTTCGCGGAGAACCTGCAGAAGGAAATCGAGGCCGATACCGGCATCCGGTTCGGGATCGTCGAGGAACACCAGTTCGCGGCGCTGCCCGTGCAGGAAGACGACGGCCCCGCGCATGCGCTCGGCATCGAGCTGTCGCGCGTGCTGTGGAATCACCTGCACGAGCAAGGCTATGTCGACGCGCAGGGCAAGGTGCTCGACCGGCTGAAGGATGCGCTGCGCCAGAGCGCGCTGGTGCTGCCTGACGCGTTCGAGATGCTGCGTGCGCCGATCGTCGCGACGCTGCGCAAGCTGTCGGGCCGCTTCGCGGTGCGCAACGCCGACGAGCGCCGCGCGATCGCGTTGCGGCGCGATGCGTCGGGCAAGGCCGTCGTGTTCGGCGACGATTTCCGCGCGTTGTGGGATCGCATCCGGCATCGCACCGTGTACAGCGTCGAGTTCGACAACGCGAAGCTCGTGCGCGACTGCACGGCCGCGCTGCACGACGCGCCGGACATCGCGCGTGCGCGGCTGCAGTGGCGCAAGGCCGAGATCGACATCGGCAAGGCCGGCATCGAGGCGATCGAGGTGGCCGGTGCCGGCACCGTGCTGCTCGACGAAGGCGAGCTGCCGCTGCCCGACCTGCTCACCGAGCTGCAGGACCGCACGCAGCTCACGCGCCGTTCGCTCGCGACGATCCTGGCCGACAGCGGCCGGCTCGACGACTTCCGCGTGAATCCGCAGCAGTTCATCGCGGTCGCGGCCGATGCGATCAACCGCTGCAAGCGCCACGCGCTGGTCGCGGGCATCGCGTACCGCAAGCTCGGCGAGCGCCACGTGCATGCGCTCGAATCGTTCGAGAGCGAAGCGCTGACCGGTTACCTGCGCAACCTGCGGCCCGATGCACAGAAGTCGATCCACGAAGCGGTCGTGTGCGAGACCGACGCGGAGCGCGCGTTCGCCGATGCGCTCGAAGCGCACGACGGCGTGAAGCTGTACGCGAAGCTGCCCGCGTGGTTCCGCGTGCAGACGCCGCTCGGCAGCTACCACCCGGACTGGGCCGTGCTCGCGGAACAGGACGGCGACGAGCGGCTGTACTTCGTCGTCGATACGCCGAACACGGACGGCCCCGTGCCGAGCGAGCACGAGCGTGCGAAGCTCGCATGCGGCGAAGCGCATTTCCGTGCGCTGGTGGACGGCGACGGCGCCGCGCGCTTCGTGCGCGTCAGGCAGGCCGATGCGTTGTTCGAGCCGCCGGTGCCGCTGGCGGGCACCGGGCGGTGATACGAAGGGCGGCGATGAGCCGCCCTTTTTTCTGCGTCGATCGATCGTGCCGCGGATCTCAGCGACGCGGTTACGGCTGGTTGCAAATCGGGTCGGCACGACGTTTCCGCGCGACGGCGGCGTTGCGTTTCCGCCATGAAAAAAGGGCGCCGAAGCGCCCTTTCATCGCATGCGTGCGCCGTGCTTACAGCGTGCGGCCGAATGCGTTGTGATGCGAACGATGCGTGGACGTCGACGCATGCGCGGTGTGGCCATGCGCATGCCCTTGCGTGTGGCCGTGACCCGGCTGCACGCCGGCGCGATCGGCGATCGTATCGGAGCGGTCGGCCGCGCGCGACAGGCCCTTGTCGCGGTCGCCCGCGTGCATGCCGTTCGAGTTGCTCAGTGCCTGGCCGCTCATGTGGCCGCCGGACATGCCGCCCGCGTTGCCGCCCAAGCCGCCTGCGCCGTGACCGCCGCCGTTGCCACCGCCATTGCCGCCGGCCGCCGCGTAGGCGGACACCGAGCCGAGCGCGAGCAGCGCGGCCGTCAATACGGACAGGTATCGTTGCTGTTTCATCTTGTGCTCCCTTGAGCGCGTTCGTATGACTGCATTCTATGAACGCGCGAAATTCGCGCCACACGACGTTGTAAATGATCGTAACGATGCGCGCAGCGCGCATTCGTCGGATCAATGCGGCTCGTGCAAGAACGGGGAACGAAGCAGGCGGTGGCGGCGCTTCGGCGCCGCCCCGGTGATGAAGTGCTTACTGCGCCGGCTGCATGCCCTGCGCGGCGGCCTTGTGCTGCGCGGCCTGCTCCTGCGCCTGCTTCTTCGCCATGTGATGGCCGACGATACAGCCGCCGACCGCCCCGACGACCGCGTGGTGCCCCGCATAGTGGCCGGCGACCCCGCCGACCACCGCACCCTTCATGCAGCCCGCCGCGTGCGCGCTGCCGATCGTTGCGAACGCAACGACCGTGGCGGCGGCGCACAGCCTGATGTACCGAGTGGGCATCATGTTGTCACTCTCCTCTCGTGGTGATCAGCCGGGCCGCTCAATCCCAGCGGCCGCCGCGCCAGCCGCCGCGGTCGCGCCACTCGTGCTCGCGCCATTCACGGCGGCGCCACTCGTGTTCGCGCCATTCGCGCCGACGCCAGTCGTCGTCACGCCAGCCGTCATCGCGATAGCCGACCGGCGCGTACATGACGGGCGGCGGCGGCGCGACGTAGACCGGTGCGGGCGCCGCGTAGACGCCCGGCACGCCGATGCCGACCGACAGGTCGACGTGAGCCGACGCGACGCCCGAGGCTGCCAGCGCCGCTACACCGAGAACTGCACCGAGAATAAGTTTCTTGCTCATCTCGCGACTCCCTGCACGTGTCGTGCTTCATGTGAATACGGTTCGAAGTCTAGGCACCGGACACAGACACAGGTGAAACGGGTATGCGAGACAGGTAACGGACGTTTACGGATGCCCGCAAAGCCTTGCCGGACAAGGGAGAGGCCGCACTCGAAACACCGTTGCAGCGGTGCATCGGGCCGGTAAAACGGGCGTTTCGATGGCAATCGCCGGCGTGCGCGGGAGGTGAACCGCCCGCACCGTGCGGTGCGAACGGTTCGCAACAGCGGTCGTTACGCGCGGATATCGTCGACGCTGCGCAGCCAGTGCACGCTGAACAGGTTGTCCGAGTCGGTCCACACGGTGTCGGGCTCGAAACCTGCGCGGCGCGCGATCGCATGGAAGCCGTCGATCGTGAACTTGTGCGAGTTCTCCGTGTGGATGTGCTCGCCGGCTTCGAAGCGGAATGCGTGGCCGCGCACGTGCACCGTCTGCGCGACGTCGCTGACGAGGTGCATCTCGATGCGCTGCCGCTCGCGGTCGTAGAACGCGCAATGCGAGAACGCGTCGACATCGAAATCCGCACCGAGCTCCGCGTTCGCGTGCACCAGCAGGTTCAGGTTGAACTGCGCGGTCACGCCCTGCGCATCGTTGTACGCGTGATGCAGCGTGCGCTCGTCCTTCACGAGATCGGCGCCGACCAGCAGGCCGCCGCCGCGCAGCAGCCGTGCGGCGTCGCGCAGGAACGTGTCGGCTTCTTCCGGCGAGAAATTGCCGATCGTCGAGCCGGGAAAGAAGCCGATGCGCCGCCGCGGCGTCTCGGTCAGCACGGCCATCTGCTCGGCCTTCGTGTAGTCGGCCGCGAGCGGCGCGACGTCGAGCCACGGATAGGCCGACCGCAGCCGCGCGGCGGCAACTTGCAGGTAGTCGGCCGAGATGTCGACCGGCACGTAGCGCGCCGGCGCGTTCGCATAGTTGCCCGCGAACGCGTCGAGCAGCACGCGGATCTTCTCGAGCGAGCCCGCGCCGAATTCGACGAGTTCCGCATGCGGGCCGACGCGCTGCACGATCTCGGCGGCGCGATCGCGCAGGATGCCGAGCTCGGTGCGCGTCGGGTAGTACTCGGGCAGTTCGCAGATGCGGTCGAACAGTTCGGAGCCGGCCGCATCGTAGAAGTATTTCGGCGGAATGCTGCGCGGCATGCGCGACAGTCCGTCGATCAGGTCGCGCGCGAACGCGCTCGGCCGCGAATCGCGGGCGGGTTGCTGGCCACCGCTCGTGGCCGTCTGCTCAGACGTCTCGCGCAAGTCGCACTCCCGTGAATTGCCAGCGTGCCGCCGGCGGAAAGAAATTTCGGTACGTCGGCCGTTCGTGCCCGGGCGGCGTCGCGATGCTGCTGCCGCGCAGGACCTGCTGGCCGACCATGAACTTGCCGTTGTATTCGGCTGCTACCCCGGCGAGCGGCCGAAAGCCCGGATACGGCTCGTAGGACGAACGCGTCCACTGCCAGACGTGCCCGAGCATCTGCTGGATGCCTTCAGCAGGGAACGCGGTCTCCCATTCGAATTCGGTCGGCAGCCGCGCACCGGCCCATTCCGCATACGCGGCCGCTTCGTAGAAGCTCACGTGGCACACCGGCGCATCGGGCGCGAGCGGCTCGACGCCGTGCAGGCCGAACGTGCGCCGCACGCGCGTGCCGGCCGCATCGTCGTCGTCGGGCATCCAGTACGCGGGCCCTTGCCACCCTTCCCGCTGCACCGTCGCCCAGCCGTCCGACAGCCAGAACTCGGGCCGTACATAGCCGCCGTCGGCGACGAACGTCGCGAATTCCGCGTTCGTCACGAGGCGGCTCGCGATCTCGTACGGCCGCACGAGCGCCGTGTGGCGCGGCCGTTCGTTGTCGAACGAGAACGCGTCGCCGTCATGGCCGATCTCGACCAGCCCGCCCGGCTGATGCAGCCAGCGCAATGGCCCGGCGTCACCCGCGGCGAGCGCGCGTTCCGCGTCGGCGCCGTCGCGCGGCCGGAACGCCGGCTTCAGCGGGTTGCACGAGAACGCGTGCAGCATGTCGGTGACGATCAGCTCCTGGTGCTGCTGCTCGTGATGCAGGCCGAGCACGAGCTCGGGCGCGATCGCGTCGAGCAGCGCCGCATCGGCGCCGGCCAGCGCGCGCAGCATCGCGTCGTCGACGTATTGCCGGTACGCGTGCACCTCGTCGAGCGACGGACGTGTGAGCAGCCCGCGCTGCGGCCGCGGATGGCGCGGGCCGAGCGCTTCGTAATAGGAATTGAAGAGGAACTGGAAGGCGTCGTCGAACGGCGCGTAGCCGGGCACGCGGCGCATCAGCACGACGGTTTCGAAGAACCAGGTCGTATGCGCGAGGTGCCATTTCGTCGGACTCGCGTCGGGCATCGACTGCACGGCCTGGTCTTCGGCGGACAGCGTCGCGGTCAGTGCGACGCTATGGGTGCGCACGTCCTGGTAACGGCGCTGAAGCTGTGATGCAAGAAGGCTCATCGGTTTACCGTCCACGTCGCGATTCGCTGCGTTGCGTTGCCGGAAAAGGGAAAGCCTTGCGCTCGGATGCGCGCGGCTGACGTGCGACCTGCTGCTGCTGCGTCGTCGGGCAGCCGGCGCGCGCGCCGGGCCGCAGGTGCGGCGTCACTTCATCTGCCCGTGCAGAACAGTATGGGCCAGAAATGTGAACGTCGCGCATCGGATTTCCGGTGAAACGAACGCGAAAGAAAAATGAAAGCATTCGCCGCATGCCAGCCGCCGGCGTGACATCCGGCCCGTCCCCGCCATGGCGGGGGCTCTGCGAAGAGAACAATACGCATGCCTGCACCTGCGCGCTACTGACGTCCGGTGACAGCCGCGCGGCGCGCATGAAAGGTAGCGGGCGTGCACGGTTTCGTCGGAGGAACGGCGTCGTGCAGCCGATTCGCCTGCTGTCCGCGTGCGGGCGCCGCGACCTTCGGCGCCCTGCTCTTTGCTTGCTTCTCCGGCTGCAAAAATTTTTTGTGTCGATGTCACACGCGCGGGGGCTCGCTCGTCATATCACCGGAACCCACACGAAAGGAGAAGGAACCATGACTGCGAAACTGAATCCGTTTGCCGCCGCCCCCGCGCTGATGAAGAACTGGATGACCGTATCGGTCGCCGTTGCCGGCAGCCTCGAGCCGACGTTGATCGAGCTGGTCAAGATCCGCGCATCGCAGATCAACGCGTGCGCGAACTGCATTAACATGCACACCGCCGAGGCACGCGAGCAAGGCGAGACCGAGCGGCGCATCTACCTGCTGTCCGCGTGGCGCGAGGCGCCCTGCTACACCGACCGCGAACGCGCGGCGCTCGGCTGGACCGAAGCGCTCACGCGGCTGTCGGAGGGCCACGCGGCGCACGAAGCGGCCTACGCGGCGCTGAACGACCACTTCAGCCAGGAGGAACAGGTGAAACTCACGCTGATGATCAACGTGATCAACGGCTGGAACCGGCTCGCCGTCGGCTTCGGGCTGTGGATCGAGCCGGCCGACGCGAAGGCCGCCGCCGCGAAGATGGTGGCCTGATGACGAACCTCGACCCGGCCAAGGGCAACACCGAAGCACGGGCCGACGCGGCGGCGAGCTTCGATCCGCTGCGTCGCACGCTGATCCGCGTCGCGTACCGGATGCTCGGTTCCGTCGCGGATGCCGAGGACATGGTGCAGGACGCGTTCATCCGCTGGATGGACGTCGACCGCACCGAGGTGCGCGTGCCCGAGGCGTTCCTGCGCCGCATGGTGATGCGCATGTGCCTCGACCAGCTGAAGTCTGCACGGCACCAGCGCGAGACCTATATCGGCCCCTGGCTGCCCGAGCCGATCGTCGAGGAAGATGAACAGGAAGACGTTACGCTGCCGCTGCTGCTCGCGCTTGAACGGCTCTCGCCGCTCGAACGCGCGGCGTTCCTGCTGCACGACGTGTTCGGCCTCGAGTTCGACGAAGTGGCCACGACGATCCAGCGCGATGCGGCCGCGTGCCGGCAGCTCGCCGCGCGGGCACGTACGCACGTGCGCGAGGCGCGGCCGCGGTTTCATGTCGAGAAGCAGCGCGGAATCGAGTTGGCCGAGGCGTTTTTCGCGGCGTCACGCAGCGGCGACATGCGCACGCTCGGCGCGATGCTCGCCGAGGATGTGAGCCTGCATTCCGACGGCGGCGGCAAGCGCACGGCCGCAGGCAAGCCGGTGTTCGGCTTCGAGCCGGTGATGAAGGTGCACGAGTACCTGGCCGGGCTGTTCGCGACGCATGCGTCGAAACTCGTGCGGGCCGGGTTCATCAACGGGCTGCCGGGCTTCGTCACGCTGGAAGCCGATGGCGAGCTGCAGACCACCGCGCTCGAGATCGACGACGGGAAGATCGTCGCGATCTATGTCGTGCGGAATCCTGACAAGTTGAAGCATCTGCATTGAAGGTGGCGCGAGCCTGCACCGCATGCCATGCGGATGCATGGCGACGGCGCCGTCCGCCCTCTTCTTTCTGCTTCGCTGATCGCGGCGACCGTGATCAGTACATCGCGCCTCCGGCGTTGCCGATCATGTACAGCAGTACGCCGAGCAGCGGCGTCGCGACGGCGAAGCCGGCCGCCGCCAGCCAGTTCGTGCCGCCTTGCGCCTCGAGCAGCGCGAGAAGCGATTCGCGAGACGTCGCGCTCGGGCGGAGTTTTTCGATCCCGCGTTCGACGTGCCGCTTGTAGAGGCTGTTCCCGCACCAGCCGAGCGAGACCGCGATCCCGATGGTGACCGGGTCGACCGTGCTCGATTCGAAGTATGTGGGGAAAAACAGCAACTCGACCAGCGTGATGCCGAGCGTGGCACCCAGCACGGCGGCCGCCTGCCAGTACATGCATCGGTATGCCAGCCAGACCGGGCCGAGGAAGCACGCAGCCCAATTCCACGACAGCCGGTTCTTGCGCGATTCGGCGATCGCCCATTTGTGCTCGAACCAGGCGGCTTTCTTGCCGACGTAAGCGGCGATTTCGTCGTTGCTTGCGGACGGTGCGGCGGTCGTGACCTCGGACATGATCGTGTGCTCTCGGCGTTGTTGTTTTGATGCGGTGAAGATCGAGCGACGGTCGGAACAGCCGCGTCGATGCGCACACGATTCTACGCGCCGTGCAGCGGCAGTTGTGTGATGGAACGGATTGTCGGAGACGATGCGATACCGGGCCGTGTATCGCACAACGCATCGGGGCTTCACGCGTTGTTTCGGACCGGAAAAGAAAAACGCCACGCGATGTTGCCGCGTGGCGTTTGTATGTTGGCGAGCCGCATTGCCTGTAGGCAAGTTGTGCTGCCAGACCCCTTCATTTTGTTCGTTGGTAGGCTCGATTGGATTCGAACCAACGACCCCCACCATGTCAAGGTGGTGCTCTAACCAACTGAGCTACGAGCCTAAGAAGCCGCGAATTATAGAGAGGGTTTTGGAGGAGCACAAGCCCCTTCGTGAAAATTTTTTGAATCGACGCGTGTGGATGCTGACGATCGATGGTGCGTGGCGATGCCGGGAGCGTTGGCTTCACCTGTTCGCATCACAGCAAAACGCGTCGATGCGCTGTGGTGTTATCCACATTCCCCTCTGGATAACCGTCCTGCAAGCCTCTGGATTCACAGTGGAACGATTGAGGATATGTCGGCGACGCTGCGAATCGACGAAAAGTTGTTCTGTGCTGCGCGGCACTGTTCACGTGCCACACCCATGGTTATGCATCCCGCTTCGCGCTGAAAATTCAGTGCGTTACGGAGGTTATCCACTGTGGGGCACAGCGCTTGTTAACTATCACTACGTATATATACGAACCCTGTTAACACCTTTGGATAAGCACAGTCCGTCGACTGTGATCCGCCCGGGATATGCACTGCGTGCGGCGAGCAGAGGAACGAATCAGGAGGCTGTGAAGCGCTTGGGGGATAGGTGAGCCGTCATGTCTGTAGAATCGCGGGCATCCAGGATGCAAAGGCCCTGCGAACGGGCTCACGGCACATGACCGATTCTTCGTTGACCCGGCTCGACGCGCTCGATATCGACACAGTCGTACATCGGATGCAGCAAGATCCAGGCGACATCGTGTTCGAGCAGCGCGTGTCGATACCGGAAGCCGAGGTCCTGTGTTGCCGCTACAAGGGCGAGCGATTCAACGTGAAGTTCGATCTCGACTACGGCGTGTGTGTCGAGCGTGTCGGGAAACTCTCCGACGAAGACATCGCGGAAATCGTTAGATGGCTCGCGAAGGAGGCAGGGTGATCACAGCGGAAGACACTGGACGATGCGATCGATGAACGCACCCGTTGATGAGTTGCTGGTGACGGAGATTGCCGGCCACGTTGCGGTTGTCGTCACGGACGTGGTGGCTGTGGCCGATGGACTGATCCGGTTGGGTTTCGCTCGGCATTCCGATCGTTGGGAACGTGCTATCGCAGACGACAACGACCGGCAGGCGCTCGTAGCCGCGCTCATCGATCTCGATGCGTTGTTTTCCGCGGGCCGCGACTGGAGTCCGCAGGCACTCGTCGAGTATTACCGGGAGATCGGTGTCGTTCGAGGCGCGTACCGTTCGGTTGCATGGAGCGGGCCGGCACAATACGTCATCGAACGGCATGACTGAATCAATCGATGACGGCGAGCGACACGGGTACCGCCCGCAACCGGAACTGGTAATGGGACCGATCATGTGCCATCGATGAAGCATATCGCCCCGCTTCTTCTATTGACGATTCCAGTACTTGCCATGAGTAAAACAATTTTTGGTGATGCGGACAACGATCACGTCACCCTCAATACTGCAACAACCATCGGGCTGCGCTCGGCCTATGCCGACTTCGAAAAGAGCGAGCAGGACATCAATAATTTCGAAGTGTCCATCTACGAACGAAAGGCATCCAACGGCGAAGGTGTCGATGGAAAGGACGTCATTGGCGTATCGTTTACCGCAAAGCTCATCCCGGGAATGAAGGGCCTCGGCAACGCAAACCGGCTCGGGAAATCGATCAACTACGTCATCTCGCCAGAGAACGGAGAGATCCTTGCGATCTATCTGGCGAGGTAGTCGATCACGCAATCGGCTTTATGCGGCCGACGAGTGGCGGGAACCAGCGGAGTGCGTTTCTCGCTGCCGCGTTGGAGGATGCGCAGGCGGCAGAGCCGAACGAGGCCAGCAAGTGGGCTTCCGCTGCAGAAGCAGCCGGAAGCGCACCCGGTCATCAGCTTGCCTGTCGAATCGACGATCGCCTGCGGCGTTCTGGTCGCGAGTCGAGTTGAGCGAAGGTCGGCCAGTAGCACAAAGAGGGGCGGGCGTGGTTCGACATGGCTTTTCTTCGCCATCGATACGAGTTGTATTCGCGAGACCCGGTGTGAGAACAACGGAGGCTTCATGCCGTTAGTGCATTGCTCGTATCACGGATACTGCGGCGGCGAGCTTGTTACGCAAGCCGTGCGCCATCTCATCAATGATCGTCAGAACTGGAGGGGCGATGGTGGCGTCGTGCCTTTGACGCTTGTTCGCGACGAGATCGAATATCCAGGTTTCATGCTCGAATCGGAGAGAGGGAATATCGTCGATTTGGGCGGGACGTACGAGGCTGGTGATGTTTATCGCTTCAGCGACGACGAATCGATGGAGGCGGCGATCGGTTTATTGACAACGACCTGCAGTGCTTGCCTTCGTGAATTTAGGGCGCTGTCCGAGACGGGATAAGTGATGCCAGCGCGCGACATGTGCTCGCGCGGCGCAGATACCCAGCAACAACCAAGCACCTGCGCGCTCTTTGACCGGTACGTTCGCCGGATCTGGGGCCGATATTTTCAAGAGCACGATGATCAAATTGAATTTTGGCAGGGTCCATCGCTGTTCCGTCCAGCTCAATACCGCGACGCTGCTCGGCCTGAAGGCCGCCTATGAAGACTTTGCGAAGACCGGACAGGACCTGCGCAACTTCGAGATCTACATCGAGGACAAAGGTGCCGCGAGGGCCGATCCCAAGCCGGAGGATCACGTCATCGGGATTACGTTCATGGCGAAACTGATTCCCGGCATGCGGGGGCTCGGCAACGCAAACCGGCTCGGGAAGTCGATCCATTACGTAGTTTCGCCGGAGACGGGCGAGATTCTAGGGACTTATTTGACCAAGTGACTTCGGAGACGGTGGAGGTGATCGGCCTTCGCATGTGGATAACCAAGGCACAAAACGATGCGAAACGCTGTGAAGGCAGAAGGTGAGCGCGCAGCCGGATCGCAGGCCAGGCGTGGATTCCGATGAATTCTGACCGTGAAGAGCCGAACCGAATGCGCGAGCGCACAACTGGATGGAGACGGCTGACTCGACGACGTGGACGCATGCGGAATGTGCGTCGTGTCTCGTACGCTTGTCGGCGGCCCGTATGTGGACAACTCACACACCCGACCAGTCGAATTGCTGTGCATCGAACCGGTGAGCGCCTTGCATTCGGCTACGCGAATCGGCCAGAACGCCTTTTCTGACAAGGCTTTGCCGAAATAGAGCGGGTGATATGGAGAGTGCTCGCGCGATCCGCCGTGATTGAATGCCTTGTGGATATCGAGAAGCCAAGACACTCGAAATCCTGTGCAGTCAACGGGTGAGGGTAAGCGAATTCGGTGCGGATGTTCGCGTTATCTCACGGGGGTGTGGATATCGCGCGCCGAAACAACCCGAAACGCTGTGCCGACCCAAGGTGATCGAACCGACCGATGTCCGTATGCAGCACCACTATGATCGATGTGGACATCCTGCTCCGCAGCGACTCGAAACCCTGTGATTCTAAAGGTGAGGGTACCGAACACGCTCCACCGATGTGGAAAACCAGCCGGCAAAGTCAGTCGGAACGCTGTGCAATCGACCGATGAGCGCAAGCGTACTCAAGTCCGCCGAGTCATACCGCATAAGGCCCTGCCGGCCACCACCGACCTCCAGCCGGGCGCGCATCGTATCACTCAAGTCTGCTGATCGAGCGCCTGCACGACCGCCTTTTCCCCAAGACTCCCCGCCGGCCCGACCACCGCATAATTGAGCCCGTTCACCGATCCATACCGCGCGAGCAACGCGCCATCCACGCGTTGCCCGTTCGGCAGCAGCCGATGTTTCGATTCCGCCGGCCGGAGATAGAAGCTCAGCGTTCGCCCCGCATCATCCTCATAGAGCACCATCGCAGCAGTAGCGCCGCTGTCGGTTGTGAACAACCGCCCACCGACCGGCCTGAACCCCGCCGCGCTCAAATCCGGCAGCTTCGCCGATGCGCCGACGCCTTTGGTGAGCCATCCCTGCAAATCGCCCGCACCGGTCGGCCGGTAATCGACCTTGGCCGTCCGATCGACCACCATCATCTGGTAAGCCTTGACCGCATCGCTCATCGGCGCGATCGGCGGCGCCGCGTTCCACCCGCGCGCCTGCCATCCGCCGAACGTCCCCAACCCGACGCAGAACACGAACGAGGCCGCCATCGCGAACCGCATCCGCGAGCGCTCCGCCCGCCGGCCGCGAATCGCCGCCGGATCGAGCGCGGGGTTATCGGCCGGCATCCGCACGCTCTCCAGCGCTGCCCGCAACCGCTGCGCGTCCTGCTGCCATTGCTTCACCTGTTCCGCGCGCGCCGGATGCAGCGCGAGATAGCGATCGACCGCGGCACGCGCATCGTCGTCGAGCTGGCCGTCGACATAGGCCTGAAGGTCATGTTCGTTCGGAGGCGTGTTCATTTCTTCATCAATCGCAAAGAAGGAGCGGGAAGCTCGCCATCACTGAGCTGGCGCAGCGCCTGGCGCGCGCGGGAGAGTCGCGACATCACGGTGCCGATCGGCACTTCGAGCAGGTCGGCGACTTCCTGATAGGTGAAGCCCTCGACCGCGACGAGCAGCAGCAGGCTGCGCTGCTCGTCCGAGAGCCGGCCGAACGCTTCGAGCGTCGCGCGCGCCGTGAATTCGCGTTCGGCGGACGGCCAGTGCGCTTCGTCGTCGTCACGAATGCGGCCGAGCAGCCACGAATAGCGCTTCGCGCTGCGTTTCCCGTCGAGAAACTGCCGGTACAGGATCGTGAAGAGCCAGCTGCGCAGCGACGCGTCGTCGCGACGGCTCGTCCAGCGCGACAGTGCGCGCTCGAGCGTCGACTGGACGAGATCGTCGGCCGCGTGGACGTCGCGCGCCAGCCAGAGCGCGAAGCGTCGCAGCCTGGGGATGAGTTCGCGCAATGCGTCGTCGTCGAGGGCGGTGGAGGGCATGGCCGGGCCGGTTGCCGAAAGGGTCGTGGATGCCGCGTAGGACGCCGGACGGCATCGATTATTCCCTCCAGCATACGAAAAAATTTTCTGTGGAATAAAGCGACGCGGGCGGCGTCCTACGCGCGTTCGACAATGATCTGATGATCGGGAGCGCATTCATGAAGCAACCTTCTTCTTCTTCGCCGCAGCGCGAGCCTGGGCGCGGGTGGTGGCGCTGGGCCGTGATCGGCGGCGCGGTGGCCGGCATGGCCGTCGCGTTTGGTTATGCGGGCGGCTGGCTGGCGCCGGCACGTCTGACCCCGCACCGGCTCGTCGACGCGCTGCAGACCAACAGCGGCGTCCATCCCGGCTTCCGGCGCAATCATGCGAAGGGCGTGTGCGTGACCGGTTACTTCGAAGGCAACGGCGCCGCGAGCGCGTATTCGGTCGCGCCGTTCTTCAAGGCGGTACGCACGCCGGTGGTCGGGCGCTTCGCGTTGCCGGGCGGGAATCCTTATGCGCCGGACAGCAGCGTGCCGATCCGCAGCCTCGCACTGAGGCTCACCGCGCCGGACGGCCAGCAATGGCGAACCGGGATGAACGCGATGCCGGTGTTTCCGGTGGCGACGCCGCAGGCGTTCTACCAGCAGACGCTGGCGACGCGGCCCGATCCGAAGACGGGCAAGCCCGATCCTGCGAAGGTGAAGGCGTTCTTTGGCGCGCACCCTGAGGCGGGCGCGTTCCTGCAATGGGTGAAGGGTGCGAAGCCGAGCGCGAGCTACGTCACCGAAAGCTATTACGGGTTGAACGCGTTCTACTTCGTCGACGAGGCCGGCAAGCGCCAGGCCGTGCGGTGGCGCGTCGTGCCGGAGCAGACGGCCGGCGCCGGCGATGTCGCGACGGCCGGGGATCCGAACGTGCTGCAGCAGGACGTGACGCAGCGCATCGCGGCCGGGGCGCAGAAGTGGAAGCTGCTGGTCACGCTGGCGGAGCCTGGCGATCCGGTGGACGACGCGACGAAGGTCTGGCCCGCGCAGCGGACGACGATCGACGCGGGCACGCTCGTGCTCGACCGCGTGGAGGCGCAGGACAGCGGGCCGTGCCGCGACGTGAACTACGACCCGACGGTGCTGCCGCAGGGGATTCAGGTGTCGGGCGATCCGTTGCTGGCGGCGCGGTCGGCCGCGTATGCGGATTCGTATTTGCGGCGCACGAGTGAAGAGGCCGGGGTGGCCGGCGTGGCGCGAGTGAGTGGGGAGGGACGATGATGAAGGCTTCGACGACGTTCAGTTTGCCGGCGCGGGTGCTGCACTGGGTGATGGCCGCGATGATCCTCGCGATGCTGTTCATCGGGGTGGGGATGGTGGCGTCCGTTTCCGGGCGGCACGAGATCCTGGTGGCGATTCACAAGCCGCTGGGCGTGGCCGTGCTGGTGCTGGTGTGCGTGCGGATCGTGGTGCGGGTGCTGTCGAAGCCGCCGGCATTGCCCGAGGATCTGCCGTGGTGGCAGCGGGTTGCCGCGCATGGCTCGCATCTGGTGCTGTACGCGCTGATGGTTGCGATGCCGCTGATCGGCTGGGCGATGCTGTCAGCCGGCGGGTATCCGGTGACGCTGGGCGGTGGCGTGCAGCTGCCGGCGATCGTTTCGGCTGATCCGGTGACGTTCGCCTGGCTCAGGGTCGCGCATCGCGTGCTGGCTTATCTGTTCTTCCTGACGTTCCTCGCGCACTTTGCGGCGGCGCTGTATCACGGGCTGATTCGGCGGGACGGCGTGGTGAGGGCGATGGTGGGGCGGTAATCGACGGAAGGTTGCGTTCGATGCGGCGGGGCTGTTCACGGGCGACCGAGGCTGCGCCTGCCGTGTCGCCTATATATGAGCACTGGGAAGTGCTCGGCGGCCCCCGCCATAGCATGTCAAAAATATTTCACAAAAGGGGTTGCGGAGACCGGGGCGGATGCATAGAATCACGCCTCTTTCGCGCTAACGGAAACGCAGCGCGGGGGAAGAAGAGGGAAGCGGTGCTGTTGAAGTCGGTTTTATCGATTCCAGTGCACACGAAATTAAACCGCAGTCGTCGCAACGAAGTAGTTAAAAAAGTTGTTGACGAGTTTCAAAAAACGGTTGATAATCTCGCTTCTCTGCTGCTGAAAACGCAGCGCTGCTGGGAAACACGGAGTTTCTCGCAGAAATGCTCTTTAAAAATTAACAGCCGATAAGTGTGGGCGCTTGATGGAAGCGAGCT
>NZ_QTQI01000016.1 GCF_003853705.1 Burkholderia sp. Bp8992 | reverse complement strand
TTGCTGGTGGCGGACGGATCCTGCGCGCACGCGGCCAATAGCAACAGCAGCCCCGGTGCGAGTAAACGGCGGTACATTGTTACTTTCCCCAAGTTTTATTTGCGCCGCAATTCTTCGAGCTATCCCACCCCGTGAGCTCGTACCCGGTTGCGCGCGGCGCAGCGGATACAATTCCATCCGCCAACGCCGACACGCATTCCAAGGCTCTCTCAGGTTCTCTCTTCGAATCGTTCCGTCACTGCGTCATCGCTGCCGCTTTTCGCTGTGCCGACTGGTGTCAGCTTCGCTCCCCAAACATGACGCGGCAAACAATAGTGACGTGGTGAGCAATAATAATGGAGAAAAATGGCATGTCAAGGTCATTCGCGTTTTCAAAGTTTGCATAGCGCGTCAGTTTTGATATGCTCACCCTCATCAAAGCCCCTGGAGACCCCATCGCGATGTCCACCACCGAGCAGGCCAATGTCGATCTCATGACCGCCAACAAGGTGCGCGATCTACTGAACCGGAACGGTATTCCGCCGCGAAGTCACAACACGACGATCGCGAACGTGCTCGGCCTGAGCTTCTCGGTCGTCACGCGCAAGATGAAAGGCCTGATCCCGTGGAATCTGTCGCAGTTGCAGGACATCGCAACGCACTTCGGCGTACCGCCCGCGATCCTGCTCGACGACAAGGGCATGCAGCCGGCCGCCGCCGAGATGATCGACGCGACGTTCGTGGTCGAGTCGAAGCGCTTCCGCTGCCGCGCCGCGATCTCGACGAAGGCCAGCAGCCAGATCGAGACGGATTTCGTCGCGCTGCAGTGGCAAGGCGAATGGATCATCACCGAACGCCAGCACGCGCGCGAGGGCCGCACCTATCCTGTCGACGTGATCGAACTGCGCTCGGCGCAGCCGAACGTCTATGCGGCGCGGATCGCGGTGGTCGACGATTCGCAGGATGTCGCCGAAACGGTGTGCGAATACTTCATCGAGAAAGGCGTGAACGCGATTCCGTACTTCGACGGCGCGACGTTCCGCAAGGCGCTGGAAGTCGAGGATTTCGACGGCTACATCCTCGACTGGATGCTCGGCGACCAGACGGCAGCCGAACTCGTGCGCGGTATCCGTTCGAGCGAGAACAGCGGCGCGCCGATCTTCCTGCTGACCGGCAAGATCTCGACCGGCGAAGCCAGCGAGGACGAGATCGCGCACATCGTGTCGCACTACAACGCGCGCTGCGAGGAAAAGCCGGTGCGCCTGCCGATCCTGTTCGCCGAAGTGGCGCGCGAACTGAAGATCACGTTGCCGGCCGCGGCCGCCGCGAACTGAGACCGAAACGACAAACCACCACACGAACCACAGGACCGAGGGAAAGCCATGCGTGTTTCAACCATCTGGATCAAGAGCCTGCTGACGGCGTGCCTGTTCGGCATGGCTGCCGCGGCATGGGCCGCTTCGTCGTTCACGTTCACCGTCGACGGCAAGATCAGCAAGAGCAACCAGCAGGGGAAGACGACCTATGTCTTTTCCGAGCAGGAACTGATGGCGCTGCCGCAGCATACGATCGTCACGTCGACGAGCTGGACGCCGAAGGCGGCCTTCACTGGCCCGCGCCTGTCCGACGTGCTGAAGACCGTCGGCGCGCGCGGCACGCAGATCGAGTTCCGCTGCATCGA
Organism: Burkholderia sp. Bp8992; assembly: GCF_003853705.1. GTDB lineage: Bacteria > Pseudomonadota > Gammaproteobacteria > Burkholderiales > Burkholderiaceae > Burkholderia. The sequence continues at coordinate 187,787 of NZ_QTQI01000016.1, read as the reverse complement.
CGAGTACACGTTCACGATTCCCGTGTCGGACGCCGACAAGTACGGCGTGATCCTCGCGCGGACGATGAACGGCAAGGTGCTCGGCAACGACAACTACGGCCCGCTGTGGATCATGTATCCGCGCGACCAGTATCCCGACGAACTGAAGACGCCGCTCGGCGAAGCCAAGTTCGCATGGCAGATCATCGGCCTGACCGTGAAGTGACATGACGCGACGGCGGTGGAAAAACAGAAAGATCATCCTGGTCCTCGGCTCGCTGTGGATCATGGGGTTCGCCGCATGGGCCTTCCTGCTGTGGGATCTCCTCGCCACCTCGGTCAACGAGGGCGTGCTCGAGGGGCCGCGCGAAGGCGTGTTCTGGACCGCCGCGCAATACCGTAACGTCTACACGCGGTTCGACCGCCAGCTGATCCTCTACGCGACGCACGAGGACGACGACTTCGAGCACGTGCAGATGCAGCTCGACAGCCTGTCGGTGTCGTTCGGGTTCCTGCAGCGGCCGTCCGAGGTGTCCCAGTACTGGCTGCGCATCCCGCGCGCGCGCAACGAGATCGACGCGCTCGGTGAATTCATGACGCGCCTGAAGCGCGAAGTGGCGTTGCTGCGCGACGCGCCAAAGAACGCGCGGCAGGTGATCGACGAAGTCAATGCGTACTGGCCGAAGGTCAACGGCCTCGCGAACTACTTCCGCGCGATCGAGATGGCGCAGCGCGATTTCACGTTCCATCAGCTGAAGGAGAAGCAGCGCGCGATCCTGACCCTCGGCATCGTGCTCGGCGTGATCCTGTGCGCGCTGTTCCTGCTGCTGTTCTATACGATGCGCACGCGCGACGACCTGCTCGAACGGCAAAATGCAGCGCTCGACGCGGAGCGCAAGGCGTCCGATCGCGCGTTCGAGATGATCGAGGCGAAGAACGCGTTCCTCGGGATGGTCAGCCACGAGCTGCGCACGCCGCTGCAGGCGATCTGCGGGTCGATCGAGATTCTGCTCGCGCGGCCGCAGTCGGACGCAAACCTGAAGACGATCCGGCGGCTGCAGAATTCCGCGTTGTCGCTGGAAGCGCTCGTCAAGGATCTCACCGACTACATCAAGCTGCGCTCGACGAAGCGGCTCGCCGAGCTGGATACCGTCGGCATCGCGCCGCTGCTCGCCGAAGTGCTCGAGCCGCTGCGCGAGAAGATCGCCGCCAAGCGGATCGCGGTCGCGCAACAGGTCGAGCCGGCCGGCCTCGCGATCCGCTCCGATCGCAAGCTGCTGCGGCAGGTGCTGTCGAACCTGATCGAGAACTCGGTCAAGTACACGGTCGGCGGATCGATCAAGGTGTCGATCACGGTCGTCGACGCGCCGGCCGGCCAGCAGGTGAAGATCGCCGTGCGCGACACCGGCGCCGGCATCGCGAAGCAACACCTGTCGAAGATCTTCGAGCCGTTCTATCGCGCGAACGACGCGGTCGGGCTGCACGTGGACGGAATCGGCATGGGGCTCGCGGTCGTACGCGAAATCGTGACGACGCTGCGCGGGCATGTGGACGTGCGCAGCGTGGTCGGCGAAGGCAGCGAATTCGTCGTGACGCTGCCGGCCGAAGTGCCGGTGATCGATACGGCCGGCCACGCGGCCGGCGACGCACCCGCGCTGCCGTCCGCGATCGCGCTCCGCGACCGGCGCGCGCTGGTGGTCGACGACAACGACAACGCACGCGAAACCCTCGGTGCGATGCTGTCGGCGCTCGGCATCGAAGCCGATCTGTGCGGCACCGGACAGGAAGGCGTCATGCGCTTCGGCAAGGGCCGCTACGACATCGTCGTGCTCGATCTCGAACTGCCGGACCTGAGCGGCTTCGAGGTTGCGCGGCGCATTCGCGCGGTCGCGGAGCCCGACGACGACGGCCGGTATCCGGCCATCCTCGGCGTCAGCGCGTATGAATCGGCTGCGCTGCGTGAAAACAAGCAGGTATTCGACGAATTCCTGCCGAAACCCGTTCATCTGCGCGAACTCGGCGCGCTCGTCGAGAAGCTGCTCGCCTGAGCACGCGCATCGGCCGTTCCCGCCTACTCGCCGATCAGATGCAGCACGATGTCGCGCCGGTGCGCCGCGCGGCGATGCTCGAACAGGTAGATCCCCTGCCACGTGCCCAGCACCATGCGCCCGTGCTCGACCGGAATCGACAGCTGCACCTGCGTGAGTGCCGTGCGCAGGTGCGCGGGCATGTCGTCGGCGCCTTCGGTGTCGTGCTCGTAGCGCGTATCGTCCTCGGGCGCGAGCGTCGCGAAGTAGCGTTCGATGTCGCGCTGCACCGACGGATCGGCATTCTCCTGGATCAGCAGTGACGCCGACGTATGGCGGCAGAACACGGTCAGCAGGCCGGTGCGGATCGCCTGCTGGTCGACGAATGCACGCACCTGCGGCGTGAATTCGACGAGGCCGCTGCCGCGCGTGTCGACGCCGATGTGCGTGAGGGCCTGTTGCATCGCCGTGACCTCAGGCCAGCGCGGCGAAGCCGTCGGCTTCGATCTGTTTCGCGTCGGCCGGGCGCACGACGCGCGCGACTTCGACGCCGTCGCGCAGGAAGACGAGCGTCGGCCACAGCTTCACGCCGAACGAGCGGCCGAGCGGGCGGCCCGGGCCATCCTCGATCTTCAGGTGCCGCACGGCAGGATGCGCGGAGAACGACGCGACGATCGCGGGCTGCGCGCCTGCACAGATCCCGCACCAGTTCGCGCCGAATTCGATGACGGTGGCGCCGCCCAGTGCGTCGACTTCCGCGCGCGTCGGCGCGTTGGCGGTGTAGCGTTGCTCGGTGTCCATCAGGCCCTCGTGTGCGTTGGCGGAACGGGGCCGCGCCCCGCGCGCGTGGTGCGGCGGTCGCGGCCTGCGACTTCCTACTCTAGCGGAAAAGCTCGCGCGATGCCGGCCGGCCCGTTGCGGCGCGCACGCCGCCCGCGCCCCTTCCGCAATGACACGACAAGATTCGGAGCGCCGCGCCGCCGCGACAGGATCAGCATGCGAACTGATCCGTCACCGAGGGCACCCGCCATGAATGCACCGCATTGCGTCACCGAACCGAACATCCTCTATTTCGGCACGCCCGTCGTGCTGGTCAGCACGCTGAACGAAAACGGCACGGCCAATCTCGCACCGATCTCGTCCGCGTTCTGGCTCGGCTGGCGCGGCGTGATCGGCATCGCCGCGAGTTCGCAGACCACCCGCAACCTGCTGCGGACCGGCGAATGCGTGCTGAACCTGCCGTCGTCGGCGCAGGCGGACGCGGTCGACAGGATCGCGCGCACGACGGGCACGTATCCGGTGCCTGACGGCAAGCGCGCGAAAGGCTACGTATTCGAACCCGACAAGTTCGGCACGGCCGGGCTGACCGAAGCCGCGTCGCAAACCGTCGCGCCGCCGCGCGCGCTCGAATGCCCGGTGCACATGGAGGCGGTCGTCGCGGCCGCGCACGGGATCGGCGAGGAGGCGCCGGACCTGCGCGGCTATATCCGCATCTTCGAGTTGCGCATCCAGCGCGTGCATGTGCATCCCGACCTGCTGATGGACGGCCACGCGGACCGCATCGATCCGGACAAATGGTCGCCGCTGATCATGAGCTTCCAGAAGTTCTACGGGCTGGCGCCGCAGCAGGTGCATGCGTCGCGGCTCGCCGAGATTCCGGAGCGCGCGTATCGCAGCCCCGACATCGAGCGTGCGCGTGAAGCGGGCGTGTTGAGCGGAACCGGGCGGTAACGAAGCGCCCAGGGGGATGCCAGGGAATCCGGCGCTTCGTCGCGCCTCCACCGGCGGGGTCGATGCGGCTGGGCCGGCCCGGTACCGCCTCGTGCTGCCGGCCCAGCGCATCGCCGTGCCGATCGCGCGGATCGACATCGCGATTGCCGATCGCTCGACCGAACCGATCGGCGCCGCGTTCGGCGTGCGTGTCGGTGCGCTGCCATGGGTCATCGATGCGTATGGCCTCGCGTATGCGGTGCTGCTGCTCACGGGCGAGCCATGAAGTTATGCCGCGTGGTCCGATCAGCGAGCCTATCCAGCCTCTCGGCTTGCCATGCCTTCCATCCATTCCTCGAACGCGGATACCGCGGCATCGTCGGCCCGCTCGGCCTTCGTCACCAGCATGTAGTCGTCGGCACGCCATACAGGCGACGCGATCGGACACACGAGGCGCCCCTCGGCGAGATCGCGCCCGATCAGCGGCAGGGATGCCAGGGCCACGCCGAGCCCCTCGATGGCCGCGCCGAGCTGCAGATTCACATGATCGAATTCGACATGGCGCGCGGCCCGCAGATCGGATGCACCGGCTTCCCGCAACCAGTGCGACCAGGCAGAGCGCGTCGTGGCCGAATGCAGCAGGACGTGATGACGCAGGTCGGCCACGCCCTGTATCGGATGCTGGCGCAGCAATGCGGGATTGCAGGCCGGCACGCGCAGGTCGGGCATCAACGGGCGCGATACGACGCCCGCACCTTGCTCGGGACCGGAACGCACACCGATATCGAAGGCGTCGGCGACATAGCGCAACTTGCGCGATGTCGTCGACACCCTGACGTCGATTTCGGGGTACCGCGAATGGAAATCGGCGAGCCGCGGCAGCAGCCAGCAAAGCGCAAAGCTCATCGGCACATTCACCCGCACGACACCCGAGATCCGGTGCGCGAACGTGTCGTGGCGCAGCCGCACCACCGCGGTACCGAGGCGCTCGAACGCGTGGCTGACGTCATTCAGCAACGCGGCCCCCTCGTCGGTCAGCACGACACCGCGCGGACGACGGTCGAACAATGGCAGGCCGAACCAGTCCTCCAGCAGCCTGATCTGCTTGCCTACGGCCCAATGGGTGACATGCAGCTCCACCGCAGCCCTTGCGAAGCTGCCGTGCCGTGCGACTGCATCGAAAGCGCGCAGCGCGTTGAGCGGGGGCAACTCGCCCCAGTGCTTCGCAGCGTCCCGGTTTCCGCTCATGACGTGACTTTTTCTCTCCAGTGACGCGATTTTAGCTCAATTGAAAATGCTGTCGCCTCGATCATAAAATTGCTCTATCGAGCGCGAAAGCGATACCACCAGCGGCTTCCGCTGACCGCTCGCACGGAGCGAACCACGATGCACCTGCCGGTTTTTTCCCCTCCCGCGATGCAGGAGACTGCACCGCCCCGACGGCGCGTGCTATGGCTATCCTGCGTTGCGCACGCCATGCACGATGGCTATACGGACATGATCTACGCGTTGCTACCGGTGTGGCAGTCGGAATTCGGGCTCGACTTTGCGGCCCTGGCGATCCTGCGCGGCATCTATGCCGGCACGATGGCGACGCTGCAGCTGTCCGCGGGGCGTCTCGCGCAGCACCTGGGCAGCCGCACGACGCTCGCAATCGGCACGCTGCTCGCCGCGCTCGGCTATGCGATCGCGGGCATGTCGGGTGGGCTGCTCGGTCTGGGCGTGGCGCTGGCGATTTCGGGCGGCGGCTCCAGCACGCAGCATCCGATCGCATCGGGCGCCGTCTCCCGTATCTACGGACGCGACGCGAGAGGCCCATTGAGCATCTACAACTTTTCCGGCGACCTGGGGAAATCCGCGCTGCCGGCCGCCATTTCGCTGCTCGTGACCATGATGCCGTGGCGTCACGCGCTATGGATCGTCGCCGGATTGGGTTGCGTCGTGGCCGCCGTCATCGCGCTCTGGTTTCCCGCCGTGCCGCGTAGCGCCGGAAAGTCGGAGGCCAAGGAGCACGCGTCCGTTCGACGCAGTGGTACCGGCGCAAGCGGATTCCCCACGCTGTTTTCAATCGGCGTGCTCGACACGGCGGTACGCATGGGACTGCTTACCTTCCTGCCTTTTCTGCTCAAGGCAAAAGGCGTCTCGCCTCAATTGCTGGGAACGGCCCTTGCGCTCGTTTTCATAGGCGGTGCGGCCGGCAAATTCATGTGCGGCTGGCTGGGCGCACGCATGGGTGTGGTCGGTACGGTGCTGCTCACGGAGGGCGGTACGGCCGCGTGCATCGTCGCGGTGATGTATCTCCCGTTGGCGCTGACCATGGTGCTGCTGCCGATTCTGGGTATGATGCTCAACGGCACGTCGTCGGTGCTGTACGGAACCGTTCCGGAGATGTCCGTGCCCGAGCGCACCGAGCGCGCATTCGCGATTTTCTACACGGGGACGATCGCATCGGGCGCGCTATCGCCTGTTCTCTACGGTTTCCTGGGCGACAGGATCGGTGTGCATGGCGCCACGTATGCGACCGCGTTGACCGCCCTCGCGATTTTTCCGCTCGCCCTCGCGCTGCGCCCGCATCTGGCGGATGACTCGACAGGATGAACACCATGACGAAGTCTGGCTACCCGACCGTCGGCCTTGTCGGCCCGGGCGCAATCGGAACGACCGTTGCCGCGGCCCTTCACGAAGCCGGCCGCACGCCGGTGATCTGCGGCCGCTCGGCGCACGAGCAGTTGAAATTGCGCTTCGATGGCGGCGAGATCGTCGTGCCCGGGCCCGTACTGACCGACCCGCGAGCGGTCAAGGAAAAGGTCGATCTCGTATTCGTCGCGGTCAAGTCGACGCAGGTGGCGAGCGCGGCCCCTTGGGTCTCCGCGCTATGCGATGCGAATACCGTCGTCTGCGTACTGCAAAACGGCGTCGAGCAACAAGCCGCGTTCGCGCCGTATGCGGCCGGCGCCACGGTCGTGCCATCGGTCGTCTGGTTTCCGGCGCAGCGCGAATCGGGCGCATCGGTGTGGCTGCGGGCCAAGCCCCGGCTCACCCTGCCCGATACGCCGGCGAGCAACGTGGTGGTCTCGGCTTTGCACGGCACGCGCTGCGCGCCGGAGGTTGCCGAGGATTTCATCTCGCTCGCCTGGCGAAAGCTCTTGCAGAACGCGGTGGCGGGACTCATGGTGCTGACCGGCCGCCGCGCCGGCATGTACTCGCGAAGCGACATTACCGAACTGTCGCTCGCCTACCTGCGGGAATGTCTCGAGGTCGCGCGGGCGGCGGGCGCGAAGCTGGGCGATGAAGTGCCGCAGGAGATCGTCGACGGATTCCATGGCTTTCCGCCCGATTTGGGTACGTCCATTCTTGCCGATCGGCAAGGCAACCAACCGCTCGAATGGGACTGCCGGAACGGCGTCGTGCAGCGATACGGACGATCTCACAGCATTCCGACGCCGATCAGCGATCTGGTCGTTCCGCTTCTCGCCGCCGCCAGCGATGGGCCGGGCTAGCAGCCGGGAAACCCGGTCGGATCGAATCGCCCGCGGAGTCATCGCGCTCCGGCAATCGCGGACAACACAATCATCCTCGATGACATCCGTCACTTCACAACCTGTTCGTGCTGCTTCGTGGCAAACAGGCAAGCAGGCGCCGGTGTTCCCAGGATAGTCAACGTACCGGATGGTCGGACCACGTGCAAATCGCTCGGTTACGTCGAAAAGTGCAGCCTGGCCGATCGGATAACATACGGCCGGCCACCTTCCCATGATCAAACCGACGGAGTGTTTTCAGTGATTCAACCGACCCAAGTATTCAAGGACAACCTCGCGCAACTGCCGGCCATCGACGGCGTCGCGCGCATCGATCTCGTCGGCGCGAACGGCGACGTGGTCGCGACCATCGAGAACCAGCCGGGCAAGCAGGGCTCGCTCGCGGTGTACAACTACCTGAAGCAGGCATTCGGCACGCTCGACGCGAACGCCGCCGAGCACGGCCTCGCGATATTCGCCGAGCATACGGCCGACGCGCGCAACCGTCCGGGCGCGCACCCGAACGTCGATCGTCTGCTGGCGATCGTCGCCGGCGGCGAAGCGCTGCGGATCGACGTCGTCGCGAAAGGCTGAGTCGTCGGCGGCACGCGCGCGGAAAGCCGCGATCGTCGCGTCCGTATTTCTCGCTCCGGAGACTGCCCGCGTGCCGCGTTTCATTGCCCTGCCCTTGGTCCACCGTTTCGCTGCTGCCGCCGCGATCGCGGCCGTTGCCTGTGCCGCATTCGGCGGCACGGCATCGGCCGATCCGCTGCGGACGGCCTCCGAGATCGCCGGTGCATCGCTGGTGCCGCTCGGCGTGCTGCCGCATTCGCCGGAGAACGGGGCGCTCGATCCGTTTTGCACGCGATATCGCGCGAAGACGACCACCGCAGCCGGCCGTGAAGTCGCGAAGCGCGACTGGATCGTGACGTCCGAGGCGCCGCTCGGGCGCTACACGGTCGTCACGTTCTCGAGCGGCTTCAGCGCCGGCACGAGCGCGATCTGCTTCGCGCGCAACGCCAACATCGGCGTGTTCGACGGCACGACGCTCGTCGCACTCGGCTATACCGCGCGCAAGGCCGGCTGGCAGCTCGGCTCGGCCGATCGGCTGGACAGCGGCGCGCTGCTGATCTGGGGCGGCGACGGCCCGGCGCCGCCGGTCGGCGAACTGCACGAAGACAACGGCAGCCTGCGGCTGACCCGTGTCGCCGCCGAAAGCACGCACTGCAACGGCCGCGCGGCCGTGCCGAACGTGTACGGCAAGCCGCTCGACGCGGCACGCAGGATCCTGATCGCGCATGGCTGGCAACCGCTGCGCCCGCGCGAACAGCCGGACGCGATGGACGGCGCGGCGACGCTCGCGAAGCACGGCATCATCGAAGCCGAAGCGTGTTCGGGCACCGGGATGGGGTATTGCGCGCTGCGCTACCGGAATGCGGCCGGCGTGCTCGGCGTGACGACGGTCGGCGGCGAGCCGGACAAACCTTCGGCGAACACCGTGATCGACTATCAGGTCGCGTGTCGCAAGCAGTGAGCGGTGCGCCGATCGCGCGTGCGCAATGCATGCGTCGCGCTACGATCCGCACCGTCCGGCCATCGTCCGTTCGTTCGATTGACCGGCCCCGCGCGCGCTCCTAAACTGATCTCCCTTTTACGTCGCACCGACAAAAGGGACTGCCATGATCGACCTCTCCACACTCGCGCTGTTCTCTGGCGCGTGTCTCGCGCTGACCGCCACGCCCGGCCCCGACATGCTGCTGATCGCGTCCCGCAGCGTGAGCCAGGGCCGGCGCGCCGGCTTCGCGACGCTCGCGGGCATTCAGGCCGGCACCTACTGCCACGCGCTCGCGGCCGCGCTCGGGTTGTCGCAGCTCTTCGTCGCGGTGCCGCTCGCGTATGACGCCGTGCGCTTCGCGGGCGCCGCGTATCTGCTGTATCTCGCGTGGAAGACGTTCCGGTCGGATGCGACCGCGCTGTCGCCCGTCGCGTCGCCACGCCGCCACTCGACCGCCGCGATCTTCCGCCAGGGCCTGACGACGAACCTGCTGAACCCGAAGATGGCGCTGTTCGTGCTCGCGCTGTTCCCGCAGTTCGTGCGGCCCGAGCACGGTTCGATCGCCGTGCAGATTCTCGTGCTCGCGACGGTGCTGAACCTGATCGGGATCGTCGTGAACGGCGCGGTGATTCTCTCCGCGAGCCGGCTGAGCCAGCGGATCGGCGCGCGCCGCCGGCCGTCGAAGCTGCCGCAGTACCTGCTCGGGTCGGTGTTCGTGGGGCTGGCCGCGCGGCTTGCGGTGGCGGGGCGTCCGTAGTTGTGAACGGATCAGGCAATCGCACCGGTGCAATCGAATAAGCGAGGTTTGAAACGACACCATATGACCCACTGCGCGAGCATGCATTGGCCGACCCCGAGGTACGTGCCGAATACGAACGAGTGAACCGCGAGGAATTCGTGCCGCTCGATGCAATGCTTGCTGCGCGACGAGCGGCCGGTACGACGCAAGCCGATACTGCCGATGGATCGAAAACGAGCGCGACCTTCGTGAAGTGACACCAGCTTGCGTCAGTACCCGATTCAGGCGCAGCCCGGATTGTCACGTTCGGACACGTTTTCGACGTGCTCGCGCGTATCCGCCACCACCCGCAATGCGCCGCTATCGAGCAGGCTCGCCGGCGTCACCGTGCGGCGGCGCCACGGAATCCGGCCGAAGTACCAGATCTTCCAGAAACCGAGCGGATGATCGGGATTCCGGCGCAGCAGCATGTCGAAGGTCTCGACGTCGCCGAGCACGATCCGTGTCGCATCGCGCACGACTTCGCGCACGAACCGCGAGCAGAACTGCCGGCGCGACGCGAGATTGAAACCCGTGTCGTACACCACGCCGATCCGGCGCATCGCCGCGTCGACGAGCCGGCGCCGCTGCGCGGCATCGAGCGGCTGCTTGAGTCGCGCGATCACGCATGCGCCGCGATCGGAGCGCGCGCGAAACCGCGACATCGTCGTCACGCGCGACAGCGGAAACGTGCTCTCCGCGATCAGCACCTCGCCGCCGCGCGCGCCGACGACGATCCCGACATGATTCGTCCACGAGCGCGTCGCGCTCGCCACTTCGAGAAACGGCCGCGCGGTCACGCGAATGAACACGATGTCGCCGATCTCCGGTTCGACCGGCAACGGCACGTCATGCGCTTCGGGAGTACCAACGTGGAATGAGCGCCGCCGGCCTGCGCCGGGCGATCGGATCATGAGCGGCTGGCAGCCGGTGTCGACGACCATACGGACCTCGCACGAGTAGTGATGGCGCGAGCATGTCAGCAGCGGCCGTGCGCCGCACCCGCTTCATGTGCGAGGGTGGGGTTTCGCACCGCCCGGGGGCGGATTTCGATACCGGCGTGACGCGCGCAGGCGTCGCGGCCTTCAGCGCGTCGCGCCCAGCGCCACGCGCAGCCGCTCCATCAGCTGCGTGTAATGCCGCAGCACGTCGTCCTTCGGCACGACGTTCGCGGTCGCGAAACGATCGGCCCACACCGGCTTCCACTCGTACGAACCGTGCACGCTGCGATCGCCGTCGGGCGCCTGGATCAGCGAGCGGATCCGCGCGTCGCGGCCCGGGCCCGTATGCACGTCGAACAGCGCGTGAATGTACGTGTGATACGCGTCGTACACGTCGTCGTCGAACAGGTAGCGGTAGATATGGAACGTGCGGTCGAGGTCGCGTTTCGCGCGGATCACGTCGTCCGGCGAGATGTCCTTCCAGTAGCCGATCCACGTGTAGAAGCACAGCAGCGCGTTGAGCTGCGGCGCGACGGCGTCGTACAGCGCCAGCCGCTTCTCGATCAGCCTCTGGTTGGTCCACTGCACGAGTTCGAGCCGCTTCAGCCGGCGCGCGACGAGCCAGCCGAGACACGCGACCGACAACGGCGTCAGCACGCCGAGCACGAGCTTGACGATTTCCAGCGAATTCCACGGGGTGTTGATTGGCTGCATGAATGACCCGACAAGAAGAAACGCCTTCGCTTCAACGCATGACCCGGCGCGCAGCGCCGCGCGCCCGATCGCGTCGACATTGACCGTTAGTTGCTTGCGCATCGAACGTCGCACGACCGCTCCGGCAACGCGTGTGACGCGACCGACCTCGCCAGTTTATCCGGCGATTGTCACCGCGCGATGACCATTCGTCGACGCGTCGCCGCCGACCCGCATCGCACTATGTCGGCAGCGCCGACGTGAGCTTGACCTTCTGCATCGGAATGTCGGTCTTCACGCTGAGTACGCCGGGAATGCGCGTCAGGTATTCCATCTGGAAGCGCCGGTAGTCGTCGATGTCGGCGGCGACGACGCGCAGCAGGAAATCGCAATCGCCGGCCATCAGGTGGCATTCGACGACTTCCGGCATCTGCTGGACGGCCTCCGAGAAACGGTTCACCGATTCCGCGTCCTGCCCCTTCAGCCACACGCGCGTGAAGATCGTAAGCCCCTTGCCGACTTTCGCGGGATTCAGCACGGCCACGTATTTCTCGATCACGCCCGCTTCCTCGAGGAGCCGCACGCGCCGCAGGCACGGCGACGGCGACAGCCCGACCTCGTGCGCGAGTTCCACGTTCTGCATCCGGCCGTCGCGCTGCAGCGCGCTCAGGATCCGGCGGTCGATAGCGTCAAGTTTCATTTGGCATCCAATTCCAAAAAATTCATGTATTGCGCGTTCAATGCCAAATTCTGAGAAAAATCTGGCGACAACGCAACCCGATTCGAGTCAAAAAAGCAGACAATCCCTCCCCCGAAGGAGGAGTAATGAGCAGTAGCGTTTCAACGTCGTCCGGGCTTCGCGACAAGCCCGCCTATGTCGCCGAGATGGGTCGCGGTTTGCGCGCGGCACTGCCCGTCATGCTGGGTTTCGTGCCGTTCGCGCTCGTGCTGGGCGCGCAGGCCGCGCAAAAAGGGCTGAGCCTGTTCGAGGTGCCGATGATGACGGGCCTGAACTTCGGCGGCGGCTCGGAATTCGCGGCGATCCATCTGTGGACGTCGCCGCCGCACATCGCGCTGATCGTCGCGATGTCGTTCCTCGTGAATTCGCGCCACATCCTGATGGGCGCTGCATTCGAGCCGTATATCCGGCGCCTGCCGCGCCGCCGCGCGTTCGTCGCGCTGTTCTTCATGTGCGACGAGAGCTGGGCGATGTCGCTCGCCGACGCGAGGGCCCGCTCGGCCACGCACATCAGCGTGCCCTATTACGCGGGCATCTGCATGGGGCTCTACCTGACGTGGATCTCGATGACGACGCTCGGCGCGGCGGTCGGCCCGACGATCGGCAACGTCGAGCAGTACGGCTTCGACATGGCGTTCACGGCCGTGTTTCTGGTGCTGCTGCGCGGCATGTGGAAGGGGGTGCGCGCGAGCCGCCCGTGGTTCGTGAGCCTCGTCGTCGCGGCAGCCACGCATCTCGCCGTGCCCGGCGCGTGGTACGTCGCGGCCGGCGCGTGCGCGGGGCTGATCGCCGCGCTGCTGTGGGAGCCGCGCGATGCCTGAGCTTCCGGATTTCAGCACCGTCACGACGATCGTGCTGATGGCGTCGACGACCTATCTGTCGCGCATCCTCGGCTACGTGCTGCTGCGCAACCGCACGCTGAGCCCGCGGATGGCGTCGGTGATGGAGAACGTGCCGGGCTGCGTGCTGATCTCGGTGATCGCGCCGGCCTTCGTGTCGACGCGCCCCGCCGACCTGCTCGCGCTCGCGATCACCCTCGTCGCGGCGACGCGCCTGTCGATCCTGCCGACCGTCATCGTCGGCGTCGTGTCGGCCGGCCTGCTGCGCTACCTGCTCGGCTGAGCGTTTCCGGCCGCCGCCTCGACGGCACATTCAACGACGAACGGGCGCGCGCTGCGCCCGTTTTCACGTTCGCGCCAGACTGCGACGAATGCGCGACACGACGATCCTCACGCCGGAGTGCTAGCCTTGTGGCTTGCGCCGCGCACGCAGCGGCGCTGCACGCCCTCTCCCACTGCCCATCTCCGCGAGGATCGTCCCGATGCAAGAAACCCGCCCGCTGTTCGACCGCGTCCTGCTCACCAACGACGACGGATTCGACGCCCCCGGCCTGGAAGTACTCGAACAGGTCGCCACGCAACTGGCACGCGAAGTGTGGATCGTCGCGCCGGCGGAAGACCAGAGCGGCACGTCGCACTCGCTGAGCCTGCACGAACCGCTGCGCGTGCATCGAAAGGGCGAGCGCCGCTTCGCGGTGCGCGGCACGCCCGGCGACTGCGTCGCGATCGCGGTCAGCCACCTGATGAAGGATGCGCGGCCCGACGTCGTGCTGTCCGGCGTGAACCGCGGCGCGAACCTCGGCACCGAAACGGTGTTTTCCGGCACGGTCGGCGCCGCGATGACGAGCATGCTGGTCGGCGTGCCGGCCATCGCGCTGAGTCAGGCATTCACCGATCGCAACGCAGTGCCGTGGAGCACCGCGCTCGCGCATGCGCCGGACGTCATTCGCCGGCTCGTCGCCGCCGGCTGGGACAGCGACGCCTGCCTCAACGTGAATTTCCCGCCGCGGCCGGCCGACGACGTGCGCGGCCTGAAGGTGACGAACCAGGGCGCCGGCACGCTGCAGGGCGTCGAGATCGTGTCGGGGCGCGATCCGCGCGAGATCGACTATCACTGGCTGAAGCTCGCGCGCGCCCCGCGCGACGACGACGCGGATTCGGAAACGGTCGCACTCGGTGAAGGCCATATCGCGGTCACGCCGCTGAAGTTCGAGCGCACGCACGATCAGGCGCTCGCGCGGCTGCGGTCGAATCTCGGCTGATCGTCCGCGCCTTCAGACAGCGCCGGCGGTCGCGCACGGGACACGCGCGCCGCCGCCGTGTCCCTCACGTCAGGTTCAAGCCGCCGTCGAGCATCACGATCTCGCCCGTCATGTAATCGGACGCGACGAGCATCGCGACCGTCTGCGCGATGTCGTCCGGCGTCGCCGCGCGACGCATCGGCGCCCGCTCGCGCCACAGCTGCTGCGCGTCCGTCCAGTCGGCGGTCAGCGGCGTATCGACGAGCCCCGGCGCCACGGCATTGACGCGAATCGCCGGTGCGAGCGTGCGTGCGAGCAGCCGTGTCGTGTGATTGAGCGCGGCCTTCGCGGCCGCATACGGGATCGACGCGCCCTTCGGCCGCACGCCCGCGTGCGAACTGATGTTCACGACACACCCGGCGCGCCCGTGCGATGCCGCCTCGCGCAGCGCGGCCTCCGCTTCGGCGACGAGCCGGAACGGCGCGATCACGTTGATCTCGTGCATCTCGCGCCACACGTCGGGCGTGGCCGCCGCGAGGTCGTCATGCGCAATCACGCGGCTGACGCCCGCGTTGTTGACGAGCACGTCGAGCCGACCGTGCACGGCGAGCGCGTCGCGAATCAATCGCACACGCTCCGTATCGTCCGCGAGATCGGCCTGCACGTAGGCGCCGCCGAGTTCGCGCGCCATCGCGCGCCCGGTGTCGGCCGAACTGCGCGAATGCAGGATCACCGCGTAGCCGTCCGCCGCCAGGCGGCGCGCGACGGCTGCGCCGATTCCCGACGTCGAGCCGGTGACGAGCGCGACCGGCCGCTGCACGCGCGACGCGCGCGGCTCGACGGCGGCTTCGGTGTCGGGGGCCGTCTCGGCAATCGGGGCAGACATCGGCGGAAGCGGCGCGTCCATGGCGTGGATCCCGTTCAGTGGCGTTCCCGCATCATAAGCGCGACGGGGTCGCGAGAAGCAAATTCATGCTTTGGATCGCTGCCACCGATACATCAGCCAGAACACAAAGCCCGCCACTGCCCCCAGGCCCACGAACGCCAGGAACCCCAAAGCGGCCGACAAGCCTTCCTTGAAAACATCGTCGTTCCAGATGGCGGTGTAAATGAAATAGGTGGCGATCCACGTCAGCAACCCCGTGATGCTGCCGCACAGGCACGATGAAATCATCGACACGCGCCAGTATTTCGTGACGAGCAGATATTGCGGAATCGCAAACGCTGCCGTGCCGAGGTACGCGATCGGCACGGAATACTTGAGCGACCCCGGATCGTCGGCCAAATACGACCACACCAGGCCGGGCACGAGGGCAGCGAGCGCAAAAGCGAGAAAAGGTATCGGACGCATCGAAGCAGGCAGCCGCTAGCTGCAGCCGTTCCATTGAAATCAAGCTCGATCGGCGCACGAATCCGGAGACGGCGTGCAATCGGCCGTCACGGCCGCTTCGGCAACTCGACATACTCCTCGAGCTCGCCCGCGATATAAAGCCGCTTGCCGATTCGCGGGTATTCGCAGACGTCGTGTTCGAGCCGCTGCCCGCCGACGAGCAACTCCAGCGGTGCCTCGCCGGTGTTCTGCACCGTATGCGCTTCGCCGCCGCGCGGGAAGCCGATGAAATCGCCGGGCCCGATTTCACTCGCGCGTTCGCCGATCGTGACCGAGCCCGTGCCGGACAGCACGTACACGAACTCTTCTTCGTACAGGTGACGGTGATATTCGGCCGATTCGTGACCGGGCATCAGCGTGAGCAGGTGAACGCCGAATTGCGTCAGGCCGGTCAGGTCGCTGAGTTGTCGCTTGAGTCGGACGGCATTGGGATTGAGCGAATGCACCGCGCGCGTCGGTTCCATCTTCGCGATATCGGCGGCCTTCAGCAGTTCCCGGGGAAAGGGAGTCGACATGGGGATCTCGCAAGCGTGAATGCTTCTGTTGGACGCGGTGCCGGTGCGGCCCGCGCAGCGGCTATTGTCCGACATTTTCACGCGTGCAAGGGTGCGCACGGCCGCTGCGCTTCATCGACCGCCATAAGGTTGCGTCCGCAACCGTTACAGCCGCGGACGGCAGGTGACGCTCAACCCACGTGCACGCCGCGCAGCTTCGTCAGCAACGCGACGAGCCGATCGATGTGCGCATCCTCGGTGCGCCACGACGACACGCTGATCCGGAACGCCGGCCGCCCCTGCCACACGGTCGCGCCGAACCACACGTCGCCCGATGCCTGCGCGGCGTCGAGGATCGCGGCGGTTTCGTCGTCGGTGCCGGCGCGCACGAGCACCTGGTTCAGCACGACGCGGTTCAGCACGTCGTAGCCGGCCGCACGCAAGCCGTCCGCGATCCGCGCCGCCTGCGCGCAGTGCCGCTCGACCATCGTCGCCAGGCCGGCGCGGCCGAGCGAGCGCAGCGCGGCCCATACCGGAATGCCGCGTGCACGCCGCGAGAATTCGAGATTCAGGTTCTTCTGCGCATCCTGCGCGCCGCTCAGGTACACGGCGTCGCTGTTCATCGCGGTGGCAAGCGCGGCCGCGTCGCGGCAGATCACCATCGCGCCGTCGTACGGCGTGTTGAGCCACTTGTGGCCGTCGGTCGTCCAGCTGTCCGCGCCGTCGATGCCGTCCGTCAGCGCCCGCTTCGACGACGCGCGCGCCCATAGGCCGAACGCGCCGTCCACGTGCACCCACGCTCCGGCCGCCTTCGCGGGCGGAATCAATGCCGCGAACGGATCGAATTCGCCGGTGTTCACTTCGCCGGCCTGCACGCAGAGGATCGTCATGTCGTCGAGCGGCGGCAACTGCGCGGGGTCGATGCGGCCGTGCGTATCGACCGGCGCCACGACGATGCGCTTCATCCCGAAGCCGAGCACGCGCAGCGCCTTCTTCACCGTGATGTGCGCGAGCGCGGAGATCACGACCTTCACTTCGGGCGCGCCGATCAGGCCGTCCTCGTCGATATCCCATCCCTTGCGCGCGAGCAGCGCGCGCCGTGCGGCCACCAGCGCGACGAGCGTGCAGGCCGTCGCGCTCGTGCCGAAGCCGACCGCGCTGCCTTCCGGCAACCCGAGCGCATCGACGACCCAGCGCGCGGCCTGGCGCTCGAGCGTCGCAGCCACCGGCGAATTCGCATACGACGACGCGCACTGGTCCCACGCGAGCATCAGCCGCTCGGCCGCCGCCGCGGCCGGCAGCGCCGCGCCGATCACGAAGCCGAAGTAGTTCGGGCCGTTCGATGCGACCGTCGCGGGCGTGCCGTGCTCGTCGAGCAGGCGCAGCACGTCGTCGGCCGGGCGGCCCACATCGGGCAACGGTTCGTCGAACGCGGCGAGGCCGGCCAGCGCGGCTGCGTCGGGAAACGCGCGCCGGTCGGCGGTTGCAGCCAGATACGCGTGCGCGCGCCGGTCGGCGTCGGCCAGCAGTGCAAGTTCGTCCATGTCGATTGCCTCGGTGAGCGTCAGAGTTGCGAGAGATCGCGGCCGAGCTGCTGCAGCGCGCCGTCGATCCGCTTGTAGTACGTGAACTTGCCGACGCGGGTCGCCCGCACGAGCCCGGCGTCCGCGAGGATGCGCATGTGGCGCGTGGTCGTGGCCGGCGCGATGCCGAGCTTCTCGGTGATATACGTGCAGCACACGCCGAGCTCGTCGAAGTCGCCGTGCGGCTGCGGCGGGAAATGCTCGCGCGGCTGCTTGAGCCAGCGCAGCACGGCCAGACGGCTTTCGTTGGCCAAGGCGCTGATCCGGGTAACGTCGTCCATGAGGTGCGGTTTCGTTTGACGTTTTGAATATTAGCTAAATGACGAAATGTGGGCAAATGGTTTGGCGAGGGATTTCAGCCGGCGATGCGATCGCAGCGAGATCGACGCGGGAACGTGTGGCGACGTGTTACGCCGCCGTCAGCGCCTGCGCCAGCCTGTCGATCAACGCGCGCACGCGCCTGGGCTGCGCGGTGCTGCCCGGATAGACGATCCGCAAGTCGACTTCGCCCGGCGAGAAGTCGCGAAGCACTTCGACGAGCGCGCCAGACGCCAGATCCTGCTCGACATCGACCAGCGACTTCAGCGCAATGCCATGCCCCGCGACGCACCACGCACGCACGAGCGCGCCGTCGTTGGCGACGCGCCGGCCGCGCACCATCACGCGCTTCGTTTCCCCTTCGATGCTGAACGGCCATTCGGCATAGAGGTCCGGCCCGAAGCGCATCACGATGCAGTCGTGAGCAGCAAGATCGTCCGGATGCGTGGGCGTGCCGTGCGCGGCCAGATACGCGGGAGACGCACACACCACGCGCCGCGCGCGGCCGAGCGAACGGCTGCGCAGCGAACTGTCCGCGAGCGTGCCGCGACGGATCGCGAAATCGAGGCCCTGCCCGACGAGATCGACGTAGCCGTCGCCAAGATGCAGATCGACCGTGACGCCCGGATGCTCGGCGAGGAACGCATCGACGACGGGCACCACGCGCTCGCGCCCGAGATCGGCCGGCGCGCTCAACCGCACGGGCCCCGACAGCGTCTGCACGCCCAGCCGCACACGGCTTTCGAGTTCGTCGGCCTCGGCCAGCAGGCGCCGCGCGCCGTCGACGAGCGTGCGGCCCTCGTCGGTCAGGCTGATCGCACGCGTCGTGCGCGTGAGCAGCGCCGCGCCGTAGTGGCGCTCGAGCGCCGTCAGCCGCTCGGACACCGTGGCCGGCGACAGCCCGACCTCGCGTCCCGCCGCGGCGAGCCCGCCCTTCTCCACGATGCGCAGGAACAGCGCGAGGTTGTCGAGCAGCATTGTTCGCCTCTTCCGAAGGATATTTTCGCTATCTTCAGGATTATCGGGAAAAGTCGCAAACGGTACAGTGGTCGCCTGACGTTCGACATGCGGCCTCGCCCCGCTCACACGACACAAGGAAACGCAGATGGAATACCGTACGCTCGGCCGTTCCGGCCTCAAGGTTCCTGTCCTGAGCTTCGGCGCAGGCACCTTCGGCGGCAGTGGCCCGCTGTTCAGCGCATGGGGCAACACGGGCGCGGACGAAGCGCGGCGCCTCGTCGACATCTGCCTCGAAGCCGGCGTCAACCTGTTCGACACGGCCGACGTGTATTCGGACGGCGAATCCGAGCGTGTGCTCGGCGCCGCGATCAAGGGGCGCCGCGACCAGGTGCTGATCTCGACGAAGACGGGCCTGCCGACCGGCAGCGGCCCGAACGACGCGGGCACGTCGCGCGCGCGACTGGTACGCGCCGTCGACGACGCGCTGCGTCGCCTCGACACCGACTACATCGACCTGCTGCAGTTGCACGCGTTCGATGCGGGCACGCCGGTCGAGGAGGTGATGTCGACGCTCGACGATCTCGTGCGCGCGGGCAAGCTGCGCTATCTCGGCGTGTCGAACTTCGCCGGCTGGCAGATCATGAAGTCGCTCGCGGCGGCCGACCGGCACGGCTGGTCGCGTTATGTCGCCAACCAGGTCTACTACTCGCTCGTCGGCCGCGACTACGAATGGGACCTGATGCCGCTCGGCGCCGACCAGGGCCTCGGGGCGCTTGTGTGGAGCCCGCTCGGCTGGGGCCGGCTCACCGGCAAGATCCGCCGCAATGCGCCGCTGCCCGAAGGCAGCCGCCTGCATGAAACGGCCAGCTACGGGCCGCCGGTCGATGACGAACGCCTGTACGACGTGGTCGATGTACTCGACGCGATCGCGGAAGAAACCGGCAAGACCGTGCCGCAGATCGCGCTGAACTGGCTGCTGCAGCGGCCGACCGTGTCGTCGGTGATCATCGGCGCGCGCAACGAGGAACAGTTGCGGCAGAACCTCGGCGCGGTCGGCTGGGCGCTGACCGATGCGCAGGTCGCGAAGCTCGATGCGGCGAGTGCAGTGGAAGCGCCTTATCCGCACTTCCCGTATCGCCGGCAAGAGGCGTTCGCGCGGTTGAATCCGCCGATGCGCGGGTAAGGGGCGGCGGTGACGCGGCGGTGCGACCTTGTCGGTCGCGCCGATGCTCGATGCGTGGCCGTGGCACCAGAAAGCGAGGGCGTCATGGGCCTACCCGTCGAGTCGAGAACTTCCTATCGTTGAGGCCTGCGACGTGCCCGCCGGACGGGCAACGCACCCACTCCTCGAAAGGTTCGCAAACATGAGCGCCACCGACACCGGCCTGACCGTACGCGCAGTCCGGGAAGACGACTACGACCAATGGCTGCCGCTGTGGGACGGCTACAACCGCTTCTACGGCCGCTTCGACGACACCGCGCTGCCGCTGCACGTCACGCAGCTCACGTGGTCGCGCTTCTTCGACGGGTACGAACCCGTGCACGCGCTCGTTGCCGAGCGTGACGACAGGCTCGTCGGACTCGTGCATTTCCTTTACCACCGCAGTACGACCCACGCCGGGCCGTCCTGCTATCTGCAGGATCTGTTCACGCTGGACAGCGAACGCGGCAAAGGCGTCGGCCGCGCGCTGATCGAAGCCGTGTATGACGCCGCGCGCCGGCATCGCGCCGAACGCGTGTACTGGCAGACGCACGAGAAGAATCACACGGCACAGCGGCTCTACGACACCGTCGCGGAGAAAACGGGCGGGATTGTTTACCGGAAGACGCTGCCGCGTTGAGTACGCCGGGGCGGGCACTCACTCCAACGGCCGTGCCTTGATCCACAGAAACAGCGGCACGCGCGCCCACTGTTTCAACGCACTGAGTACCGGAACGCGAGCAAGCGCCGGCCCCCTTGGATCAATCCGCACGCTCGAGCGCGATGCTGCGATCGCAGTCGTGGTCGCTTCGACAGCCTGGTTGGTAGCCCCCAGGACACAGGATCTCTATTCACGTCCGATTTTGCATCTCTTGGGCTACAAATGACGACATTGGCAGATGTAGCAGAGATGCTGCGTCATGCAGCGGGGCTTTCTCAGAAAGAGCTGGCCGAACAGCGCACGATGAGAGATGCGTGGCCAATGCGCGCTGCATGTCGTCGAGGTCCATCAGCACGTTGTACGCGATCACGAGATCGAAGCTGGCCGCATCGAACGGTAGCGCCGCCGCGTCGGCCCATTGGTAGTGATGCGCGGAATCCGATTTCCCTCGTGAGCCAGTTGATTGATTCGCTCAATCCCACGGATTCAGGATGGCGACACCGGTTTCAACAAAATCGGCAACGTTGCGCGTCACGACCGTCATGCCATGCACGATCGCCGTCGCAGCAATGAGCGCATCCCGCTCGGATCGCCGGTCCGGCACATGGAGCCGTGCGCCTCGTTGGGCGACAACAGTATCGACCGGTAACACGCGACCCGCGAACTCGGGCAGGACGTGCCCGTCAAGCCATGCCCTGAGTAGCGCGCCCTGTTCTGCGTCTCTGCGCTCGATCTGCAAGACACCTGTCTCCAGCTCCATGATCGTGATGGCCGAGACAAACAGCACCGACGCATCGACGGTCGAACACCAGGCCGCCACGTTCCTGTCCGCCTTGCCCGCCCGCACTTTCCGGAGTTCCGAAACCACATGGGTATCGAGAACGAACATCATCAGAAATCGATCTCCTTGGTCTTGACGCTTGCGCGCGGCGGATCGAATTCGATGTCCTCGACACCTGGCATGGCGAGCGAGTCGGCAATGTTGCGCCGCTGCCGAGTGAGACGCTGGTATTCCGCGAAACTCAGCAGCACATGGGCAGGCTTGCCGCGGTCGGTGATGAACACGGGGCCGTTCTTTGTCGCCTTCTTTGCCTTGGTCACGTCCTGGTTGAGTTCACGACTCGAGAGCGTGGTGATGGTCACGATGAACTCCTGGAATCCACATATGTAGGTACGTTACTACACTGCGTGGATCCATGTCATTCCTCTCCCTGCCCGGCGGGTTCCTCGCGATACCTGTAGCAACGTCCTACAGTTACGAGAAACAACCCGCACCGCCGCGCCTCGCCCCGCTCGACGATGCGCACCCGATTCCGAGGAAAGTCCATGCCGAGCATCCTGGCCGCTCCCGCCAATCTCCCCCCGAGCCCCGTCGCGGCGGAAACACGCATGGTGCACGATGTGGCGACGCTGCAGCCGGCCGACTACCGTTCGGCGGATGGTGCATCGTGGGTCATTTCAACCATTACACCGGCCAGGGACAGCGGCGAGAACGTCACCGGCACGACGTACTTCGACACCGCGAAAGGCCGGACCGTCCCCGTGCCCGACGCGCGCCGCCGCTACGCGAATCGCGGCACGTGGCAGGTCATCGCGAGTTCGAGCCCGTCGGTGCCCGCGACGGGCCGCTACGACTGGCTGACGCTCGCATGGCTGCCGATCAACCGGCGGCCGCTGCCGCAAACGCCCGAGCATCTGTATTCGCCGTTCATTCGCGGCGGCACGATCGTCTATCGGTGGAATCCGGCGGCCGAAGGCGGCGAGCAGTTCGGCAACGTGCGGATGATCTTTCCGGAATGGACGCAGCAGGTGGCCGATGCGCTGCGGTCCGTGCAGAACGGCGCGTCAAGCACGCCGCCTGCGCTCGAACGCCTGAAAACAGACGGCAACCCGATGGCCGCCGTGCTCGACTTCGGCGCTGCGCTGCAGGAAGAACCGGCGGAACGGATCGTCGCGCAACTGCCTGCGTTGCTGCGGGTGAAGGATCGGCACGAACTGTCGGCGCTCGTGTACCTGTGCCTGTCCACGCCGCACGCGGAAGACCGGCCACGCTTCGTCGAAACGATCAACCAGGCCATCGCGGACACCGACGACCGCGCACGCCTGCTGGCCATCGCATACGGCGCGGTCGCCGCGGGGCGGACGCAACCGGTTCCGTTCCGCGACAGTACGCTGAGGGCGCTCATCGACGACGTGTTCGGCGTGCTGAAACGGCGGACGGCGGCGCTCGGCGTGCCCGTCGGGGAAGGGACGCCGTGGTATGAGTTCTTTACGGCGTATCGGTTGGGTGAAGCGGTGCCGGGCAACGGCCGGTAATCGCTCGCCGCACATTGTCTCGACCATTCTCCGGTGCAAATACGCCGCGTCGACCGAACGCCGAATCGATTCTCGATCTATTCGACGAATTGAATCGGATCGCGCCGTGCTAGATTCCCGCTCGGCCATAGCGCCCATTCAAATAACCTCAATCAAAAGACCAAATCATGAAATCTCTTATCCGTCATGCCGCGCTGGCATTCGTGACGATCGGCTTCCTGTCGGGCTGCGCCAGCAGCGTGACGCGCGACGCCAGCGGTCCGGCAGGGGCCGCCGTGACCGCATCGACGACCCAATTCGGCAAGAAACCCGTGATCGTAAAGGTCACGCTCGACAATGCCGCGCAGGAAGCGTTGAAAGACAACCTGAAGTTCGACGCGAAGAAACTGCAGGAGAAAATCGAAACCGCACTGGACGCACGCAAGCTGCTGGCCAAAGCGGATACGACCGATGCGATGCACCTGAATGTCGAAGTCACCGGTATTCGCGTGCGCTCGAGTTTCTCGGCCGTCATGTTCGGCTTCATGGCCGGCAGCGATTACGTCGACGGCACCGTCACGCTCACCGATGCCGACAATCATCCGGTCGACCACTTCAAGGTGTCGGCGTCGTATGCGCTCGGCGGTATCGCCGGCATCGACAGCATGCGCATGGACTGGCTGTACGAGAAATTCACCGAGAAGACGCTCGCGACGCTCGATCCGGCGACCGCGGGAACGCAGACCGACGCGGCAGCGGCAGCGTCGAAGAAGCTGTAAGACCCGACGCCCGACGGATCGCGGATGCGCGGCCCGTCGGGCCATGGCGGCAGCCCCTGTGCCGCCGCCAACGGACAACCTCGCCGGTCGCCGAACCGGGCGTCAGGCAATGCGCGAGTGAATGCCCTGTGCTCGCATCTGGCAGCGTTCCTATTCCGTTGAACCAGCCGATATGCATCGGATGCGGCCGCGCCCACCGACCGCCACAAGACACTCACGCCCGCCCGCACGACGACGAAAAAGCGGCCACTCGCGGGAGGAGCGGCCGTCAAGGAGATATCCCTGTTCGGGATGTCGGGGGACACCACATCTCACCGGTACGCGTATTGTTGATGAGCGGAATTCCGCTGACCATCAGACTGGTCTGATTCGCTGCCCTTCCGCATGAAAATCACGCAGTCCTGATCCATGCGCATGCGTCGAATCCGCAATACGCCGTTACGTTCTCGAAGGGAACCCCCATACGTGGCAACCGGTCGAAACGCCGACATCGCCGTCGACGGTTTCATCGCCGCGGCGGACAATCACTTCTCCTCCCCCGCTCGTCCACGTCCAACCGTTCCTTTACATGCTGAGCATCGGTCCCTTCTCGATCCGCATCGTCGCGGTAGCCGCCGCCGCGCTGGTGGCATGGCTCGTCGCGCGTTTCATCCAGCGCCGCCCGCCTGACGGGCATCACAAGACGGCATCGAGCCTGATCCTCGACGTGCTGCTGCTCGGGCTGATCGCCGCGCGCGTCGGCTATATCGCGCAGTGGTGGAGCGACTATGCGGCATCGCCGCGCTCGATCGTCGCGCTCGGCGACGGCGGCTTCGACTGGCGCATCGGCCTGGTAGCCGCCCTGATGTTCGCGGGCTGGCGCTTGCGCCGCTTGCCCGCGCTGCGGCGGCCGGTGCTGGCCGGCATCGTCGCGGGCCTCGGCGCGTGGGGCATCGCGCAAGGCACGCTGGCGACGTTGCAGCAGAGCGCACCGCCGCTGGCCGCGATGCAGCTTCAAACACTCGACGCAGCGCCCGTGCTGCCGGCGAGCTTCGTCGGCAAGCCAGTCGTCGTGAACCTGTGGGCGACATGGTGCCCGCCGTGCCAGCGCGAGATGCCGATTCTCGAACAGGCGCAGCGTGACCATCCTGGCATCACGGTGCTGATGATCAATCAGGGCGAAAATGCGCAGGTCGTGCGTGCGTTCCTCGAACAAAAGAGCCTGCGCTTCGATCACGTGCTGCTCGATCCGTCGCTGCACGCGATGCATGCCTATGGATCGCGCGGACTGCCGACCACGCTGTTCTTCAACGCAAAGGGCGAACTCGTCGAATCGCACATGGGCGAGCTGACCGCCGCGCGGCTGAAGGACGCCGTCGCGCAACGCTTCGGGCAGTAACGCGTGTCGGGGGACGGGAAGCGGCCGATGCCGACCTGAACATGCCGGGCCTCGACGGCTGCGCGTTTGCGCGGGTGCTGCGCGAGCGCGGACGTTCGAACGCTATCGGCAGTTGCGAATGAGATCCTTGAACGACGTGCGGCGAGCGAGTCGAAGCAATCGGTTGACACGTTCTCTAACACATCGGTTATCGAGCGATGAAGCTACCAGCCTATGCGACTTCCCCGGATTCGTTATGTGGCAAGCATCCGACGCTCTGGCCTGATGGCCAATCGCGATGAATTCGTACATGACCGTGCCCTGACACCGATCGATCTCCGCTAGAGTGGCCACACGTTCTCGCAACGAATAGCACGTTATTTCGGCATGCAAAGCATGAGACGGAGTGATGATGGAAATCCGCTGCGTAAACGAGCGCGGCCCGCTGGTGATAACAGCACCAACGAGCCGCTGACCACAACCAACTCAACCAAGGAGTTGACCATGGCTGGCGCGAATCATAACGCACCGACGTATTTCCGCGATTGTTTTGTCTCCCCGCAATCGTCTCTTCAATCTGGCCGCACCATGCCGCATATCAGGCTGACCGACATGGCGCCACCCGTCATGTATCTGTGGATGAAGCTGTCCGGCCGGTGGATCGAGGCCGCGGGCTTCGATCCCGAGCAGCGCCTGCGGATCGACGTGTCGCACAAGCGGCTGGTGATTACGCCGATCGATGACGCCGCCTGCGCGGCGGTCGAGAACGTGCG
This sequence comes from Burkholderia sp. Bp8992, assembly GCF_003853705.1. Taxonomy (GTDB): domain Bacteria; phylum Pseudomonadota; class Gammaproteobacteria; order Burkholderiales; family Burkholderiaceae; genus Burkholderia. The sequence goes on along the minus strand of NZ_QTQI01000016.1, from coordinate 161,956 downwards.
AATCCCGGATATCGATTGCGGAACAGGGCAGCAGCGGCAACTTTCGGTGATGACGGAGGAAGCGTAATGAACCACGACGCGTCTAACGAACATACCGACAACGTGCCGGACGATTTCGACTACTACGATGTCGGTGAACTAACGGCGAAGTCCGTGCTTGTACTGAAGCTCAACGCATTGATGGCGTCACGTGGCCTGACCGAGGAAGAGGCTGCGGCGCTCACCGAAATGGCACGGCCTGTGGTCACGCCCGAGCAGCGCGAGCGGCTCCGGAACGTGACGCTGGATCAACTGATGCTGACGCTGGCATCGTTCGGGCAGCATGTGGAAATCGTGGTGCGGCCGGCGGGGGAAGCGGGGCCGGCGGGGATCACCGCTACGGTCTGACGGCGGTCGTAGCCGGAAGAAGGAAGTATGTGGCAGCGGGAAACGCATCAGCGCTCGCATGTGGTCGCGTTAGGAGTAGGTGCTCCAAGTTGCATAGCATGACTGCGGCCGGACCCGGCGGCCGCAGCCGAAGCGGCTCCGGCGCCACACCTGATCAATTTAACGTGGCTGATTGTCACAGCTAATCAGACCAGGCTGATTCTCCGCGAGCTGTGCACGGAGGGCGGCGAATTTCGCCTCCAACTCATCATATGCAGCCTTGATGGTCGGATCCGCAAGCAGATGCGCAGTGTCGGCGGCGGTGTACTTCACCGGTACGTAGCAGTCCGCGTATGTCCTTGCGATGCGTGCTCTAGTCATCGTTGACTCCTCCTTCGATTGCCCGATGGCGATACCGTCCGGGCGGGCCGTGTGAGTGAAACTAGAACGATGACTGCAGCACATGCTCGACACAAAAGAAAAAAGCCGCTGTCGTAAGCAACGACAGCGGCTTACTCGGCGATTCACCCGACCCGCCATCTTCCTGATACACCCGCTTACTGTTGAATCGTCGCCTGCTGTGCCAGCTTGTCGACCACCGCTGCCAGCGCATGTTGTTGCGCCTGCGCTTCGAGCTGCTGACGCAGCACGTGTCGAACTCGACCACCACGTGAATCAACCCGACGGTTGCCGCACTCGCGACCATCCCGATCACGGTGCCTTTCACCAGAAAATCTGCTGCGCTCATCGTCAGTACTCCCTGTCTGATAGTTGCCGAACGATGTCGGCCGGAATACTGCGTATTAAAAAGATCGTCTGACGCGATCACTATCGGACAGGTCTTATTGGCGATCCGCAAACGTAAAAATAGGACTGGGACTACAAGCGGAGCGAGTCGCGACGCCAACGATCCATTCGCTTTCGTACAGCATCAGCAATTCGGACTCGTCCTATTTAGCAATCGGTCACGGCTGCATAAAGTTGAGGTCAAGACGACGCCATACCGATTTGCCCCCCCGAGCACAAGCCACCATGCGCGTCAGAACCGACCCATAACAGACCGCCGCCGCGATACGCGGGCTGACTTCCGGAACGACCCGACATGCAGATCACGACGACCCACGACACGCCCTCGTTCGACAACATCGCCGCGCAGGTACACGGCATCGACAACACGATGCTGGCCACGCTGGTCGATGCGTCGTCGCTCGATGTGGACGACGACGCAGTCGCCACCGCGACGCAAACGCTCATCGATCGCGGCGAAACCGATCGCGCCGCCCAGCTCGCCGCCGCACATTGGGAACTGCGGCCCGACTCGCCGGCGGCTGCATTCAACTGCGGCTACGCAATGCAAATGGCAGGGCGCCACGCGGATGCGATCGCGCCGTATCGCCGCACGCTCCAACTCGCGCCGTCGTGGCCGTCGCTCAAAAACAACCTCGCGCTGGCGATCCGACTGACGGGCGGCGACCCTGACGTGGAATTCGCGCTCATCGACGGCGCGCTCGACGACAACCCCAATGACGAGCGTGCATGGACCAACGCGATCGTCACGCGCATTGACCGCTTCGATCTCGATGGTGCATTGCGTGCGGCCATGCGGGCGGTTGCGCTCGCGCCGGACAATGCGCTGGCGCTGAACAACACGGCCATCGCGCTGAAAGAAGCGCAACGCTGGGACGAAGCCGAGCAATACGCGGCACGTGCTGTCGACCGTGCTCCGCATAACGCGGCGTATCGTCACAACCTGTCGCTGCTCCAGCTTGCGCGTGGTGACTTCGCCTCGGGGTGGCGGAATTACGAATCGCGCTGGGAGGGTTCGGGTGAGCTGCGCGGCAACTTGCCGGTTTTTCCCGCCCCGCGCTGGCGCGGTGAATCGCTGAAAGGCAAGACGCTGCTCGTGTGGGGCGAACAGGGCCTCGGCGACGCGCTGCAGTTCTGCCGCTATGTACCGCTGCTCGCGGAGCGCGTGCGCCGAGAAGGCGGGCGGATCGTGTGGAATGCCTTCCCGATTCTGGGTGCGCTGTTCGAGCGCAGTCTCGCGCAACATGTCGACGTGTTCGACACCAGCACGCAAATCGGGGATCTTCCCGCGTTCGATTTCGAGCTGCCTCTGATGAGCATTCCCCGCATGCTCGGCCTCGACGGTGACGCGATCGCCACGACGACGCCTTACCTGCACGCCGATGCCGGCGCGATCGACGCATGGCGCACGGCGCTCGCCGGCGAGAAGCGGCTGAAAGTCGGCCTCGCATGGACGGGCAGCCTCACGCACCAGCGCAACCGCTTCCGCCGTATCGGCCTCGAACGATTCTCGGATGCCTTCGGCCGCTTGCAGCAGGATGTCGCGTTCTACTCGCTGCAGCCCGGCGCACAGCACGACATAGAAGCCGCGCGGTCGGACGGCTTCGTCGTGAACGATTTCACGCGCGAATGGCGGACGCTCGACGACACCGCCGCATTCGTCGGCGCGCTCGATCTCGTGATTACCGTCTGCACGTCGATGTCGCACCTGAGCGGCGCACTCGGCCAGTTCACATGGGTGCTGCTCGATACGAATCCGCATTGGGTATGGCAGCACGACCGGCGCGACAGCCCGTTCTATCCGAGCGCGTCGCTGTACCGTCAAAAGACGTTCGCCGACTGGAACCCGGTGCTGGACGAAGCCGCCGCCGATCTTCGCGATCTCGTCGGCTGACCGGAAGGAGGCGCCCGTCGTGGACTACAACATCTGCATCGTCCGGCCGCCCGGCTACGTGCACTCGGGCGCATTCACCGAACTCGCCGAAGTGATCGCCTACGGGCTCGAAGATCTCGGTCACGTCGTGCATTTCAGCAAGAACGACATGAGGTCCGACGCGCGGAACCTCCTGATCGGCTGCCATCTCGCCGATCCGGCCGCGACCGAGTACGTGCCGGACGACACGATCGTCGTCAACACCGAGCAGATTCACGTCGACGAACAGCCGTGGCACACGAACATCTATCGCTGGACGTCGAAATACGAAACCTGGGACTACAGCGCGCGCAACATCGCGAAGCTGAAGACGCTCGGCATCGACCATGCGCGCTATCTGACGCTCGGTTTTCATCCGAAGCTGCGCCGCATTCCGAGCGACGTCGAGCAGGATATCGATCCCGACTATGTAACCGGACTCCGCGCGGCGCCCTATGACGCGCTGGTCGATACGTGCGTCGAGCTGGTGCACGATATTGCGCAGCGCCGCCGCCTCGAGGCCACCGCGCTGGACACGATCATGCGGCTACCGCAGGCGAAGACGCTCGCGCCGCTGCTGTCGTGGGAGCCAGTGGCGGTTTAACAGCGCGGTGGCAAGCCCTCACGCCGTCACGCCTGCTTCCTCCCTTTCAACACGAACGCCGCCGCCGTACACCCAATCATTGCGATTCCGGCGATCAGGAATGTATCGCTGTATGCCATCAACAGCGCCTCGCGCATCACGCGCTGGTTCACGAGCCCGAGCGCCAGCTCGTGCACGCCGGAGATCGACCCGCCGGGCAGCACGTCCGCGCGCGGCGCATGCACGCGTGCGAGCAGCCGCGCGAGCATTGCCATGCGTTCCTGGAACGCTTCGGAAAACGGCGTGACGGCCTCGCCGATGCGCATCGCGTGCAGCTTCTGCCGCTCGACGACGATCTGGCTCATCACCGCGATGCCGATCGCGCCGCCGACGTTGCGGACCATGTTGAACACGCCCGACGCGGAGCCGAGCTGTGCCTTCTCGATCCCGTCGACGGCCATCACGGCCAGCGCGATCACGACGAACGACTGCCCGATTCCGCGCACGATCAGCGACGGGACGATCACGTTCGATGCCGCATCGGCGTCGAGGTGGATGTTCATCAGGCAGCCGGCCGCGACCAGCACGAAGCCGAGCACGATTGTCGTGCGCGGGCTGGTGCGGCGCATCAGCGGCGGCGTCAGGAACGACATCGCGAACTGCACGAGCCCGTACGGAATCATCGCGAGGCCGATGTCGCGCGCGCTGTAGCCATGCAGCTCGGCAAAGTAGTTCGGCACGAGGAACACCACGCCGAACACCACCGCGCCGAACAGGAACTGCATCAGGCTCGCGATCCCGAAGTTGTACTGGCCGAGCAGGCGCAGGTTGATGAACGGCTCCTTGCGCCGCAGCTCGATCGCGACGAACGCGGCCAGCCCCGCCGCCGCGACGATCGACAGCTCGACGATCAGGTCCGATGCGAACCAGTCCTTGCGCCCGCCCTCCTCCAGCACGATCTGCAGCGCGCTCAAACCCACCGCCATCGTCGCGATGCCGAACCAGTCGGCCCGCCTGAGCATCCCGAGCTGAACGGGCACGGGCCGGATCGCCCAGCCGATCGCCGCGACCAGCGCGATCGCCGGCGGAATCTGCAGGTAGAAGATCCAGCGCCACGAATACATGTCGGTCAGCCAACCGCCGATCGACGGCCCGGCCGCCTGCGCAACGTTGTTCGCAATCGCGAACAGCGCCATCCCGAGCGGGTGCTTCGACGACGGCAATTCAGTGACGATCAGCTGGAACGACAGCGGAATCAGCACGCCGCCGAACGCGCCCTGCAGCGCACGCGCGACGATCATCGTCGAGATGCTCGGCGCGACCGAGCACGCGAGCGAAAATGCGAGGAAGCCGGTCGCGCCGACCAGCAGTACGCGCCGCGCAGAAAACACCTGCACGAGCCAGCCGGTGAGCGGAATCACGACGATCTCGGCGACCAGGTATGCGGTGGTGATCCACGAGCCTTCCTCGAAGCTCGCGCCGAGCGAGCCGCGGATGTCGGGCAGCGATGCGTTGGTCACGTGCACGTTCATCCCGGCCATGAAGCAGCCGAACACGCCGCCGAGCACGGCGACCCACGCGCGCAGCGAAACGGCGTCTTCGTGCGCAGCCTGTGCGGTCGCCGCGGTCACGAGCCGGCCCCCTGCGTGCCGCGCGTGTCGACGCGCGCGATCACCGACATGCCGGGCCGCAGCACGACGCCGGCCGGCGGCGCATCGACGCGGATCTTCACCGGGATGCGCTGTACGATCTTCGTGAAGTTGCCGGTCGCGTTGTCTGGCGGCAGCAGCGCGAACTGCGCGCCGGAGCCTGGTGCCAGGCCGATCACGCGGCCATGCAGCGTGCGGCCCGAATAGGTGTCGACGTCGATCTCGACGGGCTGGCCGTCGTGCATCGCGCCGAGCTGCGTTTCCTTGAAGTTCGCGACGACGTACACGTCGCTCAGCGGCACCACCGCGAGCAGCGGCATCCCGACTTCGACGTACTGGCCCGCGCGCACCGCGCGCTGGCCGACATTGCCGTCGCGCGTCGCACTGATCACCGTGTGGTCGAGATCGAGCTGCGCGAGCGCAAGCTTCGCCTGGACGGCCGCGAGCCGCGCACGTGCCTGCGCGATCGCGGCCGTGCTCTGTTTGCGGCGGCGCTGCAGCACGGTCTGCTGGTCGGTCTGCACCCGCACGGCCGCGCCGGCGCGGGCCAGCTCGGCGCGCGCCTTCAGCGCGTCCGCGTGGGCCTGCTCCCAGCGCTGTCCGCTCGCAGCCGATTCGGCGAGCAGTTGCCGGTAGCGCGTCGCATCGGCGTCGCGCCGCGCGGCCTCGGCACGTGCGGCGGCCGCGTCGGCGTCGGCCTGCGCGATCTGGCTGCGCTGCTGGCCGACCTGAGCGTCGAGCGTCGCGGCCGCTGCCTGCTCGGCCTGCAGCGTCGCATCGGCCGCCGCGACGGCAGCCTGCGCCTCGTCGACTTTCGCGCGATAGTCGCGATCGTCGAGCCGTACGAGCACGTCGCCGCGCTTCACCGGCTGGTTGTCGTCGACGGTGACCTGCGCGACGTATCCCGATACGCGCGAACTGACGGTCACGACGTCGGCGCGGACATACGCGTCGTCGGTGCCCTCGATGAAACGGCCGACGGTCCACCAGTGCGAGCCGAACGCGGCAAACGCGATGACGGCGAGCACGACGCCCGCGGCAATCAGTTGGCGCCGGGAGAACCGGGAGGTTTTGGCTTTTTCGGGTACGGCAGTCGTGCTCATGATCGGAATGAAGAGTGGGCTTGCAAGAGAACGGACAGGGGCGCAGCGAGCGCAGCCGGCTACGGTTGCCAGCCACCTCCGAGCGCCTTGAATACGGCGACCTGGTCGAGCGCGACCTGCTGTGTCGATTCGGCCAGCGCCGCATCGACCGCGACGAGGCTGCGCTGCGCGTCGAGCACGCTGAGGAAATCGAGTGCGCCGGCCTCGTAGTTCAGCTCGGCGAGGCGATAGGCGCGCGCATGCTCGCCACGTGCGGTTTCGAGCGCGGCGCGGCGGCGCCATGCGGCGCCGTACTGCGCGAGCGCCTGTTCGGTTTCCTTCAGCGCGCGCAACACCTGTGCATCGAATTGCACGCGGGCGAGTGTGTCGTCGGCGCGCGCCTGCGCGAGCCGTGCGCGGCTCGCCGCCAGGTTCGGAAACCGCCACGTAATCAGCGGCCCGACGCCCCATGCGATCGCGTACTTGTCGCCGAGCGTCGACGGATCGCCGCCGGTCGACAGCCAGTTCACCGAGCCGCCGAGCGAAATCGACGGATACAACTCGGCCGTCGCCACGCCGATCCGCGCATTCGCGGCGGCCAGCTGGCGTTCGCTCTCGCGCAGGTCGGGGCGGCGGCGCAGCAGCGACGCGCCGTCGCCGACCGGGAACGGCCGTGCGAGCACCGGTGCGGTGCGGCAATGAGCGGCTGCGTCGGGCAGCGCGCCGGGCGCACGACCGGTCAGCACCGCAAGTTCGTACAGCGCCGCGCGACGCGAGCCGACGAGCGCGGGCAGGTCGGCGCGCGTGTCGTCCGCGAATGCGCGCGAACGCACCACTTCGAGATCGGACACGAGCCCGTGCGCGCGCTGCTTCGCCGTCAGCGCGGCCAGCCGGTCCGCGATCCCGACCGACTGCTCGGCCACGTCGATCCGCTCGCCATACGCACAGACCTGCGCATACGCGGCCGTCGTCTCGGCGGCCACCACGACGCGCATCGCGTCGGACGCGGCCTGCACCGCGTCGGCGTCCGCGCGCGCGGCGTCGACCAGGCTGCGCACGCGACCCCACAGATCGACCTCCCACGACAGCGAGAACGACGGCGCGAAGCCCCAGCGCGTACGCGCGTCGGTGCCCTTGGCCGCCGCGACGATCTGATCGGGCGCGTGTTTGCCGTAGTCAACGCCGAACCCGGCCGTCGTGTCAGGCAGCCGTGCCGCGCCGGCCTCGTCGAACACCGCACGCGCACGCTCGACCCGAGCGACGGCTGCCGCGAGATCGCGGTTCCGGGCGAGCGCATCGCGCACGAGGCCATCGAGCACGAGATCGTCGTAGAGCCGCCACCAGCGCGCCGGCGGTTCACCGGCCGCCGTGACCGGCACGTCGGCCACCGCGTCGAACGGCCCGGTGCGCACCGCGTCAGGTGCGGGTGGACGGTACGGCTCGCCGACCGAACACGCGGCCAGCATCGCCGCGCTCAGCAGCGCGACGACGACGGATGAACGAAGGGAAGCCGGAGGCAATAACGAGGCGCGCATCGTGCAATGGCAATCGAACAAAAACGATGGGGCTATGGTAATTTCGACCCGGTCGGTCGATCTCGCGCGCAAAGCGCATTCGTCGTCGAGAAAAGGACACGTGAATCAATTCTTCAGCGCGCTCGAGCGCAAGGACAAGCACAAGCAGATCGCCGCCGTCGCGTCGGACGCGGCGGCCGGCATCGCCTATCCGCCGCATTCGCATCGGCACGGCCAGCTGATTCACGCGATTTCCGGCGTGATGCTCGTGCATGCGGACGCCGGCAGCTGGGTCGTGCCGACGGGCCGAGCGGTCTGGGTGCCGGGTGGCACGCAGCACGAGATTCGCATGGCCGGTGACGTACAGATGCGCACGGTGTTCGTTGCGCAGGAAGTGCGGCCGAGCCTGCCGCGTGAATGCCGCGTGATTGGAGTCGGCACGCTGCTGCGCGAACTGATCGTGACCGCCTGCGACCTACCGGCCGACTATGACCTCGCGCACCGCGCGGGCCGCGTGCTCGCACTGATCCTCGATGAAATCGAAATCGCGCCGCTGCTGTCGCTGCATGTGCCGATGCCTCGCCATCCGGCGCTCGCCGCGCTGTGTACGCAACTGATCAGCGCACCATCGACGGCCGTCACGCTGCAGTCGTGGGCGCGGAGCGCGCACATGAACGAGCGCACGCTCGCGCGCACCTTCAAACGGGAAACGGGGATGACGCACGGCGCGTGGTGCCGCCATGCCCGGCTGCTGCTGAGCCTGCCGCGCCTCGCGGCCGGCACGCCGATCCTCGAACTCGCGCTCGAACACGGCTACGACAGCCCGAGCGCATTCGCGGCGATGTTCCGCAAGGCACTCGGCGTCCCGCCGAGCGAATACTTCAGGCGGCGCTGAGCCGCACTGTCCGTTTTGCGACGATCGATTGCTGGCGGACGCGCGCGGCACGCCGGGTCATTCGCTACAGTCGCGGCATCGCCCGACACGCGCGCCACGCCGATGGATCTGATTCAAAGCATGCAGGTATTCGTCACGCTCGCCGACGCGGGGACCTTCACCGAGACCGGCAAGCGGCTCCACCTCACGACCGCGTACGTGAGCCGCACGATCGCGTCGCTCGAGACGCACCTCGGCATCCGGCTGCTGAACCGCACGACGCGCTCGATGTGCCTGACCGAGGCCGGCGAACGCTACCTCGCACGGGCACGCGACATCATGCTCGCCGTCGCCGCGAGCGAACGTGAGGCCCGCGGCGCGCAACGGCATCCGCACGGCCGGCTGCGCGCGCACTGCAGCGCGAGTATCGCGAACCGCTTCGTGATGCCGCTCATCGCGCGCTTTCAGGCGTGCTATCCGGACGTCTGCGTCGACCTGACGCTCGCACCGCAAGTGCCGGACCTGATCCGCGGCAGTTACGACGTCGCGGTGATCGCGATGCCGAGCCTGCCGAGTTCCGATCAGGTCGCGATCGACGTCGGCAGGATCCGCAGCGTGCTGTGCGCATCGCCCGCGTATGTCGCACGCCACGGAACGCCGGACTCGCCGCGCGCCCTCGCACGGCATCGCTGCGTGCAACTGGTCGCGCCCGCCTACCCGGCGCGTGAATGGACGCTGACGAACGGCTCGGCTTCGGAAACGATCGCGTTCGAACCGGCCATGACGGCCGACATCGCGGCATCGCTGGCGATCGCGGTAGCGGAAGGGGCAGGTATCGGCCTGCTGCCGGATTTCGTGGTGGACGACGCGCTGCGTTCGGGTGCGCTTCTGCGCGTGCTGCCCGACTATCGCGCAGACGACGTGAGAGTGTTTCTGGTGTATCCGTCGCGCCAGCTCGTCGATGCGAAAACGCGCGCGTGGGTAGACTTCATGAAGAAAGCGCTGCACGACGCACTTGCCGGGTCGTGCAGCAGCAACGAAACTGCCAGCGAAGCAGCCGCACCGGAGCCCCCCGGCGCGGCCATCACCGCGCCCCTTATGCGACAGCCTTCACCGCACGCTCGACGTCAAAGAACGTCGCCTGCGCCGCTTCGTCGGCGCGCGCATACGCGCGATTGACACCGCCGATCACCGCGCGGATCGACGCGGTCGTCAGGTTCGCATCGATGCCGACGCCGAACGCGCTGCCGCGCACGCCGGAACCGGCCAGCTCGGCAATTGCGATCGCCTTCGCATCGGCGCCCTGCGACAACGCACGTTCCTCGTAGTGCTGGATCCGCAGCGGCGTGCGCAGCGCATGCATCAACGCATCGAGCGGGCCGTTGCCTTCGCCGCGCAGCACGCGGCGCTCGCCGTGTACGTCGGCGGTCAGCACGATCGACTCGCGGCCGTCGCGCTCGGTCAACTCATGGCCGACGTAACGCAGCGGCGCATCGCCTTCGACGTATTCCTGCTGGAACAGCGTCCAGATCTGCGCGCTCGTCACCTCGTGGCCGCTGTCGTCGGTCAGGCGCTGCACGGCCGCGCTGAAATCGACCTGCAAACGGCGCGGCAACGCGACGCCATAGCCCTGTTCGAGCAGGTACGCGATACCGCCCTTGCCCGACTGGCTGTTCACGCGAATGATCGAATCGTACGTGCGACCGAGATCGCTCGGATCGATCGGCAGATACGGCATTTCCCACACGGCGTCGGGACGCTGCACCGCGAAGCCCTTCTTGATTGCGTCCTGGTGCGAGCCGGAGAACGCGGTGAACACGAGGTCGCCGACATACGGATGGCGCGGGTGGATCGGCAACTGCGTGCATTCCTCGGACGTGCGCGCAACTTCGTTGATCTGCGAGAAATCGAGGCCCGGATCGACGCCCTGCGTGTACAGGTTCAGCGCGAGCGTGACGAGATCGACGTTGCCGGTGCGTTCGCCGTTGCCGAACAGGCAGCCTTCGATGCGATCGGCGCCGGCCATCACCGCGAGCTCGGCCGCCGCGACCGCGGTGCCGCGGTCGTTGTGCGGATGCACGGACAGGATCAGCGCGTCACGGCGCGCGAGGTTGCGGTGCATCCACTCGATCTGGTCCGCGTAGAAGTTCGGCGTGCCGACTTCGACGGTCGCCGGCAGGTTCACGATCGCCTTGTGCGCGGGCGTCGGCTGCCACACGTCGAACACGGCGTCGCAGACTTCCTTCGCGAAGTCGAGCTCGGTCGCCGTGAAGGTTTCGGGGCTGTATTGCAGCGTGAAGTGCGTGTCGGTCGCCGCGTCGGCGAAGCGCTTGATCGTGCGCGCCGCGTTCACCGCGAGCTGCTTCACGCCGTCGCGCTCGAGGCCGAACACGATCTTGCGGAATTCCGGCGCCGTTGCGTTGTACAGGTGCACGATCGCGCGCTTCGCGCCGCGCAGCGACTCGAACGTGCGCTCGATCAGGTCGTCGCGCGCCTGCGTGAGCACCTCGATCGTCACGTCGTCGGGAATGTGGCCACCTTCGATCAGCTCGCGCACGAAGTTGAAATCGGTCTCGGACGCCGACGGAAACGCGACCTCGATCTCCTTGAAGCCGATCGCGACCAGCGTCTTGAACATCCGCATCTTGCGCGCGGCGTCCATCGGCTCGAACAGCGCCTGGTTGCCGTCGCGCAGGTCGGTGCTCATCCAGATCGGCGCCTGCGTGATCGTGCGCGACGGCCACGTGCGGTTCGGCAGGTTGACGGGCGTAAACGGTCGGTACTTCGTCGCGGGGTTCTTCAGCATCATGGTGTTCGGTCCTCGGTCGGTTGGTCGGGAAACCGCGTCGCGGCGGCCTTCAGCGGGAGAGGCCGGCTGCGCGCGCAGCGGTGACAGCGATGAAACGGCACAACGGCAAAGCGGTACGGCGAACGACAGCCTTGGCGGTTGGGCGACCGGGACGGAGCGGAGCGATACGGAAAAAAGACGAACTCAGGCGCCGGTCGATAACCGGGGCCAGGTCGGTGATACGGGGGAAATCTGGCGCTTCAGGAAAGAAGCAGATGGAAAGCGCGCAGCCGCAGACCCAGCCCGGAGAAACGGGCTAGTAGTCGTAGCGAGAAGAGGGGCTGGGCGGCTTGCATGGGCGGAATCAAATCACAGGGTGGCCGGGGCTGTCAACCTGGCGCACGGATATCGCGCGGCTTTTTGTGCGCAGAATCAGTCCTGTCCGATAGGCGGCGGCCTGCCCCGTCGATATGCTTCTCAGGTGCGGCGCCGGTGCGGTCCTATTCATGTTCGGAGTGAGTCGGTCCATCCACTTCATCGGTCGCCGCACCCCCTCCTCCTGTAATCGGGCTTCGGTGTGGGCGTTCGACGGTGGCCAGTGGGCGCGGCCACGACCGAGATGCTGATGTTGAAACGACAACGCTGCCATATGCGAACGCCGAGCGTCTGCTCCGAAGTCCGATTGCCTCCCCGCCTCTCTCCTTTCCGGTACGGTCACGCATCGTTCAAGAAAGCGATACGTGCATCGATATAATTTCCCAAATACGTCGAAACTTGGTTCATTAACTTCATTTCACTAAATCGATTAATCTTGATTTTCGATTTACTGAACAATAACCATTCCCGCTCGAATATTTTTTTATTTATTTTTCGCCATGCTTTGTATGTCGTGTTTCAAACAGCAAACGTTTGCGCGACAAGGCTCACGCCTTATCCAACATACCTCAGGAGGCAAGCATGGCCGATTCTCAAACGTCTTCCAACCGTGCCGGCGAGTTTTCGATTCCGCCGAATACCAATTTCCGCGCGATTTTCTTCGCGAATGCCGCCGAGCAGCAGCACATCAAGCTGTTTATCGGCGACAGCGCCGAACCGGCCGCGTATCACAAGCTGACGACGCGCGACGGCACGCGTGAAGCCACGCTCAATTCCGGCAACGGCAAGCTCCGCTTCGAAGTGTCGGTCAACGGCAAGCCGTCGGCCACCGACGCGCGCCTCGCGCCGATCAACGGCAAGAAGTCGGACGGCTCGCCGTACACGGTCAACTTCGGGATCGTCGTGTCGGAAGACGGCCACGACAGCGACTACAACGACGGCATCGTCGTGCTCCAGTGGCCGATCGGCTGACCTGACGCGCGACATCTATATCGACGACAACCCGAAACGAGCCGCGTGCGCGTGATCGTGACGGCGAACGGCAAGCCGTCGCGGCTCGGCTCGCGGCAGGTCGACATCTTCAAGAAGTCGTACTTCGGGATCGTCGGGTCGGAAGACGGCGCCGATGACGACTACAACGACGGCATCGTGTTCCTGAACTGGCCGCTCGATTAAGCGGCGGCCAGTCACGCAGCATCGCAATGGCGACGGGGCCAACCACACATTGCGAATCGTTCGAGAAGTCCCACGCTTTGCTCCGCGCGCGGCACGGTGACGCCCGTTCACAGGCCGCGCACGCGAGACCTTCCATCCAGACGAGGACGACATGTCACAACCGTTTACCCATGACGATCTGTATGCGTTGCTGCAACTCGCAGGCAACGACGCCACCGCCGTACAAGCCAACGGCGACCAGGCCGTGCTCGACCGCATGCGCCAGTTCATGACCGCGCAGCTGGTCGAGAAACTGCCGCAGTACGACGTGTTCGTCGATATCGCGACGATCCCGTACAGCTTCGACGTCGGCACCTGGCAGAACAAGGTGAAAGCCGATGCGGCCGGACAAGTCGTCGCCTGCACGGTGACGTGGGCCGGCGCGCCGGGCGTATTGCCCGGTGCCGCGGCGAAGTTCGGCGTCGGCGCGGTGGTCAATTACTTCTCGAAAGCCCCGCTGCCGCCCGCGCAGCCGGACCCCACGACGACCGGCGGCGGCGAACGCGACGGCATCTTCAACCTGCCGCCGAACATCGCGTTCGGCGTGACCGCGCTGGTCAACTCGTCGGCGCAGCAGACGATCGAGGTGTTCGTCGACGACAACGCGAAGCCGGCCGCGACGTTCCAGGGCGCCGGCACGCAGGACGCGAACCTGAACACGCAGATCGTGAACTCGGGCAAGGGGAAGGTGCGCGTGGTCGTGACGGCGAACGGCAAGCCGTCGAAGATCGGCTCGCGTCAGGTCGACATCTTCAAGAAGACCTACTTCGGGCTCGTCGGGTCGGAAGATGGCGGCGACGGCGATTACAACGACGGCATCGCGATCTTGAACTGGCCGCTGGGTTAAACCGCAGCAACCTGTCGATCATCGCCACGCCGACCGGCGTGGCGATGTGCTTTTGTGCAGCCGCCAGATCATGGCTGCCGCGCAAGAACGATCAAATGCTCCGTCCGCCGATACCATATAGTCCACCCGACACACTCATTGGCACGCCATGAACCCGGTTGGACAAGCACTCTGGTTTATCGAAACCAAACTGGACAAAGACCTGACGCTCGACACGATTGCCGCGAACTGCGACATGTCGCGCTTCGGCTTCTCGCGCCTGTTCTCGATGAATACCGGCTGGCCGGTGATGCGCTACGTCCGGTCGCGGCGGCTCACGCGTGCGGCGCATGCGCTGGCGCAAGGCGCGCCGGACATCCTGCACGTGGCGCTCGATGCCGGCTATGGCTCCCATGAGGCGTTTACGCGCGCCTTCCGCGATCTCTTCGGCATGACGCCCGAGGACGTGCGGGCTCGGCGCACTCTCGACGGGTTGTCCCTTGTGGAGCCGCTTCGCATGAAAGAGTTGAAGATCGTCGACGTGACGCCGTCACGTTTCGAAACCGCCGGAACGCGGCTGATCGCGGGCATGAGCGACCGCTATACGTTCGAAACCAACGAAGGGATCCCGGCGCTGTGGCAAGCGTTCATCCCATACCTCGGTACCCTTCCCGGCCAGGTCGGCGACGTGACGTACGGCGTGTGCTGCAACCCCGACGCGGACGGCAGCTTCGAATACATCGCGGGCGTGGAAGTCACGAGCCGCGACCGGCTGCCCGCGCCGTTTCGCTGGGTCGAGCTGACGCCGCAGCGATACGCGGTATTCGAACATGTCGGGCATATCTCCACGCTGCACCAGACCTTCTACAGCATCTGGAACGGCTGGCTGCCGACGTCGGGATTCAAGGCGGTGGACGCGCCCGAGTTCGAGCGCTACAGCGGCGACTATGATCCGGTGACGGGCGCCGGCGTGCTGGAGATCTGGTTGCCGGTCGAGCAGGCTGCGTGAACGACGTGTGCGGATCGGCCGCGATAACTCGCGCCGCGGCCGATCGATCGACGCGCCGTTACCCTTTGACTCACCACGCCCACCACACGCCCGCATTGCCGGTGATCGCTCGCTGGTGTCCGCCACCGAGGTTCATCGGCAGTCCGGCCTCGACCGCCCCCGTGAACGCGGGCACCCGGCCGACGATCAGCCTGCATGCGATGCGACAACCTCCGACATCGCAACCGGCTGCTTCCACGTCGCCGACGCGAGCTGCGTGCGCGCGTCCCGCGCCATGCGATTGAACGCCACACGCTGCGCGCCCTTCAGCTTCGCCGCTCCGGCTGCGTGCACCAGTGCGATCGGATCGACAAGGCGCGCATGCCGGCGCACCTCGAAGTGCAGATGCAGGCCGGTGGCCGTCCCCGTACTGCCGACCGCCCCGACTCGTTGACCGCGCGTGACGCGCGCGCCGGTCCGCAACGTCGGCTCGAACGCCGACAAATGCGCGTAGTACGACGCATAGCCGCCGTCGTGGCGAATCACCACGTACTTGCCGTAGCCGTTCAGCTCGGTGCCGATGAACGTCACGACGCCGCGCTCCGACGCATGCACCGCACGGCCAGCCGGCGCCGCGAGATCGACGCCCGAATGCACGTGGCGCGCGCCGCTCACCGGATGCACGCGCGTGCCGAACGGCGAGCTGATCCGCGTCGCGGCGACCGGCATCGCAAACCGGGTGCCGGCGAGCGGCATGCCGTCGAGGTCGTAGTAGGCGCCCGGCGCGCCCGCTTGCGGCGCAAACCACACGGCCGTCACATGCTGCCCGCGAAAACGGATGTCGAGCGCCGTCACGCGCACGCGGCCCGGCCGCATCGCGCCGTAATCCGGCTCGAATGCGACGCGGAAGGTATCGCCGACCACACCGCGCTGCTTCGGATCGATGCGCCCGGCCAGCATGCGGACGATCTGCGCGGCAACACCGGCCGGCAGTTCGGCGCGCACCAGCGACGTATGCAGGCTGCCGGCGATCGGGCCGGCGCGCGTGCCGCGATCCGGCTCGGCCAGCGTGAACGGGTCGGCCGATGCCAGATCGACGGCGCCGCGCTCGAACGCCGGTTGCGTGCCCATCGCGGGCAACGCCGACGCCAGCCCGTAATCGAACCGCGATGCATAGCCGCGTTCGACCGCACTGCGCGCCGCATCGCACAGCACGCGATATGCAACGCATGCGCCGAAGCGGGCGACCGGATCATCGCGACCACCATCCGTCGACATGCTCGCACCATGTGATGCATACGCGACATCGAGCGGCGCTGCCGTCGACGCGCGCAAGCCACCCCACGTCGTCCGCGCGGAACTGAAAAAAGGCACGTCGACAAGGTCTGCCGTTTCCGCCGCCACGGGCGCGAACGGCGCGGCATCGTGAGACGCCTGCGCGATCGCACCCTGCGCGCCGGCCGTACAGGCCGCCGCGATGGCACCGAGCAGCAACGCGCGGCGAAACGGAAAACAGCGAACGCCGCGCCGAACGGGTTGACCTTGTTCGCGTGCGAGACGGAAACGCAGGTCTAACCGCATGACGTCGTCACTCGCTATCTATCAATGAAAAAACCGGGAAAGGGCCGGCATCGCGGAGGAGCCTGCATCGCGATCCGGCAACATGAAGGCGAGTGTATCGGCACGCTCAAAATGGCTGAATAGGACCAATCCTATTTTCTCGAATTAGCACTTAGTACCAGTACTAAATCAACGCAGCATTCGCGTGAACCACCGCGCCGCGTGTACAGTCGAACGCTGCCGGCAGCGCGACGCTGCATCATCTTTCAACCCGGAATCCCGTCATGTTTCTCGATCAACTGCACCCGGAACGCTGGACGTTCCTGTGGAACGCGCTGTCCACCCTTTCCCTCAGGCTGTGCGCCGCCCTGGCGCTGCTCGTCGCCGGCTGGTGGCTGTCGAAGCGCATCGGCAACTGGTTGAACCGGCTGCTTGCGAACAAGGAGCGCGTCGACGACACGCTGCGGCCCATCCTCTGCGACGTCGCCGTGTGGGGCATCCGCATCGTCGCGATCGTCGGCGCGCTGTCGCAGCTCGGTATCGAAACCGCGAGCCTCATCGCGGTGCTCGGCGCGGCCGGCCTCGCGATCGGGCTCGCGCTGCAGGGCACGATGCAGAACATCGCGGCCGGCATCATGCTTCTGCTGCTGCGGCCGTTCAAGGTCGGCGATTACATCGACGGCGGCTCGGGCGTCGCAGGCACCGTCGACGAGGTCGGGCTCTTCATGACGCGGCTCACGAAGCCGGACGGCATCTGCGAATACGTGCCGAACAGCGCGCTGTGGGGCAGCTCGCTCCGCAACTACACGCGCAACCCGACGCGCCGCCTCGATCTCGAAGTGGACGTGTCGGTGCATGACGACATCGATCGCGCGCTCGACGCGCTGCGGGCGCTGGCCGTGGCCGATCCCGACGTATTGCAGGATCCCGCGCCGGACGTGATGGTGATGCGCTTCGACGACAGCACGGCCGTCGCGAACATGCGCGTGTGGACGCATACCGACAAGTTCTGGGCGATGCGCTGGCGCCTAGCGCGCCAGGTACGCAAGACGCTTGCCGACGCGAATTGCGCGCTGCCGATCCGCACGCGCGAGCTGCATATCGTGCACGACGCGGAGCGCCGCGCGAACGATGCGCGCATGCGGATTTCGTAAGGCAGCACGGCCTGGCCGCGACGTTACATCCTGACGATATCGAGCAGCGCCTTCTTGCCGCTCCTGTACGTGAACACCGAGATCGCGCCGTGCTTCAGGTCGCCGTGCGGCGTGAAGCTCGTTTCGCCGATCACGCCGCGATAGTCGGTGGCCGGTATCGCGGCCAGCACCTTCGCCGGGTCGGTCGAATTCGCGCGCTTCATCGCATCGACGATGATGTACACCGCGTCGTACGAGAACGGCGCATACACCTGCATCGGCTGGTGATAGCGCGCTTCGTAGCGCTTCACGAACGCCGCGCCGCCCGGCATCTTCTCGAGCGCGATGCCGGCCTCTGAGCACACGACGTTGTCCGACGCCGGCCCCGCGAGCTTCGGCAGGTCGGTCGAGCACACGCCGTCGCCGGCGAGGACCTTCGCGCGCATGCCGAGCTGGCGCGCCTGCTTCGCGAGCGGGCCGCCCGTTGCGTCCATGCCGCCGTACATGATCGCGTCCGGGTTCTCGCCCTTGATCTTCGTGAGGATCGCGCGGAAGTCGATCGCCTTGTCGTTGGTCGCGTCGCGCGACACGACCTTCATCCCGGCCGATTTCGCGGCTTTCTCGAACTCGGTCGCGAGGCCTTGCCCGTATGCGGTCGAATCGTCGACCACGGCGACCGTCTTGATGCCCATGTTCTTCGCCGCATACATCGCGAGCGCCGGCCCCTGCTGCGCATCGGTCGCGACGACGCGATACGTCGTCCTGAAGCCCTGCTGCGTGTACGTCGGGTTGGTCGCGGCCTGCGAGATCTGCACGACGCCGCCGTCGCGATACACACGCGACGCCGGAATCGACGTACCCGAGTTGTGATGGCCGACGACGCCGACGACCTTGTCGTCGACGAGCCGCTGCGCGACCTGGGTCGCGGTGCGCGGATCGCCCGCGTCGTCCTGCGCGTCGAGCTGCAGCGTGACCTTCTTGCCGCCGATCGTCAGCCCCTTCGCGTTGATCTCCTCGACCGCGAGCCGCGCGCCGTTCTCGCTGTCCTTGCCGAGGTGCGCGATCGCGCCGGTCAGCGGCGCGACGTGCCCGATGCGCACGATGTCGTCCGCGTGTGCGGGCCCTGCGGACAGCGCGCACGTCAGTGCGGCCGCGGCGGCGAGTGCTGTCTTGTGATGTCGATTCATGGTTGTCTCCATCCTTGTCGCGCTTCGTTCGTGTTCAGATCCGTCGTTCGTCGAAACTCATGCCGCGCGCTCACGCACGCCCTTCGAATCCCAGCAATACGTTCACCGCATTGATGCCGATCTCGTCGACCATGTAGCCGCCTTCCATCACGAACAGCGTCGGCAGGTTCAGACGCGCCAGCGCCTCGCCGATCCGCAGGTAGTCGGGCGAGCGCAACTTGAAATGGCTGATCGGGTCGTGCTCGAACGTGTCGACCCCGAGCGACACGACGAGCAGGTCGGGCGCGTGCTTCGCGATCGCGGCCGTGGCCTGGCCGAGCGCGCCCGAATACGTGTCCCACTGCGTGCCCTTCGGCAGCGGCAGGTTCAGGTTGAAGCCTTCGCCAGCACCCGCGCCGCGTTCGCCCGCGTAGCCGGAGAAGTACGGATACGACACTGCCGGCTCGCCGTGCAGCGACGCGAACAGCACGTCGGAACGCGCGTAGAAGATGTCCTGCGTGCCGTTGCCGTGATGGAAATCGACGTCGAGCACCGCGACGCGTTCTGCACCGCCGGCAATGCCGTGCTGCGCCGCGATCGCCGCGTTGTTCAGGTAGCAGTAGCCGCCCATGTACTCACGGCCTGCGTGATGGCCGGGCGGGCGGCACAGCGCGAACGCCGCGCGCGCGCCGCCGCCCGACAGCAAGTCGGCGCCGGTGAGCGCCGAGTTCGCGCTCGCGCTCACCGCATCCCACGTGCCCGCGTTGATCGGCGCGCCGGCGTCCATCGCGAAGAAGCCGAGCTTGCCGTCGATGAAGTCGGGCAGCGTCGCCGAGGCCGGCATCGCGCGCACCGGCCACACGAGCGGCAGCGCCTGGCAGGTGCGGCCGCTCGCCGTCCATTCGTCCCACGCGCCCGCGAGGAAATCGACGTAGCGCGCGCTGTGCGCGCCCGCATAACTCGCGCGGTCGAACGCACGCGGCGCGATCACGTCGCCGAGGCCGGCCGCGCGGACTTGCGCGAGCACCGTTTCGGCGCGAAGGGGGTTTTCGAACGACTCGGTGATCGCGCCGTCCTTCAGTTCGACGCCGCGATGCAGGTGGTGATCGCTGCTGTAGACCGTGAGCATGGTTGACCGTTGCCGTGATGACGAGAGGAAAGGGGTGGCAACAGTCTATTGACGCCGGCCGGCATTAGCTTTGCTTTTCGCTTCTTCGTTTCGTACAATTTTGAGAAATCTGTCTACGGGACGCCGGATATGAGCAAAAATCGCGCTTCAGTTGAACTCGACGGCGTCGACCGCGCGATGCTCCGCCTGCTGCAGGAAGACGGCGCGCTGTCGAACGCGACGCTCGGCGAGAAGCTGTCGCTGAGCGTCACGCCGTGCTGGCGCCGCCGCAAGCGGCTCGAGGACGAGCACGTGATCACCGGCTACCAGGCTAACCTCGACCGCCGCTCGCTCGGCATGAACGTGTTCGCGTTCGTGCAGGTGACGTTCAACATGCACTCGGATCAGGATTCGGATCACTTCGAGGACGTGATGCGGCGTCACGACGAAGTCACGTCGTGCCACAAGATCACCGGTGCGGCCGACTACATCCTGCAGGTCGTCGCAGCCGATCTCGACGCGTATGCGGAATTCGTCGAGCGCGTGCTCCGAAAGCAGGCCGGCGTGTCGTCGATCCAGTCGAGCCTCGCGTTGCGCGAGGTGAAGTTCTCGTCGCGCGTGCCGGTGCCGGACGCGTGAATGTTCAGGCGCCCGCATGCGGGCATCCGCCGTCGATCGTCATCCCATGGAGCGCTACCCGATGAAACGTTACGTCCCCTCCGCGTCGCTGGCCGCCGCGATCGCCTGCGCATTCGCATTGAGCGCGTGTGCGGCGCAATCCTCCGCGCCGGCCAATGCGTCGGCACCGGCCGATACGTCCGCGCAAGCAGCCCCGCCGATGGTCGGCGGCGATCGCGACGCACACGGCTGCATCGGCTCGGCCGGTTACGCGTGGTGCGAGCGCACGCAGCAATGCGAGCGTCCGTGGGAACTCGCGAAGGCGCGCGGCTTCGCGAATTCGGCGCAGGGCTACGAGCAGTTCTGCCGGAACGGCGCAGCGAAATGAAGTGATGTGACCTGATTTGATGTGCACGGGTCGCGGTGCAACGCCGCGATTCGATGCAGTACCGGTGTGGCGCGCGGCGTGCCCGACACCCGCATTTCGCCACTCCGACCCCGCCGATTTTTCGGCGTCGCACACCGTCATTCCGGAAACCCGGACACACGAAAAACCCCACAAAAACAGGGATATTCGTCGTCTGCGACACGTTGTCCGAGTTCGGTTATATTACGCGCCCCTTGCCACCCCGCCCCCGCACAAACGCGTCGCGCGCGGCCCCTTTCCATGCAGCCCGAAGCGCTTTCCGCCGAGGCTTGCCACAAGGGCCCGGGCGCGTTGCGCACCCTCGCGACGCAGGCGCTTGCCTGCCCGCGGAAGCCGATCCGAAGGTGTCCTTCCGAACGGCTTCGCGTGCGCAAATGCAACGGCGCGCAGCGCCGATCCGGAATTCCGGATTCGCGGTCCGGATCTCCGGACCCCTATGCCGGCGCAACGGAACCGCACGCCGGGCGGCATGGCAAACCGATGCATTCAAGTTGAAAATGGGATCTGCTGTGATCAAAACGTTACGGGTAATACTGTCGGCGCTCGCACTGTGCGTCGCGACATCGTCCGCGCACGCCGCCGATACGAAGAAGGTCGACGTCCTGCTGGTGGGCGGCGGCATCATGAGCTCGACGCTCGGCGTCTGGCTGCACGAGCTTCAACCTGACTGGTCGATGACGATGGTCGAGCGCCTCGACGGCGTCGCGCTGGAAAGCTCGAACGGCTGGAACAACGCCGGCACCGGCCACTCGGCGCTCGCCGAACTGAACTACACGCCGGAGAAGGCCGACGGCAAGGTCGACATCTCGAAAGCGATCGAGATCAACGAGTCGTTCCAGATCTCGCGCCAATTCTGGGCGTGGCAGGTCAGGCAGGGCGTGCTGAAGAACCCGCACTCGTTCATCAACTCGACGCCGCACATGAGCTTCGTATGGGGCGACGACAACGTCCGCTTCCTGAAGAAGCGCTACGAAGCGCTGCAGGCGAGCCCGCTGTTCCGCGGGATGCAGTATTCGGAAGACTACGACCAGATCAAGCAGTGGGTGCCGCTGATGATGGAAGGCCGCGACCGCAACCAGAAGGTCGCGGCGACGTGGACGCCGATCGGCACCGACGTGAACTTCGGCGAGATCACGCGCCAGTTCGTCGGCTACCTGAAGACGCAGCCGAACTTCACGCTGTCGCTGTCGAGCGAAGTGCGCGAGATCACGCGCAACGCCGACGGCACGTGGCACGTGTCGTGGGTCAAGCTGCACTCGGACGAACCGCCGCAATCGGTCGACGCGAAGTTCGTGTTCATCGGCGCGGGCGGCGGTGCGCTGCACCTGCTGCAGGCGTCGGGCATCCCCGAAGCGAAGGACTACGGCGCATTCCCGGTCGGCGGCTCGTTCCTCGTGACCGACAACCCCGAGGTCGTGAAGCAGCATCTCGCGAAGGCCTACGGCAAGGCGTCGGTCGGCTCGCCGCCGATGTCGGTGCCGCACCTCGACACGCGGATCATCGACGGCAAGAAGATCATCCTGTTCGGGCCGTTCGCGACGTTCTCGACCAAGTTCCTGAAGAACGGTTCGTACTTCGACCTCGCGAAGAGCACCAACCTGCACAACGTCGCGCCGATGATGCGCGTGGGCGTCGACGAATTCCCGTTGGTCCAGTACCTCGCCGGCCAGCTGATGTTGTCCGACGACGACCGCTTCAACGCGCTGAAGGAATACTTCCCGAACGCGAAGAAGGAAGACTGGCGCCTGTGGCAAGCCGGCCAGCGCGTGCAGATCATCAAGCGCGACCCGGTCAAGGGCGGCGTGCTGAAGCTCGGCACCGAGATCGTCGCGTCGCAGGACGGCAGCATCGCGGGCCTGCTCGGCGCGTCGCCGGGCGCATCGACGGCCGCGCCGATCATGCTGAACCTGATGAAGAAGGTGTTCAAGGACAAGGTCGCGACGCCCGAGTGGCAGCAGAAGCTCCGCCAGATCGTGCCGAGCTACGGCACGAAGCTGAACGACAGCCCGGCAAAGGTCGTCGAGGAATGGACCTACACGAGCGACGTGCTGCAACTGTCGCCGCCGCCGAAGATCGACCTCGGCATGCCGTCGCAGCCGGCCGGCAACGCGCCGGCCCGCCCGGCGAAGGCGTCGGCCGACATAGCGCTGTAACGCGTCCGGCCCCGTTTTGCCGCACCATACGGCCGCCCTCCGGGGCGGCCGTTTTTCTTGGCGGGCACGGGCGGATATCCCGTGCCGGGCGCCCGCTTCCGCTAGAATTGCGGCACGCGCGACCCTGTCGCCGCCCGATCCATCATCCGCATCGACGCAACCCAGGCGACGCCGGTGCGGCCCGCGCCCGAGCCGCGCGAGCGCCGCCCGCCGTTGCCGCGCCCGCCCGGGCGCGCCATCAACCGAATTCAGCTGGAGAAAGACCGTGTTTACCTGCCGAAACCAGAGCTGCGGCACGCAGTGGGAGCAGTCCGACGTCGTCATCAAGGACGAAGGCCAGGGGCTGCTGTTCCGCTGCCCGCTGTGCGGCGCGCGCAACTACCTCGAACGCTTCGAAGACGACGAAGGCACGGTCGTCTACGAGCAGATGGAAGGCCGCCCCTACCTCGGAGACCTGTCTTGACGCAACCGACCGCCACGCCGTTCAGCGCGCTGCCGCTGACGCCCGCCACGCTCGCGAACCTCGCGCAGCTCGGCTATGTCGACATGACGCCGATCCAGGCCGCGAGCCTGCCGGTCGCGCTGGCCGGCCAGGACCTGATCGCGCAGGCGAAGACGGGCAGCGGCAAGACCGCCGCGTTCTCGCTCGCGCTGCTCTCGCGCCTCGACACGCGCCGCTTCGACGTGCAGGCGATGATCCTGTGCCCGACGCGCGAGCTCGCCGACCAGGTCGCGCAGGAAGTGCGCCGCCTCGCGCGCGCCGAAGAGAACGTGAAGGTGCTGACGCTGTGCGGCGGCACGCCGATGCGCCCGCAGGCGCAGAGCCTCGAGCACGGCGCGCACATCGTCGTCGGCACGCCGGGCCGCATCATGGATCACCTTGACCGCGGCAACCTGAAGCTCGATGCGCTGAGCACGCTGGTGCTCGACGAAGCCGACCGGATGCTCGACATGGGCTTCTTCGACGACATCGCAAAGGTCGCGCGGATGTGCCCGACGACGCGCCAGACGCTGCTGTTCTCCGCGACCTATCCGGACGGCATCGCGAAGCTGAGCCAGCAGTTCCTGCGCAATCCGAAGGAAATCAAGCTCGTGGAGCGCCACGACGACAGCAAGATCCGCCAGCGCTTCTATGAAGTGACCGAGAACGAGCGGCTGCACGCAGTCGGCCAGTTGCTGAACCACTACCGGCCGGTGAGCACGATTGCGTTCTGCAACACGAAGCAGCAGTGCCGCGACCTGCTCGACGTGCTGCATGCGCAGGGCTTCCACGCGCTCGCGCTCCACGGCGAGCTCGACCAGCGCGAGCGCGACCAGGTGCTGATCCAGTTTGCGAACCGCAGCTGCTCGGTGCTGGTGGCGACCGACGTCGCCGCGCGCGGGCTCGACATCGCGCAGCTCGAAGCGGTGATCAACGTCGACGTGACGCCCGACCCCGAAGTGCACGTGCACCGCATCGGCCGTACGGGCCGCGCGGACCAGGACGGCTGGGCGCTGAGCCTCGCGAGCATGGACGAGATGGGCCGCGTAGGCGCCATCGAACAGGCGCAGAAGCGCGAAGTCGAATGGCATCCGCTCGCTGAACTGAAGCCGGCGGACGACAGCGTGCTGCTGCCGCCGATGGAAACGCTGCAGATCCTCGGCGGGCGCAAGGACAAGATCCGCCCGGGCGACGTGCTCGGCGCGCTGACCGGCGACGCCGGGTTCGACGGCAAGCAGATCGGCAAGATCAACGTGACCGAGTTCTCGACCTATGTCGCGATCGAGCGCGGCGTCGCCCACGACGCGCTGCGCAAGCTCAACGCCGGGAAGATCAAGGGCAAGCGCGTCAAGGTCCGATTGATGGACGAGGAGTAAGCGGGTCGCGGCGCGGGCGGTCGCAGCACCGCCGCGCGCCGCCCCGTGTGTCACCCGAGTTCGGGATAGCCGTGCGAGACGGCTCCCCGCTCGAACCGCGCAATCGCGTCGTAGTCGGCCGGCGACAGCCGTTCGAACCCCTTCAGCCTCAGCACGCGCGCGCGTTCCGGATCGGCGGCGACCGCGCGATCGAGCGCGTCCTGCAACGCGCCGACCTGTGTTTCCGGCAGCGCGCGCGATGCGATGAACGGCAATCCCGGCGCGGAAGCCGTCGTGCCGATGGTCCGGATGTCCTTCAGCAGCTCGGGCAACGCGTCGCGCACATAGGCAAACGTCACGCAGTCGATCGCCGCGCAATCGGCTTGGCCCGACGCCAGCGCACGCAGCACGTTCAGGTGCGAGCCGAACGGCGTGACCGATCCGAAAAACCGTCCGTCATGCGCATGCGGCGCGACCGCATGCCGGAACGCATTCATCCCGCTGTGTGAATCCGCGCCGTTGTATGCGGCGCGCAGCCCGCGACATGCGGCGAGCGTCGTCGCGCCGCCCGCATGCACACGTGCCGACACGACCAGCACGCTGCTGTAGTGCGCCCCGTTGCAGCCGTCCGCGTCGAAAACCGGGGTCGCGATCAAACGCACGACGTCGCGCAAGCCGAGCATCCGGTACGGGTAGCCGCAGGTCTGCGACAGCAGCAGATCGTCGCGCCGCCACAGCGCGTGCAGGTCGTCGAACGGCGCGTCGGGCCGTGCGACGTCGACAGGGCCGCCCGCGTTCGCGAACGCATCGAGCGCGTCGCGCAGCAGCGCGCGCCACAGTGCGGCGTGGCGCGGCGTCACGTTGTACATCGGCAGTACTGCGATCCATGGGTTCATGCGGGCATTCTACGCATCTGCGCCGGCCCCCGATGCATATCGGCTTCGTCGCGATAAGCAAATGCGAATCGATTGGTTGGCGTCGCCGCCCCGTCCCGGTACCGTTCGAAGGCCTGCCGGCACCGCCACGTGCGCGATGCCGGGCAGGCCGACCGTGATCCGCGAGACACCTGCGCACCCGGGCCGAGCGCACCGGTTCCATCGCTCGTTCCCCGCATTGCCCGATCCATCCGCCTCAACGCCATGGCCGAATACTTCGACGTCGATCATGCGCGCGCGATTGCCGCGCTCGACGCCCGCTTCACTGCCCGCACCGAGTGGCCGACCTGGCTGCTGGTCGCCGTCATCTACGGCGGCTGGCTCGCCGTGCTGCTGCTCGTGCGCGACGGGCACCTGTCGCTCGCGGCCGCGACGCCGCCGCTGATCCTGCTCGGCGCATGGCATCTGTCGCTGCAGCACGAATTGCTGCACGGCCATCCGACGCGTTCCGCGTTCGTGAACAAGCTGCTCGGCTATCCGCCGCTGACGGTCTGGTATCCGTACACGCTGTATCGCGATACGCACCTCGACCATCATCGCGACGAGGACCTGACCGTGCCGGGCGTCGATCCGGAAACGAACTACGTGACGCGCGAACGCTGGGCGCGGCTGCCGCGCTGGCGCCGGGCGCTGACGGTCGCGCGCAAGACTTTCGTCGGACGAATCGTCGTCGGGCCGCCGCTCTCCGTCGCTTCGACGGTCGCCGACGCGTTCGGCGCGTTTCGGCGCGGCGACTTCCGCTATCTGCCGATGTGGGCGATGCACGTTGCCTGCGTGGTTGCGCTGCTCGCGTGGCTGCAATGGGCGATTGGCGTGCCGTGGTGGTATTACCTGCTGGCCGTCACGTGGCCCGCGCTGTCGCTCGCAATGATCCGCTCGCTATACGAGCACCGCGCCGCGCCGCATCCGAAGGCGCGCATCACGATCAACGAAGCCGGCTTCGCGATGCGGTTGCTGTACCTGAACAACAACTACCACCTCGTCCATCACGACCTGCCGAAGCTGCCGTGGTACGACCTGCCGCGCGCGTACCGGATGCGACGCGACGCGTATGCGCGCAAATGCGGCGGCTTCGTGATTCGCGGCGGGTATCGCGAGCTGCTCGCGCGCCATGCGTGGACGCCGACCGATACGCCCGTGCACCCGTTCGACGAAGGCACGGCATCGCTGTCGACCGGAAGCGGCGTGAAGGTGGCCGTGGTCGACAAGGTGCTGCAGATCAGTACCTGACCGGCGGCAAGGCCACCGATTCGACCGCTTCCGCACCAATTCTTACGAAAAGCCGACAACGCCCGCGAATTGCCAATTGCGCCGGCCATGCGCAGAATGACGGCTCATCCGGGGCTTCCAACAATCATCCGCCCCGGCTCTGCCTCGCGGCCGCGCGCCGCACGCCCCGACGACGATGCAACCGAACTCCCCGCCCGGCGCGATCCGCACGATCGGCAACGACTGGTCCGTTTCCGCGATCACCGCGGGCTTCCTCGCGGTCCTGATTTCCTACGCGGGCCCGCTCGCGATCTTCTTCCAGGCGTCGCAGGCCGCGCATGCGTCCAACGAAATGGTGTCGTCGTGGGTGTGGGCGATCTCGATCGGCGCGGGCGTCTCGGGCCTGTTCGCGAGCTGGAAGATGAAGGTGCCGGTCATCACCGCGTGGTCGGCGCCCGGCACCGCGCTGCTCGTCGGCCTGTTTCCGCAACTGACGCTCAACCAGGCCGTCGGCGCGTACATCACGGCTGCGCTCATCATCCTGCTGATCGGCGTGACCGGCTATTTCGACCGGCTCGTGCGCCACATTCCGCGCGGCATCGCGTGCGGGATGATGGCCGGCATCCTGCTGCCGTTCGGCATGCACGCGTTCTCCGCCGCGTCGGATCAGCCCGTGCTCGCGTTCGGGATGATCGCAGCCTACGTGATCTTCAGGCGCCTGCTGCCACGCTACAGCATCGTGCTCGTGCTGCTGACGGGCGCCGCGCTCGCGACGCTGCTCGGGATGACGCATCTCGGCAACGTGTCGCCGAGCATCGCGCGGCCGATCTTCATCGCGCCCGAATGGACGCTCGGCACGACGCTCAGCCTCGCGCTGCCGCTCGTCGTCGTCAGCCTCACCGGCCAGTTCCTGCCAGGGATGACGATCCTGCGCGTGTCCGGCTATCACACCCCGGCGCGGCCGATCATCACCGCGACCAGCGTGATGTCGCTCGTCGTCGCGTGCTTCGGCGGAATCACGATCGTCGTTGCCGCGATCACCGCGGCGCTGTGCACCGGCAAGGACGCGCACGAGGATCCGGACCGGCGCTACATCGCCGGGCTTGCGAACGGCACGTTCTACCTGATCGGCGGGCTGTTCGCGGGCACGATCGTCACGGTGTTCTTCGCGCTGCCGAAGGCATTCGTCGCGATCCTCGCAGGGCTCGCGCTGATCGGTGCGATCAGCGCGAACGTGCACGGGATCTTCGAGGACGAGAACCACCGCGAAGCGTCGGTGATCACGTTTCTTGCGACCGCGTCGGGAATGACGTGGCTCGGGCTCGGGTCGGCGTTCTGGGGGATCGTGATCGGGTCGGTGGCGTATGGGGTGTTGAACAGGGTGCGACGTCACCAGGGCGTTTGAGCCGACTCACAATACCTCCCGCAAAATGCACGTCCGTTGTATCGGCAAATCGCAAGGCGTCTGGGCCCCCCGTTCAGTTCGATACGGTCACTTCGACGCGGCGATTCCTTGACCTGCCCGGTGCCGTGCCGTTGTCGGCGAGCGGATAGGCATCGCTTTGTCCGGTTGCGGAGATGTTGTGCATCGGCACCCCCGCCGCTGCGAGAATCCGCGCGACTTGTCGGGCGCGGGCTTCGGAAAGCGCCTGATTGTTGTCCCGCGATGTCGCTCCAGCCGGTACGTTGTCGGTGTAACCAACGACCTGCACGTGCGCAGCGGGTACCGATGCAGCAATGGTCCGACCAACCGTAGCCATCATGGAGGCCCACCACGGCGCGACCGTCGCGTCACCCGACGCATACATGCCGTTGAACCGGAGGATCAATGCGTTCGTCGCCGTATCCCTGCGCAACTCGATATTGCCTGCCGCCATCTCGTCACGCAGGCTCAAGCCGAGCTGTTCCGACAAGGCCTCAAGCGAGGACGTCATCGTAGCCGGCTTGCCATGCATCCAATGTCCCACTGCTGCATAACCCCCTGCCCCGAACAGCAACGCAACGGCGAGACTCGCGCCGATCCACCAACGGGTTCGACGCACCGGTGCAGGACGCACCCACGGGTCGACAATCGATTGCCGTGGCAGCCGGATCGGCGCGCCGTCGCGCACGCTTCCGAATCCACCGGTCATGACAACCTGGTGCACGGCTTCGCGAACAGTCTGAAGACGGACCGACCCATCGTTTGCAAATCGATATCGCCCCTTGAATCCCAGATCGAGGACGTTCTGGTACAACTCGATCAGATCGAGATGCTCTCGAGGACGGCCCAGCGCTTCGTCGATCAGCTGAAACACGCGATCACTTCCCTGCCGGTCGTGACCCAGCGCCACTGCCAGGCTGTTTGACTGCCAGTCGATCCCCGTCGCACCGCCCTTGCCCCACTGCATCTGCATCGCCGCTTCGTCGAGCGCGGCGCACAGGCAATAGCTCGCGCGAACCACGTGGTCGGAGTGCAACTTCAGCTCGTTGCAGACACGCGCGAACATCCTGAGCTCCTGTTCCAGCCACCAGCGTCGCTGCGCGACGGCGTCAGGTTCCAGCCCGGCGGGCGTATCCGCCAGCGCAAGCAACAAGATGCGCGCCGATTCGAGCAACGGGTTGACCGCTTGCTCCGCGCCCCTGAGACGCACAGCGAGCGGCGGAGATGCCGGCACCCGTGCAGGACTGCTCGGATCGGCCATAGTCGAACTTGTCACCGTGCGCGTTCCTCGCAGTTCATTGGGCGGTATTGATCGGACCTGCGGGCACCATGCCGCGCGGCAATCCTGGCGGCGGGCCGCTGTCCGACAGATTGAACAGCGGCATCGAGCTCGGACAGCGGAATGTCCTCAGCACATCGCTCGTCAGCGGATTCGGAACACTCCCGGTGCTCGCGATGTCGAGCGCCGCCTTGCGACCGTCGAAATCGAACGCGACACGGGTGCGGCCGGGCATTGCTGTTTCGACGACCCGTCCCCGCTGAAGCAGCCGCATCAGCGCCCAGGGCCCGTCTGCAGCAATCGTCGACGTCTCGGGACGAATGCGCGGATTGGCGGTGATCTCTGCATGGACGCCGCCGCGCGGCCCCGGCCACGACACCGTGAACGGCGCCACGGGTCCGTGCTGATAGAGCGAAGTCTGGCCGTCGACGTCAAGCGCAAGGCCCATGATCGAGGGATCCAGTTCGGGAATGCGGATATCGGCCTTCCATGTGAGCTGCTTGTGACCGGGATCGTTGAAGAAGACTTCGCGAATCGCCTTCGCATGCTCGAACGGTTCGAGATCCGGCCCATGCACGGGCTCCGTCGCGCCGGGCAGCGTGCGGTACCGCCACGGCTTCGCGGACGTGTCGACGAAAGGCGCCAGCGTCTTCGTGAAGAAATCGTCGATCACGCCGCCTTGCGCGAACACACGGGTGAAATCGTCGATGCCGACATCGCGCCTGCTGTCGGGCGAAAACGGATAGTTGCCCTCGATGGTCAGCCGGCACGTGTCACCGACGGTCGCCTGCATCTGGCGGGACAACAATTGCCCGATCCCCTGGTTGACTTCGCGCGAGCCGTCCGCGGCAAGCTGCAGCAGCACGGCACGGAAAGGCGCGGGCATCGTGTTGGCCGCCATCTTCAGTTTCGCCGCCGCGTCGCTGGCCGGCGGCATGCTGTTGTTCGACAACGCGTTATCGGAGACCGTGAGCGCCGTGTAGTAGTCGTTCAACAGGTTGGTCACACCGTCGAGACCCGTCGCACCGGCCTGGGCTACCGCCTGGGAAGCGCCCTCCGAATCGGTGTTGCCGGTCACGACTTCGCGCAGCGCGGCGAAATGGGCGTCGACGAGGTCGCGTTCGACGCGCTCCGACGCGCGAATGCCAAGCGCCTTGTCGGCTTTCTGGTTGATCTGGTCGGCTGCCTTCTGGAGAAACGTGCCGCCCGACCCGCTCACTGGCGCCGTCAGCGTCGTTTCATGCACCGCCGCACGAGCCAGCCGCACGAGCGGCGAGTCGGGCGCGGCGAAGCGGCGGAGCACCTGAAGATTGAACGCGAGACTCGTGCCGCTCACCGTCCGGATGTCGTTGAGAAATGCATCCCATTGCTGCGCGTACTCCGTCAGATATTCGCGACGGACCGCATCCGTCAGTGCATCGTCCATCCCCGTCGCATTGCTCACGATTTCAGCCGTTTTTTTTTGAGCCGAGTCCGACGCCCTAACCAGATATGAGCGCCCCATCACCCATGCATCGTCATCGCGAGCAATCTGTACGAATTCAGGCAGCCGCTTGTCGAACAGATTGCGGTAACCGTCGAACGTGAAGAGTCCCGATACGCCGCGCGACAACGGCGCGTCGCTTGCCCGCGTGAACACCGTGCCGGCCTGCGGGCCCACCGCGCGCAACAGCGTGAACTCGTCCGGCGCCTCCTTCTGCATCGCTGCCTTTGCACGCTCGTACAAGCGCCCCGTCGCATTGCTGCCATCGAGAAACGCCCGGGCTCGCTGGATCAACGCGTCATTGCGAATGAGCGGAGACTTCACCACGCGATCGCCGGACAAGAGCTGCTGGACATGGTCGACCATCGATGCGCGGCCACCGAAGATCGCCGCACTGTCGTTTTTCGCCCAGTCGTCGAGCACCCACGTCTTGACGTCGCCGGCATTGAACTTGGCGGCGTCGTAGAGCATCAGATAGACGCGCAGCGCATCGTAGGCGGCCTTCGAATCGCTACCGGTAATCGCGCCGGACATCACATCCTCCATCCGGCGCACGATTTGCGGCAACAACAGATTGTCCTCGAGCGCATCGTATGTGCGACCGCTCTCCGTCGCGATGCTCGACGGCACGTACAACCCATAGCGCCACGCGCTGCCGGGATTCGACAGGTCCAGATTCGGAAAAGTCGGCAGATAACGCGCTTCGGTCAGCGTGTCGGGCACGGCTTCCGGTTTCGGCGTCTTGTACAGTTGCGTCACGCGAGCGGTCAACGCCTGCACCTTGCGTCCCATCGCGTCGAGGTAGTCGCTGTTGTGGCCGAAGCTCACGCGCAAGCCGATCGCCAGCCATACGAACAACAGCAGGGTCAAGGTGTGGCCGATCAGACGCAACAGCCGGTAGCGGAATTCCCAGCGCAGGTTGGGGCTGACGAGATGCGCTTCCGAGAACACGATACGCGTCAGGAGATCGTGCAGAAAAAAGCTCTGGTTGCCTTCGGCATGTTGCGGTGAAACGACGGCGTGGTCTTGAACCGACAGCAGGCGTTGAACGAGCGTATGGTGCTCTGCAACGACGTCGCCGCCCCGTTGCCGCGCGCTTGTGAAATACACACCACGCAACGTCGCATGGAGTTGAGTATCGTCGTAGCGCGAATCGAGAAAGACCCGGTCGATCAAGTCCGTCAGCGGGCCGAGCAGTGCAGAAAACTCCTCCGGGAGCGCGGCAAGCTTTCGCCGCTTCGGCAAATCGTACTCATCCTGCAGATGTGTATCGATCGAATTGCTCAAACGTTCGGAGAGTTGCGTGAGCTCGTCCTGGCAACGCGCGCGCATACCCTCCTTCGCAACCACTTCCTTGCCATACGGAAGCGTGAAGCCCCATGCCTGTGCCCGCCTCTCCGACGTGAGCGTGCCGAAATACTCCGAGAAGCCCGTCAGGCCGTCCATCTTCGTCACCATCACGTAAGCGGGGAAGCGAATGCCCAGTTCCTGCCTCAGTTCGGCCAGGCGCGCACGCAATGCAGCAGCCTCCGTGAGACGCGCTTGCTCATCGGCGCCGGCCAGCGTCGCAAGATCGATCGTCAGCAACGCGCCGTTGATCGGCGCGCGCGGCCGGTTCCGGCGCAGCATGCCGAGAAATCCGAGCCATTCCGCGCGGTCGATATCCTGACGACTATTGCGCTGGGCCGAACGACTCGGAGCGGAATCGGCACTCGATTTCGATGCCGTGGCCGCCTTCGATTGCGTCGAAGTATCCTGTTTTGCCTCGCGTTCGGCACTTTTCTCGTCCGGCTCCGAGTCGCTCGCATCCGCGCTGACGGTGTCGACTGCCGGTTTCGGTTCATCGACGTCCGCGGTTGGCGAGGTGCCATGACGCGTGTAGTAGCCCGTCGTGTCAATGAGCACCGCATCATTGGTCAACCACCAATCCACCGAGGCGGAGTCGGCGACAGGCGTCCCCGCAGCACGCTGCATCTGCTCGGCGACGGGAAATGCCAGTCCGCCGTTCAACAGCACGCTGGTCTTGCCTGACCCTCGCGAGCCGAGCGTGATGTACCAGGGCAACTCGTACAAATAGCGCTTGCCCTGGAACAGCCGACTCAATCCGCGCGCGCCTGTCCGCATCGATTTCAAGCGCGCGAGTGCGCTGGTCACGATTGGTTCGATTTTTCGCAGACGTTCAGCGGCAGGTGACTCGTCCTTCTTGTCGCCGACGCGCAGCATTTTCTTCAGGAACGCATCGTCTGCGCGCATCTTCTGCCAGACGCGGTACATCCCGAAGATGACGAGCACGGCCACAATCACCGCGATTGCCGTGAGTCGGGTCGACGCTGGCTCGAACAGAGCCATATGACCAAACGAAAGCAGCGGGCCCGCGTACCAGATCAACAAGCAAAGCAGGGCGACGAATACGATGATCGTCGGCTGGCCCATGAGCCAGAGCAGTACCCCTGCGAGCAGCAATGCGATCAACAACACGCGCATGCCGGCCCCGGCGAGCGGCTTCAGTCCGCCGAACGCGAAAAACGGCCCGACGAACCAGATCACCAATGCGACGACAATCAGTGCGAGGAACGTGAGGAACTGGCGCGAGGCCAGAAACGACAGGAACTGGAACTTCTTCATGTGTAATTCCGGAAACGGATCTGGCTTATCGCGCGACGACGATCTCGACACGCCGGTTCTGCGCGCGCCCCTGCACGGTGCGGTTGTCGCCGACGGGATCGGCCTCGCCATTGCCGGCGGCCTCAAGACGATTGGCCGGCACGCCCGCGGCTTGCAGCATCTGCATGACCTGAATGGCCCGCTCTTCCGACAGCATCTGATTCGACGCGAAATGACGGCTGCGAATCGGCACGCTGTCCGTGTACCCAAGAACGGCTACCTTGCCGGGAACCTTGGAAATTTCGGCGGCGATTTTTGAAATCAGCGGGTTCATCGACGGTTGGACCGACGCCCCGCCGGGCTTGAACATCGCATCGCCGCGGAACGTCACAGCGCTGCGGCGGGCATCTTCGTCGACGCTGACGGTGCCGGCGGCGATTTCGTCCTTGAGCAACTGTTTGAGGTGCAATTGGGGAGGCGCTGGGGGTGGTGTCATCGCGCCGATCGCGGCAATCTGCTTCTGAACTTCGGCAGCACGGGTCATCAGTTCATATTTGAACCAGCCGAACAGGCCGAGAAGGACTACCGACAGAACGACAACGGTGATCCACACCGGGAAATCGTAGAGCGACAGCCGCTTGCCTTTCGCTGTCGATTGCCAGTTGGGCGACAAGGCCATCGGAACGGGTTCGCGTTGCGAGGTGATGACGTTATAGATTCGCTGGCGGATCGCGTCGTGCTTGCGCTTGCTATCAGCGCCGTCCCGATAACGGCCCTCGAAGCCGAGACTGAGGATGCGGTAGATTACCTGGAGCAGATCTCGGTGCTCATGAGGATCCTCGAGCAGACGGGCGATCAGGAGATATACCTTGTCGCCGCCGTCTCGGTCTTCGTGGAAAGTGGTCGCAAGACTGTGGCTCTTCCACTCACTTCCCGACGCGCCGTCACGGCCCCATTCAGTTCGCATCGCCGCTTCGTCTAGCGCCGTGCACAGACAGTATCGCGCGCCGATCATATGGTCGCGGCGAATATTGGCCTGCTCACACAGTTTTTGAAAGGTGCGCATCTCCTGCTCGAGCATCTGTCGCAACAATTCACCCGCAGAGTCTTCCAGTGCGTCCGGCATATCTGCTTGCGCCCTCAACAACGGACGCGCTGCTTCAAGCAGCGGATTTTTCGCACCTTTGACTGCATTCAGCCGCTGCATCTCCGCTTCGCCCGGCGGAATGACATAGGTCTTCCGGTTCCGATCTGGATCGACGGTATCCGCGAACGTCGGCGTATCGACGGCGGCCTGTGCATCAAGCCTTTGGCCACTCAGGTATTTCGCACGATCCATCATCCAACCCTCGCAACCGCACTGCTGACGAGAGCGCACCCGCACTCCGTGCGGTGTCCGTGCAAGGCCACACGCCTTCCGCCGATCGTCAGTGTCGGATGGGCTTGAGTAATTCGGTTCACGCCATGTTGACGACCATCCGGATAGCGTTGAGGGCAATCAACCAGATCGTGAAGCCGTGCGACCGGCTTGCCGCCGATACTGTGAGTCGCGGAGCCGGTAATGATCCGGCCGCCGTGGTCGGTGCGGTCGCCTAGTACTGCGATTGGAAGAGACATTAAATGATCCTTAAGGAACCGTATATCGAAGCGCAAAGTTGGGTTTCGAGGACAACTTGAACTGTCACATCGGCTCCATCGGAATTTTCTCGGGGTTACGCGATGCATCGCGCAGGTACGGATCGAATTCATCTACGGCGCATGCAGCCTCGATTTCCGCCGGCCACACTGGGATCTTGCTCGTGTGCATGGCAAACCATCGGCCAAGCGATGCCAGGAAGAAGACAGGGGAAAGCAATATTTGCCCGATAGGTTGACCATTCAGCGCAAAGAACATGTATCTGAGGCCAACCGTGTATTTCTCGCGCCGTTCGGCGATATCGTGGCACCAGTAGACGTCGCGGTAGACGGACGCTGGCCCCTCTTCCATATATCGTCGAATGAACTCCCAACAATGCTCCAACTGCTCCACGAGCGCCGTGTCGCCAGGTAAAGCAAATGTCTCCAAGACAGTTTCTCCGTCCTTATCGAGCACATGACCACGGATATCCCAGTTTTGCCGACCCACCATATGCCCGCAACGCCCGAGGGTGAAGAATATATCGTCCCATTTGGTAATCAAAACCGTCCCATTTCTCCGAAATACATAAATCAGTTTATTTTTATAGTTAAACCTAATCGGAAAATACGTCCAAGAGAACATCTCCTTTGACAACATCCACGCCATAAACATCCAGTACGGAATCCACACCGCAAGAAAGATAGAAAGAGAAATAAATTCCAGGCCAATTGCAGCGAAAAGCGGAACAAAAAAAGCAAAAACCGGGATTGCCACGCCAATCAAGCAAAACGCCGCCATCGTTCCTCGATATATAAACCAGCGATCAACGCACTCCAGATACGTCGAGTTCATTTCGACAACTGATATGTTATAAAACGGTGAAATATCGAGCCGCACCTTCTGATGAAATTGATTCGATATCTCCTCACCGGTCAACTTTCGACTTGTGCGGTATTTTTTTGCATAGAGTCCTGTGTAGTCCATATCAAGCCCCGGCTACCGTCGTTAGTTCGCCCAATTCCTCTTCAGAATTCTTATAGCGATCCTTCGCATCCAGTGTGCCCCAGTAGCAACGCTTCAACCACTTTTCCATCTTGTCATCCTGCAGAAATGTAGTGCTCACGCCGGCACCAATGAAAAACAAAGTTGCGACAATCACTCCAATTACAGATTCAGCGGCTAACATGAATGCCACAATAAGACCAGAGACTGCGGACACGCTCAACGCCAAACCCAACGGATAATTTCTTTGTTGAATGGCCTCAACGGCATTTTTCCCGTCCCAAAATGCGTTAATTCCAGCGGCAAAAATTCCAAGTGACTTTGATAAGTATCCAAATATCTTCCCAACCACCCCCAACGCCGCCGCCCGCCCCTTCAACAAAGTCGTCTCGGCCAAATTGCCAGCAGCTCTGGCTATGGTGTCTGCCGCCGTGGAACCCAACGCAATCACTGCACTTCCCAACCTGAACTGACTCTCCAGCCTGTCGCCCTTCATCGAGTTCACCAGATCCATCGATACCTTTTGATAGGCAGCCCACTGAAACAGCCCCGCCAGCACGTTGCCGAGAAACGGTATTGCCTTGCCTGCCGTTGCAACCCTTTGCGACACATTGATCCGCTCCCGCCATGCCGATAGATTCAACCGCTCGATCTCCTCTGCGGAACGAAGCGAGTTCGCAAGCCATTTGGCCTGTTCACTCTTGCTCAACCCTTTCGGCATGCCTTTGATCGTCTCTTCGTCGATCATCACAAGAAATTTCGACTGGACAACCGTGCTCATCGGCTCTCCTCGAATCTGAAGGCGGCGCAACGCGAGCGACACCTCTCGCTGGATCGCGTTTTCACTCGCTTTCTTGATGCCGGAGGATTTCAGGAGTTGGCGAATGAGCGACGCCCGGTATGCTTTATACGGGCCGGTCAACTCGACCCGCACGACCGGCCGGCCGCTGACAACGCCGCACGCAACGAGGGCATGTCGGACCGGCCCGTCTACTGAGCTTTGCAATGCTTGGGTGATCGATCCGCCGAGCGAAGCCAGTAACTTCCCGATCACTTCGGGAGCCTGCTTGGCCACGCCGTCAATGGAGTTGTTGAACGCCAGCATCAGGCTGTCCCAGCCGACCGTCTTCCACGTGACATCCGGCTTGAGGCTTTCCGAAAATATCTTCTTGTTGCTCTCGAGATTCAGGACAACGCCGCGAAGCACAAGATTCTTGTCATCGGAGATCACGCCGCTCAACCAGCGTTCGTATAACCGTGCGCAAGGCTTGAATTGTTCCGTGCCTTGGATACATGCGGTGAGAACACGAGCATAGACAAGCCCGACTTCCGCGGAGGCGCTATCGTGCGTGCAGTCCAGATGGTTCCGCATCTGGTTGCTTGCCATCCACTGGACATGAGACACCGCCAACGGATGCAATGTCTGGTCGCTGAACCGACCATATTCCTGATTGAACTCGTTTTGCCATTGCGCCCGCGCAGGTTCGTCGTAGTCCCGTGCATATTTCGTCCAGGATTTCGACGAGGCATTACCCAAGTCCGCGGCGGTGGTCGCAGGAAGCTTCGGAGGATTAGCTACGTAGGTCATCCGCCCGAGCCCATCGGGAACGTAATGTCCGTCTTGCTCCAGCTCGTCGCCTGCGACGATCTCATTCATCTCCGCACGATCAGCGACCGCAGCCTGCAGGCTCAGAATCGCGGTAGAGACGCTTAGTTTTCGGGAGCGGTCGGCAACGGCCATGAATCCTTCGTGAAGCTCGACGGTTCTGGCGCCGATTTCCGCGGCGATCCCAGCCGGGTCGTCAATAATCAGCATGGCCCCGGGTTGCGGTCCCAATGACGCGGCGGCGTGTAACAATCCGTCGGTAGTCGACGCCCAGGAATTGAACCCATAGGGCGAGAATGCGAACGTTTCAACCTTCACCTTCGGCGAATACTCCGCCACGATCGACGCTACGTTGTCCAACGCTCGTGCGTGAGGCGCCTTGCGACTTTCCATCCACTTCTTCACATCGAATACGCGCATATGGCGGCTTCGATACGCCTCGTCCTGATTGAGTTGAAGCACTCGTGGCGTCCATTCGGCGACGGAATAGCCGACCCATATCCTTCCTGCGCTCTTTGGTTTTTTTACGGTAATGCAAGCCGCAATTTCCCGGTGCCCCGTTTTGTTGCATGGCTCCCTGCCCTCCACGTAAGCACCGTTCAATGGCACACCAACCGGTACCTTCATCAGATATCCGAGTGGGGTGATCCAGTACTTCTCCCACATCCCTCGTTCGTCGTACACGTACAGAAAGCCATTGCGCAATGTCCGACCTGTATAGGCGGCGGCCCCTCTCAAGGGAATCTTCTTACCCCCATCGCCGTCAGCAGGCTGAAGGTCGGCCGGCAGCGTCGGCCCACCTGAATCCGGGTGCATGATTGCTGCCCGAACCGGGAGGATCGCTAACCCCTTTTTCTCACAAAACTCGCAATCGCCGAGCGCAGTCGCCTTCGCCTTGGCCAGTGCAGTTAAAGAAGAGTTTGCGTTGGTCACGATACCTCCCGTTCTCGATCAATCCGTTCAATGTCCGCGATTACGTTGCTCCACTCATTTTCAGGAAACGACTCAGTCGCCTGGGCATAGGCCCCCGGTGTCGCGGCAGCAACTCGAAGGTGAGGTACCAACTTCGGATGGTTGGTGAAACTCCGACCAAGGAGGCAGCCGTGTCGCGCAAAGGCCATGCAATCAGACGCGTCCGTAAGGCCAAACTCACTCTGCGCGGTACACAACCATTGATTGACCTCCTGACTAAAGCGCCACATTTGCTTCATCTCAGTGGCCTCGGGCATGGTCGCGAGTGTGCCGTTGACGAGTCCGACGTTAGTCAAAGCAATCGACCGAGCCTCGTCGAGCTTGCTCCATGCGACCTCTGGCCGGCTAGTGAACTCGAGTTCATGCCATAAGCCGTGGAAAGACACCCACCAGCGGCTTATACCGTCACAGAGCGCAGCGAGGTGCGGAAGCGGCAATACCCACAGCAGATGAATGAATACGGCGGCGTCTGCAAAGCGCAGCAGAACGCGCGAATCATCCTCCAGCGTGATGGCGACCCGCGCCGCCAACCGACGAGCTTGCGCCTCGACGCTCAAGTCGCTGCAAATCAACATCGCTGATGCAATTCCGGAGGAGTCAACCTCCAGAGACTGCGTAATCTCTTCACGCTGGATATCGTCAAGGTGATCGAGGTGAAGTACTACCGGGAGCAAATGACGTTCATTTGCAAGCCAGTCGGGCACGATGTCGTGCCAAGGCAAATCATCCCTCCAGTCCCGGATGAGGAGGCGATCGGCCAGCAGATGTGTACTGGCGGACATTGCATCGGCAAGTGTGCGACTTTGCATGTGTCCCTCAGGAGAGCGGCACAATCGCCGCATGCTGGACTGCTGCCTTGACCATGCTCATTTCGCAAACCTTGAGTTCGGCGGCCGGTACAGCCTCAGATGCACTTCGAGGCCCGGGCATTTCGTGAATTGCGGCGTAGGATTGCCACTGCCCGGGCGTGCCGTTGGTAATGCCCGAGTTATTGAGCGTGATGAAACTCTTCCCGCCACGCAGCGATAATTCCTCTTCGGCCCAGATTTCGATCTTCGTCGCGGTCTGCCTGATCCGGATTTTTGCCATCAAGTTGATGGTGTCCTTGAGCGATTCGATGTCAATTGAACCTGCCCCCGCAATCAGCTTGATTCCGGCGTCGTAGACGAAAATCCGCAATTTTTCTTTGATGGTTGCAAACAGCGAGCGTCCGGTGGCAATGCCAAGATGCTCACCCGTCGTCAGCGCAAGATGCTCGCCGCTCGCGACATGCGTGCTACCCGGTGTTGTGGTTTGAATGCCAGCTGGACTAGCAAGCGTCAGATGCGGCTCGGCAAACTCTGGAAACGGGTCACCGCCAGATTCGGCTCCGCCCCGGAGTGCATCATTCTGTGCATTCAACGCGGTTGTGACCTCACTCTGATCACTATTTACCTCCTGCACATGGTTCTGCTGAGCCAGTTGGGCCAGTCGTTCGTGCGTGTCACGTGCTTCCATCAGCCGTCGAACTGTTTCACCCATCCCTTTGACGTGCCCTTCCGCATCCGGCCGTGCCTCGGTGGTAACCAACATTCCCAATGCCGAACGGACCACCCCCCACAAACCGGTCGCGAGTTCGAAGCCACGACCGCGTTCCTCTTGCCGCCCCGCATTTCCAGCGATACGCGTGATGTAACCCAGATTCAGTTGAGAACTGCCTTCATCGCTTGAGAGATGTGCCTGAATCTTCCCGTGCGTATCATCGAACGCCAGCGTATTCGCCCGCCGAGCGCCGATCTCCTTGCTGCGAAAACCGGCGAGCGCCTGGTTCTCCGGTAAGCCGAATGGCGGCATATTGAACGCATTCACCGCGCTGCCGACGATGATCGGCAAATCCGGATCGCCATTCGCGAATGCAACCTCGACCTCATGGCCCCGGCGCGGCAGGAAGATTGCGCCGAACTGATCGCCACGCCACGCCCCGGCGACGCGTACCCAGCAACTCGAACGTTCATCGTTGTCGCCGAGCCGATCCCACAGAAACTGCACCTTCACCCGACCGTACGCGTCAGTCCAGATTTCCTGACTCTCCGGACACGTCACAATCGCGTATTCAACTCCGGTAATACGTGGCTTCGCGATCGAGCGCGGCAGCCGGAACGGCTCATGGGTCGGCTGCAACACAAAGTCTGCTTCGCAGTGGTATCGCTGGCCGGAACCCGACGCCTCGCCGACCTCCTCGATCGTGAGCCTCGCGGTGATAACCGCGTATTCGCAGTTGGCAGCGCTCTGCGGATAGTGCGAAAGCACAAAGGTCTGGCCAGTAACAAGCCCGCGCAGGTTGCCCTGCCCGGAAGCCTTGAGCCCCTGACAGCGATACGCCTGCATCTGGACGAGTGTCAGGTATTCGGCCTCGGTCCGCGGTTCGCTCGGTGCACCTGACAAACCACCCGTGCCGGCCTGCGGCTGCGCATAATCGCCCCACACGTAATGTTCCTGATTGGCGAGCCCCGTATTGCGCGGGTCTTCTCGTCCAACCGTCAGGTCAGCGCGCGGCCGGTTGTAGTCATAATCGACACTGGTCACCGCGCCGGCCGTCAACGCATTCGAGACCGACAGCGCGTGAATATGCTCCTCGTCAATACGCCGGCTATTGGGAGCCTGGTAGCGAATCGTCGAATAGGCATTGCCATGCGGCTTGAGCGCAGCGATCGAATCGCACAGCACGAGACGGTGCTTCCCCTCGTCATGCTCGAAGAAATAGAAGATGCCCCACTCCTCCCACAACCGCTGCAGGAACGTCCAGTCGCTTTCGTAGTGCTGGCGCTGGATGTCCCGCTTGGGCCAGGTCTTGTTCGGACGCGGCGGCGTCAGTCGCTTATCGACAGGGAACAGATAGGCCGCGAGCACTGCATCCGTGATCTCGATCACCGACATGTCCTGGAAGATGCGGCAATCGCAGTTCTTCGTCGCCAGCCAGAACCACGGTCGAAGCGTGACCGCGTATACGATCGATCGACCATCTTCTCGCAGGATGGATGCGTTGGTGACGATGCCGGTGATCTCGCGCGTGCCTGCGCCGATGTTCGCCATTCCGGCCTTGCCGGCGAGGCCACGAATGAAATGCCCCACGCCTTCGAGCTGAATCGAGACGGTCAGCTCGGTGCCGATCAGCTTGTCGAGATCGATATTCGCGGCAATGCTCTGCGAGAACCCGAGTTCGTCCGGCGTTTTCAGCTCGACCGTGTACTCGAACAACTCGCCGAGTGTTTCGCCGCCCGTAAGCTTCACCGGCGTGAGGATCGGACGATCACCGTACATCGGCAGGGCCGCGCCGGAAATCGTCAGTGTCCGTGATGCGTCAAACAAAGCCATTCCGACATCTCCGTTAAATCGCTCGGATCATTGATCCGTCCGTTATTTATTCGACGTATGACGGATAGCATTCCTTATTTCCAACCATTAACGTGAAAACAACCCGACAACATCATCAGAAAAATTAGATGCGTGATCGCCACCACAGCCTTCTTGAACATATATCCTCGCTTAACTCAGTCGCGCTTACGCGCGCACGCCCCACAGCTCCAACCTCAACGACGGGAACTCACCCGCCACATGCAGCGCGATGCCCCCATGCCGCACGACTTCCTCCCAAAGCGGCCCGCCTTGCGTCAGCTCGTAATAGATGTAGCCCGCATTGAATGGAATCTGCCGCGGCGGCACCGGCAGCGCCTCCAAACCGATGCCCGGCAAGTGACTGCGCACAAGGCTCGGCAGCTTGTCCGACGGCCCCACCTTCGCTTGCGCCAGAAACTGCTGCTTCAGCAGATCAGGCGGCATCGCCGCATGAACGGCCAGCACCAGCGCGGTAAAGCCCTGCATATCGACCGGATCGACCACCGCGTTGCGCATCCCGTGCCCACGGTCTTCGAATGCGATACTCTGCGCGCTACGCACCAGCACGGCATTCAGCAACCGATGCGTATCGTCGACAACCGGCTTCAGACACAGATGCGGCGTCGTGTGCTGATACGGCGGATGCGTGTCGAGCGGCCGACGGGTATCCGTGCGCAGATGCGTCGACAGTTCGCCCGCCATGCTGATCAGCAATGCATACACGTCGGCCGGCGACACAGCCGGCACCCGCAACATGTGCTGCAGCAACGGTTCATAGCGATTCAAAATCTGCAACAGCAGATAGTCCGTAACCGTCGCCGCACTCGCCGTCGTCTCGTCGGTGCCGGCGAGCCGTGCTGCGAGCGCATTCGCACGCAGGTGC
The DNA here is from genome assembly GCF_003853705.1 of Burkholderia sp. Bp8992. Taxonomy (GTDB): domain Bacteria; phylum Pseudomonadota; class Gammaproteobacteria; order Burkholderiales; family Burkholderiaceae; genus Burkholderia. Next base: position 118,587 of record NZ_QTQI01000016.1, on the reverse strand, counting down.
GCGAGATCGTGGATCTTCGTCACCCAGCTTGCGAGCAGGTCGCTCGCACCGTAACCCGATACAGGTGGCACCAGCGTATCGTCGAGCTCGATGCTGCCGTCCGCACGGATCGTCTTGACACGCGTGAGTGCGAGACCGATCCACGCATCGCCCAACTCCTTTTCCGGCATCAGGCGCAAGCGCAGATTCGACAGTTGCACGGACTCCGGGGCAAGGCCGATCGAATTCGTATCGCGTAGCTCCGTATCGAACACCAAATAGCGCGCCAGCGAATCCGTGCTGTTCTGGAACGTCGTTTCTTCGCAGTTCGGTAACCGGACCGGCACCGCGAGATAGATCACCTGATCGAGGTGCTCGGGCCGGATCGTCAGCGGTGGCGGCAGAGGTGTATTGCCCGGCGCATCGAACGGCGTGCCGTCGGCGAACACGCCGGCGGCCGATTTGACGATCACCTTCCCGAGCGCCAGCGACTCCCGGTCGAGCGCATAGCTCGCGAAGCCGAAAAAGAACGGCGACAGCGGGGCCGCACGCATATGCGCGTACTTCTCGAAGTAGCGATCCTGCTGCTGGAACAGTTGCGGACGGAAAAACAACCCTTCCTGCCAGGCGACCTTTGCATACCAACTCATACATACCGTCCGGTTTGTTGCGCGACGTGTTTCATTTCTTCGCTTCCTCGACCTTGACGGCCTTCGCCTCAAGATCGACAGTCAATTTCAGCTTCGGCGTGAACAAGCGGTACCACGCCTTGTCGGGTGCGGTCGGCATCGTGTAAGCCGTGCGCCACACCGCATTCGGCAAATCGCGATAGGCCGCAATCACGCCGATGGCGACCGTCGCAGGGTCTGGTCGCCGAACGAGGGTCTTGCGATCGCCGGGACGCAGCTGCAGTTCGTCACGCTTCACGACGTCATCGCCCAATAGCGTCTTTTCCCGGGTCTGCAGCGTGAAAAAGTCGGCCGCGTTGAAGGCGTTGTCATTCTTCAACTCATAGATGCGAACGACGATCGGTGCGGCCCGGCCGCGGTCGTCCGGATTGACGTCCGGTCGCGCGGTGACCGTCAGGTCAAGCCGAATCGGCTCCTTGGGCTTCGGTTCGCCGCTCGCACAAGCCGCAAGCATCGCGACGCTCGCAAGCGTGGTGGCAATCAGAATCGAACGCATGCAAATCTCGCCTTGGAATGCAACAGAAGGACGTTGCGCGTGCACCGAGACACCCGTGCGCACGCGCAACGCCCAACCGGCTTACGCTTCCTTGTTGCCCTTGATGTCGAAGCCGGCCGTCACCGCACCACCGCTACCGCCTTGCGCGTTCTGTACGACGTACTCCTGCTTCACCTTCGCGAACGACAACGCCACCGTCTCGCGGCTTTTCTCGGCGTCGCTCTTGCTGCCGGACGGCTTCACGCGCGTGACGATCACGTCGCTCATCGTGACCTTCAGGTACTCGAGCGGGTTGCCGCCGGCCTTGCGCATCACGAGCGTCGCCTGGTCGATATGCTTGCCGGTCAGCGCGTACTTCATCAGGTTGGGGCTCGCGCGATCGATGTTGTGTTCGAACGTCAGGTCCTTGACCGTCGCCTTGCCCGCGCCGCCACCGCTGCCGGCATGCATCGACGATTCCTGGGTGATTTCCCAGTCCCAGCTCAACACTTCGATCTCGTCCTTGTGCTTGTCATCGAGCGATTCGCCGTTGATACCGTCGATCTTCAGAAAAATGTCCTGTGCCATGCGTAGTACTCCTTGACGTACATGAGTAGAAACAGGCCGTTCACCACAATATGAAGCGCTTGAATGTCCGGCCCGATGGGGTCGATTACCTTTCCGGTTACGCCGCTTCCTTGATCGACGGAAGCTTCGTCACGAGCCGCAGCGAGACTGTCAGCCCTTCGAGCTGGAAATGCGGCCGCAGGAAGAACTTCGCCTGGTAATAGCCAGGGTTGCCCTCGACGTCTTCGACGAGCACTTCAGCCGCAGCGAGCGGCCGACGCGCCTTGGTGTCCTGCGACGAGTTGGCAGGATCTGCATCGACGTAGTGCATGACCCACTCGTTCAGCCAGCGCTGCATGTCCTCGCGCTCCTTGAACGCGCCGATCTTGTCGCGCACGATGCACTTCAGGTAATGCGCGAAACGCGAGCAGGCAAACAGGTACGGCAGGCGAGCCGACAGGTTCGCGTTGGCGGTCGCGTCCGGGTCGTGGTACTCGGCCGGCTTCTGCAACGATTGCGCGCCGATGAAAGTCGCGTGATCGGTGTTCTTGCGATGCACGAGCGGAATGAAGCCGTTCTTCGACAATTCGGCCTCGCGGCGATCCGAGATCGCGATCTCGGTCGGGCATTTCATGTCGACGCCGCCGTCGTCGGTCGGGAACGTATGGCAGGGCAGGCTCTCGACCGTGCCGCCCGACTCGACGCCGCGGATCAGCGAGCACCAGCCATACTGCTTGAACGAGCGGTTGATGTTGACGCCCATCGCATATGCCGCGTTCGCCCAGCCGTAGCGGCTGTGATCCGAGCCGTTGGTGTCCTCTTCGAAATCGAATTCATCGACCGGATTGGTCTTCGCGCCATACGGCAGCCGTGCGAGGAAGCGCGGCATCGTCAGCCCGACATAACGGGCATCTTCGGTATTGCGCAGCGAATTCCACGCCGCATATTCGAGGTTCTGCGTGAAGATCTTCGTCAGATCGCGCGGGTTCGCAAGCTCTTGCCACGACTCCATCTGAAGCACCGACGGACCAGCCCCCGTGATGAACGGCGTGTGAGATGCCGCGGCGACCTTTGCAATCGAACCCAGCAGATCGACGTCAGGCGGCGTATGGTCGAAATAGTAGTCGGCCACCATGCAGCCGTACGGCTCGCCGCCGAGCTGGCCGTACTCCTGCTCATAGATCTGCTTGAAGAGCGGACTTTGATCCCATGCCAGCCCCTTGTAGCGGCGCATCGTGCGGTGCAGCTCGATCTTCGACACGTCCAGGACACGGATCTTGAGATGTTCATCGGTTTCCGTATTCGAAACGAGATGATTCAAGCCGCGCCATGCCGATTCCAGTGCCTGGTAGTCGTCGTGGTGCAGGATCAGGTTGATCTGCTCGGACAACTTGTGGTCGATCTGCGCAATGATCGCCGCGATGCTCTTGTACGCGTCGTCGCTGATGGTCGCAGTTTGCGCAAGCGCCTGCTCGGCGAGCGTCTGGACCGCGGATTCGACCGCTTCGCGCGCTTGGTCGGTCTTCGGACGAAACTCCTTTTCCAGCAGTTGCGTGAAGTCGGATTGAGTGGCCGTCTGTGCTTGCGCGGCCTGTGCGTGTTGCTTCGCCATGGTGGTCATCCTCGATCGGTTCGTCGGTCAGTTGGCTTCGTTCTGGTCGAGGTCGCCCGATTCGTGATGCACGGGCTTCGGCGCAGCGGCCAGCGAATTCAGGAGCGCCGGGTCCTGCAGCAGCTGCGTAACGAGCGCTTCGGCGCCCGACTTGCCGTCCATGTAGGTCTGCAGGTTCGCCAGCTGTGTGCGAGCCTCCAGCAACTGGCGGAGCGGGTCGACCTTGCGCGCGATGGCAGCCGGGGAAAAGTCCTCCATGCTCTCGAAAGTCATGTCGACCATCATCTGGCCGTCACCCGTCAGCGTATTCGGCACGGCAAACGCGACGCGCGGTCGGATGGCCTTCATCCGCTCGTCGAAATTGTCTATATCGATTTCGAGGAAGCGCCGATCGGACACTGCCGGAAGCGGCTCGACCGGATGTTTGCCCGACAAGTCGGCCAGCACGCCCATGACGAAAGGCAGCTCGACTTTCTTCTCCGAGCCGTAAACCTCGACGTCGTACTCGATCTGCACGCGCGGCGCACGATTGCGCGCAATGAATTTCTGCGAACTGCTGGAAGCGGACATGGACAGGTTCTCCTGAACAGTGGGAAGTGGACGGTGCTTAGCCAAGCGATTCGTCCAGGCGAGATGGCGTCGCATCGAAGGTCAGTGCCCGCGCGGGGTCGGCGGCCGATTCGGCAATACCGATAGCGATGCGAGCGAGAGCACCTTTCGACGCGAAGGTATCGAGCCAGAGCGCCGACAGGCGCGGCAGGATGTGTTGTTCGATGAAACTGATCAGGACGCGCGCACCGGTTTCCTGAACGAGACAGCGACCGACGATGTAGCCGACCACCGCATCGTCGAACGTGAGTGCGATATCGTGCGTATCGGCCATGCGTTTCACAACTCGACCGAGGTGTAAGCGAACGATGCGCGCAAGCGCGTCATCCGCCAGCGGCCGGTAAGGCACCACCGTCACGCGACCGACGAAGGCCGCCGGGAAAGTTTTCAGCAGCTCCGGAACGAGCGCCTGCCGCAAGCCGTCGAGGTCCGGTGCGAGCGCAGGATCGGCACACAGGCTCGCGCTCAGATCGGCGCCGACATTGCTCGTCAGCAGGATCGTCGTATTGCGGAAATCGATATGGCGGCCATCGCCGTCTTCCATGTAGCCCTTGTCGAATACCTGGAAGAACATTTCGTGTACGTCGCCGTGGGCCTTTTCGACTTCGTCGAGCAGGACAACCGAATACGGGCGACGACGCACCGCTTCGGTCAGCACACCGCCCTCGCCGTATCCGACGTAGCCGGGCGGCGCCCCTTTCAGCCCCGAAACGGTGTGCGCTTCCTGATATTCGCTCATGTTGATCGTGATCAGGTTTTGTTCCCCACCGTACAGCGCCTCGGCCAGCGCCAGCGCGGTTTCGGTCTTGCCGACGCCCGACGGGCCGGCGAGCAGGAACACGCCGAGCGGCTTTTTCGGATCGGCCAGGCCGGCCCGTGCGGTCTGCACGCGTTCGCCGATCAGGCGCAGCGCGTCCGTCTGGCCGACCACGCGTGCCTCCAGCGTTTCAGACAATCGACGCACCGCCTCGACTTCGTCCGTGACCATGCGACCTGCTGGGATGCCCGTCCAGTCGGATACGATTTCCGCGACGATCGCCGCATCAACCTCCGGAAACACGAGCGGCGCATCGCCTTGCAGCGCCAGCAACGCCTGTTCGAGCTCGCGAAGCTGATCGACCGACACCGGAGCATGCGCCATGTCGCCGCTCATCGTTTCACGTGCAGCAAGCAATGCCTGCGCAGCAGCCGCTTGTTCACGCCAGCGCACCTCGACGGCTGCTTCGTCCGCTGCAAGCGCGGCGATGCGTTCGCGCACACTGTCCCGCGCCTTGTCCACGTCTAGTCCGATCCGTGCCTCCTGCGCGAGTAGCGCCTCTTCCGCGCGAGCGGCCGCCAGCCGTTGACGCACGTCGTCGAGTTCTCGCGGCGTGGCATGCTGAGACAGCGCCACACGTGCGCAAGCGGTATCGAGCAAGCTGATCGCCTTGTCCGGCAACTGGCGCGACGGGATGTACCGGTGAGACAACGTCACCGCACCTCGAATCGCCTCGTCGCGCACCACTATGCCGTGATGCTCAGAAAACGTTTGCACGAGTCCCCGCACCATATCGACGGCCGCAGACTCGGACGGCTCCGCGACTTGGAGGACCTGAAAGCGTCGCGTCAATGCCGGGTCTTTCTCGATATGCCGCTTGTATTCGATCCAGGTCGTCGCACCAATCGTGCGGAGCGTGCCGCGCGCGAGCGCCGGCTTCAGGAGGTTGGCGGCGTCGCCCGTGCCGGCCTGGCCGCCCGCGCCAATCAGCGTATGGATTTCGTCGATGAACAGGATGACCGGCGCTGGCGACTTCGCGGCCGCTTCGAGTAACGCCTTCAGGCGCGCCTCGAATTCCCCCTTCATGCTAGCACCCGCCAGCAACGCGCCGACATCGAGGCTCAGCAAACGCACATCCGCGAGCTTTGGCGGCACGTTGCCCGATGCGATCGCACGCGCGAGCCCCTCCACCACGGCCGTCTTGCCAACCCCGGCTTCGCCGGTCACCAACGGATTGTTTTGTCGACGGCGTAGCAACACATCGATCATCGTGCGAATCTCGAATTCGCGACCGATGACCGGGTCGATCTCGCCGGCGCGAGCACGTGCCGTCAGGTCCGCGCAATATTGATCAAGTGTGTCGCCCTTCGGCGTGACCGGCATCGCACCGGATGCCTCACCAGGCGTGGCAGGCAGATATTCGCTATGGTCATACGGACCGTCGTCCGCTTCCGGCGAACCGGCTATCCAGGCTGGCAGCAAGTCGTCGAAATCATCGACCGGAATTTTGCCGAACGCCGGAGAGATCGCAAGCATGACACGCCGCAGCTCGGGGACGGATATGAGTGCCGCGATCAGCCACGCGCCGCGCACGCGTCGGTCACCGTACTCCAGCGTTGCGAGCACCCAGGCCCGCTCGATCGCCGATTCGATATGCCACGAAAAGTCGTTGATCGAACTTGCGCCGGCCGGCAAGGCGGCCAGCGCCCGCGCGAAATCGCGTTCGAGCCCATCGCGATCGATCGCGGCGTGACGCACGATCCGCTGAAGATCGCCGTCCGGCTGCTGCAGCAACTGGTACAGCCAGTGGACGAGCTCGACGAACGGATTCCCGCGCAGCTTGCAGAAATTCGTCGCCGACTCGATACCTCGGTAAAGCTGAACCCCGAGCTTGCCGAATAGTGCTTGGCGAGAAATGGTCATGTTGATCTTTGTTGTTGGGTGCGATGGCTTCACGCACCACCAGGATCTGTCAGGACTGCTATACAGGCTGTCTTCCGGATGTCCGCGTAAACACCGATACATCGTCCTTTCTTCGATTCGACTCGATCGGCCAATCAAATCGAAGCCGCATTATCAGCATGAGTTACAACTTACGTCAATGCATTCAACCGCAAATATCTCTCAGAAATTCACCCGATCGCCTTTCGACAAATTACCGCCCAAATATACGCAACATCAGATCAACCTTCGATTGGAGCCTCGACCGATCGACCCTCAACTCACTCACACAAGTCTTTGTTATTTTGAGATAAATTCATCTCTCCCAAAGACTCAAGACCGTCAACGAATCAGCGCTTTTATCTCAAAATAATTAGGCCCACATTTATCACTTTATTTTACATTCCTCATTTATCTCTAAAATACATCTCCAATTTCACTCGACCCATTATTTTCATTTCAATAAAAAATCAGCCGGAACTCGTGGTTAAAATGCGGGCTATCTCATCATTGGATAGCCAGATGCGTTTCCTTCGTCTGCCGTGGCGTCGCCAACCGGACGTGTCGCACACGCTGATCGCGCGTGGTAAAGATCATGCGCGGCCCAGCCACACTGCTACTGCCCACCCGACCGTTCCAGCAGGCGAATCATCCGCGTCGTCCTGTGCCGACGGCCTGCTCGATCAGCTAGGCATCGGCGGCAAGGAGCGTATCGCGCGACATTCGGCTCGTTCGCCTCGGGCATCCGTCGACACGTCCGACAATGCCGACGTGCTGATCGATACATTGCACGCCCAGTATTGGCGGGCACTGGCTGGTCCCCACGCTTCCGCTATCGCTGAATGGGTATCAGTCGCCGCGGCGACGGAACCGGCAACGCGCACGACCGCGCTCGATTCGCCGGACTGTCCGGATGCGAATCACGATCGCGATCCGATCGAAGCGCTGCTGTTTGGCAACCGCACGCTCGACGACGTATTCGAGCGACTGGATGAGCACGCGGGCCCCTTGCCGGACGGTGAACCCGTTCCCGAGATCCTGCATCTGTTTGCGCCTCCCGATTTTCGAGCGACGGCCGCGCAACATCCCCCCGCGCTAACACGGCGCGAACACCACGCGTTGACTATCGACAGCCCGCTGTCCGCGCCCGTGCGCAAGGATGAAGATTGACCCGGCTTACCGCTTCCCCCCCGCCCCCTCTCGTTTGGTTGGATGATGCCTCCCTCAGCGAACAAATCGAACGAATCTCCGCACGCGTGCGCGAGCAACCGGCCATCGCGTCCCATCGATGGGCGCTATTCCAGCTGTTGTGCGTCGTGGGCGAATGGGCGCGGGCAATCCAGCAATTGCGGACATGGGCCATGCTCGAACCCGGGCAGACGGCAACCGCCCAGGTCTATCGCGACCTGATCCGCGCCGAATGCTGGCGCAAGCAGGTGGTCGAAGGGCATGAGCGCCCGGGTTTCGTATTCGAGCATCCAGCATGGATCGATGGATTGCTGAATGCACTGCATCTGGCCGCGATGGGACGGATCGAGGTAGCCGATGACGCGCGCGAAGCGGCTTTCGATGCCGCTCTCACCGTCGCGGCGCGCATCCCGCAGGGTCCGGTAGCCTGGATCGTCGATAGCGACTCCCGGTTCGGCCCCGTCTGCGAAATCATCGTGGCCGGGCACTATCGCTGGATTCCGTTCGTCGATCTGGCGTCATGGCGCGTGTCGCCTCCGACGAAGGTCATCGATCTGATTTGGGCACCGTGCACGTTCACACTTGGCGATGGCGCCATCATCCACGGTTTCATGCCGGCTCGATATCCAGGTTCCGAGGCCAGCATCGATGCCGCTCGCATCGGACGCGAAACGTTCTGGCAGGAGCACGGCCGAACCGGCGTCATGGCGCTTGGACAAAAGACCTGGTCAACGGATCGGGGAGACTTCGGACTGTTCGAGCTGACAAACGCGGCGTTCGGCGCAGATATCGGAAACAGCGCCACGGCCGGAGAGCCGATCGATGAGTGAGCGCAGGAAAATGCCGCGGGCCGTGGACTCGCTCTCCGTCCGCACGCCACGGCGCGCCAATACGCACCTGATGCCGACCCTGCTGGACCGGCTGCGTGACGATGCCCCGCACAGAAAGACGGAGGCGCCGGAAGAATACACGGTCACCCGCAAACAGATGCGCGACATCGTGCAGCGCGATCTCGCCTATCTGCTCAATACAACCAGCATCGAGGACCAGATCGATCGGAGTCGCCACCCGCAAGTCGCCGCATCGACCGTGAACTTCGGCGTGCCGCCCCTTGCAGGCGCCTTTATCGCATCGCGTCAATGGAACGACGTCGAGCAGACGATCCGGCGGGCCATTACCCATTTCGAACCGCGGCTGATTCCGGATTCCCTGGTGGTATCGCCCCGCCTCGGCAGCGGCGATGCCGACGAGCATCACAACGTCCTCGCGTTCGAAGTTCGCGGCCTGATTCACATGGATCCGTACCCGCTCGAGTTCATGGTGCAGAGTTCGCTGGATCTCGAAACCAGCGAGATTCGCATCACCGGCATGCGCACGAGTTAAGCGCGGCACGCCACAACGATAACGAGACCGTTCCGATGGACCCGCGACTACTCGACTACTACAACCAGGAACTTATCTACATGCGCGAACTCGCGGCTGAATTCGCGCATGCACACCCGAAGATCGCCCGCCGACTCGGCATGCAGGCTGGCGAAGTGGCAGATCCCTACGTCGAGCGCCTGATCGAATCGTTCAGCTTCATGGCAGCTCGCATGCAGCTCAAGCTCGATGCAGAATTCCCGCGCTTTACCGAACGGTTGCTTGAAGTCGTTTATCCGAACTACGTCGCGCCCACGCCGTCCATTGCGGTCGCACGCCTGCATCCCGGGGGGACGGAAGGCAGCCTCGCGAACGGTTATCGAATTGCGCGTGGCACTGCATTTACTGCCCGCATTCCCGACGGCGAAAGAACGGCGTGCCAATTCACGAGCGGTCAGGACGTGATGCTGTGGCCGCTGACGATCACCGAGGCCCGCTTGACGGGCGTTCCGCCGGACGTCGCCGGCCTCGAGCGCTACGCGCCCCCAGATACGCAGGTGCGGGGCGCACTGCGGCTACGCCTGGCGACGACCGGTGACGTCCGAATCTCCGACCTGAAGGGGCTCGATCGACTTCCGGTCTACCTTGCCGGTGACGAGCAGGTTGCATCGCACCTGTTCGAGTTGTTGCATGCCGGCGCCATCGCATCCGTGATCGGCACGCCCGGCGAGTTCGGCATCCCAGGGCGCCCGCTCGCGGCCGTGACGCGTAACGCAGTGGAACATGAGGGGCTGCGCACCGACCAGAACCTGCTGCCACTCACTTGGACGAAGTTCCATGGGCATAACCTGTTGCACGAATATTTTGCATGCCCGGCCCGATTCTGGTTCTTTGCGCTGAACGGACTCGCAGAAGGGTTCTCGACGGTACACGGGCGGGAAGTCGAGGTCGTCGTGCTGCTCGACCGCTCGCCGGCTCAATTGGCAAACCTCGTCGACGCCTCGCGCTTCGCACTGTTCTGTACGCCCGTCATCAACCTCTTCAGCAAGCATACGGACCGGATCGAGATCACACCGCGAGAAACCGAGTTTCATCTGGTACCGACACGGCTCGCGCCGCTCGATTACGAGGTGTTTTCGGTGGATGCCGTGTACGGCCGCGTGGCCGCGACATCCGACGAACTCACGTTCCGCCCGCTCTACCAAACGCTGAACAACGACGAAGGCAATCACGGCCGTTACTTTTCGGCAAGACGCGAGCGGCGTCTCATATCCGATTCAGCTCGTCGCTACGGTACGCGCACGCCCTACGTCGGCACAGAAGTGTTTCTCTCTCTCGTCGACCAGAACGAAGCGCCTTATCACGAAAGCATCCGCTACCTGTCGGTCGACGCGCTGCTGACAAATCGCGATCTCGCGACGCTCGTGCCGCGCAACGGTATCGACGACCTCGACACGGCCGAATCCGCACCGGTTGAGAGCATCGGCCTCATCCGCCCGCCCAGCCCGCCGCTGCCGCCCTATGCCGAACGTGAAATGGCGTGGCGCCTGATCCGCCAACTCAACTTCAATTATCTGCCGCTCGACGATTTCGACCACCGCGAAGGAGGTCGAGGGCTGCGCGATCTGTTGCGCCTGTACGTCGCCGAGGGCAACGCCGGACAAGGCCGACAAGTCGAAAGCCTCGTCGGCGTGAAGACGCGCCCGGTGACACGCAAGCTGCCGGGGAGCGGTCCGATGACCTTCGGCCGCGGCATCGAATGCACACTGACCGTCGACGAGACGGACTTCTCGGGCATGAGCCCCTATCTGTTCGGTGTGATCCTCGAACATTGGCTTGCGCGGCATGTGTCAATCAACAGCTTTACGCAAACCGAACTGCATTCGATGCAGCGAGGCCAAATCGCACGCTGGCCGGTGCGCACCGGCACACGCGGAGTACTTTGATGAGGCGCACCACACTGCCCGCACTGCTGCACAACAACATGCTGTCGACCGAGCAGTTCGAACGCTTGCAGGCCGAGCCATGGCAGTTCGGTTTTCTGCCGCTGTTGCGTCGCATCGGCGCGAACCCTGCGATCGATCCAATCGGCACTGCACGCCGGCCAGGCTTGGAGCCTTTCCGGTTTGGCCAGCAGCCGAGCCTCGCCTTTGCGCCGCGGGAAGTCGCCAGCGCGGAACAAACGGCGGGACGGTTGAAAGTGCGGCTTTTCAGTCTCGGGATGCTCGGTCCCAATGGTCCGCTACCGATTCACTTCACTGAAATCGCGAAAGATCGCGAAGATAGCCGGCGCGACACGACGACCGTCGATTTTTTCGACATCTTCCATCATCGCTACTTCACGCTCTTCTATCGGGCGTGGGCGTCGGCTCAATCAACCGCCGGACTCGACCGAACTCAAGAAGAGCGATTTTCGTTCTACATCGCAAGCCTCGCGGGACTGGACGTCAGCGAAATTTCCCATCGCCCGCTGCCATCGCATGCGCGCCTCGCCGCCACGGCACATCTCGTACGTGAATCACGCAATCCCGACGGCCTGCGCGCGACGCTCGAACGCTACTTCGGCGTGCCGGTCGAGCTCGAGGAAAACATGTTCCACTGGATCGAAATCGACCCGATCGATCGCGGCCGCATGGGTCGCCCGGGCGCTGCCGCGACGATGGGACAAGGCGCGATGCTCGGACGTGTCGCGCCGGACCGTCAGCACCGCTTTCGAATCATCATCGGCCCGCTCGATCTCGATGCCTATCTGCGCTTCACGCCTCAGGGCGAGGATTTGCCACGGCTCGTCGAATGGGTACGAACGTTCGTCGGCTACGAACTGGAATGGGAACTCGAGTTGCGTATCAAGCCCGAGAGTGCACCGCCGGCGGTAATGGGCGGCCAACAACGCATCGGCTGGTCGGGATGGCTGGGGCGACCGGCCCAGCGCAAACCCATTACTGGAATGCGGTTCGAACCCGAGCGTTACGCGCGCCAGTTCGATCGCCGCCCGACAAACCCTGGAACTGACTGACCATGAGCACGAAGCAATCGGTCGCCCCTGCGAAGCCGAGCCGCCCCTCCGCGCCCGATACCACGCGCGTCGACTGGCTGACGCCGCTGGGCGAGGACGCACCGTGCGGCTCGGATCTCGAGTATGACCACGATTTCGTGATGCTGTTCGCCGACGCAGCGCCACGGCCGGACGTGCAGTACGGCACGTTTGTCGGTTCACCTGATCCGCTCAACTGGAGCGAACTCGAACGCAACTGTCGCCGGCTGATGCTGCGCACGAAGGATATACGTGTCGGGGTACTTTACGCTCGTTGTCGCACACGCCTTGGCGGTGCATCGGGATTGGCGGAAGGAACGGGGTTGCTCGCGGCATGGCTGCAGGAATTTCCCGACAGCATTCACCCGCAGGCAAACACGGATCACGATCGCGATGCCGCATTGGAGATGCGTATGAACGCCCTGCAGGCGCTGTCGGATCCAGACGGGTTGCTGGCCGACGTCCGGGAAATCGTGCTGATGGCGTCGACCGCCACGCGCCTCCAGATGCGGGATGTCGAGCGCGCCTTCGCCTATCCGCGTTCAGCCGATGCGCTTGCACCGGATTCGGTCATTCAGCAGTTGCAGGATCTGCGGATGCAACAACGGGAATTGATGAGTGCGTTCGACGAGTCGATTTCAAATCTTGCCGCGATCAACATGTGGGGGGCGGCACATCTCGACACGTATCTGCCCGACCTTGAGCCATTGATTCGATTGCTGCAACTGTTGAATGTCCCGGCTGCGCATGTCGACGCATCTTTGGACGTCGTCCACGTTTTCGTCGACGACATCGAAAGCCTGGATGCAAACGGTGCGCAGCCCGGTGGAAAATGCGCGGCAATTCCTCAGGGCAGCGAATTTATCTCGGACGCAACCGCATCTAGCGCCGCCCCCCGTCCTGAACCTGTATCGATGGACCGCCAGGCAGCGCTGACATTGATCAATATGGCCCGCCAGTGGTTCGAAACGAACGAACCAAGTAGCCCTATCCCGGTATTACTGAAGCGGGCCGAGCAGCTCGTCGGCAAACGTTACGTCGAGGTTGTCAACGCGATTCCGGGCGAGCTTCTTGCACAATGGGACCAGACGGATAGTCTGGAATAGACGCGCTCGCCGAGATTGATCGATTCTGTCGCGAGCGTTCTCGTCGACCGGGGCCACAGGCTACCGTGTCAGCACAATTGCGATGCTTAGTTAGCCGCGTTTCTCATCTGGTGCGACGTGCCGGCTACCTGCATCACGCCGGCGCCGCATGCGCGCGCACCAGCACGGCAAGCGCTTCCTCCGGGGCCGTCGTCCCATACACCCGCTCCGACACCCCGTCCTCGACGTCGATCTGCCCGGCGTTATGCACGTCGTACAGGTCGACGATCAACTGCGCATGACGTTCGCTGAGCCCGGCGCGCAGCAGCGTCGCGTTCCACGTGTCGCGCGGCAGCTCGCGCGCGACGATCGCGCGCCCCGCCGCCGCACCCAACGTATCCGCGATCGCCGTCACGCTCACCCGCCGCGGCCCTTCGACGCTGACGATGCGCGGCCCGTTGCTGCCTTCCGGCGCATCGAGCAGCAGCCGCGCCGCGACGACGCCCACATCGGGCGCCCAGACCGTCGGAAAGACCTTGCCGACCGGATGGTGGAAGCTCGGCAGCACGCCGGTGCCGAGCGCGACCGGCAGCACGCGCGCCCAGTTTTGCAGATGCTCGGCCGAACGCAGCAGCGTCAGCTGCGTGGGGATCGCCCTCAGCCGTTCCTCGAAGTCATGGAACAGGCGCGTGATACCCGTATTGCCTTCAAGCTCCGCGCCGTAATCGGACAACGCGAGCAGCGCCGGCGGCGGGTTCGAGGCGATTGCAGCGGCCGCCGCATCGATCGTCCGCGTCATCGTCGCGGCCGGATCGGGATCGGCAGCCGGCACCGGGCACAGGATCTGCACGGCCTGCGCGCCGGCGATCGCCGCGGCGATCGCGTTCGCGTCCGTCAGGTCCGCGATCGCGACATCGCAGCCGAGCCGCACGAAACGTTCACGATGGCGCGCGTCGCGCAGCACCGCGCGCACCGAATGGCCGGCGTTGCGCAAGGCTGTCACGGTCGACAGGCCCACGTTGCCGGATGCTCCGAAGATCACGAACACGATCTGCTCCTGAGGGATGAAAGTGTTGTGATTGTCGGCATGCGCCGCTGGGAAGGCGCGCAGGGAGGGATGAATCGAGCAGGAAAGGATGACGGGATACGAGGACGCACACGGATCGTGCAATCCGCCCCGTCAGCTATCGACGCGCAGGCTTCTCGCCTTCCCCACCATCATAAGCAAGCCGCAACCCGCCCCGCGCGCCCGACCGTGCAATCTCCGTCGGCGTCGCGCCCAGCACGCGGTTCATCCAGTTCGCCATGTGGCTCTGGTGTGCAAACCCGGCTTCCAGCGCGATCTGGCTGATGCTGAGCCGGCCTTCGAGCAGCAGCGCCTTCGCGCGCTCCACCCGGCGCCGCACGACGTATTGGTGCACGGGCATCCCGAGCGTTTCGCGGAACAGCACCTTGAAATGCGGCACGCTGATCGACACGAGCGCCGCGAGCTCGGCCAGCGTCATGCGCCGCTCGAGGTTCGCTTCGACATAGTCGATCACGCGCGCGGCCGCTTTCGGCGCAAGCGTGCGCCGGCGTTCGCGGAACGCCGGCTGGCCGTCGACCAGCCGCGCGACGAGCGCCGTGCACAGGCTTTCCGCGTAAAGCGGATCCGACGCGTCTTCCGCTTCGAGTTCGGCGGCCATCGCCCACGCGATGTGCTGCAGCCGCGGGTCGCGCACCTGCAGCCGGCGGCGGATCTGCGCCTGCGACGGCTTCAGTTCGAGCTGCTCGACCGTACGCCGCACGAACGTGTCGCTGAGCGCGATATGCAGGATCCGGCAGTCGGCGCTGTCGGTCCACTGGCCGGGCAGGCCGGCCGGAATCACGTCGACGTCGCCGTGCGCCTGGATGCGCGACACGCGCTCGCCGTCGCACACGCAGTCCGCACGAACCGGCGAACCGATATGCACACCGATCCGGTGATGCTCGGCCGCCGGGATCCGGTACGTGCCCGCGCGGATCTCCAGCAGCGACGCGCCAAAGCCCTGCCAGCCCAGCCCGCGGCTGGAGCGCAGGCTGACCGGAATGCCGTTGTCCGTCGGCGCGGCAAGAATCGGATCGCTCATCGCTTGTCTCCACCAGATCAGGTGACGAACGCGCATTGTGACGCGTTTTGAGCCGGCGTGCCGGGCCTGCGCGCCTGCCGCGGCATCGAGCAGAAAAAGATCATCCGTTTCTGCTCACGACGATCCTTGCGTGCGCGCCGGCGGGCGCCGCGACGCTTACGATCGCCCCATCCGACACCTACGGAGCCCGTCATGCCCTATTCCTGCCCGCTACACGCGTCGTTCATCGCGCGCTCGCCCTCCGCCGCCTGCCCGTCATCCGGCCCCCACTCCCGCACCGGCCGCACCGCCGTCGCCGCGTGGTGCTTGCGCGTCATCGGCTGGTACCGGCTCGAACGGCTGCTCGCGTCGATTCCCGACAGCAACGACGACTTCGGGCTCGTCTGACCGGCCGGCCGCCGTATCGGCCTACTTGCGCCGCCGCTCGTGCAGCGCCACCGTCGCGCCGTCGATCACCGGCGCGCCCTGCTTGATCAGGAAATCGCGGAACAGGCCCGTCACCTGCGAGATCCGCCGGTCGGCGAGCGTGACCACGTACCATTCGCGCTCGATCGGGTTGCCGGGGAACGGCAATTGCCCGAGCAGCCCCGTGCGCAGTTCGAGTGCACACGCGTGCAACGACAGGAACGCGATGCCGAGCCCCGCTTCGGCCATCTGCTTGATGGCCTCGTTGCTCGACAGTTCGGAGCCCACATGGAACCGGTAGCCGGCGTTCTTGAACAGGCTCTCGACGGTCGAGCGCGTGCCCGCGCCGCGCTCGCGCACGAGCAGGTGCGCGGATTCGAGATCCTTCAACGCGACACGCTTGCGCTGCATCAGCGGATGGCCGGGCGCCGCGACGAACACCATCGGATGCTTCGCGAATTCGACCGCATGCGTACGCAGTTCCTTCGGTGCACTACCCATCACCGCGAGATCGATTTCATGCGTCGCGAGCATGCGAATGATGTCGTCGCGGTTGCCGACCTTGAAGTACGTCTTCACGTGCGGACGCGTCGCGGTGAATTTGACGAGCAGCGGCGGGATCAGGTATTCGGCCGTCGTGATCGCGCCGATCCGCAGCGTGCCGCCGAGGTCGCCCGTCAGCGCGGCCACTTCATCGCCGGCCTCGCTCCACAGATGCAGGATCTCGCGCGCATAGCGCGACACGATCTCGCCGGCCGCGGTCAGCTGCACGCCGCGCCCCACCCGCTGCAGCAACGCGGCGCCCACGGCCTCCTCGAGCAGGCGAACCTGCAGCGACACGGCCGGCTGCGTCAGGTTCAGCTCCTCGGCCGCGCGCGACACGCTGCCGAGCCGCGCAATCATGTCCAGCGCCTTCAGCTGCCGGAACGTCGCGGTCTTTCCTATAAGTGAATACATATGAGTCGCTTATAAACATTAAATTGTTCGAGTGGGTTCGAAACTATATCGTCGGTTCTTGAGCAATGTCATCCGAATCGTCATTCAGCGGGAGCCCAACATGGACAACACCACGCCCAACCTTGCAACGGACCGCGCACCGCGCCTGCCGCGCATCGTGATCGTCGGCGGCGGCGCCGGCGGCCTGCAGCTCGCGACGCGCCTCGGCGACACGATCGGACGTCGCGGCCAGGCCGACATCGTGCTCGTCGACCGCTATCCGACGCACTTCTGGAAGCCGCTGCTGCACGAAGCCGCATCGGGCCATCGCGATCCGGCCTCGCACACGATCGAATACGCGGCACAGGCGAAGCGCCACGGCTTTCGCTTCGTGCAGGGCGCGCTGCAGCGGGTCGACCGCGCGACCCGCACAGCGACGATCGCGGCCCTGCACGACGCGGACGGCACCAAAGTCCTGCCGCAGCGCGAACTCGGCTATGACGATCTCGTGCTCGCCGTCGGCAGCGTGACGAACTTCTTCAACGTGCCGGGTGCTGCCCGTCATGCGCTGCCGCTCGAGAACCTCGACCAGGCCGAGGATTTCCGCCGCAAGTTCCTCGCGGCCTGCACGAAGGCGAATCACCTCGCCGAGCAGCAGCCGGCACGGCGCGCGGCGCCGATCTGCATCAACGTGATCGGCGCGGGTGCGACGGGCGTCGAGCTGGCGGCCGCGCTGCGGCACGCGGTCCAGCAACTGACGACGTATCGCTTCAAGGCGCTGGTGTCCGCACGCGACGTGCACATCCGGCTGATCGAAGGCGGCCCGCGCATCCTGCCGGCACTCGACGCGCGGCTGTCCGGCAAGATGCACGCGCAACTGCGCACGCTGAACGTCGACGTGCTGACCGATACGCGTGTGGCGGAAGTCGGCGCGGATGCCGTAACAACCGCGACGGGCGAGCGGCTCGCGAGCGACATCACGATCTGGGCAGCCGGCGTCGCGGGCCCCGCGCTCCTGCGGGACATCGGCGACCTCGCGCTCAACCGCTCGAACCAGGTGATCGTGACCGACACGCTGCAGACGCCCGACGATCCGCACGTCTATGCGTTCGGCGACTGCGCCGCGTGCCCGTCGACCGGTGCGAGCGGGTTCCTGCCGCCGCGCGCGCAAGTCGCGCACCAGCAGGCCGTGTACCTGGTCAATGCATTCGCGCGGCGCATCGCCGGCAAGCCGGTGACCGGCTTCACGTTCCACGATGCGGGCACTGTCGTGTCGCTCGGGCATGCGGGCGCCGTGTACCAGGCGGACATCAGCGTGCGTTCGCGCTCGCTGATCGTCGACGGGCTCGCCGCGATCGGGCTGTACAAGTTCCTGTATCGCAAGCACCTGTTCAGCGTGGTCGGCGTGAAGCGCGCGCTGTTCCAGTCGCTGAGCCACTGGCTGCAAAGCCGCAACCAGCCGTCGATCAAGCTGCACTGATCGACGACGCACGCGCAGCATTGCATGACGGCATATCAGGCGGCCCTCGCTCGATATGCCGTTTTTCTATATGCATATGCCCGATACATTCAGACCGTGCGCCACGCCGGTGCATCACATCGAAGGCCGTCGATGCGACGCAATGTGCGCGGAAAACACCACCAGACACGCATCCCGCGCCCACTCTGGCTCTCACCCGATTCATTAGTCAGATCGTATGAGTCGGATAAAAATATTAATTGGTTGTGTTTTCGGGATCGACGCTAAGGTGTGTGGCATTCCCGTCGGCGAACGGATCATCACGTCTCTGAAGAGGAATCACCGTGGTTATCGAAGCCATCGTCACCCGTCTCGACGCAGCATTCGCACAGATCGAAGCAACACCGGATTCGCGCGAATCGCGCCATCAGCGCGACGCGATCATCCAGTGGCTCGACCGTGCATCGGAAGAAGGATATCGGCTCGGTCTCGTCACGACGCTGCCGGCCGCACGGCTCAGCGACATGTTCGAAGGCCAGTTCGGCCGTGCGAACCTCGACCGCTTCTCGGTCGTCGTCACAGATTCCAATCAAAAGGAATCCGGATCAAATCAGCATCCTTTCGACGTCGCGCTGCAGGCGCTCGGCGTGCCGCCCGAGCGCGCGCTCGCGATCGCGAGCAGCGAGCCGGAGCGCCGCGAAGCCGAGCATTTCGGCCTGTCGCGCTGCGTGAACATCACCGACACCGTGCGCTCGATCGCATCGGCCGATCTGCACTGAGCGCCGGCACACCGGCCGGCGGCAGCCGGCCAGCGTCGATCCGACGGCAATCACGTAGCGGAGATCGTGATTCCGTTCGCGTCGATCATGAACCTGAAGGTCGGGCCGCCACCGACGGCTCGAGCAGCATGACCTCAATCCGCTCCTTGCCCTTCCCGGTGTTCTTGCGCTTGAGCGTCAGCATGCCGATCTCGCCGGTCGTCGCCGGATGCGTGCCGCCGCACGCCATCGTCGCAAAGCCGTCGACCGTCCAGAAGCGGCGTTGCGCGACGACATCGCTGAAGTCGGTCACGATGGGCAGGTCGCGCTTCGACAGCTCGGCCGCTGCCGATTCGATCTCCGGAAACAGCGGCGACAGGCTCGTGCCGCTCGCGAAGTCGATGCGTGCCTTGTCCTGCGCGATATGCGCGCCGATGCGCTCGATACCGGGCCTGAGCGGTAGACCAGTTGCAGCACCATTTCGGCCGCGAAGTGCAGGCGCATCAGCCGGTAACGGCGCGCCCAGTCGATGCGCCAGGTCACCGGATCCCCGGCGCGCAGCGCGTGGTCATGCGGAAGCGTATAGACGATGTCGAGGCCCAGCTTCTCGGCCTGGATGACGGGATAGTCGCCCAGCGACCCCGCATCGCTTTCCTGGCCGCCTGAAAACGCGAAGAAGATGGTCGCGTCCACTCTTACGCGATCGCCGTCGACGTGCGTGACGACGGTATCCAGCGTGGTCCGGTAGGGATCGTCCCAGAATACTTTCCTTGTCATCGCCCGCCGCGCCTTTCGTCGAGGAAAACGCCCAGCCTAGCCCGAACGCGTCCGGGCGGCTTGTACGATCTTGCGCCCGGATGCCGTCGCGTCCTCGCCCGGCGCGATGCGCGGCACCGTGGCGTCGCCCTCGCCCTGTCGCTCGACGCTCCATGTATGGATCGGCCGATGCCCCGGCCGCTCCCACTCGGGCGGCATCCACAGGTGTTTCAAACGCTGCAGCACCGGCCCGGGTGCGAACACGTCGCGCCACATGTCGACGAATTCGTGCACGTTCAGCACCAGGAAGTTGTACGAACGAATCTGCTGCGTGATTCCGTAGTCGACCGGTTCCGTTTCCTCGACATACGTACCGAACATCCGGTCGAAAATGATCAGCACGCCGCCGTAATTCCTGTCGATATAACGCGGATTGCGGCTGTGATGCGCGCGATGGTTCGACGGTGTGTCGAACACGTACTCGAACCAGCGCGGCAGCCGCCCGATCGCTTCGGTATGCACGAAGTACTGGTACGCGAGATCGACCGCGAGCAGGAACAGCACGACGGCAGGCGGAATGCCGAGCCACACGGGCGGCAGGTAGAACACGAACACGCCGACGAATGCATTCAGCAGCGACTGCCGCATCGCCGTCGTGAAGTTCATCACTTCGCCGCTGTGATGCGGCACATGCGCAGCCCAGAACCAGCGCACGCGGTGCGAAGTGCGATGAAACCAGTAGTAGCAGAATTCGACGAGGACGAAGATCGGCACGATCGTGCAGCCGTTCACCGGCACGTCGAACAGCCGGTGCCGGTAGACCCACGCGAAGATCGCGCCCGTGAACAGAAGCCCCATCACGGTCTCGGCCACCTGATAACCGGCGCCGAGCGACAGGTTCGCGACGATCTCCTTCCAGCGAAACGGCTCACGGCGCCCGCGCCCGGTCATCACCGCGTATTCGATCGCGAACGCGATCAGGAATACGGGCGTCATGCCGATCAGCAGCACCTGCTTCCAGTCCACGTCGTTACCCAGGAACGCATGGAGCCACGTCATCAACTCGGTCGGCATGTCGGCAGTCTCGATCAGGAACTGCCGGGCAGTATGGTCGCGCACGGGTCGGCCCGCGTTGACACTTGCCGACGATTACTTGACACTTTCCGCCATGCCCGCCGCTTCTCCGCTCGCGACTCAGCGCGTCTACTACTCGAGCACCTACGTGCGGCTGCTGTTCGACTATCTGTCCGAGCACGGCCAGGATGCTGTCCGCGTGCTCGGCGAGGCGCGGCCGCCCGAGGACGATCGCGGCCTGACGCTGTATGCAAGCGCGCATTGGCGCGGGCTGCTCGAACGCGCGGTCCGTGCGCTCGACGATCCGCTGCTCGGCCTGCACGTGGGCCAGCGGATCACGCCCGCGCATCTCGGTGCGCTCGGCTATGCGCTGCATGCATGCCGCGACGCCGGTGCCGCGCTCGCGCGCTGGCAGCAATACGAACACCTGATCGCGAACGTCGCGCGCATGGAAGTGCGGGTCGAGGCGACGTCGGTCGCGATCGAATGGCACGATGCGCCCGAGCCGCTCGGCCCGCTCGTCGACGAAGTCGCGCTGACCGCGATCGTCCAGTTCGCGCGCAACATCACCGGCACGCGCAACGGGCCCGACGAAGTCTGCTTCGTGCATCCGTCGCCCGGCGACGCGCAGCCGTACGTCGATTACTTCGGCTGCCCGGTGCGGTTCGGCCAGCCGGTGAACCGGCTCGCCTTTCCGTTGCGCCTGCTCACGCAGCCGCTGCAACAGCCGGACGACGCACTGCGGTACATGATGGAACGCCAGGCGAGCGCGCTGCTCGCCGAACTGCGGCAGACCGATGACCTCGAACAGTCGGTGCGCGAAGCCGTCGCGCGCCTGCTGACGCAAGGCGAAGCCAGCATCGAGCAGATCGCGTCGGAACTGCATGTGTCGTCGCGCACGCTGCATCGCCGGCTGGCCGAACTCGGGCTGAACTACCGGTTCCTGCGCGAAGACACGCGGCGACGGCTCGCGATCGATCACCTGAACGATCCGCGGCTGACGCTGGCGGAAGTCGCCTGGCTGCTCGGCTATTCGGAACACAGCGCATTCACGCGCGCGTTCCGGCGCTGGACCGGCGAATCGCCGCAGCAGTGGCGCAGCCGGCAGCCGGCGCGGCCGGCCAGCGTCGCGCGCGCCTGACGAACTCGCGCCGGCCCGCGCGGTCGAACGGGCATCGCCGGAGAATCCTCATGAAACGCGTTGCCACTGCTGCTGTCCTGACCCTGCTTGCCGCCGTCAGCTTGCCGGCAATCGCCGGCGCACCGTCCGGCGCCACCGCGCCGGCTCCCGTCCAGGCACATGGGAAAAACTGTGTCCCGTCGCGAGAGGCTGCGCAGAACGCCCGCTCGCCGTCGAAGGCCCCGCCGATCCGCGTCTGCGTCGGCGATTCCGATACGCAACTGAACCTGCCGTGGTTCCTGACCGATGTCCTCACCGCGGTCGATACGCACCAGTCGCCCGGCGCCCTGCTTCATCAGATGCGCAACGATTTCTGAATCGCGGCCGCGCCGACCGACGCCCCTGCATCGTTCGTTCCACGTCAAGCCTCTTCAGCGGCAGCCCATTCTTTCGCAATCCTTTCGGAAATGCGCGCCGGCGACACGTCGTCTGAAAACGGCATGTCGCGACAATGTTTCGTTTTGAGACACAATCACAAAACTGCACCAATTTTTAATCAATAATATTTCGTAATAGCGCGCCGCATCTTATACTTGCCGCGCACCATCCTCGTGCCAAGAGACGGTGTCTTTCGACCCGGCCGCACGACCCTGCGGTCGGGGTTTTTTTCGGTGTGCTACGTCAATATAGATGTGCGGAAGGCACATGTTATCGACGCGCGCCGCCGGACTGCATGACCGATCGCGACGGAGCTGTGGCCGAGGCCCATCACGATCGTTGACCCGGTTTGCATCGCGATATCGATGCGCAAGCCGGATCGCCCGAACCGGGCATGACGCGTGCGCGCCGCACGCGCACCCCATCGGTTCGACTTGCCTCTCCATGCGTACAACATCAAAGGCAACGCGGGAATGCCGGCGCTCATACCAGGCTCGAAGTCCGTTTTCCAGCGCAGCGGCGCGTGGCCGCGGGCCGTCTTTTTCATCGCCGTAATCGTTTGCGTGCTCGTGCCTGCCGGCGCGATCGTGCTTGCCGATCGCTACGCCCGCGATGCCGTCACCATGCAGGAACGTGTCGCCGCGAACGACATCGTGGCCACGGTGGACCGCATCCTCGACGGCGCTCGCATGCGGCATGCGGACGAGCTGACCGCACTCGTCGGGCGCCCCTGCGCGACGATATTCCGGACGCTCGCCGAAGTGAGCACTCGCCTGCGCTACCTGCGCGCCGTCGCGCTGGTGAACGATGGCCGCGTCATGTGCTCGTCGGCGCTCGGTGCGATCGATCTGCCGCTCGACGCGTACACGCGTGAGCCCGAACCGGGCTCGACGATCGTCACGCTGCTGCGCCAGACGCCGTTTCAGCACGGTATCCCGGTGCTGGCCATGTATCGCGCCACCGCGCATGGCGCGGGTGTCCTGTACCTGATCGAAGGCGACTACGTGGTCGACGCGCTCGCACCGAGCGTCCGCAACGGGACGGAAACCGCCACGCTGTCGATCGCCGGATCGGGCCGTCTCGACGAGCAAGGAAAGTTCACGCCGGAATCGCGCGCAGGCCCCGCCGGCGGCACCTCGATTGCATCGCAACGCTGGCCGTTCACGGTGTCGGTCGTCGAGTCGGCTCAGTACGCTTCGCACGTCCAGGGCCACTACCGGTTGATCGCCGTGACGATCGTGCTGCTGGCCGACGGCCTCGTGATGGCCGCCTACCTGCTGGCGATGGCGCCGCGGCGGCTGTTGCTGAAAGCCGTTCGCCACGGACTCAGGCACAACGAGTTTCATGTCGTGTACCAGCCGATCGTCGATGTGCAGACGCGCAGGACCGTGGGTGTCGAGGCGCTGCTGCGCTGGCAGCATCCGAAGTGGGGGGCCATCAGCCCGGCCGTGTTCATCCCGCAGGTGGAAGCGAGCACGGTGCTGCCGAAGGTGACCGAATTCGTGCTGCGAACGGCCGTATCCGAACTGGCCGCGCTGACGCCGTCCGCGCCGCTGCGCATTGCGGTGAACGTCGCGCCGCAGGATCTCGAGCGTGCGCGGTTCGTGGCCGTCGTCGAGGAGGCGATCCACGCGCTGCCGCCCGGCTTCACGCTGGTGCTCGAAGTCACCGAACGCATCCTGCTCGAAAAGAATGCGCGGACCACCGAAATATTCCACGCACTCCGATCGAAAGGCGCGAAGTTCGCGATCGACGATTTCGGCACGCATCACAGCAATCTCGACATGCTGTCGCGCTTCCCGTTCGACTACGTGAAGATCGATCGGCAGTTCGTCGCGCAGTTGAACGGCGGCGGCGCAAGGCTGATCGAGGGAATCGCGGCCCTCGCGCATCACTACGACCTGAAGATCATCGCGGAAGGCGTGGAAACGGAAGCGCAGCATCGCGCGCTGCACGCGGTCGGGATTCAGTATGCGCAGGGCTATCTGTATCGGCGGCCGCAGCGCGCGGAGAACCTGAAACGCGATTTCGCGTGGGCGTCGGCGTAGCGGTATCGCGCCCGGCGCTTACGGCCGGCGGTCATTGCGCGCCGTACTGACCGCCGAGCCGCACGCGGCTCAGCTCGACCCAGCCTTCGAAGTCGTCGCCGGTCTTGCCGTTCACGTACATGATGTTGTACCAGCGCCCGTGCGACTTGTAGACGGTCACCGAATCGCCCGGCACGATGAAGGTCCGCTTCGTCATGCACTGCGCGTCGGGTGCCGAGTAGAAATACGCTCGCCCTGTGCCGATGACCGTGCCGGACGCCGGCGGCCGGAAGTTGTCGTCCGGGCCGCTCGTGGCGGCATTGAGCTGCCCGCAATCCACCGTGCTTTTTGCCTGCGCGCCGTTCGTGCCCAGGCTCGCGCAGATCGCCAGCATCGCGATGCACGCGCGCATCGACATTTTCATCCCCATGGTTCGTCCTTCACGTAGTCGTGTTCGAGGTTCGCCGGTTCGCGGCCGGCGCGGCACCGATTGTAGCGCCGCATGCGGCACGCTCAATCGTGCACGATCGCTGCCGCCTCGATACCCGTCGCCTCCTGACGATGCCCGAGCCGCGCGGAAATCGCCCGACCGGCCTCCTTTAGCAGAGCGACGTAATGCGCTTTCGTGTCCGCGCCGCAACGCATCGTCGGGAACGACAGCGACAGCCCCGCGATCACGCGATCGAAACGGTCGAACACGGGCACCGCGAGACACAGCAGGCCGTCTTCCTGTTCCTCGTTGTCCTCGCCGTAGCCCTGCTGCCGCACGTGCGGCAGGATGCTCATCACCGCGTCCGCCGACGCGAGCGTCTTCGCCGTCGACTTCCTGAACTCGATGCCGGCCAGCACCGCGCGCGCTTCGTCGGGCGTCATCCATGCGAGCAGCACCTTGCCGATCGCCGTGCTGTACAGCGGATTGCGCCGGCCGATCCGCGACTGCATGCGCAGCCCGTAATCGGCGTCGATCTTGTGGATGTAGATGATCGCGTCCTCGTCGAACGCGCCGAGGTGCACGGCTTCGCGCGTCAGTTGCCCGATGCGGCGCATCTCGAGATCGGCCTCGCGCACGAGGTCCACGCTTTCCAGCGCCTTGCTGCCCAGCTCGAACAGCCGGATCGTGAGCCGGTAGCGGTCGGTCTCGCCCTCCTGCGCAACGTAGCCGAGCGTCTTCAGCGTCTGCAGGAAACGATGAACCGTGGTCTTCGACATGCCGAGATGCTGCGACAGTTCGCTGATGCCGATCTCGCGGCGATCGCCGAGCGCGGCGAGGATCGTGAAGACCTTGCCGACGGCCGCGACCGAATCGGCCTTTTCGGCGGCCCCTGCCGCCGAAGCGTCGGCTTCGGCCCCCTGGTTCGCCTGATCGCCTTTGCGCTGCCTGGGCGTTGCTGTCATGTCCGTGAATCCGTAAGTGCGAAGCGGGAGAGCATAACGCGTCGGCTACGCGGCACGGCCAGCGCGCGAGCCGGATTTCCATGGGGAAGGGGTACGCCGCCGACACCGTCGCCACCGATCACCCCGATGAAGATTGAAGCACACATCCTCAAAATTCGGAACGTCGATCCGGATTTGTTATCTAGCGGCAACGATCGATAGATTCCTGTCGTTTCAATGCCGTCGTGGATTACGGGTATACGACCATCATTGGAATTCACAAAAACGGACCACCGTTCCGAATATTCTCCTATAGTCAGTCAGCAGACATCATTCGACAACGGGACGCATCGACGTCCACGGAGGAGACGTGAAGCTGAAACAGGCCATCGACCGCATTCCGGGCGGGCTCATGCTGGTCCCGATGCTGCTCGGCGCGTGCGTGCACACGTTCGCACCGAACGCCGGGAAGTACTTCGGCTCGTTCACCAACGGGCTGATCGCGGGCACCGTGCCGATCCTCGCCGTGTGGTTCTTCTGCATGGGTGCGACGATCAACCTGCGCGCGACCGGTGTCGTGCTGCGCAAGTCGGGTACGCTGCTCGCGACGAAGATCGTGGTCGCGTGGCTCGCGACCCTGATCGCCGCGCAGTTCATCCCCGACGACGGCATCCGCACGGGCCTCTTCGCGGGCCTGTCGCTGCTCGCGATCACGACGTCGATGGACATGACCAATGGCGGCCTCTATGCGGCCGTGATGCAGCAGTACGGCAGCAAGGAAGAAGCCGGCGCGTTCGTGCTGATGTCGATCGAATCGGGGCCGCTCGTCAGTATGCTGATCCTCGGCGCGGCCGGTGTCGCGGTGTTCGAGACGCGGCTGTTCGTCGGCGCAGTGCTGCCGTTCATGATCGGCTTCACGCTCGGCAACCTCGATGAGGATTTGCGCGAGCTGTTCGGGCGCTGCGTGCATCCGCTGATCCCGTTCTTCGGCTTCGCGCTCGGCAACGGCATCGATCTGAACGTGATCGCGAAGAGCGGGCTGCCGGGCATCGCGCTCGGGCTCGCGGTGATCGTCGTGACGGGGGTGCCGCTGATTCTCGCGGACAAGTTTTTCGGCGGCGGCAACGGGACTGCCGGGCTCGCCGCGTCGTCGACGGCCGGCGCCGCGGTCGCGAACCCGGCGATCATCGGCGAGATGATTCCGAAGTTCAAGCCGATGGTGCCGGCCGCGACGGCGATCGTCGCGACGGCCTGCCTCGTGACGGCGATTCTCGTGCCGATTTTGACGGCGATGTGGGCGAAGCGGGCGGCTAAAGCGTCAGGCGTACCGGTGAGGGTGGCAGTACCGACGGGGCGTGGTGGGGCGATCGAACATGAGGGGCATGTGTGACGAGACCGGTGCGGGTTCGTACGCACCATCGCGACGAATCGCCACCCGCCTCACCCCTGAATGCTGAGCGCCTTCTCCAGCGCGGCGATCAGCTTGAACGCATCGTCCCGCCCGATCAGAAAACCGCGGCTGGTGTACTCGCACCCGAACGCATAGAAGCTCGGCAGCAGTGTCACCATGTCTTTCTGCCGATCGAGATCGACTTCGCATTTCGTCAACGGGAAGAACGGGGGCGCCTCGGCCGGCATGTTGTACACGATGCTCTCCTAGTACATCTTGCGCGGCGGCAGCATGCGCTTCGCCCGCAGGCGCTGCCTGGCCACGGCGCTGGCCTTTTTCCGCTTGCGTTCCGTCGTCGGCTTTTCATAGCCGGTACGACTGCGCAGCTCCCGGATCAGCCCGGTTTTCTCGATGTCGCGGCGGAATCGCCGCAGCGCGACATCGATCGGTTCGTTGACCTTCAGGGTAATGGTTGTCATCAGGGTCCTGTTCAGGAAAAGAGGGAACGGAAAACTAGCCAAGCCGTGTCATGACGGCACTCGCGATCCCGTCCGATTCGAATTCCGAATATCCGGCTCCGATCGACAGTGCGCGTACCGCCGCGAACATCTGCAGTTCTTGCTGATGGCACTGCGCCGAATCGGCGATTCCGGCAGGCACGGTCGTGCCCGTCCAGGTCACCTCGCGCCGTCCGATCAATCCAAGCAGTTCATCGACGATCATTTCGCCCTCCGAATTCATCACGCATTGCATTGCCTGACCGCGTCACATCAAAGCGAGGCGGCGAAAAAATCCTGTTTTTCGCGATTGCCGTCGATGATGCCCTCGGCGAAGCGCAGCGAAGCACGACGCGCATCGCCGGCATTGTCGAACGGGCGACGCTCACGCAGCATGAAAGTCTGGCTGCGGGTCAGCGTATCGTCGGTGCCGCGAAGGCAAATCTTGACCGCCGCATCGAAACCGGCGTCGTAGTTGTGCGGGCTGCCATTGGGCGCCGGCACGTGTGGGTAAATCAGTGGATAAATCTCGAATCCACGGTAGATATGCATGCTCATGACGAACTCCTGGCGTTCGGCCACGACGCATCGCATGGTCGAACACATCCGGCCTGCATCCCCTTGCGGGGCGGGCAGGTAGGGTGAAAGGGACAACGTTGCAGCGCAGAGGCGGGGCGATGCAGCAAGCGGGTATTAGGAGGGGCGAGCGGCCGGCGGGCGGGTGCCGGCTCGAATGAACCCATCATACGCGCATCGTTTGTCGGATGCCCAACTTATTCCGGGTTGCGCGCGACAATGCGCGCAGGGCTAGCCGGACGGCATGCGGTGCCGGCCACGACGCCGACGCTCGCCGCGCCACCCGATCGCGATTACGGGCCCTCGGTGCCGGAGAAGATGTTCCACGCGACGTCAGTCGACCCGCAAGTGTTCGCGCGTCGGCCAACGGCTTCCTGCCACCTGTTGCCACGCTCGCTCCAGTCGGCACGACCGCCATTCAAGCGCTAAAATCCGCCGCCTGAGCATCCACAACGAGCAAGCGTTTTGACGGCGTTCGAGCACGGTTTCATCCTCACCCGCCACTGGCGGGACACCGCATCCGGCATCGAGATCGAGTTCTGGCTGGCAACCGAACACGGTCCGCGCCGCGTGCGCCTGCGCCCGCAGGAAGCCGTCGCGTTCATTCCCGCCGAACAGCAGGCGCTCGCCGAGCGCGCACTGGCCGGCGAGCGCGAGGCCGAATTGCGCCCGCTCGCGCTGCGCGACTTCCGGCAGCGCCCCGTCGTCGGCCTCTATTGCAAGCGCTACCGCCATCTGTCCGGGCTCCAGAAGCGCCTGGCCGCCGCCGGCGTCGATGTCTACGAAGCCGACGTGCAGCCGCCCGACCGCTACGCGATGGAGCGCTTCATCACGGCCTCCGTGCAGTTCCGCGGCCAGCCCGGCCGCGACGGCACGTTGACCGGTTGCGAGTTGAAGCCCGCCGACAACTACCGCCCGACGCTGCGCTGCGTGTCGCTCGACATCGAAACCAGCGTCCACGGCGAGCTGTATTCGATCGCGCTCGAAGGCTGCGGGCAACGGCAGGTCTACATGCTCGGCCCGCCGAACGGCGACGCGAGCGGCGATGCAGGCGCGCTCGACTTCACCCTCGACTACTGCGACAGCCGGGCCGCGATACTCACGCGGCTCAACGACTGGTTCGAAACACACGATCCCGACGCGGTAATCGGCTGGAACCTCGTGCAATTCGACCTGCGCATCCTGCACGCGCATTCGGAGCAATACGGCATCCCGCTGAAGCTCGGGCGCGGCGGCAGCGTGCTCGACTGGCGCGCGCACGGCCAGCAGCCCGACCATTTCTTCGCAGGCGCAGCCGGCCGGCTGATCCTCGACGGCATCGACATGCTGAAATCCGCGACGTGGACGTTCCCGTCGTTCAGCCTCGAATACGTGTCGCAGGCGCTGCTCGGCGAAGGCAAGTCGATCGACAACCCGTACCAGCGGATGGACGAGATCCAGCGCCGCTTCGATCACGACAAGCCCGCGCTCGCGCGCTACAACCTGAAGGACTGCGAACTCGTCACGCGCATCTTCGACAAGGCCGGCCTGCTGGCCTTCGCACTCGAACGCGCGAGCGTCACGGGCCTCGCGGCCGATCGCACCGGCGGCTCGGTCGCTGCGTTCACGCACCTGTACCTGCCGCGCATGCACCGGCTCGGCTATGTCGCGCCGAACCTCGGCGACGTGACGGGACAGAACAGCCCCGGCGGCTTCGTGATGGATTCGCGCCCCGGCCTGTACGACTCGGTGCTCGTATTCGACTACAAGAGCCTTTATCCGTCGATCATCCGCACCTTCCTGATCGATCCGGTCGGCCTGATCGAAGGGCTCGCCAACCCCGGCGAGGAAGCGTCGGTGCCCGGCTTCCTCGGCGCGCGCTTCTCGCGCACCGCGCACTGCCTGCCCGACGTCGTGCGCCGCGTATGGGAAGGCCGCGACGACGCGAAGCGGCAACGCAACGCACCGCTGTCGCAGGCGCTGAAGATCATCATGAATTCGTTCTACGGCGTGCTCGGCTCGACGGGCTGCCGCTTCTTCGACCCGCGCCTCGCGTCGTCGATCACGATGCGCGGCCACGAGATCATGCATCGCACGCGCGAGCTGATCGAAGCCCAGGGATACGAAGTGATCTACGGCGATACCGATTCGACGTTCGTGTGGCTCGGCCGCGCGCATGATGACGACGAAGCCGGCGCCAAGGGCCGCGCGCTCGTCGCGCACGTGAACCGCTGGTGGCAGGCGCACCTGCGCGACCACTTCGGGCTCGACAGCGCGCTGGAGCTGCAATACGAGCGGCATTACCGCCGCTTCCTGATGCCGACCGTGCGCGGCGCGGAAGAAGGCAGCAAGAAGCGCTACGCGGGCCTCGCGGCCGCGGCCGACGGCAGCGAGGACCTCGTGTTCAAGGGGCTCGAAACGGTGCGCACCGACTGGACGCCGCTCGCGCAGCAGTTCCAGCGCGAGTTGTACCGGCGCGTGTTCCGGCGCGAGCCGTACCAGGATTTCATTCGCGACTACGTACAGCGCACGCTGGCCGGCGAATTCGACGACCAGCTCGTCTACCGCAAGCGCGTGCGCCGGCCGCTGCGCGAATACGAACGCAACGTGCCGCCGCACGTGCGTGCGGCGCGGATCGCCGACGAGTTCAACCTCGCGCAGGGCCGGCCGCTGCAGTATCAGCGCGGCGGCTGGATCAGCTACGTGATGACGACGGCCGGCCCCGAGCCGCTCGAAACGATGTGTGCGCCGATCGACTATGCGTTCTACCTCAGCCGCCAGCTTCAGCCGGTTGCCGATGCGATCCTGCCGTTCCTGCGGGACGATTTCGAGCGCGTGATCTCCGGACAAGGGCAACTGTTCGGCGACTGACGCAACGGTACCGCCCCATCCACTCTTGCTCGTTCTGTAACACAGCTGGCACGGATTCTCCATTTATCCGGGCCGTCCGGGTTCCTAAACTTGTGGCGTCGGTTCAGCCACGCAAATGCGTGCCGAACCGCAACGAAACCGTCTGAGGAAACCGTGAAATCCATCATCGCCACTATCGCCACCGCCGCCGCTACCGCCACCGTTCTCCTCGCCGCACCGGCCGTGTCGTACGCACAGTCGTCGCACTCCACGCTCACGCGCGCCCAGGTACGCCAGGAGCTGTTCGACCTCGAATCGGTCGGCTACGAGCCGATCGCCGCCGACGGCGAGAACTATCCGGGCGACATCGTCGCCGCGCAGGAACGCCTTGCCGCCAAGCGCCTCGCCGAACGCAAGAGCGCCGAAGCGGCCTACGGGTCGAACGGTGCACCGGACGCGGAGTCGGGCGCAGCGGCCGTTGCGACAGTGAAGCAGTAACGCGCCGCTGGCCGCTGCGGGGGAAAGCGCCCTTGCGGGCCGCTCCGCAGCCCGTCCGGCTAAAATACCGGCCTGCTGCGCGTCCCGCCGCGGCTGGAGGAATTTGATCATGACCGCACGTCGCGGTGCCGCGGTCGCCATCGCACCCGGACACGAGACAGCCAGCCTGTCGAAAGCCCAGAGCACGTTCAATACGCTCGTCAAGCAGATCGAAAAGCGGCGCGAGCGTCTCGCCGCGTGGGACGCCGTGATGCCGGCCTTCCAGAAGAAATACGTCGACGGGCTGCTGCCGCTCGAACAGGCGTCGACGGCGTTGCGGATCAGGTTGCTCAATCTGCTCGACGACGCGTTCCTGCAGAAGGGCTTGAGCAAGGCCGAGCAGCGCACGCTGTCGGGGCTGATCGCCGATATGGCGCGCAACCTGCTGGATTTCAGCGACGACGCTGCGTTGAAAGTCATTTACAACCGGCACAGCGCATCGGGCGACGACGCCCCCTCAGCGACCGACCGCACACCGGCAACGCAGAAACCGGGGCCGATGCCTGCCGCTGAACCTGCGGACGATCTCGACGCGCTGTCGCCCGACGAACTCGCCGAGCGCATGCAAGCCGAACTCGACGAGCAGTTCGAGCGCGACATGGCCGCCCACGAGGCCCGGGAGGCGCAGCGCGCGAAGCGCAAGAAAGCGCCCCGGCAATCGGCCGCAACCGCCAGGCGCGAAGCCGAGCAGGCCGAATCGAGCAAGTCGATCCGCGAGATCTATCGCAAGCTCGCGAGCGCGCTGCACCCCGATCGCGAAACCGATCCGCAAGAGCAGGAACGCAAGACCGTGCTGATGCAGCGGGTCAACCACGCGTACGCGAAGGGCAATCTGCTGCAACTGCTGGAACTGCAGCTGGAAATCGAACAGATCGACCGGCGCGCGATCGACGGCCTGAGCGAAGCGCGACTGACGCGCTACAACGGCATCCTGGAGGAGCAGATCCGCGAACTGGATCAGGAGATCGTGCACGTCGAGAACGATTTCAGGCGAACGTACGGCATCGCGTCGTCCACGAAGGTCGCGCCCGATACCGTGATGCGGATGCTCACGCGCGATATCGCCGGCATGCAGCGGAGCAACCAGGACCTGACCGTGGCGCTGCGCGAGTTCGAGGATCCGGACAACGTCCGCGACTGGCTGAAGGACATGAAGCGCCGGCCGGCTTCGTCGCGCTTCGACGACGATTCGTATTGACCCGGCAAGGGCGGACGAACGTGCGACGCGCACGCCCCACCCGTCACCGCACCTCGCCGATCCCGCCCATCAACGTCATCAGCTGCTCGCGCAGCCACCGGCTGCCCTGGTCCTGATCGGCGCTGCGGTGCCAGTAGCAGAAGTAATCGAGCCCCGGCATCTCGAACGGCAGTTCGAGGATGCGCGCGGGATAGCGCTGCAGCAGCCGCAGCGGCGCCGTCAGTGCGAGATCGCCGCGCATCGCGATCAGCGGCGCGACCATGTAGTGCTGCACGCGCATCTGGATGTTGCGGCGCAGCCCGAGCCGCGTCAGCTCGGCATCGACGTGCCCGCTGCCCTTGCGGCGGCTCGACACGTGGATGTGCCCCATCGACAGGTAGTCGTCCATGGTGAGCGTGTCGCCCCTGAACGGATGATCGTCGCGGATCATGCATGCATAGCGGTCCTGCACGAGCAGCGCCTGGTGCAGATGCGGATCGCCGATCAGCGGCGCGTCGATCGCGATATCGACGGAACCGTTCGCGAGCGCGGTCGCGACTTCGCGGCGGTCCATCGTGTAGCTGCGCACGTGCATGCCGGGCGCCTGCGTCTGCAGCAGTTCGCCGAGCGCGGGCAGCAGCAGCGCTTCGGTCAGGTCGCTCATGCTGAGCCGGAACACGCGCTCGGACGACGCCGGATCGAACACGTCGCCTTCGTGCGCGCTCGAATCGAGCAGTTGCAGCGCCTCGCGCACGCGGCCGACGATGTTCTCGGCCATCGGCGTCGGCATCATCCCGGCCGGCGTGCTGACGAACAGCGGATCGTCCAGCGTCTTGCGCAGCCGTGCCAGCGCATTGCTGACGGCCGGCTGCGTGAGGTTCAGCACCTCGGCCGCGCGCGTCAGGTTGCGCTTGTTGTAGATCGCCTCGAATACGACGAACAGGTTCAGATCAATCTTCGTAAGGCGCATCGCCGGATCTCCTTGCCGAGATCTTACGGCGGGCGCCATTCGTTCGTCCACGTCGCCGCGCTCAACCGCGCAGCGGCGGCGTCAGGTACGGCGCGGTCGAACCGGGCTCGCCGTCCTTGATCTCCATCCGCGCAATGGCCTGCAGGTGCACCTCGTCCGGGCCGTCGGCGAAGCGTAGCGCGCGGCCCCAGGTCCACAGATCGGCGAGCGGCGTATCGGGGCTCAACCCCGCCGCGCCGAACACCTGCATCGCGCGGTCGCACACATCGGTATAGACGGTCGGCACGAGCGCCTTGATCATCGAGATCTCCTTGCGCGCGGCCTTCGCGCCGACCTTGTCGATCATCCACGCGGCCTTCAGCACGAGCAGGCGCGCCTGGTCGATCTCGATCCGCGAGCGCGCGATCCATTCGCCGACGGTGCCGTGCCGGTTCAGCGGCTTGCCGAACGCGACGCGCGACTGCGCGCGGTCGACCATCAATTCCAGCGCCAGCTCGGCCGCGCCGATCGAGCGCATGCAGTGGTGGATGCGGCCCGGCCCGAGGCGCGCCTGCGCGAGCGCGAAGCCGCTGCCTTCCTCGCCGAGCAGGTTGCGCGCCGGCACGCGCACGTTGTCGAACGTGATCTCGCAGTGCCCTTCCGGTGCGTAGTGATTGACGACCGTGATGTTGCGCACGACCGTCACGCCCGGCGTGTCGCGCGGCACGAGGATCATGCTCTGCTGCTGGTGCGACTCGGCCTCGGGATCGGTCTTCCCCATCACGATGAAGATCTTGCAGTTCGGATGCGCGGCGTTCGTGATGAACCACTTGCGGCCGTTGATCACGTACTCGTCGCCCGCGCGCTCGATGCGCGTCGTGATGTTCGTCGCGTCCGACGACGCGACGTCGGGCTCCGTCATTGCGAACGCCGAGCGGATCTCGCCGCGCAAGAGCGGCAGCAGCCACTGTTCACGCTGCTCGGGCGTCGCGAACATGTGCAGCAGCTCCATGTTGCCGGTGTCCGGTGCGTTGCAGTTGAACACTTCCGATGCCCAGCCCACGCGCCCCATGATCTCGGCGAGCGGCGCGTATTCGAGGTTCGTCAGGCCCGTGCCGGGCTCGTCGTCCTTCAGGTGCGGCAGGAACAGGTTCCACAGCCCTTCCGCCTTCGCGCGCTCCTTCAGTTCCTCCATGAACGACACCGGGTACTGGCCCGCATGGACTTCCTCGTTCCACTGGCGGATGCGCGGCACGATGTGCGCGTCCATGAATGCGCGCACGCGTTCGCGCAGTGCTTCCACTTTCGGGGTGTAGCCAAATTCCATGATCGACTCCTCGAGATTCGGTGTTTCCGTTCGTTCGGTTCAGAAGGCCGAGACGCCGCCGTCGACGGCGACGGCCTGCCCGGTCAGATAAGTGTTTTCCTTCGCGCACAGCGTCAGCATCGTCGCGACGATTTCGTCGGGCCTGCCGAGCCGCTTCATCGGCGAGCCTTGCGCGAGAAAGTCCTGGCGGTCGCCGATCTCGCTGTCGGTCACCATCGGCGTCGTGCTGTAGAACGGGCACACCGCGTTCACGCGAATGCCGTGGCGCGCATATTCGAGCGCAGCCGTTTTCGTGAGCCCGACCACCGCATGCTTCGACGCCGCATACGCGGCGAGCTTCGGCGCGCCGCCGAGACCGGCCATCGACGCGACGTTGAGGATCACGCCTGCGCGCTGCGTAAGCATCTGGCGGATCTGGTGCTTCATCCCGAAGAACACGCCCTTCGCGTTCACCGCGAAGCTCAGGTCGAGATCGGCTTCGTCGGTATCGATCAGCGCCTTCATCGGCGGCGCGATGCCCGCGTTGTTGATGCCGACGTCGAGCCGCCCGAAGCGCGCGACGGCTTCATGCACCAGCGCTGCGACGTCCGCTTCGACGCGCACGTCGCAGCGCTGCGCGATCACGTCGGCGCCGGCCGCGCGCAGCGGCGCGGCCACGCGTTCGAGCGCCTCGCCGTTCAGGTCGCCGAGCGCGAGCCGCGCGCCCATCGCGGCGAGTTCGCTCGCGAGCAGCGCGCCGAAGCCGCTCGCGGCGCCGGTGATCATCACGGCCTGGCCGGCGTAGCTGTCGATCTTCATCGCGCGCTCAGATCGTCAGGCCGCCGTCAACGACGATGCATTCGCCGTTCGTGTAGCTCGCCGCATCCGACACGAGATACAGCACGGTGCCGGCCATTTCGCGCGGCTCCGCATGGCGCTGCAGCGGGATCTTCGCCTTCCACGTCTCGTAGATGTCCTTGTCGGCGAACAGCGCGCCCGCGAACTTCGTCTTCGTGAGCCCCGGCAGCAGCGCGTTCACGCGGATGCCGAGCGGCCCGCACTCCTTCGCGAACGCCTTCGTCATGTTGACGACGGCCGCCTTCGTGATCGAGTAGATGCCCTGCCGGTCGCCCGGTTGCAGCGCATTCACCGACGCCGTGTTGACGATCGCGCCGCCGCCGTGTTCCTTCATCAGCTTGCCGGCTTCGACCGACATGAAGAAGTAGCCGCGGATGTTCACGTCGACGGTCTTGTCGTACGCGGCGAGATCGGTGTCGAGGATGTGCCCGAAATACGGGTTTGCCGCCGCGTTGTTCACGAGGATGTCGAGCCGCCCGTGCTTGCCGCGGATATGCTCGAACGTCGCGGCGATATCCTCCAGGCGCCCGACGTGGCACGCCAGCGCCTCGGCGCGGCCGCCCGCCGCGACGATCGCGTCGGCCACGGCCCGGCAGTCGTCGAGCTTGCGGCTCGACACGATCACGTGCGCGCCCTGCTCCGCGAGCAGCTTCGCGATTTCCTCGCCGATGCCTCGGCTTGCGCCCGTCACCAGCGCGATCTTGCCCGTCAGGTCGAACAGGTTCGTTGCCATGTTGCTGTGCTCCTCCATTGATTGGATTGTCGTGTCGCCGCTCGGCGCGCGTTGCGATTCGTGCCGATATCAGCGATGCGCGTCGATCACGCCGACGGCCAGTTCGGCCAGCCGGCCGGCCATTTCGCCGACGCGCAGCGCCTGCTCGCTCGATGCGTTGCCCTGCAGCGCGCGCGCCTTCACGCCCTGCGCGATTGCCGCGAGCCGGAAGAAACTGAATGCGAGGTAGAAGTGCCAGTCGCGGATCGGCGCGATGCCGCGCAGCTCGCAATAGCGCGCGACGATCGCCGCTTCGTCAGGAATGCCGAGCGTCGCGCGATCCTGGCCCGCGAGCCCGCGCACCTGCCCGCCTGACGGCAGCCGCAGGCACATGCAGAAATACGCGAGGTCGGCGAGCGGGTTGCCGAGCGTCGACAGTTCCCAGTCGAGCACGGCCTGCACGCGATAGCCGTCGCGCGCGAACATCAGGTTGTCGATCCGGAAATCGCCGTGCACCAGCGCCGGCCGGCCCGTGTCCTCGGGGCACGCCTTCGGCAGCCAGTCGATCAGCGTTTCCATCGCGTCGAGGCGCCCGGTTTCGGCCGCGCGATACTGCTTGGTCCACACGCCGATCTGGCGTTCGAAGTAGTTGCCGGGGCGGCCGTAGTCGGCGAGGCCCACCGCATCGACATCGACGTCGTGCAGCGCGGCCATCGTCTGCAGCAGCGCGTCGTAGCAGGTCGCGCGATCGGCCTGCGGCAGTTCCGGCAGCGCGGGATCCCAGAAGATCCGGCCATCCTCGAAACTCATCACGTAGAACAGGCTGCCGATCACGTCGCGGTCTTCGCAGAGGTGATACGGGCGCGCGACCGGCACCGCGGTGCAAGACAGCGCGGTCAGCACGCGGAATTCGCGGTCGACCGCATGCGCGGATTTCAGCAGTTCGCCCGGCGGCTGGCGACGCAGCACGTAGCGGCCGCTCTTCGCGTTCAGCAGGAAAGTCGGGTTCGACTGGCCGCCGGCAAACTTCTCCGTGTCGACCGGGCCTTCGAAGCCCGGCACGTGCGTTTCCAGATAGCGCGTGAGGCGGGCTACGTCGAGTTGCTGGGAAGGGTTCGTCATCGTCGCGATCGTTCGTGGGTCAGCCGTAGGTCCGCCATGTGTACCGTTCGGGATCCTCAAGGTGCGGGATGCCGTTGAACGACGCGAGGTGGAACGCATCGGCGTTGAAGAAAAACTGCGAAAGACTGCTGTTGCGGATCTGCAGGTTCAGCGCGATCGCGCTCGACGGCGGCGCAGCGAGCACCTGCTGGACGGTCACCGCGATCGGGCCGCCGGAGCTCACCGCGAGCACGCGCTGGCCGCCGCCGTGGCGGATCGCGGCGCGTGCATCGGCCACGCGCTGCTGGAAATGCGACCAGGTTTCGGGGGCCGCGTCGCCGAGCTTGTCCTCGGTCCAAAGCTGCAGCACCTGCCGGAGCGCACGGAAGTGCTCCTTCATCGAACCGGCGGCAAGCCGTGCGATCTCGGGATAGTCGTGGGCGGCCGCTGCGAACAGCCCATGGAAGTCGTATTCGTTCAGGCCCGGATGGCGGTCGACCGGCACGCCTTCGCGGCCCATCCCGTGCAGGATCGCGTCAACCGTCTGCGCGTGGCGGGTCATCGTGCCGCAGATCACGCGGTCGAACGCCAGGCCCTGCCGCGCGAAGTATTCGCCGAGCCAGGCGCCCTGCTGCTCGCCGGCAGGAGAAAGCCGGTCGTAGTCGTCGGTGCCGAATGACGCCTGCCCGTGCCGTACCAGAAAGAGTTCAGCCATTGCATGCCCGCCTGAGTGAAGGATTCAGCATAGCGAGCCGGCGACCATTTTTAAAATTTATTTGGTGAATGAGCGGGTATTCACATCGTCAATTCCCGTGCCGCCGCCTTAAGACGCGCCGTGGGATCGTCCGACTTATACTGCGCGATCCGCCCCCTTCACAGGAGTCCCGCCCATGTCGCATTCCCCGCCGAACGACCTGCCCCGCTACCGCCTGCTGACGGGCAAGGACGACGCCGCGTTTTGCCATCGTGTGTCGGACGCGCTGGCGCTCGGCTATCGCCTGTACGGATCGCCCGCCGCCACCTTCAACGGCGATCACGTCGTCGTCGCCCAAGCATTGCTCTGGCCGGACAGCGACGCATGAGCGCCGGCGCGTAACCCCGATCGCCCTGCCGCGCATCGCCCGATCCGGCATCGGCACCCAAGGATTCACAGGCGCCGGCCGTGCGGCACGCGAATTGCGATGTCGGACACCGTGTCGAATAAATCCAGGAGGGATGCGATGCTCGGTACGATCCTCATCATCGTTCTGATTCTGCTGCTCATCGGGGCATTTCCTTCATGGCCGCATAGCCGAAGCTGGGGCTACTGGCCATCGGGGACCGTCGGGCTGATCGTCGTCATTGTCGTGATACTGGTGCTGCTCGGTCGCATCTGAGTCCGGACGCGCGTGCCGCTGCATGGGCACGCGCGCTCCGATATCGCCATCGTGACTTCTTTACACGCGAAAGTAAGTCGTAAAGGGAAACGCAGCGGCATCGCATACGCTTACTCGCGCGTTCGCTCGATTCGGGTCCGCCCGCCCACGGACACGGTGTGTCGCGATCACGTGCGCCATTTCTCGTGGAGGCCCCCTCCGATGTGCAGACGCGCCATCGGGTGATCCCTCTGCTGCGCGCAATACGGCACGTTGCGCGCAGACTCACACGCCCCTCCGGCCTCCGTTCGGCGGATTTGGCCATACGGTAGTATGGCGACCTGATGGAACCCCGATGGATCTGAACGAGTGGCCATGCCCGACTTTTCTTCATCTCCCGGCGCCGGCCACGGCGCGCAAGCGCTCGTCCTCATCGCCGAGGACGAACCCGAGATCGCCGAGATCCTGATCGCCTACTTCGCGCGCAACGGCCTGCGCACCGTACACGCCGCCGACGGCCGCCGCGCGCTCGAACTCCACCTGTCGCTGAAACCCGACCTCGTGCTGCTCGACGTGCAGATGCCGCACGTCGACGGCTGGAAGGTGCTCGCCGAAATCCGCCATCGCGGCGACACGCCGGTCATCATGCTGACGGCGCTCGACCAGGACATCGACAAGCTGACCGGGCTGCGCATCGGCGCCGACGACTACGTGGTCAAGCCGTTCAACCCGGCCGAAGTCGTCGCGCGCGCACAGGCCGTGCTGCGCCGGTCGATGGCCGGCTCGCGTCAGGAAGAACAGCGCGTGCTGCGCGCCGCGCCGTTCGAGATCGATCTCGAGCACCACGAAGCGACGGTCGAAGTCGACGGCACGCGCCACACGCTCGTGCTGACGCTCACCGAATTCAAGCTGCTCGCGCAACTCGCGCGTGCGCCTCGCCGCGTGTTCAGCCGCGCCGAGCTGATGGCCACCTGCCTGCCGGAAGGCGATGCGCTGGAGCGCACCGTGGACAGCCACGTCAGCAAGCTGCGCAAGAAGCTCGACGATCTCGGCGTCGCCGGCGTACCGGCGAGCGTGCGCGGCGTCGGCTACAAACTGTGGAGCGGCGAGTGAAACTCGACGGCCTGAGCCGCCAGATCGCGCTGACGATGGGCGCGATCGCCTTCGGCATCACGGTGCTGATCGTCGTGACGGCCTATGCGTTCTACTACCTGCTGTACCAGTACTCGCCGCAGTCGTTCCAGCCGGAAAGCTGGCTTCCGAGCGGGCCGGAATGGGTGTGGATCACCTCGACCACGCTGGTCGGCCTGTTGATCGCGGTCGTCGTCGCGATCAACCTGTCGCGCCGCATCCTTGTGCCGCTCAATTCGGTGACGGACAGCATCCGCCGCGTCGCGCGCGGCGATCTGGGTGCGCGGGCCGTCGCCGGAGACCGTTCGTTGAAGGAAGCGGCGCTGCTCGCCGACAACTTCAATGCGCTCGCGAGCGAGCTGCAGCGCGTGACCGACGAGCAGACGTTCTGGAACGCGGCGATCGCGCATGAACTGCGCACGCCCGTGACCGTGCTGCGCGGGCGGCTGCAGGGGCTCGCCGAAGGCGTGTTCACGCCGAGCGAAGCGCTGTTCCGCAGCCTGCTCGCGCAGGTCGAAGGGTTGACGCGGCTGATCGAGGATCTGCGCGTGGTCAGCCTCGCCGACAGCGGCCACCTGAGCATCGAGATCCGCGACACCGACCTCGCCGCCGAGGTGCGCGCCGTGGTCGACGTGTTCGCGCACGCGCTGCAGGCCGCCGGCCAGCATCCGGAACTCGATCTCGACCCGCGCCGCATGCGCTGCGACCCGGTCCGCATCCGCCAGGCATTGCTGGCACTGCTGGAAAACGCCCGCCGCCACGCGGTGCCCGGCGCGATCCGGATCCAGACGCGCATCGAGAACGGCATGTGCCGGCTGCGCGTCGAGGACGACGGCCCCGGCATCGCGGCCGATTTCGCGCCGCACGTGTTCCAGGCGTTCCGGCGCGTCGACGAGTCGCAACCCGGCGGCACGGGCCTCGGGCTCGCCGTCGTCGCGGCGATCGCGCATGCGCACCGCGGCGAAGCGCTGTGCGTGCCAACCGGCGCGGGCGGCACGCGGTTCGAGGTGCAGTGGCCCGACGACCTCGTGCCGGCGCCCGACGGCGAACGGTTCCCGGCGTAACGCGCGCCCTTACACCTTTACACCTTCACGCGCGCGGTTCGCGCCCGACCTGTTCGAGCGGCGGGCCGAACCCGAGCATCGCGTACTCCGTCACGGACACCGTCCCTTTCCCTGCCGCGCCCTGCACGACCACCGCGCGCACGGCGCCGGCCCGGTCGAATTTCAGTTTCACGCCGACCGTCGCGTTACGCAGCGCCTCCAGCTCCTCGATCCGCGCGATCGCCAGCTTGCGCACCGCACCGGACACGTACACGGGCAGGAACACCAGCGCGATGAAGATCGACACCGCATCCTTCGACACGCTGTCCAGCACCGGCTGGCCCGACATCACGAGCGACAGCGACGTCGCGGCGACGAAGATCGCGAGCACGGTCGCGCCGACGCCGAGCGACGCGAGCCGCTCGGCCGCCTTCTTCATGCGGGCCTTCACGAGCGCGCGGGCGGGGGCCGCCGTCATCAGCCATTCGCGCTGCGCGCCGTAGAAGCCGGCGAAGCCGAGGAACAGCGTCGCGACCGCGCTGACCGCGATGCTGGTGTAAAGCGCGTCGACCATCATGCAGACGAATTCGAGCGCGAACACGATCGCGAGCGGGCACAGCAGCAGGCGGAACGAATAGCCGTCGCGGCCGTGCCCGCGGATCCACCATCTCACCGGCGCGAGCTGCCAGAAGCGGCTCTCCGGGCGGAGTGAAAGTTCGTCGTTGTCGGTCAATTCGTCACCCGTGGTGTTCCGTTGCGTCTGTCGGTCCGGCGCGGCTGAAACAGGAATGAATGCCGCAGGTTATCAATTGATCCAAAAGATTCATTAGACACTGTCTCGGCCGCCGCGCGATGCTGGCCTCGCCCGTGAACGCCGCGTCATTGCAACGCCGCGCACGAAAATGGAGTGAGACACATGCCCAACGACCATCGTCAACGGCGCCACACGCTGTGGCTGCTGTGCGCGCTTTCGTTCATCCTCTACGTCGACCGCGTCAACCTCGCGACCGCGGCCGGCGCGATCAAGGCCGAGCTCGGCCTGTCGAATACCGAACTCGGCGTCGCATTCTCCGCGTTCGCATATTCGTACGCAATCTGCCAGATCGGCGGCGGCTGGATCGCCGACCGGTTCGGCGCCCGCATCACGCTGATCGGCTGCGGGCTGATCTGGGTCGTCTCCACCTTCACGACGGGGCTCGTGCACAGCCTCGGGCTGTTGTTCGCCGCGCGCCTGCTGCTCGGCATCGGCGAAGGCGCGACGCTACCGGCCCAGGCCCGCGCGATCACGCACTGGTTCCCGCGCGAGCGGCGCGGCGTCGTGCAGGGCTTCACGCATTCGTTCTCGCGGCTCGGCAACGCGGTCACGCCGCCCATCGTCGCCGCGCTGATGACCTGGCTGTCGTGGCGCGCGGCGTTCTTCGTGATCGGCGCAGTCACGCTCGTCTGGCTCGCGTGGTGGATCGTCGGTTTCCGCGAGCATCCGCTCGGCGACGACGACGGCCGCACGCGCGCCGCGCGCCCTGCCGCACCGTCCGGCCCGACGCCTTGGGGGCCGCTGTTCCGCCGGATGGCGCCCACCATCTTCGTCTACTTCTGCTACGGCTGGACCGCGTGGCTGTTCTTCACATGGCTGCCGACGTTCTTCCTGAACGGCCAGGGCCTGAACCTGAAATCGACCGCGCTGTTCGCGTCCGGCGTGTTCTTCGCGGGTGTGGTCGGCGACACGCTCGGCGGCTGGCTCTGCGACCGCATCTACCGGAAGACCGGCAACCTCGCGCTGTCGCGCCAGAGCGTGATCGTCACGAGCTTCGTCGGCGCGCTCGTCTGCCTGCTGCCGCTGGCGGTCGTCCACTCGACGGCCGGCGTCGCGCTGTGCCTGTCCGGGTCGTTCCTGTGCCTCGAACTGACGATCGGGCCGATCTGGGCCGTGCCGAGCGACATCGCGCCGACCCATGCCGGTATCGCGAGCGGGATGATGAACGCCGGTTCCGCGATCTCGGGGATTCTGTCGCCGATCCTGTTCGGCTACCTTGTCGACCGCACTGGCAGCTGGACGGTGCCGTTCATCGGCTCGGTCGCGATGCTGTTGATCGGGATCGTCGCCGCGCTGCGGATCCGCCCGGACCGCACGCTGTCCGAAACGATGCCGACGCTCGCCGACGCGCCGGCCGCGCCGTCGGCGCGCTAAAGCGGTTCGCTTCGGGTTCGCCTGCCTCGGCCGCCTCGCCGGCATCGCCATCACGCTTCACCGCGTTCCGCGCTGGGGGTGGCTTGGCTGGCTCGGCTGGTTCGGCTGGTTCGGCTGGTTCGGCTGGTTCGGCTGGTTCGGCTGGTTCGGCTGGTTCGGCTTGATGGGCTTGATGGGCTTGATGGGCTTGATGGGCTTGATGGGCTTGACGGGCCTGCTCGGCCAGCGCGGTTGACGCGGCTGGCTCGGCCGTCTCGGCTGGCAAACCGCGCCGTTACGCACCGCCGTCCTCCCCAGCCCCGTCCCGGTGAAACAGCGCGAGAAACTGCTGCGCGGGGATGCTCAACGGGCGGTCACGCCGCACGACGCTGCCGTATGACGGCAGCTTCTGATCGAGCACGTAGTCGATGATCGCGACGAGCCCGTGCTCCGCGTTGCGCTGCGCGACCGTCAGCGGAATCACGCCGAGCATCGACGAACGGTCGACGAGGTTCATGGTCGTCAGGATCGACCCCGTTTCGACGAGCCCGCGCGGCATCGGCTGGTGACGCGCGCGGAATTCGCGCTCGACGACCTCGCGCGCCGGGCTGCCGGCCGGCTGCAGGATCCACGCGTAGTCGAGCAGCGCATCGAATTCGACCGGCCCCGCGCCCGCGAGCGGATGCGCGCGGCCCGCAATGATCGCGAGCGCCTCGTCGTCGACCACGCGGAAGTCGCAATCCGTGCCGACATTGCGCCCGATCACCACTTCGAGCACGCCTTCGCGAAGCTGCGGCATCAGCCGGTCGCTCGTGTCCACGGCGATGTCGATCGCGAGCAACGGGTAACGCGCCTTCAACTGCACCAGCGCCTCGGTCAGCCGTCCCGGCGACGCGGCCATGATGCTGCCGATCCCGAGCCGCCCGGCACTGCCGAGCTGCAGTTCGCCGAGCTCGCGGTTCAACGCCTCCATGCTGCCGCGGATCCCGCGGAAATAGCCGAGCACGCGCTCGCCGGCCGGGTTCAGCACGAGCCCGCGCCCGACACG
This sequence comes from Burkholderia sp. Bp8992, assembly GCF_003853705.1. GTDB lineage: Bacteria > Pseudomonadota > Gammaproteobacteria > Burkholderiales > Burkholderiaceae > Burkholderia. The sequence goes on along the minus strand of NZ_QTQI01000016.1, from coordinate 74,158 downwards.
ATCGAACAGCCGCTGGCCGAGCGCGCTCTCCAGTTCGGCCAGCATCTTCGTCGCGGCCGGCTGCGTGAGGCCCATCTGCTCGGCTGCCGCGCGCAGCGTCGAGCATTCGTCCACGGCCAGCAGCAGCGCGATCTGGCGCATGCGCAGCCGGTTCAGCAACTGCGGGGTCGAGTCTCGTCGGTCGATCGAGCCCATTTTTGATTACTCCAGGTTATCGATTCATCAAGAGTTTTCAATTTACCGACTCATTCCGTCTACCTAGCATGAACCCCATACACGAACGGCCACGCGCCGCCACCGGAGACACCGCATGAACACCCCCTCGACCGCCGCCCCCCTGCCCGTCGTCGCGCTGACGCTCGGCGACCCCGCCGGCATCGGCGCCGAACTGATCGCGAAACTGCTCGCCCGCCCCGATGCGACCGCCCGCGCGAATCTCGTGCTGATCGGCGATCGCTGGCTGTGGGATGCCGGCCAGCGCGTCGCGGGCGTCTCCGTCGACGTCGAGCCCGTCGCGTCGCTCGCCGCCGTGCGCGGCCGGCCGTCGACCGCGCGCGCCGCGTTCGTCGCCGTCGACACGATCGATCCCGCGCAGGTCACGGTCGGCCAGCCCGGCGCGGCCGGCGGCCGCTCGACGCTCGCCGTGCTCGACCGGTGCCTCGACGCGTCGCTGGCCGGCGACATCGACGCGATCTGCTTCGCGCCGCTGAACAAGTACGCGATGAAGCTCGGCGGGCTGCGCCACGACGACGAGCTGCACCACTTCGCCGAAGCGCTCGGCGTGACCGGCTACTTCTGCGAATTCAACACGCTCGGCGAACTGTGGACGGCGCGCATCTCGTCGCATATCCCGCTGAAGAACGCGGCCGCCTGCCTGAGCATCGAGCGGATCGAACAGGCATCCGAACTGATCTATCGGTCGCTGCTCGCAAACGGCGTCGCGGCGCCGAAGGTGGCGATCGCCGCGTTCAACCCGCACGGCGGCGACGGCGGCAGCTGCGGCCGCGAGGAAGTCGACATCATCGAGCCGGCGGTGCGCAAGCTGCAGGCGCGCGACTGGCCGACCGACGCACCGTTCCACGGCCCGTTCCCCGCCGACACGATCTTCCTGAAGGCACAGGCCGGCGACTACCAGGCGATCGTCACGATGTACCACGACCAGGGACAGATCGCGATCAAGCTGCTCGGCTTCTCGCGTGGCGTGACCGTGCAGGGCGGGTTGCCCGTGCCGATCACGACGCCCGCGCACGGCACCGCGTACGACATCGCGGGCCACGGCACGGCCGACGTCGGCGCGACCTGGCAGGCGCTGCAGATCGCCTGCCGGATGGGCGCCGCGCGCCGCACTCCCGCCGTTTCGGCGTGACGGCCAGCCCGGCCGCCCGCCTTTCACACACGACAACACCGACTCTCGGAGACACCTCATGAAAATCCGGTCCGTACGCGCTCGCGTATTCCAGTGGAAAGGAAAGACCGTCCCGCCGCAGGGCAACTTCTGTTCGAACGCGATGGACCTGCTGTACGCGCCGCAGGAAACGATGAGCACGTTCCGCTTCCATGCGTGGACGGTGGTCGAGGTCGAGACCGACGACGGCATCGTCGGCCTCGGCAACGTCGCGCTCGCACCGCACGTCGCGAAGGTCATCATCGACCAGTACCTCGCGCCGCTCGTGATCGGCCAGGACCCGTGGGACTACGAATACCTGAACCAGCGGATGTATCGCGCGACCCACGCGTGGGGCCGCAAGGGCATCGGCATGGCGGCGATCTCGGCGGTCGACATCGCGATCTGGGACATCCTCGGCAAGAGCGTCGGCAAGCCGGTGTTCAAGTTGCTCGGCGGCCGCACCAAGGAAAAGATCCCCTGCTACTACTCGAAGCTCTACCGCACCGACCTGAAGGCGATGCAGGACGAGGCGCAGCAGTACCTGAAGGAAGGTTTCCGCGCGTTCAAGATGCGCTTCGGCTACGGGCCCGCGCACGGCCAGCAGGGCGTGGTCGAGAACCTGAAGTCGATCGCGGCGATCCGCGAGGTGATCGGCTACGACAACGACCTGATGCTCGAGTGCTACATGGGCTGGAACCTCGAATACGCGAAGCGGATCCTGCCGAAGCTCGAGAAATACCAGCCGCGCTGGCTCGAAGAACCGGTGATCGCCGACGACATCGACGGCTACGCGGAGCTGAACCAGCTGACGCGTATCCCGATCTCCGGCGGCGAGCACGAATTCTCGCTGTACGGCTTCAAGCAGCTGCTCGACCGCAAGGCCGTATCGGTCGTCCAGTACGACACGAACCGCGTCGGCGGGATCACGATGGCGCACAAGATCAACGCGCTGTGCGAGGCCTACAGCGTGCCGGTGATTCCGCATGCGGGCCAGATGCACAACTATCACCTGACAATGAGCACGCTCGCGTCGCCGATGAGCGAGTACTTCCCGATGTTCGACGTCGAGGTCGGCAACGAGCTGTTCTACTACATCTTCGACGGCGAGCCGGTGGCCGAGAACGGCTTCCTGCAGCTGCGCGACGATGTGCCGGGCCTCGGGCTCACGCTGAAGACCGAATTCCTCGATCAGTTCGACATCGTCGAGTGAGGCCCGCCATGAACGCACGCTACCAGGGCGTTTTTCCCGTCGTCCCGACGATCTTCGACGCGTACGGCGCGCTCGATCTCGACGGCCAGCGCCGTTGCATCGAGTTCATGATCGATGCCGGTTCGCACGGCCTCTGCATCCACGCGAACTACTCCGAGCAGTTCGCGCTCGGCGACGACGAACGCGACCTGATCACGCGCACCACGCTCGAGCACGTCGCGGGCCGCGTGCCGGTAATCGTCACGACGTCGCACTTCAGCGCGCGGATCTGCGCGGCACGCAACCGGCACGCGCAGGCGCTCGGCGCGGCGATGGTGATGGTGATGCCGCCGTACCACGGCGCGACGTTCCGCGTGCCCGAAGCGCAGGTGCGCGCGTTCTTCCGCGAAGTCGCCGACGGCCTCGACATTCCGCTGATGATCCAGGATGCGCCGGCGAGCGGCGTCGCGCTGCCGGCGTCGCTGCTCGCGACGCTCGCGCGGGAGATCGACGCCGTGTCGTACTTCAAGATCGAGACGGCCGGCGCCGCGTCGAAGCTGCGCGAGCTGATCGCGCTCGGCGGCGAGGCGATCGAAGGGCCGTGGGACGGCGAGGAAGGCATCACGCTGCTCGCCGATCTCGATGCCGGTGCAACGGGCGCGATGACGGGCGGTGGCTATCCGGACGGAATTCGCCGGATCACCGACGCGTATTTCGCCGGCCGCCGCGACGAAGCCTGCGAGCAATACGCGCGCTGGCTGCCGCTGATCAACTACGAGAACCGCCAGTCGGGCTTCCTGACCGCGAAAGCGCTGATGAAGGCTGGCGGCGTGATCGCGTGCGACCAGCCGCGCGCGCCGTGGCCGGAACTGCATCCGCAGGTGCGCGCGGGCCTGCTCGATGCGGCGCGGCGGCTCGACCCGCTCGTGCTGCGCTGGGGGCGCTAGACATCGCTTCACACGTGCAACGCCGCGGGGCGTTGCGCATCGGCGGCCGGTCGACACCGGCGCGTCACGGCGTGACAGCGGTTCATCAGAAGACCGCCGCCGCCCATCACCAAGATCGGAGACATCATGACCCTGTTGACCCCGGCCACCCCGGCATACGAAGCCGGCGAAGCCATTCCGCGCCGCCGCTGGCTGCGCGTGATTCCGCCGCTGCTGCTCGCCTGCATCATTTCCTACATGGACCGCGTGAACATCGCGTTCGCGATGCCCGGCGGGATGAGCGCCGATCTCGGCATGGACGCGACGATGGCCGGGCTTGCCGGCGGCATCTTCTTCTTCGGCTACCTGTTCCTGCAGATTCCCGGCGGCCGGCGCGCGGCGCTCGGCAGCGGCAAGACCTTCATCGCGTGGTCGCTCGTGAGCTGGGCCGTGCTGTCGGTGCTGACCGGGCTCGTCACGCACACCTGGCAGCTGCTGGCGCTGCGCTTTCTGCTCGGCGTGGCCGAAGGCGGGATGCTGCCCGTCGTGCTGACGATGGTCAGCCACTGGTTTCCCGATCGCGAGCGCGGCCGCGCGAACGCGATGGTCATCATGTTCGTGCCGCTCGCGGGCATGATCACCGCGCCGCTGTCCGGCTTCATCCTCGCCGCATACGACTGGCATCACTTGTTCTTCAGCGCGGGCGCGCTGTCGCTGCTGTGCCTGGTCGCGTGGATGATGTTCGCCGACGACGGCCCGGAGACCGCGCGCTGGGTGTCGCCGCGCGAGAAGGCGTACATCCTCGACGCGCTGCGCGACGAGCAGGAACGCAAGCGCGCGGCGGGCACGCCGGCGGCCGCGTCGTTCGGCGAGCTGCTGCGCAACCCGACGATCTGGCTGCTCATCGCGATCAACTTCTGCTATCAGGTCGGCATCTACGGCTATACGATGTGGTTACCGACACTGCTGAAAAACCTCACGCACAGCGGGATGGGCAAGATCGGCCTGCTCGCGATGCTGCCGTATGTCGCGATGGTGATCGGGATGTTCGTCACGTCGTATTTGTCTGACCGGACCGGCAAGCGCCGCCTCTTCGTGCTGCTGCCGCTCGTCGGTTTCGCCGCGTGCCTCGCGCTGTCGGTGCTAACGCATGCGTCGATGGCCGTGTCGTTCACGTTCCTGATCGGCTGCGGCTTCTTCCTGCAGGCGGCTGCCGGCGTGTTCTGGGCGATTCCGCCGAAGCTCTGCAGCGTCGAGACGGCCGGCAGCGCGCGCGGCCTGATCAACGCGCTCGGCAATCTCGGCGGCTTCTGCGGCCCGTATGCGGTTGGCGTGCTGACCCAGCACGTGAGCGCGGCTGCCGGCGTCTACAGCCTCGCGGTCACGCTCGCGGTGGCCGGCGTGCTCGCGATGACGCTGCCGGGGCGCTGCGAGGACTGACGCCGAAGACACGGGGCAACGAACGACATTACGGACACTCACCATGAACGACATCCTGTTGCTGGTGCAGAAATGCGCCCATACCTTCAGCTTCTACGACCTGGACACGAAAGCGCCGCTCAAGCACATCGTGCTGCCGAACTTCCCGCACGAATTCACCGTCGACGTGAACGAACGCCATGCGTACGTCGGCATATTCGGGATCGAGACCGCATGGTCGCGCGGTCATGAAGGCGATCACCGGATCGCCGAGATCGACCTCGTCGAACGCACGCATACGCGCATGCTCGACCTGTGGCCGTACTACCGGCCGCACGGGATGGCGAGCGACCGCGACGGCCGGTTGTACGCGATGAGCGAGGCGCACGACATGCTGCTCGTCTTCGACAAGCCGACCCTGCAGCCGGTGCCGAACATGGCCGTGCCGTCCGGCGGCGTGAAGACGCACCTCGTGACGCTCACGCGCGATGCGAGCCGCGCCTACGGCGTGCACCTGCTGTCGAACACGGTCACGCAGTTCCATCCGCGCGACGCGACGGTCGCGCCGCGCGCGGTAATGCCGGGGCCGCGCCCCGAAGGCAATGCGCTGTCGAGCGACGAGCGCACGCTGTTCGTCGCGAATCGCGGCGACGACACGCTGGTCGAGATCGACACGGAAACGATGACCTGCGGCCGCCGCGTGAAGACGCGCAGCGATCCGAACCGCATCTACCGGACGAGCGCGCCGGACGGCCGCGACCTGCTGCTGCTGACCAATTCGGGCGAGCGGTCGATCTCGGTGTTCGATGCGAGGCAGCTCGAGGAGATCGAGCGCATCGCGCTGCCGGCGAACCCGACCGCGCTGTCGTTCCATCCGGCGCGGCGCGTCGCGTACGTGTCGTTCCAGGACGACTACGTGCGCGAACTCGATCTCGATACGTGGCGCTTCGTCGGCGCGCTCGCGACGCTGCGCGAGCCCGATGCGTCGTACGTGCTCGCCGGCACACGCTGACATGCGCGACGACATACCGCCCGACGACCTCGGCGGCCTGCCCGATGCGCTCGTCGACGCGCATCACCACCTGTGGCAGCTCGATGCGGGCGCGCACTACCCGTGGCTGCAGGCGCAATACGATCCGGCGCGCTTCATGTTCGGCGACTACGCGGCGCTGTGCCGCAACTTCGGCGTCGACGATTTCCGGCACGCGGCGCAACACGCGCCGATCGTCGCCAGCGTGCACGTCGAGGCCGAACGCGCGCGCGACGAGGCGCTGGCCGAAACGCGCTGGCTTCACGACGTCGCGGCCGCGCACGGGCTGCCGTCGGCCATCGTCGCGTGGGTCGACCTGCTGGCCGGCGATGCGGACGAACGGCTCGCCGAACAGGCCGCGTGGCCGCGCGTGCGCGGCGTACGCTTCAAGCCGCGCACCGCGGCCGCGCCGGATGCGCTCGTCGACGGGCCAGGCGCGCTGCATGATCCGCGCTGGCCGGCCGCGCTCGAACGCCTCGCCGCGCACGGCCTCGGCTGGGACCTGCGCGTGCCGTTCTGGCATCTCGGCGACGCGGCCGCGCTGCTCGCCGATGCGCCCGGCGTCGACGTCGTGCTCGAACACGCGGGGCTGCCGTGGGACCGCTCGGCAGCCGGGCTCGCGCGCTGGCGCAGCGGCATGGAAGCGCTTGCCGCGTTGCCACGCGTCGCCGTCAAAATCTCCGAACTCGGCCTGCGCGACGTGGCGTGGAACGACGCCGACAACGCGCGGATCATCCGCGACACGGTCGCGATCTTCGGCTGGCAGCGCTGCCTGTTCGCGAGCAATTTCCCGGTGGCCGGCCTGCGCGTGACCTATCCCGTTCTGCTGCGCACGTTCGCCCGCGCCATCGCGCATCTCGACGACACCGCGCGCCGTGCGATCTGGCATGACAACGCGCTGCGCGTGTACCGGATCGCGCTCGACGCGCCGCCCTGTTCGGCGCGCGGCTGACGCCGCCTTCCCGTTGTCCTCCCCTGCCGGCCGGGCGTCGCATTTCGCATCGCCCGCCCCGACCCGACCCACCACATTTTGTGCATCGCACGACTCAACCTGAGCAAAAAGTATCGGTTCGCGAAACCTTTTGATGTGGTGATCGCGTCGCCCGAGTCACACCATTGTTCCTGCCGTCATCGACGGCATTCGAACAAGCAGAATCAAGGAGACACGGGTGAACAAGATGCGAATCGTCGCAGCCGGCGTGCTGCTCGGCGCCTGTCTGCCGGGCGTCGCGGCCGCGCAAGCCTGCAAGGTGCCGACCCTCCGCGTGCTCGCGCAGAAGAGCCTCGGCCTGTCGGTGATGGAGAAATCGCTGGCCGACTACGAGAAGAAGAACGGCACGAAGGTCGAGATCAGCTACTTCGGCGAGAACGACCGCCGCGCGAAATCGCGGCTCGACGCGTCGACCGGCGCCGGTTCCTACCAGATCTACTACGTCGACGAGGCGAACGTCGCCGAATTCGCGTCGGCCAACTGGATCGTGCCGCTCCTCAAGTACTACCCGAAGGACTACGACTACGACGACTTCCTGCCCGGCCGCCGCGCGGTCGCGAGCTACAACGGCGTCGCGTACTTCGCGCCGCTGATCGGCGGCGGCGACTTCCTGTTCTACCGCCGCGACCTGCTCGACGCCGCGCACATCCCGGTGCCGAAGACGCTCGACGAGCTCGTCGCCGCGATCAGGAAGCTCAACGCGCCGCCGAAGCTGTACGGCTGGGTCGCGCGCGGCCAGCGCGGCTCGGGGATGAACGTGTGGCGCTGGTCGCCGTTCATGCTCGGCATGGGCGGCACGTGGACCGACAAGGGCGGCCAGCCCGCGTTCAACTCGCCGGCCGCCGTGAAGGCCACGCAGCTCTACAGCGACCTGTTCAAGTACGCGCCGCCGGGCTCGGCGACCTACGACTGGAGCAACGCGCTCGAAGCGTTCCGCTCGGGCAAGGTCGCGTTCATGATCGAATCGACGCCGTTCGCGGACTGGATGGAGGATGCGAGCAAGTCGAGCGTGGCCGGCAAGGTCGGCTACACGCGCCCGCCGGCACCGCTGCCGTCGGCCGCATACGGCCACGGCTTCGCGATCTCGGCGGTCGGCGCGAAGGACGACTGCACGCGAATGGCCGCCGGCCGCTTCATCGCATGGGCGACCAGCAAGGACCAGGAACAGGCGCGGCTGCGCAACGGCGTGTTCAGCGACTACAACCGCTCGAGCACGATCGGCAGCCCGTACTTCAAGCAGCACGTCGCGCCGCAGATCCAGGCCGGGCTGAACGACACCAACCCCGTCACACAGGTGACGATCTGGCGCACGCCGCAGTGGCCGGACATCGGCGACAACCTCGGCATCGCGCTCGAACAGGTGTTCACCGGCACGCAGACGGACCCGCGCGGCACGCTCGACGACGCCACCCAGTACGCGAAGGACGCGCTCGAACATGGCGCTCGCAAATGACGGCGCCGGCGGACGCGCGCTCGGCGTCCGCCCGGCCCCTTCCCCGCCTTCGGCCCGGCGCAGCAGCGCGCGCCGCGACCGCACGAGCCTGCCGTGGGTATTCCTCGCGCCGACGCTCGCGCTGCTCGCGGTCCTGAGCCTCGTTCCAACCGTCGCCGCGATCAACCTCGCGCTGCGCAACCGCGTGCTGCGCTATCCGGACAGCGAATACGTCGGCCTGCGCAACTTCATCCGGCTCGCGTCGGACCGGCGCTTCCTGAACGCGATCGAGGTGTCGGTGCTGTGGGAAGTCGTCACGGTCGCGGGCGCGGTGCTGGTCGGCATCGCGCTCGCGGTGTTCCTGTTCGAGCGCGTGCACGGCCGCTGGCGCCGCTTCGCGTCGCTGGTACTGATCATGCCGGTGCTGCTGCCGCGCGTGTCGGCCGCGTTCATCTGGAAGTTCATGTACGCGCCGCTCACCGGGATCCTGAGCTGGCTGCTCGGCGCGCTCGGCGTCGAGCACACCGCGTTCCTCGCCGATCCGCATCTCGCGCTGTACGCGGTCGCGCTCGTCGACGTGTGGCAATGGGGGCTGTTCTTCGCGGTGGTGATCCTGAAGCTGCTGGAGACGCTGCCGCCCGAGCCGCTCGAAGCCGCGCGGCTCGACTATGCGACGACGTGGCAGGTGCACGCGTACATCGCGCTGCCGATGCTGAAGGCGCCGCTCGTGAGCCTCGTGTTCATCAAGATGGTCGAGTCACTGCGTTCGTTCGACCTGATCTACGTGATGACCAAGGGCGGGCCCGGCATCGCGACCGAGACGCTCGATCTCTACGCGTACCAGCAGGGCATCGGCCTGGCCGGCAAGGTGTCCTATGCGTCCGGCATGGCCGTGCTGATGATGGTCGCGACCACGCTCGTCTTCACGCTCATCTGGAAGAGGGTCAACAAATGGGACGACTGATGGCCCGCCGCGGCCCCGCCGCCGTTTCCACCGTCGCGATCGCCGGCGCGATCCTGCTCGTCGCCGCGTTCCCGCTGTTCTGGGCCGTGCTCAATTCGCTCAAGCACCTGCTCGACATCGTCACGCCGACGCCGCGCTTCATCTTCACGCCGACGCTCGCGAACTACGAGCAGGTGCTGTCGAGCCCGGAAGTGCTGATCGGGCTCGGCAACAGCATCGCGATCGTCGGTGCGGCCGTGTTGATCGGCGCCGTGCTCGGCGTGCCGGCCGCGTATGCGATCGCACGCTACCCGATACGCGGCAAGCGCGACATCCAGTTCTTCCTGCTGTCGCTGCGCTTCCTGCCGCCCGTCGCGGTCGCGCTGCCGCTGATCGCGATCTGGGTCGATCTCGGGCTGTACGACACCAAGCTGTCGATGATCGTCACGTACCTGCTCGTCACGCTGTCGACCATCACGTGGCTGTCGATCCCGGTGTTCCGCCGGCTGCCGCGCGAGATCGAGGAGGCCGCCGCGCTCGACGGCTACGGCCCGTACGCGGTGTTCTGGCATATCGCGCTGCCGGTGTGCGCGAGCACGCTGCTCGGCGGCATCGTGTTCAGCTTCGTGCTGGTGTGGAACGAACTGATGATCGCGCTCGCGCTCACGTCGTCGCGCAGCGCGACGCTGCCGGTGGTCGCGTCCGCGTTCACGTCGCTCGGCCAGGAAGTGCCGTGGGGCGTGATCAACGCGTCGACGGTGCTGCTCGCGCTGCCGCCGCTCGTCTTCGTCGGCATGCTGAGCCGGCTGCTCAATTCGATGGTCAAGGGAAAATAAGGAGAACACGTTGAAAGCACTCGTCCTCGAACGCACGCGCGAGCTCGCGCTGCGCGACATCGACCTGCCGCAACAGGTCGGCCCCGGCGACGTCCGGATCAAGGTGCATACGGTCGGCGTCTGCGGCAGCGACGTGCATTACTACGTGCACGGCGGCATCGGCCCGTTTCGCGTCGACGCGCCGATGGTGCTCGGCCATGAAGCATCCGGCACCGTCGTCGAGACCGGCGCCGGCGTCACGCACCTGCGCGTCGGCGACCGCGTATGCATGGAGCCGGGCGTGCCGCGCCTCGATTCGCCCGCGACGCTGCGCGGGCTCTACAACCTCGACCCCGACGTGCGCTTCTGGGCGACGCCGCCCATCCACGGCTGCCTGACGCCGTTCGTCGTGCATCCGGCCGCGTTCACGTATCGGCTGCCCGACAACGTGTCGTTCGCCGAAGGCGCGATCGTCGAGCCGCTGTCGATCGGCCTGCAGGCCGCGAAGAAGGCGGCGATGAAGCCGGGCGACCTCGCGGTCGTGATCGGCGCCGGCACGATCGGCGCGATGACGGCGCTCGCCGCGCTCGCGGGCGGCGCCGCGCGTGTGGTCCTCGCCGACGTCGTGCCCGACAAGCTCGCGCTGTTCGCGGGCAACCCGGCCGTCACGACCGTCGACGTGCGTACGCGGCCGCTCGCCGACGCGGTGGCCGAAGCCTCCGCCGGCTGGGGCGCGGACGTCGTGTTCGAGGCGAGCGGCAGCGCGAACGCGTATGCGGGCCTCGTCGACCTGATGTGCCCGGGCGGCTGCGCGGTACTGATCGGCATGCCCGTCGCGCCGGTGCCGCTCGACGTGGTCGCGCTGCAGGCGAAGGAAGGCCGCATCGAATCGGTGTTCCGCTACGCGAACATCTTCCCGCGCGCGCTTGCGCTGATCGCATCCGGCGCGATCGACGTGAGGCCGTTCATCTCGCGCACGTTCCCGTTTTCCGAAGGCGTGCGCGCATTCGAGGAAGCAGCGAGCGGCCTGCCGAGCGACGTCAAGATTCAGATCGAAATGGATTGAGCCATGGCCCGAATCGTCTGCCACGCTTTATCGAAGCACTACGACGGCGGCCCCGCCGTGCTGCACCCGCTCGACCTCGAGATCGCCGACGGCGAATTCATCGTGCTGCTCGGCCCGTCCGGCTGCGGCAAGTCGACGATGCTGCGGATGATCGCGGGCCTCGAGGCGATCACCGGCGGCGAGCTCGTGATCGGCGACGCGGTCGTCAACGACCTGCCGTCACGCGAGCGCAATGTCGCGATGGTGTTCCAGAACTACGCGCTGTACCCGCACATGACGGTGTACGACAACATCGCGTTCGGCCTGCGGCGGCTGAAGGTGCCGGCCGACGAGATCGACCGCCGCGTGCGCGACGTCGCGCGCATCCTGAGCCTCGATGCGTTGCTCGACCGCCGCCCGCGCGCGATGTCGGGCGGCCAGCAGCAGCGTGCGGCGATCGCGCGCGCGATGATCAAGACGCCGGCCGTGTTCCTGTTCGACGAACCATTGTCGAATCTCGACGCGAAGCTGCGCACGCAGTTGCGCGGCGACATCAAGCGGCTGCACCGGCAGTTGAAGACGACCACGCTGTACGTCACGCACGACCAGCTCGAGGCGATGACGCTCGCCGACCGCGTCGTGCTGATGCGCGGCGGCCACATCGAGCAGATCGGCACGCCGGCCGAGCTGTACGGCCAACCGCACACGGTGTTCGCCGCCGGGTTCGTCGGTACGCCCGCGATGAACTTCGCGGACGGCACGATCGAGCGCGCCGGCGCGAACGTGCTGCTCGCCTGCAATGGCGCGCGCTGGCCGCTCGCGTCGCCGCGCTTCGCGCGGCTGCAGGACGGCCAGCAGGTGAAGGCCGCGATCCGGCCGAACCACCTGCGGCTCGTCGCCGAAGGCGATCCGACCCCCGGCACGCTCGCGCTGACCGGCACCGTGGAACTCGTCGAGCTGCTCGGCGCCGAGGCGCTCGTCACGCTGGACTGGCGCGGCCAGCCGTGCGCGGCCCTCGTGCCGGCCCCGATGGCCCCGGCGCCGGGCGCCGTGGTAGCGTTTCGCTTCGACGAAGAAGCCCTGCACCTGTTCGACGCCGGCACCGAGCGCAACGTCGCGCTGCCGGACGCGAACCCGATCGCGCACGCGGTGCCGCCGGCGGCCGCGACGCGCGCCACGCCGCCCGCCGCGACGGGCTGGTCGATGTCCCGTTCGTAGCACGCCGGCACGCCTCGACGGAGCACACGATGAACCCGGATCTCGAGATCGTTCCCACCCACCGCGACGAGTCGTTCCGCGCGTGGGTTCACGACTACCCGCATTCGGTCGCGAAGTGGCACTTTCATCCCGAGTACGAAATTCATCTGATCCAGGCGTCGCGCGGCAAGGTGTTCGTCGGCGACCATATCGGCGATTTCGGCCCCGGCAACCTGATCGTCACGGGGCCGAACCTGCCGCACAACTGGGTCAGCGAGCTCGCCGACGGCGAACGCGTGCCGTCGCGCGACGTCGTGCTGCAGTTCTCGCGCGATGCGATCGAGAAGATGGTCGGCGCGTTCAGCGAGCTGCAGCCGGTGATCGACCTGATCGACGACGCGGCGCGCGGCGTGCAGTTTCCCGATCGCGTGGGCATCGAAGTCGCGCCGCTGATGCTCGAACTCGCGAACGCGCACGGCTGCCGCCGCGTCGAGATCCTGATGTCGCTGTTCGACCGGCTGTCGTCGTGCCGCGAGCGGCGCGTGCTCGCGGGCCCCGGCTACCGCAGCAACGCGCAGCACTACATGTCGTCGACCATCAACCAAGTGCTGTCGTACCTGCAGCAGAACCTGCCCGGCATGCTGCGCGAGACCGACGTCGCCGCGTTCGCCGGCATGAGCGTCAGCACCTTCACGCGGTTCTTCCGGCGTCACACCGGCTCGTCGTTCGTGCGCTACCTGAACCGGCTGCGCATCAACGAAGCCTGCGAGCTGCTGATGTTTTCCGACCTGACGGTAACCGACATCTGCTACCGGGTTGGCTTCAACAACCTGTCGAACTTCAACCGTCAGTTTCTCGCGATGAAGCAGGTGCCGCCGTCGAGGTTCCGCGCGCTGCACCGGCTCAACGAACCGCATGGCCGCGACGACGCGCCGCCCCCGCGACGCGCGCCGCCGCGCGCCCCAGACAGGACGCTTCATACGTGACATTTCTCGGCATCGATCTCGGCACGTCCGAGGTCAAGGTTCTCCTCACCGATTCCCGCTCGGTGCCCCTCGCGACCGGCTCGGCCACGCTGTCGATCAGCCGCCCGCATCCGCACTGGTCCGAACAGAGCCCGCAGGCATGGTGGCACGCGATGCTCGATGCGATCGTGTCGGTGCGCGCCGCGCATCCTGCCGGCTTCGCCGCGTTGCAAGGCGTCGCGCTGTCCGGGCAGATGCACGGCGCGACGCTGATCGACCGCGCGGACCAGGTGCTGCGCCCCGCGATCCTGTGGAACGACACGCGCGCCGGCAACGAATGCGTCGAGCTCGAGGCGCTGGTGCCGGAAGCGCGCGCGATCACCGGCAACATGGCGATGCCCGGTTTCACCGCGCCGAAGCTGCTGTGGCTCGCGAAATACGAGCCGGCCGTGTTCCGCGCGGTGCACAAGGTGCTGCTGCCGAAGGACTACCTGATCTGGCGCCTGTCCGGCGAATTCGTGTCCGACCTGTCCGATGCGTCGGGCACGCTGTGGCTCGACTGCGCAGGCCGCGACTGGTCCGACCGGATGCTCGCCGCGACCGAGCTGTCGCGTGCGCAGATGCCGCGCCTCGTCGAAGGCAATGCGCCCGCCGCGCAGCTGCGCGATACGCTGCGGCGCGAATGGGGCATCGCGGGGCCCGTGACGATCGCCGGCGGCGCCGGCGACAACGCGGCGTCCGCGATCGGCATGGGCGTGACGGGCGCCGGCAGCGGCTTCCTGTCGCTCGGCACGTCGGGCGTGCTGTTCGCCGGCAACGACCGCTTCGCGCCGAATCCGGATGCCGCCGTGCACGCGTTCTGTCATTGCATCGAAGGGCGCTGGCACCAGATGAGCGTGATCCTGTCGGCCGCCGCGAGCCTCGACTGGCTCGCGCGTGCGCACGGGACGACGCCCGGCGTGCTGGCCGTGCGCGCTGAACGCGCCGATCCGGCTCGCGCACCGCTGTTCCTGCCGTATCTCGGCGGCGAACGCACGCCGCACAACGATGCGCATGCGCGCGGCGTGTTCTTCGGACTGTCGAACGAACACGATGCCGACGACCTCGCGTATGCGGTCATGGAAGGTGTCGCGTTCGCGATGGCGGACGGCTACGACGCGCTGCGCGCGGCCGGCACCACGCTCGACGCGGTGTCGTTCATCGGCGGCGGATCGAAGAGCGCTTTCTGGGCGCGGCTGTGCGCGAATGCGACCGGGCTTGCGATGCAGCGCCATGCGGACGGTGCGGTCGGCGCGGCACTCGGCGCCGCGCGGCTCGCGCGACTGGCTGCGACGGACGACTCGCTCGCGGAAGTCTGCGTCGCACCGCCGGTGACGGAGACGGTCGCGCCCGATTCCGCGTCGGTCGACCTGCTGGCCGGCCGGCTTGCGCGGTATCGGCGGCTGTATCGCGCGCTGCGGGAGGAATTCGCGGCGGCCGATTGAGCGAGCGCGCAATCGCGCTTGACCCGGCCCTTGGGATCGCCTTTATGCTGACCGCAACGAATCGACAGCGAAGAGGTGACGAATGGGTAGGTCCACGCCCCGTTTGAACGCATCGGCGGCCGCCGCGCGGCTCGGCGTCTCGATCAAGGCGCTGCGGCTGTACGAGCGGCACGGCCTCGTCACGCCCGGGCGTACGCCGGCCGGATACCGCGCGTACGGCCCGGACGATCTCGCCCGCGCGGCCGACATCGCGGCATTGCGCAAGCTCGGCCTCAGCCTCTCCCAGGTGGCGAACGTACTCGACGGCGACGCGCGCAGCCTCGACGACGCACTGGCCGCTCATGAAACGGCGCTTGACCACGGCATTCAGGATCTCGTGCGCAAGGTCGACCGCGTGCACGCGATCCGCGCCGGCCTCGCGCGCGGCCGGATGCCGGCCGACGGCGAGCTGACGCGGCTGCTCGACGAGCCGGACGCCGGTGTCGCGTTCAACCTGCCGTGGCCGTGGGGCGGCGAATGGTTCGAGTGTCGCGACATCCGGCCGCTGAACTACATCATCGGCTCGCTGGGAAGCGGCAAGACGCGGCTGGCGCTTCGGCTGGCCGACGCGCTGCCCGGCGCCGTGTTCGTGGGACTCGACCGGCTGGACGACGACTGTGCGGCAGCACGCGCGGCATTGCGCGCCGATCCTGCGCTGAAGTCGCGCGTCGACCGCACATTGACCGCACTCATCGACAAAGGCGCAACGCCGTCGCCCGCGCTGGTCGCGCTGCTCGCCAGTCTCGAAGCGGAAGGCCCGCGCGCGCAGGTCGTCGACATGATCGAACAGGATCTCGACCGGCCCACGCAGCTGGCCTTGATCGCTCATCTGCGTGAATGCGCGGCCGCCGGCATGCGCCCGCTGTTCCTGCTCACGCGCTCGTCGGCGATCCTCGACCTGGCGGCAGTCGGCCCCGACGAAACGCTCCTGCTGTGCCCGGCCAATCACAGCCCGCCGGCGCGCGTGGCGCCTTACCCCGGCGCACCCGGGTTCGAAGCCCTGGCGACGTGCCTGGCGACACCGGAGATCCGCGAGCGGCTCGCCCGCCGGCCGGCGGCGGCGTAGCCCGCCGTCAGGATTCCTGCCGCTTCATCCTGCGGGCCATCGCCGGGCTCACCGCATGCACGGGATCGAAGCCGAAGAACTCGAGCACGTGCCGCGCGACGTCGTCGCGATCGTTGTCCGCGCAGATCATGTGATAGCTGTTCTCCAGCACGATCCCGCGCGCGTCGGGCAGCTTCTCCAGCAGGAAATCGGCCGAGCGCAGGCTCGTCAGTTCGTCCTCGCGCGCATGCAGCACGAGCGTCGGGCACGGTGTGCCGGCTGCGGCGTCGAGCACCCAGTCGCGCATCCGGTCGACCTGCCGCACGCACGCGAGCGGCACCCACGCATAGTGGAAACTGTCCTGGCGCTCGAACTTCTTCTTCACGATCGCGCGGATCGTCGCGTTCTTGATGCCGAACGGATCGCCCTCCTCCACGCGCATTCGCTCGGCGACACCCGGCACGCGGTACAGCACGTGCCGCAGCGACCGGTACCACGGCGTCGACCAGCCGTCGATGAACACCGGCGTGGCCAGCAACGCGAGCCGGCCGCGCGCATGCTGCACGCGGTGGCACAGCAGCAGCGCGACCAGCGAGCCCATGCACATGCCCGCGACATGCAGCGTGTCGTACTCGCGCTCCAGCGCGCGATACTGTTCGGTCACCGCGTCGAGCCACGCCTCCGCGCGCACGCCGACCAGATCCTCGGGGCGCGTGCCGTGGCCGGGCAGCGTGATCATGTGCGTGTCGGCACCCGCGCGCCGCATCGCCTTGTGCAGCGAACCGAGATCGTATTGCGTGCCGCCGAGCCCGTGGATCAGCAGGACGCACGTGCGGCCTGTCATGACACGTGCCCGCTCATTCGTCCGCCGGCCACACGCGCTCGATCTGCCAGACGCCCGCGACCACCGTCACGTCGACGTTCGAATCGAGCAGCGGCGCGCCGTGGTCGGTGATCGTCTGCGTACCGCCGTCGCGCAGCACGATGCGCAGCGACAGCGATGCGCGATCCTCGCCTGCGATCTCCGCGTTCCAGTAGTCGTTCAGCGCTTCGCGGTCGCCCGGCTGCACGCGTTCGAGCACGAGCGGCACGCTCGCGATCTGCGCTGCATCGACGCCGACGCCGAACACGCGCTCGACGTCGCCGCTCCAGTCGATCCGGCCCGACTCCGGATCGAGCACGTACGCGATCTGACCGGCGCTCGCGAGCGCGAGCTCCATGTTGTTCTGCAGGACGGCCGCATGCTCGTGCACGCGTTCGCGCGTCGTCTTCAGCGTGCTGACCGTCAGCACCAGCAGCGACGCGACCGCCAGATAAAGCTGCGCCTCGAGCAGCGCACTGCCGTAGTGTTCGTGGAACGACGAGAACGGGCCGTCGCCCTGCGCGGTCTGCGCGATCACGATCAGCGCGAGCACCAGCACCGACGACGACCCCGTGCGGCCGCCGAGCAGCAGCGTCACCGCGACGGTCAGGAACAGCGGGATGTAGGTGAGCGCGAAGCCGGCGCCCGTGCCGAATTTCCGCGACGTGTCGCCGTCGAAGATCACGAGCGCGACGAGCGCGAGCAACACGAACGCGACGATGCCGAGCATCAGGTCGAAGCGCTCGTGGTCGCCCGAGCGATGCGCGCGAAAGCGCGACCACGATGCGAGCACCGGCGTGACCAGCAGCACGCCGACGAAATCGGACGCGGCCCACACCGACCACACGTCGAAGAACGGCGCGCCCTTGACCGTCGTGTACCACGCCGCGCCGCCGATCGCGCCGACGACGCCCGCGATCAGCCCGGCGAGGATCACCGAGCGCAGGAAATACAGCCCTTCGAGCGAGAAGCGCACGCGCTGCACGAGCCAGACCGCGAGCGCGGCCGCGCCGACCTCGTCGATCGTGAACAGCAGCGCGTTGACGAGGCTGCCGTGTTCGATCGCGGTCAGCGCGAGCTGGCCGGCGAGGAACGCGCCGGCCAGCGTCAGCCAGTCGCGCACCGGCCGCAGCATGAACGCGCCGACCGTGACGCCGGCCGGCAGCCAGATGTAGCCCGTCAGCCGGACGGGGCCGTTGAACTCGTGCGAGATGTAGCCGGTTGCGAGATACAGCGCCGCCCAGAGCAGCGCGGCGACGAGCCCCGGCCGCGATCGTTTGGTGTCCATCGAGAATCCCTGTGTATGACGCCGTGCGTGCGATGTGCGAATGATAGGCGGGCGAGCTGAACGGCGGAATACCGGGAGGCGGCAGCACGTTCGGGGCACCGGCGCCTCCCGCCAAGCTGGCGAGTGTGACCGGGAAAGTATCGGAAAAGTTCGTGGCTTGCCGGGCGCCATCGGGACACGTCCGCATGCCGTCTTGTCCGGATGGCCAAAATCGCGCGAGGTCGGCCATTCGCCCCTACGATGAAAGGCATCCGAAAGCGTTCGTTTCGGGTATCGTCCACGTCTCACACCCGCATTCCACATGACCGCACATGAAAACAGTACCGGCCCGGCCGATCTCGGCCCCTTCGACGCGATGAGCCGATTTCGCGTCACGTACGACGGGCCCGCGCTCGAGTCATCCGAGATGGACGTGCGCGAACTCGCGCCCGCGCTGCTCGCCTTCGGCGATTTGCTCGACGTGTCAACGCGCGCACTATGCGGCGATCAGGTTCGGCCGCAGGTCAACGTGCGCGGCAGCTTCAAGACCGGCAGCTTCGGCATCGACTTCACGCTCGCGACCTCGCTGCTCGGCCGCATGCGCGACATGCTGAGCGGCAACGAACGCACGGCGCTCGCCAATGCGGTCACGATCCTGACCGCGCTCGGCATCGCGGCACCCATGGCGAGGAAGGGGCTTTTCGCCGTCCTCAAATGGCTGCGCGGGCGCGAGATCACGAACGTGCGGATGCAGGACCGCACCGCGGTGCTGGACGTCGACGGCGACGAACTCGAAATCGACCTGCCCGTTCTCACGCTGCTGCGCGACGTCCGCGTTCGCCGTGCAACCGCGCAAGTGCTCGCGCCGCTCGCGCGCGAAGGCATCGAGATTTTTGCGGTCGGCACCGATACCGAGGTGTACGAGATGGTCGCCCGCAACGAGATGGCATGGTTTCATGCGCCGGAGCCAACCGATGCGCTCCTGCTCGATGAGCATCGCAAGATGGCGTTCTCGATCGTGTCGCTCGCGTTCAAGGACGACAACAAGTGGCGGCTGTACGACGGCACGTCGACGATTCGCGCGACGATCACCGATGCCGGCTTCCTGTCGCGCGTGAACAACAGCCAGATCAGTTTCAGCAAGGGGGACGTGCTCTTGTGCAATGTCCGTGTGCAGCAGTGGCAAACTTCAGACGGTGCAAAAACCGAGTATGAGGTCACGGATGTCCTCGAACATCGCGCGGCTGGCCTGCAGATTCAGTTGCCGGGCCTGTGATCCACGTCGCAGCCTCACGCCCGACGCAACCTCTCATCACTGATGAAACCGGCGACCCATCTGCGTGCCGCGTCTCGGGAAGATCTCCCCTTCCTGTTGACGCTCCGTCGACTGACGATGACCGAGCACCTGCAGCGCGTCGGCGCGCCGACCGACGACGCCGCGCACGACCAGCGCATCCGCGCGCACTTCGACGACGCGATGATCGTCTGCGAAGGCGCCGAGGCCATCGGCCTGCTGAAGGTGACGCGCGCCGCAGGCGAATGGCACGTCCACCAGATCCAGATCCTCCCCGCGCACCAGGGCCGCGGCATCGGCGAGGCCGTGCTGAACGCGTTGCTGACCGACGCTGCACGCGAGCACGTGGCGGTCTCGCTCAGCGTGCTGCACGGCAACCCGGCGCGCCGGCTCTACGAGCGGCTCGGCTTCCGGCTCGCGTCGGAAACCGACACGAGCGCAAGCATGATCTGGCGCGCGTGACACGCGCCGTTGCGACGCCGTCGCTTCTCGATTACTGCGTGATCTTCGCGTCCTTCAGCAGATTGCCGATCATCTGCGCGCTCGCCTTTTCCACCGCGATCGCCTGCAGCTGCTGCTGAAGCGCCGGCTTCGCGGCCTCGAAACCCGGCACCTGCGTCGGCCGCTTCGCATCCAGCTTCACGATCGCCCGCACGCCGTCGACCGGAATCGAATCCTTCGTCGCTGCGCCGACCGACAGTTTCTCGAGCGCCTGCGCGACCGGCAGCGGCAACCCGCCCGTCTTGCCTTCCGCTGCCGGCGTGTTGAAGCTCACCCACGGCAGTTCGCCGCCGCTGTCGCGGCTCGGCGCCATGCTGTACTGCCGCGCGAGCCCGTCGAACGACTTGCCCGCTTTCAGCTCGCTCAGCACGGTCGCGGCCGTCACCGGATCCTTGACGACGATCACGCGCGGCTTGTATTCGCTCTTGCCGAGCGTCGCGACGAGTGCGTCGTAGCGCGCCTTCACCTGTTCGTCGGTCACTGGTTCGGGCTTCACGTTGTCACGCAGGTACAGCTGCACCTCGGCCGTCACCTTCGCCTGCTGCACCGCCGCCTTGACCTCGGGCTTGTCGCCGTAATTCGCCTTTTCGGCCGCCTGCTGCACCAGCACGCGCGTAATCAGCTGGTTCTTGATCGCCTGCCGGACCTCCGGCGAGTCGGGCTGCCCGGACGCGCGCAGCAGCGTATCGACGTCGGCCTGCGTGATCGGCGTGCCGTTGACGGTCGCCACGGTCGCTGCCGTCTGCGCGTGAACAGCACCGCTCAATGCGCCGGCCAGCGCGGCAATCAGCAACAGGCGGTTCGGTGTCGTCTTCATCTTCATCGTTTTCGTCGCTTCGAGCGTAAGAAGCACGGCAGGGACGGCCGCGCCGGTTCATCGTGCACGCACACGCAGCGTCCGCATGTGCCGCTGCCATTGTGCACGGAACCGCATTTCCGCGTCGGGAGGTTGGGAAGCGCCGCGCAACGCGGCACGACGCACAGTGTGCGCGCCGTTCATTGCATGCGTGTTGTGCGGCAATCCCGCGAAAACGCGCCGATTGCGTTCCTCACTTCGCGAGTGCGGCCGCTGCCCGAAGCGGCCGCACGTTCAGCCGCTCAAGGCGTCCAGCGGTACACGGTGATACTGTTGCCCTTCACGTTGTTCTTCATCACCACGTACTCGCCGTTCGACCGGCGATACGCGCGGATGCTGTACATCGCGTCGATCGCGCTGCTGGTATCGACGGTCGCGGGGCTCGCATTGACCAGCGTGGTATCCAGGTTGCCGGTGGTGAGGTTGAACGCGTCGACGTTCGGCCACAGCGGCCCGCTGCTGCTGAACCAGTAGCCGACGAACAGATGGTTGCCGACCGCGTCGATCGATTTCGCGCCGCTGTGCGGCAGCGTGATCACCGGATCGGGCTTCGTCGTGTTGCCTGCGCTCCAGCCGTGATACACCTCGATGCGCGTGCCGATCGACGTCCAGTCGTTGCTGCCGACGGCCCCCTGCGCGAGCACCATCGTGTCGCTATCCGCGAGATAGACGATGCGCGTCAGCGGCAGGATGCTGGCCGGAATGCGCGTCGCGACGCCCGGCCCCCACGACGGCTTGCCGTTCGCGTCGAAGCCGGTCAGCGGGTAATGTGTGATCGCGCCGGTCTTGTCGAGGCCGGCCCACACGCCGCCCTTGCTGTCGAGGCTGAAGCCGCTCGTCACGCGCTGCGTCGTGTTGAACGCGGCGCCCGGAATCGAGCCGTCCGGAATCGCGATATAGCCGTTCGCCGCGTTGAAATGGAAGAAGTAGAACACCGGCGGATTCTGGCCGGCCGCGACGAGGATCCGGTTCGCGCCCACCGACGTGAGCAGCCCGAAGTGTTCGTCGCGCTGCGTATCGCTCATGTTGATGCGCGGGTCCGCCGGATACGCGAACGGGTCGACGGTGTTCGCGACGAACTTGCCGCCCGCGGTGCCGCTGTACACGTGTGTGCCGCCATAGAACAGCGCGCCGTCCGTGACCGGGTCCGGCGCGGCGATGCCTTCGAAGTTCAGCGACTGCAGCGTATAGCGCAGGCTTCCGGTGCTGCTGTACGCATGAATGTCGGTCGCGCCGTTGCGGCCGAGATCCCAGCTGCCGCCCCATGGATTGTTGAGCACGTAAAGGTTGCCGCCGGTGTCCTTGCCGATCCCGGCGATGCGCGTGAAGCGCTGCGCGCCGACCTGCCCCTTGATGCCCGTCGTCGTGTCGAGATAGCCGCCGCGCACGCCGAACGTGCCCGCCAGTGCCGGCCGGCCCGCCACCGTATAGCGCTTGATGTTCTGGTCGGGGCCTTCGTCGCCCACCAGCAGCTGCGCGGCCGCCGCATCGAAATACAGCGCCGACGGCTGCGAGCCGGCCGGCATCCGGATCGTGTTCAGCAGCGCGCCCGCCGGGCTGAAGCCGACGATCGCGCCCGCGCTCTTCTGCGCGACCCACACGTTGCCCGCACCGTCCACCGCGAGCGCGCCCGGCGCCGACACGTTGATGTCGCGCTGCCACACGCCGTCGGTGGTGAATACGCGCACGCGATTGCCGTAGAAGTCGCTGGCGTAGAGCAGCGAACCGGCCGTCGCGAGCCCGGTGACGACGTCGATGCGCGGCTGGTTGGTTGCCGCGCTGATCTGGATCACGCGGTCGCGGTACTTCGTCGCGCGGTTGTAGCGCCCCACCGCGCCGCTGCCGTACGTCTTGCCGGGCTGCAGCGCGACGAACAGCGAGGTTGCGTTGCCGGTGATCGCGCTGCCCTGGAATTCCGAATGCGTGCCGATCGAGCCGACGCTCTTGCCGTTCTGGTAGATCGCGACGCCGCCTTCATCCTCGTCCCACATCGACGCCGTGTAGATCACGCCTTCGGGCGCGACCCACATCGCACGTGCGACGTTGCCGACGTGCGCCGCGAGCGTGCCGTACGTGTTCGCCAGCCAGTCGGTGGTATTGCCGGCGTGCGCGGCCGGCGCAAGCGCGGCGATCGCTGCGGCGACAAGCGCAGCCTGGATTCGTTTTCCGGCGACCATGACGGATGCTCTCCTGAATGATGCAGACATTCACATGAGGGACCGGCCGGCCAGAGGGCTTGAAATTCGCAATTGCGTAAATTCTTCCCCCGAATCATCTGGCGCAGTCGGTATTACGTACGGCATGCCTTCGATAATGAGCAGGGCGAGAATAACGTCATATAAATCGAAAAAAATTGCGACCCGCTCACGCTTGCGGCAAGCGCGACTGCGCGACAGTGAATGTTCACTTACGCACCGGAACGGGAATGGAGAAAATCAGGCGCTCGCCTGCGGGAATATCGCCGCTTGTCCCGCGACGACAGATTGAAACGGCACCCGCTTTTACCGGGGAATCGGAAAAAGCCGCCGAATGAGAGGAAAAGTCACTGCACAAGACAAATCGCCGGCCTGGATCCGTAGCGAATCCAGGCCGGCGATCGTCATCGACTACGGCAGAGGCAACGCGTCGCCGCGTTGCCGCGCATCATGCCGATGTCTCCCGTACTTTCACGTCGGCCACCACGCCGCCGTCCGACTCGTTGTCGTCGCGCGGATCACCGAGCTGCCCTTCCCACTTCGCGACCACCGCGGCCGCAATCGAGTTGCCGACCGCGTTGGTGGCCGAGCGTCCCATGTCGAGGAACATGTCGACACCCATGATCAGCAGCAGCCCGGCTTCCGGCATGTTGAACTGGTTCAGCGTCGCCGCGATCACGACCAGCGACGCGCGCGGCACGCCGGCCATCCCCTTCGACGTCACCATCAGCATCAGCAGCATCGTGATCTGCGTGCCGAGCGGCAGATGGATGCCGTACACCTGCGCGATGAACAGCACCGCGAACGTGCAGTACATCATCGAGCCGTCGAGGTTGAACGAGTAACCGATCGGCAGCACGAAACTCGAGATCTTGCGATTCACGCCGAAGCGGTCGAGCGCGTCCAGCAGCTTCGGATACGCGGCCTCCGAGCTCGCCGTCGCGAACGACAGCAGGAACGGCTCGCGAATCAGCCGGATCAGCGTGAACGCACGCTTGCCGAGGAACGTCACGCCGGCGAGCGTCAGCACGCCCCACAGCAGCGCGAGCGCCAGGTAGAAGCTCGCCATGAACTTCGCGAACGTCAGCAGGATGCCGAGCCCTTCGGTCGTGATCGTCGACGCGAGCGCCGCGAACACCGCGATCGGCGCAAACCACATCACCGCGCCCGTCACCTTCAGCATTACCTGCGCGAGATCCTCGATCACGCCGGTCAGGCGCTTGCCTGCATCGCCGAGCGCGGACAGCGCGGTGCCGAAGAAGATCGAGAACACGACGATCTGCAGGATTTCGTTGTTCGCCATCGCCTCGGCGATCGATTTCGGCACCAGGTGGACCACGAAGTCCTTCAGCGTGAAGGCGCCCGTCTTCAGGTTGAGGGCCGCATCGGAAGGCGGCAGCGGCAGGCTCAGGTGGCTGCCCGGCTGCAGGATCGTCGCGGTCAGCAGACCGAGCAGCAGCGACGTGAACGACGCGATGAAGAACCAGCCGAACGCCTTGACGCCCACGCGGCCCACCGCACTGCCGTCACCCATTTGCGCGATGCCGACGGTCAGCGTCGCGAATACCAGCGGCGCGATGATCATCTTGATCAATCGCAGGAATACATCAGACAGCAACGACACGTAACCGGCGACTTCCTTCGCCATTTTCGGGTCGGGAAACGCGCTATGACATGCGTAACCCACGGCGATACCAAGCATCATCGCGACGACGATGTACTTGGTAATGTTGTGCTTCTTCTTCATTAGTAATCCAAATCACAAAGCGTATGTTTCTAACGGCTGGCAAATCATTCGCGTCCGGCTGCGAATCGGAACCCATGTCGCCGCGCGGGCGGCAAGTCCGCGTTTGGCGGTCGCCTCGGCGTACAGGGGGGGCATTCTAACGCAAATGGCGTCCATGCTTTCAAATCTGAAAGCGGCGGCGCTTGATTTGCGTCCAGATGTCGTCAGACGGGCGGGTTTTGTTGCGATCCGGCGCGCTGTTTATGGGGCCGGATGCGTGGGGACGGCTGCGGATGAAGCGGGGGGCGGCGGCTGGGAGCAGATCCGGCGGCAACACACGGTCCAGCGATCGCGACACATTCTCACAAAGATGCGCAGACCTCGACACTACGATACGTAATCGATATGTAATATTTGGAAATGATTCGCGTTGACGCCACGCCCGGGCGTCGATGCGCGATTGCGGCCGGCAACGCGGCACCGTGTCCGAGTCATTGCTCCCGACGGGTTGAGCCATTCATTTCATAAGCAGTCCTCTTGATGAATGATCGAGGAAAAGCGGCATCGTGATGAACATTCTGTATACCAACTTCCACGGCGACTACGGCGGCGGCCAGGATACCTACGTTCGCGATCTCGCCGCCGCGATGAGCCGGCGTCACCGCGTGACCGTCGCGTCGCCGGAGGGAAGCCGCCTGTCGCGCCTGTTGAAGGACAGCCCCGACGTGGCAATCTTCGACATGGAATTCAAGCCGCGCTGGAACCGGCTGTGCCAGGAAATCGTCCGGCTGCGCCGGCGGGTCGTCGCCGAGCGCTTCGATGTCATCCATGTGAACGGGTCCGCCGATCACCGGCAGGTGATGCTCGCGCTGCTCGGGTGCCGATACCGGCCCGCGGTCGTGCTCACCAAGCACAACACCTATCGCGCCGACAGCTTCGGCAACCTGCTGCGCGCGCGGCTCGCCACCGACCACACCATCGCGGTCAGCGACTATGTCGCGAGCATGCTCGCGCTGCGCTCGCCCTACGGAAACGTGACGGTCGTGAAACACGGCGTGCGCCGGCCGGCCGCCGAACGACTGGCCGGCGACGAAATCCGCCGCCGCAAGATCGCGCTGTTCGGGCCGTCCGGCGCAGACGCGATCGTGCTGGGCAGCAGCGCCGGCACCGCGCCGGAGAAAGGCTGGATGGACCTGATCGCGGCGCTGGGCCGCCTGTCCGAAAGCGAGCGCGAGCGGTTTCGCGTGCTGCTGGTCGGCGCGGAGCCGTCCCGCGAGCAGCGCGAACAGATCGCGCGGCACGGCATGGCGTCGCGCACCGCGTTCACCGGGCGCCTCGACGACGTACGGGCGCCGTTCTCGATCATCGACGTGTCGTTCGTGCTGTCGTACCACGAGAGCCTGTCGTACGCGTGCCGCGAAGCGATGTCGCTCGGCTGCCCCGCGATCGTCACGCGCGTGGGCGGGCTGCCCGAGAACGTCGAGCCGGGCGTGGACGGCTGGGTCGTTCCGCCGCGCGAGCCCGAAGCGATCGAAGCCATCCTGCGCGCGATCGTGCGTGAACCCGGCTGCGTCCGTTCGATGGGCCGCAGCGCGCGGCTGAAGGGCAAGCGCGAGTTCTCGTTCGACACCTTCGTCGACGCGACGTTGTCCGTCTATCAGAAATCGATTCGACACAACCCCTACCGTTGGGTGACATCCATGAGGTCCGTTTGATGGCCATGAATATCTGGAAGAAGTACTGGGACTTGCGGACACAGGAATGTCCGTGCGATGTGCACTTCGTCGAATGGCTGGAATCCGTCCGTCTCAGGGGCGTGCGCATCTATCACTTCGGCACCGGCGGTCATCACCACGTCGGCGTGGAATGCGCGCGGCCGCACCTGAACAACACCGTCTTCGGCGTGACGGCGTCGCCGAAGGAATACAAGTCGTATGTCGATCTCGTCACGCGGCAACCGGAGGTCAGCAAGACCTACCTCGCGTATTTCGGCGACATCTATACGAGCAATTCGGGCCTGCTGCCGGCGTTCGACGTCGTCACGCTGTTCCATCTGTGCGAGTTCCGCGACGAGTCGAACAGCCGCTATGGCGCGAAGACCGACGAAGAGGTGCTCGACCTGTTCGCACGCCATACCGCAGCCAACGGCCACCTGCTGTTCTACAAGGGCTCGTCGGCGTACCGGAAGGCCGAGCCGATCATCGCGCAATGGGCGGCGAACGCCGATTTCGTCGAGGTCGGCGACTTCAAGACCCTGCGGATCTTCCGCAAGGCCGCGTAACCCCGCCCTTCTCACGGTCCTTCGATGTTTCTGTCCGCCACGCGCCATCCGATCCTGATGTATCACCAGGTGCGTCCGCTACCGCCGTGGCCCGACCGGCTGCGCAGCCTGAGCGTCGCGCCCGACGCGTTCCGCCGCCAGATGACACTGTTCAAGCGGCTCGGCTACCGCGGATTGAGCGTGCGCGAGCTGCAGCCGTATCTGCGCGGCGAGCGCAGCGGGAAGGTCTTCGGCATTTCGTTCGACGACGGCTTTCTCAACGTACTGACCCACGCGATGCCCGTGCTGGACGAACTCGGCTTCACCGCGACCTGCTATTTCGTCGCCGGCCGCTTCGGCGGCGAGAACGACTGGGATGCGGCAGCCGATACCGCGCGCTCACCGCTGATGACATGCAAGGACATGCTCGTGTGGCGCGATCACGGCCATGAAATCGGCTCGCATACGCTCGATCATGTCGCGCTGTCGTATGTGTCGGCACCCGTAGCGGACTTTCAGCTGACCGAATCGAAGCGGAAACTCGAAATGCTGAGCGGCCGTTGCGTCGAGTCGTTCTGCTATCCGTACGGCGATCTGGATGCGCGCGTGCGCGATCAGGTCATCGCTGCCGGTTACGGCAATGCAACGACGACCCGACGCGGGTGTGCCGGTGCGGCCGACGATCCGTTCCTGCTGCCGCGGATTCCGGTCGCGGGCGGAGTCGGGGCCGTGAGGCTGTGGTTCAAGTGTTTGAAGGCGCGGGCATGCGGGTAGCACGGCACCTTCGCCGGCCCCGCATCGATATGCGGCCCGTCCATGCGGAACGCTCACACGGACGAGCCTGCCGCCGGATCAAACCCGCGAGCGAAACACGTGCGTCGCCGATGGCGCATGTGCCTGCTGCTTCAAGTACGCGAGCGCGGCGTCGATCGACAGCACATGCTGCTCCCCGTCCCTCATCCGCAGCGACACCTCGCCCGCCAGCGCCTCCTTCCGTCCGGCCACCGCGACGATCGGCGCGGCCAGTTCCCGCGCATCGAAGATCTTGCGCGGCAGGCGCTCGGAACGAAAGTCCCGCAACACCCTGCAGCCGACCGCTTCGAAAGCGAACGCCGTGTCGTCGGCAAACGCGCGATCGCTTTCTCCGATGTTCGCGACGACGATCTGGTCGGGCGCCAGCCACGTCGGCAACCAGCCCTCGTAATGCTCGAGCAGGATGCCGATGAACCGTTCGAGGCTCCCGAGCACCGCGTGATGCAGCATGACGGGCGTCGCGCGTGCGCCGTCCTCCGCAACATAGGTTGCGCCGAGCCGCTCCGGCAACACGAAGTCGAGCTGGATCGTCCCGCACTGCCACTTCCGCCTCTGGCGGTCGAGCAGATGAAACTCGAGTTTGGGGCCGTAGAACGCCCCTTCTCCCGGCAGCAGCGCGAAATCCAGCCCTGCCGCGCGCGCGGCGGACGCCAGCATGGCTTCCGCGCGATCCCACACCGCATCGTCGCCCGCGCGAACCGCCGGCCTCGTCGACAGCGCCACGTCGAATCCGTCGAACCCGAAATCCGCGTAGATCGTCTTCAGCAGCACGCAGAATCGCGCGACTTCGACCTCGACCTGATCGGGCATGCACATCACGTGCGCATCGTCCTGCGTGAATGCGCGTGCACGCATGAGCCCGTGCAGCGCGCCCGACGGCTCCGCACGGTGCACCGCGCCGAATTCCGCGTAGCGGACCGGCAGCTCGCGATACGAACGAACGCCTTTCCTGAAGAGCTGTACATGGCCCGGACAGCTCATCGGCTTCAGGCAGTACGGCTTGCTGTCGCTCTCGAGCGAAAACATGTTCCGCCCGAACTTCTCCCAATGACCGCTCTGCTCCCACAGGTCGCGCGACACAATCTGAGGTGTCCTGACTTCGGCGAAGCCGGCTTGCCGCATCCGGACGCGAATGTATTCCTCGACGACCCGGTATAGGACCATGCCGCGCGGGTGCCAGAAAATGGCGCCCGGGCTTTCATCCTGCTGGTGAAACAGATCGAGTCTGCTGCCGAGCACTCGATGGTCGAACTCTTCCATCACGATCTCCGTTGACGTGGGTGCTGGTCGAACGGAGCATGAAAAAAGCCCCGTCCGTTTCCGGCGGGGCTCCTGGGATGATGTGACGCACTGGCCTACGACGTGCAACCTCCCCCCGGCCCGCCGTTGGCGGTCGTGGTGGTGGTCGTGGTGGTCGTGACGAAACGTGCGTTCATGGGGTGAATCTAGTCAACCTCGTGCGAGCTGTCAATCATCGGTTCGAATCGCGATACGTCGCGGGCGGGGCCGTGAGGCTCGGGTTCAAGTGTTGGGAGGCGCGGGTGGCGGCGTCCCGGTAGCGCGCATCGTCGCCGGTGCATGCGCCGGAACGCGACTCATCCGCCGACCTCTCGATACCCGTCCATGCCATGCGTGCACACGGATGGGCCTTCCCGTCACGCCGGGCCGGCGCGCGGGAACGCGCCGACGGGATCGTGAATCCTCCCGCCGGCCGCGTGTTCGCCGGACGCATCGGCCCGGCTGTTCGTTACCGGTCGTACTCGAAGGACTCGGTGAAGACCGTGTCGATCGAATCGGACCAGGTCAGGCTCACGAACGAGAAGTCCGTGGCGCCGGCCCAGCCGGCCACCGACGGGAACGCGACGCCCTGATCGCCCGGCACGTTGAGCGTCACCGCCGCACCCGGCTGGACCGGCGGCGCCGACGCAGTACCGTTGACGAACGTCGCGACTGTCTGCCCGGTCGCGGTTGCGCGAATCTGCACGTTGCCGCGCTTGACGAACGGCAGCCCCGCTTTCGACGTCCAGCCCAGCGGGAAGGTCGCGCCGCCCGCGAACGTGCCGGCGGCGCCCGGCGTCAGCTTGTCGCGCGTGGACTGCGCGAGATCGTGCCACGCGTACTGGCGCAGCGCATCGGGCGACGGCGACGGCGTACGCACCCGCACCGTGTAGTGCCTGGCCGGCGTCGATGTGTTGCCGTTCTGGTAGACGTCGATCGTATAAGCGCTGAATGGCTTGATGTCGGCCAGCTCGGCGGCGCTCAGCTGCGGCTTCGCCCACGCGGTGTTGTTGCGCGGCGCGTCGCCGGGCCACGTGAACAGGCCCTGGTTCGCCGGGTCCTGCGCGACGCCGGCCAGGCGGAAGTTGTTGCGACACTGCGCACTCTTCGCCAGTGCGGCGAGCTGCGCCGGCGTCTGCCCGCTTGCAATCTGCGCACGGATATTCAGCGTGTCGCAGGTGCCGCTCGACGGCTGGAGGAACACGCCGTTGCGCAAGCCGGGGCCGTTGACGATCGCGAAGTCCACCGCGGTGCCAGCCGCGTCGACGGCACCCACCTGCAGGTTCAGCGAATCGACGAACGCGTCGGTGCCCGTCGACGGATTGGCCGGATTCAACCAGTCCCACTTTTGCGCGTTCGCGTTGACCTTGCTCAATACCGCGCGCTGATTGCCGACCACGCGCCAGCCGGTATCGCCGTTTGCGAGACTGCCCGGCCGCACCGCGAGCTGCACATGTTGCTGCATGCCGTCGCGAATGCCGTCGCTGCGCGTCCACGCGAGCTTGACCCACATCGTGTCGCTGGCGACGACGCGGATGACTTCCGGCAAGCTGAAGCTGGCGTTGTTCATCGCATCGTCGGCCACGATGCCCGGCGTGCCGCCGGCCGGCGCACCGAATTCCCGGTCGACCGACATCCCGTTGTTCAGATACGCGGCGGGCACGCCTGCATTCAGCGCGCCGGACGCGACATCGTCGACGAAGATCTGGCCGCACGCCGATACGCTGCCACCCGTGCGCGCGGCGCCCGTCGAACCGGCGAAACACTGGTTGAGCGCACGCTGCAATGCCGCCAGATCACTGGCGCTCGGCAGGTTCGACACGACCGTGCCATTGATCGTCGCGGCAGCCGGCAGGCTGGCCTTGTCGCTCGCCTGCGGCGCGACGCCGGGCGCGAGCTGAAGCTGCACCGGCGTATCGCTGGACGCGCCCGCCACCGAGCTGATCTGCACGCCGCCGTCCGGCAGCACGTTGATCTTCACCTGGTCCAGCAACCGGTCGAGCCCCGGTGCACCGGCTGTCAGCGGGCCAGAAATCAGGTCGACGCCCGTATTGCCGGTGGCGGCCAGCAGGTCGGCCAGCGCCGTCGAATAAGCCTGCACCGTGCCGGCAACAGCCTGGCCCGTGACCTTGCTTTTCAGCAAACCGGTGTCGGTCAGCAGCTTCGTCGGATTGTCGCCGACGATCGTGGCGGCGATCGCGTTCGTGATCGGCGTGATGTTGATCGTCTGCGTGCCGGCCGTGGCGCTGAGCGCGATCAGCGTGGCCTGCGAATCGGCGACGTTGCCGTATGCGGACAACGCAAAAGGCGCGCTCAGGCCGGACACTGCGCAATGAAACGCGCCGGTTGACGCGTCGGCCGGGCAGTCGACCGTCTTGCCGGTCGCATCGACCAGTTTCACGGTGGCGGCCTGCATCGCCGCGCCGGCCGCCGCGACCCCGCTGACCGTCTGAGCCGCAGGTTGCCCGGGCGGCGGCGAAGAACTGTCGCTACCGCCGCAAGCCGACAGGACGAGCGCTGCAATACCGGATACGACAGGCGTGAGTTTCATTGCGTTTCCCCCGACATCCTTCTGGTTAATGCGTGTCATATGCACCGCTCATGCACGCTGGATGGCGAGGATTCTCGCAAAGCCGATTTTCGCGATCATCATTCAGGTGGATGAAAATCGGGAAATAACACGGGGTGAAACGCAAACAACCTGTGTTAGCCTGAAAAAAATACGGTATTCGAAGCAATATCGTCAGACAAAAACCACATACGAAGATCGCGAAGCGACGGGGGAAGCATGGAACGGGACCAACTCATCGGGGACCTCTATGAGGCCGCGCTGCAGCCGGACGGTTTTCTCGAAGTTTTTCATCGGGTCTCCGAATCGCTCGGCGCAAACGTCTTTCACATGTTCAGTTGGGACGCCGCGCGCAATGCCCCGCAATTCTCGATCTATTCGCCGCGCGCGGAGTTCGACGAGATCATCGCCCTTTACGACCAGTATTACGGTGCGCTCGATCCGCGCCGCGGCTTCGTCGAGAACGCACGGCTCGGCGAATTCGTTTGCTGCCAGGATCACCTCACCGACCGCGACGTCGAACGCAGCGAGTTCTTCCAGGACTTTCAGATTCCGTCGGGATTTCGCTACCTGATGGGGATCCGCTTCGCGCGCCCCGGCAGCGACAACATTCTTCTCGGGTTACTGCGAGCGCGCGGCCGCGCGCCGTATTCGCCGGAAGAACGCGCGACCCTGACCGGTATGGCCGGGCATCTGCAACGCTCGATCAACCTGTGGCGAGACGCGCGCGTGCTGCATCGCGACGCCACCCTCGGCACCGAACTGATGGAGGAGTTGGGCCTTTCCGTCTTTGCGCTGGACAGGCACGCGCGCGTCGTCTTCGTCAACCGGGCGGCAGAGTCGATGCTGCGCGCCACCACCTGCCTCAGGCTCGAGAACGGATACCTGAGCGCGACGAGCGCGCCGCAGAACGATGCACTCAAGGCAGCGTTGACGCGTGTCGCGAAGACCCGCAAGAGCGAGTGCCTTGCGCTTTCCGGCACGCTGGTGGCGGCGCATGAAGTTTTTCTCGGCATCGCGGCGCTGTCCGGACAGGCGCTCCATGCGACGTTCGGCGATGCGACGATGCTGATCACGGTCAGGCGACGCAGCGCCGCCCCGCTCGTCGTCGCACAACAGTTGCGGCAGTCGTTCGGCTTGTCGAGCGCCGAAGCGGCGGTGGCCGAGGCGTTGATCAATGGCAAGACGCCTGATGAATGTGCTGCGAGCGCGGGTGTGTCGCTGGCGACGGTGCGCACCCAATTGCGGGCGATCTATGAAAAGACCCATTCGCGGAACCAGGCCGAAGCGGTCGGACGGATGCTTTGGGTGCTCCCGCAACAGAAGCGCACGGATTGATACGTCGAAGGGACGAACGGTCGTCAAGATTTCGGATATCTTTTCCGAGAAAGCCCCATGCCACTCGTCTCGGAAAAGATGTTCCCGGCCGCGAAAATTCTCGGAAGCATCAGTATGCGATGTAAGGCGCGGACCCGCCTGTCGCCGAACGATCGAGGCCAAAATAGATCGTCCGACCGAAAAAGTATGGCAGTCCGAGATCGAGCCAGGGGGACGATCCGAAGTGGCCCGCGACGTCATTGAATGCATAGGTCGAACTTCTCGAGAACAACGTATCCGCATTCGCAACGGGCATGGAAATCATGCTCACTGTGCCGTCGAGCCCAACCAGCGTTGCGGCATAGGTGGTCGTCGTTGACGGGCAATAGAATTGCGTGTTCTTTGAACACGTAATCTGCGACGAGTCCTCGAAGAAATTCGCGTTTGATCCAGTATCGAAGAACGCGGTGACCTTTCTGGAAAGAAACGCCCCCGGCACATCGCCCGTCGTCGTCGACACCAGCTTCGTGGTGGCACCGAATGCATTGTTGCCTCGAGTGCCGATGCCAAAGATCAACGAGCCCGTCGCGCTTTCCTGACCGTCTGCCGAAATCTGCGGCATTTTCACGATCACGCCGTTGTTGTCCGCGGCAAACTGACCGACAGGATTGCTGATCTGCTGCGATAGCGGGACGGTGACTTGTACGCAGCTCGCGTTTCCGTCCGCGCACGAGTAGTAGTTGCTCAAAGATGCGACCTTCACACAGGTTGCGCCGCAATCATAGGGCGCCGGACCAATTCCAAGAATGCCGTTTGCACCCAGACCAGTGGCCGAGCTCACCGCTTTATTCCCGTTTGTACAGGAACTCGGCACGTTGTCCGTTCCGAGATCGCCGATGATCTGCACCGGCAAGGAGCTCGCACGTTCATCGCCGATGGAAAGGTCAATCGTTCGAACCGTGCCCCACGTGTAGCTCGAAACGAACTGGCCGCATTCGGAAAGTGTCGATCCGTCGCTTGTGGTCGTTTTAGGCAGGCTGTCGACGACGCCTGGAATTGCATCACGTGCGATCCGCAAGCCATATGATGCAGTGTCGACGAGCACATTGGACACAACCTGGCAGCGTGACGTCCCGGGCGCGCAAATCTTGATGTTGACGGTCGGAATGTTGATGACGCGTGCAACACCTCGCGCGACCGTGATGATGGCGGTATTCCCGGTGTTGCCGTCCGATGTCCCGGAACTGCTGACACCCGTTTCGCCGGAACCTGAATCGCCGCCGCCGCACGCAACGAGGAAAGCTGTCGAGACGATCATCAGGCTGTCTATGCTGAACCATCGTACGACAGTACGAAAAATGCTCATGATCATTTTCATGGGAGTTACAGGATATCGTTGCCGGTCAGCCCGGACGGAAGCGCAGGCGGCAACCAGGCTTGTCCGGAAAAGGCCCCCATGTGTCCTCCTGTCCTGATCACGAGCTTGCTCGTCGAAACGGATACCGGCGTACGCCAGCCACGCAGTGCATGCGCCGCTTCCACGCCTGCGCTGTAGTCGCGAAGATAACCGCCGAGCAGCGACGCGAGATCGGGGATCGTCGGCCCTTGCCACGCTATGCCGAAGACGATTCCGTCGCCCGACGTGTATTCGCGAATCACGGTTCCAGATTCGAGCGTGGATTCACGGATGATGTAAGCGGCTGGATTCGCCGCGAGGCCAGCGGCCGCTCGATTCGCAGGCCGCATCACACGCACTTTCGCGGCATGATCGGCGGCGGACAGCGATATCGGTGCGCCGCCCAGTTCGGCATGTGCATGTGGCATTGCCAATCCCGCGATGAGCGCGGCGTATATACAGCGAATCGACTTCAAATCTCCCTCCCGGGGGTAACGCCAGCGTGAAACGGTTCGGAACGCCTCCGCTGCAAGTTCGCTCCACAGGAATCAAGCAACCCTCGACGCCTGGACCGGTAACCCAGTGCCCCTCGTAGAGGCTGGGCACGACATTGCGTGACATTAAATTCATTATTGATATTTTTGTCATTTGAATTAGTCGAGCACGTGCTCGAGCGTTTCGTCGCGTCGATGTCACATTCATCATCCGCACCACGTTGGTCATATTCTTCGTTCGGTTTAGCAGTCCTTCATGTTCCGACCGTACTCGGCGCACGTTGCAAGCAAGGATCACGAAAACGTCCGCGAACGAACCGATCGCCGCCGAGGCTCGACGGCGATCGTCACGGCGCACTCGAGCGCCGGCAGAAACATGCGTGCGCCGTGTCCTGGTCGATGCGGTTCAGAAGCGGTATCCGACCGAAAGGAACGTCACGATCGGGTTGACCCGGAACTTGGTGGTGCTCGTGACCGTGCCGACGGATGACCGGGTAGTCAGCGTCGCGCGCGTCGATACCCACGAATACGCTACCGACGCGTTGATCGACCAGTGAGAATCGATGTTGTAGGTCAGGCCGCCGTTGACGACGGGCGCAAAGGATTTCCTGAGTGACACGGATGTCGGTCCCTCGAGCGCCGTACCGACAGTTGGCGAAAAAAAGATCTGCCCGGTGGAAACGGGATTGCTGAGCTTGACGTTGCTGAACCACGTATAGGTGACACCGGCGCCCAGATACGGCCTGAACCGCGCATTCGGCTCGCCGAAGTAGTAGTTGAAGATGATCGCGGGACTCCAGGCCCGAGCGGTCCCCAGTTCACCGAAACCGCTGAGCGTACCTGAGCCGCTCAAGTGCCATGTCGGCGGAAAACCCATGACCGTCGTCGCCGCGATGTGATCGGTCACGAAGTAGGTCGCGGTAAGTCCGAACGTATCACCGCTTGCGATGTCCGCACCGCTGCCGGTCATCACTTGCGACTGGCCGAGCGCATTGACGGTCAGCGGATCCGCCGACCCCTGCGGCGCAAAGTGGGACCAGCCGGCATTGACTACCCACTGACCGGCTGATTGCGCATGCGCGCCAGAGATGGCCGCGACCAGTACGACGATTCCTGCGCTGATTCGTTTCATGATTGTCTCCAGATTTTGGTGTCGGTGTTCAAGAATCGTGAAACCTGCCTTCATCCCCGTGCGCCAGGCGTGGCTCGCGGGCTGTTCCTGCGCGTATGAAGCACGACGCTCAAAGCGTCGGGTTCTTCCTCGTCAATCAAAACCTCATTTCTTTAACTTCGGATTCCAAAATTATTTGCCTACTTCAACTTAAAACATTCCGAGAATCGGCAATCACTGATGTTCGGGTTCGACCGAAGTTGAAAAGGCAAACGGGAAGCGGCCCATCACCGCATTGGTCTTCGCTGTCTGTGCGTGATCGCTCAGCGCCACATGCAAGGCGAGCCCGCGCGACGGGTCGTCCGCCATGCTCACTCGGGCACCCTCGACGCCGGCATCCTTCAGCGCAGCGATCAGCGCGTCGAGCGTCTCCCGTCGTTTGAGTTCGGGCTTGAAGATCTTGCCGACCGCCGTGAGCGGCATCGCATCGATGATATGAATCCGCTTCGGTATCGCAGCACGCTCGCCGATCGAGCTGCGTATGAATGTGTCGAGCTCCGTCTCCGTTGCAGTTGCGCCAGCTTTCAACTGCACGTAGGCGACCGGCAGCTCGCCTGCATGCACGTCGGGACGTCCGATTGCCGCAGCGATCTGCACGGCCGGGTGGCGATGCAGCGGTTCTTCGATCGTCGCCGGATCGATGTTGTGACCGCCCCGGATGATGAGCTCCTTGCGGCGGCCCGTGAGCCAGAAGTAGCCCTGCGCATCGCGTCGCGCGAGATCGCCGGTGTTGAGCCACTGCCGGCCGTCGCCAAGATCGAGCCACAGGCTCTTGTTCTGGTCTTCCTGAAGATAGCCCGCGAAAACGTTCGGCCCGGAAATCGTCAGCAGGCCGACTTCGTTCTCGACGCAATCGCGCACGTAGCGGCCGGCGTCGTCGAGTATCACCGCCTTCATCATCTGGCCGGGGATGCGCAAACCGATCGAACCGAGGCGCCGTTCGCCGCCCGGCGGATTGACACTGCTGACGCATGCGCCCTCGGTGAGCCCGTAACCTTCGAGGATCCGGACCCCGGTGCGATCCTGGAACGTGCGGAATACTTCCACGGGCATCGGCGCGGCGCCGCAGAGCCCATATTCGAGCGAGTCGATATTCCAGCCGTCGACGGGCACGTCGAGCAACGCCGAATACAAGGTCGGCACCGCGCTGAAGAAATTGATCCTGTGTTGCTCGACGATTTCCCAGAATCGTTTGACGACGCCGTCGCCGCGATAGCCCTGCGGCGTACCCAGCACCACATGTGCGCCTCGCGAGAACGGTACCAGGCCGGTTGCCAGCACCGCATTGACATGGAACAGCGGGAGTCCGCAGAAAACGGTCTTCCCCGGGCCCATCCCGGCACCGACGACCTGCCCGACGCTCCAGGCATTGGCCACCTCGTTGCCGTGCCGGCGAATCGCGATTTTCGGCAAACCCGTCGTGCCGCCCGTGCAGAAGTAGGACGATACGTCGTCGGCTTCGAAACGCCGTGGGATCAGCAGCGAATCGCCGGATTCACGCGACATCGCATCGTCGAAATCGTGGATCGCGATGTGGCGCGGAACGGCGCCGCGCACACCCGCGCGCCCGTGCAACCGTTTGCATTCGCGACGCTGCATCACGCGTGCCGCCATTCGGCGCCATCCCTGCACACGCCCGGCCAGGTCGACCAGGACGAGGCTTCGCAGCGACGGCACCTGGCTCAGGACGGGCTGGACCTTCGACCAGATATCCGTTCCCGGAAAGGGTGCCAGCGTCACCAGCACTTTCGCGTTTGCAGCCTTGAGCAGCGATGCGATTGCCGGCCCCTCCAGCAACGGATTGATCGCGCATACGATCCCGGCCGCTTCGCCTCCCCAGATGACGAAATGCGTCTCCGGCAAGTTCGGCAGCACGTAGGCGACCACCGAGTGGCGA
This sequence comes from Burkholderia sp. Bp8992, assembly GCF_003853705.1. Lineage (GTDB taxonomy): Bacteria > Pseudomonadota > Gammaproteobacteria > Burkholderiales > Burkholderiaceae > Burkholderia. The sequence goes on along the minus strand of NZ_QTQI01000016.1, from coordinate 36,355 downwards.
TCGATGCCGAGGCGCGAAAACATGTTCGCAGTCCGATTTATATCTCGCAGGAGCTCCGAATAGGTCCAGCGCAATGGCTTGCGATGATCGTCGGCGCGCAGGAAAAATGACAAGGCCGGCGCGCTCGGGTCGATCGCCGCACCACGGCCGATCATCTCGTAGGTGCTGGCCGGGAGGTCGGCGGGCGGCCCCTGGTTTTCGATCCGCAGCACGTCCGCTTCGGTTGCGATGGCGTTCATGCGAGCTCGTCCACGATTCGGTTGCGTTGCACACCGAGGTCGATCGCCCCGTCCTTGCTCCGGATGCGTGATTCGACCAGATCCCCGGCCTTCAGGTACTGCGGGCGCGCGGCCTGAACCTTCGCGAAGATCCGCCACGTCATGTGCTCGGGCAGCAACGCGGCAATCCGTTGCTTCGCCGGCGATGGAATGCTGAGTGCGCATCCGGACGGCGTGCCCGTTGCAAGCAAGTCGCCGGCGCTCAGATCCTGAACGCCCGACAGTTCGGTGAGCGTTTCGGCCGGACCGTACACGAGATTCCCGGTCGAATCGCTCTGCCGCACTTCACCGTTCACGGTCAATGTCAGTGTCAGCGCGCGCAGCCGCGCGATATCGCTTGCCTCCAGCAGGCACAGATACGGCCCTACCGGTCCGAACGTTCGATAGCTCTTCCCCTTGTAGAACTGCATTTGGGGAATCTGGATATCGCGTGCGGAATAGTCGTTGACGATCACGAGGCCGGCCACGTACTCGTGCAGGTTCGTGTCCGTGATGGCTTGCCGGGACGTGATATCGCGGCGAAGCACGAGCCCCAGTTCGATCTCGTAGTCCAGAAACTGCACATGGTGCGGCCGGAGGACGTCGGAATCGGCGGCGACGATGCAGCTGGTCGCCTTCGTGAAGATCATGTTGAATGACTTGGCGTCCGGATTCATGCCGGACTCGATCATGTGCTGGCGATAGTTGGCGCCCTGGCAAACGAACTGTTGATTGCGCGTGACCGGCGACAGCCACTCGACATCCGACTCGGGAATCGTTTCTCCGCCGAGCGCGGCGAGTTCATCGATCCGATGCGCTCGCACGAATTCGCCGGTCGTCGGGTAGTCGCCCGGTATCGGCGTGATCCGGCCATTCGTCACCACGCCCCATTGGGCGCGCCCCTGATGCCGGTAGTGCAAGACGTGCAATGCCATGAAGATGCCTCGAACAGGTCTGAGTGAAGATGAAGGTCACGCAAACAGCTTCGCGAGCGTGCGCAGCTTCGCGAACGTGACGTCCGGACTGGCCCGGAGGTTTCGGATGAGCGCTGCGATGCTTGCCGCGGTGATCTTCGGTTTGGTGAAGCTGCGCGGCATCCGGGGGCCCCACTGCGACATCGCTTCACGGCTGACTTCGTGGATGCCCGTCGCCACGTCTGCCGTGAACATGTCCCCGTCGCAATAGTGTTCGTGCTTGTCGCCCCAAGGGTCCTGCCAATAGTCGAAGACCTGGCTGCCGAGAATGTGACGACCGATCCCCCATGCGTGCCTCCATCCTTTTTCGCTCAGCACACGCTGCCCGATCCCCACGGCGTCCGCGTCGACCAGCTCGAATGCCGAGTGGCTGTACAGCGCCGCGAATCCCTGTGCCAATGCCAGGGTATGGTGATCCGCGGGTGTCGCCCCGCGATCGAGTCGCAGGAACGCGACGGCGGGCGATCCATCCGGCAACACCTGAACGTCGCTCGGGATGAAGCCGAAGTGAGACGTGTACCACGCGCAGGTCGCCTGGAAATCGGCGAGTTCGAGCACGACATGACCGAGGCGAATCACTTCCGGCGCCTCCAGCGGCGGACGCTGGGTATCGTTCACACGAACGACGGCATCGGGCGAGTTGAACGGCAACGCCGACCGGTGCGGCAGGGCGCCGGCACGTGCTTGTCCCGCGACTGCGTCGACACGAAAACCCGATGGATCGACCAGCGTGACGCGATGCCCGCCGCCGGGCCACGGTGACGGCTCCACGTTCGACGCGCCCGGTACATGGGCAAGCTTGCGCAGTGCGTCGATGTCGTCAACTTCAAGCCCGAAGCCGACGAAGCGGTTTTTTTCGGCCCGCCGGACGACGTAGCAGAACGGTGTGCCGGCCGTGCCGCGGAGGAACAGATATTCGCCGTCACGGGATACCGTTCGCAAACCGAAATCGTTGAGAAATCGTTCGGCCCGTTCCAGATCGGGACGCTCGAACATCAAATAGGAAAGCGCCCGGGCCTTCGTCGTCGGCCGGGGATTTCGTGCGGGTTGTGCAGTCATGAGCTTCATGGGGGGCCTCAGGCAGTCGGCTGGGCAATGTGACCGGCTAGCGGCGACAAGGTGGTGCGCGCACCAAGCAATTGCAGGGATTCGAGAACGAGGCGGGTCGAGTCGGCCACCGGGCCCTCGTGCAGGACCGTTTTGTCCGGCCGAATCACGGCCGCCCAGCCAAACCGCACGACACCCGGCATGAACGTACCGTTCAGGTCCTCCCATCCGTCGTTCTCGATGCGATGAAGGCGCTGCCCGCGGTGCACGACCTGCACCACGATGCCGCCCGCCGCAATCAGCGCGGCTCGCGCGCCGGCGTCGAGCTCGACGCCCGGATCCCGTCCGAATCCGATCAACGCGAGACCGCTACCGAACACGTCGTCGCTCAGGCGGATCGCCCCATCGTGCTTGCGCAGCCATCCCTGCGGAAGGGCTGCTCCGCGCACGAGCCGCGTGGACGAATGGCCGGGGACGAACAGACCTCTCCGGAATGCATTCTTCGGCTTGATGCCGAGTTCGTCGAAGTGATTCCGTAGCGGCGGAACGAGCCGCGTCAATCGCATCAGGCCATGCGTGAACAACGCGATCCCGGCATTGCGCGGCATCACGAGTTTCCCCATGAATTTCGCGACGCCGATCATCGCCTTGGCGTGAGGTCGGCGTTCCCGATCGTAGGACTCGAGAATTTTCGGGGTTGCGTAGCCTTTGACGACCCACGCCAGTTTCCAGCCGAGATTCGCGGCATCACGCAGACCGGCGACGAGCCCCTGGCCGACGAACGGCGGCGTGATATGGGCGGCGTCGCCTGCGAGAAAGACGCGTCCCTTGCTGAACGTCGTGACGGTTCGGGCATGAAATCGGTACACGGCCTTGCGTTCGATCACCATGTCCTTGATGCCGCCCCACGGCGCGAGCAGTTCGCGGATGCGTTCGTCGGATTCCATCTCCTCTCGCGTCTCGTCGGGGTGGAGCATGAACTCCCAACGCTCGCGCCCACCGGGGGCAGTCATATGAGGCGTCGGCCGCCGGTGGTCACAGATGAACTCGACATGGTCGATGGGTCGACGCACGTTTCGCGCGTCGACGATCAGCCAGTCTTCCGCGAACGTCTTGCCCTTGAAATCCTGTCCGATCAACTGGCGCACGATCGAGCTGGCACCGTCGGCACCGACGACGTAGCGGGCGCGCACGACGTGCCGCGCGCCCTGCCCGCTGTCGAGCGTGGCGGCGACGTGATCGGCGTTCTCGTCGAGCGAGACGAGCGTCACACCGAGCGCCATTCGGGCGGTGCGGTGCGCGGTCAGTCGCGCACGCAAGCATCGCTCGAGGTCCGGTTGATAGAACGTCACGAGCTTTGGATGGCCATCGATGCTTCCGAGCGTATTGATGCGCCCGAACTCGCCGAACCAGGGCGAGCGCATCCGGACGTACGGAATCGCCACCGTATCGAGATCGGCTTCGTTCACCCCGACGTACTGCAGGATGCGAAGCGCGTCGTTGTCGAGCGCGATCGCACGCGGCGCCATGAAGATCTCCGCCGCCCTGTCGACGACCAGCACGCGCACGCCTTCCCGGCCAAGAAGCGCGCCGACCGCCGCGCCGACGGGGCCGCAGCCCACGACAAGCACGTCTACATCCGACGGCAAGTCGCGGCCGCCGGCGCAGCCCGCGTTGTCGTTGCTGTCATGGACGCCCGACTCGTACGTCAGTTTTGTCTCCGTCACCGTTCTGTCTCCAATTCTTGAGACTGGCCACTGCAGGCCGCCTTGGTGACATTAAAATCATACTTGATGTTTTTGTCAATTTTGACGTTCGAACGTATACTCAAACACCGAACCCAGGCGCACGCCGATGCCCAACGCTTCCTCCGGTCGCAGCAGAACACCTCCGCCGGCCATCTCGAACGAGCAAGCGCCGTCGAGCCCCGAGGTTCGCGAGCCTCGAGGCGCGCGCCGAAAGCGCGAGACGCAGGCGCGCCTGCTGGATGTCGCCTTTGTGCTCATGGCACAAAAGGGGATGGAAGGCGTCGCGATCAATGAAATGACGGACGCCGCGGACGTTGGGGTTCGGCTCGTTCTATAACCACGTCGAATCGAAAGGAGCGATTCATGCTGCGGTTTTGGAAATCGTGTTCGAGGCGTTCGCGGATGCCCTGGACCGCATCGCAGGCACCTTTTCTGAGAGCCAACAGTTGTGGGCTCTCAGAAAAAGTGTCTTTGGCCCCCTAGACAGATCAAGGACTTGGACATCTTTTTTGAGAAATCTACATGCCTCTCGTCTCAGAAATGATGTCCGTGGCCCCGGGAATTCTCAGAAAAGTCGTCCTTGGGAATGTCGCGGCCCTGCGAAGGTGTCTCGACCGACCTTGGCGACCAAGAGCGCCATGGATAAGGGTTTCGGCGACCAGTGCAGTCGGTACTCTTTGTGCTATAAATGTGCAGATAGTGTGCTTCGGGTAATCTGCCATGAACCACGATCTAGCCCCAAACTCGACGCCGCCCCTCGATTTCGACCTGTTCATGGCATCTTTGAGGGACTCGGAAAGCGTCGCGCCAATCGTCTCGGCGCGACGCTTCGCGGCCGCCCTGCATATCGATATGCAAACACTCGCAAGGCTGGCCCATGTGCATCGCAATACGGTGAGCCGTTTGGCTGGCTCCGAAAGTGTGCAAAAGTATCTTCGGGAAGCGATCCGGATCATCCGGGCTGCAAACGATATCTCCGGGGACATACAGCGCACACTCTTCTGGTATCGCAATGAACCGTTGCCTGCTTTCGACTACAAGACTGCTGAACAGCTAGTGTCGGAAGGACGCGTTGACGACGTACTTCGCTACGTCGTTTCGCTCGAGGCAGGTGCAGCGGGGTAAGGCGAGAAGCACTGTTGCGGGTCTGAAAAATAGCGGCTACTCTCAGATTAAAGCTGACCTATGTTCAGCGACAGAAAACAGGGAGCGGGGCTTACTAGTCTGGACGTGGTCCGCGGTAAGTTTCCTGCCCCGCCTCTTCAAATGCCCGCTCGATCCACGGGCATTTTCTTTTTCTCGCTCGCTTAACCGTATGTTCACTCAAAAATTGTGCATTTTGGATTCGCACGCACCACGAACGGTTTTTCTCGCTCCCATATCGGATGTGGCACACAATTGGGACTGCGTCGTGATAGGCGCCTGTTTCTGGCAGATATCGGCGCGATCATTCGACATCGCATCGCAGATGCGTTGACAAAAGCATGCTCAGCGCGAGTAGAGCAACGACAGATTTTGATTAAATTTCAACGGAATTGTAGCCATTTGAGGCGCGCTGAGATACGCTCGCATACACGACCGATTGAGCGGGTTTCTTCTCGCTTCACCCTCCCGGTCCGATTCTCGAAACTCAATTTGCAGGAATATCCTATGACTTTGAAGGTAACCTGGGAAATGGTTTCCGCATTGGCAGCGACAACCAGTCTGATCATCAGCGGGGTTGCGTTGTACACCGCCACCACTGGTGTAAATACGACCAACAGCATCGCGACTGAAGCGTTGAAGACCGCGCGTCAGGCAAATGATATATCGCTGGGCGTCGCGCGCGAACCGGCAATAGTTGAGTTCGCAGAGACAGATGGCAGTGCCACCTTCAAGTTTGACTTTACTGATGCGAAGGGTCTCAAGGAAGATCTAAAGACGATCGTCACGGTCGAGAACGCCGGGAAAAAGCCCGTCGACGCGTTGGAAATTGAAGTAATCGGCATCGGTGGACTCACTTACTCACTCTCGGATCCGGCGAGTCGAATTGATTCGCTTCCTTACTACGCTACTCGGCTCGATCTGACGAACGCATTGCCGCCTGGCGGTCTGGCTCACATTGATGTACGCAATTTCATTCTTAATTACTTGACGAAGTTGACACCACTTCTTCCCAGTAACGAGGGTACTTATTCAACGGCAATCAACATGGTACTCGCACCAAAAGGGGTCAACGACCCTACACCGAGTCAGGCTGGAGGCCTCACGAAGAATGACAGACGTATTATGATAATCGAATTCTCACCTTCCATTATCCAATCGCCCGAGGCAAAGGCCGTTCTGCAGGAGAAAGAGATTCCTCAACGGGTCTTTAGCTACTGACGCCGTAAGGTGCACTGCGCCGAATATCAGAAATTGGCTTGAACCCAGTTCGCTGTTGCATCTATTGGTTGAATCCGCGATCGGTAGTGGCCAGCCACTTTTCACTGTTACCAGCTAAAATTGGCAGATCAGGGCATCCTCTTGAATGAACGACTCAGTCCGGCATGAGGCAATCGCAATTTGCCATCTGGATACTGACAAGCCCTTACGTCAGTCGTCTACCTTAACACGCGTAAGGGCGTCGATCGAATCTCAAGACTGCTCGCAAGCGCGTAATCCGGAGCTTACGGGTAATTCAGCGCGGCGCAGGACGAACGCACTACGATTCAACTGATGGCGGCAGGCCGGACCGGACAGTGGAACACGTCGCAATCATGGACTACCATGCATAAGGTTCGCATCATCGCGAGGAGGCAAAGATGTTGCGCAAGAGCGAACAGGCCCTGGTAGCTCAAGAATTTCCTGAGCATCTGGCCAGGATACGAGACTGCCTCCAACAAGCTGGCCTCCATGCGACCGATAGCGATATGGCGCTCGCATGGGCACGCTATTCGGATGCTGTATCAATGCCGAGGCTCAGGGTGCCTCAGCTCTGCTGCCTGCAGGCTTTGCCGCGTTTCGGAGTAGATACGCTTTGTACGATAGCGCTACGCATTCCGTATCTTGCGTATTCATTTCCCTCATATCAAAACCGTTATCACGTCGGCAACATAAGCGGAGGAGGAAGCATGGCAACTTACAAAGAACTGAAAGCTAGGATGGACGCCCTCGCAGAACAAACTGAGGCAGCCCGTATCGCAGAATTCCAGACTGTCGTAGAAGACATCCGCGCCAAGGTTGCAGAGTATGGGATTACCGAGAAGGACATCTTCGGCAAGCAACGAGGCGGCCGCACCGCAAAAGCAGCCGTCGATGCGAAGTATCGAGACCCCAAGACCGGCGTATCCTGGTCAGGCCGAGGCCGTGCGCCGGCATGGATCAAGGATGCCAAGAATCGCGATCGCTTCCTGATTCAGGAATGATCTCCGCTCCAGCTCAATCTACGACCCTTGGGTAAATCGCACACTTGCGTAGATTGCGCTGGCGGGTAATCCCATCCTGGGCTCGAACTCCGACATCCGCATCCGGCACGGCCAGGTTTTCCGCTCCATAGTCACCGTCTTTCCCCAAGGCCTTCAGCGCCAGTCGCTACTTGGCTTTCTCGGGGCCGTGACACTCTTGCCGCATTGTAATCAGCCGGTTCCCTACCAACACCCCCGTCGACACAAAATCCCGATCAAGATGCACGGTCGGCAGGTTGCCGACTGCCGGACAACCGCCATCAGCGGTGTACTCCATAGCAAATAGCGTCTGGTTGAGGATTATTGCAGTAGCCCGTGCGCCTGCTATCGACTCTGGTGCAGCGACGATCACCGTCGCGAGACCGAGTAATGCCATCGGGGTAAAAAGCTCAATAATGTCGCGCAAGTAACGACCTTGCAGTGCCGGATCGCCGCGGCGCCCGAAGCGCACTCTTCGCCACCAAATGAATACCGTGTTCGTCCTCTCCTTCGGGAGGAACTTGAACCAGGCTCGCACGGATCGCAACAAGAGCGACGGCAGGTTGATCAGAATAAGTATTGCGCCACACACGGCAAGGAAAATTGCAGCGCAACGGACAAAGTTCAGAACTACATACCAGGACGACAGAAGACCAACGAAGCTCGGAAAGTACTTCGCATCTGCGTGGGTCAACAGTCGCGTCGTACGTATTGCTTGCGCAGCTCCGACTGCGATACATACCGCAGTCGACAGCGCATACAACGCTTTTCCGAGCGTCTTTCCCCACGACCACTTCGCAATCCGGGCAAGTATCAGATGTGCGTGCCGAAGTGCCGCAATCGAGGTCACCACACCGATGCAGAACATCTCGTACATGGAACCGAACAAGGGCATCCAATGCAGGGTGGCCAGGATCAGACGAGCAATCATGTACATCATGACAGCGCCGTACAGGACCGGGACGTCGGGGGGAAGCTTACGCAGCGGCCGTAGCGCTTTCATGATGCGCATTACACGCTTCAACATCATCCTGCGAAAAGGCGGCAGGAATCGTCGCCACTCCACGAACAGCTCCCACAACATAAAACTGAACAATGCCGTGCCTACAAGCGTGACTCCCCAGCCATAGGTGACAATTCTCGTCGCCAACGCCAATCCGGAAAACGCGACTACAAGCCGAACCTCCGGGCGTCGCAGTACCCCGCGTACTGCATCAATCCAATGCTTCATACATCCCTCTATTATTTTGATATTTATGCAGGCCTCGCATGTCTTCGGGGTGGGCCGAATCGGGCCGGGCCTGACGCGCCGTCTCGGCATCATGCGTCGTCGCCAGCGCTCTCGCAAGCGACGCGCATTGCAGGATCTCCCGATGATTCGTTCCTGCGATCGCGAACTGCGTGATCGGCACGCCGTCACCAGCGAACTGGTCGGCACACGCGATGTAACGCTGGTCGTCGCCAGCCACGTACAACGAGCACGGCAGCGTAGCCGGATAGCGCTTGGGCAATGCGTCGAGCAGGCGGACGTTCCGGAACACGAGATCCAGATCCGTCAATTCGCACTCGGCAAGATCGAACACATAGCGATACCGCGCATCGCGCTTGAGCTGGGCCTCGACGTCGTGGGCAATTGCGCCGACCTCCGCGAGCACAGGTGGATCGATCAGATGCAGATGCGACACCGTCCCGCGCGCATACAGCACGTTCGCGACCCGGACAGCCACATGCGCGCCGAACGAGTAACCGGCCACCGCGTGATAGTGCTCCCCTACCACCGACTCGACAATTGCGGCCGCGAGTTCGTCCACGCTGTCGTATGGCCAGAACGCGTTGTAGTCGATCAGATGCGCGTCGACCGTCCCGGCCAGCTTTTTCTCCAGATCGAAATAACAGATCGGATAGCCGACGAAATCAGGCAGAAACAGCAGGCGCGCCTTAGTCACGCGTCCTCCACGAAAGCCCGCGCGAACGCAGCCACTCGCGCCGGTTCGAAACGCGAGGTCACCACGATGTCGACCGCGTCGCGCGTGCACAGCAGCGTCAGGTCGAGATCGCTCTTGCATGATTCAGACGGCACGGTCTCGTCGACAAGCCCGCTAAAACCCTGGTCGTCATCGTTGCGCATATCCACCAGGTTGAACAGCACGCGAACCTCATGCGCTCGCAATCCGGCAGCCGCGAGCGCAGCTTCCGCGCCGATCGCCCCGTGGGCGCGCGTGGCCAGCAGATAGCCGGTCGCGCGCGCGGGATCGGAATGCTCACCGAAGTGCGCGTGGTCGAGCAAGAGCGGCAGCACGTAGGTGCTGAAGCCAGTCCCTCGCCGCGATTTGCGCATCGAGAACAGCGCGTGCACGAGCGGTTGCGACACGCCGAACGCGGCCGTCAGCGCACGCTTAAAGCGCGCCAGCAACAGGGCTTGCCTGTGCGCGCCGGCCGGCATGAGCGACGTGCCGGTGATGCGTTGCCGGTGCCAAGTGACCGTCGCGCCCGCCGAAGGGAAGTCCGACCCGGACGACTGCCGCGCCGCCGCGATCCGCGCTTTCAGATCGGACCAGTGGGGCAGGCACGCATCCGCATCGCGTTCGTGCTCGTCGGCGAGCGCGAGGTTCGTCAAGATGAATTCCAGATCGGCGGTGTGCTCCGTGGGCTCCGCTAAATCCCCGGACGCCGCCGGCGCCCCCCGCAGCGCCCGCAGCAATTCGATCTGCCCGACGTGGTCACCGACGATATGGTGCAGCAGCACCCCGGTGCGGGGTTCGCCGCGAATCGTGCAGGTGAACGGCCGGAACAGAGGATCATCGAAGAGCGACAGGTCAGCCCGCAGGAAATACCTGCTGCAGGCTGCCTCGCTGTCGAATGCCGGATGCTCGGGCCAGGGCCAGTCTTCCGGTGGATGGATGTCCGCAAGATCGAAGCCGTAGACGCCCGCGTCATTAGTGATGCGACAGGCGAGGATTGGAAAGCGGGCGGCCAGGCCCGTGCACAGCCGCGATAGGGTCCCGGGCCTCGCGGCCTCGCCGTCCGGCGTGAAAAGATACGTGACATTGTTCGCCGTGCGGTTGCCGTGGAGCAGCTCCGGATACACCATCGAGCACTGCGCCTTATTCAGCGGCACGAAATCTAGCACCGGACTGTCCCGCAGCCAAGCGCGGTTCGACGCCGCAAACGCAGCCGCCGCGTGGTACTCGCCATGGATCGCCGCGTAGCGTCCGGCAATCGTCTCGACCGTCAGGAAAGGAGGATGTGCCGCCACGCTCGACGTTCCGTTTTCATGAGATTTTAAACACATGGTATTCCCCGGGCTCCGCCCCAGGTTCGGATGCGCGCGCCTCCACGACGACCCCAGCTTGCTGGAGATACGCGCTCAGCGCGCTCAGTGTGGGGGTCGCATAGAAGTCCGCGACGCTGAAACTGTCATCACCCGTGAGCCGGTTGATCGCGCTCACGATACTGATCGCGCCCAGTGAATCCCCGCCCGCGTCGAAGTAGTCGTCGTCAATTCCCAGCCGGGGCAGGCGGAGCAGACGCCGCAACACGTCGAGCGACGTGTCCGCGTCGCCGGTCACTGCGTCGCGGACCTCGCGTTCGAGCGCCTCGAACCGTGCGCGCAGCAGCACGACATCCAATTTGCCGTTTTCGCGCAACGGCAGCTCATCCTGCGCCATGAAACGTGCCGGCACCATGAACGCCGGCAGTCGCGCGTTCCCGAACGCCGCGAGGATGGCCGTGCCGGGATCGTCACCGTCCGGCACGTACGTCAATCCGATCCACGCGCCGCCCGCGCCCCTAACCGCCAGCGCCACACATTCCCGCAGCCCCTCGCACGACGAGTAGGCGAGCGTGATGTCGGACAACGCGACGCGGTTGCCGCGGATTTTGAGCTGATCGTCGGCGCGTCCGTGATAGTGATAAAGCCCGGCGACGTCACGCGATACCATATCGCCGCTCAAATAGTGACGCACGCGCTCACCGTCGATTTCGAGGTAGCGGAACCGCTTGTGCGTTAGCGCGTCGTCACCGATGTAGCCGGGCGACAGGCCTGGGCCGGACATGGCCAACTCACCGATCTCGCCGTCGGCGCACGGCGCGCCGCTAGCGTCGAGCACGCGCAGCTCATGTCCGCGCACGGGGCGGCCGAGCGGAATCTTGTCCGGGAACGAGAAGTCGCGTGGGATCTGGAAGACGCACGTCATGATCGTGTTCTCGGTCGGACCGTAACCGTTGTGGATCGTGATTGACGCGTTCTCCGCATAGATGCGCGCCACATGACGAGGCGACAGTTCCTCGCCACCCACGATCAGATCGCGGATGCCATTGAAGCAGCGCGGTGCGACGTCGGCCAGCGTGTTGAACAGCGAGGTCGTAAGCCACAGGGTAGTTAGCGATGCACGCCGAACCCAATGGCTCAGCAAGCCCGCCGTGACCGGCGAATCGTCGTTGACGATCAGACCGCCACCGTTGAGCAGCGCCGCCCAGATCTCGAACTGCGACGCATCGAACGTCAGCGGCGAACTGTAGGCGAGCCGCGTGCCGGGACCGAGCGGCGGGAGATGCGGGGCGTCGTGACAGAAGTTCAACACGCCTCGATGCGTGCAGGGAATGATCTTCGGCGCGCCGGTGGTGCCACTTGAAAAGTTGACGTACAGCCAGTCGTCGGCTGAGCATGCGGGCGACGCCGGCGGGACGGGGTCTGACAGGGGCTGCAGCAATACATCCGGAGCGAGCGCTGTGATGCCGCGCGCGTAGCCGGGGGTGGCTTGCGACACGAGGTGCCGGATGCCGATGCGCTCGACTATGCTGCGATTCCACGTGTCAGGATGTCGGGAATCGAGATAGCAGAACGCCGCGCCCGCGCGCACGATGCCGACGAGAAACACGACTTGTCGGATCGAGCGCGGCAGGTCAAGGCCGACGACCTTGCCGGGACCAATGCCCGCGCGCCGGAGACGGGCTGCAATCGTGGCCGACAGTATGTCCAATTCGCGATAGCGCAGCGTGCCTGCGGCGGACCACAGCGCTTCGCGGTCTGCCTCTCGCTGGAATACTTGCGCGAGGAGGCCGGGGATCGTGGCGTCCGTCACGGTGCGGCGTCTCCCGTGTAGTGCGTGATAAGGTTGACGCCTGGGGGGAAGAATTCGACCGAGTTGTACGCGGACAGCGCGTCGTCGACCGAGTACTCGCGATAGACCAGACGGGCGAGCTGTGCGGGGGCCTGCGTCAGTATTGCCATGCAGCGGGCGAGATTCCGGTCGACGTGCGCTTCGCCGTCCACGAGTGGTACCTCAGCAAGACCGTGATGATACGCATCGTTGCGGTAGCCCGCACCGCAGCGCGACACGTTGACGATATCCAGGTTACCGAGCGCGGGCGACAGGTCGATCCGACCGGTCACGCGTCCAACATTGACCAGCTTCGGCCGGCTACGATGCCGGCCGAACTGGTCGAGCAGCGGCGCGAGGCGCGGAAAGAGTGGCGTGAGGTCAGCATCGACGCAGATGAAGATCCGGTCGAAGCAGCTACCCTGCGCCGGCGGTGAATCCGGGAGCTCGAACGGAGTCCACGCGGCGGCCCGTTCAAGCGCGGCGCGATCCCGGTCCGCCGCGGCGACCGTGGCGCCCGCCGCCGATGCGACGATCGCCATCAGGATGCCTACCAGCCCGACACCGACAACCAGCACACGGTCGCCCCTGCCGAGTGCGGCCCGGTCCGCCGCGTGCACGGCAGTTGCACCAATCGCTGCGAGGATCGCGTGCCGGGCGGGCAGCGCGTTGTCTGCCCGGCACAGCAGGTTGCGCGGCACAACAACGTAGTCCGAGTGCGTGGCGATCTGCCAGCCCATTGCGACGACGCGCTCGCCGGGCCGCGCGTCGTGCACGGCAGCGCCGGCCGCGACCACCTCGCCGATCACGCAATAACCGAGAGGCAGCTGGCCGCCCTGTTCGCGCAGTTGGGCAATATAGTGCCGCTCCGTTCCCGGGCTCACGAGCGAATGCGTGACGCGGACAAGCGCCTCCGTGTCGCGCAGCGGCTGCAGGTTCTCGCGGTGCAGCCGGACCCCGCGAGAGCCGTCTGCTAGCAGCGTATAGTGCGCGTGGGTCATGCAGTCTCCTTAAGAACCCGCAGGCAATCGCCGAATTCCGGAAACGAGGTGCGATAGCAGCGGCCTTCCTCGATCTCCGCCGCAAGCGCATGCGCGCTCAACAGCACTTGGGCAGTCATCGACAAACGATGGTCGCCGAACGACGGCACCACCGGTCCGGGGCGCGGCGTCTGGCCGCCGTACACGTGCATATCGTAGCCGTCGATGTCGACGCGCAGCCCGAGAGTGGCAAGCATCGCTTGTGTTGCGGCGATGCGGTCGCTTTCCTTGAACGTCAGTTCAAACAGATCGCGGAACACGGCGTTGCCAGGCAGCACGCAACCGATCGCCGCCGCCAGCGGCACTTCGTCGATCATCGCGTGGAAGCGCTCCTTCGATCCAAGATCCGTCGCGCGGGCGTCGCCGCCGCCGCGCAGAACCACGTCGCCGACGGCCTCGCCGAGCGAGCGCCCGGTCTCACGGGTGCGCACGTCGAAGCCGCATTGCGCGAGCCAGTCGAAGAAACCCAGCCGGGTCGGATTCAGACACACACTAGTAAATGTGACGGTTGTGTCCGCATCGTTCCGGTGACGCAATAGGAACAGCGCAGCCGGATAGGCGAGCGCTGACGGATCCTTCGGGACGGCGAGTTCGGCGGGCACGGCGAACTCGCCCGGCGAATAGGAGACCTCGTTGTCGGCTTCCGACACATCGTCGCCGAAACTCCCGGCCATCACCTGCGTGTGGTCGCGCGCACGCACGGGGTAGCGGACCCGAACCGTGCGCCGTCCGGCGATGCCGGCGAACAGCGCAGCGGACACCGCCTGCGCGCTGCCAATCCGGGTTTCGACGCGACCACCGGTGAACTCGGACGCGTGTATGCGAATGGGTAACGCGCCGGGTTCGCCGAGGTATTCGAAGCGCCCACCCATCTCCGTCAGCGGCTCGACGATCCAGTCGAACGGTCGAGCGCGCAGGGTGGCGTCACCATCCACGATGCAACGCTTGCCAAGCCCGGTAAGCGCGCCCATCAGCAGACGCGCGGCCGCGCTCGACGGTCCGAGATAGACCGTCGTGTCTGGTGCAAAGTCCGCGTCGCGCAGCGAGCCGTTCACGCGCGCCCGGCGCGCGCCGGGATCGAACGCGATGTCGACGCCCAACTGGCGCAACGCATCGAGCAGCAGCGTGACGGCCTTGCCGCAATTGAGTCCCCGGATGGCGACCGATTCCGGCGCGAGCGCGGCGAACAGCAGCGCGCGGTGGCTGATCGATTTGTCCGGCGGGATCAGCGCGTCGATCGCACGCCAGCCGGCGGCATCGGCGGCGATGCCGCCACTGACCGCTTCGTTTTCATACTGGATCATTGTGTCGACGTTTGTAGGTGGCCGGGTTGATCAGTTCGTCATCCGAACGCAGGCTGTCGCGGTCGAACGCATCGCCGGCGCCTGGTCCCTTCGGGATCGGCAGCACGCTAAGCTCGTAGTGGCGGCGGCGGTTCCGCTTGCGCTCGAGGCCCAGGTTGAAACCGGACATGTCGATCGCCCAGCGCTCCAGCGCACCCTGCTCGACCGCGTGCTCGATCAGCGCGCCACCCAGCGGAGTGCGCACGATCAGCCGCGCGTGCTTGGCGACCGTCGCGCCATTGACGCTAGCATCAAAGATGTTCGGGTCGCCGTCCGACACGCTGATGTCAGCGAGCCCGCTCATCCAGTCGCCGCAGGTCAAGCAGCGGTGTGTCTTGTTCTCCTTAAGCTTGCCGAGAATCTCCCAGAACTGGACGACATGCGCGCGGCCGTCGCGCGTGCGAGTCTGGAAGTTGCCCGGATACGAGCCTTCCCGATACTTGACGTCGACGACCTCATCGAGCTTCAGGCGCAGCACGTCGGACACGATGCCAGACGTGCCAGCAGGCAGAGTGTTTGACGAACAGGCCGTCTCGATCAGCAGCACGATGCGCTCGCGTGCCCATTGACCGAGCGCGGAATCGAGCCGCTGCAGCTTGCGCAGCGCCTGGATGTGACAGGCGAGCCCGACCACCGCGACATTGTCGTCGGGCGTCGCTTCGTATACCGTGCGTAGCGCCACGAGGTACGGCGCCATCTGATAGGTGGACTGTGCGTTGCCAATGATGCGCGCCGTCTCGTTCGACACGACAGGCGCTGCGCGCCAGCCTTCCGCCGCGTCGCGGCCCATCGACAACACGTGCTTCACGTCTAGATAGCGGCGACTTTCGAGCAGCAGCGCGGTCGCCGCGCCGCCCGACGCCGAGCGCGAACGTATCTCCTCGGAGGTGGAGGATGCGCCCAACACGCTGCCGATGATACCGAGCCAGCGTTCGTCGACCGTGCGCCGCCGACCGAACAATTGCTCTTCGGAGGCGTCGGTGGCCGGGTCGGCGCCCGGGCAAACCGCATGGCACGGGGCGTCACATGTTGCGCACGCGTCGGTATGGAAGTCGAGGACCGGCGTGATCCGGTCTTTGTCGAAGCGGATCAACTGCTTCGGACAGACAAGACCACATGCGCCGCAACCGGCGCAAAGCGCCGGATCAAGAACTTCCTGTTTCAGCTTGGCTATGGACATGGTAGATATCCGGCAATCGGGAAGGACCATGGGGATCGGGGCGACGCCGGACAGCCGCCCGTGCCGAGCGTGCGCCGGGTGGCGTAAGGCGCGGGAACGATAGGCGGACGGCTCCGGGCGTTGTGTCATGTGAAGGGGCCGGTTTTCTCCATGTGTGTGATTTCGAGCGGCACGGCACTGCCGCCGTGGGAAAAGTGGCCATACCCGATCACGGTGAAGCCATGTCGCACATAGAACGGACAGGCATTCGTGGTCGCCTCGAGATACACGCGCGAATGGCCGCGCGCCGCGATCTCGGCGATCGCACGGTTCAGTAGCGCTGTGCCTACCCCGGCACGCGAGTGGTCGCCGCGCACGAACAGCTTGGTCAGTTCGTCACCTGCCACTTCGGCGAAGCCGAGCAGGACGCCGTCGTCCGCCACCCAGAGGTCGCCTTGGCGAATCGGCTTGACATACATCGCTGCGCTGCGTCCTTCGAGCCAGCAGCGGATCTGCTCCGCCGAGTAACTCGCGGGGCACAGCTTGACTACGGAATTTCGGTGAGTGTCGAAGATCCGTTCAGCGTCGGATTCCGTGGCCGGTCGAATGTCAAACGGAAGCATGTTACGTCACCCCTTGTTGGCCCCGGCGCGCAGGGAGGCGATGCGCGTGTAACGGGCTGCAATCAAACATCCCGCGACCATGAGCACGCCGCCGCCCACTGCGCGGTATGAAAGTCTGGACTCCCCGACGAGCACGGACAGGTAACCGGCGCCGAACGGGTAGATGAAGCTGATGTAGCCCGCGTACTCCGCGCCGATTCGCCCGATCAGCGCGATGTAGAGCACGAAGACCAGCGCGGAGCAGACGATGCCGAGATACAGCAGCGGCAGCAGGTACATGGCGGTCACGGGCACTCGCAGCGAAGTGCCGGTCGCGAGCGCCAGTAGGAAATACAGCGCGCACGCCCAACTGATCGCGGTGGTGTTGATTTGGATCGAGGTCGCGCCGTAGCGCTTTTGCGCGTGTTCCGACAAGACCGAGCCGATCGCAATCAGCGCGAACGCAGCCCCCGCAACCGCGATACCCCACCACGATGTGGAAGCCATGCCGGCGCCGCCGTAGACAAGCACCCCAGCGGTTGACAACAGCGCGCCGGCCACGTTGCTGGGCAGGATGCGCGTACCGTAGGCGAACCGCTTGATTGCGATCGCGAAGAAGATGACGAGCGTACTCAGACAGGCGACATACGCGCTGGTCAGATCTTTCGACGCCACGTAGGTCAGGCCAATGCCGCCGAAGAAGTACGTCACACCGATCGCCACGAGCAGCCTGTAGGGGACACGCGCGCTGGGCAAACCATCGCGGCTGAGGACCGACGTGCACGCGCGCAGCGTGAGAGCGGCCAGCAGGAAACGCCAGAACAGCGAAGCTAGCACGGGCGTCTCGCGAACCTGCATCGTGATCGGGAACCAGTTCGTCGACCAGATGATTACGCAGGTCGCGAACAGCAGCAGGGTCGCGCGGGTGTCCGGCCGCGCTTCGGAGGCGGAGTGGGCCGTCATGTCGCATCCGCCGCTGCGAGCGCTGCCATTTGCATCAGCGCGGCGAGAAGCGCGCGCCCGAGCCGGTCGATCTCGGCTGCGTCGAACACCGCGGGATCGTGGTCGAGGCTCAGATGCAGGTCACCCGCCGCGCGGTAGCCGGTAATCTCCAGATGATGGCTCTGCGCGCCGTGCATGGTCCGCATCGAAGCTGGACTGACGCGCCACGTGCTGCTCGACGAGATCTCGATGTCGCCGAGGAAATTGAAGCTGACGTCGCAATCATAGAGGCCGCCGCGCGCGGTTTGCGGGTCGCCGAAGAACGCGTTGCCGAACGAATGCGCGAACGGCTTGACGCGTGCGAGGTAGGCCTCGACGTTGCGCAATACGGCGGACGGGTGAGCCCGGTCGATCTCCAGCACTACAGGGAAAATCAGTGTTAGCCAGCCGAACACCCCGTCGACGGGAAAGTCTGCGCCCCCGAGATGGCGTCCGTGATCGAGCACATGGATTTTCTGCGTGACGTTTCCGCTTTGCTCGGCCAGCGCGATCATCAGGCTTGCCAACAAAGCATTGCCTAGCACTGACAGGCCACCATCGAACCCGGGCAGATCACTGCTGGCTACGCGGACTGCCGTGCGTCTGAACTGGTCGCGCGCGGGAAACGGCATGGTCGCCTGTGCGCGCGAAGCGCAGCGGCCCCACGGCAGCGCGCGCCAGAACGCATCGTCTCGTTCGGACGCGAGCCGAAGCGCATAATGCGCTTCCCATTCTTCGGCGTACCGGGGAGAGTCCCAAGCGGCGAGCGCGTCGACGCCCCGGATCGCGACCTGATCCAATTCCGACAGCAGCAGGATCCACGAATAGCGGTCGACGTGAAACTGGTGGCACGACACGATGAAGTGGAGCACACCCTCCGCGCGGGCGACGGCGCACGCGAGCCGCGTGCGCGCGACGAGCGAGATCCTTGCTTCGCTCGCGCGGACCGCATCCTCGATCGACACATGTTCGGGGTACCGTGCGTCCGGATGCCAGCCGGACCAGCTTTGGCAATGGCGTTCGAGCACGGCGTTTAGCTGCGCGGTGGCGTCGGCGACGCTGGCCGCACCACGGTATTCGAGCACGAAAGACTGGCACCAAGCGTCGAGATCGGGGATGCCCCGCGTTTCGAGGAAGCGCTTCACCGGCATCGCGGACCGTTGTAGCGGTCGCGCCGATACGCGCTTGCGGCCGGCCGGCGCGGCGCTCAGGGACAGCGCGCGAAGCGGTGTGTCGGACAGCAGCGCCAACAGATCGAGCCCGTACCCCTGACGCTTCAGGCTGGCGACGACCTGCAGCGCGCGCAACGAATCGCCGCCGTTGTCGACGTAACTGAGTGTGTCATCGGCCGACGCTGTGCCGAGCGACGCCACCACTTCGCGCAGCAGGATGTGACCAGACGGCGCGGCGGACGGCTCGGCTCGGAACAGCGTGCGCAGCACCGTGCGATCGACCTTGTTGTTCTTGTTGAGCGGCAGCGCCGGCAGTGATAGGAAATGCCGTGGGACCTTATGCAGCGGCAGACGCGCGGCCAAATTGCGGCGCACGGCGACGGGATCCCATTCGGCCCCAGCCGGGACGATCGCCGCGAGGACGGCGGCTTCGCCTTGCACGTCGTCGGTCAACACGCAGACGTCCCGGACGCCGGGCGTGGTGCGCAGCGCAGCTTCAACCTCGTGCAGGCTGACTTTCTGGCCATTGACCTTGATAACCGAGTCGTTTCGCCCGGTGATGACGATACCGCCCTGCGGGGCATGATAGGCGAGGTCGCCGGTCGCATAGCACGGCGTGGCAAGACCATCGTGCACTGTTGTCAGCGCCTCGATCGCGCCGGATGCCGGATTCATCCGACGGGCAACCCAGTCCGACATGATCACGAGTTCGCCGATGGCGTGCGGCTCCGTCACGACGCGGCCTCCGTCGAGCAGCGCGACGGTCACGCCGTCGACGCCGCGCGACAGCGGCCAGTTGCGCTCCATCGCAAATGGCCCGTTGCAGTGCCGAGCGTACAGCGCGACCGTGCATTCAGTCGGACCGTAAGCGTTGAACAGTTCCGCGTCGTGCGGAAAGGCCGCGTTGAAGCGTTCGAGATCGCCGCCGTAGATCAACTCGCCGCCAATCACGAGCTTGCGCGCCATGGGCCCTGCGGCACGCTCCGCATACATGCGGCGAAAGTACGGCACGGTCATGTGTAGCGTATCGATGTCGTGCGCGTCGATGAAGTCGCGCACCGCGTCTAGGTCATGCTGCCGCGGGTTGATCGTACACAGCACGCCGCCATGCAGCAGGCACAGGAACACATCCATCAGGCCCGCATCCCACGCGCACGACGCCAGTTGCAGTACGCGGTCACCCGGCGCCGCGCCGAGGTAGAGTGCGTAATTTCGGATGTGCGCGTCGAGCGCCGCCATCGACTGGACGATCGCCTTCGGTTCGCCCGAGGTGCCGCTGGTAAAGATCACGTATTCGCCGCAGCTCAGTTCGAGCGGCTGCGCGTCGGTGGGCGACGGACCGGAGAAGTACGAATCGACATTCAGCGTGTCCGCGCCGGCCAATTCGACGTCTGCGAGTGGGCTCGCGTTTAGCACCGTGCGCACATCCAGCGTGCGCAGGACCGGAGCCAGCGGCGCGAGCGGCGTGGCCTGATCCAGCAGCACAACGCGCGCCGAGGTCGCCAGCGCGGCGATCAGAGCCGCATACGCCGCGCAACCATGCGAGCCGTAGACTAGGATGGCGTCCCGCGCGCTGGGCCGAGCGTCGAGCCCGGCTTTCACGCGCGCGACGATCGACAACAGTTCGGAACGCCGGTAGTGGCGTGCGTCGTCGATGACGACGACCGGATCCGTTTCGTGATGCGCCGAATTCAAATGCCTGAACACGATGACTCCGTCATTCAACGTTGGACGCGACCGACGCGCGCTAAGAGAGGGAGGGGCCGCTTAGAGCGTGGCCAGCGCGCCGCACAGGATGGCGATAAAGGCATCAGCCTCACATTTGCCAATCACGAGCGGCGGGGTAATCTTCACGGTCGATGCCCGCAGCCCACCGGTACGGACGATCACGCCTGCTTGTTCGAGCTTCGCGCGCAACGGACCGATGACCGGGCTTGCCGC
Organism: Burkholderia sp. Bp8992; assembly: GCF_003853705.1. Taxonomy (GTDB): domain Bacteria; phylum Pseudomonadota; class Gammaproteobacteria; order Burkholderiales; family Burkholderiaceae; genus Burkholderia. Next base: position 15,585 of record NZ_QTQI01000016.1, on the reverse strand, counting down.
TGCTTCGTCCACGACATCGAATGCCAGCATCAGGCCACGCCCCCGGATCCGGCTCACGCGGGCGTCAGCGGCGGCGACTTCGCGTAGACGGCCGGTGAGGTATGCGCCCATTTCCGTCGCGTGCTCCCACGGCTTTTCAGTCAAGTAAATATCTAGCACGCGCGAGGCCACGGCGCACACCAGCGGGCTGAACGTGAAGGTCGACGAGTGCTCCGCATAGCCGAGTCCGTCGACGAGGTCGGGCGCGCCCGCGACGGCGGACACCGGCAGTCCGTTGCCGAGCGCTTTGCCGATCACGATCATGTCCGGCTTCAGGTCGATATGGCTCGCGAACGGTGTGCCGGTGCGGCCGAAGCCCGTGTAGATCTCGTCGAAGATCGTGACCACGTCGAATTCGCGGCCGGCGGCGAGGATTGCTTCGAGGACTGGTTCGGGTACCGGGTGAATGCCTTCCGCGGCCTGGATCGGCTCGACAAGGATCGCCGCCGGCAATTCACCTCCCGTCTTCAGCGCGCCCAGGTGATGCCGGAACGCCATAGTCCAGCGATCGAAATCCTGCGGACCACCCTCGTAGGTATCGTCCAGCGCGAAGCGCGGATTGTCGCGCAGCGTGGCGGCAAGGTGCGTGCGGAAGGCGGGATTTGACGTGACCGACAGCGCGCCTTGCGTCTTGCCGTGGAATGCGTTGCCGAAATAGAGAATCTTGTCGCGGCCGGTTCGGGCGCGGGCTATTTTCGCGGCAATCTCGATACCTTCGGCGCCGGTCACGCCTCCCATCACGGACGCACTCTCATACGGCAGCAGGTGCGCGAGCTTGCGGATCATCTCGTGGCGCTGCGGGTTGTCGATATTCCAGCCAGTATGAATCAGGCACTCGGCCTGGCGCTGGATCGCGTCGATCACTTCCGGCCGCGAATAGCCCAGGTTGGCCGCGCCGCTGCCGCCGGACATATCGAGATAGCTGCGCCCGGCCTCGTCGAACAGATGGCAACCAGCACCGCGTACGATCGACGGTGCATCGGGATTGCTGCGCTTGACGGATATCGAAAGAGCCTCGGTGTACATGAGAGATCGATGAAATGTAGAGTTGGCGATTCCGCGTCGCAGCGCAATGAATCGAGGGCGAAACGGGCTGTGGCGCACGCGTATGAAGCGGCTCGCAGTTGCGCTACATGCTGATTTCGACTGTCGCACCGTCGTTTTTCCAGTCGGCACGGGAAGCGTTGAAAAGATCGTTCGTCTGATGGTTGACGCATGTTTGCCCGGCTAGAAAGCATCACGAAGCACGGCATGTCGGAGCAATGGCGAATTCCTGTGCACGCGATGGCGAATGCGCCATGACCACGCGCCTGACAGGCGAATGCATCGATCTGCGTATTCGGCCGGGGCCACGGGGATCAACAATCGGCTTTTGCTGTCTCACCGAGGAATGCGAAATATCCAATGTGTGGCACTGATGCCTGTTCGAAGCGGCAGCTGACGAATCGGAGTCGATGCTGGAAACTCGGCCGCGGCAGAATTGCGACGAAAAGGAAACGCCCTCTCCCTGAAAACCATGTGCTACAAGCGGGACAGAGTTTGCTTAGTGTCGTGATCATAAGCGTTGTGCGTCGACATCGTTACGGATCGACCTGGCGCATTTCGATAAATACCCGAAATGAAATATCCCATATCGGCGGCTAGCACCGGCACGTATAACGTAAGTCGCCGGGCATGAATGAAACCGGCCGCACGTAATTTAAGTGCGGTCGCAGCTGATTTTTGCTTGTCCGTTCATGAGTCGGATCGATGCTATCGATTCGAAACGATCGAGTCAATTTTTATTTTTCTGACAATGAATTTGATACCTGATGAAAGGCACGCATGGAGATTGCACTCAATCAATTCACAATGGCGCAATCATTCAACTCATTGTTTCATTGTTGAAAATAACGAACTTAAACAATTGAAAGTTGACGTTTTCGATATCAATCCGGGAGGCCATGTGCCCGATGCCGGTGCCATACGCAGCCGGGCCTGCGGGTCGCGAGGCGAAGGGACAGTGACGGTGTACCTGGCGGCGCTTTTCGGGCAAAGCGAGAAAGGAAACACATCATTGCATAAATCGAAACTTTGGAATCCTTGGTCGGTGCATTTGATGACAATCCTATGGCAGCTCAGGGTTTGGATTGGCCAACCAATCTCATCAAAAAAAGTTTGACGTTGCCGTTTTTTTTAATGTATCGTCCAATCGTTGCTTGCTACGCATCGCCTCGTTAGGTAGGCGGGGTTAATGGCGCCAATTTAAGATGGCGCCGGATCCGGATATTTTCGCCTAATATCAGCATCATTCTCTGTCTGAAACGATCACAAAATGAATTTGTAATATTTCCGTATTTACAATGTAAATTTCGTGGATTTAAAATTCTTGGATGGCTTTTTGACCCTGCCCCAGATCTTTAGGGAGGGAGAATTATCGTGCATTCGTGATTTTCCCATGAAGGTCCCGATTAAATCACCTATGCCTACCGGGACGAATTTTTAATGAAAAGTCTCCATGCAGAATAATAACTAGTCGAGTACCAATTTTCTTTTCTTGAGCAATTATCAACACGCCATGCAATACGCAAGTGTGAGCGCTAGGTTCTTCCCGTTCTCGCAAGACCGGGTCCATGTCGAGAAGAATTTCCCGCTAGTGCTGGCACGTTGTGGTCGGCGATATGTCTAGATATGAACAGTAAGTGACGAAGCCGGAAGGTGGCCCTGGACTCGCCACGCTGCTCGCGATCGAGCGAGACGTGGGATGGGCGCTGCGGCTGGTGCAAGGCCGGACAGCGCTCTTGAGCCAGAGTGGATAAGAGCGGCCGCCGATACGTCATGCGCAGTGTTCTAGTGATTGACCTTCTCTGATTGATATAACAATAGAAACACCAATCATTAAATTAGGAGTCCATAGTGATAGCAACGAAGAAGCGGCGTGACGGATTTGGTGCGGAAATCCATGGGTTTGATGTGGAGGCGGCATCCGACGGCGAAATCGCGGCACTCCGGAATCTGCTGCTTGAACACGAAGTCATCTTCATCAAGGGCTGCAACGTGCTCGGACCTCAGGCGTACCGAACCTTCTCGGAGAGGTTCTGGGGGAGCCTGGTTCATCCTTTTTCCTCGACGGAGGATCCGATCGTTCCCGGCATCAGCCCTTTTCAGCCGTACGAGGGCTTTCCGGAAATCACCGGCATTTACCACGGCAAGAACAACAAGGGCAATCTGAACGAGTGGCACAGCGACCTAAACTGGCTGGCCAACCCGTCTTTCGGATCGATTCTGCAGGCGGTTGAGGTGCCTGCGTATGGCGGCGACACCCTCTGGGCATCCACGACCCGCGCATTCGACGACATGCCAGTCGCGCTGAAAAGCCGCTGCGAAGGCCGTGCGGCTTTTCACGATTTCACCCAGATCTATCGCGGCATTTTCAAAGATAACCACGCGGCGCTCGCCGAGGCGCAAAGAAGGTTTCCCGCGATCCGGCATCCGATCTTCATGACGCATCCCAAGACCGGGCGAACCACGGTGTTCGTGAATCGCGTCAGCACCACGCATATCGATGAAATGGCCCTGGACGAATCCCGAGCCATTCTTGAAGAGGTGTACCGCTGGGTAAGCAAACCGGAGTTCCAGGTGCGGCACACGTGGGAACAAGGAGATATCGCCATTTGGGACAACCTGGCCACGCAGCACTACGCGATCTCTGACTATTTCCCGCAGGAGCGGAAGATGCACCGCATTTCGTTGCGCGGCGTCGAGGTTTGAGGAGAGACGGTGATGAAAAAGCATATTCTGCATATTGGATTTCATCCGGCGTTCAAGAGCTTCATCGACTTCGAGCACGCCAACGTGACGGTGATCATCCACAGCAAGCTCCTTGAGCTGTATCCGGATGAACTGACAAAGTTCGCCGCGGTGAAGGAACTGAAGGTTGCGCACAATCTCAACCTGAACGAGTACCACAATGCGATGGATCAGATCGAGTCGCTCGCCGATGAACTGTCGGCGGCGTTCGGCAAGCCGACTGCAATCGTGGGCATGTTCGAACACGTGACGTTGCCCGCTGCGAAACTCCGCGAACGTTATGGACTTGCCGGCACGACGCCGCTCATTGCCGAGCGGTTCCGCGACAAGGTCATCATGAAATCCGCGCTGCGGAACTCGGACATTCGCTATCCGTGGTTCGTCGCGTTCAGCGACGAAGCGGATATCACAGGGAAGGTCGATGAGCTGTTCGCGCGCAGCGCCAAGGTCATCGTCAAACCAAAGTCGCAGGCGGCGGCGCAGGGGATTCGCGTCTTCACGGATGCGGCGTCATGTGTCGACTATCTGCGCGAGCTGGACGACGTGAGCGAAGTGGAGGCTGAAGAGTTCATCGAAGGCCGGCTGCTGCATTTCGATGGTTTGTACGAGAACGGCGCATTCAGGTTTTTCAGCGTCTCAGAGTATTTCCACGGTTGCTTCGAGGTTGTGCACGAGGGACAACATCTGGTCTCCTATACCATCGACGATCCGAGCCTGTTCGCGCGCGTACAGGCGCTGGGGTTGGACGTGATTCGCGAACTCGGACTGGAGCGCGGCGTGTTTCACGGCGAGGTGTTTTGCACGCCGGATGACGACCTGGTGTTTTTGGAGATCGGCAACCGGTTCGGCGGCGCTGGTGTTTCTCCGACCCTGAAGAAGGTGTTCGATTTCGACATCGTGGCCGAGTCGATCCGGGTCGACCTAGGGCAGGCCTCCCAGTATGCGGGTCCCGCCCGCTCGATCGATACGGGAAAAGTCGGCACCTATGTTTATATCGCACTGCCGACGACGAAGCCGTGCGAGGTCGAAAAAGTCAACGGTCTGGGCCTGCTGCCCGATTCCGTTCTGCATCACGACACCCCGGGTGTCGGTGCGAAGCTCAATGTTGCGGCGATGCCGTTTCCCGCCTCCGGAAAATTCATCCTGTGCAATGCGAGCGCGGAACAGGCGCAAGCGGATGCTCGATCCATCATTCGCGCGTACTCGATTGAAGTCGGAGTGATCGGCGATGCGTGAACAAACGATTCCTTGCCTCGAATCCTCCCTGTTCGAGATCTTTGCCTGTCATCCCGAGTATCCGGTCCTGGTGAACCGGCAGCACCACGTTGACCGCGCGCTGTTCCGTCAGTGGCAAGAGGAGGCCGAACATCTGCTTCGGGAGTGGGGCGCCGGAGCGCAGCACGTGGTCGAATTGTGCTTGCCGAGGTCGTATCAGTTGGTCGTTTTGGCGGTCGCGTGCCTGTCTATGCGCGTGCCGTTTTTCGTGACCAACCCTCATGAGACGGAGTCGGTGCTGGCGCGCGATCGCGAGCGCCTCAAGCCGTTCCTGACCGTGTCGCTGGCCGGCGATGGAGAAACGGAGGCGGTCTCAGTCGCGAGCGCTTGTCGGTTCGATACCCACACACAGTTTGCCTGCACCGACTGGCAAGACATCGCGTATCTCGCGAGAAGCTCCGGTTCCACGGGCGAACCGAAGTTTTCCAGAATCACCCGGCAGGGGCTGGCGAATCTGATTCATGAGCAGGGGATTCGGTTCGGGCTGCGACCGGGCGCGGTGGTGGGCCTCGCATCATCCGTTAGCTTCGACGCAATCTTCTCTGAGATCTTCGTGAGCCTGTTCAACGGCTGCACGTTGTTCATTCTAGACGCGCGAGACAATGCGCTTGTCCAGAGCCTGAAGCGCGATATCGGGAACCTGAGCCACCTGACGCTGACGCCGTCCGTCGCGGTGCGGCTCGATCCCGAATCCCTCGGCAAGCTGGAGACGCTGGTGCTTGCCGGGGAGCCGATTCCGCAGAATCTCCTGAGCGGCATCCCGGATCACGTGGCCGTGATCAATGCATACGGGCCCTGTGAAGCGACGGTCTGCACACACACAAAGCAGATCGGCCGCATCGCGGACAACAACGTGGGCGAGCCCCTTGGTCGTCTCCGAGCCTACATCGCCGATCCGGCGGGCGAAGCCCTGCCCGCGGGCAGCAGCGGGCTCGTGGTGATCAGCGGGCTGGGCGTGGGCGCGGGCTACGTCGGACAGGTCGTCACGACGAATCCGGAACAGGGTTATTTCCGCAACAGCCAGGGAGAACTAGTGTTCAACACGGGAGACCTGGGGCAAATCAACGAGAAGGGCGAATTGCTGCTGCTGGGGCGTAGCGACGCCAAGGTCAAGGTACGAGGGCAGCAACTTCACCTCCGTGGGATCGAGGCCCTAGTGACGAAGATCACCGGCATCGATCTGGCGACCCTGACCGTCGAGGACGACGGACTTTGCCTGCACTACGAAGGAAGCCTCCCGGATACGCGCGTTCGTACTGTACTGAAGGAAAGCTTGCCAAGGCACGCGTTGCCCCGACACTACGTGAAGTACGAGCGGATGCCTCTGAACGCGGCAGGGAAGATCGACCGCAGGAGCCTGACACCAACTGTTGCTTCCGGCGTCGCGGAGGGCATTGGCATGGCGGCGGAGATTTTCGCGAAGGTGCTGGGCCGAGCCTTGTCGGAACATCAGGACTTCTTTGAAAATGGTGGCGACTCGCTGCTGATCACGGAACTGATGGTGGCCTTTGAAGGCCGGGTCGGCAAGGAGTTGGATCTCGACAAGTTTCTCGATACGCCTACGATTGCCGGCTTGTCCGCGCAGATCGGTGCGCCCCTAGCAGCGTCCTCGAACGGGCTTGAGCAAGCGTTCATGGAGTTCGACGTGCATCTGGCCACCATTCGGGCCGCTGCATCGGAACTAGGCGCCCGCCTCGACCCGCCTCGGTCACCTGCCGTCACCGTTTTCCTGACGGGCGGAACGGGCATCATCGGTCGCGAAGTCCTGGCTCATCTGGCGCGCAACGGCGGGGTCCGCGTAATTGCCGCCACCCGTAATCCGCGCACGGCCGCCGAACTCGTAGAACTGGGCGCAAGCGAATGCGTGGAGGTCGATCTGAACAGCCTGTCTCTCGAGCAGGGCACCCGGCTGCTGCGCGACCATGCTGTTACCCACGTGATCCACGCGGCGGCCGAGGTGAACCATGTCTATCCGCTTGCCACGTTGTTCGCGCCGAACGTCAAAGCGACTTCGCTCCTGCTGCACTCCGCGCTGCTGGCGGCATGCACCCAGTTCATCTATCTGGGTTCCAGCAGTGCCCAGGACGATCCGAAGCGCGCACAAAGCGCGTATGACATTTCCAAGTGGATGGCGCAGGAACTGGTGCGCGGCGCCTCCGGCGCGCTCGATACGAAGGTACTGAGCCTGCCGCTCGTCGTGGGGGAAAAGTCGCGGCAGCGGGCAGATCGGGATCACATGACCGCGCGAATCAGGCAATGCCTCGAGATGGGCCAGTTCCCGGTCGGGGTCGGCGATATCGATGCGGTTTCCGCAGGTTTCGTGGCCGAAATGATTGATGAAGTGATGCGTTACCCGGCGCTCTGGGGTTCGTTCATCGAAGTGAACTCCAGCGAAACCGTGTCGTTCGACGAGGTCTTGCTGCACGCAGCAAATCTCACGTCATCGCCTGTTTCCAGCGCGGATCCCGAGGAGTTCGGCCAGAACTTGCGCGCCTGGTTCAGCAATCGGCCCGAGTGTCCACTTGCGCCATTTAGCTCCATCTACAACCAGGCCACGTTCGACTATCTGCCCGTCGCGCCGGGATCCCGCACAAAGACCGATTCGCTGAAACGGTTCTATGAGACCGCCAAGTCGTCGCATCGTTCGGCCGAAGTGATGATCGCTTACCTTGAAGATGTACTGGTCTAGTCAAGTTACCGGGACTGAAAATGCATAAATTCGTAGACATTTGGGACGAGGCAATCAAGGTTTCTCCGGAGATCTACCGTCACGAATATCAGGAGCGGGAGGCGCGGGTCAGGAAATTCGAAGCTGGCGATTACCACCCAGGCGCGATTCGCTCCGCCAACGAACGGTGGGACGGTCAGCCGCACCGCTTTTTCATCGTCAAGACCGGCGAACAGTCGTTCGTTGGATCGAAGATCCTGTCCGATATCGTCACGAAGCACGGGTCGCCGGGGTTTTTTTGCTCAAAGATTTCTAGCGAGATGATCCTCGGCAGACTCGAGTACTTTCAGACCTCGCAAGAAGGCGTCGAGGTATTTTATACGGAGATGGAAAAACGCGGGATCGAGGCGGTGCTCGCCTCGCTGAAGGCGTCGGCGACGGCGGAGATTCATTATCCCTTTGTCCAACTGGTCGGCGCGGACAAGGTCGAGATCAACACTCCGGGCAACGGCTGGCACATCGATGAGCATCGCGCGCACCTGTTGGGGCTGGGCGAGATCTACTTGCGTCGGTTGTCCGCCTGTTTCCTGAATAACCTCAACACCCGAAATCTCGTGGTGTACGACCCTGCCTGCTCGACGGGGCAATTTCTGTTCGAATTGAAGCAGGCGCATCCCGGCATCTATACGATCGGACAGGACATCAGCGCCGACATGATCAGGTTTGCCGAGGGCAAGGCCGATGAACTCCACGTGGGGGATTCGTTGCATCCGAAGCCCGCGGAAAAGTCTGTCGATCTGATCTTCTTCCGCTTCCTGAATGCCGAAGTGGTGTCACGTTCAAAGGCGCTGGATCTGTTCCGGTCGGTGATGCGCTGCCTGAAGGACGGGGGATATGCCGTTCTGTTCGGCCACACGCCGGTTCTGCTTAATAGGTCGGAACTGCTTGGCGAGGGCTGTCGCGTACATTCCTGCGTGGCCACAGTCGAGGATGGCTCCGTCGTGCAATTCTACGTGATCCAGAAAGAGGGTGAGCACCGTGAGCAGGCCTGAGCGGCTATATCTGAAATCCGAGGTGATCGTTGAGCCGCTGATAGCTCGATACCGCGCCTCCCCGTACCTGTTCCAGCCCGCCTCCGCTGCCATGCTACTGAGGCGGCTGGTGGAAAAGTTACTCAAGTCGTTTGTCGATGCGCCGCAGACGCACGTGAAGGCGGTCAGCGACCCACGGTTGAAGGGCGGGCCATTCCTGACGCTTCACCACGATAAGGTTGAGTCGGCAAGGCGCCTGTATGACGAACTGACTGGACAACTGCTGCCGCTGTTTCAGTTGGCCGACGCTTTCGACCGGCTGGGCGAAACGTTGGCCGATGAAACGGGCTCCTCGCTGACCCACTATCTGGCCGCGCTGCCGGACGACCTCGCCGCCTGCGTCGAGTTGAGCTACGACGCATGGAACCGCGCGCATTTCAGCATCAATGAACCGATGCTTTATCGGAGCCGGTATTTCGACCGGTCGCTGCAGTCGTTCCTGATCTACGAGGGCGACCCCGATGAAAAGGACTTCGCACTGAGTACGCCCAGGCTCGCCGGGCCGAACACATTTTCGATTCAGCGAGGCTTCGACGACGAGGGGGTGCAACGCCTGCTTGCCTCCCGATCGCGCGGCATCGACGAGACCGAAGTGCACTCGCTTTGCGCAGCGCTGGGCGTCGACGACGCGCGCACGGCTGACTTCCTGGCACTGTTCACGCGCGAGCCGCTCCGGTCCAGGATCGACGTGGCGCGGACAGATCGCGACGAAGTGGACTATTTCGGCCACGCTTGCGTTCTCGTCCGCTCTGGCGGCCTAAGCGTGCTGGTCGACCCGTTCATCAGCTATGCGACGCGTAAGGACGAAGCGCGGCTGACGATCGCGGATCTGCCGGAAAAAATCGATGCGGTGCTGATCACACATCTGCACATCGATCACTTCTGCATCGAAACCCTGCTCAACATCCGGCACCGAGTCACGAGGATTCTCGTTCCCAGCTGCGCCGGCTCGACACTGCTCGACCCTTCGCCATACATGGTGCTGCGATCCATAGGATTCGAGAACGTCGTGGAGTTGAAGAGCTTCCAGACGTTTCCGATCGGCGAGACGGTCTCCGTTCAGGCGCTTCCGTTCCAGGGTGAACATGGCGAGTTGAACGTCACCTCGAAGGCGATGTTCGTCGTTTCAACTGCGTATAGCGGATATCTGTTCGTAGCCGACGCGCGTTTCGATAACACGCGCCATCTCGAGCAGATAGCGAAGCTCGCGGAGCGCGATATCGACATCATGTTTATTGGCATGGAATCAAAAGGCGCGCCTTTCACTTGGTTGTACGGGCCGATGATGGCGCGCCAGACTGGGCGCGTGCATGCGGAAACGCGGCGCCTAAACGGATCGTGTTCGCGCCGCGCGTCCGAACTGGTCAGTGCATTTCGGCCCTCAATGGTCTTCGTGTATGCGTTGGGCAGAGAGCCGTGGCTCGCGCCAATCATGGCTGTCGAAGCAGATGGCGATACAAAAATCCAGGATGAGATCGATATATTTGTCGACTCATGCGACCGGATGCACAAGCGCGTCGCCGTGCTGAACGGCACCAGGCATCTAGAGGAGATGGCTCATGCATGAACCGCAGCGAGTCTTGACCACCGCGTCCGGCAGGGATGTACATGATCTGTGCGTGGGGACCATGAACTGGTCGGCGCCGGTTTACGGCCGACGGTCCACGGATAGCAGCGCGCTCGTCGTTCAGGCCGCGCTTGACGCCGGAATTAATCAGTTCGATACCGCCGACTGCTATGCGCCGGCGGACAGCGGTCCTACCTCAGAGCAGTTACTGGGCCAGCATCTCCGTCAGCTTCGGGTTGACCGTGCAGGCGTTTTCATCGCCAGCAAGTGCGGCATCCGGCTAACGAGCGGCGGTTGGGGCCGGGTCGTCGACAACTCGCCCGAATACATCGTGTCGTCGTGCGAAGCGTCGCTTGACGCGCTGCAGACCGACTATCTGGATCTCTTCTACTTGCATCGGCTGGATGTCGGGCGCGCGCATTTGAAGGCGTCGCTCGAAGCGCTGGCCGGCTTGAAGCGCGCGGGGAAAATCCGTCATATCGGTCTGTCCGAGGTGGATGCCGGCACGATCATGGAGGCGGACCGCATCCTGACGGATCTCAGTGCCGGCGTCTGCCGACTGGATGCGGTGCAATCCGAATTCTCGATGCTTCGGGCAACTCCCCTGAACGACGGTGTATTTAACGCCTGCCGCGAAAGGGGTGTGCGTTTCTATGCGTACAGCCCGCTCTCGCGAGGCTTCCTTTCCGGCGCGACGCAGCACATCGGCGAGGAAGATTGTCGAAGCGGGATTCCGCGCTATCAGGGCGGCAGCCTTGAAGCCGTCAGGCGTGCCGTCGGGCAGCTGGAGACCGCGTGCAAGGCGACCGGCATGACGTTGAATCAGGCGGCGTTGGGCTGGATAAGGTGGGTGTCCCAGAACCGGCAGCAATACATTCACCCGGTGATCGGTACGTCAAATCCCGGACATCTGAAGTCGAACATTCGCTTCGGTGCGGCGGCGGATGCGGTATTCGCGCAGTTCGACGCACTCATCAAGCTGCAGCCTCGATTCGGTGAGCGATATCCCGAAGTCGACATGCAGGAATTTCAACTGAGCAACTGAGGTCTTCGTGAAAATACTGGGTTACAACGGCCTAAACGGATCCGTGCGTTATCGCCGCGAGGCTTTTGACGGCCTGACAGAAAACGAATATGCGATGTGTCAGGGGATGGATTCGTCGGTCTGTCTGATGATCGATGGGGAGATCGTTGCAGCAGCAGCTGAGGAACGATTCACCGGCGAAAAATTTACGTCCGACTTTCCGCGCCACGCGATCCAGTACTGCCTGGATGTGGCCGGGATCGTCGCATCCGACCTCGATGCGATCACCCACAGCTTCGACTATCAGGCCTATCAGAAGCTGTTCAACCTCGGTGAGCGCAATTCCCGGTACTACGATCAGGTGCTGGCACCGAAGATTCAGGCCGATCTCTGGAGGGAGCACTTCTCGCTCGACAATGTCGACACACTGTATGCACCCTGCAATCATCATCTAGCGCATGCTGCGATGGCATTCTATCCGTCCGGATTCGAACGGTCGCTAGTGATTGTCGCCGACGGTCTGGGCGAGATGACCGCCATTTCGGTCTACGAGGGGCATGGTCATGCGCTGAATCTGCTGCATCAACAGGGCACGCTCAGTTCGCTGGGCATTCTGTATTCTCAGATCACGGCACATTTGGGCTTCTGGGTGAACTCCGACGAATACAAGATTATGGGGCTGGCGCCTTACGGCGATCCCGAAGTGTTCAGACGCGCCTTCCAGGACATGGTCGAACTGTCCGACGGCGGAACTGTCGTGGTCCGAGCTTTCGAGCGCAACGTCAACGAACTGGAGCGACAGACCGGCCGGGGCTTCCGGCGCTGGCTGGATGAACACGTGATCAAGGCACGCGAGGCTGGCGAGGCCATTACGCAGGCCCATCGGGACTTCGCGGCGGCGTTACAGCAACGCATTGAAGAAGCGCTGTTCCATGTGATCCGCCATTGGAAAGAGCAAACGGGTGCCGAGAATATCTGTTTTGCGGGCGGGGTGGCGTTGAATTGCACGGCCAATGGTAAGCTGCTGCGCAGCGGGCTGTTCAAGCAGATCTTCATCCCGCCTGCGGCGGACGATGGTGGCACTGCCGTCGGCGCCGCAATGCTGCTTCATGTCGAGAAATCGAACGGGAAACGTGCCAGCTTTCTGGCCAATGACCTGCCGTACTGGGGGCATGAAATCGACGAAGATGAGATTAGGGCGTCCATCAGCGAATTCGGATCCAGCATCGATGTCCAAAAACTGGATGACACGGCTTTGCTTGAGGCCGCAGCCGGCGATATCAAGGACAACAACATCATTGCATGGGTGCAAGGCCGCATGGAATTCGGTCAGCGCGCATTGGGAAATCGCAGCATCTTGGCCAATCCGGGCGCGCCGGACATGAAAGAGCGGGTTAATGCACGCATCAAGAAGCGCGAGGAATTTCGCCCTTTCGCGCCGTCGGTGAAATACGAGTGCGCGAATATCTACTTCGAACTGCCGGATAATTTCGAGTCGCCGCATATGCTATATACGATTCCGGTTCGAAAGGAGTGGGTCGCGTCTCTTCCCGCTATTACGCATATCGATGGAACCGCTCGCGTGCAGACAGTCAACCGCGAGAAATCCGAAAAATACTGGGCGCTGCTGGACGAGGTGCAACGGCTCACGTCGATGCCGGTGGTATTGAATACGTCGTTCAATATCAAAGGGCAACCCATCGTTCGCACCGCGAGAGATGCGATTGCGACGCTCTTCACAGCCAATCTGGACGCGCTGTACATCGGAAACTACGTGATCAGAAGAGGGAGTGATTCAATTGATCGATAAGCTGATCGGGCTGAAGGGCGTCGTTCTTCTACAGACGTTTCTGGAGCGGCTAGCACTGTTCGTCCTGCCGCTTTATGTGTACCAACTGACAGGCAGCAAGCAGATGCTGGGGATGATCGTCGTGCTTGAGTGGTTACCGACGATTCTGTTGTTGCCCATCGCGGGCTGGCTCGTGGACAGGTTCGGGTGCCGCGCCTGCTTTTTCCACCCATCGATTCTCAGGGCGGTCGTCGCGCTGATGTTGGTGCTGCTAACCGGCGTGCTGCCGAACATCGCACTGATGCTGCTGTTTGCCGCGCTGGCTTCCGCCGCGAACATCGTGGCGTATCTGAGCTTCGAGAAGTATGTCGCGTCCCGAGTGCCGAATGCGCAGGTCAGCAGTTATTACTCGTTCTTCTCCGTATCGCAGCAGGTCAATCAGATTGCCGCGCCGCTGATCGGCGTTTCGGTCATCGCAGCGTTCAGCGTGCAGCAGTTCTTTCTGCTCTATGCGCTGCTGTTCGCGTGCCTCGCCTTCCTGTTCTACGCGGTGATTCCGAAAGCGGCGGCTTCCGATGTAGAGCGGGGGGAACGGGTACCGTTCAGGATTCTGGCGGACCGGCTCGTCCGAAACCAGCGGCTAGTCACCCTCGCGCTGTGCATGCTCCTTATCAACACGGTGCTGGCGGTGTTAATCACGCTGATCCCGGATATCGTGATCGGTGAGTATGGCCTCGGCAAGCGCGATGTTGCGTTGCTGTTTACATCGGGCGCGGTGCTATCCGGTTTGTTTCATCTCGCTTACAGTCGTCCCGCGCTTGCCGGCAGGATGAAGTTGCTGGGGCGAGCGTCAGTGCTCCTGATCCCCATGTTCCTGATGGCGCAGATAGTGGTGTCCGGCGTATTTTTCTTCGCGGTCAGCGCGTTGACCATGGCCATTTCACTACCGTTTTCCGTGTGGTCGAGAACCCTCCGGAACAACCTCTTGCCGCCAGAAGGATTCGCTAGTGCGGCGTCCATTGTTATGGTTATCTCGCTGCTCGGATTTCCGATTGGCGGGTTGATCGTCTCGACCCTGTCCGCGTTGCCCAATCGCTGGATCATGTTCGGGACCGGGGCAACGGTGTTTGCGGTTGTTTTGGCACTGCTGCGCTTCGGCGGGTTTTGGCGCATCGAGTCCACGAGGGATCAGCCGGAACTGGAGCCGCGACTCGCCAAGCCGGAGTCGTGACGGGAATGCGGTCGCATGCGGTTCCGTGCGAACCTGTACCGGACGGGAGCGCTGCGGGGCGGAGTTGTATGTATGCGATCGATAAATGACGTCCTTCACGTGAAGGTCAGGAGGTCAGAAGCTAGGTGTCCGCGTGGACACCTACACTCAGACCTCAATGACAGCAAAACAGGTTCTTCAAAGCAAACTGGTAGTTGGCCAGAAGCGAGACGGCCTGTTGGGCGCAAAGTAATAATGAGCCACTTCGCGCGAAGTAAATCTGAGCCACCTTTCAGTACAGTCAGCCTTTTGCGCGCAAAGGCTGGCGATGCTCCGGAAGGAACAGTGGATGCAAATCCATGTGCTCAAAGCCCAGGGCGTATCGGAGCGCGAGATTGAACCGCCCCGGGAATGTAGGAGACTTCGGATCTTGGCTGTGATGGGAGATTTGAAGTATGGAAAACGAAAGCAAAGTAAGAAAGCCCACCGGGACGCGGTATTCGGATGAAGTGCAGGAACGAGCAGTCCGGATGGTTCTTGAGCACCAGCACGAGTACGGCACGCAGGGGGCGGCGCTGCGCTCGATTGCCGCGAAGATGGGGATGTCGCGCGAGACGCTGCATAAGTGGGTCAACCAGGCCGAGCGCGACAGCGACCAGCGCCCGGGCGTGGCGACTGCCGAGTTGGCACGCCTGAAGGAACTCGAGCGGGAGGTCCGTGAATTACGCACGGCCAACGAGATTCTGCGCAAGGCGTCGGCGTATTTCGCCCAGGCGGAGCTCGACCGCCGATCGAAGCCATGACCGCGTTCATCGACGCACATCGCGACGTCTGTCCGCCCCGAAACGCGGAAGTCTTCGCCTCCGCTCGATGCATATTTAGGCGCATGTGAAGCATCTCGCCTACGTATATTTTCCACTACACTGGCTTGGCGTCGGCATCACGCCCAGTGATCAGATAAAACCCAACGCGTTCCGTATCTGACGCAATGGAACGCTCCGCCAGTCAACCGTGCCACGATCACCTTTTTCTTGAACAGCACACCAGCGGTCAATTGTAAGCGCGAAATTCTCCGCACCTAGGCAGCGCTGCCGAATCGATCCACGATTGCGTCCGCAGACTTGAATTGCGGA